>NZ_JAHBRX010000001.1:0-1200000 GCF_018398335.1 Chelatococcus sp. HY11
ATCAATTGCGGGGGGCCACAGTGAAACTTCGCTCGCTTGCTCCCAAGTGTGCCCAGGGAGACGGCGCGCGAGTGCTCAAGCCTCGTGTCCTTACAACGCGAGCGCGACGCTGAGAAGCCCCGGCCTGCCATGAAGCGAAGAGAGTGCCATGTGGCGCCGTCTCGCCGTTCTTCTCCGCGCCGGGCGCAGCCGCGCTGCGTGGATCTTCGCGGGATTAAGGGTTATCCCGCTAGCGTGTGTTCGTGATAGGGATCCCGTCCAGCCCCGGGGAAGTATGCCGTCTTGCGTTTGATCTATTATGTCATGCACCTGTATTGGCGCTTCACGCGCGGCCTGACGCTTGGCGTGCGCGCTGTCGTGCTGGATCCGGAGAACCGGGTTTTCCTGGTGCGACACAGCTATATAAAGGGCTGGCATCTGCCGGGCGGAGGGGTCGAGCCGGGAGAGACACTTGTCGAGGCGCTGAGGCGTGAGCTCGAGGAAGAGGGCAATATTCTCATGGTCGGCCGGCCGGCGCTGCATGGGATTTTCCTGAACGGTCGCGCACCCAATCGTGATCACGTGGCGATCTATCTGGTGCGCAGGTTCAGGCAGAGCGCGCCACGGAAAAGCGACGCCGAAATTCTCGAAACCGGCTTTTTTCCACTGGATGCCCTGCCGGAAGGCACGACCGAAGGCACACGCGCCCGGATCCTTGAAATCAAGGCCGGGCTGCCTGCCGCCGCCCTATGGTGAAGGGACGAAGCTGGCGATCGCCGGCAGACGATCCCTGTCGTGGGGACCGGTGAAGTCGAGCTCCGGTCCGACGGGGACAATGCGGGTCGGATTGATGGTGGTATGGCTACCATAGTAGTGGCGCTTGATATGGGCGAGGTCGACCGTCCCGGCCACACCCGGCACCTGATACAGCTCCTTGAGATAATTCGATAAATTGGGATAGTCGGCGATGCGGCGCAGGTTGCATTTGAAATGCCCGACATAGACCGCGTCGAAGCGCACGAGCGTCGTGAAGAGGCGCCAGTCCGCCTCGGTCAGCCGCGATCCCGCCAGATAGCGCTGGCGCGACAGCCGCTCCTCCACAGTGTCGAGGGCCTCGAACAGGGCGACAAAGGCTTCCTCATAGGCCTCCTGCGTGGTGGCGAACCCGGCGCGATAGACCCCGTTGTTGATGGCGCGATAGACGAAGGCGTTGGTCGCGTCGATCTCCGTGCTGAGCTCGGCCGGGTAGAAGTCGTAGGTGACATCTGTGAAGGCCGCGAAGGCGCTGTTGAACATGCGGATGATCTCGGCCGATTCGTTGCTCACGATCGTCCGCCGCTCGCTATCCCAGAGCACCGGGACCGTGACGCGGCCGGAATAGTCAGGCTTGGCCTTGGCATACAACTCGTAGAGATAGGCGGCGTGATTGATCGTGTCGGGCACGCTGCCGGGCCACGCGTCGAAGGTCCAGCCGTGCTCGGCCATGATCGGGGCGACGATGGAGAGGCCTATCAATCGGTCGAGCTTCTTGAGCTTGCGGACAATGAGCGTGCGATGCGCCCAGGGGCAGGCGAGCGAGACATAGAGGTGGTAGCGGCCCGGCTCTGCCTTGAAGCCACCGCCGCCTGACGGCCCGGCCTCGCCATCGGCGGTCACCCAGTTGCGGAAGGCCGAGTCCTGCCGCTCGAAACGGCCTGATGTCTTGGCCGTATCATACCAGCGGTCCTGCCATCGGCCATCAACCAGCATACCCATGCAGATACTCCCCTCAGAGCATTTCGGCGAAGCCGGTTCACCGGAAATGCTCCATCTCTTCAAATCTTAAGCCTTCCCGGATGCAAAACCGCTTCGCGCTTTTGCTGGAATGCTCGAGCCCACCATTCTTGCATCATATGGCGAGGTTCGTCATACGGCGTAGACGCGGGCGTCTCACCATGCTAGAGGCCGCGCGACTTCATGCGTTTCAGATCTTTCGGGATGTAACGGCCGTGAGCCAGGTGGGTGAACAGCGACGACGACAAGGCTGAGTGCCTGACGGCTCTCGCCGTGCGGACATGCGCGGCTGGCCACATGATCTGTCCCAAGCTGTTAGCCCCGTCCTTGACGGTTTCCCGAGAGACTTCGCCATGACCGATCTCAAACTCAACTTGCGCCGCGAACTGCCGGAAGACAGCCAAGCCGTCGAGAAGCTGCATGAACGTGCCTTCGGGCCCGGGCGCTTCGCGCGGACGGCCTTCCGGTTGCGCGAGGGCGTGCCGCCGGTCGCCAATCTGTCCTTCACGGCATCTGTCGGCACGCTGATCGTGGGTTCGGTGCGGCTCACCGAAGTGCGCGTCACGACCGGTGACAAGGTGCTCATGCTGGGGCCGCTGACGGTCGATCCGGCGTTTCACGACCGGGGTATCGGCGCGGCCCTCATGCGCTTGTCGCTCGATGCCGCGCGGGACGATGGCTATCGGCTAGTCATTCTGGTGGGAGACGAGCCTTACTACAGCCGCTTCGGCTTCAAGGTCGTGCCCTCCGGGCGGCTCAAGCTGCCGGGACCGGTCGACGACAGGCGCTTTCTTTACTGCCCGCTGGTGTCGGATGCGATCGACAGCACCGCGGGAATGGTGCTTCCGGCAGCCTGAACGCGCAGGCGGGGCAGGGAGCAGTTCCGCCCCGTCATCGTCACGGTGGTCGGCTTACGCTCTCCGCCTGCGTCGGCCCTCGACCAGCCAGGCGGCGAGGACGACGCCGGCGAGCAGGGCAAGCCCCGCGAAACCGAGGCCGAGAGGCACCACCGTCACGCCGCGGACGATCGCGCTGTCACTTGGCCTCAGGCCGATCCAATCTCCGCCTGAGAAACGCGAACCGCTCGACACCGTGAGCACGCGGGGAATGTCCATCCCGCCGCCGTTGGTCGCGATGCGCCGCACGCTGCCACCCAGCTCGCGGGTGATCGGCTCGAGCCGGGTGGTGTCGCTGAAGACATCGGCGAGTTCGCGCGGGTTCTCGGGCCCAACGCTGACAAAGGCGGTCAGGTCACCGCTCGTCAGCCGGTAAAGGCCAAGCTCGGTCACCGTCGCGCTCGATGTGAAAAGGCCGGGCGCGCCAGGCCGCATGACCAGCTCGCGCTCCTCGCCGCCCGGCGCGAAGAGGCGCACCGGCGGCGGTTGGTCGGCCATGGTCTGCCGCTCCACGCTGATGGTCGTGCCGCGGGCGCTCGCGCGCAACGCCTCTTCCTCCAGCTCCGGCTCCTTCATCATCCAGTGCGCGAGCCGGCGCAGGAGATCGACATGCGGACCGCCGTTCTCGAAGCCACGCGCCCACAGCCACACGTGGTCGGACAGGAGAAGCGCGACGCGGCCCTTCTGTTCGCGGTTGAGAACGAGAAGAGGCCGATCCTCAGCGCCCGCCATCACCACGGAGCCGCCGCGCACGTTGGAGCCGAGCAGGCGCAGCCACTCGCCCCAGCTGGGCGGCTCGCTGTCGCCGCCGGGCAATTCACGCGTCACCGGGTGGCGGCTTCCGGCCGCGGTCACATCGGCGCGGAAGGGACGCTCCACGATGCGGCCATCGGGTGTCGCGGGCAGCACGGAACCTAGAGAGGTGCGGGCGAGGCTGGCGGAACTCGCGAATTCCGGTCCCGCGGCGACGAGGAGCGCGCCGCCTTCCTGCACGAACTGCACGATATTGTCGTAGTACATCGACGGCAGCACGCTCTGGTTTGCGTAGCGGTCGAAGATGATGAGGTCGAAGTCCTTGATGCGCTGCTGGAAAAGCGCGCGCGTCGGGAAGGCGATCAGCGACAGCTCGTTGATCGGCGTGCCGTCCTGCTTCTCCGGCGGGCGCAGGATGGTGAAATGCACGAGGTCCACATTGGCGTCGGACTTCAGGAGGTTGCGCCAGGTGCGCTCGCCGGGATGAGGCTCGCCCGAGACGAGCAGCACACGGAGCTTGTCGCGCACGCCCTCGATGGTCACGACCTGGCGGTTGTTCGCAGTGGTGAGCTCGCCCGGCATGGCGTCCACCTCGACCTCGACGATATTCGGGCCGCCATGCTCGATACGGACGGGTATGGACAGGGGCGCGCCGGCGAGGATTTCCCGTGTCAGAAGCACCTGTCCATCACGGCGGACCGTGAGCTGCATGCGGCCGTCGCCGCCACGTTCGGAGGCCTGGACCCGCAGGATCTGGTCGCGGCCGACGATGCCGAAGCGGGGCGCCTCGATGAGCGCGACACGCCGGTCGCGTTCATCCGGCCGGCCCGTGATCAGGGCGTGCAGCGGGGCCCGGAAGCCCAACTGATCGGCATTGGCCGGGATGTCATGGACCACACCGTCGGTGACCATGATGGCCCCGGCGACCCGCTCCGCCGGCACGTCCGCGAGCGCGCGCCCGAGCGCGGTGAACAGGCGTGTGCCCTCGTCGCCCGCGCCATCCGGCACATCGACGATGCGGGTCTCGATATCCGGCAACTGGGCGAGCCGCTGTTCAAGAGCGCTCGCGGCGGCATCGGTCTGGGCGCGGCGGTCACCCAGCTGCTGCGAGCCGCTGCGGTCCACCACCACGACCGCGATATCCTTCGCCTTCTCCCGGTTTTCCTGGACGATCGCGGGATTGGCGAGGCCGGCCAGAAGCAGCGCAAGCGCCAGCGCACGGACGATCGCGACCGTTCCGCGGGCAAGTACGGCGACGACGACGGCCACAGCGACGAGGGCCGCCAAGCCGTAGATCACGACGAGCGGTACGAGCGGCGAGAAGCTCAGGCTCAGCATACGCGGCTCCTACTGCCCGAGCCGTTCGAGCAATGCGGGGACATGGACCTGGTCGGCCTTGTAGTTGCCGGTCAGCGCGTACATCACGATGTTGATGCCGCTGCGATAGGACATTTCCCGCTGGCGCGGATCAGGGCCGAGCACGGGATAAAGCGGCGATCCGTCGGAACCGACAGCCCAGGCGGCGGCGAGGTCGTTGCCGGTGATGACGATGGGCGATACGCCATCGCCGGCACGGGCGGGCCGACGTTCGCCATCGACCACCGGGGGCAGCGCCTCGACCCAGGTCGTCCCGCGGTCGTAGCGACCGGGGAAGGTCTCCAGCAGATAGAACGCCTTGGTCAGGACGTGATCCGGCGGTACCGGCTCAAGCTCGGGAATGTCGAGGCTCGACAGCATGCGGCGAAGCTGCTGCGTTTCCGGCGAGGTCTGGCCGTTGGCGCGCAAGGCGTCGCGCGTGTCGAAGATCACGGTGCCGCCATTCTTCATGAACGTATCGAGCCGGCGCAGGGCTGCATCTGGAGGCAGCGGGCGCCCCGCGACCACCGGCCAATAGATGAGCGGATAGAACGAGAGTTCGTCGCGGCTGGGATCGATGCCGATCGGCTCCGCCGGCTCGAAAGTCGTACGCGCCATCAGCGCGTCGGAGAGGCCGACGAGACCCGCGCGGCTTGTCGCATCCACCTGCTGGTCGCCGGTGATGACATAGGCGAGGCGGGTATGGAGCGCCGAGGCGATGTCCTCCTGCCGCAGCGGCGGATTGGATGAGGCGGCCGGCTTCGGCGGTATCTCAGCCGCTGTTGCTGGGGACATCAGCATGATCGCCGCCAGCGATGCCGCGACGGTGAGTGCTGCGATGGAGGCGGCGGCCGCGCCGCGCCGACGGCCGAAACGGCCGAGGTGGCCGCCCATCCAGGCGGCAATCAAGGTATCGAGGGCCAGCAGGATGAGCGCCGCCGTGATCAGGCTGCCGCGCAGATCGACGGCCTCGGGCTGGGCAATCGGTCTCACATCAGCGGCGAGCGGGGTGATGTCGAGCGGGGTGAGGCGGTCGGCGGAGGTGAGCACATTCACGGCTTGCAGACCCTCGTTGGGCCCATACAGGCCGGCGGGATGGTCGGGCGTGGCGCGTCCCGCGTAGCCGCGCGGGACGGGCTTGGCTGTGGCCGGCGGCGCGGAGAAGACGCCGAAACCATTGAGAATATGCCGGGGCGCCACTGTCTCGGTGCTTGCGGTCACACCGCTCTCGGTCGCGGGGGTGCCGGCGAGCTGGACGATCTTGCGCAGCATTTCGACGAAGAGACCCGACATCGGCAGGTTCGACCAGGAGGGGTCCGCCGTGACGTGGAACAAGACGATCTCGCCTTCGCCACGCCGTTCCGCGGTGACGATCGGCGTGCCATCGGACAAGGAGGCCCAGGTGCGCGCCGCCAGGTTTCCGTCCGGCTCGGCCAGGATCTGCCGCTGCACGGTGACATCGGTCGGGATCGCGAGATCGGCGAACGGGCTCTGCTGCCCGAAGGGCGCCAGGGACTTCGGGGTATCCCAGGAAAGGGACCCGCCGAGGCTGCGCCCGCCGCGCCTGAGCTTGACCGGCACGAGCGCGTCGTTGCCGGCGGCAAGGCGCGATCCCGCGAAGCGCACGAGCACGCCGCCGTCCTCGACATAACGCGTGAGGCGCTGGAGCGTTTCGGAATCAAGCACGCCGACGTCCGTCAGCACGATCATCGAAACCTGCTGCTCGATAAGCGCGCCGATGGCCTCGGCCACGCCGCCGCGCGGCTCGCGCAGTTCGGCAAAGGGTTGCAATGCGCGCGCCACGTAGTAGGTCGGCGCCAGCAGGGGCTGGGCGACGTCCGCGCTGACACCGGATACCAAGCCGATGCTGCGGCGCTTGCCGTCGTCACCGACGAGCGAGACGGCGCCCGCCGAGTTTTCATCGACGATCTCGACGCGGGTGATGGAATTGCGGATCTCGACGGGCAGCGTGAAGCGCGCATTCGCTTCCGTCGCGCCGGCGGGGAAGGTGAAGGGGGTCTCGCCGACAGGCAGGCCCTTGAGATCGACCGCGCGCAAGGTGCCGCGATCGCGGCCTTCCGCCGTCGGCCGAATGACGGTGACGTCGAAGCCCGCGCTGACATTCGCGGTCGCGGCGAGGCCGAAGGGCTGCGAGGCCTCGCGGCGGTAGACCGTGACGGGATGCGAGCCCTTGATGGCGGCGAGGCCCGTGACGAATTGGTCCTCCTCCACCCGGATGCCGCTCGTGACCCAGACGATTTCAGCCTCGGGCTGGGCGTTCAGGAAGACGCTGATGCTCGTCAGATGCTCATTGCGCCGGCTCGAGAAGGGGAGCGGCGTGATGGCGCGCAACCGCTCGGCGGCCTGGCCGGCCTCGCCCATGGTGACATCAGACGTCAGTGGGCCGCCCAGAGCGACAACCGCGACAGGCCGCTCGGCGCGCGAGGCCGTGGCGATGACCCCGGCGGCCAGATCGACCCGTTCCTGCCAATCCCCGGCTGCCGCGAAATCGTTGTCGATCAGTAGCAGCACGGGCCCACTGCCCGCCGTTGCTCCACCCGAAGGCGGGTTCCAAACCGGTCCGGCGGCGGCGAGAATGAGAAGCGCGGCGATCAGGAGCCGCAGCAGAAGCAGCCACCAGGGCGTGCGCGCCGGTGTCTCCTGCTTCGGCAGGATATCGGTGATCACCGCCAGTGGTGGAAAGGCGATGCGGCGCGGTTGCGGCGGGGTGACACGCAACATGAGCCATATCGCCGGCAGGGCGGCAAGGGCGGCAAGGACAAGGGGGGCGGTGAAGGCCAGCGGCAAGCCGAACATGGACTACCTCCCCACAGCCAGCGGCTGCAGCGCCGCGGCGCCACGGCTGGTCGCGATAAGGTTGAGGAGGCGCAGGACCACGCCGCTCGCCGGCTGATCGGTGTGATGGAGCGAAAGCGTCCAGCCGCGCGCGGCGAAGGCGGCCGTCACCTCTTCGCGATGCCGGGCAATGCGCTTGCGGTAATCCTCGCCCCAGGACGTCGCGTCACCGATCCTGAGATGCGTTCCATCCTCCGGGTTCTCAAGCTCAGCTTGCCCATGGAAGGGAAATGTCTCCTCGACAGGATCGATGATCATCACGCAATGGCCGCGCGCCCCGCGCGCCGCGATCGTCTCGACCGTCGTGCGCAGCCGGGCCGGTTCGACCAGGAAATCGCTGATCAGGATGGCCTCGTTGAGCGGGGGGAGGGCTTGCGGTGGGGGGAGGTCGGCCTTCAGGCCGGCTGTATCCGCGACAAGAGCCTCGGCGACAAGCTCCACGATGCGCCGGGAGGCCCGGGGCGGCATCGCGCCCATCAAGCCGATGCGCTCGCCGCCCTCGACCAGCGCATCCGCCAGCGCCAGCCCGATGACGAGCGCGCGCTCGATCTTCGAGGCGCTGGCGAGCGTCGAGGTGAACCCCATGGAAGCCGAGCGGTCCATCCACAGCCAGACGCTTTGCGCGGCTTCCCATTCCCTTTCACGGACATAGAGCCGGTCGTCGCGCGCCGAGCGCCGCCAGTCGATGCGCGCCATCGCCTCGCCCGAGGTGAAGGGGCGGAACTGCCAGAAGCTCTCCCCCGTTCCGGCCCGGCGCCTGCCGTGAATGCCATGAGCGACCGACGCAGAGACCCGGCGCGCCTCCAGCACGATTCGTGGCAGGCGCTCGGCCAGCGACATCGCGGCATCGGCCTCGCGCCGGCCGGGCGAACGTTGATCGAGCGGAAGAACCTGCACACGCGCCATTGCGGGAGTCCTACCCGAGCCGCGCCACGAGCCGTTTGACCAGCCCGGTCACGGTCTCGCCATCGGCTCGCGCGGCGAAGGTCAAGGCCATGCGGTGTTTCAGGACTGGCTCGGCAAGGGCGGCCACGTCGTCGAGAGAAGGCGCCAGCCGCCCGTCGACCAGGGCGCGGGCGCGGACCGCCAGAATGAGCGCCTGGCTGGCGCGCGGACCCGGTCCCCACGCCAGGAGATCGGTCACCTCGCTTGGGCCGTCACCGGGGCGCGCCGAGCGCACGAGGTCGAGGATCGCATCCACCACCTTGTCGCCGGCCGGCAGGCGACGCACCAGCCGCTGGATGTTGAGAAGGCCGTCGGCCGTCAGTGCCGCCGTGGGCTCCACGATTTCAGACGTCGTCGTTTCGAGGAGGATGCGCCGCTCCGCCGCCCGGTCGGGATAGCCGACGTCGATCTGCAGAAGGAAGCGGTCGAGCTGCGCCTCGGGCAGCGGATAGGTGCCTTCCTGCTCGATCGGGTTCTGGGTGGCGAGCACATGGAAGGGCCGGGGCAGGTCGTGCCGCTCGCCGGCGACGGTCACGTGGTGCTCCTGCATCGCCTGCAGGAGCGCGGACTGGGTGCGGGGGCTCGCGCGGTTGATCTCGTCGGCCATGAGGAGCTGCGCGAAGATCGGTCCGCGGACGAAGCGGAAGCTGCGCTTGTGGTCGATCGATTCGTCCAGGATCTCGCTGCCGAGGATGTCCGACGGCATCAGATCCGGCGTGAACTGCACGCGCTGGGCATCAAGCCCCAACACCGTGCCAAGCGCTTCGACCAGCTTCGTCTTCGCAAGGCCGGGCACACCGACGAGAAGGCCGTGGCCACCGGCGAGGATCGTCACGAGCGCGAGTTCGACCACATGTTCCTGGCCGAAAATCACAGACCCGATGGACGCCTTGGCCTTGCCGATGGTGTCGAGCGCCGTCTCGGCCGCCGCGACGACGGCCTGGTCTATGGTGGTGGGCGCCACGGCTGCGGCCTCAGAACGCGTCCCTGCCGTCATTCGTCTGTCTCCTTCGAAGCCCATCCGGATATTTGGCCCATCCGGATATCTGGGCCGAGAACGTCATTTCCATCAAGGGCGATGCAAGCACGATGCCGCGAGTGGCTAAACTTTCAATGCTTATCAGCCATGCGCCGTTCCTCTGTCCGCGCGCCCTGACACAACCTACATATAGACTGGCACGCATTGCCTTCGAATGTCGGCGCTTTCAGTCACTTGCACAGGTTGCTCCCTGAAAATCTGCCGGGCAAGCGGCGGGACGTCCGTGCGAGGCCGCACGCGTGCTTCACAGGTGACAGGGAATAGGCTGGCCGTAACAATACATGGGGAAAATGACCCGAGACTGCGGCCGAGTTGGGGCTGAACGCATGGATGGAACACAAGAAGACGTGAGGTCGCGTTTGTCGGCCCAGAGGCCTGGAGATCAGCCGCTCGCGGGTTTGAGCGCGGTCGCGCCGGGCCGGGGACCCGCGCCGGTCGATAAATGGAACCCGCCGTTCTGCGGGACGATCGACATGCGCATCGCGGCTGATGGCACCTGGTTCTACCAGGGCAGCCCGATTCGTCGTCCGGCGCTCGTGAAGCTGTTTGCCTCTGTCCTGCGTAAGGATCCGAATGGCTATGTCTTGGTCACGCCTGTCGAATGCGTAGGCATTACTGTCGAGGATGTGCCGTTTCTCGCGGTTGAAATGGCGCTCGATGGGGCTGGTGCGCTGCATTTCCGCACCAATGTCGACGATCTCGTCGTGGTGGATGGTGACCATCCGTTACGATTCGAAACCGACAGCGACGGCGGCCTCAGGCCCTATCTGCGCGTGCGCGGCGACCTTTGGGCACGGCTGACGCGCGCCCTCGTTCACGATCTCGTGGAACTGGCGGAGGATCGGGACGGCCTGTTCGGGGTGCCGTCCGGGGCGCTTTTCTTCCCCATTGCGGCGATGGATGCTCTTGATGCATCCGCCGAGACCGCCGACGCTTCCCAGGCTGGCGGCCGGTCCGGGGGAGCGCGCGATGACTGAGCATTTCGATCGCGTGACCTTCCAGGCGCTTGCCCGGGAACGCCTCTGGCCGACACCACCTTCCGCCTTGAACGCGGGCCGGGCCGGTGAAAACCTCCTGGGCCAGCCCGTCCCGCGCGAACGGTTGTCCGAGGCCCGCCCGGCGGCCGTTCTTGTTCCGGTCGTTGGCAGGGGCGGCGAAGTGACCGTCCTCCTGACGCAGCGGTCAGCCCATTTGCGCAGCCACGCCTCACAGATCGCCTTTCCTGGTGGCCGGGTCGATGCGGCGGATCCGACACCGCTTGCCACGGCGCTGCGGGAGACGGAAGAGGAGGTCGGTCTGGCGCGGCACTTCGTGGAGCCCCTCGGGTATCTTGATACTCTCCGTACGCCGAGCGGATTCAGCATCGTGCCGGTCGTCGGATGGGTCGAGCCCGGTTTCCACCTCGTGCGAAACCCGGACGAGGTCGATGACATCTTCGAGGTTCCGTTCAGTTTTCTGATGAACGCCGGCAATCACCAAAAGATGATGCGCGAGGGCCCAGGCGGGCCGCGAGAAATCTATGCGATGCCCTACGGCGAGCGTCATATCTGGGGGGTAACGGCGAAAATCATCCGCAACCTCTACGAAAAGCTCTATGAGGGGGTATGACCAGAGCATTGTTTGAAGGACTGGTGCTGTTTCTGGCGCCTTTCGCGCTCTTCGCGCTCTATCTCAGCGCGCGGCGGCGTAATCCATTCACCCGGCAGGCGTGGGACGGCCACGTCCACTGGCTTGTACTCGCGGGCCTCGTCGTGGTCATCGGATCGTTCGTCTACATAGGGCTGGTCGCCGAGCGCAGCACAGGCGCCTGGGTGCCTACTCAGATCAAGGACGGGGTGCTCGTTCCCGGGCATTTTGAATGAACGGCGCAGCGTGATCGATTCGCAGTGCCTGGAGCTTGCTTCATGCGAGAAAACGTCGGCACTTTTTCGCAGCCCGCTCTAGCCGCGCTTCTCGCGCGGCCCTCCCTGCAAATCCTGTTCGACGCACTCGCGATTTCCGGCGAGGACACGCGCGTCGTCGGTGGTGCGGTCCGCAACGCGCTGCTCGACCGGCCGATCAACGACATCGACTGCGCCACGACCATGACGCCTCGCGAGGTCGTCCGCCGTGCTGCCGCAGCCAGCTTGCGCACGATCCCGACCGGGCTCGAGCATGGCACCGTCACTGTTCTGGTCGGCGACGACAGCTATGAGGTGACGACGCTGCGCGAGGATGTGGCGACCGACGGACGCCGGGCGACGGTTTCCTTCAGCAAGAGTTTCGCGGCCGATGCGGCACGGCGGGATTTCACCATCAACGCTCTCTATCTCAGCCGCGACGGTCGCCTGCATGATCCGGTGGGTGGTCTAGCCGATATCACGGCGCGGCGCGTCCGTTTCATCGGCGACCCCGAAACGCGTATCCGCGAGGACTACCTCCGTATCCTCCGCTTCTTCCGCTTTCATGCGGACTATGCCGACGGGCCGCTCGATGCCGAAGGCCTGGCGGCGACCATCCGCCTGCGGGCCGGGCTCGATGGCCTCTCACGCGAGCGCGTGCGCGCGGAGTTTCTGAAGCTCCTCGTCGCGTTGCGCGCGGTTGAAACCATCGATGCCATGGCTGACGCGGGCTTGCTGCTGATGGTCATCGGTGGGGTCGGCGAGCGCGGGCGCCTGGCCCGGGCCGTGGCAGGGGAGGCGGCTCGCGCCAGTCCGGCCGACAGCGTGCTGCGTCTGGCGGCCCTTGCTGTCACCACGAGTGAGGATGCGTTGCGGCTGAAGCAGAGCCTGCGGCTTTCCAATGGCGAGTTCGAGCGGCTGGCGGCTTACGCACGCCTTCTGGAGACGCTACGAAGCGTGGTCGAGCCCCTCGACGCGCGCGCCGTCCGGCGTCTCGCGGTGACCGAGGGGCTCGGATCGCTCAGCGACGTGCTGGCGGTCGTGGCGGGCGAGCCGCGTCCGGAACTCACGGCTGACGCGCTGCCTCAGCTCGATGCCTATCGCGAGGGGCGTCCGGTTCCGGTCTTCCGCCTGTCCGGCCGGGACGCGCTCGCGCTCGGTGTCGAGAAGGGGCCGGAGGTCGGGCGTGCGCTCGAAAGGGCGAAGGCGCTGTGGCTCGATGCCGACTGCCCGGATGATCAGGACACGGCATGGGCGCTTCTTGCGCAAGCTGTCAAAGACCTGTGAGGCGAATCATCGCAACAATGCGGGAGTGACTCGGACAGAGTGACTCGCGCATAGCCTCGACCAGGGGTAGCATGACCCGGCGGGTGCCTCCCATTTGGGCTGCCGTCAGGCTGTAACCGGACATCGTCATGGCTCGTACCGTTCAGCGTCCTTCCGATCTCGCCCAGCGCCTTGCCGCGCGGCGTGATGTTGTCCAGCGACGTGAGCGCGATGCGACCAACTCGCCCTGGCGGCGGGAAACCTTCACGCTGCCGCGCGAGGCGGCGCGGGAGAAGGCACGCGAATGGTTCGAGCGCTTCCCGAAGGCCGCCTACATGACCGAGGTAGAAAACTGGCGAGAACTCGACGACGGGCAGATCGAATTCACCATCCGCTGTCTGCCCAGCGCGGATTGAGCCTTCCTGCCATCCCCGGATCCTCCTGGTCATCCCGGGCTCCGCCTCGCGGCCGCCCCGGGATGACACCTGGGGAACCGAGGGGCCCAAGCTTTGATCCCTCCCCGAGGGGAGGGATCGTCCCCACCCGCCCGGATAGCGAAACGGCGCTCAGGGCCAGCGTACGCTCGGCGGCATCGAGGACAGGATGGAATCCACGTTGCCGCCCGTCTTCAGGCCGAACAACGTGCCGCGATCGTAGAGTAGGTTGAATTCGACGTAGCGTCCCCGGCGAATGCATTGTTCCTCGCGGTCGGCGTCCGTCCAGGATTTCTCGACATTGTCGGTGACGATGCGCGGGTAGATCGCGTGAAAGGCCTCGCCGACGCTGCGGGTGAAGGCCATGTCGGCCGAGAAATCGCCGGACCAGTGGTGGTCGTAGAAGATGCCGCCGATGCCACGCGGCTCCTTGCGGTGCGGCAGGTAGAAATATTCGTCGCACCAATCCTTGTAGCGCTGATAGGGGGCGATGGCCGCATGGGCGTCGCAGGCTTCGCGCATGGCCCGGTGAAAGGCGATGGCGTCGGGGTCCTCCTGAAGGCGACGGCGATCGAGGACCGGCGTCAAGTCCGCCCCACCGCCAAACCAGGACTTCGAGGTGGCGACGAGGCGCGTGTTCATGTGCACGGTCGGCACATTCGGATTCCAGGGGTGTGCGATCAGCGAGATGCCGGTGGCGAAGAAGCGCGGGTCCGCGTCCGTGCCCGGGATCTGGCTGCGGAACTCCGGCGCGAATTCGCCGTGTACCGTCGAGCAGTGCACGCTGACTTTCTCGAAGACGCGCCCGCGCATCACGGCCATGGTGCCGCCGCCTCCGGCGGCACCCGTGTGGTCACGACGCTGCCAGGGCGTGCGCTCGAAGCGCCCGGGCTCCGTCGCCTCCGGGAAGAACGGGCCGGCCGCGGCGTCCTCAAGGGTCTCGAAGCTGGCGCAGATGCGGTCGCGCAGTGCCTCGAACCATTTGCGCGCCTCGTCGCGCTGGGCGTCTGTGGCGATGATGTCGGTGACGGCGGAACCCATGGCAGCTCCTTCGGGCGGTTCTAGGCGTATCTTTCTCATCGGGCGGCTGGCTGAAAGGATCGCTACGCGCCTGGCCAGCCGTCCGTTTGCCGCAATGCCTCGCCGACTATCATGGCGCCCGCGACGGCGACATTGAGCGAGCGCAAATCGGCGACCATAGGCACGAGAATGCGGGCATCCGCCGCAGCGTGCACCGTGTCAGGCACCCCGGCCGATTCGCGGCCGAGCAGGATGATGTCGCCCGGCGCGAAGGCGAAGCGCGTATAGGGCGTCGCACCCTGCGTCGTCGCCAGCACGAGCCGGCGTTTCGCCCCGCGCCGCCAGTCGTCGAAGGCGGTCCATGACACGTGACGCTCAATCGTCACACGATCGAGATAGTCCATGCCCGCCCGCCGGAAGGCGCGATCGCTCACGGGGAAGCCGGCCGGCTCGATGATGTGGGCCTCCACGGCGAGGCAGGCGCAGAGCCTGAGTAGTGTCCCCGTGTTCTGGGGAATGTCGGGCTGATAGAGGGCGAGGGCGATGGGGGCATGCTGCATCGTGAGGGCCTGCGCGCTTCCCGGCTCCGCGTCAAGCCGTCTTCCGAGGCCGGTTGAGCCCGCGATGCCCGGTCGCGTCTGCGTCTGCCGCGCATCACGGTTGCGCCTCTTTTCTGGGCGAATCGCTACGGGCGTGTATCCTGTCCGGCTTTTTGAGACGCCACTGAGGGTTATGCCGTGCTGCAGCGCTGGTTGCAAAGATGCCTGACATGGTGCGAGCAGCGCGTCGACGTGTTCGCTCCCTTCGACGATATGCGCATGCCGCCGGAGAGCTTCTTCGGCTTCGCCTGGTATTATCTCAAGCCGGTGCGCTTCTGGCTGGTGCTCATCCTGTTGAGTTCGCTGGTCATCTCGATTGTCGATTCGTCATTGCTTCTGATCGTCGGCTGGCTGGTCGATCGGCTCGCTGGCTCGACGCCCGCCGCGTTTTTCACGGACTACGGTGTGATCATCATTGGTGGCGGTATCGCCATCCTGGTGTTGCGGCCGCTGTTCACAGCCATCAACGAAATGCTCGTCGATCAGGTTGTCGTGCCGCAGCTGACCAATATGATCCGCTGGCGGGCGCATCTCTACACGATCAATCATTCGCTCGCCTATTTCCAGGGGGACTTCGCGGGCCGGCTCGCCAACCGCATCGTCCAGGTCGGACCGGCGCTGCGCGAAATCGCCACCGGGCTTGTGGATAACCTGTGGTTCGTGGCCGTCTATGCGGTCACCGCGATCACGGTGTTCGGGCAGATCGGCATCCTGCTTGCCGTGCCGGTCGTCGCCTGGGTCGTTCTCTATATCGCGCTGCTCATCTACTTCGTACCGCGTGCCCAGCAGCGTTCCCAGGCGGTGGCCGACAGGCGCTCCTATCTCGTCGGCCGCGTCGTCGATACCTACACGAACATATTGACCGTCAAGCTGTTCGCGCGCGTCGCCGAAGAGCGCTCGGCAGTGCGTGAGGCGATCGCCGACCACACCACGACGATGCTGACGCAGATGCGGCTGATGACCGGTGTCAGCGTCACCCTCTCTGCGCTGAATACATTGCTGTTCGTGGTGTCGACGAGCGCCGCCATCTATCTGTGGTCGCTCGGCCAGATGAGTCCGGGCGCGATCGCCGCGTCGCTGGCTCTGGTCCTGCGCATCATCACCATGTCGGGCTGGGTCATGCAGGTCGTGCGGAGCCTGTTCGACAATGTCGGGACCGTGCAGGAGAGCATGGAGACCATCGTGCGGCCGCACGGCGTCGTCGATGCGCCCGACGCCAAGCCACTCGTGGTCAACGGGGGCGAAATCCGCTTCGAGAACGTGCGCTTCCACTATGGCCGCACTTCCGGTGTGGTCGAAAATCTCAATCTTGTGGTTAAGCCTGGGGAAAAGGTCGGGCTGGTCGGGCCGAGCGGCGCGGGCAAGTCCACCCTCGTCAGCCTTCTCCTGCGGCTCTATGACCTCGAGGGGGGGCGCATCCTCATCGACGGCCAGGATATCGCCCAGACGACGCAGGATTCATTGCGCCAGCAGATCGCAGTCGTCAGTCAGGACACATCCCTCCTGCATCGCTCCATCCGGGACAATATCCGCTACGGGAAGCCGGACGCGCCGGAAGAGGCCGTTCGCCGGGCCGCGCAATTGGCCGACGCGGAGACCTTCATCGCCGGCCTTGAAGACCATCGTGGCCGCCGTGGCTTCGATTCGCATGTGGGCGAGCGCGGTGTGAAGCTCTCCGGCGGACAGCGCCAACGCATCGCGATTGCCCGTGTGCTTCTCAAGAACGCGCCGATCCTGGTGCTCGACGAAGCGACATCGGCGCTTGATTCGGAGGCCGAAGCCGCGATCCAGAGCCAGCTGGCGCATCTGATGGATGGCAAGACCGTCATCGCGATCGCCCATCGCCTGTCGACAATCGCCGCCCTCGACCGGCTTGTCGTCATGGACCGTGGCGCGATCGTCGAGCATGGGACCCATGACGAACTGATCGCGAGGGGCGGTCTTTACGCCAGGCTGTGGCACCGGCAATCCGGCGGGTTCCTTGCGCCCGACGGCGGCGCGGCCGCGCTGGAGAGCGAAGCCGCGGTCTGACGCTCAGCGGTTCAGGTTGCGGGGCGGCGGGGGGCGGCGTCCCGGGGGTAGCTCGATCCGCGCTCGGGAGCTGCGTGCGACGGAATTGCGCAGCCGGGTGTGGCAAAAAGCGCCGCTCGCGCAAAGACCTCCAAGGGATAGCTGCGCACGGCTTTCTTTCCCTCGCCAGGCGGTGGAAATCGGCCGTGCGCGCCGTTGGCGCCTGGAATGTCGATACCCCCCAAGCCTATGGACATGCTTCTAGAACCATGCCAAAGAGCCGCCACATGGTGAGGGTGATGGCGACTCCCGGTCGCATTGCGGCCATCGTCACGCCGTGGTTGTTGCTATGTCGGCAGCAGTGCTGCTTGCGGGAGGTTTCGTGCGGGATGGCGAGTGCAGGGTTTAAGGCCCTCATTGTGTCCCGCCGGGCCGACGTGGGTGTTGCTGGCGTTGGAGAGAATGGATCCGGCGCGAGTGGAACCGGACTATCGAGGACTGGGGAGCCGTTGTGGCTGAGATAACAAGTTCTGAGCCGACCAGGCGGGATTTTCTCTACATCGCGACGGGTGCCGTTGGTGCCGTTGGTTTGGGGAGTGTCGTCTGGCCTTTCATCAGCCAGATGAACCCCGATGCCTCCACGCTGGCGCTCAGCACGGTGGAAGTCGATGTCGGCCAGGTGGCCGAAGGGCAGAGCATCACCGTCAAGTGGCGCGGCAAGCCGGTTTTCGTCCGTCACCGCACGGCCAAGGAAATCGAGGAAGCCAAGGCCGTTCCCCTCGGCCAGTTGGTTGATCAGAACGCCCGCAACGCCAATCTGGGTGCCGACGCGTCCGCCACCGATGCCAACCGCGCCGCGGCGGGCAAGGAAGCTTGGCTCGTCATGATCGGCATCTGCACCCATCTCGGCTGTGTGCCGCTCGGCCAACAGGGGAACTATGACGGCTGGTTCTGCCCCTGCCATGGCTCGCATTATGATTCCGCTGGCCGTATCCGTCAGGGGCCTGCGCCGGAGAACATGCATATTCCGGTCTATTCCTTCATTTCCGATACGACCTTGCGCATCGGTTGATGGCCGCAGCAGCGTGAAGCCGGGGAGCTACCTGAGAAAGCCATGAGCAGCGGACATTCGACCTACGTTCCGAAAAGCGCCTTCATGAAGTGGTTCGAGAGCCGCCTTCCGTTGGGCGGTCTCATCCATTCGTCGTTCATCGCTTTTCCGGTTCCGCGCAACCTGAACTATCTGTGGACCTTCGGCGGCATCCTGTCGTTCATGCTGGTCGCGCAGATCGTCACGGGCGTCGTGCTGGTGATGCACTATACCCCGCACGTGACGCTCGCCTTCACGTCCGTCGAGCATATCATGCGTGACGTGAACTACGGCTGGCTCATCCGCTACCTGCATTCCAACGGCGCGTCGATGTTCTTCATCGCCGTCTACATCCACATGTTCCGTGGCATGTATTACGGCTCCTACAAGGCGCCGCGCGAAGTGCTTTGGATTCTCGGCGTCATCATCTTCCTCCTGATGATGGCCACCGCCTTCATGGGCTACGTGCTGCCGTGGGGCCAGATGAGCTTCTGGGGCGCTACCGTCATCACCAATCTTTTCTCGGCGCTGCCCTTCGTCGGCGAGCCGATCGTGACGTGGCTGTGGGGCGGCTTCTCGGTGGACAACCCGACGCTGAACCGCTTCTTCTCGCTGCATTACCTGCTGCCGTTCATGATCGCCGGCGTCGTCGTGCTGCATATCTGGGCGCTGCACCATGTCGGCCAGAACAATCCGACCGGCGTCGAGATCAAGGACATCAAGAAGGACACGCTGCCCTTCACGCCCTATGCGACCATCAAGGACGCCTTCGGCATCGTCTGCTTCATGCTGTTCTTCGCCTGGTTCGTATTCTACCAGCCGAACTATCTCGGGCACGCCGACAACTACATTCCGGCCAACCCGCTCGTGACGCCCGCTCATATCGTTCCGGAATGGTACTTCCTGCCCTTCTACGCGATCCTGCGCGCGATCCCGGACAAGCTCGGAGGCGTGCTTGCGATGTTCGGCGCCATAGCCGTGCTCGCCTTCCTGCCATGGCTTGATACATCCAAGGTGCGCTCGGCCGTCTATCGCCCTATCTACCGGCAGCTGTTCTGGGTGCTGGCGCTGGTGTCGGTCGGCCTCGGTTATCTCGGGGCGATGCCGCCCGAAGGCGGTTACGTCATCGCCTCTCGCCTGCTGACGGCTTATTACTTCATCCACTTCCTGGTTCTTCTGCCGCTGCTCGGCCTTATCGAGAAGCCAAAGGCGCTGCCGAATTCCATTGCGGATGCCGTGCTTGCCAAGCATGCCGGCGCCGGTGGAGCGATGGTCGCGCAGGGTGCGGCCTCCGCGCCGAACACGAAGGGATGACGGCTCGTCCCATGACGGGCTCGCGACCGCCCCGCAATCGCCGGCACAGGCGGTTGTGGGACGGGGCGGACAGAATGATGGTTCAGATGGGCCGGCCAATGGCCATCGCCGAGGGATTTTGAGGGATATGTCGAAGCCTGGTCTTCTCATCGCCGGTGTGGTGGCCGCAATGGTCGCGTTTGCCGGTGCGGCATCGCTCCCGGCCGTGGCTGCGGAGGGAGCGCCCAAGCCTCCTCGCGAATCATGGAGCTTCTCCGGACCCTTCGGCACGTTCGACCGGGCTCAGCTCCAGCGCGGCTTCAAGGTCTATCGCGAGGTCTGCGCGGCTTGCCACGGGCTGAGCCTCGTCGCTTTCCGCAACCTCGCCGAGCCCGGCGGCCCTCAGTTCAGCGAGGCGCAGGTCAAGGCGCTCGCGGCCGAGTACCAGATCCACGACGGTCCGAACGACGCGGGTGACATGTTCGACCGCCCTGGCCGGCCGGCGGATCGCTTCCCGCTGCCTTTCCCCAATGAGCAGGCCGCGCGTGCTTCGAATGGCGGCGCGTTCCCTCCGGACTTTTCCCTTCTGGCCAAGGCCCGCACCTATGAGCGCGGCTTTCCCTGGTTCCTGATCGACGTTGTCACGCAGTTTCAGGAGCAGGGGCCTGACTACATCCACGCTATCCTGAACGGCTACGTTGCTCCACCCGCGGGGTTCGACCTTCAGCCAGGGCAGCACTACAACGAATTTTTTCCAGGCCACCGCATCGCGATGGCAAAGCCGATCAACGACGGCCAAGTGGAATATCCTAAGCTGCCGAACGGCCAGCCGCAGGTGCCCGAGACGGTTGAGCAATACAGCCATGACGTCGCGGCCTTCATGATGTGGGCGGCCGAACCTCATCTCGAGGCCCGCAAGCAGATGGGCTTCAAGGTCATGGTGTTCCTGATCGTGTTCGCCGGTCTGCTTTACTTCACCAAGAAGAAGATCTGGGCCAAGGCTCATGATGAGGAAGCGAAGGCCTGAGGTCCAGGCGAGGCGGCTGCGTCCCCGCCGGCTTCCATCCGAGATCGTTTCCAGCGTGACGTCGTTTCCTGGCCGTCCCGAGGTTTCCTCCGGGCGGCCATGCCTTTTTGCGGGATGGTCCGCTCGATGCCGCGGGGCGGTGCGCCGTCCATTGGCCCGGCTGTTCCGCGTGGCTTGATGCGACGGCCATGTGAGGGCGATGCGGCGGGCTTGGGAAACCCCCCATATTGACCTCCGAAGTTGACCGTCTAAGTGACTTGCACTCAGGTGGTGTCTGGTCGAATCTGGAACGGATGCGCGCGTGCTGCGTGAGGGAGCGGTGAAGGACCGAACGGCTGATGACAGACCTGAAAGCGGCGATACGCAGCATTCCCGACTATCCCAAGCCAGGGGTGATGTTTCGCGATATCACGACTCTCCTGGGTGACGCGCGCGCCTTTCGCCGGGCGGTGGATGAGATGGTGCAGCCGTGGCCCGGCTCCAAGATCGACAAGATCGCCGGCATCGAGGCGCGGGGGTTCATTCTCGGCGGCGCGGTGGCGCACCAGCTCTCGGCCGGTTTCGTGCCGATCCGCAAGAAGGGCAAGCTGCCGCATGAGACGGTACGCGTCGCCTATTCGCTGGAATACGGCATCGATGAAATGGAGATGCACCGCGACGCCATCACGCCAGGCGATCGGGTGATCCTCGTCGATGATCTCATCGCCACCGGCGGGACAGCGACCGGGGCGGTCAAGCTGCTCAACAACATGGGTGCTGAAGTCGTCGCGGCTGTTTTCGTCATCGATCTTCCCGAGCTCGGCGGGGCGGCGCGGCTGCGCAATCTCGGCATCACGGTGCGAACTCTGATGAGTTTCGACGGCCATTGAGGCCGCGGACCGGCGATGGGCGTCGATGTCATGCAGCGTTTGCCTTGCGGGCGCGCTCTTGGGCGTAACGCGGGAAGAACCATCTGTCCGCCTCCGGCGTCGTGATGGTGCCCCGCAGTATGGCGGCCGGCCGGGGCCCAGGATGTTCTTCGAAGACGTGCCCGCTCATGGTTTGGTTCTGGTAAGCCGTGAGCCAGCCGAAGCCGACCCGAAGCGTGTTGAGTTCCATCGCAATGTTCATGAGATACCGTTCGGGGTCGCGAAAGTGACTTGCGATGGCGACGAGACCCACTTCCCGCAGCGCCCAGCCGTGGAGTTCACGGGCAATCTGGGCATAGGCGGACTGGGTCGTCATCATGCCGCGGCCGTTCATGACGATGATGAGCTTGCAACCGCGATCGAACTCCCGCAGGGCCGGCTGGCGATGGCTTAGCGGTGTATAGATGAGGTCCGTTCCACGCGCTTGCGAGGGAGGCCAGAGCTGGCCGTGTGGCGCGAAGCAACGCGCTTTGTCGAGACTGTAGCGCTTGCGTAGTCCATCCGCGATGTGGCGTATATCGTCATCAAGGACGCTGAGGTTAATTAGAAAATACCTGTCCCATCTCATGGCTTGCTCGCTGGGCTTGTACTCGTGGCATACACCTAACGTGTGAACCACGAGGACAGCGACGCAACGCCCGCGTGCAGAGGATCGAACCAAGCACGGAACAGAAAGTCTTCCGGTCAGCTATGGTATTAGGGCCTCTTTTCCCAGAACACCGCGCCGTCGAAGGCGAATACGCAGTCGCCATGCTGGTTATGGGCCGTGTTGTGGTGTGAGACGATACCCCACTGCGGCCGCGAGGCTGACAGCCGTTTGTCACTGATGCGCGAGCGATAGGTAAGGGTGTCGCCCGCAAACACGGGCTTGATCCATTTGATATCCTTGACGCCAGGGGATGGGCCGAGGCGCGCGGCGCGACCGTCGCGCGCTATCGCCGTCTGAATGAGGAGGTTGCGGCGTTCCACCATCTTCTTCATCCACACGGATCCGGTGTGCCAGCCGGACGCGCAGAGGCTGCCAAAGAAGCTGCCGCGGGCAGCAACCGGATCGGTGTGAAAGGTCTGGGGATCGTAAGCCTGTGCGAAGGCGATGATATCCGCCTCCTCGAATGTATGCGTGCCGAGGACCTGCGTGTCGCCCACTACGAGATCATCGAAATAGAGCTGTTGATCCATGCTGGCTTCGCCAGCCAGTGTGGCTGCGGCGGCGGCGGGCACCACGCGCGGGATCGGCGCGGGCCGCTCCTCCCGGGGGGGCGCGTGTGTGCCGAACATTACCCAATTCAGCTGGCGCATCAGCAGTGTACCGGACTGGTTCGAGGTCTCGATCGCAAATTCGACCAAGCCCATCTCCGGCCGGCTGCGCGACTCGCGCTTGTCGAGGGTCTCGATTGTGACGTGGAGCCGGTCGCCGGGGCGTAGCGGCGCGCGCCACTCCACCTTGTCGATACCGGGGGCGCCAAACGCCCGCGAACGCGTCAGGAAGCAGTCGGCGATGGCCCGCATGGTCAGGCAGCAGGTGTGCCAGCCGGAGCCTATGTGCTCATTGTAAAATCCGCCGCCCTCGCCCAGGTGCATCGGCTGCGGGTCGTATTCTCTCGCATAGGCAAGGATGTCATCGGTGGTGACGGGAGGCAGACTGTGGTGCCTGCGCTCGCCGACCACGAAGTCCTCAAAATGCAGCTGCGACATGTGCGTCCTTCGGTAAGAATGGCTGCCCCATCCATTCAGACCCTAGCTCATGGCTTGGGCAGGGAAAAGTTGACGCAGGCATGCGGTCACCGAAGGGCTGGGGGCTACTTCAGGTCAGCCGTCGGCGAAGATTGCAAAGCTGTGGCGAAACGCTCGAAAAACGGCGCGTGCCCGGCAGAACCACATCGATGTTGCCTTTCACGAGGCGAATACGATTTTGATCTGCGGATTTATAACCATGCTCATCGTGCAAATATCTGTCCTCATCGGTATCAAGGCGCGTGTGCCAAGGGCTCCCGGAGTAAGACAAGGGCAGCAGGGCGATCTCCCGATATCCTAGGAGCCATCCGTGATCGATACCCCGCATAGCGATGTCCTTGGACAATATGTCCAGAAACTGATCCTTTCCGGTCAGGCATGCCTTGAAGGAAATCAGTCCCACTTCCTTGAGGCCAGCGTTGACGAGCGTACGGGCCAAGGTCGCCATATCCATGCTGTGCAGGCCGTATTCGCTTCCATGTGATACGATCATGAGCTTGGATGTGCGATCGACAGGCGTGAGCGCGGTTGGCGAGAGAGGGAGGGCGTTGAACGTGGTTCCCGCGAAGCCCGCGAATATATCGCCACTGTCGCGCCTGTCATAGAAACTTCTATTTGATGGTATGTTGTATCTAGCTTGAATTTTTTTGGCATATATATCTATGATAGTATCTCTTGGCTGAATATTTATTATGAAATATTTATCCCACTTCATTATAAATTCCGATATATTTATGTATCAAAAATATAAACGTTTAACGGGCCTGCTTCCTGATCGCAACGCATTGCGCGGATTTCGTGAGCCGACGTGCGCATCGGCGCGGCGGTTGTGGGCCGCGGCTCGCAGCCCATCCACCCTGGACAATGAATGGCGTGGAAGTCCGCAGCCGCGCGGCTCACCTGTCCTGCGCGGCAACAGCCCCCGCCGCCTTGTGGGCCGCGCGTATGGGCTCGGGCAGGCGGAATTTCGGTGTGGTCCTGAGGACGAGTTCCACGGCCGAGGGTAGGTCACAGAGATGTCCTGGCGAGATGAAGACCGGATTGGTGCCCGCGCGCGTCCGCAAGGCGATGCCAATCGTTTCGCCACGGTCGATCAGCGGGGCGGCATCGCCCTTGTCGGGGCCGACCTCCGCATGTCGGCCGCATAGTCGTGTCTTGCCGCAGCCGATGGTGGGCAGGCCGAGCCACAGGCCCATGTGGCTCGCGATGCCGAGCCGGCGGGGATGGGCGATGCCCATGCCGTCGAAGATGAAGACGTCGGGCCTGTGCTGCAGTTTGCCGAAGGCTGCCTCCAGCACCGGCCCTTCACGGAAGCTGAGCAGGCCGGGAATATAGGGCAGTGGTGTCGGCGCCGCGGCGAGGACCGTCTCGACGACTGTGAGTTCGGGGAAGCGCAGGACGACCACCGCCGCCTGGGAGACATTCTCGCGGACGCTGACATCGACGCCCGCCACCAGTCTGACGGCATCGACATCCAGCGGCTGGTCGGCGATCACCTCGCGGCGCATGCGTTGCTGCAGGGCGATCGCCTCGCTGGGTGTCAGTGACCAGTCGTGGCGGTGCGTGAGCTGCATGGTCGCCAGCGGACCCTAGTTGGCGAAGCGGAAATGCAGGACGTCGCCGTCGGCGACGACATAGTCCTTGCCTTCCAGGCGGAACTTGCCGGCCTCGCGCGCGCCGGCCTCGCCCTTGCAGGTGATGTAATCATCATAGGCGATGGTCTCGGCGCGGATATAGCCTTTCTCGAAGTCGCTATGGATGACACCGGCGGCCTGCGGCCCCTTGGTGCCTTGCTCGATCGTCCAGGCGCGCGCTTCCTTCGGCCCCACGGTGAAATAGGTGACGAGGTTGAGCAGGGCGTAGCCGGCGCGGATGACGCGGTTGAGGCCCGGCTCCTCGAGGCCGACGGCTTCGAGATAATCCTTCTGGTCGGCCTCCGGCAGAACGGCGATCTCGCTCTCGATCTTGGCCGAGACGACGACGGCGACGGCGCCTTCCTCGGCGGCGCGCGCCTTGACCTCGGCGGAGAAGCTATTGCCCGTGTCGGCGCTCGCTTCCTCGACATTGCACACGTAGAGCACCGGCTTCGAGGAGAGAAGGCCGAGCATCTCGAAGGCCTTGCGCTCGTTGTCGGCGACCTGCACCAGCCGCGCCGGCTTGCCGTCGCGCAGCAGCACGAGGCAGCGGTTCATCAGGTCCACCTGCTCCTTGGCGTCCTTGTCGCCGGACTTGGCCTTCTTCTCGAGCGGCACGACGCGCTTCTCGAGGCTTTCGAGGTCAGCGAGCATCAGCTCGGTCTCGATGGTCTCGATGTCGTTGATCGGCGCGATCTTGCCTTCCACATGGGTGATGTCGCTGTCCTCGAAGCAGCGCACCACATGGGCGATGGCGTCGCATTCGCGGATGTTCGCGAGAAACTGGTTGCCGAGACCTTCGCCCCGCGAGGCCCCGCGGACCAGCCCGGCTATATCGACGAAGGTCAGGCGCGTCGGGATGATCTCCTTCGAGCCGGCGATGGCGGCCAGCTTGTCGAGACGGGCGTCCGGCACGGCCACGTCACCCACGTTCGGCTCGATGGTGCAGAAGGGATAGTTCGCCGCCTGCGCGGCCGCCGTCTGCGTCAGCGCGTTGAAGAGCGTGGACTTGCCGACATTGGGAAGGCCGACGATGCCGCATTTGAAACCCATAGTGCCTACTCCTTCGCGGCGCGCTCGCCCACGCGTTTCACATCTCCCCAGCCGCGGGCATCCATGGCGAGGTGAACCTTGTTCTGAAAGCTAGGATCCTCGCCCTTGGCGAGATGGCCCGCATTATCGGCCATGATCCGTGTGAGGTCCTCCACCCACGCCATCTCGTCGCGACCGAAGTCGCTGAGCACGTAGGGAAGCACAAGTTCCTTGCCGGGATGGCCGATGCCGAGCCGCGCGCGGCGATAGTCATTGCCGACATGCGCGGTGATCGAGCGAAGACCGTTGTGGCCTGCGTTGCCGCCGCCGGTCTTCATGCGCAGCTTTGCGGGCGCCAGATCCAGCTCGTCGTGGAACACCACGATCTTGTCGAGGGGAATTTTCAGGAAGCGCGAGGCCTCGCCGACGGCTCTCCCGGATTCGTTCATAAAGGTCTGCGGCTCCATCAGGAGCACACGCTGGCCCGCAATTTCAGCTTCCGCGACGCGGCTAGCGAACCGCTGCCGCCAAGGCCCGGCCTTGTGCACATAGGCGATCATCTCGATCGCGAGAAAGCCGACATTGTGCCGGTTGAGCCGATAGCGGTCCCCGGGATTGCCGAGCCCGACGAAGAGGAGCATGGCGACAGGTCTCGGTTGGGCGATACGGCCTTGGAGGCCAAGCCCGGATCGAAACAGACAAAAGGCCTCGTCATCGGCGAGGCCAGCGATAGCGCGGCGGCCATTGGGCGAACAGGCGTCAACGACACCCCGTGGTGGTCAACGTCCGGGACTGATTTCAGCCCCGGACGTAAAGGCTTGCTTAGAGGCTCACTCGGCGGTCGGCTCGGCCGCGGCGTCGGCGGCAACTTCGAGCTTCGCCGGAGCGGCGATCGTCGCCACGGTGAAGTCCTTCTCGTTCGTAGCGGCCTTGGCACCAGCCGGCAGCTTGACGTCTTCCAGATGGATCGAGGTGCCGATCTCAAGGCCGGTGACGTCGATCTCGACCGCATCGGGAATGGCATCGGCCGGGACGATCAGTTCGATCGTGTGGTGAACGACGTTGAGCACGCCACCAGCCTTGAGACCGGGCGAAGCTTCCTGGTTCACGAAGTGAACGGGCACTTCCACGCTGATGGTCGCGTCTTTGGCGACGCGCAGGAAATCGACGTGGAGGGGCGTGTCCTTGACCGGATCAAGCTGGTAGTCGCGCGGGATGACGCGGGTCTTGTCGCCGCCGACTTCGATTTCGAAGAGCGTGGTCAGGAAGTGGCCGGCGAAGATCAGCCGCTTCGTCTCGTTGTAGTCGAGAGCGATGGAAACGGCGGGCTGTCCGGAGCCGTAGATCACGGCGGGAACCTGGCCTTCACGACGAACTGCACGGGCGGCCCCCTTGCCGACCCGTTCGCGCGCCACGGCCTTGATCTGCTTCACAGAGGTCATGGTTTAGTCCTTGTTTCGACCGGATGAAATGCAAAGAACCGCGCAGGATGCGCGGTTGCCTTGAACGTCGTCCGGCGGGTGCCGATGGCACCCATTGGTTTTTCAACGCCGAAGTCTATACGCCCGTGCCTCCAAGGGTGTCTGGCGGGCGCGCGCGGCTTATACCGCCGATCGCGCCGGAACACAAATCCCGAGGCACCGGCGACCGGATCAATCGCTGTTCAGAGGCCGCGCTCCGTTATCGCTTCCCTGTCATCCCCGGCGGCCGGCGCAGCCGGGCGGGAAGGGATCCATGAATCATGACACCCGATCTATGGATCCCCTCCCGTCGCTGCGCGACGCCGGGGATGACACGGGGGGACAGACCGGAGGCCTTCTTCGGGGGTGCGCGCCGCTCAGTCGAACAGGCTGGAGACACTCGATTCCGTGGCGGTGCGGCCGATGGCCTCGCCGAGCAGCGGGGCGATGGTGATGGTGCGAATGTTGCGCGCCACCTTCACAGCCTCCGTCGGCAGGATGGAATCGGTGATGACCATTTCCTTCAGTTGCGAAGAGGCGATACGTGCCACCGCGCCACCGGAGAGAACCCCGTGCGTGCAGTAGGCATAAACGTCGCGGGCGCCATGAGCGAGCAACGCTTCGGCGGCGTTGCAGAGCGTGCCGCCGGAATCGACGATGTCATCCACCAGGATGCAGGTGCGCCCCTCGACATTACCGATGATGTTCATGACTTCGGATTCGCCCGGCCGTTCGCGGCGCTTGTCGACGATGGCGAGCGGGGCATCAATGCGCTTGGCCAGCGCGCGGGCGCGCACGACGCCGCCGACGTCCGGCGAGATGACCATGAGATTGCCGAGTTCGAGCCGTTCCTTGATGTCGCGCACCATGACCGGCGCGGCAAAGAGGTTGTCGGTCGGAATGTCGAAGAAGCCCTGGATCTGGCCAGCGTGCAGGTCGACAGTCAGGATGCGGTCTGCGCCGGCATGGGTGATCATGTTGGCGACGAGCTTGGCCGAAATCGGCGTGCGGCCAGCCGCGCGGCGATCCTGCCGGGCGTAGCCGAAATAGGGCAGCACCGCCGTTATGCGGCGTGCGGAGGAGCGACGCAACGCATCGATGATGATGAGCAGTTCCATGAGATGGTCGTTCGCGGGGAACGACGTCGGCTGCACGACGAAAACATCCTCGCCGCGTACATTCTCCAGAATCTCGACGAAGATCTCCATGTCCGCGAAGCGCTTGACTTGGCAAGCGCCAAGCGGGAGCTCCAGGTAGGAGGAGATGGCCTCCGCCAATGGGCGATTGGCATTGCCCGCGACAAGTTTGATCGAGGCTTTCATGCGGCCGAACTTCCGTATGTGAGGATGGCGCGATGCGGAATGGCTGTCATGCCGAATGTCACGCTGCCGACATAATCCATTCTCGCGGGCTCATAACAGCCGAAGCTCTGGCGAACAATACCGGGCGCCCGTCAAAATTGACCAAAATGCCGCTCTTGATGCCGGAGGCGGGACAATTCTGCCACGGCTGGCGCGTCCCCCTGTGCGGACATGCCTTATTCGGAGAAGCCGAGCGCCGCCGTTCCCGCCACGCCCTGTCCCGCTGCGGCGGCTTGCCCCACGTCCTGCGCGGCTGAAGTCTGAATACCGTCGCCCGCTGACGCGACCACGGTGCCGGCGCTGCCGGGTGTTGGAGCCGGAGACGTTTCCACCGCCGGGGTTCGGGAGACGAACGTCTGGCCGCCCGAACGGGCATCCGTCGCGAGGAAACCCGCCACTTCGCTCATGCTGGTCGAGGCGACCTTGTCGATGACGGTCTGGTCGACGGATTTCCATGCATCATTCGTTCTTGCACCGCTCGCGTTGCCCGCCGATCCGGGAACCGCGAAGCTCGTTCCCTCGATCCGCTTGGCGCGGCGCTTGTCGCCGTCGAAGACGTCCCAGACGAAAGCAAGTTCCGTCGAGCCGTCCTGGCGATCATAGGCGGTGAGATAGCCCTTGAGCCGGTAACGCGCGTCTGTGCCGGAAACGAGCTCGACCTTGCGGGCGGCAGCGGCCGAGGCAAGCGCGGTCGACAGCTCGGATTTGACGGGATCGGGCGCCCCCTCGATGCTTTCGAGGGCGACTGGCATGCCAGGCGGGGCGTTCATCGCGGTGGGGCTGGTCTGACAGGCGCCGAGCGCGAGTGTCACGGCCGTGATGCCACAGGGAATCAGCAGCGAGGTCAATGCCTTTTGGGTCATACGTTTCCGCCGCTCCGTTCCGCTCATTGTCGCTTAACAGACTCTTAACGTTTACGCCGCCCTCACGGCAACGTCCAGCGCAGTCGACAAGGTTGGTTACCATCCGGCGCATGAAGATGCGGGGAGGCGATAGAAACGCTTGCGTGCAAACAACTTACGCGCAACTTAGAGCAACGGTCCGCGCCTGCTGGCTTCTTTCTCGAGCGGAAGCTCGGCGGGACGTGGCACGGAACAGCTTGCGTCACGAGGGATGGGCGATGAGTCGGGGGTTCAACATCAGGCCGTGGCGGCACGCCATGTCGGTGCTGGCGGTTTTTGTGGCGGGCATGGTCATCGCTCTATCCGTCGCGGGCGCCGCGACCCCCGCGGGTGAAGCGCCGGCCGATGCAGCGACGGGCAACCTGCTTCGCAACGAGCTGGACAGCGGCTTCACGCGGGCATGGGCGAAGGTTGATGTCATCAGCGGCCATCTGGCGACCGTGCTGGCGGCTCTGCCGCAGGCGCCGCGCGGCTTGGCGGAAGGCACGGCCGCGCTCTTCGCAACGGCTACGACTCCACTGCTCACTCTCGGCAAGGCGCTCGCTGTCGTTGTCGTCGTCATCGTTCTGCCTGCCCTCATCAGCGGCCTCGTCATGCGCCGGATGCGGCACATCGACTTTGCAGGGCCGAGTGCCGGCGCAATCTTGCGCCACGGCCTTCTCGACATAGTTGCCCTGGGGCTCACTGTTGCCGTGGTGGGCGTTTTCGGACGCCACCTGCTGCAGGGGCCAGAATTGTTCGACACCTTTGCCATCGGGCTCGGCCTCGCCGCCGTGCAGTGGCGCATCTGGATGTTGCCGTTCCTCATCCTTCTGCGGCCGGCCGACCCGGCGCAAAGGCTCGCCGCGGCGGACGATCATCGCGCCCGGACGGCGTATCGCAGTGCGGGGTTCTGCTTCGCGGCCGGTTTCGTCGCCGCGAAATATCTGCCTCTCATGGTGGACGTGGGCATGCCCATCGTCGCAGCGCAGGCTGCCGGCATGGTGGTCGGCGTCTTGATCATGATTGGCGCCCTGGCGGCGCTGCAACGTTTTTTCGCTCAAACGAGGGGATGGCGCAAGACGTTCGGCAATGTGACGAAGGCCATGGTCGTTATTGGCTGGGCGCTGTGGGCCATCGGCCTCAGCATGCTGAAGTTCCAAGCCTACAACATCGTGTTCTGGGCGATGGAAGTGGCCATATTCACGTTCATCGTCGAGCGCCTTCTTTCACGCGCCATCGAGCAGCGTGCCGCGAATGGCGAACCGGGACACGACAAAAATCATTTCTCTCTGCTGCACGTGATGCGGCGCACGGTGGTGCCTGTCGCGGCCGCCGTCGTGCTCGTCATGCTGGCGCGTTCGTGGCTGGTGGACGTGCTCGGCGTCTTCAGCTGGGAAGAGTGGCTGCGCTTCGACCATGCCTTGATCATGGTGGTCAGCGTGCTCATCGTCGGCCACATCGCCTACGAACTGCTGGGCTATTGGTCCTCGACGAAGCTGTCCGCCCCCTCTGTGGCTGTGCCCGCGGATGGCGGCCATGAGGATCTTCTCCCGGGGGCCGGCCAGCCCACCTCACGGCTGTCGAGCATCATGCCGGTCGTGCGGGGCTTCTTCGGCGTCCTGGTGATCGCGACGGCCTTGCTGCTTGGCCTGTCGCATCTCGGCGTCAATATCTCGCCGCTGCTGGCGGGCGCCGGTATCTTTGGCCTCGCCTTTTCCTTCGGCTCGCAGACCCTCGTGAAGGATATCGTATCCGGTGTCTTCTTCGTGGCGGACGACGCGTTCCGGGTCGGGGAATATATCCAGGCCGGCAGCCACAAGGGCACGGTTGAGAAGCTTTCGCTGCGCTCCGTCAGGGTGCGCCATCAGAACGGCCAGTTCCATACGATTCCCTACGGACAGCTTGGCGCGGTGACGAATTTCAGCCGCGACTACGCGACGATCAAGTTCAACCTGCGCCTCGCGCGTGACTCCGACATGGAAAAGGCGCGCAAGCTTGCCAAGAAGGTCGGGGCGGAACTGGCGGAGATGCCGGAGTATGCCGACCAGTTCATCGCGCCGTTCAAGATGCAGGGTGTCACGGATATCGAGCCCAACGCGCTCCTGTGCCGTTTCAAATTCACCGTCAAGCCCGGCAAGCAGACCATGATCCAGCGCGAGGCGATCAAGCGCATCCACAGAGCGTTCCACGACAACGGTATCGAGTTCGCCTCCAATGCGGTCGTCGTGCAGGGGCAGGGCGGCACCATGCAGGAACAGGCGCTGGAGGCCGCCGGCGCGGCATCGACCACGCTGACGCCGGCGCCCGCACCTGGCGCGTGAACATGGATGCGGAATGATGCCCATCCGCTCCACCGCATGATCATTCTCGGCAGCGCCGGGAGCGGCAAGTCGACGCTCGCCCGGGAGATCGGCGAGCGTCTCGGCCTGCCGGTGATCCATCTCGACGCGCTGTTCTGGGAACCGGGCTGGAAGCAGCCAGACGATAAGGCGTTTCGGACGCGGGTCGCGGCTGCCATCGCGGGCGACGCCTGGGTATCCGAGGGCAACTATTCCCGCCAGACCTTTGATCTTCGCGTGCCGCGCGCCGACCAGGTGATCTGGCTGGAAACGCCCCGGCTCCTCTGCCTGTGGCGCGTTCTGGTGCGCGCTCTGCGGGGCGGGCGCCGGCCGGACCTGCCCGTGGGTTGCGAGGAAAGGGTGGATTGGAGCTACGTCGCGTTGCTGCGCTACGTGTGGAACTTCGACAGGGACACTCGTCCCCGTATCGAGGCCAACCTGAAAGCAACGGGGCCGTCAGTTCCCATCATGCGCCTTCATGGCAGGGCGGAGATCGCGGCCTATCTCGCGACGTTGCCTGTGACGGGGCGCGAAGCCGAGCCAAGCCTGTGACGCGAAAGCGTCACCCGCAATCAGCGCGCAGGAAATGCATTGAGATGTGGTGTTGATCGCCGCAGTCCCCTTGACCTCGGGCGCCGCCGGGGTCACGTCATGCGCATGGTGACGGGACGCGACAACGAGCCGAACGGGGAAGACGAGGCACAGGTCGTGCTGGGCGCGCTGACAACGGGTGAGGGCGTTGGCGGCGACGACACCAGTGACGTTACGTCGAACATCGATCTCGACTTCGCCGAGAAGGCGCCTGCCTCGCTGCGCGCCGGTGCGATGGTCATTCGCGATTTCTGGCAGACGGCTCCCAACAGCCCCGGCGTCTATCGCATGATCGATGCGGACGGCGACGTGCTTTATGTCGGCAAGGCCCGGCATATCAAGAAGCGTATCGCCTCCTACATCAAGGGCATCGGGCATGGCGGCAACCGCACCGCGCGCATGATCGCCGAGACGGCGGCGATGGAATTCGTCGTCACCCAGACCGAAACCGAGGCCTTGCTGCTAGAGGCTAATCTCATCAAGCAGCTGCGCCCGCGCTACAATGTTCTGCTGCGGGACGACAAGTCCTTTCCCTATATCCTCCTGACGGGCGACCACCCCGCGCCGCAGCTCGTCAAGCATCGTGGCGCACGCAACCGCAAGGGGGACTACTACGGCCCTTTCGCCAGCGCAGGCGCCGTGACCCGCACCGTCAATGCGCTGCAGCGCGCCTTCCTGCTGCGTACCTGCACCGACAGCTACTACGAGAACCGAAGCCGCCCCTGCCTCTTGTTTCAGATCAAGCGCTGTTCGGCGCCATGCACCGGGGAGATCGACCTGGACGATTACGCAGGGCTCGTCGCGGAGGCGCGGGCCTTCCTCTCCGGGCGTTCGAACGTCGTGAAGAAGGCTCTCGCGGACGAAATGCAGCACGCCGCCGAGGAACTGGAATTCGAGCGGGCCGCGCGTTACCGCGATCGTCTCGCCGCGCTGTCGGCGGTGCAGGCGACGCAGGATGTGAACCCGCAGTCGGTGGAGGAGGCCGATGTATTCGCCATTGACCTCCAGGCCGGACAGTTCTGCGTGCAGGTGTTCTTTTTTCGGAATTACCAGAACTGGGGCAACCGCGCCTATTTCCCCAGGGCCGATGCCGGACTGGCGCCCGATGAGGTTCTGTCATCCTTCATCGCCCAGTTCTACGATGACAAGCCCTGCCCACGGCTTGTGCTGATCTCCCACGATCTGCCCGAGCAGGATCTCCTGGCGGAGGCGCTTTCCACCCAGCGGGGCAGCCGCGTCGAGGTGGCCACCCCACGTCGCGGCGAGAAGCGCGATCTCGTGGAGCACGCACTCAAGAATGCCAAGGAGGCTCTGGCCCGGCGGCTGGCCGACAGCGCCTCCCAGGAAAAACTTCTGGCGGGGCTCGCCGAGGCCTTCGGCCTCGCCGCGCCGCCGCGTCGGATCGAGGTTTACGACAACTCGCATATCATGGGGACCAATGCGGTCGGCGCCATGATCGTCGCCGGTCGCCAGGGGTTCATGAAGACGCATTATCGCACCTTCAACATCCGGTCCGAGGATCTGACGCCCGGGGATGATTTCGGGATGATGCGTGAAGTCCTGAGCCGGCGATTTGCCCGTCTCCTCAAGGAGGCGCCGCGCGATGGCGGTGATCTGCCGTCGATACGCGAAACTGCGCCTCGGGACATGGCATCCACCCTCGCCGACGGGGCAGGGGAGGATGCTGCCTTTACAGCTGTCTCGCGACAGGCTGCTCCCCTCCCGCAGGGCGGCGAGGGGGCGCTGGAGGCCGTGCCCGATACGGAGCCGGAAGACGACCTGCCGGATGATGACAGCTTCCCCGCCTGGCCAGACCTCGTCCTGATCGACGGTGGACGTGGGCAGCTGGAGGCGGCCCGGGCCGCGCTTGCCGACATCGGCATCGCGGACGTGCCGCTCGTCGGCGTCGCCAAAGGCGTGGATCGCGATGCGGGGCGCGAAACCTTCGTCACGCCCGGGCGAACGCCTTTCAAGCTCGCGCCGCGTGACCCCGCGCTCTATTTCATCCAGCGCCTGCGGGATGAAGCGCACCGCTTCGCGATCGGCACCCATCGGGCGAAGCGCAAACGCGCTTTCACCAAGAACCCGCTGGACGAAATTACCGGCATCGGCCCATCACGCAAGCGGGCTCTGCTCCTGCATTTCGGCACGGCCAAGGCTGTGTCGCGCGCTTCGCTGGAAGATCTACAAAGGGCGCCGGGTATCAATGCAGCGACCGCACGAACTATTTATGAGTTCTTTCATGAGAATCAGGGCTGAATAGAATGGTCGATGGAATCTCACCCAAACCATTGACCGCAGCGGATGCTCATGGTTCTTCCGGGAGCAGTGATTTGCCCGGCCTTTCAATGCGACGCGCACGTACATTCAGCCTGCCCAACATCCTGACCTACGGCCGGATACTCGCTGTTCCGGCTCTGGTGATCTGTCTCTTCTGGCCGCACGACGTGGTCCTGCGCTGGGGGGCGTTCTTCATCTTCGTCGCGGCGGCTATCACCGATTACTTCGACGGCTATCTGGCGCGTGCCTGGTCCCAGCAATCGGCCATCGGGCGGATGCTCGACCCCATCGCCGATAAGCTGCTGGTCGCGGCGAGCCTGTTGATGCTTGTGGCGGACGGTACGATCCGCAGCTGGTCTCTATGGGCTGCGATCATCATTCTCTGCCGCGAGATCCTCGTGTCAGGCCTCAGGGAGTTCCTGGCGGAACTCCAGGTCAGCGTACCGGTGACCAAGGTCGCCAAATGGAAGACCACCCTGCAGCTTCTCGCTGTCGGTTTTCTCGTGGCGGGGCCGGCCGGCGATCGCGTGATGGCCGGCACGACACAGATTGGCCTTGTGCTGCTCTGGGTCGCCGCGCTGCTGACGCTCTACACGGGCTTCGATTATTTCCGCGCCGGGTTGCGGCATCTGATCGACCAGGAGTAGGGCCCGACCAACAGCGGGGGCTTGTTCCAGCCCGCTACAAGCCCCACTACATAACCCATAGTCATTGGCCGATGCGGCCTTGTCAGGACATGACCGATGGCCGAGGTGAAGCTGATTTATTTCGCATGGCTGCGCGAGCGTATCGGGCACGGCGAGGAGACGGCCGTTCTGGCGCCCGAGATCAAGACGATCGCGGATCTGCTGTCATGGCTGCGCGCGCGGGGCGAGGGCTACGCGCTTGCCTTCGCGCAGCCGGACATCGTGCGCGCCGCCATCGACCGCCGCCACTGTCGCCACGACGCACCGCTGGCCGGTGCTCGCGAGATCGCTTTCTTTCCTCCCATGACAGGCGGCTGATCATGACTGCAGCCAGGCCTTCCGTCATTGTGCAGGTCCAGCGGGAGCCATTCGATCCCGCCGCCATCGCCGTCCGGCTGACGGCTGGGCGGACGGATATCGGCGCGGTTGTCACGTTCACCGGCCTCTGCCGTGATGAGAACGGCGCGCTGGCCGTTTTGGAGCTGGAGCACTATCCCGGCATGGCCGAGGAAGAGCTCGGCCGGCTTGCGGCGGAAGCTGCCGGTCGCTGGCCGCTCATCGGCCTCGCTGTCGTGCATCGCTTTGGCCCGATCCGCCCTGGCGAAATGATTGTGGCGGTCGTAACCGCTTCCGTTCACCGTCAGGCCGCCTTCGAGGCGGCGTCCTTCCTGATGGATTATCTCAAGACGTCCGCCCCTTTCTGGAAGAAAGAGCACCGCATCGATGGTGTCGAGACCTGGGTTGGGGCGCGCACCAGCGACGATCAGGCTGCTGACCGCTGGCGGCAGGAATGAGGCGACCTCCGAGCATGGCCGGCGCGGGTCATACCGCGGGCGCGCAAGGGCTTGCCCGGATGTTGTGCTGCATAATTAATCAAAGTGCGTTGTCGCACCCATCAGAATAACTCATAGATGCACAATATGGCGGCATCTGCCAATGTCGCGTACAACGGCGGCATGAGCACGACCTTGCCGACGAGGACCGCCATGTGGAACGCATGGCGCGCTGAAGCGCGCGCCATGGCGGCGCTTGGCTGGCCGTTGATCCTCACCAATGTTGCCCAGACGGCCATGACCACGACCGACGTGATCATGATGGGCCGTATCGGGCCGCAAGCGCTCGCGGCGGGCGCTCTCGCCGCCAATCTCTATTTCGCGCTCCTCATCTTCTGCATCGGTCTCGTGACGGCCACGGCGCCGATGGTGGCGAGCGAGCTCGGCCGCCACCGCCATTCGGTTAGGGATGTCCGGCGCACGGTGCGGCAGGGATTTTGGTCCGCGGCCATCATATCGGTGCCCGCCTGGGCGATACTCTGGTACGGCGAGGCGATCCTGCTCACTTTCGGGCAGGAGAAGGAACTTGCCGCCGCGGCGGGCGGCTATCTCAGGACGTTGCAGTGGAGCATCCTGCCGTTCCTGCTTTATCTCGTCCTGCGTTCCTTCGTTGCAGCGCTGGAGCGGCCCTTATGGCCGCTTGCCATCGGCCTCTTTGCGATCCTCTTCAATGCCCTGGCCAATTGGTGCCTGATGTTCGGCAAGCTCGGCTTCCCCGCGCTTGGTCTGCCGGGATCGGGCATCGCCACGTCCCTTTCGAGCGCCTTGCTCTTCGCCGGTCTCGCGGTCGTCATCGCGACCGATCGCCGGTTCCGGCGCTATCGGCTCTTCGGACACTGGTGGCGAGCCGACTGGCCGCGGCTCGTCGCCTTCTGGAGGCTCGGCCTGCCTATCGCCGCGACGATCACGCTGGAAGTGACCATCTTCAACGCGGCCGCCTTCCTGATGGGCCTGCTCAGTTCATCGGAACTGGCCGCTCACGCCATCGCCATGCAGATCGCCTCGCTCGCCTTCATGGTACCGCTTGGCGTTGGGCAGGCGGCGACCGTGCGCGTCGGGCGCGGTTTTGGTGCCCGCGACCCGGAGGCGATCCGGCGCGCTGGCTGGATGGCCTTTGTCATCTGCATGAGTTTCATGGCGGTGACGGCGTCGATCATGATCCTGCTGCCGCAACTACTGATCAGCGCCTTTCTCGACACGGCGGACCCGGCCAATGCCCAGGTCATTGGTTTCGCCGTGCTGTTCCTCGCCTTCGCGGCATTGTTCCAGGCGGCGGACGGCGGGCAGGCCGTGCTGATCGGCATGCTGCGCGGCCTGCATGACACGCGTGTGCCGATGCTGATCGCCGCGACCGGCTACTGGATCATCGGCCTGCCGCTCGGGGCGGTCCTCGCCTTCCCGTTGGGCTGGCGCGGCGCGGGCATCTGGACCGGCCTCGCGACGGGGCTCGGGATCGTCGCGCTCCTCCTGATGTGGCGCTGGCTCCGCCGCGACCGCATCGGCCTCGTTCCCCGAGGCGGCAAGCCGCAAGCGCCCTTGGAGCTCGCCTCCGCGCATCCGTGAGGCGCGCGCCCCCACCAAATCCCCTCATCCTGTCCTTCTCCCCGCCGGGGAGAAGGGACGCTGGCGATCAGCGAAATGGGAGCATGGCCAAGCCCTGATAGCTCTGGCTTTCGTCAAAATGTCGATCTTTATCGACTATGCGAGATCGGCGGCAGTCCCCCTCTCCCCGGCGGGGAGAGGGTTGGGGTGAGGGGACAGACTATGCCGGGGCGGGCGCTAATCGGTCACGCGATTGCGACCATCGCCTATCCCTGGAAGGCTGCCAGGCGTCAAACAAACAGGGCCGATCCTTGCGGACCGGCCCAATGTCTCTCGCATAAAAGCAGCTGTCCCTATCAGGCAGCGGCTTTGGCCTTCGGCTGCACCTCGCGGGTGTAGTCATCGGCAAGCGCCTGCGTGATGGCGGCTGGCGTGAACTTGTAGTCGCCGATCTCGCCGACAGGTGTTACTTCCGCGGCGGTGCCGCAGATGAAGCACTCGCTGAAGCTGGCCAGTTCCTCTGGCAGGATGGTGCGCTCGTTGATGGCGATGCCGCGGCGCTTGGCGAGCTCGATCACCGTGCGGCGGGTGATGCCATCGAGGAAGCAGTCAGGCGTCGGGGTGTGCAGCGCGCCGTCCTTCACGAAGAAAATGTTGGCGCCCGTGCATTCAGCCACATGGCCGCGCCAGTCCAGCATCAGCGCGTCGGCGTAGCCTTTGCGCTCGGCGCGATGCTTGGAGATGGTGCAGATCATGTAGAGCCCCGAAGCTTTCGCCTTCGAGGGGATCGTCGCCGGATCAGGGCGGCGGAACTCGGCCATGTCGAGGCGGATGCCCTTGAGGCGGGCTTCCGGATCGAAATAGCTCGGCCATTCCCAGCTCGCGATGGCGAGGTGGATCTTGTTGTGCTGGGCCGAGACGCCCATCATCTCGGATCCGCGCCAGGCAACCGGACGGACGTAGGCGTCGGCCTTGCCGTTGGTCTTGACGACCAGCGCCTTGGCGGCGTCGATCTCTTCCGCCGTGAAGGGAATTTCGAAGTCGAGCAGCTTGGCGGACTCGATGAGACGCTCGGAATGCTGCCGGCTTTTGAAGATCTCGCCGCCGTAGGCCCGCTCACCCTCGAATACGCAGGACGCATAGTGCAGGCCATGCGACAGCACATGCAAGGTGGCGTCCTTCCAGGGAATCAAGGCGCCATCGTACCAGATGGAACCTTCTCGCTGATCGAAGGGGGTGGCAGACATTTGAAAAATCTCCTTGGCAAGTCCCCGCGAGCTTACGATGTGCTTATGATTGGGACTTAAACATAGCGTGCATCGACCCGTTAGGGTTCTTTCGTTTCGCGGATGACGCTTGACGAGTAACAATCTGCCTGAGATATGTCAATAAGGCTGACATAAAAATAGGAGTGCCGGGTGACGCACTTGCGTACGCGAACCGCGGCTCGACGGTCTGCCGAGGCAGACGTAGAACATGGTGAAGAGGAAGCCCGGGCATTGTCTCCGGTCAAGGCAAGGGATCCACAGGCGCCCACGAGCATCGGGGTGCCAGCCGATGCGGCGGCCGCCCACGAGCGCGCGCCTCCCGACTATGAGATCATCGAGCTCTTCTTCTTTGCCTATCGCGACTTTGTGAGCGACCCCGACCGTATGCTCAACTCCTACGGGTTCGGACGGGCTCACCACCGCATCCTGCATTTCGTCGGGCGTCAGTCGGGCCTTAATGTCGCCGAGCTTCTCGATATATTGCGGATCACCAAGCAGAGCCTCAACCGGGTCCTCAAGGAACTGATCCGCGACGGCTTCGTGGAGCAGCGCGCCGGTGTGACGGACCGTCGCCAACGGCTGTTGTATCTGACGGAGAAAGGTCAGGCGCTCTCGCTGGCCATGTCGGCCGTGCAGCAGGAACGGATTGCCCGTGCCCTTTCAAAATGCGACGCTGGCTCACGTGCGGCGGTGCTCGATTTTCTGTTCGCCATGATCGATCCGGATGACAGCGCCCATGTCGCGCGTTTGGTTTGGAAGGAAACAGGGCGGCCATCGTGACCCGTATGGATCTCGCGCAGGTGGAATTGGTGGATGACGCGCCGCATCTGCTCGTTGTCGATGATGACCGGCGTTTGCGGCAGCTTCTGGCGCGCTTCCTGAACCAGAACGGGTACCGCGTGACGGCGGCGGCTTCGGCGGCCGAGGCCGAAGGCATGCTGGGTCACATGATCTTCGACCTCCTGATCCTCGACGTCATGATGCCTGGCGAGAGCGGTTTTGACTTCGCGCGGCGGCTCCGAGACGGCTCCGACGTACCCATCATCATGCTCACGGCGCGGGCTGAGTCGGCGGACAGGGTCGAGGGCCTCGAGATCGGCGCTGACGACTATCTGTCGAAGCCGTTCGAGCCGCGCGAGCTGCTCTTGCGCATCGGCAATGTGCTGCGGCGGCTGTCCAACGAAGCCGCCGAGGCCGGACCGCAGCGAGAGGCTGTGCGCTTCGGCGATTTCCTGTTCCGGCTCGATCGCGGCGAACTCAGATGCAATGGCGAGATCGTCCGCATCACCGACAGGGAGCGCGATATCCTGACCATTCTCGCCAATCGCGCGGGGGAGCACGTGCCGCGGGAGGATCTGGCCGGCCATGGTGGCGCCGCGAGTGAACGCACGGTCGATGTCCAGATGAACAGGCTGCGGCGGAAGGTTGAGCGTGATCCAGCCAATCCCGCCTATCTCCAGACCGTGCGTGGGATCGGCTACAGGCTGCTTGTCGACGGATGACCAACTGGTTGAGCCAAGGTGGGCTGACCAAGGCGATCAATAGCCCGAGCGCTTTGTTCGACCGTTTCGCGCGGCGTGTCGGCAGTCTTCTGCCCAAAGGTCTCTATGCGCGCACGCTCATCATTATTATCGCGCCCTTCATCATCCTGCAGTCGGTCGTCGCCTATGTGTTCATGGAGCGGCACTGGCAGTTGGTGACGCGGCGCCTGTCATCGGCCGTGACCAGCGATATCGCGGCTATCATCGACGTCTATGAGAGCTACCCGCAGGATGCCGACGCGACGACGCTGAGCAACATCGCCAGCGACAGGCTCGGCCTCGACATCGATTTCCTCCCCGGCACGGACCTGCCGCCGCCGGGCCCCAAACCATTCTTCTCGATCCTCGACGGTGTCCTCTCCGATGAGATCCGCCGGCAGATCGGGCGGCCGTTCTGGATCGATACCGTCGGGCGTTCCAACCTCATCGAGATCCGCATCAAGCTCGACAAGCAGATCATGCGGGTCATCGCGCGGCGCAGTCTCGCCTATGCGTCCAATTCCCATATCTTCCTGATGTGGATGCTCGGCACCTCCATGGTGCTGCTGCTGATCGCCATCCTGTTCCTGCGCAACCAGATCAAGCCGATCCTGCGCCTCGCCAATGCCGCCGAGAGCTTCGGCAAGGGCCGCGATGTCACATTCATGCCGCGCGGCGCGCGCGAAATCCGTCGCGCGGGCCAGGCCTTCATCGAAATGCGCCGACGCATCGAGCGCACGATGGAGCAACGCACGACCATGCTGAATGGCGTGAGCCATGACCTGCGCACCATCCTCACGCGGTTCAAGCTGTCGCTGACCTTCATCGAAGACAGCGCGGAACTCGACGCGTTGCGGGCGGATGTTGACGAAATGGCCCGCATGCTGGAGGCCTATCTCGCGTTCGCCCGGGGCGACACCGGCGAGCAAGCCGTTCCGACCGACATCGTGGAAACGCTGCAGGCGATCCGCAGTGACCTCGAGCGCCAGGGCGAGGAGGTGACGGTCGATGTGGCCGGCCCGCTCGTCGTGACCGTGCGGCCGGACGCGTTCCGGCGACTCATGGTCAATCTCATCACCAACGCGCTTCGCCACAGCGTGGTGGTGGAAGTGCGGGCCGTGGTGGAGGGACGCTGGCTCGTGCTGACGGTCGATGACGACGGCCCTGGCGTGCCGGTGGATCAGCGCGAGGAAGTGTTCAAGCCGTTCGTCCGGCTGGACGAGGCGCGCAACCTGGACGAGGGCGGCACCGGGCTCGGCCTCGCGATCGTCCGCGACATCGCCCGCTCCCATGGCGGCGAGGTGACGCTCGCCGACAGCCCGCTCGGCGGTCTTCGGGCCTTGGTCAAGCTGCCGGTTTGATCGGCACGGCAGTCCCGTATCAGACGGACGAGTGCTAGCCCCGACGGTGGGTGAGGGGGGCGCGTGCTACCAGCACCTTGTCGATGCGGGGGCCGTCGAGATCGACGATCTCGAAGCGCCAGCCCTGCCATTCAAAAGCCTCGCCCACTTGAGGCAGGCTTTTCAGCACCGAGAGCACGAAGCCCGCGACGGTGTGGTAGTCCCGGTCCGGATCAAGCTGCAGATTGAGCAGGTCGGCCAGCTCGTCGGCAGGCAGCGAGCCGCCGATCAGGAACGAGCCGTCGCCACGCTCGACTATCCCCGGCTCCTCATCCTCGTTCTCGCCCTGGTGGAAGGTCCCGGCGATACCCGACAGCAGATCGGCGGGCGTCACGATGCCCTCGAAGTTGCCGTACTCGTCATGCACCAGCGCCATGGGGACCTGTGACGTGCGCAGGCGTTCCAGCGCGGCGAGGGCGCCGAAGGTATCGATGACGACGGGTGCTTCACGCACGAGCTCGCGGACCTTCAGCGGTTCGCCCGACAAGAGTACGTTGAGCATGTCCTTGGCCTGGACGACGCCGACGGGAATGCCTTCCTCGTCCATGGCGGGCAGGCGCGAGCGGCGACTGTCGAACACGGTGCGGCGGATGGTTTCCTCATCATCGGCAAGGTCCACCCAGTCCACGTCGGGCCGAGGCGTCATGATGGCGGCGATCGACCGGTCGGCGAGGCGCATGACGCCGGCGATCATGCGCCGTTCCTCGGGATCGAGCACACCAGCGGTCTCCGCCTCCGCGACGAGCGTCTTGATTTCTTCGTCGGTGACGTTGGAGGCGCGTTCCCCCCGTGCGCCCAGAAGGCGCAGGATGGTATCCTGCGAGATATAGAGGACGTAGACCAGCGGCGCGCATAACCGCGAGAGCAACACCATCGTCGGCGCGATGGTCGAGGCCATGGCTTCGGGATTGCGCAGCGCCAGTTGCTTGGGCACCAGCTCGCCGATGATGAGCGAGAGATAGGTGATTGCCCCGACGACGAGGCCGAAGGCGAGCGGGTCGGCGAAGCGGGGCGAAACGCCCCCATCCTCGAGCACCACCGTCAGGCGGGTCGCGAGGGTCGCGCCGGAAAAGGCGCCCGCGAGCACACCGATGAGGCTGATGCCGATCTGGACAGTGGATAGAAAACGGCCGGGGTCGGAGGCGAGCTTGAGCGCCGCGCTGGCCCCCTTGCGGCCCGAAGCCGCAAGCGCTTTCAGTCGCGGGATCCGCGACGAAACGACGGCGAGCTCAGACATCGCCAAAACGCCGTTCAACACAATGAGAACGGCGACAACCAAAAGTTCAAATGTCACCATGGCTCGACGGTCATAGCACGGGGGTAAGCCTGGCGAACAGCAGGCGGCTGCTTAATATTTCATCAGTAGAGACGCCCGCCATCCGGCACGGCACGGTCGGGGCTGATGAGTATGACTTCGCCGTCGGCATCGGGGACGCCGAGCGTCAGCACCTCGGACATCATGGGGCCGATCTGACGGGGCGGAAAATTGACGACAGCCAGGACCTGGCGGCCGACAAGCGCCTCGGGCTGATAATTCCTGGTGATCTGCGCCGACGATTTCTTGCGCCCGATGTCGCCGCCGAAATCGATGAGGAGCTTGAGGGCTGGCCGGCGCGCTTCGGGGAAGGGCGCGGCTTCGACGATGGTTCCGACGCGCACGTCAAGTTTCTGGAAGTCGTCGTAGCTGACCGTGGTGGGATTTGAAGACGTCGATAGCTTTGAGGATGATGTCATTGGTGCAACTTGAAACGGCGAATCGCGCATCCGCCATTTGATCCTCGCGCATTGCACCACGCTCGTCGAGCCGTGCCTTCCATTTCCTGCGCTCATCTGGCCGAGCCATGATGCGGCGTTCTCAACACGTTAGGGTCACGCTTGTCCGACAAGAGCGATATCACGCGCAAGAGCCTCCAAGAACCTCCATGAACCTCCATGTCATCCCCGGCGGCCGGTGAAACCGGCCGGGAAGGGGATCTCTGCACCCTGACGCTTGCCCTTTGGACCCCCTTTCCGTCGCTTTGCGACGCCGGGGATGTCACGAGGGGGTACCCGCGCAGATCTCCTCCCTTCCGGGGAGGGTGGCCTCGCGTCGGCGAGGCCGGGTGGGGCTTCGGAAGGAGCTACGGCGCAGAAGGTCCTGCTCCACCCCCAGCATGCGCTGCCGTCTTCTGGTCGGGTCAGCGCCAGGTGGACCCCACCCCAGCGCCTGCGGCGCCACCCTCCCCGGAGGGGAGGGATCGGCGCGACACGTTCTTCCGGCTCAATGGCGATCCCTAAAGCGCGGGCACGTAGTCCTCTCCGTCGCGCGGGCCGAGATCCTCATCCTCGCGGCGGTGCCGGTGCCCATGACGCCGGCGGGCGCAGAGGGCCCGGCCGAACGCGCGCAGGGGCGCCGTCAGGCGGTGCACGTCCTGGGCATAGAGCAGCACGCGCTCACCCTTGCGCAGCTCCCGGTCGAGACGGGCGAGGGTGCGGGCGAGATCGGGTTCGTTGTCCTCGATCCACGTCTCGAAGGCCCGCGCGAAGACGGCGACGGCGCCCTGGATCTTGAGGGTGCCAAGCGTGCCCTCGGTCGGGATGCCGGCCGCCGCGAGCATGAAGCGCTGGGAGTTGGCCGCCAGTTTGTTCAAGGCGGCGATCGCCAGAGGCTCGTGCCGCAGGCTGCGGGCGATGTTCCGCAACGCGGCCTTGTAGGGCGTGAGCGCATCGAAGCGTCGCATCATGATGTCGAGCAGGCGCTCACGCGCGGGTTCATCCGCGAGGTCGTCGGTCGTGCCGTCCAGCACGATCCGGTCGATCCGCTTGGTGAAGCCGGCCAGAATGGCGCCCTTCGACGGATATGTATCGCGCAGATCCGCCAAGCTTATTCCGGCTTCCCGGGCGATGTCGACGAGGCTGATGGCGCGCCACTGATGATCGGCGGCCAGCCGCATCAGCGCATCGATGACGGCATCCCGCCGATCGGATGGAGAACCGCTCGCGGCCGATGCCGCAGCCGATGCCGTGGCGCGAGCCTCTGACGCCGCGTCGCCATGATGCGTGGAGGAAACAGGCTTCTTGGCCATCGGGGGATCTCCTCAAAAAGTAAGCCGCTCTGGTCAACATAATGACCTAAGCGGTCCAAAGTGAGGACCCCAATGACAAAAAAGATGGCGATAGCTTCAGCCGGACAATTCCGCCGCGCGCCGTTTGGCGGCTCCTGCGGTGCGCGTGATGAGCGGCTGCAGCCCGTCCGCGGCCATCAGCACGTCCAGGGCGGCGGCCGTGGTGCCTCCCTTGGACGTGACATTCTCGCGCAAGGTGCCGGCCGGCAGGTCCGACTGATGGAGGAGCTCTCCGGAGCCACTGACGGTCGCACGGGCGAGCCGCACCGCGACATCCGCCGGCAGCCCGAGCTGGCGGCCCGCTTCGGCGAGGCATTCGGCGAGATGGAAGACATAGGCCGGCCCCGACCCCGAGATCGCGGTGACGGCATCGATCAGCGCCTCGTCGTCCAGCCACTCGACCGAGCCGACGCCCGACAGGAGCGCCTGGGCGAGGTCCCGCTGGGCAGCTGTCAGGCCCGCGCTGCCGACGGCTGCGGTCACGCCCCGGCCGATCGCGGCCGGCAGGTTCGGCATGGCGCGCACCACGGCCAGGGCCGCCGGTAAGCGCTCCCGAATATTGGCGATCGTCTTGCCGGCGAGAATCGACAAGACAACCGTGCCGTCGCCGATAAGCCGGTTGAGCGCGGGGGCTGCCTCGTCGAGCATCTGCGGCTTCACCGCAAGCACGAGCACGGCTTGTGGCGCGAGGCTCTCCAGCGCGGGATTGAGCGCGAGGCCCCTGGCCGCGAGGGCCTGCATGTCTGGCGAGGGATGCGGGTCGATGACCGTGATACGCGCAAGCGGCAGGCCGATCTTCAACCAGCCGTCGAGCATGGCGCCGCCCATCTTGCCGGCGCCGACGAGGAGAAGGGAGGCGGGAAGTGCGACTGTCATGACAAGGCCCGATCGTCTCAAGCAAACCAGAAGGGAACGCGGCCGCCCAATGGAACGGTCACGCCGCTGTTGTGGTTCGCTTGGACAGTCGCGTCAAGGCAAGGAGACCCGCGTTTGAGAATGGGCGCGCTCAGGCCTCGCCTTCCGTTTCGAACAGCACGTTGTCAAGCGCCTCCTTGGCGCTCTTTCCCGCCCACATGACGAACTGGAATGCTTGGTAGTAGCGCTCGCAGGCGTCCGTCGCCGTGCGCAGCAGCATCTCGCACTGGCCGTGGTTGGGCTCCGCGCCGCCGGCAAGCAGCAGCGAATGGCGGAACATGACGACGTTCTCGCGGCTCCAGAGGTCGAAATGCCCGACCCAGAGCTGCTCGTTGATGAGCGCCACGAGCTTCAGCACCTCGGTCTGCAGCCGGTCCGGCACCTTGAGATCGAAGGCGCAGCCGATATGCACGGCTTCCATGTCCTCGATCCAGGTGAAGGCGATGTGATAGTCGGTCCAGCCGCCGGCCACCGAAACCGACATCTCGTCGTCCTCGGCGCGGTCGAATGTCCAATCGTGGTCCGACGCAAGCCTTTCGACAACGTCGAGTGGGTGTTCAGAGCGACTAATTTCAAACTCGACGTGCGTCATGCCGAACCCTCGGCTTGTGCTGCGCTATCAGGATGCGTGCCTGCACCGGATATGCAGGCCACATCGGGAAAACATGAACACGGGCGACGCAACCATGACTGGATAGACCGAATAGAGACTCGGTTTATCCACCGGGGCGTACTCATCGATATGATCCCTTTCGATAAGAAGGGGCCACGAATGAGCGAATCACTTGTCTGATTGACTATATCCCGCACGAGTCCCACCGCAAGAAAGACAAACGAACGCTCCGGGATTCGTTGCCTTCGCACAACAGTTCCTTTGGCGCCGTCCACAAGTCTTGGTAAAACATTGCTCAAGACATGATTGGGTTTGAGGCGGCGCCCCACCGGTGCAAATGTGGCCGCGGGTTTGGCCGCCTCAGGTCTTTGCCGGGTCGGCTGCGTCGGAAAGCCGCGTCTCCAGCGCGGCGATGCGCGCTTCCAGCTTTTCGTTTTCTTCGCGGGCGATCAACGCCATCTGGCGAACAGCCTCGAACTCCTCGCGGCTTACCACGTCCATGTTGCGTAATAGCCTCTCGATCTGTGCCCGCATGATCGCCTCAGCTTCACGGCGCGCGCCGTCGGCCACACCGGCGGCGTCTGTGAACAAACGGGCGACATCATCGAAGAAGCGGCCGGTCGTCTGTGTCATGATAAAAACCTCATTCGATGCCATGGATGCGAGATGCCATGGAAGTGATGGGCTTAAGTGCGGCTCCATTGTGTCCCTGGTGGAACTGTCGCCCACGTTGTCGGCCCTGTCTGCTTTCAACCTCTCGATAACACGGCTTGACCGGGCGGTCTCGTCATTGAAAGTGTCGCCACGTTCTGCGAACGATGTGCCGGCATCAGATCCGGTTCACCAGCCGCTCGCACAAGGATCAGTCGGCTCCATGACCTTTGCCATCAATTTTCCCGTCATTGATCCTGTGATCTTCGCGATCGGCCCTTTCGCGATCCGCTGGTATGCCCTCGCCTATGTGGTTGGCCTCATCGGTGGCTGGCTTCTCATGCGGCGGCTGGTCGATATCTCTTCGCTCTGGGGCGCGATCCGCCGTCCGAGCCGCAACGACCTTGACGATCTCCTGGTCTATGTGGCGCTGGGCGTCGTTGTCGGTGGCCGGCTGGGCTACGTGCTGTTCTACAATTTTTCCTACTATATCCATGCGCCCGCCGAGATCTTCGCGGTGTGGCGTGGCGGCATGTCCTTCCACGGCGGCCTGTTTGGCGCCATCGCGGCGATCATCCTGTTCGGCCGTGCGCGCAAGCTGCCCGTGATGCCGTTGTTCGATCTCGCCGGCACGGTGGCCCCCATCGGCCTGTTCTTCGGGCGCATCGCCAATTTCATCAATGACGAATTGTGGGGACGGCCGGCGCCTGATCTGCCATGGGCCGTCATTTTCCCGACCGGCGGCCCGGTTCCCCGCCACCCTAGCCAGCTGTACGAGGCCTTCGCCGAAGGCATTCTGCTGTTCATTCTCGTCATATGCGTGGTTCGCATCGCCGGCTATCGTCGGCCCGGGCTGGTCGCCGGCGTATTCGGCGCGGGCTATGCCGTCGCGCGAGCGGCCTGTGAGTTCTTCCGCGAGCCCGATCCGCAGCTCGGGTTCCTGTTCGGCAGCGATGTCACCGCGCTGCAAGGCGGGGTGACGATGGGCATGGTGCTGTCGCTGCCCTTGCTGATTGCCGGCTTGTGGCTGATCCTGCGGGCGCTGCGCCGGCCGCCGGTGCCCGCGGAGCCCGCCTCATTCCCGGCGCCCGCGGCGGCGGATGTCAACCCGGCCAAGGACCAGCCTGTTTGAGCAAGGACCAATCTGTTTGAATATGTCCATGTCAGAAGACGAAACCCCGCTCGGGCATGAGCTGAAGCAATTGATCGCGCTCCAGGGGCCGATCAGCGTCGAGGCCTTCATGGCGGTATGTCTCGGCCATCCGCGCTACGGCTACTACATGACGCGCGACCCGCTCGGCGCTGGCGGCGATTTCGTCACCGCGCCGGAAATCTCGCAGATGTTCGGCGAGCTGCTGGGGCTCTGGGCGGCCGAGACCTGGCGATTGATGGGTGCGCCGGTGGCGATCAATCTGGTGGAGCTCGGTCCCGGCCGTGGCACGCTGATGGCGGATGCGGTGAGGGTGGCACGCGTCGTGCCCGGTTTCCGTGAAGCGATCTCGATCCATCTCGTCGAAACGAGCCCCGTCTTGCGCGCCCGGCAGGAAGCGACATTGGCCGACGCTGGTGAGGTGGCCTGGCATGCATCGGTCGATACGCTGCCTGACGGGCCGGCCATCATCCTCGCCAACGAGTTCTTCGACGCGCTGCCGGTCCGCCAGTTCCTGCGGACGGATCAGGGGTGGCACGAGCGTCTGGTCGGCTTGAACGACGCGGGCGAACTGACCTTCGGCATCGCCGCCGCGCCATCCCCCGAGATCACGACCGAGGGCCCGGTCGGTGCCCTGCTCGAGGTGCCGCGCGCCGGCCTCGCCGTGGCGGGCGAGATCGCGCAGCGTCTCATTGCTCAAGGTGGGGCACTCCTCGCCATTGACTACGGACATATGCGCTCCGGCTTCGGGGATACCTTGCAAGCGGTGCGCGCTCATCGCTTCGTCGATGTGCTCGCGACGCCTGGAGAAGCGGACCTGACGACCCATGTCGACTTCGCCCTGATAGGCAAGGTCGGACGCCTCGCGGGCGCGGCCCAACACGGGCCGATGACCCAGGGCGAGTTCCTGACCGCTCTCGGCATCAACGAGCGGGCGGCTGTTCTGAAGCGCAAGCTCGTTGGCCGTGAGGCGGATGCGATCGACCACGCGCTCGCGCGGCTCGTCGAGGGTGGCCCTGGCGGACGGGCGCGCATCGAGGCGGCCAACGAAAACGGGACAGCCGCGCCGGAGGGCATGGGGCAATTGTTCAAGGTCATCGCCTTGGCCGATCCGGCCCTGCCACTTCTTCCTGGCTTCACGGCCCGGATCGCACCGGGCGTTTGAGGCTTCCCTTCTCGCGCGGGGCCGTCGATCATGAGCCAGCCAGCACGAATTCTGTCGCCAACCAGCGAGCGCCCATGACCTCTGAGCCCAAGAACTCTGAGCCCAAAGCCTCTCAACCCACGCCGCAGCCCGAGAAACCACCGCGTTCCCGATCCGCCGCGGTCGCCATCGAAGTTGAGGCCCTGCGGCTGCCGGGCGTCACCCACGCCTTCTTCACGCGTCAGGGCGGGGTGTCCGAGGGGTTCTACGCGAGCCTCAACGGCGGTGTCGGATCATCGGATGATATCGTGAGAGTTGGCGAGAATCGCCGGCGTATGGCGGCCTATCTCGGCGTATCGGCCTCACATCTGCTTGGGCTCTATCAGATCCATTCTCCCGACGTCATTACCGTCGAGACACCCTGGCGCGACGGCGAGAGGCCCCGCGCCGACGCCATGGTGACGGCCACTCCGGGGATCGCGCTCGGCGTTTCGAGCGCCGACTGCGGCCCGCTGCTGTTCGCGGACCCGCAGGCGGGTGTCGTCGGCGCGGCCCATGCTGGATGGAAGGGAGCCTTCACGGGGGTGGCTGAGGCCACGCTGGCCGCGATGGAGGAACTCGGCGCCCGCCGCGAGGCAACGACGGCGGTTCTCGGGCCGACGATCAGCCGGGAGGCCTATGAGGTCGGGCCTGAGTTCCGCGAGCGCTTCATGGAACAGGACGCCGGCAACGCGGCCCACTTCACGCCGTCGGGCCGGGATGGCCACGCGATGTTCGACTTGCCGGCCTATATTGTCGCGCGCCTGACGCTGGCGGGCGTTGGCCGCGTCTTCGACACCAGCCTCTGCACCTATGGCGACGAAAAGCGCTTCTACAGCTATCGCCGGACCACTCATCGCGGTGAAGGCGACTATGGCCGCCTGATCGCGGCGATCGCGCTGGCTACTCGCTGACTTCCGTATCAGGCGTGCGCCAGATGAGATGCTGGCCGCCGTCCACAGCGAGGATCTGCCCGGTGATGCTGCGGGCCTGCGCCAGGAACAGCACGGCGTCGGCAATTTCCTCCGCCGACGGTCCGTGGCCGAGCAGGGCGGCGGATCCCTGGCGCGCGAAATCATCGACGCTCTGGCGCTTGCTGCGCAGGGTCGGGCCCGGTGCGACCGCATTGACCCGGATACGTGGTGCGAGCGCCTGCGCCATGGTGCGGGTCGCTGTGGCAAGCCCCGCCTTGGAGAGGGTGTAGGAAAAGAAATCCGGCGTCAGTTTACGGACGCGCTGGTCGAGAATATTGATGACCGCCCCGTTCCGGTCCTGTGGAAGGTGCTCCGCCATTTGCTGCGCGAGAAACACGGGCGTGCGCAGGTTCACCGCCATCTGCTCATCCCAGCCGCCGCCGGTCATCGTGGCGAGCGCGTCTGGCTCGAACAGCGACGCGGAATTGACCAGAAGCGTGATCGGGCCGAGCGCCGCCACTGTTCTCGCGGTGAGTTCGACCGCCGCGTGCGGCGCCGCGAGGTCTGCCTGAATCGCGGCGGCCTGCCCGCCGGCGGCCTTGATCTCTGCGACGACGACTTCGGCTTCGTCGCGCGACTGGCCGTAGTGCACCGCCACCGCGTAACCGGCCTGGCCGAGGCGCAGCGCGATGACCCGGCCGATGCGGCGTGCGCCTCCCGTTACCAGTGCGATCTCGTCCCTCACAGGCGTCCCTCATCCCTGGCACGTGACACAAGGCGCCGCTCGACATGTTTGGCGACGCGCAGGTAGCGATAGAACGCGAAGTTCATCGCCGTCATGAAGCCATACAGGCCACGAATGGCATGCCGGCGTCCAATATAAGCCTTGAGGAAGGCTGCTGGAAATTCGACGAACAGCCGCAAGGTGGAAACCTTCGCGCCGCGCGCGTCGAGATCGTCCGCGAGGGCATCGGTGTAGCTGTTGAGCTTGGCGAGCTGGTCGCCGAGCGAGCGCACCGAGAAATGATGGATCGTGCCCCTGAGCCGTTTGACCCGCGCGCCGGCGACGAGCTGGACCCGATCGTGTACCGTCGAGGGCGAGTAACGCCCTTTGTCGCTGCGATAGAGCCGAACGGGTGCGAGGGCGTAGGCGAGGGCGTGGGGGCGGCCTTCGCCGGGAAAGATCTCCGCGATGCGGATCTTATAAGCATCGGCGCCGGGCTCGCCATGGGCAAACAGCCCCGCGATCTCGTTGGCGAGATCCGGCGGCACCACCTCATCCGCATCGACATTAAGGAGCCAGGGATGACGGCATTGTTCCTCGGCGAATCGCTTCTGTGGCCCATAACCCGGCCACTCATTATGGACGACACGCGCGCCCAGGCTCTCCGCGACTGACACCGTGTCATCGGTGGAGCCGGAATCGACGACCACGAGATCGTCGGTGAGGTCGCGAACGGCGCGGATGGTCGCCGCGATGCGGTCGCCTTCGTTGCGGGCGATGATGAAGACGGAAAGAGGCAGCGCGGGGCGTTTCGTGGGCATGGCTGCCTTTTTAGGCATGGTCTCCGGGGGTCGCAAGACGCTCGTTCGCGGTGGTCATGCGCGGGGCCTTGATCAAATGGAGCATGCATCCAAGGGCGCCGATCCCCGCGCGGATTGGCCATCAAGTTTATACTTTATGTATATACTCAGTATTTATTTATAATATTCTGAGTATAAATTGTAATAATGCAACTTATTATTGTATTTTAAACGCATATCAATCAAATTAATTCTTATTTATTGATATATTACCATGAGTATTGCAAGTGAATTCGGGTGAGTGACGGCCTGAATGCAGGGTCATTCTGCCATTACTTGCTATTTTTTGTCTCTCTGGAGCATTTTATGCATAAGTTGTCTTGCATTGCAGCGCTATCTCTTCTTGGCGCATGCGGCCTTGCGGGCCAGGTCATGGCCGCCGATCTCCCTTCGCGCATGTCCGCGCCGGTGGCTCCCGCCCCAGTTGTTGCCACACCGCCTGCTTTCAGCTGGACCGGCTTCTATGCGGGTATCAACGGTGGTTATGGCTGGGGCGGCCTGCCGAATTACAAGAAGGATCTGGAGCCCGGACAGCGCGTGAAAACGACAGCCAACGTGATGTTCGGCGGCCAGGTCGGTTACAACTATCAGTTCGGCTCTTGGGTGGTCGGCGCTGAAGCTGATTTCGACAAGCTGAATGGAAGTGTAAAAGGGCACGACAGCGAGTTCGGTGTGTCGGAATCGTACCGGCGGGAGTACATGGCAACGGGGCGGGCGCGCCTCGGATATGCCTTCGATCGGCTTCTCGTCTTCGGGACGGCTGGTATCGCTCTCGAAAAGACGAGCCTATCCCTCAACGATCCGGACGCTGAGAGCTTCGGACGTTTGTCTAAGTCGGCCTGGAGCAAGGGCTTTGTCGTCGGCGCCGGCGTCGAATACGCGTTGACGGACAATGTCACTGCCAAGGGCGAGTATCTCTACACGAAGTTCGGCAAGCAGACTTATAGACTGGGCGACGAGAAGTTTGTGGCTGAAGGGCGGTCTGGTAGCGTCGTTCGTGCGGGTCTGAACTACAAGTTCTGACCGGAGATATCCTTCTCCATTAGCCCGCCCGGTTAACTTTTTATTAACCATGCAAGGTGGAACTTGCGGCGGGCCTTTAACGACACTTCCGGTCCCGTTTTCCGGGGGCGGAAGTGCTTAGGACATGCCGGAATGCCCCTCATTAACGGCGCATTGCCTGTTTCCTTGGCATTGACGGCCTCGCGTTAACCATCCCTAACATTTGTTAACCAATCGCCGCCTCAATGACGGGCGTTTGCCACATTTTCGCCATCTATCATTAGGGGCGCTGTTGCCAGCCTGCAACAGACGTAAGCCGAAGTTTGCGTTACAAGAGGGCAAGTCCAGAGCGAAACGCATCAAACGCTCAATGGAAGGCAACAGGAGTTCGTTATGAAGAAGGTTCTTCTTGCTGGCGTGGCCGCCGCAGGTCTCATGGCTTCGGGCGCGGTCGCTTTCGCGGCTGACCTGCCGAGCCGTCGTGTCGCCCCGGTTGCGCCGGTGGTGGTTCCGATCTTCACGTGGACCGGCTTCTACGTCGGCGTGAACGCCGGTTACGGCTGGAACACCAACAGCAACAAGGGCTATGTCGATCCCTACTCGGGCTTCGTCTATGGCACCGATTCCAGCGACGGCGGCTTCGTCGGCGGTGGCCAGATCGGCTACAACTATCAGTTCGGCCAGTTCGTTGCCGGTGTCGAAGCCGACATCCAGTACGCTGACCTGAACTCCTCGAACAACAACAACTACGCTGTGAACCCGTACTACGGCTATGCTTCGGCCGGCGGCAACGGCGTCGAGTGGTTCGGCACGGTCCGCGCCCGTCTCGGCTTCGCCTTCGACCGCGCCCTCATCTACGCAACCGGTGGTTTCGCGTATGGTGGTGGCCAGAACGGCAACGGCACGTACTACAACGGCGCGTTCATCAGCCACGGCGACTCGACCGTCACCGGCTGGACCGTCGGCGGTGGTGTGGAATACGCCTTCACCGACAACCTGACCGCCAAGATCGAGGGTCTCTATGTGAACCTCGGCAACAACGGCAACAACAGCAGCTACCTCTGGAACAACTACTACACCGGCAACAACAGCGACGACACCGAGTTCGGTGTGGTTCGCGCCGGCCTGAACTACAAGTTCTCTGGCTTCTAATTCTAGTCGCCAGTCTAAAGAACGAGCCGGTGGGGCAACCCGCCGGCTTTTTCTTTGTGGCGGTGCGATGACGGCAATCAGGCGAAACGTTGAGCCGTTGCCCGTGAGAACGCACCCATGAAAAAGCCTGCCACCCGGCTTTCGGGGGCAGGCTTTCTTCGTTGAAGAAGGGGGGGGGGCGCGCCCCCGCACGTGTCAGGCAGGCGCCGTTTCCGCGAAGGCCGGCACGGTCTTTTCAAACGCCGCGAGCCAAGCGACGAGTTTGGGCTGCTCCGCGCGCCATGCGCCGTCGAAGCGCAGGTCGAGATACCCCAAGGCGCAGGCGATCGTGATCTGTCCAGCATCGGGGATCGCTGTGGGCGCCGCCGGCGGGTTTGCCTCCAGGACAGCAAGGCTTCGTTCGACCTTGCCGTGCTGATGCGCGATCCATTTCGGCTCATGCTTGTCCGCCTCGCGCCAACGCCGCTCATAAACCAGCAGAAGGGCGGCATCGAGGAGGCCATCGCCGAGGGCTTGTTGCGTGAGCACGTCGAAGCGTGCCGCGTCGTCTGGAATGATACGTCCACCGCCCGCGAGGTGATCGAGATACTCAAGAATCACCGGTGAATCGAACAGCACACGCCCGTCCTCGAGAATGAGGGCCGGGATCTTGCCGAGTGGGTTTTGGCGGCGGATCGAATCATTCGGATCGGCGGTGTCCGTCGTCACGACATCGATGCGATCCCAAAGGCCAAGTACTTTCGCGGCGATCTTGACCTTGCGGCCGAAGGGCGAAGGCGGGGACGAACGCAATGTCAGCATTGTGGTGTTCCTAACTCTGCCGTGAGATGCAGTCTGGTGAACCTATGGCATTCAATCGGGACACTTCCCCGATGTCGTTTCGATGAAATGGCTCGGTTATTGGAGGGGCGTCGCCGGTCTCGCCGCAGGGGCCGCGACAGGAGTTGACCAACATGAGGGCCGCGCGGTCATCCTTCCCGCAACCATTCACACCGAAAGCCGGCGCGACTATCGCGTGCCAGGCGTTTCGCAAGCGCAGGCAAGAGGATCTCCGCTTCCTCGGCGAGCTTCCACGGTGGGTTGATGACGACGAGGCCGCAGCCATTGAGGCGGGTTGGATCAATCCTCGTCTCAATCATCAATTCGAGCCGCAGGGTACCCGTCCTCGATCCCGTCGCCAGGTCGTCGGCGAAACGGTCCGCATCGGCGGGGTCCTTGATGGGATACCAGCCGGCGAAAATGCCGGTTTCCCATTTCGACTGGGCCTTGAGCATTTCACGCCCGAGGCGCGCAAGTTCTCCGACCTCCTCGAAGGGCGGGTCGATCAGCACGAGGCCACGCCGCTCCTTCGGTGGAATCATCGCATTGAGCGCGGTCCAGCCATCGAGTTCCAGCGCCTTGACCTGCCGGTCGCGCAGGAAGAGGGCGGCCAGTCTCGCGGCATCCTCCGGATGGCGCTCGACGACGATGGCGCGATCCTGGCGGCGCAGCATCAAGCGCGTGATCATCGGGGAGCCGGGATAGCCGGCCGGATTGGTCGCGCGTACTGCGCTGATAGCCTGTCGATAGGGGGCCAGCAAAGCCTCGACATCATCACCAAAGGGCTCTTCCAACCGGCCGATTCCGTCGCGCCATTCTCCGGTGCGTTGTGCCTCCTCGCCGTCGAGATCATGCAGGCCGATTCCCGCATGCGTATCAATCACGCGGAAGGCTGCATCCTTCTTGAGGAGATGCGCGAGGATACGCGTCAGCAACACGTGCTTCATCACATCGGCGAAATTGCCCGCGTGATAACCGTGACGGTAATTCATTGCGGTTGCGGCACAGTGATGGAGCCACCGCGGCAGCCCCGGCGGTCAAGCTGAGGGCAGGTCTGGAAACTGCGCAGATCCTTGGAGAAACAGATGCGCACCTCGCTCAGGGTTCCCCTGCGACAGGCGACGGACATCATGTCGGTTCGCAGACCGGGATTCGCGGCAACGAAGGCGCGTTCCAGATCAAGAGGCGTCCATGTCGCGTCGCTTTGCATGGAAGTAATTGCCGGAGGGATAACGACCGCCTCGCGGGCGCGTCGTACGGCGGCAAAATAGTCCGTCGGGCTTAAACCCGAGCAGGTTCCGTGCTTGCGCCACTGATAGCGCGCCAATCCTTCGTCGGGATAGAGCCCCGTGGTTGTGGCGATCGCCGCCCGTGTCGGCTGGACGGCGGTCGCCGAACAGGTCGTTGGAAAGCCCTGAGTGTATTGGGGCCAGAGGCCGTGCACCACAAAGCCGAGCTTGCTGCCGTTCCGGCATTGATCGTAGCGATCCGGAGATGCGTTGAGCTCGCAGAACCCGGGCGACCAGGACAGGGCAAGAACATAGAAATCGAACTGGCCGGGAGGGGCGCCGCGACGTTCGCCGGCGCCTTGCGCGGAGACGGCCGTGAGCATCGCGAACGACAGGCCAGCACAGGCGGCGGTGGCGAAGGCGAGGCGGCGGACGTGCCTGGCGCGCGTGGATGGAGCCGCCACAAACGACGGTCGAAACCGGTAAGCGGGATTATCTCCCGTGTGGATCCCTACCGGCATTCAGCTTACGGCAATGCGGTCTTGCACCAGGGGGCGAAGCTCCAGCCGCGGTCGATGCCGCGCACGCAGAACTCGACATTCCAGCCGAAGCCGATCCCGCCGAGACCGGCACGGACGGAGTAGATCACCTCGCGCTTGACGCCATCCGTGACCAGCGTCGTTGCCCTGCAGAAGCGCCGCGGGATGAAATCGTCGCCCCAGGGGTTCAGGGCGATTTGCCGGATACGCTCGAACTGAGCCAGGCGAAGGTCCGAATTCCAGTACTCGGATTCCTTGCTTGCGAAGCGCATGGCCACTTCTGAAACCACGGCGACTGAGTCGCAGGCAGGGAGATTGCGCGTCACGTTGATGGGGTCGAGATCCATCGGCATATGAGGTTCGCCGGGGGCACGCTCGCCGGCGAAGCTGAACGAGCTCGCTGTGGCGAGCATCAGTGAAGCGGCGATCATCCTGCGCATGACAACTCCGACGCGTGGTGGCTCCGACAGCCGATATGGCCCAGCTTGACCATACAATTTTTCTGGACCATGCGGAATGGAGCTTGCGGGGTCAAGCGCAGCCGCGCCACAGTGACCCAAGAAGTGCTTCTGGCGCGAAATTGTCCAACAAAAGGTGCTGATATGGCTGGCATTCGTATCGTCGTTGCGGGGGCGACGGGTTGGGTCGGACGGGCGCTTGTTCCAGCTGTTATCGCGGCAAAGGATCTGGTGCTGGCCGGCGCGGTCAGCCGGGGCGCGGCCGGACAGGATGCGGGGGAGGCCATTGGGCAGCCGACCGCAGGTGTCATTGTCGCGGCCTCGCTCAGGGATGCGCTCGCCATCCCGTCGGACGTCGTCATCGACTACACCAAGCCGCATGTTGTGAAGGGCAACGCGCTGATGGCGATCGAGGCGGGCCGCCATGTGGTGATCGGCACCTCGGGCCTTGGTGCTGAAGACTACGCCGAAATCGATGCAGCCGCGCGCAAGGCGCATGTCGGCGTCCTCGCAGCCGGCAACTTCTCCATCACGGCGACTTTGCTCAAGCGCTTCGCACTGGAGGCTGCTCGCTACGTTCCGGACGTTGAAATCGTCGACTATGCGGCCGCCTCGAAGCCCGACGTACCGTCGGGAACCGGGCGTGAGCTCGCCGAAGTGCTAGGAGAGGCGCGGCAGGCCGGCACGGCCAAAGCTGTTGCCGATCTCTCGGGCCTGAAGGAAACGCGGGGCGCCAGTGTCGGCGCGCCTATTCCCGTACAGGTGCATTCACTGCGTCTGCCGGGTTACGTCCTGTCCTGCGAGGCCCATTTCGGGCTGCCGGACGAACGCCTGCTCATCCGCCACGATGCCGGGTCGTCGGCGGCGCCTTATGTCGCCGGTACACTTCTCGCCGCCAGACGTGTCGCGGAGCAGCCGGGTCTCCGGCGCGGGCTCGACAGTTTGATGGCCTGAACACGCAGAAGCCATGAGGTCTGTCGGGTCCAAGGCAAGAGGCCTTGAAACGCCGTTGGCCGTGGTCGAGATCGCGGATTAGCGCCCGATCAGACCAGGCGGGCGCAGGTCCATGTCAGAAGACAGCCGACGCGGTGGCGGGCTCTGCGGCGGCGCGGGATAGGGTGTGGGGCTGTAGCCCGCCGCCGGCGCGTAAGTTGGGTCCCGCGAAGCGCTCGGACGTGGCGCCGGATCAGGCGACGTGATCGCGAGCGGCGGGGCGGCGGGGGCGAGGCCCGATGTCGGGATATCGCCGCCTTCTTCGCCCGGCCCGTGGTCAGGCAGCGGGCCTTCCGCAGGCAAGTTGAATTGGGGCTGTGCGGCAGCCGGTGGATTACCGGTGGCCGCTATGGGCGCGCCGTAGGACATTGGCCTGTCGGGGTCGATGCGCGGCGCGAATTTGATGACGGGTTTGCAGATTGTCCGGCCTCTGGCGTGACGCGCGAGGTCCAGGTGAAAATGGTCATTGTGATGGGCATCGGCTCCCGGCCCCAGGACCGTTGAGAAATAGCGACAGGAACCGACAAAGATCTCCCGCAGGAACTCCTGCTCCTCGGGCGCGCCGCGCCAGCCCTTGAGAACCGTAATCACTCGCCCGTCGGCGAAAGTCAGCGACATGATGTCGACCGCGTTGCCGTAGGAATGCTCTGAGCGTGGGGCCCCAGCCTTGTTGTTCATGGTGCGGCAGTTGTAGGAGCCCGCGTTCACGCCCGTGACCGGCTGGCCAAAATAGAGCATGGCCGCCGGCTGCACGATCTCCGCGAACCAGCGATCTGTCGTCGTGATCGCCGGGCAGGCAAGCAGCGCGCGGGATTTCAAAGTGATGCTGCCCTCACTGAAGGCGCTCACACGGAACGGATAATCCATGCCACAGGCACCAGGGCCTGAAATGGCGCGGGCCTGCTCGAAATAAGCGGATGCGCGCACGTCCTTGTGCGTCGCCAGACATGCGACCTCCGCCTCGCCGCGCCAGGCTGCTCGCTTTTCCATGACGAACAACCCGCATCCGGCGAGGGCCAGGACGACCAGTATAGATCCGCCCAGTTTCCACGAAGGCAGGCGGCTGAAGGGGCGGCGCGCCATACGCATTACTCCGCGCGCTGTCACTGTAAGGCTTGAAGAATGCGAGCATTGTCCTAACGGAATCTCAACGTCGCCCGGCCCGCGGAGGCGGTCGCATATCGTCCGCCCGCTTACAGTGTTGCGAGGAACAGTGAAGCTCGCGGACGAGCGATCTTCTGGGAAAGTCGTGCTGATGTCGCGGACCCTTGACGTCCCGCAGTGGCGAGACCTCGCGAAAGCATCGCAAAATCATGAAAAACATGTTGGAGAGGCCTTTCCAACGGCTGATGCGTTCCCTATCTTCCATGCATCGGGCGAATGGCGGCTATGCCTGCCGTTCGCAGGTCGCCACGCCGGTTGATCAGCTCGCCGGCAGCAATTGATTTCGACGGGAGGGACGACGTTGTTGAGAACCTTGGGTCGCCGCGGTGGTTTCGTTGCCATCGCCACGCTTGCCTTGATGGTCACGGCGAGTGTCGCGGAGGCGCGCGCAGGTCGCAGCGGGGGCATGGGCAGCAGGGGATCGCGCACCTATAGCGCGCCGCCGCCGACCGCGACCGCGCCAACCCAGGCGGCTCCGCTCCAGCGCTCCACAACCCAGCCCAGCGCGGCCCAACCGAATGCGGCACAGCCCGGCATGGCGGCCCGTCCCGCGACGCCCCCGCGCTCCGGTCTTTTCGGCGGCGGCTTTGGAACGGCCCTGATGGGCGGTCTGCTCGGCGCGGGCCTGTTCGGCCTTCTCTCCGGCAGCGGCCTGTTCGGTGGCCTCTCCGGCCTCGGTTCCATCCTCGGTCTCCTCCTGCAGGTGGGCCTGATTGTCGGCCTCGTCATGCTGGCGATGCGCTTCTTCCGCCGTCGGCAGGAGCCGGCCATGGCCGGCGCCGGCCCGATGGGTAACGGCATGAACCGCAGCGCGCTTGGTGGCGGGCTCGGTGGTCTAGGCGGAGGTCTGGGTGGCCTCGGCAAGGGGCTTGGTGGCGGCCTGGGTGGAGCCCCGGCTCCAGCCGCTCCGGCGACCCCGGTGGACGAGCTTGATATTCAGCCGTCCGATTTCGAGGCTTTCGAGCGCACGCTCATCGACGTGCAGGCCGCCTATTCGAATGAGGACCTGAACGCGCTCCGCCGCCTGGCGACGCCGGAAGTGGTCGCCTTCATGGCCGAGGATCTCGCCAGCACGGCGGCTGAGGGCCACATCAACCGTCTTTCCGACGTCAAGCTCCTGCAGGGCGATCTTGCCGAGGCGTGGCGTGAGGGGGATGTGGAATACGCGACTGTCGCCATGCGCTTCTCGCTGATAGACACCCCCCTTGACCGTGAGACGAACAAGATCGTCGCGGGCCATGCGGAACTGCCCTCCGAGGCGACCGAACTCTGGACGTTTCGTCGTTCGAAGGGCGGCAAATGGATGCTCTCGGCGATCCAGCAGGGCTGAGAACAGGCCGGCTTCAAGGCTGAAATGGAAAAGGCGCCGCTTGTACGGCGCCTTTTTGTTGCCGGTCATTGAGACGGCGTGGTGGTCAGTCGTTGCCTTGGCCGCAGCTATACCCAACAAAGCACTGCGGGTTGTCGCGCGTCGCGAGATAGGCCGGCACTTGGCTCTGCCGCGGCGCGCAGTTGTTGACATAGGTATCGTAAAGGTAGGGGCCGGTACCGATGACCACACGTCCCTGGCGCTGCACCAGATTCTGGAGGGTGGCACAGCTTTCGCGGGAAGCCTGAACCTGCGCTTGCGCGAAAGCGGGAGTGACCGCAGCCGCGGCAAGCACGGCGGTGACCCCTGTCGCGGCGGCCGCTCTCGATATCCTGGACAGCGATGTTCTAAAACCGGGGGGACAGGTAGGCGGGCTCATCGTGATCAGTGTCCTCTGTGGCATTGGGATCATGCCTCTCAATAGAAAACACTGATCGATTGTTCTTTCACAATCAGCAAGTTGTGATGAAGGAGCGTGCGCCCTCAAAAGCGCGAAAGCGAGACATCGTCAAAAGCGCTACCGTCGCCGACGCCCGCCTTTCTTGACATTGGATGTACCCGCCCAATCCGCGACGGCGCGCGGTTTGAATTCCTCCGCGCCAAGGGGGATCTCACGGTTGTGCGGTCCCATCTCGTCGAGGGTCGGTTTGCGGGCGCGCGTGGCCGGCTCGCCATCGCTGCCGGGCGGCTGGTTCGCCTTGGCGCCATATTTGCGCGATCCGGCGAAGTGGCCGGCCTTGGCCTCCACATCCTCCTGCCGGGCCAACGGATCATCGGCGATGGCGAGTTCGGTCGCCTGAAGCCGCTTGATCTCGTCGCGCAGGCGCGCGGCGGTTTCGAATTCGAGATTGGCGGCCGCCTCGCGCATGCGCTTCTCGAGGTCGGCCATGACGGCCTTGAGGTTGTGGCCGACACCTGTCGCCTCCTTCGGCAGGAGGCCGGTGTCTACCTTGACGTGATCGCGCTCGTAGACCGAATCGAGGATGTCGCCGATGTTCTTCTTGATGGATTGCGGCGTTATGCCATGCTCGGCGTTGTAGGCGAGCTGCTTCTCGCGGCGCCGGGAAGTCTCGGCCATGGCCCGTTCGAGGCTGCCCGTGACATTGTCGGCATAACAGATCACGCGGCCGTCGACATTGCGCGCGGCGCGGCCGATGGTCTGGATGAGCGAGGTCTCCGAACGCAGGAAGCCTTCCTTGTCGGCATCGAGAATGGCGACGAGCGCACATTCTGGGATGTCGAGGCCCTCGCGCAGCAGGTTGATGCCGACCAGCACGTCGAAGGCGCCGAGCCTCAAGTCACGAATGATCTCGATGCGCTCGATGGTGTCGATGTCGGAATGCATGTAGCGCACGCGAACGCCGTGCTCATGCAGATATTCGGTCAGGTCTTCCGCCATGCGCTTCGTCAGCACCGTGACGAGAGAGCGATAGCCCTGAGCGGCCACCGCCTTGACTTCGCCGAGCAGATCGTCGACCTGCGTGCGGGCCGGCCGGATGTCGACGGGCGGATCGACGAGGCCGGTCGGGCGAATGACCTGCTCGACGAAAACACCGCCGGTCCGTTCCATCTCCCACGAGCCGGGCGTGGCCGAGACATTCACGGTCTGGGGTCGCATGGCGTCCCATTCCTCGAAGCGCAGCGGGCGGTTGTCCATGCAGGAGGGCAGACGGAAGCCATATTCCGCCAGTGTCGCCTTGCGGCGGAAGTCGCCGCGATACATGCCGCCGATCTGCGGGATGGTGACATGGCTTTCGTCGGCGAAGACGAGCGCGTTGTCCGGCAGATATTCAAACAGGGTCGGCGGCGGCTCGCCCGGCCGCCGGCCGGTGAGATAGCGCGAATAGTTCTCGATGCCGGCGCAGGAGCCAGTGGCTTCGAGCATCTCGAGATCGAAGGTCGTACGCTGCTCCAGCCGCTGGGCTTCCAGGAGGCGGCCCATCCGGTTGAGCTCCTCAAGCCGCCACTTGAGCTCTTCCTTGATGCCCTTGATGGACTGGATCAGTGTCGGACGCGGGGTGACATAGTGCGAATTCGCATAGACCTTGACGAAGCCGAGATCAGACGTCTTCTGCCCGGTCAGGGGATCGAACTCGACGATGGATTCCACCTCGTCGCCGAACAGCGAGACGCGCCAGGCGCGGTCCTCGTAGTGGGCGGGGAAGATCTCGATGACGTCGCCGCGAACGCGGAAGGTGCCACGGCCGAAGTCGCCGCCTGTGCGTTTATATTGCAGGGCCACCAGATCGGCGATGAGCTGCCGCTGCTCGATCGTCTCGCCGACTTTCACCGAGAAGGTCATGGCCGTATAGGTCTCGACCGAGCCGATACCGTAGATGCAGGACACCGAGGCGACGATGATGACGTCATCGCGCTCAAGGAGGGCACGCGTCGCGGAATGGCGCATGCGGTCGATCTGTTCGTTGATCGACGATTCCTTCTCGATATAGGTGTCCGACCGGGGTACATAAGCCTCGGGCTGGTAGTAGTCGTAATACGAGACGAAGTATTCGACCGCGTTGTCGGGGAAGAAGCTCTTGAACTCCCCATAAAGCTGGGCGGCCAGCGTCTTGTTGGGCGCGAGGATGAGCGCCGGGCGCTGCGTTTCCTCGATCACCTTCGCCATGGTGAAGGTCTTGCCCGAACCGGTAACGCCGAGCAGGACCTGGTCGGCCTCCTGGCGGCGGATGCCATCGACAAGTTCGACGATGGCCGCGGGCTGGTCGCCCGCCGGCTCGAAATCGGACTGCATGCGAAAGGCGACACCGCCTTCCGACTTCTCGGGCCGCTCCGGGCGGTGAGGCGTCCAGAGCTTGCCGTTCTTGAAAAGCGGATTGCCACTCTCCAGCAGCGCGGAGAGGGCCGCGACCGTCGCCGAGACGCCGGAAGCGCCGTCGGGGTCACTCAACGGCTCGGGCGCCGCGGCCTTTTTTCGGGTTGGACTCTTGCCGCCGGGGCGCTCGGACTTTCCGGGCTTGGCCGGTGCTGAACCCGATCCCGGCGTCCAAACGACACCCGCGTCAAAACGCGCCTGTGGCGCTTCGCCGAAGCCGCCGCGCTCGTCATTGCCGTCGGACGCGGCTCCGCCGGGGCCGGCGCGACCTTTGTTGATCGCCGGGTTGAGGAGATCCGCGAGAAAGGGATCAAGGGGCTGGACGCGGGGTTTCGCAGCCTTGGAGCGGGGCGTTTTGGGAGCCATGGGCCCAATATGGGCCTAGTTCTCCGTCGAGAAAAGGCCGCAGGTGTCATCCGCGGCGCTTTCCCCAAAGGCATATGGAGGCGCATTGTCGCGTGGGGGCTGCGCTGAACCCCGTTTCCGTGGCGTTTGCCGTCAAATGCCGCTGTAAACGACGCCGATGACCAGCAGGACGAAGCCGACCAAGAGCGTCTCGAAGCCGTAGCCCGAGAAGAAAGGCACCGGAAACATCCCGTAAGTCACCAGAAGCGCGATGATCGCCAGAATGAGCGCGACAATGAACACGATCTTTGACGGAGCCGTCAGAGAAAAGCTGCCTGATCTTGCCATCGAAACTCTCCCGCATGAAGGAGGGTGGGGCCGTGCCTGTGCATGAAGGAGCCGGGGATAAGTCCGATCCTGTGTGCCCAGAATAATCTTAACGATAGCAGAAGCTTAGTAATCAGGCGTGGCAGCTGCTGCCAACTGAACGGCGTCTCGCCCACGTCGGTGGAAAGGAGCTCCTCGCATGTTACCCGTCAGGTCCGCGCCATGACTGTCCGCATGGCGCCCACCAGGACCTGGCCATCATAGGGCTTCCGGACCACCGGAACGTCCGAGAATATCGCGGGAATCATCGCGCTGTCGCCATACCCCGTAGCGAAAACGAAGGGGATGCCGCGTCGGCTCAGTTCATCGGCGACCGGGATAGACGTGCCCTCTCCGAGGTTGACGTCCAGCACGGCCACATCCGGTGTCAGGCCGTTCAGCTTGGCCAAGGCCTCGGATGACGAGCTGGTGATCACAACGTTTGTCACACCGTGCGTATCGAGGATGTTCTCCACATCCATCGCGATCAGCATCTGGTCTTCCACCACGAGAACTTCGACGTCCGGCGCAAACGCCGCATGGGCGATCTCGATCCCCATAGGTAAGATGTTGCCGGACGCCGGTCCGCTGTCCGCGGCATTCCTCACATGTCGAGCCGGAAGCACGAATTCGGCGTGCAAGCCTTTGGGATTATAGGAAACCGCGCTTCGGCCCCCGAGATCATAGGGGATGCTACGATTGATGAGGGCCGTGCCAAAGCCGCGGCGGCTCGGCGGCTTCACCTCTGGACCGCCGCTTTCGCTCCAGGACAGGGCGAAATCCCCGTCCTGATCAAGCGACCAGCGAATCAAGAGCTTGCCGTTTGGTGACGACAGGCTTCCATATTTTGCGGCGTTCGTCGCCAGCTCGTGGAGCACCAAGGCCATGACGGAGAACGAGCGGTTGTCCAGCCATACCGCCGGCCCCTCAAGGGTAACTTCCGCGGAATGTCGCTGATAAGGTGACAGCTCGGCGGTGATAAGATCGAGCAGCATGCCGCCGTCGTTGCTGCGTACGATCTGGTCATGGGCAAAGGCGAGGGCCTGGATGCGTCCCTTCAGGGTCAGCACGTAGTCGGTGAGGCTCAATTCCTCGGCCGAGGGGTGGCTCACTATGGACTTGATGACGGCGAGGATGTTCTTGACGCGGTGATTGAGCTCTTCGTTGAGCATGCGCTGGCGGACATCAGCCTTGTTACGCTCGTCCGCCATCATCTCGTTGTGGCGTAGCACCACCTCGACGGTCGCGATGCGAGCCGCCTCCGCGATCTCCCGATCGGCTTCCGTCCAGGGTTGCGATTGGTGCCTTACAGTTTCCTTCCAGATCGCGAAACTGCGACGGGGTGTCAGACGGTCGCCGAGGGGCCCGGTTTCGTAGGACTTTTCCGGATTGCCTGCCCATTCGAGTGTCTGCACGAATTCCTTGCGGAAGAAAAAGAGGTAGTCCCGGGGAGTTTGCGAGAGGGGAATAGCGAGGATGCCGGAAGCGATCTCGTGGTAGTCCGCCGCGGAGGGAAGGCGTTGCGACAGAGCATGGGTGGCCCAAACTTTCCCTTCCGCGACCTCACCGATAAACCGGGTGATCTCGGGCAGCGCGTCGAGGGGTGGTGTCGTGCCGTAGCCGTTCCACGTTCCATTCATCCATAAGCCGACGCCGTTGCACGGCATCAGCCGCATGAAATCCGGCAGGTTGTCGCGCAGAAGGCTTTCTATGTCCGCGTAGTGAGACGCGGCTTGCAGAAAGCGGTCGAGAGCATCGCGCGCAGCCGTCGCCGATTCAAGCTTGCGCTTCTGCTTGAGGACATGGAGGTGCAGGGAAAAAAACTCCCCGAACATCTCGGCGGAGACCCGCTGCGCCATCGGCAGAACGCGCGGCGCGTAGTGGTGACAGGCAATGAGCCCCCAGAGCCTGCCGTCGATAATGACAGAAATCGACATCGAGGCGGCAACGCCCATGTTGCGCAGGTATTCGCAATGAACGGGCGAAACGCTGCGCAGATGCGCGAAGGACAGGTCGAGCGGTTCGCCGGACGGGTCGAGCTCGGGCACAACCGGCACACGATGCCCACTCGCGTCGGAAATGATGCGGATCGTGTTGCGAAGATAGAGTTCGCGCGCCTGTTGGGGAATGTCGCCGGCCGGAAAATATTGACCTAGAAAGCTCTCGAGATCGGCACGCTTCGCCTCGCTGACGACTTTGCCAGCACCGTCCTGCTCGAACCGATAGATCATCACCCGATCGTAACCGAGCAGCGCACGCACCAGTTTGGAGGTCTTGTCGATCAACTTGTTGACTTCGGTGACGTCGCTGATGCGGCTGATGAGCTGGCGTGCGAGCTCAAGCGGCGAAACGACCGTCTGCGTGGGCTCGAATTCAATGATGACGGTGGCCTTGTAACGATGAACGGCAACATCGAAACGGCGACCGTCCGCGAGGGCGACGTCAAAAAGAAGAGATGGGCGTGAAGCACCGCTCGACGTGGTCAAAGCATTGCGCAGGGCATGCGTGACACGCGCGCCGAGGATGTCGTCCAGATGCGCATTGACGAGCTCGGTCTTTTGCAGACCCAGCATGTCGGCGGCGTTTCTCGAATGCCGCAGCACAACGGCCGCGTTGACGTCACAGGCGAGCAGGCAGCCATGCGGCTGAATGCTGCCGGGTATATGAATGGGTTCGCGGTCACAATTGGTCAAGTCGACCGAGAAAGCTCGGCCGGCCAACGTCCGACTAGACGGCATCGGCGAGCCTTTCCGGCCTTGCGTGTGCGGCACTGGTCGGAGCCGATGCACCAAACGCCAATTCCGCTTCCCTGAATGTTGCCAGCGAGGCCTCGATAGTGGCTTCTATATCGATGTGTTCGACTTGATCCAGCCGGGCAGTAAAGGCACGCCAATCATCCAAACCGCTGGCTTGGACGGCGAGATGCCGGGCGCCGTGACAATCGCTAAGGCCGATTGCATTGGCACGCTTCTGCAGGATTTGGGCGCCGAGGTTAGACCCAAGGAGAACGTACAACGTCCCGAGAAGCTCCGCCTCGGTCCGCATTTTCGGCAGCGCAGCGGCCGGCTCAACGTCCGGGAGCCCGAGATCAAGCAAATCCTGCCTGAGAACATGTCCGATCATCCGTGGGCGCCAGGGACCCCAGGCCTCCGGCCAGCGGGACAGATCCAGGCGATGCTCGACCGGCAGCCTGAACTTCGCCATTCCCCGGATATACCGCGTATAATCTTCCCGTCGCTCGAATGTGCCCACTAATGCGTCAACGCGTGCGTGAGCGAGACTGGTCTTTTCTCGTAAAATAAACCGCCGCGTTAACTCAGACATATCACTTCTTTCTGCCCCAATATCGCATCTGATGTCACAATTGCTTTTTGTCAACATCGTGTGGCGCATGCGAAGACGACGACGCATCATCGGAACGCGTGGCAGGGAAAACGACACAATATCCAATGGCTCGATAGCTTAGACTTGGCCTTTTTTGCGGTGTGCGCCGCCAAATGCTGTATGCTGCGAGGCCGCGCTGGTGGTTTTACGGCCTCAGCACAAATTCGTTCGCCTTACTTCGCTCTCGCAGAAGTATCTGCCTGTGGAACATCCTGATGCATTGCAATATCTGTGGCGGTAAAGCCTTCCTCGATATGCCGAAACGCCCGCTTGCGCGTTGCGCCGGTTGCGGCTCGCTTGAGCGCACCCGTGTGGCCGCTTTGCATATCAAGGCGCTCCGATTGGCTGAAGGCGCGCATATCCTGCATTTCGCGCCGGAGCGCGGACTGGCGAAGCTCCTGCAGGGCATAGGCGGCGAGAACTATCGCGCGGTCGACATCGCGCCGGAGGCCTACGCGGATGTGGGCGTGCCCGTCGGCGCCTTTGATCTCTGCCGCGACGGTTTCCACCTGAAGCCGGACAGCTTCGACCTGATCGTGCATAACCATGTACTGGAACATATCGCCTGCAACTACACCGTGGTGCTGACCCAGCTGGCCCGCTCGCTCAAGCCCGACGGGGTGATGCTCTTTTCCGTCCCCATCGTCAGTGACGACTATTGGGAGGAGATTACGAGGCCGGACACCATCAACCCGGAGCGATTCGGTGACTACGGCCATCGCCGGCATTTTGGGCGGGCTTTCATCGCCGATACGCTCGGAATGCTCTTCCATATGGACGCCGCCTACGACGCCACCCGTAGTTTTCCGGCTGATGTCCTGCGCGACGCGAATATTCCGGAGCGGCTGTGGCATGGGTTCAGCGGCAGCAGCATTTTCGCGGTGCGGCGCGGGGACTTACGGATCTGAAGCGGTTCTGGATGAAGCGAGAGCCTGACTATGCAAAAGCCAATCACAATTGCGAGATGACAAAAAATTCATCTTCCTGACATCCGGAGGTAATGGGGTGTAACGGCACCATGCTTCTCATGAGCAGGCGGCAGGTTCCTGTGACAGCAGGTTTCATGATGCCGCCAGCGCATACCCCAAAGGCAATGTCGCTTCACGACAGCACTTTGGAAATACTGATCTTTGGGCCCGCTATACTGTGCAGCTTCGGTCGGCGGCACGGTTCGTCCGGTCCTTGAAGTGCTCTCTTTCGGCACGGAGAAGTGCGCATGGCAAGCGAACGGGACACGCGGCTGGCGGTCTTTGCAGTCAATCGTTTCGGGCTTGGCGTGAAGGCGGACGGCATTGGCGGGCTCGCCGATGATATCCGTGAAAGGCTGCGTGAGGAGGTGCGCGCGGGGCTGAGCGCCGGCACCCCAGCACCGCAGGGTGGCGACAGCGGGCTACAAACAAGCGCGGCCCTGTTCCGAGCCTGGCGTGAGCAGGAGGATTTCCTGCGTGTCGCGCGTATGCCGGTGCGTCCCGATCCGGGACAGCCCTCGACACCACAGCCCGGCACGCCGGGCCTGCGGGTGGGCGGCATGGAGCCCAACAAGCCGGTTGGCCCGCTGCGGGTGCCGGGCAGCACGATCCCCCAGACCACTTACCTGGCGGAAGCGGCTGCCCGCATGGGTTACGGGCTCATGCCCGACATCGGTTTCGTCGAGCGGCTGGTCATTTTCTGGTCCAATCATTTTGCGATCGCGACGTCCAAGGGCGGGCAGGTGAAGACGCTGGCGGGGGCCTTCGAGCGTGAGGCAATCCGTCCTTATGTGCTGGGCCGTTTCTCCGACATGCTGCTGGCGGTGGAGACCCATCCCGCCATGCTGATGTATCTCGACAATCAGCAGTCGGTCGGTCCGCAGTCACAGGCTGGCAAGAAGCAGCGCAAGGGGCTCAACGAGAACCTGGCGCGCGAGATCCTCGAACTGCACACGCTTGGCGTCGGTTCCGGCTACAGCCAGGCGGACGTGACCAGCCTCGCGCGAACCATCACCGGCTGGACAGTGGCCTATAACGATTCACCCAATCGTGTGCAGGGGCGCTTCATCTTCAGCGCTTACCAGCACGAGCCGGGCGACCACAGCGTGCTCGGCACGAGCTACCGCGCGGGCGGGGCGGTTCAGGGCCAGATGGCGCTGCTCGATCTTGCCCGCCATCCGGCGACCGCGCGCCATGTCGCCCGCAAGCTCGCGCGCCATTTCACAGCCGATGTACCGGACCCCAAGCTGGTCAGCCGGCTGGAGCGGTCGTTCATCGACACCGACGGCGATCTCGCGGCCGTGTCCCTCACGCTGATTGAAGCGCCGGAGGCTTGGCGCGAGGAGACGCGAAAGCCGCGTCTGCCCTATGAGTTTCTGATGGCGGGCCTGCGGGCCACGGGGCGCTCCGGGCTCGACAAGTCGAACGCGGTCAATCCGCTCCTGTCAGCGCTCAACGCCATGGGGCAGGGGCTGTGGGATCCATCGGGACCGAACGGCTTCCCTGATACGACCGATGCCTGGATTTCCGCCGAGGGTATGACATCGCGGCTGGAAACGGCGGCGATGCTGGGCCGGCAGGCGCCGGGTGCGCGCAACCCCAATGACGTGCTCGCCGGCGTTCTCGGGCCGCTCGCGTCGAAGGAAACGCGGGTGGCGGTCTCCCGCGCCGACAGCCGCGCGCAAGGCCTTGCCCTGTTGTTCATGGCGCCTGAGTTTCAATGGCGCTGACCGTATTGATGTCGTGACGGCGCACCAACGCCGCTTTGTCCGGAAGGGTATGCGATGAGCGAACTCTGCGAAACCATCACCCCGTCACGTCGCGCCATCCTTGGTACGGCGGGTGCCCTGTTCGGCTGGTCTTTCATGCCACGCTTCGCCTATGCCGCTGGCGGGCGTGACGTGCGCTTCGTCTGTATCGTCCTGCGCGGCGCGATGGATGGCCTCGCGGCCGTCGCGCCGATCGGCGACTCCGACTATGTGGGGCTCCACGGCGATCTCGCCCTTGAACGCGGTGGACCGAACCCCGCGATCCCACTCGACGGCTTTTTCGCGCTTCACCCCGCCATGCCGCATTTCGCGAGGCTCTATGGCAAAGGCCAGGCGGCTGTCGTCCATGCGGTGGCGACCGCCTATCGCGACCGCTCGCATTTCGACGGGCAGGACGTGCTGGAAAGCGGGCAGGCGGGCGTCGGGCGCACCGACAGCGGTTGGCTCAACCGGCTTGTCGCGGCGCTGCCTGAAGGGGAGGCGGTGGCGCGCCGGGGTTGCCTCGGAGTCGGCGCGGTGGCGCCTCTCGTGGTGCGTGGCGCGGCGCCCGTGCTCGGCTGGGCGCCGCCGAGCCTGCCACCGGCGGGTGATGATCTCGCCCGCCGGCTCATGGATCTCTATGGGCAGACCGATCCGGTGCTGGCGCAAGCCTTGATGCGCGGTGTCGATACTGAAAAGCTCGCTCTCGCGAGCGCTGGCCAGGGCGGGGCGATGATGGGACGGCGCGGGGGGCCTGACACACCACAGGGCATGCGGCAGATCGCGGAGGGCGCGGCCCGGCTTCTCGCCGCGGATGATGGGCCGCGTATCGCGGCGATGGCTTTCGAGGGGTGGGACACACATGCCCGCGAGGGCGGCGCCACCGGGCGGCTCGCGCAACTCCTTGGGGGGCTCGATGGCGCCATCGCGGCGCTGGAGACGGGGCTTGGTAACCGCTGGGCCGACACGGTGGTGATGGTCGTGACGGAATTCGGCCGCACGGCGCGGATCAACGGCACCGAGGGCACGGACCACGGTACAGGTACGGTCTCCTTCCTCGCCGGCGGCGCCGTCAAGGGCGGTAGGGTGATCGCCGACTGGCCAGGGTTGAAGGACGCCGAACTCTACGAAGGCCGTGATCTCAACGCGACGACGGACTTGCGTGCCGTCACGAAAGGTCTGCTCACCGATCTCTTCGGTGTCTCGGCGACGGTTCTCGGCCGGGACGTCTTTCCCGACAGCGGCCTGGTGAAGCCCATGTCCGGGCTGATCGTGTGACGTTAGATTGACTTTCCTCCCAGACGCAGGGTGTTATTGCCCGGCGCGCCCACGGTGGCAGAAGCCTGCGATGCGGTTGGCGCCGCCGCTCTACCTGGCCTGCCGTCGCCGGCATTCTCATGCCTATGGTGCTCACGGAAAACCTTGGCGCCTCGCCGCAGGCTATCCGCATCATCCGCACCCGCGACACGCGCGCTCTATCACATCGCGCAGGTTGCTTTCGCCTACGGCATTTTTCTGTGGCTGGTCTACGGACTGCGCGTCGGCAACTGGCTCTTCATTGTCGCTAATCTCGCCACCCTGCCGTTCATGCTTGTCATCATCTGCATGAAACCGCAGTTTGGACAAAGCCTCTTAACTCATTGATCGCAACGGTCTTGGCGTAATAATCCATTTACCATTCCGACGTTGCACCGCGTGGGACGCGTCGGCGGTCTTGCCTTGGCGCTTGCTCTGTGTTGCACTGCAGCATCGGCAAGCGGCTGACTGCCGGGCTATCCCTTGGCAGGTGCGTAGGCGCACCTGAGCCAGCCTGAACTGCTGCTAGACGCGAAAATAGAACTGAATTTGCCCCGCTTCGAACCGGGGCCGAATGGCCGAGAGCTTGTGGGCTGCGAGGAGGTGAGCCCGCGTCCTCGGTGTGGATGATTTGAGAGGTTTTGACCAGCCATGCGACCACTTAGCGCTCTCAACCGATTGCGTACCGCGGCTGTGATAATGGTCTGGGCTGGTGTCGGCGCAGCCTCCGCTGCGACAGGGGCCGTCGCGCAAACCCATGGCGGACGTTCGCCGCACGAGCAGGGCCGCACGCCGGATGCCCATGCTGAGGGGCGGACGCCGGAGCGCTCTTCAACGCTCGATTTGGCGACCTACAAGGGTATTACCCTTGAGGATTTCGAACTTCCTTCCCAGTGCTTGGCCTCGGAAGGCGATCTCGATCTGGCGGGTTCCCGTGACGGTGGCGGTGTCGCCGAGGATGAGAGCGGCTTTTTCGATGCAAGCCAGCTCGCCAGCATTCAACTGCCCAATCTCGCGACCCTTACCCCCTACCGTCTTGCCGCGGGGCAGCGCGCCCTACGTCCGGAATGGCGCGTGGCTCCGATCGCACGCGGCGTGACGGCGACGCGTTCTGTTGGGGTGATCGCCCTTCCCGGCGTCCCCCAGCCATCGGAACGGGCGCTTGGCATGTCGGTGGGGGCTGGCGGCAACGTGAGCTTCTCGACCGAGGTCGCGAGCGAGGGTGGCTCCTGGCGGCAGGACGATGCGCGCTGGGGCTGGACCTTGAGGAGGCAGGCGGCAGACGGCACGCGCGGTTTCGTCTGGTCTGGCTCGACGACCGGACGCGTCGACATGCAAGGCGGGCGTAACCAGGACATGGATCTGCGGCTCGGCTATCGTCGCGGATCGAGCGATGGGGACTGGCTGCTGACACCGCAGGTCTCGGTATCATCCTCCTACCAGCCCGCCAGCGGTGACCGTTGGGGGACGACGACCGTCAAGCCCAGCGTGACCGCCACCGCCCGCGTCTTCGGCACCGATGAGGATTGGGTCAGCGCGAAAGTCGACACACGCCTTGGTTATTCCATTCCCGTGGCGGCGAGCGCGGCTGGCCAACTTGACGCGGCGGCCATGCTGCGGCTGACGTTCAGGGGGCTACAGTAGTTTCCGCGCAAGATTTTCCGGCGCAACGTTTCCCGCCGAAGGGGCGGGGCATGAAGGGTGAGCATAGCCAGAATCGGGCAAAGCTTTAATGTGGGCGCACGATTCTCATCTTTCGAGCGCTCCATGCCACAGTTGTTCGCTCAGCCCTCCATGGCTGCCCTCGTGCCCATCGTCCTTCTTCTCCTGTCCAACGTGTTCATGACCGTCGCCTGGTACGGCCATCTCAATTACAAGTCGGCCCCGCTATGGGCCGTTGTTCTCGTCAGCTGGGGGATCGCCTTCTTCGAGTATTGTCTTGCGGTCCCGGCAAACCGCTTCGGCTCGGCGGTCTACTCGGCCGCCCAGCTCAAGACGATCCAGGAGGTCATCACCCTCATCGTGTTCGCGGGATTTTCAGTCACCGTCCTCAAGCAGCCGTTGACCATCAATCATGGCATCGGCTTCGCCCTGATCGCGCTCGGTGCGTCCTTCATCTTCAAGAGCCCGCCGGGATGATTCGCAAAAGGCGCCCGTCGTTTTCGTCGGTCAGAAGATAGATGAGGCCGTCCGGCCCCTGTCGGACATCGCGTATGCGCGCGCCGAGATCCGGGAGCAGGCGCTCCTCGCGAATCACACGATCTCCCTGAAGCTGGAGCCTGACCAGCATCTGGCCGGCGAGCGCGCCGGTAAACAGGCTGTTCTGCCAGCCTGGATAGCGATCACCGGTATAGAACACCATGCCGGAGGGAGCGATCGACGGATCCCAGTAGAAAATCGGCTGCTCCATGCCCTTCTGCGCGGTGCCCACCCCGATCTTGGCTCCGCTGTAGTGGGTGCCGTAGCCAATGACAGGCCAGCCGTAGTTGGCGCCCTTTTTGGAGATGTTGATTTCATCACCGCCGCGCGCGCCGTGTTCGATCGTCCAAAGCGTGTTCGTGCGGGGATTGATGGCTGCGGACTGCGGGTTGCGATGGCCGTAGGTCCAGATTTCGGGCTTCGCGCCACTGCGTCCTACGAAGGGATTGTCGCGGGGAACACTGCCGTCGCGGTTGATCCGCACGACCTTGCCGAGATGGTTGTCGAGATCCTGCGCCTTGTCGCGAAGGTCAAAGCGTTCCCCGAGCGTCACGAAGAGCGTGCCATCGGATGCAAAAGCTAGGCGAGAGCCGAAATGGTTGTTGCCGGAGTAAGCGGGCTCCTGCCGGAAGATCACCGCGACGTCACTCAGACGCGTGGCGCCCTCGTCGAGCTTGCCGCGGGCGACAGCCGTTCCTCCGAGCCCACCTTCGCGGGGCTCGGCGTAGGTCAGATAGATCAGGCGATTCGTCGCGAAATCCGGATCAAGCGCGACATCGAGCAGACCACCCTGGCCGCGCGCCCGCACGTCCGGAACGCCAGCTATTGGGGTGGCGTTGCCATTGCCGACGACACGGAGGCGCCCTGCGCGTTCCGTCACCAGCATGCGGCCGTCCGGCAGAAAGGCAACGCTCCAGGGATGATCGAGCCCGCGCGCGACTGTCTCGACGGTGAGGCCACCAAGACGCTGCCGCTCCGGAGCCGTTTGAGCCACCGCCGGGGCATTTGACAGGAAAGCCGCGCCAAGAAGCGCCAACCCGCACAGGATCATTCGCATCAGATCTTCTCCCGCTCGGACGGTCGGGCTCTCGCCCGGCAACGCCCATGCCCTCGCCTTGCTACGATCTTCGCATACAAGGCATAAAGGAGGAGATCTATTCAAAGATCCCAGCCATTCATCTGTCCGGGATCAATATTTTGCGAGTGATTGTGAAGCTGACGTGCCAGATTGCAGAAAAAGTCCCATCATCCGGCTTCCGCGTTATTGACGAATTATGATACGCGGGTCACGGCCCCTTCAGGAGCACGCACAGTATTCGTCGAGGCAATATGGTTGATCGCTGTCACAGCGATAGTCGCGACCGTCAGGACGACGACCAGCATCAGCGACATCTTGAACTGACGCGCGACTTCAACGCGCGACATGCTGCTAACCGCGTTACCCGACTTACGAATATCCGACATGCGGATAGGATCACTTAGACGCATGATGAGCTCCCCTGAGCCCGAGTGAGACTGTCCAGACATTAGATCCATCCGCAACAAATGGTCGTGCGATGGCACACAATGGCAGATGCCATCCAGCCTGGCTTCCTGAAGTGAACGGCGGGGTTAATGGAAAGTTCCCTGAATCGTCGCCGCGCTGCTTGCAATAGCTTGCGCGGCGGCCTTCGGCGGACTAGTGTCCGGCGCCTTTTCACGCATCTTTGAAGGAGTGCAGGTCCATGGCCTTTCTTGCCGATGCTTTGTCACGCATCAAGCCGTCCGCAACCATCATGCTGACGCAGAAAGCCCGCGACCTGAAAGCGACGGGACGCGACGTGATCTCGCTCTCCGTCGGCGAGCCGGACTTCGATACGCCAGACAATATCAAGGAAGCGGCGATCGCCGCTATCCGCCGCGGCGAGACGAAGTATACGCCCGTTCCCGGCATCGTGCAGCTCCGCGAGGCGATCACGCGCAAGTTCAAGCGCGAGAACGAGCTCGACTACAAGCCTTCGCAGGTGATCGTCGGTACCGGCGGCAAGCATGTCATTTACAACGCCTTCCTCGCCACGCTGAACGCCGGCGACGAGGTCGTCATCCCGGCGCCTTACTGGGTGAGCTATCCGGAAATCGTGGTGCTCTGCGGCGGCACGCCCGTGCCTGTGCTCACCACCATCGACAACAACTTCAAGCTGCAGGCGGAAGACCTGGAGCGCGCATTGACGCCGAAGACCAAGTGGGTCCTCCTGAACTCGCCGTCCAACCCGTCAGGCGCGGCCTATTCCTATGAGGAAATGAAGGCGATTACTGACGTGCTCGTCCGCCATCCGCATGTCTGGGTCCTGACGGACGACATGTATGAGCATCTCGTCTATGGCGACTTCAAATTCGTTACGCCCGCCCAGGTCGAGCCTTCGCTGCATGAGCGCACGCTGACGATGAACGGCGTGTCGAAGGCCTATGCGATGACCGGCTGGCGCATTGGCTATGCGGCGGGGCCCGAGCATCTCATCAGGGCCATGGATATGGTGCAGGGGCAGCAGACCTCTGGCGCCTGCTCGATCGCGCAATGGGCGGCCGTTGAGGCGCTGGACGGGCCGCAGGACCATCTCGGGGTGTTCCGCAAAGCCTTCGAGGAGCGCCGCGCGCTGGTCGTATCCATGCTCAACCAGGCCCGTGGGCTGAGCTGCCCGATGCCGGAAGGCGCGTTCTATGTCTATCCGTCCTGCGCGCCGCTAATGGGCAAAACGGCGCCGTCCGGCAAGGTCATCGAAACCGACGAGGATTTCGTGATGGAACTGCTCGCGACTGAGGGTGTCGCGGCGGTGCACGGCTCCTCCTTCGGTCTCGGGCCTAACCTGCGCATCAGCTACGCCACCTCGATCGACAAGCTCGAGGATGCCTGCTCGCGTATTCAGCGCTTCTGCGCCGAGCTGCGCTGATGACTTTAGGCAGCCGGGGGCGGAACCGCCGGCTGCCTCACCCCGTTGGGTAGACGTTTCGAATGCCAGGTCATCACTTGCCAAGGCTACGCGTGGCAAGACTGCCCTTGGCGGTCACTGCGATTGGCAGGAGGGGCTTATGGGATTGGTTAGCTTTACACGAAAGATCTTTGTGCGTGCTCTCGGACTCGCGGCTGTCGGCGGCCTCATGGCAGCCGCGCCGGTGTTCACGAGCGCGGCTGAGGCCCAGAGCGGGGGGAATGTCCGCGTCGGCCGGCTCACGTGCTCGGTTTCCGGGGGCGCCGGTTTCATCATCACCTCCTCGAAGGCACTGAGTTGCGTGTTCAGAGGTACGGGCGGGCGGCGTGACCACTATGCCGGCACCATTCGCAAGTTCGGCCTCGATATCGGCGCCACCACCGGCGGCACCATGATCTGGGATGTGTATGCCACCGGAAACCGCACCGTCGCGGGGATGCTCGCTGGAACCTATGCGGGCGTGTCGGGCGAGGCGACCGTCGTTGGTGGCGTGGGCGCCAATGTGCTCGTTGGCGGATCTCGCCGCTCCATCAGCCTGCAGCCTCTTTCGATCCAGGGCCAGGAGGGCTTCAACCTCGCCCTCGGCGTCGCTGACCTTCAGCTGCACAGCGTCCGCTGAATTCCAAGCGCGCGACCTGCCTTTCTACCAAGGCGGGTGAATCCGGGGCAGGCACGCACTGCGATCCCAATCCAGGGCGCCGCTTCAACGCGGCGCTTGATTCTCGCGCCCGTTAGCGAGACGATTGCCGTTCTGGGCCGCAAAGAGCCCGCGAGAATGGCGATCCTGCCGGGCGCTCTTCCGCACCTTGGACACATTCTCACACCCATGCGCGTCCGGCGTGATGCTGGCCGCGCGGGAACCAGGCACGACTGCCGGGGCGCTCCGCCCCCGGCAGGGATTGGGCTGGAGAGGAGAATGCCATGGGAGATCAAGGCGGGAGAGTATCCGCTGGGCCGCGATGCATCGCCATCGTGGGTCCCCAGCAAAGCGGTAAGACAACGTTGCTGGAGGCGCTTCTTGCACGGGCCGGTGGGCTCGACCGTCAGGGCCGCGTTGCCGACGGCAATACGGTGGGCGATGCCAGTCCGGAAGCGCGCGCTCATTTGATGAGCGTGGAAGCCAATGTCGCTTCGCTCGAATTCCTGGGCGAGAGCTATACGTTCATCGATTGCCCCGGTTCCCTCGAATTTCGCCACGACATGTGCGCAGTCTTGCCGGCTTGCGATGCGGCCATCGTTGTCTGCGAGGCGGATGTCCGCAAACTGCACGCGCTGGAAGTCGTCCTGCGCGAACTCGAAGAGGCGGGCATTCCACGCCTCATCTTTCTGAACAAGGTCGATACCTCGTCTCTGGAGGTGAGGGATGCGCTTGGGCTGCTGCAGGCCGCATCGCGCACCCCTCTGCTGATGCGCCAGATCCCGATCTGGAATGACGGCATTGCCGTCGGCTTCATCGATCTCGCGCTGGAGAGGGCCTTCATCTATCGCGAACATGCGGCGAGTGAGGTCGTCGACCTGCCGGAGGCAGAGCTGTCTGCCGAGAAGGAGGCACGCTTCTCGATGCTCGAGAAGCTCGCGGATTATGACGACACCTTGATGGAAGCCCTGCTCGAGGAGATCGAGCCGCCGCGTGACCGTGTCTTCGATGATCTGGCGCGTGAGTTGCGGGAGCAGCACGTCGTGCCCGTCCTCATCGGCGCGAGCGAACGCGGCAACGGCGTCACGCGTCTATTGAAGGCGCTTCGGCATGAAGTGCCGGGTGTCGAAGGCGTGGTGAGACGGCTCGGCGTCGGGTCGGATGGGCCGGCGCTGGCGCAGGTCATGAAGACAACGCATCTGGCGCAGGGCGGCAAGCTTTCGCTCGTGCGGGTGCTGCGCGGCAACCTGACCGAAGGTGACACTGTAACCGGTTCCGGTGGCAACGAGGCCCGTATCGCGGGCATTTTGCGCCAGAACGGCGGGGCGACCACCCGCCTGCCGACGGCGGGTCTCGGGGACACGGTGGCCCTCGCGCGGCTGGAAGGGATCGCGACTGGCGAAACACTCAGTGCGGGGCGGACGGCGCCGGAGCCGCTCGTGAGCATCGCGGCGCCGCAGCCTGTCTACGCCTGCGCGCTGGTGACGACCGACCTCAAGGACGACGTGCGTTTGACGGCGGCGCTCGCCAAGCTCATGGAGGGCGATCCGTCGCTTGTTGTCGAACAGCGGCCCGAGCTTGGGGAATTGCGTCTGGCGGGGCAGGGCGAAATGCATCTGCGGGTGGCGCTGGAGCGTCTCGCCAATCGTTATGGCGTGCAAGTCGCGGTGCGCAAGCCGCAGGTCGCCTATCGCGAGACCATCCGTAACACGGCCTCCGCCCGGGGGCGGCACAAGAAACAATCGGGCGGCCACGGTCAATACGGCGACGTGGTCATCGACATCGCCCCCCTCAATCGCGGCGACGGCATGATCTTCGCGGATATGATCAGCGGCGGGGTCATACCCCGGCAGTATATCTCGTCGGTGGAAGCGGGCGTGCGCGAGGCGACAGGCAAGGGACCGCTCGGTTTCCCTGTGGTCGATGTCGAGGTGACCCTCAAGGACGGCTCCTATCATACGGTCGATTCCTCGGACATGGCTTTTCGCGCCGCCGCACGCCTTGCGCTCGCGGATGCCCTGCCCAAGGCCAGTCCGGTCCTCCTGGAGCCCGTGCTCGGGGTTGAACTGGCGGTGCCGTCCGAGGTTATGGTGAAGATCACCGGCCTGATCTCGGCGCGGCGGGGCCAGATCCTTGGGTATGACAAGCGGCCGGGCTGGGACGGATGGGATATGGTGAAGGCCCATATTCCGGAGGCCGAAATCAGCGACATGATTATCGAGCTGCGTTCGGCGACCCAGGGGGTGGGAACCTTCTCGTCAAGCTTCGATCATTTCGCGGAACTGACGGGCAAGGCCGCTGAAATGGTCGCGCAGCAGGCCGCGCACGCCTGATTGGGGTCATTCGGCGCGGAGCGGATGAACCATCTGGAGCGCCCGGATGCTGAAAGGTGTCCGGGCGCCAACTTTTGGTCCATCATCGCGGGCGATGATGTTCCTGACTTTGCACCGGTGATTGCGCTCTGGCTTCGGCAGGTTGGGCATGTGGACAGTGGCCGCGGTGAAGCCACCGGAACCTCCGTCGTCATTCCGGGGCGGGCCGGAAGGCCCGAGCCCGGAACCCATGTACACAACGCCAGACAAACAGAGGGCCGTGTCCAACGCGTCTTCTTTTCCGACGCCATGTTCATGGTTTCCGGGCTCTTCGCCGACGCGAAGCCCCGGAATGACGCGATCTTCGGCAAGGCCACGCGACCAACTGTCCGCTCACCTCGAGCCTGTCCTGCGCCCCTGGGGTTCGCTGGAAATGCTCTAGGCCCTTGTTTCCACGCATTTTCTCCACGCGAACCGGTTCCCACTTCGCTGGAAAATGCTCTAGTCTGTCCACCGGCGCGGCATGCGCCGTGCAAGAACAAGATCGGGAAGGCAAGGGATGGCGGGCGAGGATAGGGGAGGCGAGACCCATCTCGCCACGAATGAGACGGCGCCCTGGTTCTCGGCTTATCCAGACTCAATCCCTCACGCGATAGAGCCGCGCGGCACCCTGGCGGATCTGTTCAGCACGGCGATCGCGCAGTTCGACAGCCGCCCGGCCTTCAAGAGCTTCGGCTCGGTATTGAGCTACCGGGCTCTTGGGCAGGCGGCTGACAAAGTCACCGCCTGGCTGCAGGCGCAAGGATTCGTGAAGGGCGACCGGATCGCCATCATGATGCCGAACGTGCTCGCCTTTCCCGCGGTGATGATCGGCGCCATCCGCGGCGGTTACACGGTCGTCAATGTCAATCCGCTCTATACCGCGATCGAGCTGACCCACCAGCTCCAGGATGCGGGCGCGCGTGCCATGTTCGTCCTGGAGAATTTCGCACATACCGTCGAGATGGCGCGGCCGGATCTCGGGCTCGACGCCGTTGTGGTGGTCGCCCCCGGCGATCTCATGGGGTGGAAGGGCCATCTCGTCAACGCCGTTTCGCGGCACATGAAGCGCGCCGTGCCGCCCTTCGCCTTGCCGGGACACCACAGGCTCAGCGCCATCATGGCCGCCCCGGCCGGACGGGTGTCACCCGTCGCCATCGACGGCGCGGATATCGCTTTCCTGCAATACACCGGGGGGACCACGGGAACACCGAAGGGCGCGATGCTGACGCACCGCAATATCGTCGCCAATGTCGCCCAGATCCGCGCCTGGGTCGGCGCCTGGGTGCCCGATGGCCTCGAAGGGCAGGTTATGGTGACGGCGTTGCCCCTCTATCATATCTTCTCACTGACCGCCTGCTGTATCAGCCGCTTCGTCTGCGGCGCCTGCTCGCTTCTGATCGCCAATCCGCGTGATATCGCGGGGCTGGTGAAGACCCTCCAGAAGGAGCGCTTCACGATGCTCTGCGGCGTGAACACCCTGTTCAATGCCATCCTGAACCATCCGGGAGCGAAGGAGATCGACTTCTCACGGCTTGCCTTTTGCGTGTCGGGAGGCATGGCGACCCAGGCGGCGGTGGCGGAGCGCTGGAAGGACCTGACGGGCCAGCCGATCATCGAGGGCTATGGCCTTTCGGAAACCTCGCCCGTGGTGTCCGTCAACCGGCTCGATATCGAGGCGTTCACGGGCACAATCGGCTATCCCCTGCCGTCGACCAAGGTGGTCATCCGTGCCCCGGGCGCGAGCGATGATTTGCCGATCGGCAGCGTTGGCGAGCTGTGCGTGCGTGGCCCGCAGGTGATGGCCGGTTACTGGCGACAACCGGACGCGACAGCCGCGGTGATGACCGCGGACGGCTTCTTCCGCACCGGCGATCTTGCCGTGATGGAAGCGGATGGCGCGTTGCGGATCGTCGATCGCATCAAGGACATGGTGATCGTCTCGGGTTTCAACGTCTATCCGACCGAGGTGGAGGACGTGCTGGTGCGGCATCCGAAGGTACTGGAGGCGGCCGTGATCGGCTTGCCGGACGCGCAGTCGGGTGAAATGGTCGCTGCTTACATCGTGCGGCGCGATGCGAGCCTGACGGATGAGGAGATCAGGACCTTCGCGCGCCAGTCGCTTACGCCTTACAAGATGCCGCGGCAGATCATCTTCTGCGACAGCCTGCCGAAGTCCAATGTGGGCAAGGTCCTGCGCCGCGTCCTGCGCGAGACCGTGCTCGACGGGCATCCGTCGGCGTCAAGCACCTGAACGTGATTTGCGCTTCGCGCGCGAGAGGCGCTTCCTCTGGCGCAACAGACGTCAGCGCTGGAAATCAGCGCCACAAGCGATGGGGCCGTGTATGTTCGTCAGAGCAAAACGTGGCTGGGATATTCCCGAACGTGAAGCTGTTGAAGAGGCGATCTTTCTCAATCGCCGCGCTTTCATGGCGGGTGGTACCGCGATGGCGCTTGCCGCCGGCGGGCAGGCACTTGCCGCAGACAGCCCCTATCCGGCGGCCCGCAATGATCGCTACAAGCTCGCCCAGCCGGTGACGCCGGAGAGCGACAACACCAACTACAACAATTTCTACGAGTTCGGCTTCTCCAAGCGCGTCGCCTCCGCAGCCGAGGCGCTGCCGATCTCGCCTTGGACGGTCAAGATTGACGGCCTCGTCGAGAAGCCGTTCGAGATCGCCTTCGAGGATCTTCTGCGGCGCGTCAGCCTGGAGGAGCGCCTCTATCGGCACCGCTGCGTCGAGGCATGGTCAATGGCCGTGCCATGGACGGGCTTTCCGATGCGCGCATTGGTGGATATGGCGCGACCGCTCGGCTCTGCCAAATATGTCGTGATGAAGACCTTCCTCAATCCGAAGGTGGCGCCCGCGCAGAAGCAGACGTGGTATCCTTGGCCCTATACTGAGGGGCTCACCATCGCCGAGGCGACCAATGAGCTCACATTCATGGTCACGGGCGCCTACGGCAAACCGTTGCCCAAGGTGATGGGCGCGCCGATCAGGCTGGCGACTCCCTGGAAATACGGCTTCAAGTCCATCAAGTCGATCGTCGCCATCTCCTTCTCGGAGACGCGTCCGGTCAGCTATTGGGAGAGCCTGCAAAACTCCGAGTACGGCTTCTGGGCCAATGTGAACCCCGATGTTGCCCATCCCCGCTGGAGCCAGGCGCGCGAGGAGGTGCTGGGCACGGGCGAATATCGGCCGACCGTGATCTACAACGGCTACGGGGAATACGTCGCCGACATGTACAAGGGAATGGAAGGGGAACGCCTCTTCATGTAGAGGCTCCTGTCTCGCAGGACGTCGATTTCCCGGTGAAGATGCTGGCCATCGGGACGCTTAGAACAAGCCGGTCCGCAAAGACATCATCTGGCTCACAGCGTCGGGGCAACGCGCTCGACCAGGCCCACAAAGAAAAGGAGCCGGATCTCCGCTAGGGAAATCCGGCCCGAGTTAATGTCTGACCGAAGTCAGAACACTTCCAGAGGGGAACGGCCGAAAACAAGCTCTACGCCGGGAGGTGGTGCGGAGCCCAACGTCTTCAGCCACGATCAATATGATAGAGTTTCTGCCTTTTTGCAATGCAACATGTGACATGACTGCTATGCAGTTGCCGCATATTTAGTCGGTAAGTCCTGCTGATACCCGTACAACTTGGCCGTTCGCGCGGATGCGGCTGCTGAAAAAATCAATCATCTTAGACCGTTAATGGGCATCCGGAACTGCTTGAACGTGGCGGCAAGAATCCGTTGACTCTTTTAAAAAAATTCAAACTGGCTCTTCCCGAGCGGCATTTAACGCTAAAATTCCGCATGGTTGCGAATTTCAAGGTACTTAAATACCCGAATCACTTTGACAAGGATGGCCGGCTTGTATGTCTCAGCTCAGTTCGGCGATTGGCTTAGATCTGATTGACGCTGTCGAATCGTGCGATGGATGCATGCGAGCCCGCCCGTGGACAGCGAAAACCATTGCGCGCCGCAACCTGCTGATTTTTTAGGCACAGAGATAACGGGTTTGGTTGCCACTTTTTGAGTTGGAATTGACGGTTATTCCCAATTCAGACTTCTAGGCGACCCCGTGACTAACGAGGCGGGCCTGATGCGACATCGCGTCTAACGACGAGGTCGAGCTTCGCGAGGCTCGATAGAATCCGAAATGCCGCGAGGCCGCACGCGCTGGTTGCGCGCGCTCGATCCGTGATGGCGGCAAGGCGGCGCACGTGCCTCACGAAGCCCTTGGTCAGTAGGTCCAGCGTTGGGCCTTGCTGATCAGGAAGTCCCGGAAAACCTGGACGCGCGCCACATTCTTCATCTCTTCGGGAAAGACGAGGTAGCTGTCGAGCGACGGCATCTCCACATCGGTGAGGATCTGCACAAGGCCAAGCCCGGGTTCGACGAGATAGTCCGGCAAGACCGCTATACCTGAGCCCTTCTCCGTGGCCTTCTTGAGCGCCGTGATATTGTTGACCACGAGGTGATAGGCGCGCGGGTCCTTGACGTCGCGGCCCGCCGTCGCGAGCCAATGGGCGGCGAGCAGATAATGCGGGATCGCGCCGCCGAATGTCAGGATGCGGTGGCTGTCGAGATCGGCGAGCTTGTCCGGCTGGCCGAAGCGCTTGAGATACTCGGTGGACGCATAGACATGGAAATGCACTGTGAACAGCCGTCGCTGGATCAGGTCACCCTGAACCGGCTGGCGCAGCCGGATCGCGACGTCGGCCTCGCGCATGGAGAGGTCGAGTTCCTCATCGGTAAGAATAAGCTCGACGCGCACGTCGGGATAAAGGTCCAGGAATTCGCCGAGGCGCGGCGTCAGCCAATGTGATCCGAGCCCCAGTGTCGTGGTGACGCGCAGATTACCCGAGGGGCGTTCCCGGGATTCGGCGAGACGGGCGCGGGTCGAGTCGAGCCGCATGGTCATGTCCCGCGCGGCGCGGAACAATAGCTCGCCCTGCTCGGTCAGGATGAGGCCACGGGCGTGTCGATGAAACAGTGGCGCCTTCAGCTCTCGCTCAAGAGCGCTGACCTGCCGGCTGACGGCAGACTGGCTGAGGCCGAGATCATCGCCGGCCCGGGTGAAACTCCCTGCTTCAGCAACTGTGTAGAAGATACGAACTTTGTCCCAATCCACGGCCGCCCCCCGGGCGTTTCTTCGTTATCATCACTCTATCGTCGTCGAGCACGATCATTCGGCAGCCCGAAGGTCGGCCTCGCCGGTGACAAGCCAGCGTTCTGCCTCGAGCGCGGCCATGCAGCCGAGGCCGGCGGCTGTCACCGCTTGCCGGAAAACCTCGTCCGTGACATCGCCGGCGGCGAAGACGCCGGGGACCGACGTCGCGGTGGAGCCGGGCACTGTGCGGATATAGCCCGACGGTGTCAGATCAAGCTGTCCCACGACGAGCTCGCTTGCCGGCTTGTGGCCGATCGCGATGAACACGCCATCGGTCTCCCGCTCGGTGATCTCGCCCGTCAGCACATTGCGAAGACGCACGCCGGTCACATTGAGCGGCGCCTCATTGCCGCGAATTTCGTTGAGTTCGCTGTTCCACACCACATCGATGCGAGGATGCTCGAACAGCCGCTGCTGCAGAATACGCTCGGCGCGCAGGCTGTCGCGGCGATGGACAAGAGTGACCTTGGCGGCGATCTGCGCGAGATAGAGCGCTTCCTCGACGGCCGTATTGCCGCCGCCGATAACGATGACCGACTTGTTGCGGAAGAAGAAGCCATCGCAGGTGGCGCAGGCCGACACGCCGAAGCCTTGAAACTTGTGTTCGGACGGCAGGCCGAGCCAGCGAGCCTGCGCCCCGGTCGCGATGATCAGCGCGTCAGCCGAATAGGTGTCTCCCCCGTCGCCCTTGACCTGGAAGGGCCGGCGGCTGAGGTCGATCGCGGAAATATGGTCGTTGATCAGCCTGGTGCCGACATGCTCGGCTTGCAGACGCATCTGCTCGACAAGCCAAGGCCCCTGGATGACATCCGCAAAACCGGGATAGTTCTCGACATCCGTCGTGATCGTAAGCTGTCCGCCTTGCTGCAGTCCTGTGACCAATACCGGCTCAAGCATTGCCCGCGCTGCATAGATCGCAGCCGTATAGCCTGCCGGCCCGGAGCCGACGATCAAAACTTTACTATGCGTGTGGCTCATGATCAGGTCCAGAACGCAGCAGCTAAACACGCTGTCCGCGGGCGCGGCCTCAAGGCCGCGAGAAGGGTTACAAATTTGAACGATACCGCTTGAAAGCAGCAGCGATCGCATCCGCTATAGTCACGGTTGAATTTAATGGCAGGTATGCTCCCACTTCAAGCCTTCCGGTAAAAGGACGCACAGCTCCTGCCGACGTGAGGCCTTCCAGCAACGCTTTGATCTTACGGTGGCCACCCGAGGGCTCGTAAACCAGGATCGGCACGCCGGTGACAGCAGCCTCCGCGACCATGTTGGCCGAATCGGCCGTCACGACGACCGAATCGGCGAGCGCCAGCAGGGCGATGTAGGGATTCTCCCCCTGACCATCCCAGATATAGCCCCTGGCGCGGGCCACAACCTCCGACACCGCGTTGGCGAGGGCAGGGGACGTCCGTCGCGAAAGCGTTACCATCAGCGACACGTCAGAGGCTGCGAGGTCGCCGAGGAGCCCCGCAAAACGAGCGATGTCTTCCGCGGTGAAGCTGTGGTGGCGGCTATCGCCGCCCACGACGACGGCCGCGCGCGGCTTCGGCAATTCCGCGAGGAAAGGCGGCGGCGCGGTCCGCGCGGCGATGAGCCGCTCGGCCGTGATACGATGCGGACTTGTCAGCGTGGCGATGACATTCGGGCCGCGCAGGCGATCGTGAGCCGGCACCCAGATCAGATCGGCGGCGCCGGTTCCGGTCCGTGGGTCCTTGAGGATGACGGTGAAAGTTCGGCCGCGCGACGCGCGTTTTACATGGCGGACATAGGCGATAGCACGCCGACCGGACGCGATGAGGATGTCAGGGAATGGTGGGGCGACCGGGCTTCCCGAACGCGATGGCGCCTCACGCGGGTCGATCGGTCCATAGGGCATCGCCCAGGAAAATGGGGCACGCGGGGCTATCCGGCGAACGGAGGGCGTGAGACCCAGCGCCTCGGCGACCGCAAGGCACTGTCCTTCGTCGCCGATCTTGCCATCCGTCACCACCCATGACGTTGTATCAGCCGGCAGAATCACGACAGGCTCCGATTACGGTGCGCATGGTGGCTATCGCCCGACAGCCGCGCTTGTGTCAGTCTGCTCACCGGTCTACACAGCCTTCGCACCTGCGGGAAGGGATGGTTTCCCCTTGCGTTTCACTTTGGACGATACTGACTGGAAAATTCTGGCGGAGTTGCAGTCCGAAGGACGCATAACGAACGTCGAGCTCGCCAAGCGCGCGGGTCTGTCCGCTCCTCCCTGCCTCAGGCGGGTGCGTGCGCTCGAGGAGGCAGGCCTCATCAAGGGCTATCGCGCCATTCTTGATGAAAGACAGCTTGGCTACGAGGTGACCTGCTTTGCGATGGTTCATCTCGCCAGTCAGGCGGAGACCGATCTCGCCCAGTTCGAGGCGCGCATCCGGGCTTGGCCCCTGGTGCGGGAATGCTGGACCCTGTCCGGCGACATCGACTATCTCCTGAAATGCGTCGCGCCGGACCTAAAGTCGTTCCAGTCCTTCGTGCTGGAACTGACCGGATTGCCCAATGTGCGTAATGTACGCACGGCCATCACCCTTGATCAGGTCAAGGATGCGCCGATCATGCCATTTCCGGACAAGGAGACGGTGTAAAGTTACGGGTGGAAGTAGCTCTTCACCCAACGGGCGAAGTTCGTCGACAGGTACACCAGCCGCAGTTGATCGATGTTCGGCAGGTACCAGGCACCGGCCCCGTCGGAGGGCAAGGCGAGCAGAATATGTTGCTTGGCGAGCGTCTCGCCCGTCGAGGAGATGACGAAAGCATCGCCCTCGAGATAGTCGGTGGAGCTTCCGCCATCCATGGGCAGATCACCGCCGTCGCCACCGACGAAGCTCGTCAACGTCACGCCGGTGATAATGACCTGAAGGGTCGCGCCGGTCTTCGACGTCGTTCGCCGGTCAGCGAACTCCTTGGTGAGCTGGGCGGCGGTGGCCTGCTGGATGATGGCCGCCCAGTCAGTCAACCCTTTGGCCTGCAACGGAGACACATCAACGCTGATCGCTGAATATTGCAGTGTCGCTGCGACTTCGGCTGGAAGCTTGAGGTCGCCCCTCGATACGCAGCCTGCCAGAATGAGGGCCGCCAGTACGCCAGCGGCGGCGGTGCGACGTGATACGCTACGCATGACGGTCCCTCCTGCTTACTCTTTTAACGCGAATTCCAGGCTCGCGGTTCACTTGCGCCGCAGAGATGCCAGCCTGCCAAAAAAGGCGCGGGACTAGATGAAAGCGACTTTGACGATCTCGTAGGACTTGCCGCCGCCGGGCGTATTGACCTCGACCGTGTCGCCGACGGATTTGCCGATGAGCGCGCGAGCGACGGGGGACGTGATCGACATCTTGCCGCGGCGCACGTCCGCCTCGGGCTCGCCGACGATCTGATAGACGCGTTCTTCCTCGGTGTCCTCGTCGACGAGGGTCACGGTCGCACCGAACTTGACGCTCTTTCCATCGAGTTTGCTGACATCGATGATGTCAGCGCGCGAAATCAGGCCCTCGAGCTCCTGTACGCGGCCTTCATTGAGGCCCTGGGCTTCCTTCGCCGCGTGATACTCGGCATTCTCAGACAAATCGCCCAACGCACGCGCTTCCGCGATCGCCTGGATGATGCGCGGACGCTCCTGCTGCTGGCGGTGCTTCAACTCCGTTTCCAGAGCAGCGTAGCCCGCCGCGGTCATCGGGATCTTCTCCATTCGTCCTTCTCTCGCAATACAATGTCGCCCCCGGCCGTCCCGCCTTCGCGGGGTGGTCCGAACCCAGGGTTCCAGGGTCGGGATATTAGGCTATCGGGGATGCGACGGGATCAATGAAAAAACTCTGTTCTGCCACGACTGGCGGTCGATCAACCGTTGGCTGGCCAATAGTCCTGCAATGCACGCACCTCCAGTTCGCCGTCGAGATAGGCCTTGATGCCCTCGGCGGCAGCAGCAGCGCCTGCAAGAGTGGTATAGTAAGGTACCTTATGCAAGAGGGCCGCCCGACGCAGCGAACGTGAATCCGAGAGGGCCTGGGCGCCTTCCGTTGTGTTGAAGACGAGCTGAATGCCGCCGTTCTTGATGGCGTCGACGACATGCGGCCGCCCCTCCAGAACCTTGTTGATGCTCGACGCCGTAATGCCCTTGTCCTCAAGAAAGCGTTGCGTGCCGGAGGTCGCGACGATCTTGAAGCCGAGGCCGGTGAGGAGCCTCACGGTCGGCAGGATGCGCTCCTTGTCGACGTCCTTCACCGAAACGAAGACCGTGCCTGACGTCGGCACCTTGGTGCCACCGCCGAGCTGGCTCTTGGCGAAGGCGACCCCGAACGACCGATCGAGGCCGATGACCTCACCGGTGGAGCGCATTTCCGGTCCGAGCAGCACGTCGACGCCAGGGAAACGCGCGAAGGGGAACACCGCTTCCTTCACACCGATATGCTCAAGCTTCTTCGGCTTGAGGCCGAAGACGTCGAGAGCCTCGCCCGCCATGACGCGCGCCGCGATCTTGGCGATGGGCTCACCGATGACCTTGGCGACGAAAGGCACGGTCCGCGAGGCACGCGGGTTGACCTCGAGCACATAGATCGCGCCGTCCTTGATGGCATATTGCACGTTCATCAGGCCGCCGACTTCGAGCGCGAGCGCGAGCGCCTCCGTCTGGCGCTCCAGCTCCGCGAGGAGATCGGCGTCGAGGGAGTGCGGCGGCAGGGCGCAGGCGCTGTCGCCGGAGTGGATGCCCGCTTCCTCGATATGCTCCATGATGCCGGCGATATAGACGCCCTTGCGGTCGCAGAGCGCATCGACATCGACCTCGATGGCATCCGAGAGATAGCGGTCGAACAGCAGAGGGTTCTTGCCGAGCAGCGTGTTGATCTGCCCGGTCTTGTCGTTGGGGTAGCGTGCCTTGATGTCATGCGGCACGAGCGCCGGCAGGCTGTCGAGCAGGTAGTTCGACAGCGCGTCCTCGTCGCGAATGATGGCCATGGCACGGCCGCCGAGCACGTAGGACGGGCGCACGACGAGCGGCAGGCCGACTTCCGCGGCGATGAGGCGCGCCTGCTCCACGGAATAGGCGATGCCGTTCTTCGGCTGCTTCAGGCCGAGCCGGTCGAGCAGGCGCTTGAAGCGGTCGCGGTCCTCCGCGAGGTCGATCATGTCCGGGGAGGTGCCCAGGATCGGCACCTTTTCCGCTTCCAGCGCGCCGGCGAGTTTCAACGGGGTCTGGCCGCCGAACTGCACGATAACGCCGTGGAGCCGGCCGGCCTCACGCTCGGTGTCGATGATTTCGAGCACGTCCTCGGCGGTCAGCGGCTCGAAATAGAGACGGTCCGAGGTGTCGTAGTCGGTCGACACGGTCTCCGGGTTGCAGTTGACCATGATGGTCTCGTAACCCGCATCCTTCAGCGCGAAGGCGGCATGGCAGCAGCAATAGTCGAACTCGATGCCCTGGCCGATGCGGTTTGGTCCGCCGCCCAGGATGATCACCTTGTCGCGGCTGCTGGGGAGTGCCTCATCCGCCGGCGTGCCGGCGAAGGGCGCGGCATAGGTCGAGTACATGTAGGCCGTCGGCGAGGCGAACTCGGCCGCGCAGGTGTCGATGCGCTTGAAAACGGGACGGATGCCGAGGCCGCGCCGCGCGGCCTTGACTTCGGTCTCGGTCTTGCCGGCGAGCACCGCGAGGCGCGCGTCCGAAAAGCCTTGTGACTTCAGCTTGCGGAAGGCGCGCGGCGTGGTCGGCAGGCCGTGGGCGCGAACCCGCGCCTCGGTTTCCATCAGTTCTGCCAGTTGCTCCAGGAACCACGGGTCGATGCGGCAGGTATCGTGGATCTGCTTGAGATCGATGCCGAGACGGATGGCCTGTGCCACGATCAGCAGCCGGTCCGGCGTCGGGGTGCCGAGAGCGGCCTTGATGGCATTGCGGTCGTCGCCCTGGCCCAGGCCGGGGATCTCGATCTCGTCGAGGCCGGTGAGGCCGGTTTCAAGGGAACGCAGAGCCTTCTGGAGGGATTCCTGGAAGGTGCGGCCAATGGCCATGGCCTCGCCGACCGACTTCATGGCCGTCGTCAGGGTGGGCTCGGCGCCGGGAAATTTCTCGAAGGCGAAGCGCGGGATCTTGGTGACGACATAGTCGATCGACGGTTCGAACGAGGCCGGCGTCGCGCCGCCGGTGATGTCGTTGGCGATCTCGTCGAGCGTGTAGCCGACGGCGAGCTTGGCGGCCACCTTGGCGATGGGGAAGCCGGTGGCCTTCGAGGCGAGCGCGGAGGAGCGCGACACGCGCGGGTTCATCTCGATGACGATCATGCGGCCGTTGGCGGGATCGACCGCGAACTGCACGTTGGAGCCGCCGGTCTCGACGCCGATCTCGCGCAGCACCGCCAGCGAGGCGTCGCGCATGATCTGGTATTCCTTGTCGGTCAGCGTCAGGGCCGGGGCGACGGTGATGCTGTCGCCCGTATGCACGCCCATCGGATCGATATTCTCGATGGAGCAGACGATGATGCAGTTGTCCGCCTTGTCGCGGACGACTTCCATTTCATATTCCTTCCAGCCGAGGACGCTTTCCTCGATGAGCACCTCGCTCGTGGGCGAGGCGTCGATGCCGCGCTCGACGATGTCGATGAACTCGCCCTTGTTGTAGGCGATGCCGCCGCCGGTGCCACCCATGGTGAAGGAGGGGCGGATGATGGCGGGGAGGCCGATATCGTCGAGGGCCTCGAGTGCCTGCGGCAGGGTCTTGATGTGATGGGAGCGGGGGGTATCGAGGCCGATCCTGGTCATCGCCTCGCGGAACAGCTCGCGATCCTCGGCCTTGTCGATCGCCTCGGCAGTGGCGCCGATCATCTCGACATCGAATTTCTCAAGGACGCCCATCTTGCGCAGCGACAGGGCACAGTTCAGCGCGGTCTGGCCGCCCATGGTCGGCAGGAGCGCAAAGCCGCCAGGAATGGCATAGCGTTCCTTCTCGATGATCTTCGCGACGATTTCCGGCGTGATCGGCTCGACATAGGTTGCGTGGGCGAGATCGGGATCGGTCATGATCGTCGCCGGATTGGAGTTGACCAGAACGATTCGATACCCCTCGGCCTTCAACGTCTTGCAGGCCTGGGTGCCTGAATAGTCGAACTCACAGGCTTGTCCGATGACAATCGGACCCGCGCCGATGATGAGGATCGTGGAGATATCGGTGCGTTTGGGCATGGTCGTCCGGTATTGTCCTGACTCGGGGAACCCGTGCTGTCGCGAGGCCTGGAACAGATCAGGCAACAGCATGAGCGCTTCTTATATCTGAGTGTGCGGCTCAACGCGAAGAACGGTTGCCCGTTGTCCGTGGGGCCTACACCCGGCGTGGCGGCGCGATCCGCCTCCGCACATCCCGGGACACGTTTGGCCAGGATGAGCGCGCGGACCGCAAAGTTCGAGAATAACGTCGGCTGAAGCTGTCGTTTACACGGGGTCGCGCGGCAAAGGAAGCCCTAAAGGCGTCTCGCCAGTGCATCGCACACATGCGTTGGTGGTTCATGCGCGGTCCGTTAGACAGTTGTTGGGTGGTTAGACGGTGCTTGGGCGGTGGTTGCATTCCAGATGGCCGAGAAACCCGGTTGGCAAAGCGATAGCCGAGGCGATATGGCAAGGTCACGTGCTGCGTGCCGCAGTGGCTGGGCTGAGGGGTGCGCGCCGAAGGAACATCATGAGCGACCGTTCGTCCTTCATCGCCCGTCATGCCGCCGGTTTGCCGCGGCAGGTCGGCAGCTTCGTCATCGTGGGCCTTCTCGCCGCGGTTGCCCATTTTGGCACCCTGATCGGCCTCGTCGAGGGTCTCGGGCTGCCGCCGGTGCCGGCCACGCTCATCGGCTTCATCGCTGGCGGCATCGTGTCCTACATTCTCAACCGCAGCATGACTTTCGAGAGCACGCGTCCCCATCGCGAGGCCGGCTGGCGTTTCGCGATCGTAGCGAGTGGCGGTTTCGGGCTCACTTTCGCATTGATGTATGTCTTCATTCATCAATGCGCGCTGCCGTATCTGCCCGCACAGGTCGTGACGACTGGCATCGTGCTCGTCTGGAATTTCCTCGGCAATAAGCTCTGGACCTTCGGCGCCGGGCCGCTGTGAGGGAGGCTGCGGTGCTCCCTCTCCGATATGGGAGAGGGCTGGGGTGAGGGACAGGCGCTTGCGCGAGAGGATAGGGCGCCGCGTGCGCTATTCCATCGCGGGCGTCATCCCGGAGCGTTGCGCAGCAACCAGTCCGGGAACCATGAACACAGCCGGTGCTCCATGAATACACGTAGTGTTCATAGATCCCGGACAGCGGCTATGCCGCTTCCGGGATGACCGCTGAGGGTCCATTGCTTAAAAAGGGCCAAAGGCCGAGGCAGTACGGTTTCCGGCCGCGTGGCCCCACCCGACCTCGCTGACGCGAGGCCACCCTCCCCGGAGGGGAGGGATCGGCGCCCCACGCCTCACCCTGCAGCAGCCGTCTCCACGCGCGCCGCAGCTGCCGCCGGAGCAGGTTCGGCGATGATCAGCATGCGATCCTGGTTATGGCCGATGTTCGGGCGTTGCCGTCGGGCGGAAAAGCCGGCGGCGGCCAGCGCTGCGATGATCTCGCCCTCGCTGTAATGGGTCAGGCCGAGCTGCCCGCGCAGTTTCCGATAGTCCGACAAGGCCGTGCGGACCAGTCCGAGGCAGGCGGCGCCGAGGAAGCCTCCAGTCCACCCGAAGCCAAGCAGCGCCTTGACGTCGGCGAGCGGGCTCATGCCGGGTTGCAGGATATCGGCGAGCACCAGTCGGCCATCCGGCACCAACTTGCCGCGCAAGGTGGCGAAGACTGCGGCCGCCTCATCCTTGGTCAGGTACTGCAGCACCGAGTTGATGATCACGAGATCGAAGGATCCGCCCGGCAGGGCGGCGATATCGTCCGGCGAAGCGACATCGATATTGGCGACAGAAGCAAAGCGCTCGATCAGCTTCTCGCGTACGCGAGGGGCCGCATCGACGAGGGTGAGTGACCGGCATTGCGCCGCGACATCGGTCGACGCGAGCGCTTCGCCGCAGCCGTAATCGAGCACGCGCGCTTCGCGGGACGGCAGAAGCTTGACGATGTCGCGCGCGATCAGGCGGTAGTGCAGGAGCTTGTGGCGCTCGTTGACATAGATCGGTGTGTCGGAATTCCAGAAATCGGTCCAGGTCATGCGCTTGGCACTCGCGATTGGCGCAAGCACTGTGGCGCTTCACCAGGCGTCGAGCAAGCCGCCTTTTATACCCGTCACGGGGTCGGTTTCCGGTTTTGGCACCTTGGCGATCCGCACGCGGGCGGCCTCATAGGCCGCGAGATCGGCTTTTATCAGGTCATAGCCACATCCCGGCGGATAGGCGCCGACGACGAGGAAGTCCTTGGACGCCTCAAGGCACATGTGGCCGACGCCTGCCGGAATGACGACGACATCGCCAGCCCGGACATCGAGATCCTGGCCGGTCTCGCCGCCGAACCGCACACGGCCATGCCCGCCCGCTATGCCGAGCACTTCGTGGGTCAAGGAGTGATAGTGGTGATAGGGGAAGATCCCGTTGCGCCAGCTATCCGTCCAGCCGTTGCCGGTGAACAGGTCTTCCAGCGCTCCGGCCGGGTCGTCCGCATCGAGCCTTGCCGCGGCCCGATAGACGAGGAGCGGCAGGCTGTTGTTGGGAATTGCGCCATCGCCACTGAAGGTGAAGCGCTGCGGCACGGCCGGCGTATCCTGTCCCATGGCGGCGGCTCCCGATTGTTGATCCCGGTAGAGCCGGACAAAGCGTCCGGCTCTGGGACAACTGACATCGCCGCCGTTGGTTCAAGACCGCGGGCTTAAAGCCTCAGCTTTCAGATCTGCTTGGCTTTCTTCTCGCTCTCGATGAGCGCGACGAAGCGATCGAACAGGTAGTGGCTGTCCTGTGGACCGGGCGAAGCCTCGGGATGGTGCTGCACCGAGAAGGCCGGACGGTCCGTCAAGGCGATGCCGCAGTTCGAGCCGTCGAACAGCGAGATATGGGTTTCGACAGCGTTGGCTGGCAGGCTGTCGCGGTCGACCGCGAAGCCGTGGTTCATCGAGACGATCTCGACCTTGCCGGTCGTCTCGTCCTTCACGGGGTGGTTCGCGCCATGATGGCCCTGGTGCATCTTGGCGGTCTTGGCGCCGATGGCGAGCCCGAGCATCTGGTGGCCGAGGCAGATGCCGAAGGTCGGCAGCTTCTCGTCGAGGATCCTGCGGATTACGGGGACCGAATACTGGCCCGTCGCGGCCGGATCGCCGGGGCCGTTGGCGAGGAACACGCCATCCGGGTTCAGCGCAAGGATGTCCTCGGCGGAGGCCGTCGCCGGCATGACCGTCACCTTGCAGTCGCGCTCGGCGAGGAGACGCAGAATGTTGCGTTTCACGCCGTAGTCGATCGCGACGACATGGTACTTGGCCTCGCCTTCGCGGCGGCCATAGCCGTTGTCCAGCGTCCAGGGCGTCTCGTCCCATTCGTAGCGCTGGGTGGTGCCGACCAGCGGCACGAGGTCGAGCCCATCCATGGAGGGCACGGCGGCCGCCTTCGCCTTCAGGGCCTCGACATCGAAATTGCCGTCGGGGTCATGGGCGATGATGGCATTCGGCATGCCCTTGTCGCGGATGAGCGCGGTCAACGCCCGGGTGTCGATGCCGGACAGGCCGACGATGCCGCGCGCCTTCAGCCACTGGTCGAGATGACGGCTCGCGCGCCAGTTCGCCGGCGAGGTCACGTCCGCGTGGACGACGATGCCGCGCACGCCGGACGATGCGGCCATGTTGACCGTCTCGATGTCCTCGTCGTTGACGCCGACATTGCCGATATGCGGAAAGGTGAAAGTAATGATCTGGCCGGCATAGGAAGGATCGGTGAGGATCTCCTGATAGCCGGTCATGGCCGTGTTGAAGCAGACCTCGCCGGGCGCCTCGCCCGCGGCGCCAAGCCCGAAGCCCTCAAGCACCGTGCCGTCAGCCAGCACGAGGAGTGCGGTCGGGCGCGGCTCGCTCCAGCCGGCGACAGATTGCGCGCCGGAGTGGAGGCCGCGGTCAGCATCGTCTTGCAGCGTCGCCATGTTCCGTTTAAGCCCTCGGTCAGCCCGGCGTGCGGGCATGGAAAAGGCGGGCCAAAAAGCCCGAAGGCCGCCCGCGCGTCACATTCGTCGTCGTTTAATGAACGAATGACATACACGTCAACGCTCTATTCGTCACCTCCCGTGTGAGGTGGCGGATGGGGAAACAAAGGATGCCCTGGCGATGTCCACTTTGCGCGAAAGCTTCACCGCGGCCATGAAGGAGGCCATGAAGGCGGGCGACAAGACGCGGCTGTCCGCCGTGCGCCTCATCCAGGCCAAGCTCAAGGACAAGGACATCGAGGCGCGCGGCGCCGGGAAGGGTACCGCCACCGACGACGAGATCCTCTCCATGCTCCAGAAGGAGATCAAGCAGCGCCAAGAGTCGGCGGCCATCTACAGCCAGGCCGGCCGCGCCGAGCTCGCCGACCAGGAGAATGCGGAAATCGCCGTCATTTCCTCCTTCCTGCCGCAGCAGCTTGATGAGGCCGAGGTCGCGGCCGCCATCGACGCGGCGATCGCCGAGACAGGCGCCGCCAGCATCAAGGACATGGGCAAGGTCGTCGGCCATCTCAAGGGCGCCTATGCTGGCCGCATGGATTTCGCCAAGGCGAGTGCTGCGGTGAAGGCCAAGCTGTCGGGCGCCTGAGGAGCTTCCGGTCTGTCGTTCTTCGGCACCGGGTGTCACCGATTGACGTGATGACGCGCGACGATTGCCTCCTCCTACCTCTCCCCGCCGGGGAGAGGTCGCGCCGCAGGCGCGGGTGAGGGGGACGCCCGCCGGAAAACGACAATCCCCTCACCCCAACCCTCTCCCCGCCGGGGAGAGGGAGAAAACCGGGTGGCCTTGTTCTCTCCATTGGCGGAAAAGCCGCGCGGCTCGGTGCATCACCACTGACCTGACGACACGTCTAGCTCCTGTGGACGAACGGGATAAGCCGCTCAACAGGGGATAACTTTCTCGCGCTGTGGTCGCGTCTTCCGGCGTGGCAGCGCGGCGATGCGGCTGCTCTTGCGTTGGCCGCGCTCGGGGACCATCCTTCGGTGATCATGCGTTTTCCGCCCTCGATTCTCGAAGAAATTCGGGCACGGCTGCCGGTGACGGCGGTGGTCGGCCGACGCGTTCGGCTGACCAAGGCCGGCCGCGAATGGAAGGGGTTGTCTCCTTTCAACGCCGAGAAGACACCCTCGTTCTATGTCAATGATCACAAGGGTTTTTACCACTGCTTCTCCTCCGGCAAGCATGGCGACATCTTCACCTTCCTGATGGAGACGGAGGGCGTGTCCTTTCCGGAGGCGGTGGAGCGGCTCGCGGCGGACGCCGGTGTCACCCTACCGAAGGTGTCGGAGGAAGCGCGGGCCGAGGAGGAGCGCCGGCGCGGCCTGCATGAGATCATGGACATGGCGGCGCGCTTCTTCGAGGCCAACCTGGCGAAGAAGGAAGGCGCGCAGGCCTCGCGTTATCTCGACGGACGCGGGCTCGGCCGCGAGGCGCGGGAGCGCTTCCGCCTGGGCTATGCCTTGCCCGACCGATTCGCGCTGCGCGAGCATCTGGCCGCCCAGGGTGTCGACGCGGACGCGATGATCGAGGCGGGCCTTCTGGTCAATCGCGAGGACGTGGCTGTTCCGCATGACCGTTTTCGTGACCGGATCATGTTCCCGATCACCGATGTCAGGGGCAGGGTGATCGCGTTCGGTGGCCGCGCGATGAGCGCGGACGCCCCGGCGAAGTATCTCAATTCGTCGGAGACGCCGCTCTTTCACAAGGGCCACGTGCTCTACAACCACCAGGCTGCCCGAAAGGCGGCGCATGACAAAAGCTCGGTCGTGGTCGTCGAGGGCTACGTGGATGTCATCGCCATGACCATGGCGGGCTTTCCGCATACGGTTGCGCCGCTCGGCACGGCGCTGACCGAGGACCAGCTCAATTTGCTGTGGCGCATGGCGCCGGAGCCGATCCTGTGTTTCGACGGCGATGGGGCGGGGCGGCGCGCGGCCTATCGCGCCATCGACGTCGCCCTGCCGCATCTCGTCGCAGGCCAGTCCCTGCGCTTCGCCTTGCTGCCCGAGGGGCAGGACCCGGACGATCTTGCGCGCAGTGGCGGCGCCTCTGCCATCGCCAAGGTGCTGGACAACGCGCAGCCGCTGGTCGACCTGCTCTGGATGCGAGAGGTGGAAGTGGCCTCCCTCGATACGCCGGAGCGCCGGGCCGCTTTGGAAAAACGATTGTTCGGCCTGCTCGCCGGCATCCGCGACGAAGACCTGCGGCGTCATTATCGGGCGGAGATCGGCGAGCGTCTTCGGCAATTGCTGCCGCAATCCGGTGGGCGTCGCGGCAATTACGGTAGCGGGCGAGGGCAGGGCTATCAGCAGGGGTCTTTCCAGCAGGGTGCTGGCTACGGCGGTCAAAATTTCGGGAGGAATGGCCGTGGTGGCCGGGATGCGCGCCAGCGGCCAGGTAACGCGCCGCTGCGGGCCAGTCCGAGCCTTGCTCGGCATCCGCTGTTCGCCGCCACGAGCGCCGGGGCGCCGCGGGAGGCCTTGATCGTGCTGACGCTTCTCGCCCATCCTGAATTGATGCACCGCTACGGGGAAGACGTGACTTCGCTTGATTTTGTCAATGCAGATGCGTTACGGCTGCGAGCCTGCCTGATCGACAGGGAAGCCTTGGCGATGGATGGGCCGAAGCCATCCAGTTCGCTACCGCAGGAAGTCGCGCTGGCAGCCGAGCGGCTGCGCGTCGTGGTGCGCCACGGGGATGTCTGGGCCTTTGATCGCGACGCCGAATTGTCGGCAGTCGAGGAGATATTGCGGCAAGCACTGACCTTGCATCGGCGCGCATTCACGCTACATAGCGAATTGAAGGCTGCCGAACGTGCGCTTGCCGACGACGAGAGCGAGGCGAATCTCGCTTGGCTGACGGAAGTGCGCACCCAGTTGACTTCGCTCGACGGAGCGGAGGCCGACAGGGAAGCGGCGAAGAAAATGTCAACCTCCCGTAACCGCCCTTAAGCGTGGCGGCGCGTTCGGGGCGGTGGAGTTGGTTGATGGTGCGTGGGCGCGAGGCGCCGCAGTTTTCGAGATTTTCGGTTCGGCTTGCCGCGACCGGGGGTTGGTTAACGGTTAGTCAAGCGGTCACGCGCTTGAATGAAGTATGAGACGGGTGGCTGAGCGTCGGGGCTCATGCTGCCTTTTTGTCTATGAGCGCATATGGCTGACGCGATAGGCTGTGTGCGAGTGGAGCATGGAACATGGCGACGAAGACGACCGAGCGGGAAGACAACCAGGAAGTCGCAGAGCCGCAAGCTGACGGCCCGTTGCTCGATCTCAGCGATGGCGCTGTCAAGCGCATGATCAAGGTCGCCAAGAAGCGCGGCTATGTGACCTATGACGAGTTGAACGAGGTTCTCCCCTCGGAGGAATTTTCCTCCGAGCAGATCGAGGACGTGCTCGCCCAGCTTAACGAGATGGGCATCAACGTCATCGAATCGGAGGAAGCCGACGATTCGAACAGCGAGGGTGAGAGCGAGGAAGAGGAGGCTGACGGTGGCGAGATCGTCGAGCAGGCCCGTGCCTCGGTTCCCGTAAAGGTCGAGAAGGCGAGCGAGCCGGCCGAGCGCACGGACGATCCCGTGCGCATGTACCTGCGTGAGATGGGCTCGGTCGAGCTTCTGTCGCGCGAGGGCGAAATCGCCATTGCCAAGCGCATCGAGGCCGGCCGCGAGGCCATGATCGCCGGCCTCTGCGAAAGCCCGCTGACCTTCCAGGCCATCATCATCTGGCGCGATGAACTCGTCGAAGCCAAAGTCCTCCTGCGCGACATCATCGATCTCGAGGCGACCTATGCCGGTCCCGACGGCAAGGTGGGCCCGCAGGCCGATGGTGAGGGCGAGGAAGAGGGGGCTGAGCCCGAGATGGCGTCCGAGCCGGCCATGCCCGAGGGGGACATGGACGAGGACGACATGGAGAACAACGTCTCCCTGTCAGCCATGGAAGCGGAGCTGAAGCCGAAGGTGCTCTTGACCTTCGATGCCGTGGCGGAGAACTACAAGAAGCTGCGCCGCCTGCAGGACCAGGACATCGAGAACCGCCTGCAGAACCTCAAGCTGTCGCCGTCCCAGGAGCGCAAATACAAGAAGCTCAAGGAAGATATCATCGTTGATGTCAAATCCTTGTCGCTGAACCAGAATCGTATCGATTCGCTGGTCGAGCAGCTCTACGACATCAACAAGCGCCTGATTGGCCTCGAGGGCCGGTTGATGCGCCTGTCCGAGAGCTACGGCGTGTCGCGCGAGGACTTCCTCAAGCAGCACCAGGGCTCGGAGCTCGACCCGAAGTGGATCTTGCGTGTGTCGAAGCTCGGCACGCGTGGCTGGCGCGAGTTCGTTGCCAACGAGAAGGATCGCATCCGCGAATTCCGCCAGGAGATCCAGACGCTCTCGTCCGAGACCGGCCTTGAGATTCTGGAGTTCCGCAAGATCGTCTCGATGGTCCAGAAGGGCGAGAAGGAAGCCCGCCAGGCCAAGAAGGAGATGATCGAGGCGAACCTTCGGCTCGTCATCTCGATCGCCAAGAAATACACGAACCGTGGTCTGCAGTTCCTGGACCTCATCCAGGAGGGCAACATCGGCCTGATGAAGGCCGTGGACAAGTTCGAGTACCGTCGCGGCTACAAGTTCTCAACCTACGCCACTTGGTGGATCCGGCAGGCGATCACCCGCTCGATCGCCGACCAGGCGCGCACCATCCGTATTCCGGTGCATATGATCGAGACGATCAACAAGATCGTCCGCACATCGCGCCAGATGCTGCACGAGATCGGTCGTGAGCCGACCCCGGAGGAACTGGCCGAGAAGCTCGCCATGCCGCTGGAGAAGGTGCGCAAGGTGCTGAAGATCGCCAAGGAGCCGATCTCCCTCGAAACGCCAATCGGCGACGAGGAAGACAGCCACCTCGGTGACTTCATCGAGGACAAGATGGCGATCCTGCCGATCGACGCGGCGATCCAGTCGAACTTGCGCGAGACGACGACGCGTGTGCTCGCCTCGCTTACCCCCCGTGAAGAACGCGTGCTGCGCATGCGCTTCGGCATCGGCATGAATACCGACCACACCCTTGAGGAAGTGGGCCAGCAGTTCTCGGTGACCCGCGAGCGCATTCGCCAGATCGAGGCTAAGGCCCTTCGGAAGCTGAAGCACCCGTCAAGGTCGCGCAAGCTCAGGAGCTTCCTCGACAACTAGTCTGCGTGGGGCGACATTTGGGTTGCCCACATCCGCCGCCTTGGACGCACAACTCTTGTCCGGTCGCATCAGGATAAGCGGCGGTGGCGCCTGAATGGAGAGGAATTGACCATGTCGTTTTTGAAATCTCTCTTCTCGCGCCGTTCCTCCAGCGAGCCGGCTGCGCCAAAGACATTGAAAACCTTGGAGCATAAGGGCTTTCTCATCCGTGCGGAGCCCTTTCAAGCCGAGGGCCAATATCAGACGGCCGGCGTGATCCAGAAGGAAAGCGATGGCGTTCTGCGCGAGCAGAACTTCATCCGCGCCGACCGGTTTACCTCCGCTGATGAGGCCGCCGAATTCGCGCTCTCCAAGGGCCGGCAGATCATCGATGAACAGGGTGATGGGCTGTTCCGCTGATCGGAAGCGTGGTGAAGGCCAGTCACCAAATAATCTGAAGCGCCGTTCAAAGCGCTGATATCGACGATTGTCTGACTTGTTCATTCGCTCAATCCGGCTTTGGATCAGGGCTTATGTTGCCTTGACGGGCCTCCCGGCAGTGAACATAATGAGAACAAATCAATGAGACGGGGATGATCCTGCGCGATCTCGCGGGATTGTATGCGTCTTTTTTTCGCGATGGATTGCAGTCGCAGAAAGGCATGCCCACATGAATGCGCGCATGACCGAAGACACGTCCCTCTCCGATGCCGATAGCAATGGGATCACGCCCATGTTGGCAGACGTTGGTGCGCCGGCGCCTCCCGCGCCAATTTTTGTAGAACCCGCAGCTTCGGACGCCGCGGCGACAATCACGTCGATCCAGAACTCCCTCAAGGGGTTATCCCTCGACGGGCTGCGGTCGATGATCTCTATACGCGACTGGCTTCTCACCGAGGCGCGGGAGAAGAAGGATCAGACGTCACTGCTGACCACGCTCGCCGAACAGCTCAATGCTGCGGGCGTGCCAATCGATCGCGCCTCCATGACCACCGAAACGTTGCATTCCGAGCATGCGGCGGTCACCAGCGTGTGGCTGAAGGGTGGCAACAGCGAGCAGAAGGCTTTTCCCTATTCGGGCAATTCTGATGGCACCTATGAGCGCAGCCCCTTTTTTCATGTGCATCAAAAGCGCGAGCCCTTGTTCCTGGACTTGCGGGAAACCCCGGATGAGCGCTTTGGCATCATTCCTGAGCTGAAGGCCGACGGTTACGTCGGATACAGCTGCTTTCCGGTTTTCTTCGCGAATGGTGACGAGAACGGCATCTCCTTCGCGACAAAGTCGAGCGAGGGCTTTTCCAAGCCTCATCGCACTTTCCTCGAGGGTATTGTCCCGGCGCTGGCGGCGGCGATGGAGATCCGCGCGGGTTACGCGACGCTCGATCAGATCCTGAGGGTCTATATCGGTGACGAGCCGCATCAGCGCGTGCTCTCGGGGGATGTCCGGCGCGGACAGGTCAGCCGGATCCGCTCCGCGATCCTGTTCGCGGATATGCGCAGTTATACCCGGTTGACGTCCAGCATGCATCCGGAAGACGTCGTCAGCCTGCTGAACGTCTATTTCGACTGCCTCGTGCCGCCCATCGAGGCCGAAGGCGGCGAGGTGTTGAAGTATCTCGGCGACGGGCTCCTGGCGATTTTTCGCGACAGGGGCGACGATACCGGCGCTGCCGCGCAGTCCGCGCTGACAGCGGCCCTCGACGCCCTGGCGCGGATTGACGCCGCCAATGCCTCCGGCGTCGCCGGCGTGCCGTTGAAAGCGGGCATCGCCCTGCATCATGGCGAGGCGGCTTATGGCAATGTGGGTTCAGGCCAGCGCCTCGATTTCACGGTCGTCGGCCGCGACGTCAATCTCACGAGCCGCATGGCGGGGCTTAACAAGGTGCTGGGCGAACCGCTCCTTCTTTCTCGCCCCTTCGTCGAGCATCTGTGGGCGGATCCGCGCAGCCTCGGCTTCTTCGAGCTCGACGGTCTCGACGGCACGTTCGAGATTTATTCGCCTTAGAGCAGGCCGATCTACAAAGCGGTATCCGCTGCTCTGTCTCTTTGTTCTCGCCATCGTAAGACCTGAAAGCCCTCATGCGCTTTCGGTTGCCCGTGCCCTCTGCAAGCCACCGCCAGGGCTGCGATATCGCCAGCCGGGCGGCCCCCCTGCGCATTGCTTTGCCAGCGCAACCAAGTGGTTACATCTATTGATAGATTTTATTGCATAATACAACCTTAGGGTGAACTCGGGATTTACACTCTCCCTGTAGCCTTGCCGGATTGCATGTTTGGAGCCTCCAATGAGCAATCACGGTTCTGCCGATCGTGGCGGGAGCAGGCACAGGGTCTGGACGGGCACGCGTCGTTTCGCGGCATGCGGCTTTGCCTCGCGGCCATGGCGGGCCGCGCGGGCGTTCTGGCGCGCTGAAGATGCCAATATGGTGCTCTGGTTCGCCTTTATGCTCCTGCCGATTCTGCTCGCTGCGGGAGCGGCCGTGGACTATGCGCGGGCGGCGACTTTGCGCACGAAACTGCAGCAGGCGACCGATGCCGCGACGCTCGCCGTAGCGCCTTTCGCCGGCCAGAAGACGGATGCTGAACTGAGGGCCATGGCGGAAAGCTTCCTGCGCGCGGCTATGGCATCGGCCATCAACAGCATGGGCGGACGTGACGTCCGCATCGATTCCATCACGATCAGCGTGGATCGCGGAGATGTGACGGTGGTCAGCTCGGCCGCCTATGAACCGATGGTCATGGGCCTCGTGAGCTCCGGCGGCGACGCTATGACAGTGAGCACATTGTCGCGCACCATCGCTTCCGACGTGGAATATGAGATCGCACTCGTGATCGACAATTCCGGCTCAATGTCGAGCAATGCCGGCTCGCAGAATAAGATGCAGGCGACGAAAACGGCTGCGATCAAGCTCGTGGACGCCATGTTCTCGACGCCGCAAGCCATCAACCGCACGAAGATCGCATTGGTCCCCTTCAATCTCTCGGTCAATACCGGCGGGCAGGTGCCTAGCATGTACACCGACACGACGGGCCGCTCGGAGATCCATTGGCCGTCGAATATCTTCGAGGGGCGCCCCAGCAATCCGCGTACCGCGTCCGCGACCTGGCCCCCACAGTCGCGCTTTGATCTTTTCGCCGAGCTTGCGGCCGTTAAATCCAGCTATGGCTGGGGTGGCTGCTTCGAAATGCGGCCGGGCACCATCGGCACGACGGATACCCCGCCGGTGACATCCCCCGTGAGCCAGGCGGATTTCAACACGTTGTTCGTGCCCCAGTTCTGGCCGGATGAGCCTGACGCCAACAACGGTTCCAACTACAGGTTCACGTCGGGAAAGACGACCACCACGTGGACCTATCTCAATAGCTATCTGAACGACAACACGGCGAGCGCTTGCAGCGCCTCGAGCAATCAGACCGCTGCCGGCGCATATGTGAAGGCCCAGAACAAGCTTTGCAAATATCGGTCAGCGAAGGTTTCGAGCGGAGGCTACGGCCCGAACTATCTGTGTTCCTCCCAGGCACTGACGCGCCTGACGAATAATGCCTCCAACCTTAAGACCAAGATCAACCAGATGGTCGCTGATGGCGGCACCAATCTCGTCGAGGGCTTTATGTGGGGATGGCGCACACTCAGCCCGCGTGCCCCCTTCGCGGACGGCAAAGCTTATACGGAGCGCAGAAACCGGAAGATCATCATCATGATGACGGATGGAAACAATCAATGGCTGCAGGCGAACAATCACAACGCCTCATATTACTCGCCTTTCGGCTTCTTCACGAACAACCGCATCGCCTCCGGCTTGACGACAACGCAGGCATCCCGCAACGCCATGGATGCGAAGACCCTCGATGCCTGCAACAATGCCAAGGCCGCAGGGCTTATCGTCTACACCATTGGCTTCGATACGGGATCCGATATCGACGCCCAGGGCAAGACGCTGCTTCGCGATTGCGCTTCCGCGGATTCCAGCGGCACCCAGAGGTTGACCTATATTGCGACCGACAGCGCCGATATCGTGGAGATCTTCAACAATATCGCACGACAATTGGGAAGCCTGCGTCTCGCGCAATAACGCGGAGGGGTGGCAAGGGTTCGGTCGGACTATGGGGCTGACTGGCCCATGGGCTCAACCGGGCATCAAGCCTCACGTGTCGCCGGGGAACATGATCATCAGCATAACATATGATGATCCTCGCCCCGGGCATCTCCTCGGGTTCTCTTGCGTGGTCCCTTGACCGCCAAACTGTGCCGTGTCATCCAGAGCGTCGATGAGGATGCCGTCGACGGCTTTGGTTGCCAGGCACCTCATGGGCCTGTAGCTCAATGGTTAGAGCCGACCGCTCATAACGGTCTGGTTGCAGGTTCGAGTCCTGCCGGGCCCACCAATGATTTCAATGGCTTACAAAATCGCCATTCCCAATCTCCAATGAAATCTCCAATGATTAGGCCGATTTCTTTGGTTTGAAGCCTCGGACGGCCTCGGCCAGATAGTCAGGGTGGTGGTGGCCGTACGTCCGCTCGACCATCTCAGGCGACATGCCCAAGAAGCCCGCCGCCGTCCAGATCGGCACGCCGTTCTGCATGAGCCAGGTCGCCGCGGTATGTCGGAGGGTGTGCGGCGTGACGTTCCCGTCCAGGCCCGCCTTATCGACGGCCGTCCCGAACGCCGTCTTCACCGAGATGACGGGCTTGCCGTTCCACTGCACGAAGTACTCGCCTGCGATCCCCTTGGCCTGCCATCGCCGCATATGAGCAAGAAGGTGAGGGGGGATGGGAACCGGAGGCTGGCGCTTGTTCGTCGCCTTCTTTCCCTCAGCAAGCCGATAGAAGATGCCGCGATCGAGGTCGACATAAGATCGCCCGACTGCCCTCGACGGCGATGCGGCAGCCAAAGCAGCGGCCCGCGATCCCGTGTACAGGCCCAGGAGAATGAAGCGCGCGACGTGCCGCAGTGGCCGCTTGTCGGTGGGGAGCACCTTGCCGGCATCTGGGCCCCGGTGCCGCCTCTGCTCTTCTCGGGCCCGCCAACACACCCAGAGCAACCGCGCCGCCTCGTCTCGCGTAAGCCAGCGATCGCGTGCCGTTCCCTTTTCAGGAAGCGCGACTTTCACGACGCCCCGGTGGAGCCCCTGTTTTGCATGGTGGTTAATTGCGGCCCGTAGGTCTTCCAGATCACGGCGCGCGCCGCCAGCCGTCGGAGCGGTGGGCGTGCCCTTCGGCCGGTGCTTGGCTGTGGCGCGTCGTTGCAGCTCAACTGCCCTGCGATGCTCGACGTAGGCCCGGCATGATTCGCCCGTGACGTCGGACAGCATTTTGCCGCCCCACCATTCGGCGAGACGGCTCAATCGCTGATCAAAGGTGCGCAGGTTAGCCTGGCGCTGGCGCGTATCGTCGTCGTAGATCGAAAGCACATCGGCAATATCGATGCGTTCGATATCTCGCTCGCGCCGCTCCGGCCTGTATTTCTCCGCGATATATTCTTTTAGGCGCTTTTCCGCTTGCTCAATTTCGCCAGCAGCGCATCCCGTGGGGATATGCTCGCCGCCGTCGAGAATGAACCAGGCAGCATTGGCGATGCGCTTGCCCGTTCGCTTGTCAATCCGCTCCTTCCGGAGCCAGAGCCGGGCGCCCTTCGCTGGACGTGGCATAGCCGACGCATCTCCTCAATTGCCCTGAGCGTGGTAAAATCCTTGCCAGCGATCCGCTCGACTGCCAGCCGCCCACGCTTTGCCTCCTTGCGGAGGCCACTCAACGTCATGCCCCCGTGAGGGAACCCATAACGCACCGCATCCACCAAGCGAAGCGGCTCGTCCGGCCCGATGTTGTCATTTGCGGTGGCCATAACACCCCCAGATCATTCTTTGCCAGCGATTGCCACCCGAAACGCAGCCTCTGCCGACGGCCGGATCAATTCCCGGATCTCCCGCCGGTACTGCTCGCTGCAGTTCTCCCATCGCAGGTGGTTGCGTTCCTTGTTGGCCATGTGGAACGCCGCAGCTGCGGCTTCGACGGCTTGTTCAATCGGGTCACTCATCTATCGGTCCTCCCGGCTGGCGATCGTGCTATCATACAGCATGCCCCGTCTCTCGTTTGAACCGGTTGATATCTGGATCTCTAACAGCACGCGACGGACGGTAACGAGCGTGGAAGAGGCGGCTCGGGTTCTTATGGAGGAGTGGCCGGGCACTGCCGCTGGCACTCCGTCTCACATGACCGCGCAACGGACTTGCCTTGCAGCGTTACAGTCCGAACGGCCCAAAGCGATCCTTGCTGCCCGTGCTGCCTTTCTCAAGGCTGCTGAGGAAGCGGGGATGGGGTGAGGGTTTTCGGTAGCGAGTAGACCGTGCGCGCCTCGGGATGACTAAGCGCCATCTTTATGACGCTGCGAAGCTCTCTTTTGACGACCTCGTGCAACTGCGCAATCTCGTCGTAGCTGAGGTCATCCCGCAAAAACTCCCCGAGACCGAGCGCGCCGACAACCTCTCCGCTCCAGATGACCATCTGCTCATCGTGGCAGATCCTGTCGACAGCGGCGTTAGGCAGTAGGGTGATCGTTGCCATCTCACTCTCCATTGAGGGCGGCGCGGGCGCGGATGTCAGCGAGCAAATCCTTATATGCCGCGTACCATCGGGTCTCGTGCTCTGGATCGAGGTTAATTTCCGCATCCCAGAGCGCCTTCTCCGCCCTGTCAGCGCGGGCTTTCTCTGCCACTGCATGTTCCTGCGCGAAGGCGGCAAAGGCTTCGGCGACATGGCTGCTCTGGGTAAACAGCCATCCGTTCTTGCTTGCTTTCTTCATGTGGTCCCACGCCCTCTCCACGAGATCCGCAGGCGGTTCGGGCAACTTGTGCATTTCCTGCATAAGTTGGTCACCACCATCAACGCCTTGCTGCGCATGGATTTGCGGTGATTTCAGACCGCTTTGATCACCACCAGAAACAGGCGGTTCGGGCTGCGGCGCGGCGGCGAGATAGGCGACGATCGCAGCGCGCACAGTTTTCTCACATTCTTCATCGTGATCGCCGCACATATCGATGGGACAATCAAGATAAGCCTTGTAGGCAGCCTCAAGCGCGGCTTCATCCAGCCGGTATCCGGGCGCGGTCATAGCCTTTCATCCTCCCTGCGAAGCGCTTCCCTTCCAGCGTCGGTCAGCTTTTCGTCTCTGATGAGCCCCCTCCGGTAGAGCGCAACAAACGTTCCGCTAAGACCGCCGCTCATAGACCGTCCGCCGGGAAATCCGTCCGTTGCCGATCGGCCTGCCCCGATGTTTCTCAGAACCTTGAGCATGGTATTGCTAAGGCGACGTGGCGCGGTCATTACTTCCCCTCCGGCTTGCTGAGGGCGGCGGGCGCGATCGTGAACGGGTCGATTTTGGCGAACAGCCCTATGGAAATCTCGTCGGGATCATCTGTCGGCATATCCTCAAGGCGCCAGTGCTCTTCATTGAGGCCCGGAGTGATGATCAGATGGCCGTGAGGGCCATACAGCCTTCCGTGGTAGGCTTCTCCATCAACGGGTTCGCTGTCCTCCACATCCAGCGACGGCTCGGGCTTGGGCGGGTGCGAAACACCCATGCCGGCGCGCTTGCGCCTGGCTATCGCGGCAACATAACGTTCCCGTTCATCGGCTATCCGCTCTCCGCGCTGATGCAGCATCATGGCGAGGTTGCCGACATCCAGAGGATCGCCTTTATCGACGTGCTCAACGAGAAGCAGAGACAGATATTCGCCGCTGCACTGCGCCGGGTCATCCCAGCCGCTTCGTCCCTCGGTGCGCTTCTGTGCAAGTTTGGCCTTCATCGCGGCGGCAAAGCGGTTAACGGCCAAGTCGTCAGGGTGCGCATCCGTCACAACCTCGGTGCGCCTATCACACGGTTCGCAGCGCGTCTCGTCCGTCGGGTAGCCAACAGGCGGGCAGTCAGAGCAGCGCGACGCCTCGGCGCGTTCCGCCTCGCGACCGGCATCGCGCCCCCGCTCGATTGCATTAGCGAACCAGCCAATAAGCCAGTCTTCATCCATATCGGAATATCCGAGACGCTTGGCTATGGTTCTAAACTCATGCGCCCATTTAGCGGCGTCTAGACCAATGCGTTCAAGAAAATCGCCATCGCTTTCTGACGCAAAATCAGCGCTCTCTTTGTCTGTGTTGGTCATGGGGTGTCCTCCGATTGAGTGCGCGTCCATTTCCAATGGTTCCGGGCATAGACAATCCACAAGGCGAAGTTCATAGGGATGAGGCCCCATGTCTTCGTTGCCACTATCCAGAACAGCCATAGCGCCTGCGCCAATAGGCCGACTGCCCATGCATTCCGAGATCGGTTGCCAGCAAGGATGGTCATGTAGATGGTGATGGCCGATAGCAGCCACGGCATAAGTTCGATTGCTGCGCTCATGGCTTCTTCTCCGCGAGGGCTTCGATGGCTTTGGCGATGCGATGGCCCGCCTGTTCTTGAAGTGAACCGGCACGCTCATCAGCGTCAGTGTCGGCAATAGCCTTGCACTCCGCATACGCCTCGCGCTTTGCTCGATCTAAGATGCTGTTGAAATAAGCATCACTGGTCTGCTGAGCCTGCTCCATAAGCCTGATCGACGTTCCTGTTACCGGCACATCAGTAGCGGCGGGAAGGGCGCGGGAGGCGAGGGTGAGAAGGTCGCCTGAAGCCTTGTCCAGAGCCTCAAGCCAGATCGCGTATTCCCTGGTTGTGCCAGCGCGAGCTACCGCCGCCTCACGCAGGCGCTGCAACTCCGCAATTTTATGGGGTGTCATCTGTCACTCTCCGGGGCCGGCTTTGTCGATGGTCGCGCGAATCCGGCTGTAAACTATGGCGGAAATATCCTTGGCAATTACGTCGCCTTTCCCCTCTCGGGATCTGGCTGACCTGCCGTCTCCTATATCGACGAAGTACGAGTGGCTTCGGTCGCAGAATGCGTCGAATAGGCGTGCGTCATCATCAAGAACGGACTTCGCAGCTTCATGCGCGCTCTTCCCAGACATAAAATGAGGAAGCATGCGCATTGCAAAAGCTTTCTCGGATTCGCTAAGCCCCGTGGGCGCCATTTCCGTCGCTCCAATCATGTGCATGATTGAAATTATAACGTGTGCATGTTATTGTCAATATCATGCACACGAAAAAGGTGCCGCTTGACTCACATTCATGCACACGATACGCCTCGACGCATGGGGCGGAAGAAACTCTGGGCCGAACGCGTTCACGTGACCCTCGCCGAGGGCGTAAAAGACCGCATCAAAGCGGCTCTTGAGCCGGGCGAGGATTCCCTAGACCTTATCAGGGACGCTATAGAGCGGGAGCTTCGGCGCCGCGATCGTGCAAAGAAACCTGATGCCGTACCCACGAGAAATACTTGAGGTGGGATCCTTCTTGCTTACAGATTGAAGCCGCACCACCACGCGCCGCAACTCCGCGATCTCATCAGCGGTCATAGCCCAGGCCTCACGTCGATGTCGGGGATGATGACGGAAGGCTTGAAGATGACCCGGTACCGATAGACGTTCGCTTGGGCCGCCTCGATCTGCTCAGCGAAGTAAGTCACGTTGTCAGAAAGGCCGAGGAAGTGCTTCTTGAAGGTTCCGGGACCGGTCTTGCAAGTAACTGTCAGCTCACGGGACTTGTCGGCGTTTCCGAGAGAGCAAAGGCCCTCCATGGTCAGCATGTAGTCGCCGGTGATCCCGTTGTAGAAGACGATCCGTCGGCTAATCTCAAATTGGTCAGCGGCTTTCGATAGGTTTCGGGATGCTACATTCGCATCGCTGTCGCATGCGGATAAGACTGTCAGCGCAAAAAGCGCTGTGATGACGCTCTTATTCATTGGTCGTTTCCTTGTATGGGGAGGAGTCTGTCGTCGGGCATTTGAAGCACTTGCCCCCAGGCCATGACCCGCAACGGCATGGACCGATCACATCACCTGCCGGATAGTTCGGCACCACCATCCCCTCACCATCCATCAGCGCCATTGCTGCGGTGTCGGTGAGGTTGAGGGCTTTGAGGGCGGTGGATGCGAGATGCAGGTAGATTTCCTTCAGATCAGGGAACTCGCTTTCCCATGTGAATGCTTCATTCGCAGCGGAATGCAGCGCCATCGCCAGCCGCTCACGCGCTTCCATGGCTGGCCTCCATAGGGATCTCGGCGCCGAGTTGGCGAAGACGGCGCTCGCAGGCGGCCACACGCTGATCGGCGTCTTGACGGATAAGTGCGGCGACGCGATTGCCAAGGTCAGAGGTGACGTAGCTGCTAATATTGATCTGCTCGTCGCTATACCCGCCCGGTCGCTGCATGAAGGCCGCGACGCTCACTCGGTTCATTTTCCCGCTGATAGACTTCCTGTGAGCCCTGGCAGTCTTCAGCGCCTCGATCGCTGCCAGCACTTCCTTGACGTACTTCTCAGTTATCATGGCTGGCCTCCAGCTTGGAGAGGAGGAAGTACCCGCGCGACACAAGAGGATTGTTGTGAGCCTCTGGGAATCTCGCAGTGAGACTGTCTAAGAGCTCCCGCAACACCCCCACCACCTCATCGAAATGATTGACGGCTTCGACAATAAGGGCGGCGTTGGCGCGGCTCTCTGCGTCTATATCGGCGCGGAATCCAAGCTCGCGCGACACAATGGCCAGCCTAGTATCTTCAATGAGCTTGAGCGTTGTTATCTCAAGGACCTCATCAAAGGTATCCTCGACAACAATCCACGGCCTCGGCGTGGCCTCGCGTGTGTCAGTCGGCATGCTCAGCCTCCATCTGATCGATGTTGCAGCGGTGGACGGTGAAGGTGTAGGCGGCAACCCATGGGTTCGCGTCCCAAGCGTCGATACCGCCATGGATGTCGCTCCAAAGGGCGAGAAAGTTGCCCCGCCCGGTGGACATGTGCCAGAAGTCGCCATGCACGGGTGGCGGACGCTGTGCGAGCTCGTTGTTGGTGGCGACCTGTTCCGACGTCAGTCCGCACCCCTCGGCGATCGCATCTTCTTCGCTGATGTCCTGGAGACGTTGGACGCGGACGTCTGTCACGATCAGCGTCAGGCGGGAGAATTCGCGAGGTAGATGGATAGACGACCACCAGCCATCGATACTTTGATGTCCATCCGACCGGTAGATTATTTCCTCCTCGAACAGGCGGGAGCGAGCATCAGCAATCGTCCAGCCGTGAACCATGCAAGCCGTCCACGTCTCGCGCACCCATAGGCGGTCGCCGATGGCATAGGAAAGGCGCTTGATCAGTTCCCCGTTGCGCAGATCGTGCCAGCGCATTGCGGCATCGCGAAAGTGCCAGTCATAGCCACGCGTATCGGACGGGCCGAATTCGCTGAAAGACCGATGCCCGCGCATTTTGAGAACCCTTCGCGTCTGCGTCTTGCGACCTTCAAGCAAGGCGCGGACCATAGGCGCGGAAAAGAGGATAGGACGATCAGCCATCCGCCTTCTCCATCTGCGCAATCAAAGCCCGGAACAGTGCGGTGAGGAGGGCGAGGGGTGGGGTGGGGCTAGACATCGCAGCCATCCGCCTTGGCCACGGCGGCGCGCTGAAGCGTTTGCCAGTAGTAGGACACCCATTGCGCCTGAAAGACGGCGTCATCGAGAGCCTGATGATGCGTCCCGGCCCTTGGATGAGGAAAGGCCGCTATGTCACCCGCGATATCTTTGATCGTGCGGCAATCGCGCACGTTAAAGAACCGCCATGGCGATGCTTGCCCGGTGATTTTGGGGAAGGCGTAATCCAGAATGGCGATGTCGAATGTTGCGCCGTTGCCCCATGGCTTTATCCTGTCGCCGCGCGTCAAGCAAAAAGCCCTAAATGCGTCGAAGACTTCCTTGGAGCTTTTGTTGCCTGCGATAGCAGCAGCCCTGGCGTCGTCGCCCTGCATCATCCAGAACTTGATCGTCGACCCGCTAGGGTGGCCATATCGGCAAGCGTCCTCGATATCGATCGCGTCATAGAATCGCTCGCCAATCTCGCCCGTAGAGGGCTCGAAGAAGACCGCCCCGATTGCCAGAACCGGCGCGTCATACGACGTGCCCATGGTCTCCAAATCGACCATCAGGTGCAGCATCGGCTCGCCGCCCGATGTGGTCGCGTGTTCTGCTCTTAACCCTCCCATCACACACCTCTTCCGTCTGCGCCTAAGCCGCGCCAGCAAAACCAATTTTCCGTGTTTCAGACGTCCCAGTCGGGATCAAGCATGCGGTTGCGGCTGTGCCACCAGTCTCGGACAGCACGAACCGCAGCCGCCGCACAGGCGCCAGCTAAGAACGCTATCCCCATTAGCGCCGCGGCGCCCTGTTCAGTGGCCATCCCCGAACCTCCGGACATAGCGGGCAGCGAGAATGGCCGCGTCGATGTCGTCGATCCGCTGCTCGGCGGGAACGCGCCTTGCGTTGGGCTCGCGGCGGCGTTCGTGGGGAATGCGTTGGAGTTCGTGGGATCTTAATTTGCACAGCCTGCGGATCGCGTCTGCGGATCCAAGCGAGACATGTTCGCCATTGAACAAGTGCCGGATGCCAGCGCGGCTATCAATGAAGTCTCGCGCCACGCCTTTGTGGAGACTAATTTCGCTCATCCTGCGGCGGCGCGGATCTCCACCACGGAGAGCCTTCGAGATCGTAGAGTGATCGAACCCAAGCCGCCGTGCCATTTCGCGAAGCGACAACCGCGAGTTCTGTCTTAATCTCCGGAATAGATCGTGCCTCGCTTCGACCAGTCCTGTAGTCCGCTCCGCGGACAACAGGAGATCGGTGGGAAATCCGTACTCAGCCGAAACGGCCTGCACGGTATCGCGCATCACGGGAGTCATGAAACCCTCCCGTTGCGCTTCGCCGAGCAATAATCGAGTAAATTGATATAGCCGTCGACAATATGTTCGTTATGAAAACCACGGGCGAGGGTCTTGGCGACTTCCACCGAGCCCACGTAAGACACTATCGTCAGGCCATCCTCGAGCCTGATCTCCAATTGCGGGCCAATTGCCTTGACCTCTACGCCCTTGTTCACGGTGGATTCTCCTGCCGGTAATCTTCTTGTTGGGGTGGCTGGCGGGAGAGGTCTTCTTCTGGGGGTGGGGTGGGTGGTTGCTTCCATCATCGCTTTGTCCTCTGTGCTGCGATGAACACAAGCTAACAAGCGAATCAGATTCTGTCAACAAGTGATTGTATCGACGGCTTGTTATGACAAGCCGGGCACGACGATCTTATGGAGTGCTACCACCTCGTCGCCGTCGAACTCGAGATCCTCGTCGGGATTGAACTGATGCAGAATGAGCATGCCGCGGTCCCATCCCTTGTACTGCTTAATGTAGCCGTGAGGCTCGAAGTCGCCCGGCCTCTTGACCTGCGCGACGACGAAATCGTTGGGCGACGGGGGCTTATGGGGATGGATGTAGACCCGCTCACCTGGAAAATATCGCGGCACCATCGATTCGCCATCGACATAAAGCGCGTAGGCGCCGTCAACGCTCTCGAGCCATGGCGGGCAGGGAACGCGCTCTATAATGTCGCCCATGATTATGAAGCCCCGGCCAGGCGCGCCTCCGGCCGCATGTCCCAGTACGGGAATAGTGCGTATCACGCCCCCCATGGGCGTCAGATTGGCCGCCCGCCCGGCATTCGGCGCGGGAACTCGTGACGACGAATCAGACGCAAGGGTTAGGTGGCTGCCCTTTATCCTCCCGTCCTCGGCCTTCGCCTGGTCCATCAGGGTTTTGAGGTCCTGGAGGGGGATGTCGAGCGCTGCGGCGATTCGCTTCCAGCTCGTTGTGGGGGCCTTTGTCCGCCCTGATTCGATCAGCCCAACGGCCTGTTGGCTGATTCCAACCGCCTCCGCCAGCTGGGCCTGAGTCATCCCCTTGGCCTCACGCGCCCGGCGCACCACATCCGCAAGTGTCATTTTAATAAATCCTGGCAATAACTTGGTGCAACTCTCATAGGCCCAACAAGTCTTTTGGGCAAGCAAGTGGTTGACATCTAACAAGCGCTTGTTGTAAGTTGCGTCATCCCTTGTTGCAAAGGCCGCACCTGATGAGACAGAGCCAGATCCGTACCGGTTTTGATTTCCGCACAAGGCGTTCCCGCGCCGTGAACTTTGGCCCCAGGCCGACACGCGACGAAGATGGGCACCAGCCCGCCGTCGACCCCGACTTCGACCGCCAAGGCGGCCGGGTCTCCCTCTCGCCCGACACAGGGCGCCGCCTCGCCGCACGTCGGCTGGAGGCTTGAGATGGGCAACGCAGTCTCCTCCTTTGAATTCGCCATCGACACGCAGAGTCATAATGTACGTGTGGTCGATATCGACGGCGCGCCGTGGTTCGTGGCGGCCGATGTATGTCGGGCGCTGGACCTGCGGCCTGGGCGACGGGGCGAGTACACTCGCCACCTGGTCAAGCTAGCAGCTGATGAACGAACGCCGATACCCCCCAATCAGATTGGGGGGATACATCACCCCATTTCGATCATCTCCGAATCCGGTCTCTACAAACTCATCATGCGCTCGGACAAGCCGCAGGCCCGGTCGTTTCAGGACTGGGTGACCCGCACGGTGCTCCCCGCCATCCGCAAAGACGGCGCTTACATCAAGGGCGAGGAGAAAGTCGCTTCAGGCGAACTCTCGGATGACGAGTTTGTTCTTCGCGCCATCACCCTCCTGCAGACGAAGGTCGAGCGACTGACGGCTGAACGCGATGCGCTCGCAGCCCAATCTGCCTTTATGACATTGGACCAATATCGGGCAGCCAGCCGAGCGTCATGGCATTGGAGCTACAGGCGAGCCCTTGCCGCGGCGGCATGCAAGCTAGCCCGAGAGCGCGGCATCAAACTCGAGAAGCACACCCGCGAATATACGCGGGACGGGCAGAAGCTCACGGGCGCTGTCAACATTTATCCGCGCGGATTGCTCGACGAGGCACGTCACAAGGTTGGCGAGCCGGCTCAGTTCGCGGCATAGAGAAAGACAACCAAATGACAGCTGCACCAGACCTGAGATTACATCCGATCGAGCCTGAGAGCGCGACCAGTATCGCCGCACGTCTTTTGGATGAATGCGGCGGAGACCGCTCGGCCGCGTCAAAGAAACTGACCTCGGTGGCACGTCGCCGCAAAGACTGGCACGAGGATATTTTTCGCCGATGGGCGGACGTTGCAATAGGCGAAGCGGCTCGCGCCCGAAACGAGGCTATTCGGACGCCTCTTCGCGTTGAGCCCACGCCTAATAGCCTAAACAGGGCGCGGACCAGAGCAGCGCGCTTTGGAGCGGCGGTGACCCACAGCATCCTCGACTACGAGCTCCGCCTGAACGGCAAGTCCATTTTGCTGAAGAACGCGACCGGCGAAGAAGTGCTTGCTGTCGCCCATCACTACCTCTCGCAGGGCACGACCATGATCCGCACAGGGCGATGGCTCGAGCGCGTTGCAGCATCTGTGCCGGACGGCAAGCGCGTCGGCGAGGTCATGGGCGTGAAGGAATTGGAGAGGTTGCAGGCCACCTCTCGGAAGGAAGCCGCATGAGCGGCGGGGCAGGCCAGGTGGCGTGCGCAGCCCATGCAGAATATGCCCGCCCCAACTGAATTCGTGGGCCACAATTCAACCGCAAACCATGTTCCGGGCGCCCACGATCCACTTCGGCTGGCCAATGAACCGGCGCAATCCACAAGGCTAGCGCCAGCCAACCCTATGACGATGGGGCCATTGAATGCTCGCAACCCGTTCGGTGCGCGCCCCATCGCCACCTCTCGCTGAGGGCCACGCCCACGACGCAACCCACCCCACTTGCGCCCTCAGCAACCCACTCAGGAGACTGCCATGCTTTCCGTCGCCGAGATCGCCCAATCGACCACCCGGAATTCACGAATTGCTGCTGGCCCTGGCTCCGTCGCAACCATCAGGACTAAAGCCAGCAGCAACCCCACGCATAGGGAGCGGGCCAGCGCGCCGCCGCCGCCCACCATCATGTCGCCCGCTCCCTATGCCACCCCAGACATCATCCCACTGGCACCCTATGAGGCCACCGCCGAGATCCAGGAGGCGACAGACCAGATCATCGAATTTTGGCGACTGCGTCAGGACATGGTCTCGGCACAGACAAAGCTAATCCTCCAGGCGAAGTCACTGCTACGGCGCGCCATTGGCGGTGACAAGAAGGAGGCGTCTGCGGCGTTCGATCGGATCAAGGCCGGGGAGCCTCATCCGTATTCGGGGCACATCTTCCCGCACCTTGCTGCACTCGAGCCCATCGAAAAGCAGCGCGCCGCCTATGAGAAGTCGCTCGTAAAGCTCGTCCGCACCCTCCCGATCCATGCTTGGGCAAAGTCCGTCAAGGGGCTCGGCGAGATGTCGCTTGCCGGCATCGTCGGGGAGTGCGGGGACGTGGGCACCTACAAGAGCGTCTCGGCTGTGTGGAAGCGGATGGGGCTAGCCGTGATCGACGGCAAGGCCCAGGGCCGGCCGGGGGCAGGCGCGTCCGCGGACGACTGGATCAAGCACGGATACAGCAAGCGCCGCCGCTCTGTGTCCCGCGTCGGGCTTCAGTATGTGATCGGCAGCATGGGGCTGTACCGATCGCCGTTCGGGGCGGATGACCCTGGCGCGACCTATTACCAGAAGGTCTTTACCGATCGCGCTCGATACGAGGCGGAGATGCTCGGGTTGCCCGTCAAAGAGTCCAAGACGGGCAAGGACTCTTACGATGCGCACGTCGCAAACCGCGCCCTGCGGTATGTCGAGAAGCGAGTGCTGAAGCACTTGTATTTGGAATGGCGGCGCGCATAGCGCTGCCGGGGCGGGCCAGAGAATGATTGCAACCCATCAGCCCTTCGCCCGCCCTAACAGCTTGACATGAGATGGGCCATCGGAAGACCGCAACCCATTGCTGCTACGCCCTTCTCACGTCATCCCTTTGTGCGGGCCATGGTCCTCGCGGAACCCATGGAGCGTGCCGCCCGCACACTATGACGGCCGTCGGCCGTCATATGAGAAATTGGTGGGGTTGGGGCCACTGAATGTGCGCAACCCATTCTTTCTGCGCCCCATCCCACCAACCAAAGAGAGCGGGGCCAGGGCTCCGTCGCAACCCAGGGTCTCCGCGCCCCGCTCTCTCACTATCTAACCATCCCCCACGGGGGATGTGGACCGCCGTCAGAGGATCCGGGTTACGAGGCCGGTCTAGAAGGAAAATGAGAGTTGGTCGGGATGGGAACGCCAGTGAGCACAGACATGCTCAAGGCGTCCAAACCGCCAGCGGACGTAGGCCCGCACTCTCACCACCTTCGACTTCAACATGTTGGCCATGTTGTCGTCTCCCTGGTTCGAGGCAGGGGGGAGCCCTGCTGCCCCAGTCTTGCTTGCGCAAGACCGTGCCCCGTGCGGGCGCAGCAAATGCTGTCGAACCAAGGCACTCTGACGGCGGTCCAGTTCAAGTTGAGCATGCACAGCTTTTACTGTCCAGCCACAGCTGCGACGCCTCGTAAAAAAGTTGAGCTTGCAAAACGTTAACGGCCAAGATCAAGCTCTTTATGGGGACAATCGGGGGATTTAACCATGCCACCTATAGATGCGTGGATCGAGACGGCCAAAGCCGCAGAAATGGAAGACTGGCGGGCCGAAGAAGCAGAGCGGCGGGAGACGGAGCTAACGGCGCACGAGCCGGATATATCAAGGGAGATGCTTTTGGCTGGCGAGGCGGCGGCTGCCAAATATGGAGGCCATTGCAAGCACTGCAGCGGCCCCGATCCCCTCGACCTTGCGGTCGAGATCTATCTCGCGATGAGGCGAACAGTCAGCCCATAGCTATGGCGCGCGGCGCCATAGCCTCACCAAGGAGTGCCGCCATGAATGACAAGACAGTTGAGGAGCGAGTGCAGGCCGCTATTGAGCGGATTGGGGCTCGGCTGGATCAGGCTTTCGATCGGATCCAAGCACGGCGTCAAAAGTGCGGGCGAGCCCGCGTGCGAAATCTAGGTTCGCATTGGATTCGGCGCCGCGCGCCTCGATCTTCTGGACGATAGTATTCCTCAGAGCGTTGATCGTCGTCGGCAAGAGCGGCGCGTTTGATGTCGCGACGATCACCTGAATGATGCTTTCCAGAGCGAAGAGACGCCCCTTCAACTCATCTGAACCGCTTTCCATTTTACCCCTCCAAAATGGACCACACCGTAAGCTTAGCGGGTATCGTCATCTTTGCCCATCGCCGAGCGCTGCACTCCAGCGTTCCGCCGTGGGGCAACTCACGACCCGCAGCGGCTCGGCCGCCGGGAAAAGAACCACATGACGAAGGTAAAGTCATGTCGGAAGCAGAATATGAAATTGACGATGTTGTTCGAGCAAATATCGAAGGACGTGTGATTGAGGTCAGACGCAACGGCCAGGGCGAGCAGGTCGTTGTCGAGTACTACGACAATGAAGGAGATCTGAGGAGACGCGCGCTCTGGACGACAGAGATCGAGCCGGTGGTCGATGACGAAAGCGCGGCGCCTGCCGTTGCTATGGCGGCCCCGATCCCGCGCATCGCAGAGGTAATTCCCCTTCGGAGAGCGGCATGACGAACGACGATTTCGCGTTCGACATGCTGAGTACAGTTTGCATTTTGCACACGGAAGTCGTCTGGGAGGTCATTGCCCAGACACGCCACGCATATGCCGAGAACACATACGTAATCCGACGGATAAATGTGCAGACCGGGGAGGTTCTCCAGGCGGTCTATTCCGAAAGTTTGCTCGTTCCGGCTGGCCCGAAGGGGAAAAACTGATGGCATTTTCAATTGGTGACAGAGTGGTGCTGGCGAATGGCCGGCACGACGAAGTCTATACGATCCGCAAACTGAACCCTGCAAAGGGCTATAGGCTACGCACGGTTGGAGGTGAGAAGTATCCGTTCTGGTGGGGCGACGATGAACTCGCCAGTGCGGACCCGATCTTCAAGGTCGGCGATCGGGTGGTGGTGAGTTCGGTTGCTTACGGGCCTGAGTGCGAGGTGGGAGAGATCGTTAATGGGCACGCCGATGGAACCTTTGAGGTTCAGTTGGATTCATGGGCCAATGGACACAACGGGTCATCCGATGACGTGAAATCGAGAGATCGTTGGTACTGCGCTCCAGACGATCTCACCCCCATCCCCACTCCCGACGCCACGATTTACGACGCGTCAATCCATACCAGCATCTTTGGGCGCGTGGTCGTCGGCAAGATCTATGGCGACGGAAAGGGGCGCTTCGCTGACGGCATGCCGATCCGCACGAGCGCGATCGTCGAGGATCTGCCCGACAACACGGTCCGCACCCGCAACAGCGTCTACAAGCTGGTGTTCGGCCCGCCGCCTGGGCGCAAGTTCAAGCCCGGCGACTGGGTGAGGACGCGCGACGGAGAGGTCGGAATCGTCTTCCATGACGACGGTGATTCCGAAGACGGCGATCCCTATCGCGTCGGGACCGTCGAGTGCGGCGGTACAGGCTTCTACTCCGCCAACGAACTCGTTCCCCACCTCCCCAGCTGAGGCGCAATCCATGCACGTAATTTCAATTGAACGCGCCCTGGCGGAAGCTGGGAGCGCAACGAGAGCGGCTGCGCGTTTGCAGCGAGTGGCCGCGTGGAACGAGCGCCGGGCTGCGAAGGCGAGAGGCCGGGCGGACATACGGCGCCACGAGGACAACGCCGCGGCGTTACGGGCCAGCGCTGCGAGCCTCTCCGGCCAATACGAAAGGATGGCGGCGTGACCCTCCCCATCAAGATCATCCTTTGGCTCGTGGCGGCTTCGCTGCTGCTGTCCATCATCGGCGACCTCGGCCAGTACCTCACGGTCGCCAAGTTCATGGGAGTGCTGTGATGGCTATTTCACTTTCCAAGCTCAAGTCGACCAAGAGCCGAAAGCCGCCAATCATCGTCCTGTATGGCGTTGACGGCGTTGGCAAGACATCCCTGGCAGCGGAATTTCCCGACCCGATCTATCTCCAGACGGCAGGAGAGAGTCCGCCTTCCGACGTCGAGCTGGCGACACCTGGCACGATCGAGACCTACGGTGACATGCTGGATGCGATCGGCGAACTGCTAACCCAGCCGCATGACTTCAAGACGGTCATCATCGATAGTCTCGATGGGTTCGAGCCGCTGCTGCAGCGGGCCACCGCACAGCGCATCGGCGCCGACTCCATCGACTCCAACGAGAAAGGGTCGCCGGCCTCCTATGGCCGTGGCTACTCGGAGGCGGACAACGAGTGGAATGACTACCTGTCCGGCCTGGCCGAACTCGCGGCGCAAGGTATCGGTGTGGTGCAGCTTGCTCACCCCGATATCGTGCGTTTCGACTCCCCGACATCCGACCCGTACAGCCGCTACAGCCTGAAGCTCCACAAACGGGCCAACGCTCTGGTGCGCGAGCGGGCGGACATCGTCGGATTCATCAACTACCGGGTCACGTTGAAGACGGCGGACGCCGGTTTCAACAAGAAGGTGACCCACGGTGAATCTGGCGGCGACCGACAGATTCACCTGGAAGAGCGGGCCGGCTTTGTGGCCAAGAACCGCTACAACATGCCCCCAAGTGTCCCCTACAAGAAAGGTCAAGGCTACTCCGAACTCTCGAAATACTTCCCGGCGCCGGCAGGTGTCGCAAACGATAACGACATCGCAGAAGCTGCGTAAGGAGATATATTGAATGGCTGCTTTAGGTGGAAGCTACAACCCGGATGCGGATCCTTCAACGGGCTCGTACGATCCCATTCCGGCCGGTGATTACAACCTCGAGATCGTCGAGTCAGACTATGCCGCCAATGCCAAGGGCAACGGCATGGTGCTCAAGCTGACCGCGCAGATCCTCGACGGCGAATACGCCGAGCGCAAGCTCTTCATCAACCTCAACCTCGAGCACGAGAACGAGAAGGCGCAGGATATCGCTCAGCGTGACTTCGCCGCCTTGCGACGAGCGGTAGGAGTGCTCAACCCTCAGCACAGCGAAGAGCTGCACTTCAAGGCGTTCATGGCAAAGGTCGGCGTGGAGAAGCGGAAGGACAACGGCGAACTCACGAACCGAGTGAAGCAGTACTACTTCGACGGTGAAGGCGGCGCACCCGCCAACGACAACCGATCCGCTGCCAACGAGAACCGGCCAGCGCCGCAGCAACAGGCGGCAACAGGCACGGCCGGCAAGCGGCCGTGGCCGACGGGACGGCGGTAGTACCTAACCCCCAGGGCGGCGTTCGCGCCGCCCACCTCTCCCAAGGACACAAACCATGCGCGTAGAGATTGCGCGCGCCGACTTGGCGCGCCTGCTGACGGCTGTCGACCGCGTGGTCGAGGCCAGAAGCACCATCCCCATCTTGCAGAACGTGCTTCTGACGGCCGAGGCCGGCCGTCTGAAGGTGCAGGCGACCAACCTGGACATGGAGGCGCAGGCAAGCGCGGAGGCCGAAGTGGGCGAGCCTGGCGCCGTCACGGTGCCTGGCCGAACATTGAAGGACATCGCGGCGCGCCTGCCCAAAGATGCGCTGGTCACGATCAGTGTCGAAGGCGACACTGCGACCGTGAAGGCCGGGCGGTCGCGGTTCAAATTGCAAACGCTGCCGGCCGACGACTATCCGAACCTCGCGGCGGGCGCGTTTGACGTGACGTTCGCGCTGCCCGCCCACGACGTCAAAACCCTCTTCGGCCGAGCGGCCTACGCCATGAGCACGGAGGAGACGCGCTATTACCTCAACGGCGTGTACATGCATGTGGTTGGGGACGATCTGGTGGTGGTCGCTACCGACGGCCACCAGCTGGCACGCGTTGCGGTGCCTAGTCCCGTAGCCGAAGTGCCGGCCGTCATCATCCCGCGCCAGATGGTGGGTGAGATCCAACGGCTAGACGCGGATCTGACCGTGTCGCTTTCCCAGTCCAAGATCCGGGTGGAGACCGGCGCGGTCGTCGTCACGTCCAAGCTGGTCGACGGCTCGTTCCCCGACTACGAGCGGGTCATCCCCCGGCAGAATGACAAGGTCGCCGTCATTGCGTCGGAGGCGCTCGCGGGAGCCGTGGCCCGTGTCTCAGCCATCCAGGACCGCAGCAGTCGGGCCGTCCGCTTTGAACTCGCCGGTGATGGTGCTGCCCTGTCCGCAACCGGGCCAGAGGGCAAGAGCGCCAGCGACGAGATCGCCATCGAGTACAGCGCGGAGCCCATCACCATCGGGTTCAACGGCGAGTACGTCACGGGCACCCTCGCGGCGATCGGGACTCCGACCGTCTCGCTGAAGCTGGGCGACCCTGGAACGCCGGCCCTTATGTGCGGGGACGATACAAGCCTGCACGTCATCATGCCGCTGAGGGTTTGAGGGATGAGCAGAACAGTCACCGTTGACATGGAGGTCGAGGTCTATCTCGGGCTTCTTGATGACGATGATCTCATCAACGAGATCAGCGACCGCGGCCTACTCGATCAGCTTCCCTATAAAGCATCCGCATTGGCCGAAGACGGCCTGCGTGAGATCCGGCGCGGACACCTCGATCACGGAGTTTGCCTCATAGAGGCGGCGCTCTACCCCCGCGAAATCTCCCCCGAAACCGAACGCAAGAAATACGACGCGGCCATGGCCGCCAAACGCGAGGCAACCCATGTCCAACTTGCTGCTTGAAGTCCACCTTCTGGAACGTGAGTTCCAGGATCTCGTCGCCGCCTATCCCGAGCTCGCGGAGGACGAGCAACTCCGCGCCGACACGATCGAGGGGGAGACCAACGCGGAGATCATCCTGTCGCGGATTGCCGCGCAGATCCTGGACGCCAAGGCACTGTCTGCGGCGCAGCAATCCCGCATCGACGATCTGAAGGCCCGTCAGGCCGGCAGCGAGCGCCGTGGAGAGGCCATGCGCAAGTTGGCACTACGTCTCCTGCAGGCCGCGGACCTGCCACGTGTGCGGCTGCCTGAGGCCACGCTCACGGTCGCCAAGGGTCGCGACAGCGTCGAGATAACCGACGAGGCCGGTCTGCCCGCCTGGGCATGGAAGACCGACGTGACGAAGTCCGTGTCCAAGTCGGCGATCAAGGAAGCGCTCGACGGTGGGCTGTCCGTGCCCGGCGCCCGCATCAAGACCGGCGAACCGACGTTGCAGGTGCGGTGATGGAAGTGGCGAGCAGACTCCTAAACGTACTGGTCGGAATTGGCGGCGGCGTAATGGCCGGCTTCGGCTGGTATCACCATGACGTCTTCTGGGTGGCGCTCGGCGCGTTCTTTAGCATCTCAGCTCACCTTTCCATCATCTCAGACAAACTGGACGCCCGCTAATGGCGCCCCTCCCGCAAATCGCGACGGTCGCCCCGACGATCGCAGCCATCTACAAGCACTACGAGGCCCGTGAACAGTGGGAGGGGCGCACCCTATCGATCTCCACGCTGGCGGATCCGTGCCTGCGCAAGCTCTGGTACGACTTCCATTGGGTGTCGCCCGGAGAAGTCCTCACGGGCCAGAAGATCCGGCTGTTTGCCACCGGCAACATCGAGGAAGACCGGTTCATCGAGGAGCTTCGGGCCATCGGCTGCGAGGTCCAGGACAAGGACCCCGCAACCGGCCGTCAGATCACAGTGACCGCCGTCGGCGGTCACGTGAAGGGCAAGCTCGACGCGGAGGTCTTGGGGCTGCCGGAGGCGCCCAAGACCATCCACGTGGCGGAAATGAAGAGCCACAATGACAAGTCATTCCGCAAACTGCTCAAGGAGGGCGTGGCCAAATCGAAGCCCGACCATTTTGGGCAGTTTCAGATGTACATGCATCTGCGGCACCGGGATCGAGCAATCTATCTCGCGGTCAACAAGAACACGGACGATCTCTACGCAGAGCGCGTCAATTACGACGCGGAATATTGCCTACGGCTGATTGCCAAGGCAGAGCGCATCGTCCGCGCTGACGAGCCCCTGATGCGGCTCCACGAAGACCCGGACTCCAAGGCGGCCTTCGTCTGCGGCTGGTGCAAGCACAAGCCGCACTGCCACGAGAAGGCTTGGCCACGGGTGAATTGCCGGACGTGCTTGTACTCGACGGCGGAGATCGTCGGCGATCGGGGCGTCTGGACCTGCGGCCGTTGGGACAAGCCGCTGACTCACGAGGAACAGCAGGCCGGCTGTGCGGCGCACCTTTTCATCCCGGCGCTGGTTCCGGGGGAGCAGGTGAACAGCTGTGAGGAAGAAGAGTGGGTCGAATACCGGCTCGCGGATGGCGAACTGTGGAGGGATGGGGGAATGCGGGATGCTGCCTGACATCAACGACGCTCGAATTCCCGACCGAATCCGCGAGCGGATCCAGTGCCACGGCTGCTGGAACTGGACCGGGAGTGACAGCGGATCGGGCAGGGGAGGTGGATACGGCCGGGTGAGCTATCGCGGCGCGACCGTGGGTGTCCACCTCCTCATGTGGCGGTTGCTTGGCGGCCGTCGGCTACGGCCGGGCGAGCAACTGGACCACGAATGCAACAACCGCAGGTGCTGCAACCCGCTGCACCTGCGACCGCGGACACAGGCCGTGAACCTGCGCTTGGCGCATAAGCGGCGGGTGGCCGCGAACGACAACGGCGGGAGGGCGGCATGCGCATAGTCACCGAGAGCGAATTTGCGGAGCGTTTGCGCCGTGTGCTCACCGCTCTGCCGGCGGTGGGGTCGGTGACAGGGCCGGGACGCTCCGGGGCTGTCGCGGCGGTCTATGCCAGCCATCAACTGCACATCCCGTTCATTCCCTACGGCGCGACCGCGCCGGTGCATCTCGGTCGCATCCTGATCATCGATACGGCACGGGAAAGTGGCTCCACGCTTCGAAAAGCTGCGCGCCGGTACGAGGCCGCTAACCCGGTCGTCGTGGCCTGCTTCGAGGAGCCGCCACGGGTGGCGTTCTGGTACGAGGCGCCGAAGCCGCAGCGCTACCGGCATGAGTTGAAGGCGGCGGCATGACTCTCTCGTTGCGCCCGTATCAACAGGAGGCAATTGAAGCCCTCTTCGACTATTGGGCGTCCGAGCCCGGTAATCCGCTGATCGATCTGGCGACGGGGACGGGGAAAAGTCTGGTCATGGCCACGACGATTCAGCGGCTGCTCGACGGCTGGCCGGACATGCGGATCGTGATCGCAACTCATGTGGCGGAACTCATTGAACAGGACTTCAAGGAGCTCACGGGCCTTTGGCCATGGGCGCCGGCGGGCATCCTGTCTGCGGGCCTCGGGCAGCGCAACACCTACGCTCAAATCCTGTTCGCTGGCATCCAGACGGCGCACAGCAAGGTCGATAAAATCGGCCACGTCGACGTGCTGATGGTGGATGAAGCGCACCTCATCCCGCCAAAGGCCAACACCATGTATGGCCGGTTCATTGAGGCGCTGCGCAAGATCAACCCGGACCTCAAGATCGTGGGGCTGACCGCCACGCCGTTCCGGCTTGGCAGTGGCCGGTTAGACGAAGGCGATGACCGCTTGTTCGACAAGGTCGTCTACACCTACGGCATCGCAGACGGCATCCGCGACGGCTACCTGTCGCCTCTGGTCAGCAAGGGGATGACGACCGAGTTCGATCTGTCAGGCGTCGCGAAGAAAGGGGGTGACTATGTTCCGGGCGCTCTGCAAGACGCGGTCGATCAAGATGAGGTCACTCGCGCGGCTGTTGACGAGATCATTGGCTATGGTCGGGACCGGCGGTCATGGATGGCGTTCTGTTCTGGAGTTAAGCACGCGCATCATGTTCGAGACGAGATTAGGTCGCGGGGATTTTCGTCAGAGGTGGTCACCGGCGAGACGCCGGCTCCGGAGCGGCGCCGCATCATCGAAGACTTCAAGGCGGGTCGCATAAGGTGCCTGACCAACAACAGCGTGCTGACGACGGGCTTTAACGCGCCCGGCGTGGATCTGATCGCGGCCCTGCGGCCGACGCTCTCACCGAGCCTTTACGTCCAGGCTGTTGGAAGGGGAACACGCCTAGCGCCAGGCAAGGCGAACTGCCTCGTGCTGGACTTCGCGGGGTGGGTCAGGACGCACGGGCCTGTTGATGACGTTCGCGCCCGAAAGCCCGGCAAAGGGCAAGGCGAGGCGCCGGTAAAGGTCTGTCCCGAGTGCTTCAGCCTTGTGCACGCATCGGCGCGCGTCTGTGCTGACTGCGGCAATGAGTTTGAGTTCGAGGAAAAGCCAAAACACAAGGCGACCGCGGACAGCGCCCCCATCCTCTCGACGGCCGAGCCCGAATGGCTCCCCGTCACCGGCCGTCGCTTTCGCTACCACGACAAGCCCGGCGGGACGGACAGTGTGCGGATCGATTTCGACTGCGGACTGACGGTGCACAAGATGTGGGTATGCCCGGAGCACAAGGGGTTCGCCAAGCAGAAGGCTGGCCGCTTCTGGGCGCAGCACGGCGGAGCGATGCCCGCGCCCAAGGGCGTCCAGGAGTGGCTGGACCGAGAAGGGGAATTGCGGATGACAGCGGAAATCAGCGTTGAGCCGGACGGCCGCTTTTACAAGGTGAAAAGCTACAGGCCGGTCGTGGAGATGAGGGAGGCGGCGTGATGAATGCTGCGGAAACATGGGCGGTCGAGGCGGCCGCAAGGAACGCGCAGGCAGTTGCGCGGTGGAGCCCACCGCCGCAACCAGTGGGGCGGCAGATCGGCTATGAGGTCGAGGGGGTAGAGGGGCGCCGACATTTCAACACGACGTTCTTGAACGGCGCCAGCTTCTGGTTGGCGGAGGAGGCCGCCAAGGACGCCTTCGATAATGGCGACGGCAGGGAGTGGCTGTGGCCGGTTACTATCGAGATCTTCGACGGCGATACGTCGCTTGGCCGTTGGGCTGTCCATCTTGACCACATTCCCAGTTTCACTGCGTGCCCGGAGTGAAGGCGATGCGCGTCAAGCACCGACTGGATGGAGGAAGAGGCCGGCTTATCAGAACCGATGGGCGAATTGCGCTTGTGCGGTGGGATTGCCACCGGACCCCGCTGCTTTGCTACCTGCACGATTTGGAGGCCCAATGACCAACCAACTCGACAGGCTTGCCCGGTCAGCCCGCATCCTGCTCTGGATGCAGGTCATTTGGACCGCGGTGTTCTATGCGCTTCTCATTGGCGGCGTGATCGCACTGGTGGTGGCGTCGTGACCGTCTGCGGCGTCGGAACACACACCCATGCGGCGCGCGGCGATGACTTCTACGCCACGCCACGCGAGGCGGTAGAAGCATTACTGGCGATCGAGTCCAAATGGCTGCCGCAGGGTACAATTTGGGAGCCTGCCTGCGGAGACGGGGCGATCGTCAATGTGCTGCGAGCCAAAGGACACACTGTCGTCGCCACGGATTTGGTCGATCGTGGCTGCCCCGACAGCGTAGGTGGGTTGGATTTCGTGAGGGACGGTCGCTATCCCGGCCAGGGGGTAACCCAAGCGATCGTCACCAACCCGCCGTTCAAGCTGGCGCGCGAGTTCGTAGAGCGTGCTCTCCACGAATGCGGGTATGTCGCGATGCTGCTGCGGTTGGCCTTCCTTGAGGGCACAGCCCGCAGACCGTGGTTTGAAATGCGGCCTCTTGCCCGCGTCCATGTCGCCAGCCGCCGGCTTCCCATGATGCACCGGCACGGCTGGGACGGGCCGAAGGCAAGCTCCGCTGTGTGCCACGCGTGGTTCATCTGGGACCGCAGGCATGAAGGCCGCCCCGTCATCCAGTGGTTCGACTGGAAGGACTATGCGGCGGCGAATGATAACAAGAGTTCGGAGCGGCTATGCGCGTAGAGACAGTTGGCCTTGCGACACTGTATTGCGGTGATTGCAGAGAGGTGCAGCATGCAATTGGGGGGGCATCGAGTCTATGGTCTCTGATCCGCCTTATGGCATGGCCTTTCAATCAAACCACCGCATAGAAAAGCATAGCGCGATCGCAAACGACGACTGCGCCGAGCTCCTCGTTTGGGCTTGCGAGCTTCCCGCAACGCATTCCAAATACATCTTTTGTAGATGGGATAATCTTAGGGAGGTACCAAAGCCAAAGAGTCTAGTAACGTGGGTGAAAAACAACTGGTCCATGGGTGATCTGAAGCACGAGCACGCAAGGCAGACTGAAGTTGCGCTGTTCTACCCTGGCCCGGATCATTTTTTCCCGGCCGGAAGACCAACAGATGTTGTTGATGCACGCCGAACCGGTAATGGAAATCATCCGACCGAAAAGCCGATACCCCTCATGATGACGGTAGTCGGCTGGACGTCCGGAACAGTCTTCGACCCCTTCATGGGCTCTGGAACGACTGGAGTAGCGTGCGCGAGGATGGGGCGTCCTTTCATAGGCGTTGAGATCGACGAGGGATATTTCGAGATAGCCTGCGATCGCATCGCGAAGGCGTATTCCCAAGCCGACCTTTTCGCTGCGCGTGAGGCGCCTTCGAAGTTCGAGCAGGCGCCACTCTTCGCCAACGACAACACCACCATCCCAAGAGCCGCATGACCCGCGAACCACTACCAAACCGCAGACAGCACGAGGTGATCGAGTTCACCCATGACTTCCACATCTACACCGCCGGCATTGGCCGCTATCACGACGGCCGTGTCGCCGAGGTGTTCATCGACTCCGGCAAGACGGGGACAGGCATGCAGATCAACGGGCGGGATGCCGCCATCGCAATCAGCATAGGGCTGCAGTACGGCGCGCCCATCGACGACATCCGCGAGGCGCTAACGCGCCGTGGCGACGGGACAGCGGAAGGGCCTTTGGGCGCGCTGCTGGATATTCTGGAGGGGGAGTGAATGAAGCGACTTGGAATGTTTTTCTTGGGGCTGGCCGTGGTTCCGGTCGGGGTCGCCCTTCTCGTATCCGTTGGATACGGCGCCGCCTGGTGCGCGATGTTTTTGGGCGTGCCTGCCGCGGTCGCAGCCTACATCGGCGCGCTGATCGCGATTCCATCCGTGGCCCTTGCTGTCTCAGCTGCGGCTTATTGAGGGGGTGAACATGAAAGACGTGAAGAACTTCTGGCTTGGCGCTGGAGTCGGTCTGGCGGCTTTCGCGGCCTTGGCGACGGTCATCGGGGCGCTCACCTTCGCCCTCGAGGCGCTCAAGCCAATCATCGGAATGGGCGCCGCGCTGGCCGCATTGTATGCCCTGGTACTCGCGATCGGTTTCGGCTTTGTCGGTGTCGCCGTTGGCCGGAGCACGTGCAAGCCAGCCTCCGACACAGCCGCCCAGCTCCATGTTGAGGGGCGCTGATGCCAAGCGTCGTGCTCCATAAAGACGGTGGGCTTCTCCGCCTTGTATGGAGCGACACGCGCGCCGTCGTTTACACCGTCCCGCGCCACGTGCGCTTACCAAGCCGCGATGCCGTGCGATGGCTCGCCGACCACTGGACGCAGAACCCCGACCGCATCGGCAACGTCGAAGACATCATGGCGGTCGAGCGCCAGTGCCAGAACCTGCGAGCCAGAGAGCGGAAGTATCGGCAGGTGAAGGCACTAAGCGATTGGCGGGCCGGCCGCTAGGCACGGGCAATTTCCGCGATTGCCGCCCGTGCCAGAAAGCCACTGCGGGTGTCCTTCGTGCGCCGGGCGGCTTCGTCAACCGCAGCAAGCGTGCCTTCGTCCAATGTAATCTGGACGCGCACAGCGCGCCCGCGACGGGCGACGAGGGGCACGCCCACCAAGATCGCGCCGGCTGCCAGAAGGTCTTTTACGTCGGCGTCCTTGACGATATCGGCTGCGTCGCGGGGAGCGGGAACCGTGACACCGTTTTCAACGGCAACTTCCACCCAGTCGCGCAAGGCTTCACGCGCGGCGTCGATGGCTTCGTCCAGGGTATCGGCCATTGCAGTGGCGCCGGGGAGATCGGGGAACGAGGCTCCGAAGGCGCCGTCTTCTGAACGGTCAATGATGGCGGTGTAATATGACATCTTCTCAGATCCTTGTGTTAGCCACCCCTTATCGGGGTGGCCACTTCCAGCCGGCGGCTTTAGCGATCGAAATCATGACACCGGATGAGACCATCTTCCTGCCATGAGGAACGCGGGCGATACGCTTGAGGACCGGGTGCCAGTAGGTGATGTGCTTTTCTGACCGTGACACCACCCAACCCTCCCTTTCCAGCTGCGCCCTGATCTCTGAAGCCTTCATCGTGTTCATGTCGTCGCTCCCCGTTGATGTGTATAGTTATACACCATGAGAGCGGCGCGTCAACCGATTATGTGTATCTTGATACACATAATTTGACGGGACGACAATGGCAATTCCACCAATGGAAGAACCGGCCGACTGCTGGCTGTGCCACCGGCACGCCGAGGGGCTGGGCATAGGCACGGCACGGGAGCCCAAGTGGCTCTGTAAGGAGTGCTCCGTCATGGCCGACGGTATACGCAGCGCGCGCCGTTTGGACGCCTTCGAGGTATTGGCGCTCACGGACGCGGGCGCGGACGGCGGGGCGTATTTGGACGGTTTGGGGAAAACCGACTTGGCCGAACTCACCGAGCATGAATACCGCGAGTTCGTGCGGAAGGTCGTCTTGGGGTTCGGCGCAAGTCTACGGCAGCAGATACGCGAAAAGAGGGCGCCATTTTGAGTATAGCTACAGTCCAGCGCCAAGCCAGCGCAGCGGAAATGGCCGCTGAGATCGACCGACGCGGCGCGGTTATCGATAGCCTGGAGGCGGAGATCGAGCGTCTCCGCGATCTTTTCCGCATGGATGGCGAGCAACATGCGGCGCACATAAAGGATCTCACCGAACGCCATGAGGCCCGCATAACGAAGTATGCGGAGGCTGTGCAGGCACATCGCGACGCAACTGAACGTGCCTACGGGGCTGGCTTTCGAGACGCGAAGGCCATGGCCGCAAGCGTGGTCCGCCAGTGGTCGCTTCCGACGATCCAAACACCGTCTATGTGGCTGATCGATAAGGCCGGTATCGAGGCGGACATTCTGGCTATCGAACTTCCTGCGAGGAATGGGGAATGAGTATCACACCAGACGACCCGCGTCTCGTCTATATGCCGGAGGCCGAAGTCCTCACCGCCAATGGCATAGTTCAGGTGCTCCGGAACCGTTGGTTCAGCGTGCACCCCGAACGCGGCCTGATGTTCTGGCAGCCCGAGAAACGTCGTGCGGGCCGGCTAACCGGCGCCTCTCCACAGTGCAACGGTACAGAGTCCATCGCCCGCGATTTGGCAAAGCGCATGTATCCGTGGGCTGAGACTCGGTTTTTTCCTCTCGTCCTCTTGCCGATCGAAATAAGGGATTACGCATGACGCTCGCCGGATACCCTCTCCAATGACCCTCCTCACCCCCACCACCCCCACCGCGCCAACGCCCTATAATCAGACCGGCTCCACGCTCGTCGACCAAGGCTACAGCGCGATCCCCTGCCGCCCCGGATCCAAGAGACCCGGCTCTTACAGCTATGGCCAGTGGTACGGCCGGAACGATTGGCAGCAGTACTGCAACCGGCTTCCGACCGACTATGAGACCCGTGCCTGGGAGCGCTGGCCCGATGCTGGCGTCTGCGTGGCGCTCGGCTATGCTGGCCTGGTCGCGATCGACATCGATACGGACGACCCGGAGCTGTGTGCCGCATTGGCCGCTGTCATTCCCGAATCCCCGATAATGAAAAGAGGGCAGAAGGGCTTCACGGCTTTCTACACCGGCCCCAGCACCATCAAGTCGGCAGCGTTCAACGTGAACAACGAGCGCGTCGTGGACCTTCTGGCCCACGGCAAGCAGACGGTCGTCCCGCCCACCATCCATCCGGAGACGCAAAAGCCCTATCAGTGGATCGGCGAGGCGCTCGAAACCACGACGCCCGACCGTCTACCCGTCCTCCCCGCTGACATCGCCGAGCGCATTGCGGAGGCCCTGGCGCCGTTTGGCTACGCGCCGACGCATACCCCGAGGCCGCAGGGCGAGGGATACGGCCACTCAATTTGGCGCGACCTCAACGCCAAGGCGCTCGAAGACCTCGACGCGTGGGTGCCTGCGCTCGATCTCCCCAAATGCAAAAAGACGCCACGCGGCTACGTGGCTGTGCCGTTCTGGCGACCGTCAAATCGCGGCCGGCCCACCCACCAGCGCAACCCGAATCTGAAAATCACCCGCGACGGTATCAAGGACTTCCATGACGGGGATCGCGGTTACACCGCCCTCGACGTCGTCATGGAGGCGCTCGGTTGCGGGCTCGACTTCGCGGACCAGTGGTTGCGTGAAAAGCTCGGCTACCAGGAGCCGGACCTTTACGGGCTCGAAGCCTGGTTCCCGAAGGTCGCTGCCACGGAATCCGCGCCCGAGCCATCCGAGCCCCAGCCTGTCGCGGCACCACGTGCCAACGTCAACCCGTTCACGCCGTCTGCTGCCGGCGGGCTCCTGCAGGCCATCTCCCAGTGGGTCTTGGACAATGGACGGCGTCCCGTGCCTGAGTATGCCGTCATGGCCGCCACGACGTTCCTGGCGGGTCTGTACGGCCGTCGCTGCGTCGGACCTACCGGCGCGGGGCTGAACGTCTACTTCGTGGGCTTGGGCTCCTCTGCCCACGGAAAGGGGCATCCGTTGAAGGCACTCAAGACCCTGGCCGTCGACACCGGCTTGCAGCAGCTCGTCGTTGCCGGCGACTTCACGGCCGACAGCGCCATCGAGCGCGCCCTGCGACGCTCCCCGTCCATGGTCGTGGCGTGGGACGAGTTCGGGCTGGTCCTCCAGGGTGTGAACGGCAAGAACGCATCCTCCTGGACGCGCACGGTTCGGCGCGCGCTCCTGGAGGTCTACAGTCTGTCGGCGGACATGTGGACCGGCAAGCAGTATGCGGATCCGAAGCGCGACGATCCCGAGCCGATCTTCTGCCCCACGCTGTCGATCCTGGGCATGACCACGCCTTCAACGTTCTATGACGGTCTGGCGGACGGCAACCTATCGGACGGCTTCCTGAACCGCATGACGGTCATCCACGCCACCGAGACGCCCGAGCGCCGTAAGGCGCCTCCGGTGATGATCACGCCGCCTTCGTTGCAAGCGGCCATCAAGGATGCGGCAAATACCCAGTTCGGCCGGGGCAACCTCGCAGGCGCAAACCACCGTGATTCCCGCGCCAGGCCCCCCCTCCACGTCGTCGAATGGGACAGCCCCGCTGTCGAAGCCCGCTGGCTTGAAATCGAGGATTGGCAGATCGCCGAGATCGAGGAGCGCAACGGCGTCGAGGGCATCATCGGGCGCACCGCCGAGCAGACGATCAAGCTCGCCACCATCCGCGCGCTGTCCCGTGACGGCGCCCGAGCGCGCGTCACACTCGACGATGTTGAGTGGGGTTACGCCGTCGTGCAGCGCTCTCTTGATTGCCTCGATCGCGGCGTGCGTGAGCACATGGCGTCGAGCGAGTTCGAGTCCCTCTGCAAGGCGATCGTCGCGGCCCTGCGGAAGTCCAAAGACGGGGCGATGGGCATGGGCGCGCTTCTCCGCATCAAGGGCATCTCTCGATCGGAGGACCGGCACGTCAACGCGGCCATCGACCGCCTGGTGCGCGTGGGTGACGTGACCCGCACACGTGCCCGGAACGGGGGGCAGGGGCTGAAACTGGCGGAATTGGAGGCCGCGTGAACATGCAGCAAACGTGTTGGCCAAACGTGTAAAAGGGGGATTCTTGCATGTTCGAACGTGTAAAGATGTAGAAATCCGGAAAGGTGCTGCACGTTAAAAATTCCCCTTTTATCTTTATATATCATCTACTTATAACTTTAACATGTAAATATAGGGGGTATACCCTTATACTCTAAAAAGGAGGTCTGAATCTGGGAAGAGTGTATATATTACACGTAAGGCAAAACCGGCCCTGAGAGCCGGGAGACAACAACACGCTCTACGGCCCGCCATCACCCAAGGACAACGATGGCAACCAGACGAATTCCCGAATGGCGCTTGCAGCACGCTGCGATCAAAGCGCTCTTCCAGGCCCGCAAGGATGGCATGCCCCTCCGATACGCGGCCAGCATGAACGCCGGGCTTCGCAGCCCAAGAGACCGGGCAATCGCCAAAGCCACGGGCATGGCGGCCGGTGAACCGGATCTGAACATCTACCTGCCTCACGGCAACCTGCTCCAGATCGAATACAAGACCGAGGACGGCGAGCTGTCCTCAGAGCAAATCGACGCCCACGCCGAAATTCTCGAGCTGGGCTTCCCTCCCGTGGCCGTCGTCATCGCCAAGGACGAAGACGACGCAGCCAGCCAGACCATGGCGCTCGTGCGCCAGCGCATTCAGGACAGCCAATGACCATAGCAGCCAATGACAACGCCCCTTCGGCCCGAAAGCTCGCGATGGACGCGGAGCGGAAGAGAGACGACCGAGCGGCTGAAAAATTGAAGCGCTCGATCAGGGCTCGACAGGCGATCGGGGAGGGATGGGACGGCAGGGCCGACAACGACAACATCGCATGGCCCCTGGCCAAGGCGCTACTGGCCGAAAAGAACGGCGACCTGCTCAAATACGCCATCCGATATCGGCAGATCGAAGCCAGCGCGACGAGCGGCGCGCTGCTGGGAGGGACATCGCAGGGCATGGAGTTCATGCCGCTCGATCAGCGAACCTGGCTCAATGCGAAGGGCGAGGTTGTTAACAAGGGGGCCCGGAAGCTAACCGCCGTGGAGGTGACCGGCGACATCGGCACGCAGAACGGCGCGAAGGTCGCAAAGAAGTGGAACGGCGACGCCAAGGTCAATGCGATGATCGACGACAAGGCCTTGCTGGCACAGTTGCGCAGCCGGCTGGGCCTCATCCTTGAGCCCTTCGAGGATCTTGTGCTGCACGGCGCTACGCTGGAGAGGGTTGGGCGCGCACTCGGTTCGGGAAACATCAATGCAGCAACTGGAGCGGCTAAGGCTGTCGCCCACATGGGCCTCATCGCTATCCGCGACGCACTTGGCGAAATCAGGCGAGAAGACATAGCAGCGTAGCTGCTCATGACCAGATCACCCTCCCGTGCGGGTTAATGGGAAGCCAATCAACTTCCACCGAATTTCAGGAGCGCGTCCTCGATGACGAAGCGTCCAAGCCTCGACCACTATGACAATCGCGACTACGACAACGCCACGCTTTTGACGGGCGACGCATGGGCCAACGATGCCCTGTACATCTCCATGACCGAGGGCAGAACGCATGCCCGCGACAAAGCGCTGCTGAAGCAGTTCGGCGTGGATGGAAGCGTCCCGCTCCATCAGGCGATGATCAACGCTGGCCTGGCAGCCAATGACAACAACCCACCTGTCGCCATGGCCGTTGCCGCATAGCAGAATTTGGGCAGGCTAACAGTTTGCCGATGCGCTCAGCGATCGGACTGCCCACGTAACGACGCCGCCTTGGCTGTGTGCCGGGGCGGCTCACCAATTCACACGGGAGAGCCACGAGGGTGGATGCCTGCGGTTCGTTCGCGGACATGAAAGCCCGAAGCCAAAGCGGACGTCGTATGGCTCCGCAGACAGTGGCGCAAAGTCATTGCGATGTGCCGACCACTTCGAATTCAAAGTCCTGCTGATTGCATTGCTCGCAGACGATGTTGAGCGCCTGGGGGATATTGGCGGCCTGTAGTTGTTCCTGTGAGGGCAGGAGGTCGTCGTAGGGCTCAATAGCGATCCCGCGCTCGTTGATGATATGGCAGTGCTTGCAGACGGCATAGTACCGAACTGACGTTGCACTCAGCTGGTCCGCGGTTAACGGCGGGATGTTTGAGATCTCGATATGGGCCATCGTTTCTCTCCATAAATGTTCCCTATTTGTTCACGTTGAGATTGCTGAGTCAACCCACGGTCATTCCCGGACTGCCTCTGGCGCTCGCCGCTATGCCGCCGGCCCAGGTGACGTGCCGCACGATGCGCGGCCGCCGTCGCCGACCCTCGGAGACAAATCCGACCGGATCGGGTTCCTAGGCCGATCACGACGGGACAAAGGCCGGGGATTATTCGGGAAGGCGCCAAAGCCGGAGAGTTGGGGCGGGCTGTAAACCCGCTGCCTTTGTTGCTGAGTAGGTTCGACTCCTACCCTTCCCACCAGTTCAGCGCGGCAGTAACCGGGGCGGATTGCCCACACGGCGAGCCCGCGCCTGGTGCGGTGACACGGTGATCAGCATGCCGTGGGTGCCCGCCTGATCAGGGCATTTCACTTTGCGAGGGGTTGCTGGCCTCGCCCGCACCACCTCATCAGCCGCCGTAGCTCAGCTGGAAGAGCAGTCCCTTTGTACGGCACAGGTCGCGGGTTCGATTCCTGCCGGCGGCTCCAACACCATCGAGGCATCCGCATGCACGCAGTCGCGATAGCCTTCTGGGTGCACGCCATCCACTGCATGTGGGTTGGCGTGTTCGGTACCTGATCGCCGCAAGGCGACCCTCGGCCGGGTCGAGCACCAACGTGCTCCCCGGCCGCTTTTCTTTTCGGTGGGCCATGCAGATCCTCGTCTCCACAGACGGCGTGCTCCAGCAGTTCGCAGATGCCATCCAACCTGCACGCATGCAGCGCGCCATGCGCGAGGGCTTGCAGGAGGGCGGCAAGAAGACGCTGACGCGGGTCCGTAGGGCATTGCGCAAACAGACGGGCGTCAAGGCTTACAGGGCCATCGTGGAGCGCACGCACGGCAGCATGGCTGGCGACCTCGCCTACGTCATCCGAGGCGAGGGCAAGGGAATGCCGATCGGCAATTTCCGTGTTGGCGTGAACCGCAAGGGCGTGCTGGCCTTCCCATGGGGCACGGCACATCAGTTTAAGCGATCGTTCGCCAGCGGCGGGCGCTACCGAGCGCGTACCACTGCAGCCCGCTTCCCTATCCGCGCCCTCTACGGCCCGTCGGTGGCCAAGGAGATCGTGAAGGACCAGAGTGAGCAGACGTTCGAGCAGTCGGCGCGCACCTTCGTGCTGGACGCCATCACCCGCCGCATCATGAGGGCGATGCCGTAGACGGAGGCGCGATGCAGGCCGATAGAAAAATTTTTGTCTGCCAGCAGTGCCAGGCCGAATGCGTGGTCCCCGAAGGCCAAAAACGCAAGAAGTGGTGCGACGAGTGCCGCGTCATACGCGAGCGCGAGCGCTGGCGGGAGAAGGCTGCTGCAAGGGCGCTTCCCGATGGGCATCCACGAAAGCCGAGGCCTAAGGGCTCTCCCCGCAAGCCACGCACGGCCGAACAACGGCGGGGCGAGCGCGAGAGGGCGGCCGCTAGGCAGGGTCGCGTTCTACTGACGCGCGATGAATACAACGCTCAAGTCTCGCGTCTGGCCGCTGAGCGCCGCGAAGAGAAGAGGGCAGACGCTGCAGAAGCGCATAAGGCAAAACGTGCGGCCGATCGCATCGAGAGCGCAAAGCATAAACCGTGGCTTGCGCCTGGTTTGTCGAGCGCTGAGAGGTGGAGACTGCGCTACAAGCACGATCCGGTGTTCAACCTTCGCGAGCGCGTTCGTAGCCAAGTAAGAGACAGGCGCAAATGCGCTCGACACGAAAAAGGCCTGCGTGGCGCTCTGACGTCAATGACGTCTGGCGGAAAGATCTTCGATGAGCTTGGCTATACACCTGCCCAGCTTCGGGCCTCATTTGAGAGGCAGTTCACGCGAGGCATGTCGTGGCAGAAGTTCTCCCGCGGTCTCATCCACATAGATCACATCTTGCCACTCTCATCGTTTGACTTGGCGAATGACAACGAGGTGCGGTCTGCGTGGTCATTGGCAAACCTACGGCCAATGTGGGCCAACGACAACATCAAGAAGGGCACGCGGCGTGAGGTGTTGTGCTAGGGGCGAGCGATAGGTTCTTCCCCGGTACCCCCACCCCTGCGCGGCGACGGCAGCCCTAAAAAACGCTAGTTCCAGCCGAATTTCCGAGGTTCGCACTTGGGTGTTTCACGTCGAGAGCTAGCCCGGATCCTTGGGGTGTCGGAGGCCGGCGTCCGAAAGGCACTGAGCCAAGGGAAAATCGCGGCGCTGCCCGATGGGACGATTGATCCCGAAGCGGCACGCGAGGCCTGGGCCAAAAACTCTGACCCGGCGCGCACCAAAGTGCGCAGTGCGCGCACCGTGCGCACGGAGACCGATCAGGCGCCGGCGCTCGACGAGGGTGGCGCCCGTGAAGCGGTCAACCTGATCAAGCGCGTCTTGATGGAGGAGGGCGGGGCGGAATCCACTGGCCTCGACTTCGACCAGGCCCGCACGGCCGAGACGATCCTGAAGGCCCGCGAGCGCGACATCCGCATCGCGAAGCTTCGGAAGGAGCTCGTGCCGCTCGACGCCGTCCGCAAGCACGTCAATCGCGCCTTCACAGGCTATCGCCAGGCGGTTCAGGGCATCCCGGCGCGCTTCGGCGCGCAGATGGCAGCTGAGGTCGGCTGTGACGTTGGGCTCCTCGATGTGGCGCTGAACAAAGTGATCGCGATGGTGCTCGATGAATTATCAAGCCCGGTGGTCCGAGCCTGATGCAGAGTACCAAGGCTTCGCCGATGTAGAGGACGAGCTTCGGTATGCCATCCGGCCGGAGCCCGTTCTAACGGTTTCGCAGTGGGCGGATAAGTACCGCGTCCTCTCGACCAAGCTGGCGGCCGAAGCCGGCAACTACCGCACCGATCGTGTGCCGTTTCTGCGTGACGTGATGGACGCGCTGTCGCCCATGCACACCGCACGGCGCGTCGTGTTCATGAAGTCGGCGCAGGTTGGCGCCACCGAGGCCGGCAACAACTGGCTCGGCTACATCATGCATTGGTCGCCGGCGCCCGTCATGGGCGTGTGGCCGACCGTCGACACCGCCAAGAAGGTTTCGCAGCAGCGTGTTCAGCCCCTGATCGATGATTGCCCCGAGTTGCGGGCGATCATGGGTGACGCCAAGTCGCGCGACAGCGGCAACACGGTGCTCGCCAAGACGTTCCCCGGCGGCATCCTCGTGATGACCGGAGCGAACTCCGGTGTTGGGCTGCGCTCAATGCCGGCGCGTTACGCCTTCCTTGACGAGGTGGATGCCTATCCGGGCGACGTCGACGGCGAAGGCGACCCGATCGCTCTTGTCGCGAACCGCACAACGACCTTCGGCCGCAAGGCCAAGATGTTTTTGGTGTCCACGCCGACGATCCACGGCGAGAGCCGGATCGAGCGTGAATATGAGAAGTCGGACCAGCGCCGCTACTTCATTCCCTGCCCAGACTGCGGCGGGATGCAGTGGCTGAAGTGGGAAGGGTTGCAGTGGACGGCAGGCAAGCCGGAGACGGCACGCTACGCTTGCGAGCATTGCGGTGTTCTGTTCGAGGAGCGCCACAAGACGTCGTTCCTGGCGAAGGGCGAGTGGCGCGCGACGGCTGAACCTGTCGATCCGAACTCGGTGGGCTTCCATATCTCGGGGCTCTATTCGCCGCTCGGGTGGCTCTCCTGGGAGGAAATGGCGCGCGAGTGGGAAGAAGCCCAAGGCGACATCTCGAAGCTCAAGACCTTCAAGAACACGCGCCTCGGTGAGACGTGGTTCGAAGCGTCCGAGCTCGTCGACTGGGAGCGGATCTACGAACGGCGCGAGAGCTGGCAGCCGGGCACGTTGCCTTCGGGCGTGACGATGATCACGGCGGCGGTCGACGTTCAGGCAAGTCCGGCGCGCCTCGAGCTCCACGTGTGGGGCTGGGGCGAGGGGCTGGAGAGTTGGGCGATCGAGAAGCGGGTCTTCTACGGCCCGGCCGACGATCCGAAGACATGGGCCGGGGTAGAGCAAGCCCTCGACGATACGTGGCGCCATACGTCCGGCGTGCTGATGAAGATCGATCTGCTCGCCGTGGACACCGGCGACCAGACGACGGCCGTCTACGGCTGGATCTCGAAGCAGGACCAGGCGCGCGTGCTGGCGATCAAGGGGCGGCGCGGCTACGAGGCTAATGCGCCCGTCTCGACGCCGACCAACATCCCGTTCGGGCGCCGCAAGCGCGCGATCCGGCTGCGGTCGATCACCGGCGACGTGTTCAAGGCGGAGCTCTACCGGTTCCTGATCCGCGGTCGTGAAGAGGCTGGAGCATACCCTCCGGGATATGTCCACGTGCCGGATTTCATGGATGCGGAATGGTGCAAGCAGCTGGTCGCTGAGCGACGGGTACGCCGCAAGACCGGTCGTTACGAGTGGGTGATGGATCACAAGGCCAACGAGGCGCTGGACTGTCGGGTCTATTCCAGAGCGGCGCTTTGGACGCGCGGCGTGGCGTCATGGTCGCCGGAGCGGTGGAAGCGGGAGCGCGAGGTCAGAGGCCTTGATGCGGTTCCGGTCGAGCGGGTGCAGCAGACGCAGCCCCGTGCCAATTCATTTTTGGGTGAGAGGCGGCGCGGATGGCTGACCTGACGACGGAGGAGAAGCAGGAGCTTCTCCTCGACTTGAAACGCGCGCTCGCCATGGGCGCGCTCCGCGTCCGCGCCGGAGACCGGGACATCACGTACCGTTCCCGCGAGGACATGAAGCGGATCATCGCCGATCTGGAAGCCGAGTTGGACCCGCCCACGCGGCCAGCTTCAAGCGCTCGCCTCATCTCCTTCCACAGGGGGTAGCATGAACCTGCTTGATCGGGCGATCGAATACGTGTCGCCCAAGGCGGGGTTGCGGCGGCAGCGGGCGCGTGTCCAGTCGGACATTCTGCGCCGTGGCTACAGCGCGACAAGACCGAGCCGGGCAAACGGCGGCTGGGTCAGGGCGGGCACTTCAGCGGACGCAGAGATCGGCGCCGCGGCTGACAAGCTGCGGGCCATTCAGCGCGACCTCAACCGCAACAACCCGACCGCCGCCAAGGCTGTCACCGCCTGGGTGAACAACCTGGTCGGCCCCGGCATCGTGCCGCGGGCCAACACGGGCGATGCCGAACAGGACAAGATCGTCAACGATCTCTGGGACGAGTTCTCAAAGGTCGCTGATGCAGATGCCGGCTCGGATGTGTATGGCCTTCAGGCTCTGGCGGCGCGCGAGATGGTGGAGGGCGGCGACGCGCTCATCCGCCGCCGTCCTCGGAAGGCGCGCGACGGTCTGCCTGTCGCGATGCAGCTTGAGGTGCTGACGGCCGACTACTTCGACTCCTCGGTCACGCAGAGCCCGGCAGGGCGTGAGGTGATGCAGGGGATCGAGTTGGATGCCCTCAACCGCCGTGTTGCCTATTGGCTCTACAACAAGCATCCCGGCGACGCGTACCGCATTGGTCGGAACGATCTGAAGTCGCGTGCCGTCGCTGCCCAAGAGGTTACGCACCTCTATTGGCGCGAGGCCAAGCAACTCCGCGGCGTTCCGTGGGGTGTTTCAGCAATGGAGCACCTGCGAGACCTCGCCGATTACGAGCATGCGGAATTGCTTCGGAAGAAGCTGGAAGCTTGCGCCGTCGGCGTGGTTTCCGACTTGGAGGAGGGGACAGGCGCCAACGGCGAACCGATCGTCGGAACAAGCGCGATCGTTGACGGCACCGGCCAGATGGTCGATCGCTTCGAGCCCGGCATGTTCGTGCATGCCCGCGGCGGACGGTCGGTGACGTTCAACCAGCCTCATGCGGTCGGTGGGTACTATGAATACAAGCGGGCCATGCTGCGGACGATCGCGGCGGGCTACAGGCTGCCGTACGAGATCCTGTCCGGCGACCTGGAGAACGTGAACTATTCGAGCATCCGGGCCGGGTTTCTGGAGTTCCGCCGCTTGGTCGAGTCGCTACAGTGGCAGGTTTTGATCCCGCTCATGTGCGAGCCGATGTGGCGCTGGTTCTGCGACGTCGCTTATCTCGAGGGAAGGATCAACTCGCCGAATGTTCCGGTGATCTGGACGCCGCCTCGATTTGAGTCGATCGACCCGCTCAAGGATGTCACCGCTGATGTCATGGAAGTGCGCGCCGGCCTGACGAGCATGACCGATGCCATCGCGAAACGCGGTTACAACGCCGACGACGTGCTGGCCTCAATCAAGTCGTGGAACGACAAGATCGACGCCGCTGAGATCATCCTCGACACCGATCCCCGCAGGGTCACCCACACGGGCGCGATGCAAGCCGCACTGACGCTGGCGACGAAGGACTAACATGCACAACACGATCGAGCTGCCCCGCCAGGTGCGGGGCGCCGAGGTGCGCGCGCAGAGCTTCAACGAAGAGGCGAACACGATCGATATCGTGTGGACCACTGGAGCTCGGGTGCGTCGCTACTCGTGGTCGGACGGGCCGTATGACGAGGAGCTTGAAGTCTCCGCGTCGGCCGTCCGGCTGGAGCGCCTGAATGCGGGCGCTCCCTTCCTGAACACGCACGATAGCTGGTCTTTGGAGAATGTGATCGGGAACGTCGTCCCCGGCACGGCTCGTATTGAGAATGGGCTTGGCGTTGCCAAGGTCCAACTCAGTAAGCGCGAAGACGCGGCCGGCATTGTTCAGGACATTCGAGACGGTGTGATCCGCAACATCTCCGTTGGCTACCGGATTCACCGCGTTCTGAAAGAAGAGAGCGACGATACTCAACCCGCTCTGTTCCGCGTGACTGACTGGGAGCCGCTGGAAATCTCCGCGGTGCCAATTCCCGCCGACCCAGGCGCGCAGATTCGCTCTGACGCCGGCACGAACACTGTGATCATCGAGCGCTCCGGCGCTTCTCTTGAGGGAGCCTCTATGGCTGACCAAAATACCGCCGCAGAGGCCACTCGCGGCAACGACACTCCCGTCGCTCCGGTTGTTGAGCAGCGGGACGTAGCGGCCGAGCAGGCCCGCATTGACGCGGCTGTTGCAGAACGCGTCGAGCAGGCCATCTCTGACGAGGCCGAGCGCGTTGCCAAGATCACTGAGCTTGCGGCTCGTGCCCGCATGCCTGAGTTCGGCGCGGATCACGTTCGCAAGCGCACTAGCCTGGCGAACTTCCGCGTGGCCTTGCTCGATGCGATCGCCGATCGCGACGATGGTGAGACGGCGCCGCGCGCGAGTGTTGGCGAGGAGCACCATGAGAAGCGCGCAGCGCTGATGCAGTCCGCGCTGCTCCACCGTGCCGACCCCGCGGCGCCGTTGGCCGATGGCGCGCGTGAGTATCGCGGCTTTTCGCTGATGGACATGGCCCGCGAGGCGCTCGAGGTTCGTGGCATTCGCACCCGCGGCATGTCGCGTAACGAGATCGCCGGCGCGGCGCTTGCGCAGCGCTCCGGTTACGGCTCGACCTCGGACTTCCCGATCATCCTCGGCAACGTCGTGAACACGACCCTGCGCGCCGGCTATGAGGCGGCGGGCCAGACCTTCCGGCCGCTTGTCCGCGAAGTCACCGTTTCCGACTTCAAGGCGGTGAACCGGGCGCAGCTCGGCGAGGGTCCGGCCTTCGACAAGGTCAACGAGAGCGGCGAGTACAAGCGCGGGTCTCTGGCCGAGGGTAAGGAATCGTACAAGATCGCGACCTACGGCAAGGTGATCGCGATCACCCGCCAGGTCATTGTCAACGATGACATGAATGCCTTCGGGCGCATTCCGCAGCTTATGGGCGGCGCCGCTGCCCAGCTTGAGAGTGACCTCGTTTGGGCGCAGATCCTTGGCAACCCGACCATGGGCGATGGGACCGCGCTGTTCCATGCGAACCACGGCAACCTGCCCACGGCCGCGGCCTTCGACATTGCGCCGCTGGGCCTTGCCCGTGCGGCGATGGCGAAGCAGACCGGTCTTGACGGCAAAACCGTTCTGAACATCCGCCCGATGTATCTGATCGTCCCGGTGGCTCTGGAGACGACTGCGGAGCAGAAGCTCAAGTCCGTGTTCTATCCGGATACCTCCGCCGGCGTGGCAACCAACTCGATGAAGAAGCTTGAGATCATTGTCGAGGCTCGCCTCGACAATGGTATCGCCAAGGGCGCGGCCACCCCGAGCAACATCGCGGGCTCCGCGACCGCCTGGTATCTGGCGGCTTCGCCAGCCCAGATCGACACTGTTGAGCTTGCCTATCTCGAGGGCAATCGCGGTCTCTATATCGAGAGCCGCCAGGGCTTCGAGGTCGATGGCCTCGAGGTGAAGGCCCGCCTTGATGTCGGTGCCAAGACAATGGAACACCGCGGCTTGCTCAAGAACGCTGGCGCGTAAGGTACGGGGGGCGCTTCGGCGCCCCCTCTTCCTCGAGGAGGGATTTTTTTTATGAAGAACTACATCCAGCCGGGCGACACCCTGACGTTGCCGGCACCCTACGCGGTGGCCTCCGGCGACGGCGCCCTGGTCGGCACGCTTTTTGGCGTCGCCACCGGAACCTACGCCAACGCCGAAGAGGGCGAGTTCAAGACGAACGGCGTCTTCGACCTGAAAAAGAAGGCCTCGCAGGCCTGGACGGTCGGCGCGGCCATCTACTGGGACAATACGAACAAGGAAGCCACAACAACCTCGACCGACAACACCAAGATCGGTGTTGCACTGGTCGCCGTAGGCAGCGGCGCCGGCGAGCTCGTCGGTCGCGTCCGCCTGAACGGCGCGTTCTGATGAGTAAGACTGCTGCAGCTGTAGCGGTCCTTGAAGCGCGCGGGGTTCGGGTTTGGCGCCCCATGCGCTCTATTGCACTGCTGGATGACGCCAATCCCCGCAAGTGGAATCACGGTGAAGGCGACGTGCGGGAGTATCTGAAGCTCCTTGCCCTCCCGTACGCCGGCCTATGGCCGGTCATCAACGCCATCCTCGCTTAAGGAAACGCCGGCATGTCCCTGTTCCAACGAATCGAGCGACGTGCCGGCGCCACCGTAGACCATGCCCACGCCGAGTGGCTGGTGTGCATGGCCAAGGGCGACGCCCGCAAGACGGTTGGCGCCAGCGCCCCCGGCACTACGACCCGCCCCGACCTGCGATTCAAGGCGCTGTTCTTCACGAACAGCGGCGAGAAGGATCTGAGCGGCGAGACGCTCGACGGCCGCTGGCAGACGCAACTTCCGTATTGCGACGCCAGGGTCGACGTTCGGCCGGAAGCGATCCCGGAGGGGTACGCCTTCCGGGAAGGTGACCGCATTGTCGCCGAGGATCGGCCTGGCAGCCCGTCGTTCGAGATCGCCCGCGTTGACCGGGTTGGCCTTGGGCGGATCTCGCTGCGGCTCAACATCATAGGTGGCTGATGCTGTCACGCCTGGCCCTGCGGACGCTGGCGGTCCTGGCCCTGCGCGGGAAGACGTGGGCTGGGGATGAGGTCTACGACTCGTCCTTGGCGGCGATTGACCAGATCGAGCCGGGCGAAAAGCGTCCGTTCATATCGGTCTATGTCGATGATGCCACGTACGAACCGCAGGCATCCGACATCATGACAGCGCCGTGCGCCGCGTCACTCGTCCTCGAGATCGGAGTGACGGCCAGGATGCGGGATGAGAATGGCGAGACTCTGTGGGGCGTTCCGTTGACGGACGCGGGCATGGAGGCGTCGCTGGACGTCATCGAGCGGCAGGTTATGCGGACGCTGTCCCAGGATCCCGCGCCGTGGTCGGAAATGTACCGCCGGTTTGTGTCCCGTACGAAGAAGCGCACATCGACGCGAGGCGCGTCGTCGGAGAAGGGCATCAGGTTCGCCGGGCGGCAAATCACCCTCGACGTGGACTTGTTCAGGGATCCAGCATTCGGCGGCCCACCGGGTCCGTTGTGGACGGATCTGATTGCCGCGTTTGAGCAGGATCCTGACTTGGCAGGCACTGCCGAAATCTTTCGCGCGGCCATCGCCGAAGACGCTGGGCTGCACGATTGGCAGCGCGTTCGCGGCTATCTCGGGTTGACGCTCGATCAGGCTCGCGCATTGCAGATCGCACCGCCAGAGCCGGCCGAGGACACATCGCCTCCTTTGCTGCATGTCACGGCGCCCGGCGCCGAGCCGGAGCCCCCGACCTATGAGCTTCCGTGACCTGACGCGGGCGGTGCTGGACATCCAGTTCCGCCTTGCTGAGATCGAGCGCCGCGGTCGAAATGCCAACCGCATTGGCACGATCGCGTCCGATGAGGACATCGACGCCGAGAAGGGGCTAGCGCGGGTTACGCTGGCTGACAAGGACGGTAAGACCTACAAGTCCGGCTGGTTGCCATGGAGCGAGCAGTCGGCCGGCGCGACCAAGACGCACTTCCCCCCCAGCAAAGGGCAGCAAGTGCGGGTACGCTCGCAGAACGGCGAACTGTCCGACGCCGAGATCGAGCTCAGCGTCCCGTCCGACACGAACACGCGAGCATCCAAAAAGGCCGATGAGAACGTCATCCTCGATCGAGGCAAGACGCGCATTGCCGTCAGCGACGGCGGTGACACCGTCACGCTGTCGTGCGGCGCCTCGTCCATCACGATCACGGATGGCGAGATCCGCCTGAAGGCTCCCAAGATTCATCTGAACTGAGGCGCAACGCATGCCTGGAATTGCCCGGCGTCCGACGGACGCGGCCGGCGGCAACCACATGTCTGGTGCCCAGCACACGGTCTTCGCGGAGGGCGCGGAAGTGGTCGTGCTCGGCGACCTGGTGCAGCCGCACGGGCCGCCGCCGCATAGTCCGCCACCGGCCATGGTGGAAGCGTCAAGCACCGTCTTCATCAACGGAATCCCGATCTGCCGGGCCGGCCATCTGGCCTCGTGCGGACACGCAACAACCGGTTCAAGCACCGTCTTTCACGAGGGCTGACATGGAAAAGCAACGCTACGAAGTCCTGAAAGAGGGCTTCCTGAACAACGCCTACAAGAAGGCCGGCGATATCGTCCGCATGACCGAGGCCGAAGCGAAATACTTCCTGCCTCCGCATGACGATCGGCTCGCTCCCGCCAAGCCCGCCAAGCCAAAGAAGGCGTAAGGGATGGGAAGCGCCGGCTTCGATCGGCGCACTGGCAAGGTTCTGCGGGACTGGGACCACACGCGCCAATCCATCGAGATCATCCTCACCACCCCAAAATACACGCGCGTGATGCGCCGCCTGTTCGGCGCAGACCTACAGTCCCTGATCGACGCGCCGATGAATCCGCGTGTGATCCTGGCTGCCTTTGTCGCTATCGCCGAGGCATTGGAGCCGCGCGAGGTCGAGGGCTTTCAGCTAGGCGAGCCCCGCTTTCGGCTGGTCAGCGTGAAGGTGGCTGACGCGCAACAGGATGGGCGGATCACGTTCGAGCTTACAGGCACCTATTTCCCGAACGGGCATCTGGGTGACTTCACGACCGGCAACGAGCGGGTCGCCTCCGTTTCCGTGTGAGGTTTTCCATGAGCCGCTTTTCGGCGTCGACGCTCGATCTGTCGCGCATCGACAAGAGCACGCTGTTCGACCCCCTGTCGTTCGAGACCTTCCGGCAGGAGCGCATCGACGACCTGAAGGCGCGGCTCGAGGCCGCCGGGATGGAGTGGGACACGTTCTCGCTTGAGGACGACTCGAACATCCCCCTGCAGGAGACTGGCGCGCTGCGCGAGATGTTCGTCTCGCAGCAGATCCGCGACGTTGCCTACAACCTGACCCTCGCTTTCGCGAAGGGCGTCTGGCTCGATCGGCTGGGCGACCAGCACGGCACGGCGCGCATGCCGCTGGTAGCGGAGCCTCGCGACTTCGCAACCAATCCAGAAGATTGGGAATCCGACGACCGCTACCGCGGCCGCATTCAGCTCGCGCCGGAAGGCTTTGCATCGTCTGGCACGCCCGGCGGGTATCTCTACCACGCGATGGCTGCTTCGATTGACGTGCGCGATGCGGCTGTCGTGGTCCGGAACAAGGGCAAACACGACCCCATCGTCGAGATGACGGTTCTATCGCGCCTCGCCAACGGCGAACCGTCTGCTGCGCTCACGCGCGCCGTCCGCTCGCGGTTGATGCGCGATGACATCAAGCTTCTGACGGATGCCTTGCGGGTGCGCCCCGCGCGCCCCGTGTCATATGCGGTGAAGGCAACCTTGCTCATCCCGCCTGGGCCGGATCCGGCCGTTATCAAGGCGAACGCGGTTGCTTCGGTCCAAGCCATGGGCGACCGCTACCGGCGCCTTGGCGGCGGCGTCCCGCATTCCGCGATCGTCGCGTCCTTGCATGTCGCGGGCGTCGACAGCGCCGTGCAGGTGATGCCGACACAGAGCGTCGAGACCCTGCGCTTCCAATATGGGTTGCTGACGGGCGTCGATATCGCGGTGGAGGTGATGAGTGGCTGATCCAGTCTCTCTACTCCCCGACCCGACGCCGTGGGAGTTGTCCCATGAACTAACCGACGCCCAGCGCTGGTCACTCCTCGATCCGCAGTGGATCGTGCGCCAGACGGATCCGATGACGTGTGATCCGTCGATGCTTCCGGTCATTGCCTGGGGACGCTCGGTCGATCTCTGGTACGAAGACTGGAGTCTGGAAAAGAAGCGCTACGTCGCTGCCAACTGGTACGCCTACGAGCGTCTGAAGGGCAAGGCCGAAGGTTTCCGGCGCTTCTATAGCCTGGTTGGCGTGAAGCTGCTCAAGGTCACGGCGCCGCCGCAGGGTGTCTATCCGAAGCGCGGCTGGACCGACGAGGAACGGCAACGCTACCTCGCCCAGTTTCAGCAGATCCGCATCTACCCCAAGGTTCCGGTCCGCGAGTTCCAGCGCGGCTTCTTTGTCGCCTCAGCGGCGAGGTCAAAGGCGTTCGTCGGCCGCGTCGCGCCGACCGCGCACAAGGTCACGATCGATACCGTTGTGCGCGAGGCGCGTCTTTACGATCCCACGTCGGGCCAGGAGACAACGCTCACTCGCCGCGAGGTGGCAAGTCAGACGGTTCACTTCGGGTCGGCCTATCGGTTCGAGGATATCGTCCTCCCGGCCAAGGACGGCGGCTTCTATGTCGGCGACCATCTGCGCAATCGCTACCTGCGTGGTGAGCGCGCGCCCGAACGAGTCATCCGAACCGAGATTCAGCGGCCTTACGGTGTCGCGGTCTCCCGGCCCCAGTGGTCGAGCGTTGTGCCAACCGGGCGGCTCATCTCGATCAAGCCCGACTTGATCCGCGAACGCTTCCAGGATCGCGGTTCCTTCATCGGACGCGCGTCTACGGGCAAGCGCACGGCGATCTATCCCAAGCGCGACAAGGCGTGGCAGCACGTCTACGAGCGCTTCTACCTCTACGATCGAACGCGCGATAAAGGCGTGTCGGCCGGCGAGCGAGGCTCCTATGTGGGCCGCTGCTATCTCGGGATGACGCCCTACACGGCGCGCATGAAGGTCGAGATCCGCGGCAAGCGCAAATCCCGCGAGTTCCGCGTTGGGCGCCCGCCTGGCCTTTATCTGAAAGCCGAAGATCGCAGGCTCCTTGACCGCTCGCTTGAGGCCACAAGGGCCGCCAAGTCGTTGCGCGACACGATCTTCCTCCAAACCCAGACCCGCCGCAATCGCCGCTTTGGCGACCGGATGACCTTTGGCGACCGGATTGTCTTCGGCGCGAAAGTGGAGACATAGCCTCGTGCTGAGAGAAGTCATCTTCCGCGATGATCAGAAGATCACTACGCCGGACCTGAATAACCTTGGCGCCTTTTCGCGCCAGACCTTTGACGCCCTGGTCGCCAACGCGGTGTCGAGCCTTCGCTACTACACGGGCTTTACTGTCACCAAGACCGGACAGACGGAAATCACGGTTGCCGCGGGCCATTATTGGGGCGGCGGGCCTGTCTTCGTACGATCCGAACCGACCGTCTTCAACGTCCTGACGGGTGGCACCTACATGCCGAACGTCACGAAGCGCATCGTCGCGGTCGTGGCCTATGGTGAGCCGATCGAGACGGACGTCCAGGAGCGGTCTTTCGAGATCGACGACCAGGGCAATACCGAGCCGCAATCGGTCGCTATGGAGCGCCTGCGCTATGCGCGCATCGCCCTGGTGCCCGGCGCCGAAAGCCCGAGTCCCGTTCGGCCCACCCTGGACGTCGGCCTGATCCCGGTTGCCTGGGTGACGCTCTCCACGTCTGGCGTCGACAGCGTCGAGATGGACGAGAACTATCGGCTTCCGTCCGTGGAATCGCTGAAGCAACTGATCGACGCCATCAACGTGTGGCGCGATCAGATCGGGCAGATTCTCGACACCATCCAGTCGGAGCTCGTGCGCATTCAGGCGGCGATCCCGCCGGACTATCGCGATCTGCTGCTCAGCCTGTTGGCTCGCCTGGAAGCCCTGGAAAACCTCGCCAAGCAGCCGGCCAGCGCCGTCAGGACGTTCATCGACAAGTTCTCGAACCTGTCGGACAGCGACACGGCCTATGCCGGCTACGCCGCGCTGGTGGATGACGGCCTGCGGTTCCCGCAGGGTGATCCGAGCTACACGACGGTGGCCCTGGCCAACCCGCTTGACGCCAAGGTGAAGATCACCAACGGCATCATGACGCCGGCGCAGGATGCCACGGCCGTGCGCCTGTCGATCGGCAACCCGGATGGCGCGCTCTCCATCAGCCAATACCCGGTGCAGACAACCGAGCGCGTCCAAAAGATGATGACGCGCACCGTCACCAAATACGGAGACTGGTTCAATCTGTGCCGCGGCGGCCCGAAGGCGAGCGTCGACGATCTCCTGCGCTACCTCGGCGACGACATGACGCTCGCCGAGGCGAAGGTCGTTTACGAGGCGCTGTTCAACACGGTCAAGGCCGGGAACATTGAGCTCGACGACAAGCATCAGTTCGAGTTCCGTGGGGATGACGGCGAGACGTACACCTTCGAGATCAAGAGCTACAAGGCTGGCCGGGGATCCTACAACATCCGGCTTGTCTCGCTCGAGACGCACGAAGAGCCGTATTGGGACACGGTGACCAAGACCGTCACGGTGACCGCATCGCAGATCACTCAGACCTTCTTGAACGCGACGAACGGATGGCTGACCGAGGTCGGAATCCAGTTTGACCAGGTCGGCACGACGAGCGATGTGCAGGTTTACGTCTTCGAGGTCGCCAGCGACAAGCCGCTCAAGAACTCCATCATCTCGCGGGGCTCGATTCCCGTCGCGAACCTGGTGGGCAACGCGCTCAATAAGTGCCAGATCGAGCCGGTCTACCTCAAGGGCGGGCGCGCCTATGCGATCGGCATTGCGTCGACCGGCAACCACTTCGTCAAAGTCCGCACGGGCAACAAGTATCTGTCTGGGTCGGCTTTCTACCTGTCCGATCTCGGCGAATGGGAGCCCGTCCAGAATAGCGGCGACATCTGCATCAGCCTGTTTTTCGGGGCCTTCAAGCAGTCCCGCATTGAGGTCCAGATGCAGCCGCTCACGCGGGTTGATGGCATCGCGGGCATTCGTCTGAACGCCGCTCAGTACGTCCCGGAGGGCACGCAGTTGCTTTGGGAGGTGCAGCGCGCCGGCAAGTGGTACCAGATCTCTGAAGGCGAATACGGCGCCCTCGACGGCAACCCCACGCTGGTGAATCTGCGGGCCGTGTTCGTCGGAACGCGCGATCTGATGCCGGCTATCGACACCACACAGACCGAGATCGAGCTGCTCGGCCCGGTCGGCAACCTGACGCACTTCTCGAAAGAGCGGACGCTTGGAAGCTCCACGACGAGCATCCAGGTGCACTACGACATCGCGGGCTACGACAAGGACGAGCACACCTTCGGGTGCAGCCTGATCCTGGACGGCGGCGCGACCGAGGCGGCGGACAGCGTGACCATCACGCCCGATCCGCTCGACGCGACGACGGCTCGAGCCGTGGCTGTGTTCACGCCAGCGGCCTTGACCAAGTACCGCGTGAAAACGACCGGGAGCCGTGGGTCAGCGGCGGCTGGCTTCGTCGCGACCGAGCGTCGTGACTTTGTGTTCTAAGGAGGCCGCAATGACCAGGAAGACCACGAAAGCGCCCGATCCCATCGATGACGCCAAGATCTACGACGTGGTTCTCAACCGCGTCGTGGACCGCGGCAACGGCGTGTACCTGAAGCCGGAGCAGGAAGTGACTGTCTCGGGCAAGGTCTTGCGCGAGCTGGGGGATGCTGTCGATGGCTTTGAACCTCGCGAATAGGTTCCGCGCGGATACTGGCGTCGATTTTACGTCAGAGTTCTGGAACGGATTTGTGGGCGAGATCGACCTCGCCCTCAATGACCTAACCGGCAAGTCAGCCTCGTTCGAGGAAGCGCGAGCCGAGCTCATTCAGGCGGCCTTGTTCCGTCTGAACGAAATCCTATTGCCGGCTTATGAGCGCGTGTTTGAGTATCAGCAGGCGGGGTTTCTGACAGCGGAGATCGCGGACGACAGCGAGGTCACCTTCGCTGAAGGCTCGACGACGCTGGCGATCCACCCGGACAAGCGCGACCTTTTCCGGCCGACGCCTTTCGTGGCGCTCTCACGAGCCTCGATCAGCACCGACATCGCGATCGCCCGCCACGACAGCTACGACCCAGAGACAGGCGCTCTTGTCCTCACGATCGTCGCGGTGTCCGGTAATGCCGGGCCGCACTCCGACGTTATCGTGTCGGCGACGGCCGCTTCGGTCCAAGCTCAGCAGATCTTCCTGACGGACGCCAAGGCGGCGCGTGACAGGGCACAGGACTGGGCTGAAAAGGCCGTTGATGTCGCCGTCGAGACCGGAAAGTTCTCGGCCAAGCACCATGCGACGAAGGCGGCGGCGTCAGCCTCCGCTGCCGCTGGCTCCGCATCCACGGCGGCGACGAAGGCCGGTGAGGCGACGACGGCCGCCACCACAGCCGGAACTGCCCGCGACAAGGCCCAGAAATGGGCCGATGAAGCGGAAGACGTCGCGGTTGAGGCGGGGAAGCACTCTGCCAAGCATTGGGCGCTCAAGGCTGCGGCCAGCGCGGCTTTGGCTGCGCTGTTTGACCCGTCCAACTATTACACGAAGGTTGAGGTCTACGCGAAAAGCGAAGTCTACGCCAAGACGGAGACCTATACGCGGGCGGAAGTCGACGCGGCGATATCGACCGCGATCGACAACCTGGTCGATGGCGCGCCTGGCGCGCTGGACACGCTTATCGAGCTGTCCGCCGCTCTTGGGGACGATCCGAACTTTGCTGCGTCCATGGCAGCGGCGATCGCGGCCAAGGCGGATGCGGTCCACTCGCACACTCTGGCACAGATCTCGGATGCCTCGGCAAACGGCCGATCGCTTATTGGCGCTGCCAACTACGCGGCGATGCGGACGCTGCTTCAGCTACGTGTCGGCACAGAGGTGCAGGCCTTCGACGCGAACTATGCCAAGACCAATGCTGCGCAGACATGGACCGGATCGCAGCTGTTTGGGCAGATCGCCGGGACGGTAACGGCTATCGCGGCCTCTGCAATTGATTGCTCTCTCGGCAATGTCTTCACCAAGACGGTCAACGGAAACATCACGTTCACTACGTCGAGCGTGCCCGCCTCACGAGCCTATGGGTTCACGCTCGTGCTGACCTACACCTCCGGCACAATAACCTGGTTCTCGGGCGTCCAATGGCGGGATGGTGAGGCGCCTTCATTCACCGGCGGCAAGACCTATTTCGTCATCTTCGAGACACTCAACGGCGGCACGACTTGGCGTGGTGCAGCGCTTGAATTCAATGGGTGAGCCATGGATCCGATGACGCGGACGCTGTTCATGGCGGCGGGGAAGAGTAAGCCGCCCGTGGTCGTCGCAGGTGGTGTGGACCGTTACATCATCCGCTCTGAAGATGGCGTGAACTGGACATCCCCGTTTAATGACTCTGGCGGGACGTCCTACTTTAATCAGATCATCTTTGCGAACGGGCTGTTCGTCGCTGTGTCTTCGCACGGGATTTATACATCTCCCAATGGAAGCACGTGGACGCTTCGACTAGGGGGCGCTGGTGAGTTTTCCTGCGTCGCCTTCGGAGGCGGGCTGTTTGTCGCTATGGGGGCGGCGTTTTACACCTCTCCGGATGGCATCACGTGGACATCGCGCAGCATGTCTACTTATCTTGGGCCGACGATAACCTACGTGTCGGCCGTCGCCTACGGCAATAGCACGTGGGTCTGCGTCGGGGTGGCGGGGACCACATCTCGACCATTCACGAAAACTGGGACACCAGCGGCAGTCTGGACATCACAGGCAACGCTCACCGGCTCCGATCGTTATGTTGGTCTGCGCTATACGGCTGGCGCGTTCTATATGATGAGGCAGGCCGCTGCCGGGGCATTATATCGGTCGGTCAACGACGGCGTGAGCTTCAGCAATGCCGGCATCCAGGCGGCAACCAATTGCGGCGTGGACTGGGCGTATAATGGTAGCCTTTGGGTCGCGGTTGGTTCCAATGGGACCGCTCCACAGTTGAAGACATCAACGGATATCTCTGTGGGGTGGTCGACGGTTAACACCTCGTTCTTCACGAGCACGACAATCGCTGCCGTCGAATACATCCCTGGCCTTGATCTGTGGGTCATTGGCGGGACAGGCGGTCTGATGGCCTACTCTCCCGACGTCATCAACTGGACACTCGGAACCGTCACCGGGCTTGGCACGCGGGCCATTCAAGCCATCACATACGGATACATCTAATGCACGCACTCATCCAAGTGGGCGAGGTCGTCGTCTATCCTTATACTGATTGGCATCTTCGCCGCGACAATCCCGACACCAGCTTTCCAACAGCGATGGATGACACGGTGCGCGCTGACTTCGGCGTGCACCCCGTTGCGCCAACGCCCATACCCACGGACAAGCGAGCAATTGGCACGACCGCCGGTTACGTAAACGGTGAGCTTGTCGAGATCCATACGCTGGAGGACATCCCCCTCGAAGAGCTGAAAGCCGAGAAGCTCGCGGCTTTGGCTCAGCGCCGCTGGGAAGTCGAGACGGGCGGGCTGACGGTCGGCGGTCTGTTTGTCCCGACCGACCGCGAGACACAGGCAATCGTCGATCGCACCGTAAAAGCATTCGACGACGGTGATCTGACCGCGCCAATTGAGTTCAAATCCCCGGCCGGTTTCGTGGAACTCACCGTCAGCCAATTGCGCACCATCAAAGCGGCGGGCGCACAGCATATCCAGGCGTGTTTTAAACGCGAGAGTGTGCTCACCACTGCCATCGCCGCAGCCACCACGCCAGCCGCCCTTGACGCCATCGACATCAACCAGGGATGGCCGACATGATCACCGTCACCCACCAAACGACCCTCGTCGACGGCATCGAGAAGGTCGTCATCACGCCGTCGACGCAAGACCTGGAAAGCGGCGACTGGGTCCGCGAGATCCGCGTCTTTACCGGGCCGGAGGGTGAGGATGGGATCCCCACCACCGTGCTGCGCCTCCAGGGCGCATCCCGCGAGAAGATCGACCTGACGGCCCCCGTCCAGACGTTCTGACGCCACCCCACACATTCTGTTCGCAAGGCGCCCTCGTGGCGCCTTTTTCTTTTTGAGGGAGCCTTATGGCCGACCTTTCCTTTCACCATGGCGCACGGGTCTTTGAGTCCGACGAAACGCCGGTACTCATCCGCACCGACCAAAGCGCCGTCGTCTTCCTGATCGGCACGGCGCCCGACGCGGATGAAGATGCGTTCCCTTTCGACAAGCCTGTCCTGCTTTACGGCAAGGACAGCCGGGCGTCGAAGCTTGGCAATGCCGGGACGCTGAAGGCGGCCTATGACGGCATCCTCGATCAGCACGGGCCGTACGTCTACATCAGTCGCGTTGAGGTGGGCGACACGGACGCCGAGACGCTGTCCAACCTCGTTGGCGACAGCACCGCGCTGACCGGCGTTCATGCCGCCAAGAAGTGCGAAAGTCTCTATGGCCTTAAGCCGCGCATTTTCATTGCACCGGGCTTCACTGCGTCCACGCCCACGGACGGCATTGCTTCGATCCAGATGACCAATCAGGGATCTGGCTATCACAGTGCGCCGAGCGTCGCGGTCTCTGGCGGCAATGACGGCGAGTTCGAGGCTATCTTCGCCGACGGCAAGGTGACCGGCGTCAAGATCAAGCGGGCAGGGGCGGGCTTCACGACACCTGCGGTTTCGTTCTCGGGCGGCGGCTCGGGGGCTGCAGCGACAGCCTTAGTCAACTCCGGCGCCGTATCCGCGATCAGTGTGACCAATGGTGGCGCGGGCTACGTCACGCCCCCGGCGGTGACCATCACGGGAGCGGGGAGCGGCGCGGCGGCAACGGCGGTCCTAACCGACGGTGTCGTGACTGCGGTGACGATCACGAACGGTGGCACAGGCTACAGTTCCGCTCCGACGATCGCCTTCTCTGGCGGCTCCGGCGCCGCTGCCACGGCTCATGTCGGCAACGTTATGAACCCGGTCGTCGCTGAGATGATGGGCGTGCTCGATGACATCCGCGCCATCGCCTTCGTGGACGGGCCGGATACCACCGATGCCGAGGCCTACGCCTATCGGTCGCTGATCAACTCGCAGCGCATCTATGTGATCGATCCCAAGGCTCTGGTTTGGGATACGACCGCGGACGCCTACGTGCCGCAGCCGGCTTCACCACGCTTTGCGGGTCGGCAGTGCCAGGTCGATCGCGACCTTGGGTTCTGGTGGTCGGTCTCCAACAAGCCGATCAACGGGATTGGCGGCACAACCCGGCCCGTGACCTACGGCGCGCAGGCGAACTACCTCAACGAGCGCGCGGTCAACACGATCATCAACCTGCAGGGCGAAGGCTTTCGCACCTGGGGCAACCGGGTCACGACGGGCGATGACCTGTGGCGCTTCCTATCAGTTCGTCGCACGGCCGACTTCATCAACGAGGCGATCGAGAAGTCCTACACCGAGTTCGTCGACAAGCCGTTCTCCCTCGCGAACCTCAAGTTCATGATCGAGTCCGGCCGGGCGTTCATGCGCACCCTCGTTGCTGAAGGCGCGATCCTTGGCGGCGATGTGTGGCTCGATCCCGAGCGGAACACGAACGAGGAGATGGCCTCCGGCCGTGTGACCCTCGGCGTCAAGTTCGAGCCGCCGGCGCCGATGGAAGACATCCGGGTCATCGCCCATCGCGAGATCCAGTATTACGCCCAGCTCCGCGACCGAGTTCTCTCTGAACTCGGCGACGGCGCCCTCTCGGCCGCGTAAGGAGCGACCATGAAAGAGACACCTGCGTACATCCTGCGCAACTGCACCATCTTCGTGGATCGCGACTCCAAGGTTGGACAGGCGAGTGAAATCACTGTCCCGCCCATGAAGGTCAAGTACGAGGAGTTCCGCAACGCCGGCATGGTGAAACCGCGTCGCGTTGCCCTCGGCTACGAGACGCTCGAGATGTCGTTCGCCATGACGGCCTTTGATCCCGCAACGCTGAAGCTCTTCGGACTTCGGCCGGGAGTGGAAAAGGAGTTCATGGCGACGGCCGCGCTGGTCGATGAGGACGGCACCGTCCACCCTGCGACCGTCTACATGCGTGGCTTCCTCGATGGGTTCGACCCCGGCGCGTGGACGCCGGGCGAAAAAGCCAGCACCTCGCACACCGTGTCCGTGCACTATGTCAAGCTGGAGATCGATGGTTCGCCCATCGTCGAGGCTGACGACTATGACGTGAAGATCGGTGGCGAAAGCCAGACGGGCGGCATCCGCTCGGCTATGATGCTCTGATAGGCGAGGGCGCTCCCGGTGTGGGGCGCCCTACCTCCGACAGGCCCGCTTCGACTGGGTGATGGGGTGGAGATGAGGGTTAGGTCGCAGGCTTCTTTGTGTCCTCGCAGGTGGTGTTGAATTTGCGGACCGCGTTCGCGCTACCTTTCGCAGGGAACGTAATAATCTGGTCAGCTATCCCGACCACAATCCTGTTCTTTGCAGCGCCGACTTCTTTGATGATTTCATGAATTACTGGCTCACGCTCTGCACTAACGCGGAAGGCGATCTTTCCGTCAACATCAATGAGATTTAGGGAGACGTCTCGTTTTTCTCCTTTGTCGACGCGTACAACAACGTCAACCTCATCCTTGTATGCGCCACCCGCATTGTGAGGCAGTGGCGTTGTCAAGATCAAGAGCGTCTCGTCCTTCTCGCCCTGCCAGCATTTAAAGCCGATGATAAACGGTCGCGGCGTCTTCTCCTGCACCGTGAGGATGAAGCCGATTTTCTGATCGTCGAGTGGGTCCTCCCCGCCCTGAAACAACCAATCCGCATGAGCCGATGTCGCGGCCGCAATCACTGCAGCCGCCAAAAGCGCGCGCTTCATTCCCCATCCCCCAAAAAGGTTTCACGCATGACCGATACAGTCACGGTTCCCCTCTCGCGTCCAATCCAGCATGAAGGCGTCGACCTGTCCAGCTTGACCTTCCGCCCGGCTACTGTGGGAGATCTTATCGAGGGCGACGGGATTGTTGGCGACACCGCGCGCCTTGCGACGATTCTTGCCTCGATGGCCGGCATTCCTATCGCGGAGTTTCGCAAGGTCTCCGCCAAGGACTACAACGTTATCATCGACAAGACCGGCGATCTTTGGGGAAACGCCCCATAGGGAGGGGGTGGATGGACGTTGCCATACTGATTGCGCACGTCCTGCACACCTCCCTGACTGATGTCGAGGGCATGCCGCTCGACAAGGCGTGGCGCTATCACGAGGGCGCCCTGAAGGTTCTGAAGGCCAAGGCCGGGACGCGATGACCACAAAAACATCCTCGCTGGTCATCAAACTGATCGACCAGCTCTCCGGCCCATCTAAGAAGGCGGCCGCAGCGCTCGACGGCGTCAACAGGTCCTCGAAGGGGCTAGATGACGCCAAGAAGCGTGCGGCGGATTTCACCAAGGCTGTCGAGAAATTCGGCAAGACCAAGGACGCCTTTTCCAATGCCAACAAGGCATTCCGCGAGGCGCAAGCGCGAGTCAAAGAGCTCGCGCAGCAGATGAGAGCGGCTGGCGAGCCGAGCAAGAAGCTCGCCGCTGACTACAGGCGCGCCCAACAAGCCGTAAGCGGGGCCGCGGCATCATTTCGCCAGCAGCGCGAGGCGTTTGTTTCCGCGCGTCGAGCCATCGAGGGCTTTGGCGTAAACATTCGACGGGTCGGATCAGCCGAGCAGGCGATGAAGGCCGGCGTTGACGCCGCCAACCGCTCTCTCCGCGAACAAGAGCGCCTGCTTGCTCGGACGAAGGCCGCGGCACAGCGGAGTGCGAATCGCCGCGAGGCAATGGGCGTCGCAGGCGGCGTAGCGGGCGGCTATGTTGCCTACCGCGGCAGGCAGTTCGCCGAACGGGCGATCGTTTCCGCTGCCGAGTTTGATATCGGCGTCCGGGCTCAGCGGGCGTATGCTGGCGTCAAAAAGGAGGACCAGGACAAGTACCTGATCCCCCAGGCGAAGCGCATTGGCCAGGACACCCAGTTCACGAACCTCGACGTGGTGCACGCGCAGACGGCGGTGATGCAGGGCCTTCCTGAGAATATGCCTCGCGCGCAGGTCGCCAACAGCATCATCGAAGAGGCAAAGAACTACGCGCTCGCCATGCGGGCGGATATGACCGAGAGCGCCGAAGCGATACGCGGCTTTCTTGCGTCCACCGGCAAGGATATTTCCACGCCGGAGAAGGCCATCAAGGAAGCCCGCCGCGCCAGTAACATGTCCATCCGAATGGCCAAGCTTGGCGGCCTGTCGGACGAGGACGTTCAGCAGTTTTGGAAATACGGGGGCGCGTCAGGCACGGTCGCGGGTCTTTCCGATGAGACGAAGGCGGCCCTGGCCGTGGGACTCCGTCGCGCCGGCGTGCGTGGCGATGAGGCCGGTGTCTTCCTGCGCTCGGCAGCTGGCAAGCTTGTCGCGCCCACACAAAAGGGTCTTGCGGCGCTAGCTTCCACGGGCATTGACTACAGCAAGTACACTACGATGCCTGGCGGCCTCTCGGTCGATGCGCTCGAGGGCAAATTTAAGCAGGACTTCGGCAAGGGGTTCACGCCAGAGATCCGCGAGCGTCTCGCTGATGTTCTGGATGACACCGAGATCATCAACGACCGTGGAGCATTCACGGCCGCTGTGACTGAAGCGGTGTCAGACCTATTCGAGAAGACGAACAAGGGCAAGATGAAGGCGAAGGACGCCCAGACGCTCGCCAAGAAAGTGGGCGAGTTCCACAAATTCTCGGTGGAAAGCGTCGATGCGGAAGGCCTGCTTGCAGCCATCCTTAGCAAGGATCCGTCCCTCGGTATTCTGAATGCGTTTTTCACCGACCGTCAGGGCGGCCGAGGCGCGATGCTCGCGAAGGCGTTCGGCCAGTTCTCCCAAGATCGAGAGTCGCTGACCAATACGCCAGACGACTTCGGAAAGAAGATTGCTGACGAGATGATGGCCGGGCTTGGCGGCGCGTTCGAACGCCTGAAGGGATCGGTCGAGACACTCACACAGTCGATCGGTGAGGCCAATGCAACTTGGCTGACGTGGAGCTTTGACAAGATTGGAAACGCGCTCGACGCGATCTCCAACTTGTCGGAGCCGGCGCGGAGGGTTGCGACTGCATTCGGCGCGACTGCGGCAGCGCTTGGTGCTGTCGGGGCATTCAAGACGCTGGCCGGCATTGTCGGTCTTGGTGCGGCTGGCCCCGCCCTTCTTGAGTCGGCTGCCGCCCTGAACGTTGCCGCCGCTCGACTGGGTGCTGCCGGTGGTGGTGGCGTGCCTGACGTGGTCGGAGGGAAGGGTGGCAAAAGACGCGGCGGGCTGCTCAACAAGGGGCTGAAAACCGTTGGTGTCGTTACCGGCATCGCTGCGGGCGTCGAAGTTATCGACTATGCTACGGGCGTTGCTGGTCAAGTCCTTTCGGGCTCCACGCACAACCCTGCAGATATCAAAGGTGACAAGGACGAGGGCAGGGCGAGGCTCAGCGAGTACACCCAGCAACTCGATGAGATCAACGCCAAGCTCGGCGACATCTACTCCAAGAGCAAGTTGCCCGATGTGGCGGCAACGCTTGCTTCGCCGCTTGAGGCGGAGAAGGCACGCATCACGCAGACGATCGCTGACCTTGAGAAGGCAGTTAGCAAGCTCGACACTAAGCCGATCGTTTTGCCCGAGATCGACGCCCCCGGACCACTGAACCCGTTCCATAACGGCAGCTTGCCGCAAAGCGCTCCGCTGCCGCCTAGCCGGCCAGAGGTGATGGGCCCGAATCCCCAGCCCACGGTCGACACCGCGGCGCTCGACGAAGCCAAGGCCAAGGCTGAGGAAGCCGGCAACGACATCAAGGCATCCCTTGACGTGGTCGCGCGGCCCCAAGTCGACGTCTCTTCGATCGCCGACGCGGAAAGCTTCGTGGATCGCCTGCTGCGAAAACTGAACATGGTTGGCCCTGCCGCACAGCAAGCGCAGGCTGCTGTCGGCCGCTCAGTCGGCGCGAGCTTTAAGAACCGTCAGGACGGTTCGCTACATGACGGAGCGCAGTGATGGCGGGACCAGTAACACTCGCGCTAGGCCCCTTCGCTTTTACCGCGATCGGTTTCGGTTACCAGGGCGTCAAGCGCAAGCTGTCGACGCCCTGGGCCGCCCAGCAAGTTGTCGATCGGCTGGAGGCGCTCCAGTGGCTCGGCCCGAAGTCCGACGAGGTGACGGTTGAGGGCGTCCTGTTTCCGGAAGAGTTCGGGGGCATGGACACCCTCGACGGCCTTCGCGGGGCGGCCCTGTCTGGTCAGTCACTGATGTTCGTTTCGTTGGCCGGTCGAATCTACGGCCCGCATGTGATCGAGGGCGTTGACGAGGATCGCGCCTATCACGACGCATACGGCGCCCCTCAGATGCTGTCCTACTCGCTGCAACTGCGTCGTGTTTCCGGCAGTAGTGCGGCATCCGCGGCGACTTCGCTTCTGAGGCTGTTCTGATGGCAACGACATACACCACGATCGACGGTGACATGCTCGACATGCTTTGCCAGCGCATCTACGGCCGGCATCGCGATACAGCGGAAGCGGTCCTCGCTGCCAATAGGGGCCTGGCGTCGTTCGGCGCTAAGCTGCCCGCAGGCGTCACCATCACCTTTCCGGACCTGCCCAAGGCCAGCGCCGCCACACAGCCGAAGAAGCTCTGGGGATAACGCATGCATTATCCCAGAGCGGAAGTAACCGTGAACGGCACCCCTGTTACGGGTGCCTTCTATTCCCGGCTGATCTCGCTGAAGGTGGCGGATCATGCCGGCTTTGATTCCGATGCGGTGGAGATCGAGGTTCAGGACGGCAATCCCTTCCTCGAGATCCCTGAGCGCGGTGACGATATCCGCGTGAGCCTCGGCTATGAGGACTCCGGTGTCGTGCACATGGGCTCCTTCATTGTGGATTCGGTGGAGGTCGAGTGCCTGCCGTACGGCATCCGCATTTCGGGAAAATCCGCCGACGTCCGCAAGGAAATGAAGGGGCGGAAGGAACGCCACTGGGACGGCAAGTCGTTGAAAGAGATTGTCGAGGAGATCGCCCAGGAGCACGGGCTCGAGCCCGCCATCGGCGCCAGTATCGGCCAGTTCAAATATGACTGGGTCGGTCAGCAAGACGAGTCTGATCTCCACTTCCTGACCCGCATGGCCAAGCGCCACGGCGCGATCTTCGCGCCGAAGAACGGCAAGCTGATCTTTGCGCCACGAGGTGAGGCCACAAGCGCGGCCGGCGAGGCTCTCACGCCCTTTGTCGTCACGCGCGACATGATCCTCCCCAACACCTGCCGCGTGCGCTTCGCCGACCGCGGCAGGCATGAGAAGGTCACCGCGATTTTCCAGGACCGCGGCAAGCAGAAGCGCGTCGAGACAGAGATCGAAAGCGACCCGCTCGGCGGGGCCGCGTTCCGCATCCCCGACCCGTTCGGTTCCGAGGATGAGGCGAAGGCTGCAGCCGGCGCGATCGCCAAGGAGAAGAAGGCGGACGCGGACACCCTGTCCGTGACGGTCCTCGGCGCGCCGCATGCATCCGCCGGCGCACCGCTTGTTCTCCAGGGCGTTCGGCCCGGCGTCGATGACGTCGACTGGATCATCGACTCGGTCGATCACGACTTCTCCAAGTCCGGCTACACCTCAAGCATCGAAGCCAAGCGCAAGAGCGGCACGTAGGCCCGCATTTCCATTCAGGACCATCCATGACAATCAGCACTGACGTTCAGGGCACGGCATCAGCCCTTGCCGCACTCGATCTTGCGAACAAGGCCCTGACCGATGTTGCCGCGCTGCTGGCACGTGCGACGGCAGAGAACAATCGAGCGGCGGCAAATGGAGTTGCCACTGACGCCAAGATCGCAGTTCTGGCCGATGCGCAGAGAGCCGTCGACGCGGCAATGTCTGAACTGTCTCTGTTGCGAAATGACGTTACCGCCAAGGCGCAGGCGGTCGCCACGGCGCAGGCTGCGGTAGCCGTCGCCAAGGCCACCGTCGACAGCACGGCCGAGGCGCTGGAAATCTTGGCCGGTCAGGTCGAGGAAGACGCCGCGGCAGCCCAGAATGCGGCGACAAATGCAGAGTCGCTCATTGTTTCCGCGCCTGTTGTGCGCATCGTGATCCCCGATACCAGCTACACGCTCCTGGCAGAGAACATCGGCAAGTATCACGACTTTACGGCGGCAACGGCGATCACTGTCACTTTGCCGGCCAATATGCCGGAGGGATGGCATTGTGGATGGGCGCAGCTCGGCGCGGGTCGGATCACCTTCGCCGGTGCACACAATGCTCTGGAGATGACGAAATCGGCCGCCAAGGATGCGCAGGGCTTTCTCCGCGTGCGCGATAATGCGGGTGGCAACGCTGCGTATTGGCTCCTCAGTGGCGAGGTCGCGGAATGACCGGGCTAGCGCTTGGCATCTCGCTGCCGTCCGCCGCGGCAACGATCCGTCGCATTCGGCCGCCAAGCTATGACTCGGATGCACTGGAGCTCTTTGGGTATTATGAGCTGATCGACGGCGGCGGGATCTCCTCGGCATACAAGCGCGTCCTCAGCGATCTCTACGTCAATGCCAAGGATATCGATGTCTTCTGGTCGTTCGATTCCTTTCACGATCTCGGTGCGATCGGGCCGGCCAAATACATCATCAACATGTTTGGCGATAAGACCAAGTACACGCTGGGACGCGCTAACGCGCCGGTGCATACCGATAAGGTCGGAACGAAATGCGACGGCGCGACCAGCTATCTGACGGTGTCAGGAATGACGCTCGGCGCGGGCACGCTTTATCAGCGTGATGACGCTTGCCTGTGGCTCGACATCGTCGACGACGTCCCCAACACCGGCATGGTCGATGCTGGGGCGGGGCAGGGGTATGTGTTGGCGATCGTTTCACGCACCACGACGACGAACCAGGCGATCTTCTCCATCAACAGTGTGGCGAGCTCAAACCAGTTGACCGCCAATGGCATAACGACCTCGGCGGGGCTGTATGGCCTGCAGAGGCTCGACGGCTCGACGGTGCGGGCATGGAAGAATGACGCTCTGCTCGCTGAAAAGACCGACAGTTTATCCGAGGGCCTACCTCAAGCCGGCGTGCGGCTTGGCGGCCGTACGCCCTCCAGCTTCAGCAGCCGGACGCTGCGCTTTGCCGCCCTCGGCGCCGCCATACCCGGCAAAGAGCTGGCCTTTCGCCAAATGCTGCAAACCTACAAAGCCGGGATCAACGCCCTATGACCGATACAGTCCGAACGTTCTGTGTTTTCGATGACGTGCAGCGCGATGCAGTGGTTGAATTGAATGACCCGCTGACCTTCCTCGATCCTCGCCTGATCAACAACCCCTACGCGCCTGTGGAAGTGCAGGGGAAGTATGCGGCGAACGCCAACGTGATGAACGATCCCGCATTCGCGCGCTTTCTCCCCGTGCTTGAGGCTGTCCCTCGCATGATCCTGGATTCGGACATGCTGTTTTCGCCGATACCGGATTGACGGGAATTGGCCCGCCCCCAGCCGCAGCTCTGCCGGGGAGGGCATGTCGCGGCCGGGGGCGCTACCTCATCGCCGGGGGAGCGGTGTTGAGGTCTGCCATCGGAACATAGCTCGTCTCGGCTAGCAAGCCGCCCCCGGCCGCTTCGCTGGGGGCAATCTCGGCCGGAGGCTTCGGCCTGGAGGTAAGCAGGCATTTCTAGCCAATCACGGCCAAGCTCGCGTCGCAAGGCGGATAAACGTTCGGAGACATCAATGAAATCCCTCCTTCTCGTGGTGGCTCTCGCCGCCGCGCTGAGCGCGTGCGCGTCCGCGTCTTCGGACTGGGGCGCCATCACCCACGCCACCAAGCAAACCATTGAGCGCGACCAATGAGCCGCGCCGCATTCTACAGCGCCGTGCGAAAACGGCCGTTTGGCGGTGCGCTCGTGCAAAGCCAGGTCGACGGGATGGAAACGATCCTCGACGCTTGGGCTGCGCTGGCTATCAGCGACGACCGGCGATGGCTGGCCTACATGCTGGCCACGACCTACCACGAAACCGCAGCGACCATGCAGCCGATCCGAGAGAGGGGAGGGGCGGCTTATTTCACGCGCATGTACGACATCCGTGGCGAGCGACCCCGTGTAGCGACGGAGCTCGGCAACACCCGACCGGGGGATGGCGCGCTCTTTCATGGGCGCGGCTATGTCCAACTGACCGGCCGTCGCAACTACGCCCGCGCGTCCGACGTCGTCCAGCACGACCTTGTTGCGGATCCCGACGCGGCCATGCGGCCGGACTTCGCCACTGCCATTATGTTTGCCGGTATGCGAGACGGCTGGTTCACCGGCAAGCGGCTCGCCGATTACTTCAGCCGAACCAAGGACGATCCCGCAAACGCGCGTCGAATCATCAATGGCACTGACAAGGCTCAGTTGATCGCCGGGTATCATCGGGATTTCCTGGCGGCGTTCGGCAATGGCTGATGACGTCGCCCGCGTCTCCAAGGACAACTGGAAAATCCGGCGGCGCGTCGTGTTCGGCGCGCTTGGCTACATCGCCATCATGCTCGCCTACATCGTCTTTGTGGGCACAGACAGCGCTCTGTTTGGTCAGGTCGCCGTGGGCCTGATCGGCGCGGCCGTCGCCATCATCGGCTCGTACGTTTTTGGAGCAGTATTCGATGACAACGGGAAACGCCGCCTCATGGCCGAGCGCGGAGAAGTCGACGACGACGGGCCACGGGGGCGATGGTCTAAGTTCAAAATCTGAGGCGGCCTTCGATCGGGAAGTCAAACTTCTCCATCGACTTATGTCATTCACAAAAATCGATGAGCAAAGTGGATGCTGGCTGTGGACCGGATCCAAGACCCATAATGGGTATGGAGAGCTCAACGTCGACCGTCGAGCGCGTAGGGTGCATAGGCTATCCTACGAACTACTTCATGGCTCAATCCCCACCGGGGAGTTTGTTTGCCATTCTTGCGATGTCCGCGCTTGCTGGAACCCGGCACACTTGTTCTGCGGCACCGCTCAAGACAACTCCAGCGACATGAAGGCCAAGGGGCGCCATCGACCCGCGCCTCAACGTGGCGGCGCAAACGGCAACGCACTCGTCGACGAAGAGGCGGTTCGGCGGATCCGGCTGGACCAAAGGCCCTTGAAAACGATCGCCGCCGAACTCGGACTCCACTTCACGACAGTCAGTGATATCCGGCGCCGAAAGTCTTGGAGGCACGTCGAATGAAATGGATAGCCGCACTGCTGGGCGTGAGCCCGGCAGTGATCTATGTGGCGCTTGCTCTGGCCGCCACCGTGCCCGCCGCGTTCTGGGGCTACGGCGCCTGGCAATATCGCTCTGGCCGCTCGGTGGGCAAGGCGGAGGTGACACTTGCCGTTGAGCGCGCCACCGCCGCGGAACGCGAGCGCCAGTGGATCGCCAATGAGGCGGCCCAAGCCGTGGCCCGCGAACAGGTCGAGCGCCTCACCAAGAGCCGCGACCGACTCCAATCCCTCCTGAAGGAAATCGCCGATGCGGCAGATCAAGATCCTCTGCGCGATGCTTGCGGTGTTGGCGCTGACAGCAGCATGCGGCTCGACAAAATTCGTCGCCCAGCCGCCGGTTCTAAGTCCTCCTCCCGCTGAACTGGAGAAGGACTGCGCCGATACCGTCCCTTTGCCCAAGCGTAGGCTCGCACAGCATGAAGTCGAGCGCCTTTGGGGACAGGACCGCGCCAACCTTGTCGAGTGCGGGGAGGGCAAGGCCGCTCTGCGCGACTTCTACCGGGACAGGGATTCACGCCTGTCCCCGAAAGCTTCATGATGGAATTTTCTTTCCTATTCGGGGCCGTCTCGGCTTGCGTGGCCGTTGTTGGCGCGATCGCTGCTGCGCTGCGCCATCAGCACAACCAGATCCGAGCGGTGCAACAGGACGCGGCGCACGAGATCGACGCCATTCGGGAGCAGGTGACCGCAACTCGCCGGGCGCTGACCGAATTTCAGGTCGAAGTCGCGAAGAACTACACCACCAACAGCGTGATTCAGCAGGTCGAGGACAGGCTTGTCGCCGCGATCAACCGCATTGGCGACCGCCTCGACCAAGCCTTCGACAAGCTCGCATCCCGACAGTAACGGAGGGCCATATGCGCAAGCCCCTATATCTCGCGGCTCAGATTTTTGGCGCCGCGTGCGCTGCCGTGCTCGTGCTTTTCCTGGTGTCGGCGCAGGCCCCGGCCCCTACGCCCAAGGCCGGATCGGTCGTTTATCTCGGCGACGCGCGCGGCCACGGGTCCGGCGTGCACATCGGGGAGGGTTACATTCTCACGGCCGCGCATGTCGTGCGTGACGAAACCACCATGGATGTCACGACCGATGCCAACGTCACCATTAAGGGCACCGTGCTCTGGTCGAATAAGGCGTATGACGTGGCGCTTATGAGGGCCAATGTCCAGGCGAAGGTTGCGCCGCTCTCCTGCCGCGAGGCCATACCCGGCGAAGACATCACGATCGCCGGCAATCCGAACGACCTGAAGTTCATCAAGACCTACGGCCGGGTCGGTGGCGAGGCGCGTGAGTATGGCCCGTGGAAGCGGGTGTTCGTGGCCGACGCTACGATCATTCCAGGTGTCAGCGGTGGGCCGACCTTTGACGCGAAGGGCAACGTGATTGGTGTCAATGTCGGGGTGATGCTCGTGCAGACCGGCATCTCGGGATCCATTGCTCGACTCGGCTATGTCGTGCCAGCGTCCGTTGCCTGCATGCTGATGGCGAGGGACATCTGATGCAGGCACCCGTCACGGATGAACAAGCAAGAGAGGCGGCCGAGGCTTTGGCCGCCCATGGCTCGCAGGTGAAGGCAGCAGCCGCTCTTGGCATCGCTCGCTCCACATTACAGAACCGACTGCGGGGAGGGGCTGGAGGCGCCGCCCCCAAGCCTGCCCCGCAACCGGCCACGCCTGCCGAGCTCGTGGTGGCCGATCGAAAGATCGTCCGCTTGCAGGACGAGGTGAATGACCTCCGCGCCAAGCTGCGCGAGGCACAGCGAGGCCATCTCGCCGATGAGGTCGTGCTTGATGCGCTGGGTGTTATGGGCGCTGCGCCTGAAAGCCCGCCTGATTGGTTGACGCGGATTCCGGCAGCATCAGCCACAAAGACGCCCGAAGTGCCCGTGACGATCTGGTCCGACTGGCACATGGGCGAGGTCGTAAGCCGCGATGAAGTCGGCGGCTGCAACGCCTACAACATTGAGATCGCCGAGCGACGGGTCCGGCGCCTTCTAGATGCCACGATCGACATCTGCGCCAACCACGGGCCGAAAAGCTATCCTGGTATCGTGGTCAATCTGCTCGGCGACTTTGTGTCGGGCGGGCTTCACCCGGAACTGGCAAAGACCGATGACGAGGAAGTCATCCCGGCCGCCCTTCGCTGCCGCGATCTGCTCATTGCTGGTCTGGAGCGCATGGCCGCGATCTTCGGCAAGGTCTACGTGCCCTGCACGGCGGGCAACCACGGCAGGGGCACGCCGAAGCCGGAATTCAAGCGCTACGTCTACAAAAACTTTGATTGGCTGATTTATCAGCTCCTGCAAAGGCACTTCGCGGATGACCCGCGAGTGCAGATTGACATCCGCGCCTCCAACGAGGTGCACTATCGGGTCTATGGCCAGCGGTATCTGGCCATGCATGGCGACATGCTGGGCGTGAAGGGTGGCGACGGGATCATCGGTTCGATCGGGCCGATTATGCGTGGCGAGGTGAAGACCAGAGGCCAGGCGACGTCCCTCGGCAATGACTATGACATCCTGCTCATGGGCCATTGGCACCAGGAGCTTTGGTTGCCGCGTGCGATCGTCGCCAACACCCTCAAGGGGTTTGACGAGTATGCGAAGAACGCGCTTAGGGCGCCGCCAAGCGAACCCTCACAGCCGCTTTGGTTCGTCCATCCGACGCGTGGCATTACCAGTCGATGGGCGGTGAAGGTCGAGGAGCGGAAGGCTACGCCGGCGGACTGGGTATCTTGGCGGGAGGCGGCATGATGTGCAACGCATGCCAAGGCGCCGGCCTGGCGCTGGAAGACCTTCGCCACGTGCCGGGCTTCATCTATCTCGCCACACCCTACAGCAAGTATGCGGCCGGCCTAGAGGCCGCCGCGACTGAAGCAAGCCGGATTGCCGCGCGCCTCATGGCGCGTGGCTTCCGCGTGCTGTCGCCCATTGCACATAGCCACGCCGTTTCTGAGGCCGGCAGCCTGGATAAGATGGATCCGGATCTTTGGGCCTATCAGGACCGGCCGCTTCTGGATGCCGCGGCAGCTGTCGTGGTCGTGCTAATGCCGGGCTGGGCAGAGAGCGCGGGCGTCCGCGCCGAGATCGACATCGCGCGGAAACACCGCAAGCCTATCGTCTTTCTTCATCCGGAGCATGCATGACCGAACCAATGAGGGCCGCGCTACTGCGCCAGGGGATCTCACTGACCTGCGGCTCGCGGGATGAGGAATACGGTCCACCCGCCGTGAACCTGGCATGCGCCGGCGAGCTCAAGCGTTTGATCCGGCGTTACGCGGCGCGTGAGATTGGGCCGGCCGAGCAAGAGGCGCTCGACATGGTGCTGACAAAGGTTGCCCGGCTCGTAACTGGCCAACCCAAACCGGACACCTACGTCGATGGCGCCACCTACTTCGCTATCGCGGGGGAGGTGGCGCTGTCTCCGCAGTAAAGGTCAAGATGACACGCAGAAAGTATAAGCGCGGTATCTCGATACGCGCCAAGAACAGCGCGCTAGCAGAGAAAAGCTAAAACTTAGCAAAAGAAATCGTCCGGCTCGACACGCCAAACAGCTATTAGTTTCACCCCGCGACAAAATGTAACTACAGTGAACCAAATACCGCTTTGAGTTCATTAACTTTTGATACATATTCAGCCGGCTTGCGCGAAAAAGGTGCAAGTCGGGTTTGGAAGCCCGACCGACATTGGACCGGCGCCGACCTATGGGTCAGGCGCCGCGGGAGAGCCTTGCGCTCTGCCGTGGTCCAATGCCGCGGTCTTCCAACCTGCGGTTGCCTGGCCCACCAGGGTCGGGCTCTTTGCGGGGGCGGTTCTTTAAAATGGCACAGGGGAAGGAATGCGCGGCACGCGGCGCGCAAACGGAGGATTGCGAGTCACTCTTAGTGGCGCTTGTCGAGTCCCTCTTAATCATCGGGCATGATGGCGAGCATGTGCACGCGGAGATCGCGATGACATTCGAACTGCACGAGCGGCTGGAGGCGTGGTGGGCAGATAGTTGCACCTGCTGAGACTGTAAGCGCTCTCAGCATCGCAAGCTTTGCCTTAGAAGGGTTTTGCATTATTCTCTGATGTGGGGCGAGCCTTGCGATCGGGGGATGGCATGGATCTAGAGACAGTCCGCTGGCAGTTGAAATGGGCCGATCGCGCGATTCGCAATAGCGAAATGCGGATCGCTCGGCTGATCGAGTTGCGCGAAACTCTGCGGCAAAGGGGTTGTGATCAGAAGAAGGTCGATCTGGCCATTCAACGCGAGGAGAAGGAGCAGGCCACTCATCGCATGGATCAGTCGCGCCTTGCGGCAATGGTGGTTCACTTTGAACAGCAGATGAGCGTGCGGCGGGCCGTCTAAATTGGGCCCTCGTCGTCGTTCTTGACGCCTCTCGCCACGATCTGCAATGAGCCATCCGGCAACGGGCGCTGTAGGGCCCTGGCCTCGCTCCAGGGCGCTCGCATCCAGATATCCCGATCCTCCTCGGTGGTGAGGATGACGGGCATCGCCTTGGGATGGATTGCGCCCACTTCGGCGTTCGGGTCCGTGGTCAGGAAGGCGTAGAGGTCGGCGACCTCGAGCCCGGTCTTGACCTTGCGCACGCTTGGCCAGCGTTCCGTCCAAATCCCGGCGAAGAAGGCGAGCGGCCTGCTCTCATCGAAGGCGAACCAGATGTCGCCGCCGGCCGCCTTGTTGAACTCGCTGAATGAGGTGAACGGCACGAGGCACCGGTTGTCCGGCCCGAGCCAGCGCTGCCAGTGCTTGCTGTCCGTGTTGCGGACGTTGGTCGTTCCGCTGTCCGGCTCCATCTTCAAGAGCTCCTTGAAGTCGACCATCTGGCCCTTGGCCTCAAGCTTCTCGGCGCGCTTCTTCGCGGCCTGCATGAGTGCGAACTGTGAGGACGGCATTCCCCATCGTGCCAGAGCCAGAGCCCGCCCGTTCGGCCCGTTGCGGACGATCGGCGCGGAATAGTCGGGGAAGACGCCTGGCATGCGCTGCAGGTTGCCCGTGTAATCCTCGAACGCCTTCGCCAGCTCGCGGATCGCCTGCTGGCCTTTGGTGACGGAGTAGAGATTGCACACATCAGCCTCGCCGCTTTGGTTTTGCCGTTCCCTTCTTCCACTGCGCCCAGGCGCGCCCCCGGCCACGTTCGCGAGGGTCGCAAATCTCGCCCTCGAACCTGTGCGCGAACACAAGAGCATGGGCCTCATCTGCGAAACAGAAGACATTGTACCATTCGCCTTGATAGCAGACGGAATGGCCGCGCGGTGGGCAATTTTTGCCTTCGCGGAAGGCTTCAATCTCATTGTAGCGACGACGCGTCACGAGATGATGCAGGGCCACCTGATGAGGCCATTGCCGGTCGATCGTGCTCGCTGACAGTTCACCCTTCCGCCTAGTCATCCTCGCCCTCGTCGCGGGTCATCCGGGCCATAGCGGGAATGCGGAAAAACTGCCGCGTTCGGCGCAGATGCCAGACCCACGGCTTGGACTCGGCGCTGACGCTCATCCCGCCGCGGCGCAGGCACTTCTGGCAGCGAAAGCGGCTCGTTAGCTCCTTGATATCGAGACTGTCAGGGCCGGGCACTCTGGTCGGGTCGACACTAGCGCAGTGGCTGCACAGGGGGCAGCTGACGGAAAGGGGGACGCTCGCCTTTCGTAGCTCGCCAAGTCTCACGGGCGGGAGGTCGACCATTTCTACACCGGGTTTCGCGGCCCCATGGCCGCCTCTCGGCGCAGTCTCATGGAGCCAGGGCGCTCGGTCTGTGCGGAGAGTCACATTGCGAACAAAACGAGAACACTCACCACTGCGCGTTCAGCAATCAATCTCCAATGGATCTCCAACGAAACACCGTGAACAAAGCCGAACATTGGCGAACAGACGATCACGTAAGTATATGATTTTAAACGCGAAAAACCCGCACCGTCACCGCTCATAACGGTCTGGTTGCAGGTTCGAGTCCTGCCGGGCCCACCAATGATTTCAATGACTTAACGTATTATTTGCGGTGTTCTTGAAGGTTCGTTGAACCTAGGGCAGGTTCGCGCCGGGTTCAGCCCGCCACTTTTATCTGTAGCGCGCAACATCAAATGTCAGCGCGCGAAGCGGCGCAAAATCGACAGCTGTGGTGGCTCCGCGGTCTCACGGCCATCGCGCGTGGAGTGAGATCGTTCGCTCTATTTCACTCTCCCGTGTAAGCCAACCAGAACGATCGGCATTTTGGCGTCAGGCGCTGTATCATCCGGCTTAGAGATCCATTGGAGGATGCCATGAGCTGGAATCCCGCGCTCGTGCCTGGCTGCCCGGACGCCATTGGCGTCGATGCCATCGAGACACTGATCATCCCGCGCGCCCGCGATCTCGGGGGTTTCGAGGTACGCCGGGCGATGTAGATGCCCCTGTCCTCGTGCTCGTCCGGCATCGGGAAACGCGCGCCGGGCTCCAACGCCACATCCGCGTAGAACGTCTCGGAGAACAGCGTCGCGGGGGCCTTTTCGCCATAGGCCGTCCCGAGGATCAGCCTGAGCGCGACGCCATCGCTTTCGAGCGTTGGCAGGGCATCCTTGCCGTGGTGCTCGAACATGGGGAGCATGGCCTCATGCGTGTCGGGCAACGCCACCCACGTCTGGATCCCGAAAAGGCTGTGCGGCCCGCTTCGGCCCTCGGCTGATGTACGCTCCGAATGCGTGACGCCCCTGCCCGCGACCATCCAGTTCAGCGCGCCTGGATGGATGATCTGATCGGTGCCGAGACTGTCACGATGGTGGAAATCTCCGCGATAGAGATAGGTCACCGTGCCAAGCCCGATATGGGGATGCGGGCGCACATCAATGCCTTGCCCCGTGAGGAACTCAGCCGGCCCAGCCTGATCGAAGAAGATGAACGGCCCGACCATCTGCCGCTTCGGCGCGGGCAACGTCCAGGGGGCGATCTCCATAGCCGGACAGATGTTCGAGGCCGGGCGGATGATGGTGTTTCGCCCCGGGGATCCGATTACCGTGGCAGCGGGCGAGATGGGCGCGCGGCTCATGATCCTGGGCGGCGCGACACTGAATGGCCCGCGCTATATCTGGTGGAACTTTGTCGCGTCCTCGCGGGAGAAAATCGAGGAGGCCAAGGCCCAGTGGCGCGCCGAAAACTGGGGCCAGGGCTTGTTCGACCTTCCGACGGGCGATCGTGCCGAGCATATTCCCTTGCCGGGCTGATGCTCAGGATCTCCGCGCCAGGGTGTTGTGGCGCGGATGAGCATAGGGATGATTCCGTTTCGATCAACGAAATTCGCTAATCCGGGCTTTTGATGACGCTGAGAAATCCGCAATGCGCGGTGACGCGCGGATCGGATCAGCGGTATTGTTTCAAATAGAACTGATGCCGTCCGACACATGGTATTTGCCTGAGCGCCAAGCCAGACGGATAGCACAGGCCCGAAGATAGAATACGTGTTTAAGTATTTGAATTTATTTAAAAAACTAGTACGGCAAAAATTGTCCAATGGATCCAATAATATTTGTGATTCTCAGGATTGATGCGCGTGGATGGCGCCTGTGTTGCTGGGGATAAGCAATACCACTGTGACGATTTTGTCTATTCTCCACAGCGATATACCAAAAGTACATCGCTGATATTGATTTGTCTTGCCGGCGCGACCTAAAGCGCCCGGGTGCCATCTATCAACAAAGGCCATGCCACTGCGTGGTTCTTTATTTGTATAAATCAAAATTATGCTTATCAATAGTAATTGATCGTCGATCGTCCTGACTTTGAAATTCTGGAGATCGGCATCATGCACGATCTGTGGTTTATTACAGAAAATTAATGATCATTCAGAACTTGTTCATTGATCGAATGCTAAAAGTTTTCTCCTTGATTAAGGAGTGCGTCATGAAACGACTTTTCGCTGCTGCCGTCGCGATATGCTTCGTCTCGACCAGTGCTTTTGCGCAGGCCCCTGGTTACCAACGCGGGCCTGACCATGGCGGCAAGCCGGCTTATGGTGCGCCGCGCCACCACGCTCAACAGCCGCGCGCCCACCGCCCGCATTCGCCTCAGCCTCACGTCCAACGGCACCAGCCGCCACGCTGGAAAAAAGGAAACCGTCTTCCGCCGGCTTACCGCGGGCATGTCGTGCGTGACTATGGCCGCTATCACCTACGTCCTCCGCCGCGCGGCTACAACTGGGTCCGGGTCGACAACAATTATCTGCTGATCGCCACCGCAACCGGCCTGATCTCGTCGATCATCGCGGGGCGGTAGGTCGCCGCTGATACCTATGTGGTCGCGTGAAGGGCTGACAAAGTCGCCTGCCGGCGAGTTCCCTATTCCGCGCGGGACGAGATCCCGGCACTCATCAAGCTTGGCGCAAGAAAAAGCCCCGGCTGTGCCGGGGCTCCGTGGTGTGCGTAGCGATAGACAGTGTCCCGTGACGGGCTGCCGGGCCTACCAGCAGCCCCAACGGTTGCAGCGACGGTAGTAGGGATAGTAGCGGGGCGTGGAGGCGGCGCCAATCACGGCGCCGCCGATGACACCAGCAGCCGCACCCAGCGCGACTGCGTTGGCAGCGTCTTGGGACTGCTGCCGATTGCGGCTGTAGTTGACATTGGCGCAGCGCTCGAAGGCACGCGTACCTGGACGCAGGCCGGCCTCTTCGCAGGTGAATTCCGCGTCCACCATCGAGTCCTGGGCCGATTGGCAGCCCGCCACGGCAAGGGCCAGAAAGGCCGCAGTCAGTGCAATCCGCATTGCTACCCCGTAAGTTATTAAAGGATACATCCTTAATTATGGGTTAAGAACGGGGGGTCAACCAAAAATAGCCTCAAATTCGGCCTGTTGTGGTTGATGGTTAATGCCTGTTGCTTTCAGACCGCGTACCGTCGGCGTTCTCGACTTGCCGTGTAGAGCCCACTGAGCATGATGACGACAGCGCCGAGGATCGCCCATTGGTCGGGCATCTGATGGAAGACAAAATAGCCGATAAGCCCGGACCAGAGGAGTTGCGTGTAGGCGATGGGCGCGAGCGTCGAGACGCGCGCGGCATGGAAGGCGGCGATCACCAGGAATTGCGCGCATACGGTGGAGACACCGATAACGCCCACCCAGAGAAGTTCAATCAGTGACGGCTGCACCCAGCCAAAGGGCAGGAGCAGCGTCGTCAGCGCGAAGCCCAGGCAAGAGGCGTAGATCAACGCGGTGAGCGCGCCGTCGCGGCCACTGGTCATGCGCGTCGCGATGAGGGCAATTGCCCAGCAGGTCGCGCTGCTGAGCGGAAGGAGCGCCGCCAAGCCGAGATGGCCGGATCCCGGCCGGACGACGATGACGACGCCAATGAAGCCGACGATGATCGCCGCCCAGCGGCGCCAGCCGACCTTTTCTCCAAGGATTGGAATGGCAAGCGCCGTGACGAGCAACGGCGAGACGAAGGAAATCGACGTCGCCTCGGCGATTGGCAGGAAGCTCATGGCCGTCACGAAGAGCACCGTTGAACCGGCGATGCCTATCCCACGGACCAACTGGATATGGGGGCAGCGGGAACGAAAGGCTGACCAGTCACGGCGTAGCGCCGCTATCAGCAGCACGATCGCGGCGAAGACGCCAAAGCGCATCCATGAGATCTGGAAGGGCGGCAGGGTCTCCGTGAGATATTTCGATGTTCCGTCGCCGATAGAGAACAATATCAGGGCAAGCGAGAACATGAGGATGCCGCGAAGGGACGTGTCCTTCACGGGGGCTGACAAGTGGGGAGACGCGGTATCTGTCCGAGGTGACGCTTCGGGGAGGGGCTTCTCGGTAGGCGCTGAAAGCGTCGACACTTCGAACGTCTCTTATCTGTTGCTTGATACCTCAATAGCATGCGCCCAGACGGATGCCAGAGGGGCTGGCGCATCGCACGGTTGCCTCACCCGCAGGTCTCGGGCGCCCAGGCTCTGGACGGGCTCCGCCGCTCCATCGGCGGAAAAAGCAAGGCTTATCAAGCAGAAAAGACTTGAGAATCCACCAAAAGACTATTCGTGGGATTTCATGCACAAAACACTTGTGCAAACGCGAGACTCACGTCCTACTATCACTGTCGTCAACTATTGAAAGGAGGTGATCTGGTGTCTCATTGTCATTTGTCGAGGCCTAGTTTCTCCTTGATGATGCGGGCTTATTCGACAAAGGGGCAAACCCAAGGGCGCTGATATGGCGCAAGGCGCGGGGAGGCGATCTCGCCCCCCGCGCCAACCTGTTTTAGAGCGCGCCTTCCACGGAAAAGCTAACCAGAGTGAGGGTTGGGCTATCGTGGGAGGGGTTAGCCGTTTGCTGGACATGGTCTGCGTCCAGCAGGGTGATCTGGATGTCACCTACGCGGTCAGCGGTCCTTCCTCGAGAAGCTGGACCTGAAAAACGGTCGCTTGTGCCTCCTCCACCGTCAGGAGGCTCTGCCTCGCGATGTGCGGCGGAAATCGTTGAGTCTCGGGACCAACGGCGCTGCTGCTTCGGTCTTTTCATCATCTGCTTCCGGTGGCGGTGCGGGTTGTTCGGCCGCCCTGACAGGAACCTCAGCGACTTCCCGGACCGCAGGCTCGATGCGCGCCATGACAGGAGCCGGAATTTCGGAAACCGACGTTTACCGCGCGATAGTTTTCAGGGGAGGAGAGGGCCTGTCACCGTGACATCCTCTTAGCGACCTGTCACCTTGTTGATCAAGCCGCCTCTTTCATGTGTTCGTGTTGGCGTCGGTGAGTGAAGTCCGCAACCGACCGATGGCGGAGCGCTTGCGGGGGTTGACGTCACCCCGCGCGTGGTTGCTTATCCCGGACTATGGATGCTCCTTCCCCTATCATCGTCTATGTCGACGCGGACGCGTGTCCGGTCAAGGACGAAGTGTACAAGGTCGCGCAGCGACGCGGCGTCGGTGTGGTCGTCGTTGCAAACAGCTTCATTGCCGTCCCCCGGGAGCCCTGGATCGAAAGGGTGATTGTCGGGGCGGGGCTCGATGTCGCTGACGACTGGATCGCGGAACGCGCCGGGCCGCGGAGCGTCGTGGTGACGGCCGATGTGCCGCTGGCCAGCCGCTGCGTGAAGTCCGGGGCGGCGGTGATCACGCCCACGGGACGCGCCTTCACGGAGGCGTCCATCGGCATGGCGCTGGCCACGCGTGATCTCATGACCGATCTCAGGGCGGCGGGCGCCGTTACCAGCGGGCCGAGGCCATTCTCGGCGCGAGATCGCTCCAGTTTTCTCTCCGCGCTCGATCTGGCGATCGTCAGGCTGCAACGGCCACGGTAACTCTTCACGATGGGTTTCTAGGGGACAGCGTCTCCGCGCCAGCTCCCCACGGTTGCCTTGGGGCGAGCGCCGGGCAACCATGGCTTGCGTATATATTGCGGGGCTTATCGGCGGTCGTCAGGCGAGCCTAGCGGTGTTTTCGGGGATGATGTCTCTATGCGAATTCTCATTCTAGGCGCGGCCGGCATGGTGGGGCGCAAATTGACCGCACGGCTGGTGGCTGACGGGCATCTCGGCAACAAGCCCATCGACAGCCTCACACTCGTGGATGTCGTGGAGCCCGAAATTCCCGTCGGCTTTTCCGGCGAAAGCGTTGTCAAGGCTATCGACGTCGCGGTCCCGGGCGAGGCCGAGGCGCTGATCGCGCTGAGGCCAGATGTCGTCTTCCACCTCGCCGCGATCGTTTCGGGGGAGGCGGAGCTTGATTTCGATAAGGGATACCGCACCAACCTCGACGGAACGCGCGCCCTGTTCGACGCCCTCCGCCTGGAAACCCGCGACGGGTCCTACTTCCCGCGCGTGGTCTTCACCTCGTCGATCGCGGTGTTCGGCGCGCCATTCCCGGATGTCATTCCCGACGACTTCCTGACCGCGCCGTTGACGAGCTATGGCGCCCAGAAGGCCATCGGGGAACTCCTGCTCGCCGACTACTCCAGGCGCGGCTTTTTCGACGGCATAGGCATCCGCCTGCCGACCATCTGCATTCGCCCTGGCAAGCCGAACAAGGCGGCGTCGGGCTTTTTCTCCAATATCCTGCGTGAGCCGCTGGCCGGCCAGGAGGCGGTGCTTCCGGTCTCGGAGGATGTTGTCCACTGGCACGCGAGCCCTCGCTCGGCCGTCGGCTTCCTCATCCACGCCGCCACCATGGATCTCGCCGCGCTCGGCTGGCGTCGCAACGTCACCATGCCGGGTCTTGCCGCATCCGTCGGCGAACAGATCGAGGCGCTGCGCCGTATCGCCGGCGACAGGGCTGTCAGCTTGATCCGCCGAGAGCCCGATCCCCTGATCCGCAAGATGGTCGGCGGATGGCCGACAGCCTTTGAAGCACGCCGTGCGGAGGCGCTCGGTTTCACGGCCGAGGCTTCGTTCGACGAGATCATCCGCATCCATATCGAGGATGAGCTGGGGGGACACTTGTAAGGGCCTGTCCCGGTGCCGCCATTGCCTGTCGCCCAAAAAAAAGCGGGCATCGTTGTGCGATTGCGGCAGGCGGAAGTTGGCGACACAATGCTCGGCGATGCTCGATATTGAAATATATCGTCAGTATATTTTTTTTAATTATAATGGATGCATACTCTGATAGTATTGCCGGATCAGATATCCATAATAGTATTTTTGCAATGAAAATTGAATCAGGGTGCTGCGATGTTGAAAAGGCCGAGCCTTGGTCTCGACGTCGGCCATATTCGTTCGGTCGAATCGCAATTCATAGACGATCACGTTCTCTATGTGCATGGCTCGAATAGCGAAAGCCTGAAGGGTGTCGCGAAATTTCGCGCCTTGCTGCCGATGGACCTCATCGAGAGAACGCCGTGGTTTCACGGGTCCGGCTTGGCTTCGGGGGAGCGTGGATACACGTTGGAAGGACTTTATGAGTCGGACGGTCCTTTTAGCGTCGTCGCGCGTATCGCATGGAGCAAGGTCGATAGCCGATGGGTTCACGATAAAATCCCAGTCCATCGCCAAGAAATACAACAGGTGTCCTCTGGGGTTAGTATAAGCTATTCACAAAATTATCAAATTTCGATGATATACTCAAACTTCGGATCGAACGGCCATATTTATCCGATAATATATGGTATTTATTTGAAGGGCGATGATGTATTGCATCCTTATGGATTGGATCATCCGATCAGCAAAGGTGCAATCACCATCGATTGCATCCGGGCAATCTATGTGCCCCCCGGACGGCGTGAACAGACAAGCGAATTCCTGCGGCGGAACCGCATGGAACGCCTCAGCCTCATCGTGAAGGAAGGGCGCATGTTCTAGCGGAGGGCAATTCAGGTTATGCGCTCGAGGCTGGCCGCGCGGCGGCCGCCGGGCGAGGCTTTTGTCAACGTCCGACGCCGCGCCGCCTGCCTCAGACCCGATCCGGATTGACCGGCTCTCGGGCCAGCGCTTGCTCCCGCAAGAAGATGAACAGGCCGGCTCCAACGATGATCGCCGCGCCGACGAGCATATGCGGTGTCGGCATGTCGTCGAAGAACACGTAGCCGAACACGATGGCCCAGATGATGAAGGTATATTGGTACGGCACCACAACCGAAGCTGGCGCCAGTTTCAGCGCTCGGTTGACGCATAGGCTCGCAATCATCGAGACGATGCCGAGCAAACCCAGCAGCCCGAAGTCGATCGCCGTCGGTGTGACCCAGCCGATCGGTGCCAATATGGCGCCAATGAGAAGTGGCGCGACGATCTGGACGGAGACCAGCAGCGTCTCGGATGTCCCGCGAAGCTGGCGGGTCGTGATCATCAGGAATGCGAAGCCCATGCTGCCGCAGAACGCGACGAAATCCGGGAACCCGAAGGTCCCGGCTGTCGGATTGAGGGCAATGACGACACCGCAAAAGCCGAAAGCCACGGCGAGCCAGCGTTTCCAGCCAACCTTCTCGCCGAGCAGCAGGGCCGAGAGGGCCGTGACATAGATCGGCGCGGCAAGATAGTAGGTCATGACGCTGGCGAGAGGCAGATAGGCGACCGCCCAATAGAAACAAGCGACATCAAAGATGACGGCGATGCCACGCAGGATTTGCAAGCGGGGGCGCTGCACCCCCCGGATGCCTGACAAGCCCTCGCGCCAAAGGAACGGTAGAAGCAGCAAGAACGCGGCCAGGCCGCGGATTAGCATGACCTGCGGCACGGTGTAGGTGGCCACCAGCCACTTGCCCATGACGTCGTTCAGCGAATATGAGAAAATGCCGAGCAACATCAGTCCGATGCCCGCGACCGTCGCGCCTTTGGCGACGGGCCCCTCGACGAGGGAGGCGGATCTAGGGACAGTTGTTGGATCGGTGGCGGACATGATGACTGCTTTACACGATGAACTGTGGCTATTTTCAGCACTTTCCGCATAGCGGATAAGCATCGTGCCCGGTAGGTAGGCAGCTGCAACCCTTGCCTGCGTCGCCTTCAACGCAGCGCAAGACGCATGTCACGTTGACCTGCGTGGCGATTTGTCGGACATTTGCGGCAAAAGGGACGGCGCTGATGCTGGCTAGTGGGTATTGTGGGGGAGCCAAATGAGCAAGCGATCGGCCGTCTCGGCTCGCACCCCGCGCTATCGGCATACCGAAGTCGCCCTCGCGATCGGGCGACAGATCGTGAGCGGAGAATGGTCTCCGGGGCAGGCTTTGCAGCCGGAGGATGCGCTGTCGCGTGAGCTCGGTGTGTCCCGTTCCTCCTTGCGGGAGGCCATCAAGATTCTCGCCGGTAAGGGCCTGGTCCAATCCTCTCCCCGGCGCGGGACCGTTGTTCGCCCTCATGACCAGTGGAATCTGTTCGACGCGGATGTGCTTGCGTGGCACAGCGAGGGGCAGTTGAGCGCCGATTTTGTCCGCGAGCTTTTTGAGCTCCGGCGGATGATTGAGCCTGATGCGGCGGCGCTCGCTGCCGAGCGGGCCATTCCCGCCAAGCTCACCGCCCTTGAGGCGGCCATGGCCGCCCTTGCTGCGGCTGATACCCATTCCACGCATTCAATCGATGCCGACCTCGCCTTCCACAGCGCCGTATTGGCTGCTTCGGGCAATCACCTCCTCGCGGCACTGGCCCCTGTGATCGAAGCCTCCCTGACGTTGGCCTTCCGCGTCTCGCGGACGGTGTCCGACGAGCTCGGCCACGTCATTCCCATGCATGGCGCGGTCGTCGAGGCAATCTTGAGCGGCGATGCCGCGGCGGCCCATGCCGCGATGCGGGGGTTGCTCGAGAGGTCCGAGCGCGACGCTCTGGCTGTCGCCCGGCCCGACAGGATGGTCCCCCAACCCGCCACTGGCCGGGTGTCCTCCCGGAAGTCTGTCGCGCGTCTTACGGACGCGCTCGGGTCTGACGCATCTTCCAACCCGACCTTGCATGACCTAGCCCCTGGCAAGTGACAATGCTTGTCGGCAAGAATTCTGACGGTTTCGACCAAAGGTGAGGAAGCAATGACAACTTTGCGCCTGGTGCAGTTCCTGAATGCAAATGGGGAGCGGCGAGTCGCCGTTCCGTCAGCCGATGGCAAGACCCTGACGCTGCTCGAGGGCATCGAGCGTGTCTACGACCTCGCTCGCGCCGCCGAGGCCAAGGCATCGTCACTCGCTGATACGGTGAAGGCTCATCTTGGGCGCGAGACGGTGGACTACGAGCTTGTCGTCGCGGAAAAGCGCCTCTTGGCCCCGATTGATCATCCCGATCCCAGCCGTTGCCATGTGACGGGCACCGGACTGACCCATCTTGGCAGCGCCGATACCCGGGACAAGATGCATCAAAGCGCGCAGTCCGAAGAGGCGACACTCACGGATTCCATGAAGATGTTCCGCGATGGCCTGAACGGCGGCAAGCCGGCCGGCGGCGAGCCGGGCGCCCAGCCGGAATGGTTTTACAAAGGCAACGGCCGTTTCATTGTCGCTCCCGAGGCGTCGCTCGTCTCTCCGGCCTTCGCCGAGGACGGCGGTGAGGAGCCGGAGCTCGCGGGTATCTATCTCATCGGAGAGGACGGCACACCGCTCAGTATCGGCTTTGCCCTTGCGAACGAGTTCTCGGACCATGTCACCGAGCGCCGGAACTATCTGCTGCTCGCCCATTCCAAGCTTCGTCAGAGTTCTTTCGGCCCGGAACTGCGGCTTGGACCCGCGCCCGCCGATATCCGCGGCACAAGCCGGATTCGTCGTAACGGCGCGGTGCTCTGGGAAAAGCCGTTCCTGACGGGGGAGGACAACATGTCCCACAGCCTAGCCAATCTTGAGCATCACCATTTTAAATATCCCGAGCATCGGGTGCCGGGTGATCTGCATATCCACTACTTCGGCACGGCAACCTTGAGTTTCGCTGATGGAATCAGGGCAGAGGCGGGCGATGTGTTTGAGATAGAGGCGCCCGATTTCGGCCGCCCGCTTCGCAATGCGCTCAAGGTCGCCAAGGCGGGGGCGGCGGTGACGGCCGCGCGGCGCCTGTAAAGCTGATAGCGTGTTGGTGGTAATGAAAGGGACCGGATTGAAAACCCGGTCCCTACATGCCTTGTCGGCGGATCAGATTGATTGACCTGCCATATTCCCCGCCGCAGACGAGGAGATACGGGAGCCGTCAGGCGAAGGGGAGGCCGGAGTCCGACGGCGGAGCCGCGAACGACATGACATGCGCCCCCTCCGGCACAAACCAGCTGCTCGAACCATGGGAGCTCCAAGCCTGGGCCAAGTCCTTCAGCTCCTGATAGATAGCCGTGCCGTCTTGTCCATCACGATAGTCGATGACATACAATTCGCGTGTGGAAGCGTTTTCGCCCACCAAGTACCAGCTATTCTCCTCACCTGTCTTGAAATCAAAATAGTTGTAATTGTGGTCGCCCATCGCAACGTGATAGACGAAGCCGCCCTCGGAGCCTTCGGAACCGATCGCGCCGGCTTCCGAACGCTTGGTCTCCGAAGTGTATGCATTACCATTCGACGCGGTCGCGGTTGCCTCGGCGTTGCCCTCCACATGGGTGTCGGTGGAGATCGACCCGCTGACGAAGTTACCTTCCTCATCGTACACGCCGCTCGCGCTCGCCGACGCGGAGGCAAACGAAGAGCTGCCGTTAGCTGCGGGAGCCACCGTAGCAGTGGAGGAATCCACGATGATATGGCTGCCGTCCGTTGCGCTGGCGCTCGCGCTGGCATTCCCCTCACTGTGGGTGCTGGTCGTTACGGCCATGCCGCCAGCATCGTCGTCAGTGACCTGCAAGACAGAAGACGCGCCGCCATTTGTGGTGTCCGCCGATGCGCTGGCATTCACATAGCCGAAATCACCGGTCGCGCTGACCGACGTCGCAGTTGTGCCGTTGGTGGAACTCGATGAAGCCTGAATACTGGCGGACCCTGAACCATCGAAAGAGAAGCTCTGTACGGAAACACTAGCCATTGATATAATCCAAAAATATTAGGTAAAACAGATAAGTAGCATTCTCATAAAACTTTATTCCGCGAGAGTTACCTCGTGTGAGGCGTCCACATTATCGCATTTTATGCAGATAATTTTTCTCAAATTACGACGCGGCATCGTGTTCGCGCCCATTTCGGAGTGATTAGTGCGGACCGCTGGGTTCCAGGTTTTGCCCTCTCCTTATGTCCTCGGAAAAGAATGCATTCTTTAATCGAGACGCGGTTTCGGGAGGGTGCGGCAAGCCGGCTGCATCAATCCGCTGCAGTACGGCCCTACGTATCCGTGCGGCATCGCTGCAAATTCCAGCGACGGTGAATGTCGGAAGAACAGGTTTAGCATAGTCATATGCGTGGCTGACCACGAGCGATTTCTTGACGATATCGACGCAATTGAAATCATAGTATAAAGGGCCGAATGGCAGCGAGTCCACCCGGTGGAGATGTGGAGATTCTCTGTATCGACGCATTCCTTCGCCAGCGAATTCCTTGTATATCCAGTCATATGTGGCGCGCTCACTAATTCCTATATTGTATTTCAAGTCTTCGTCGGAAGGTATGCACACCCGATAGACGGGGTCGCCAAATGGTCCTTTCTTAAAGGCATCGAAGACCGGTGACCGCCCTTTGCGTATCCACGAAATATAAGTTGAATCGTGGCCGAGCCCTGTCAGTGCAACCGCGGCGTGGCCACCGCCCAGACGGAGCTCAAAGGCGCCGCCATTTGCCATCCCGTAAACAACAATCATTCTGGGGTCCCAAAAGAACATAAAATTAATCTACGTGAATATAAATATATTTCCTTTCTAGATTTAATATTATACCGTAATATTTGGTATTATGTTTATTTAAATTGCGGTTATTCTGAATGATTAATCTGCCGTCTGGCAAATTTGGGGCGATCTATGGGTTTATTTTGGCGCCTCTTAAATGCCGCGTGTCGCGCGAGCTGTGCTGGGCATTCGTGATATCGGAAATGAGCGACGCGATGAGGGCATGCCCGGCGCTTCCTGGAGGCCTGCCGCATTTCAAGAATGATCATATACTATAGATTGTGAGGGTCGAGCGACAATGAGTTGGAGCAAAGCCCAATTGCCATGGGGTGTGGGAGGGCAAGTCTGTTGGGATTTTTGTGGTGGCTATGTCATATAATGATAGGCCAATGATCTCTGCGATCTCCGGACCCCAGGTTCTGGAGCTCCAGGTCATGGAGCCCCACTATTTTGATCAAGGTGTGCTCGCTATTGTCCGCGAAAATGTAGGAGTTGCCATTGAAGGCGAACCAGCCCCAACCATCTTTGTCTGTTAATTCAACGGCCTTGCCATGGGCCTGATGAAGGCTCGCGGCTGCACTCACGGTATTGATAGCTGATTGGATGTCCCTCAGCAAAGCGAGATCGGCACAATCAGTACGCTTGAGGAAGGGCAATTCGATCCGATCAAATCGCAAAGGATCAAAATCGTAGATCACGGTCATGTTGTCATCGCTCTCGCCTAGAGTCGACTGCGAGGCTTTCTCGATGACTATACGATCCTTTCCAGAGCCGGTGGAGATGATGTTGTGCCCACCGCCAGCATAAATGGTGTCATCGCCGGATCCCGTTGTGATGAGGTCGGTGCCATTACCGGTTCTGACGGTGACTTTTTTCGAATCTTGCCAGCAGAAGTCGCTACCATGAGCGCTTCCGTAAAATTCGATTGTCTCTATATCGTCCTTATGCCTCCAATTCTTCTCGTAGTGGAGTACAAGACTCCCTTTGCATCCTGTCGCATCGATGCGACGGAGCGAAGGCGTTGTCGCGTGGGACAGGTTGAGCGCGATGTCGCTTTCGCTAACAATCCTGAGTGTCAGCAGATTGGGAGAATCAAGGCCGATAGGCGCCATTATCCCTTCCCCGATCGTCAATTTCAGCCAGCTCGCCCGGTTGAAATGCAGGTCGCTTGCCTGCCCAGCGATATGGATATCCCGTTCGCTGAACCATGTCTTCGCCGGACGGAAGTCGAGCGTCGTGGAATGGGCCGCGTTGCGGATATGGACGGAGACATCACTATCCAGGTTCGGGACTTTGACCGGGAAGGACAGGCTATCGAGCTTGAGGGTTCTCAACTCTCCAAATCCGTATCCGTTGATCAATGCTCCGTTCGTCTTGGAGGCCGTATTCAATCCGCTCTGTGGGACGACCTCGGCGGGGCGTATCCAGAGCTCTTCGATACTGATGAGCTTGGCGTCAACGACCGTCTCGCTCATCTCCAGCGACAAAATGTCATGCCCGGCACAGCCATCGACCGTATTTCGGCTTAGTACAGTTGAGTTAATCCGCGGACGCTCGGTACTATTCGACACGATATAAGCTGGCGCGCGGATGAAATCACCGAATGGTGTTCCAACGAAATGCTGATGCGAACTGGAGATGACATGTTCTGTCCAGTTCACGGAATTGGCCGCGCCCTCGGATCCCGCGGCGCGGCAGATCCTTGGGTCATCTGGGGTTTGTGTGAGTGGCGGGGATGTATCGGGAAGACCCGGAGCTTCGTGGGCCACGGCGTTTTGGGGAGGCTCGGGCGAGCTTTCAGGGACGATGGATGCATTGACGATCTGGTCAGATGGGGGAGCCTCTTGGAGAGCGTTGGAGAGGCTAGGTGAAGTTTCCTGTGGTTCGTCCGCGACATCGGTTTCGTTGATGTCAGCGGGCATTGGAGGGTGGCGCAGCAGAAGCGAGCCGATATAATTTTCCGTGCGGTTGTGCAGCCCATCCAGAAAGACACCGATATAGGGCTTGAGAAAGGTGCTTATCTCTGATGCCTGCGCGAGTTTCGCCAGGAGTTGCCCCGCCGAGTGCGTTTCAAACTCGGGTCGCCAAGCGTATTCCTTCGAAATGATCCTATTTGAGCCTAGGGCATTCGCAAGAAATTCGTGATAGATCGAGCGCGGCGTCCAGGAGCCATAAAGCGAATTGAACTCGGGATTGTCGATGAAGCGTGTCGCCACATCGCCGAAGGATTGGCGTCCATCGAGCATGCTGGTCCAGTAATCCAGCCCAGTGCGGTCCGGTACGCGATTGAACGTGATCTGATAAAGTCTCACGGCCTGAACGGCGCGGCCATGCCAGGCGCTGCTTTGGCTTCGATCGCTGTCGTCTATTTCTTGTACCATGTTGTCTATGAATTCGGACATGAATTCCCCTGCCAGTTTTTCAAATGGCTATCTGCAGCTTCCAATTTTCGATGTAATCGAATTCTTTCAGCCCTGTATCGGCTGACGAAGAATTGTAATTTTTATCTTCTTTGATGTGTATTTATTTCGAATCGTTCTTTATTGACGATGTATACATGCTTTTCGGCGCGTTCGTGAGTGCGCTGTATCTGTTCGGTGCAAGGAACGTGTGGGTCCGCAAGCGCTCGAACGGCCTACCCGGCACGGATCAAAACTGCGTCGGGCAAGGGCGGTGCGCTCAAGATGCGAGAGGTCATGGGTGTGTTTGCCGTCGTCAGCCAACGGCTCTTGCTGATCAGCATGTCAGATGTGCTCCGGGGACGCGATGAGCGCTCATCGCATTTTCGGGCGACCATAATTTTGGCGACAGAACTTGTTTTTGCAGTTTCGGAAAATGATATTTCAATCTGCGCATCTGGTGCGAAAAGCATAGTTCGAGGGCTAATATATAAAGTATATTGCAAATTGCATTAAATATCTCGTTATTCTGTCCGAATAAGTAGAAAGTTATTTTGTTTTATTATTCTATTGTTTTATTTTTTAACCGAAGCTGATCTGCGAGGTGATCAGCTTCCCGCGCGGCGCCGCTGGTAGGACGCAAAAAAGCGATCCAGCGCGGGCGGCGCCGGATCGCTTCTTTTTGTGCGCTCTCTCGCGTCCGGTCGCGGTTTACGGCAACGTGTAGGCCGTCTTCACGATCGTGTAGAACTCGGCGGCATAGCGGCCCTGCTCGCGTGGGCCGTAGCTCGAGCCCTTCCGGCCGCCGAACGGCACATGGTAATCGACACCCGCTGTCGGCAGATTGACCATGACCATGCCGGCCTCGGCGTTGCGCTTGAAGTGCGAGGCATGTTTCAGGCTGGTGGTGACGATGCCGGACGACAGACCGAACTGCGTGTCGTTGGCGAGCGCCAGCGCCTCATCATAGTTCTTGGCGCGCGACACCGTCGCTACCGGCCCGAAGATCTCCTCGCGGGAGATGCGCGTTGAGGGATCGACGTCGGTGAACAGGGCGGGGGCCATGTAGAAGCCGGGCGTCTCACGGTTCAGGAGTTCGCCGCCGTAGACCAGCTTAGCGCCTTCGTCCTTACCGAGCTTGACATAGGAGAGATTCTGGTCGAGCTGCGACTGGTCGACGACGGGGCCGATATGCGTGCCGGCCTTGAGCGCGTCATCGATGACAAGGCCCTTCAGGCGCTCGGTGACCGCATCGACGAACGTGTCATGGATGCCATCGGTGACGATGAAGCGGGAGGATGCCGTGCAGCGCTGACCCGTGGAGAAATAGGCGCCGTTGACGGCGACCTCAACGGCTGTCTTCAGGTCGGCGTCATCAAGCACGACGAGGGGGTTCTTGCCGCCCATTTCGAGCTGGAACTTCTTCATGGTCTCGACGCAGGTGGCGGCCACCTGACGGCCGGTCGCGACCGAGCCTGTGAAGCTGATCGCATCGACGTCACGGCTCTTGAGGAGGGCGTTTCCGACCACCGAGCCACGGCCCATGACGAGGTTGAAGACGCCTGACGGGATGCCAGCGCGCACGATGATTTCCGACAGCGCGTGGGCCGAACCGGGTACGAGGTCGGCCGGCTTGAACACCACCGTGTTGCCGTAGGCAAGCGCGGGCGCGATCTTCCAGGCGGGGATGGCGATGGGGAAGTTCCACGGCGCGATGATGCCGACGACGCCGACGGGCTCGCGGGTGATCTCGATATCGATGCCGGGACGCACGGAGGCAAGCTTCTCGCCGGCGAGCCGAAGTGTCTCCTGGGCGAAAAACAGGAAGATCTGGCCGGCGCGGGCTGCCTCGCCGATGCCCTCGGGCAAGGTCTTGCCTTCCTCGCGCGACAGCAGGCGGCCGAGTTCGTCCTTGCGGGCGAGGATCTCGTCGCCCACCTTCTTCAGGATGTCATGGCGCTCCTGCGGGGTCGTACGTGACCACGCCGGCAGCGCGGCGCGGGCGGCGGCGATGGCGCGGTCGGCGTCAGCCGCGCTGGCGCGCACGAACTGTCCAACAATATCACCAGTGTTGGAGGGGTTGATGTCAGGGGCGGCCTCGGTACCGCTGACCCATTCGCCAGCAATGTAATTCTTGGAGTGATCAGTCATCGCTTCCTCCGATTGCACGGCGTCAGGGCCGCTTGCCCCGCCGCAACCTCATGCTAGTCCCTGCAGGCGGATGGGCAGGGCCCGTCCGTCTCCCCCGCACTAGGGGGAGATGTCATCGATGTTAGCGCTCACTGCCAGGTCCCTGACAATGGTCCCTGACAATGATCGCCGACGCCTTGCTCTAAAGCATCAGGCGACGGCAAGGGAAGCGCTTTCCGCACACACGGCCTGTGGGCTCCGCAATTCCAGCAATTGTCAGCCGGCTGCTGCTGCGATGGAAGGGCGATCCGGTGAACCGGAGAGGCCCTCGGCGCCGACCCGTGCGCGCGCCCGGGTGCTCGCGCCACCGCCGTCATGCCCGTGCGCATCGACAAGTTCAGCGCGGCGACGGGGCAGGGCGTGCGGATAATCCGTTTGCAGAAAGGCAAGGAGCTTTTCGCGAACCTCACAGCGCAGGTCCCAGGCCCTTGGCGACGTGCGGGCGCTCATCAAGGCACGCAGCTTGAGCGTCTCCGTTTCCGCTTCCACGACCTGCAGGTTCACCACGGCGCCATCCCACAGTGGCGAGGCCTTGACGATCTCTTCCAGCTTGGCACGCAATTTGTCCACCGGCACGGTGTAGTCGGCATACAGGAAGACGCTGCCAATGATCTGACCGGTGTTGCGTGTCCAGTTCTGGAAGGGCTGCTCGATGAAATAGGAGAGCGGCACGATCAGACGCCGCCAGTCCCAGATCTTGATGACAACATAGGTTGCGGTGATCTCTTCGATCCATCCCCATTCGCCCTCGACGACCACCGCGTCGTCGATGCGGATGGGCTGTGTGACGGCAATCTGAATCCCGGCGATCAGGTTGGCGAGCACGGGTCTGGCGGCGAGGCCAACGATCAGGCCGGCCGCGCCCGCCGAGGCGATGAGGCTGACCCCGTATTGGCGGACGGCGCTGAACGTCATCAGCGCGGCCGCGGTCGTGATGATCACCACCAGGATGTTTACGGTCCGCTTGAGGATGTTGACCTGCGTGACATGCTTGCGCGCGAGGAGGTTGTCATCGGTGTCGATACGAAAGCGCCGCAGATAGAATTGGGAGGCAAGCTCGATCGCGGTGAGCGCGCTCCAGCCGACGAGGACGATGAAAGCGACCAGCAGGATCCTCGCGACGCTCAGCGCGGCGGCCGAGGTTAAGGGCGCCGCCGGGAGCGCGATGGCGACTGCGAAGACGATCACGGCCAGACGGCGCGGCCCTTCGGTCTGCGTCACCAGTTGCTGGAGGAAGGGATGGCTCGGACCAATCATACGCCGTAGCAAGCGTTTGACCGTGCGATGGAGGAGCAGGGCGAGCCCTGCGGCGCAGGACAGGAGCAGGATGGCGTAGATCCAGTCAGGGATCCAGAACAGGGTCTCGCGGGTCGAAGCGAGGAAGGCGCCGAGCGTCATGCCGGGGCATCTCCTTTCGTGCTGGAGAAGGGCGGTGCGGATTACGTTGGGCTGGTGACCAAGCCTATCATCGGGTTCACACCATGCGCAAATCGTTTCGGGGCGGAGGATAAGCGCGCGGGGCCTTGCCGTTCTGGCGGGCGGTCGCTAGATACGAGGCTCATTCCCGAAAGTCTGATCCGTCGCCGGCGTGCGCGGGGTGGAGCTCGTTGTTCATGTCTGCCAAGCAGTTCGTCTACCATATGCGCGGCCTGTCCAAGACCTTTGCAGGCGGCAAGAAGGTGCTCGACAACGTGCACCTGTCCTTCTACCCCGGCGCGAAGATCGGTGTGCTCGGCGTCAACGGCTCGGGTAAATCGACGCTGCTCAAGATCATGGCCGGCCAGGACAAGGATTTCGTCGGCGAGGCCTGGGCGGCGGACGGCGTGCGAGTGGGTTACCTGCCGCAGGAGCCGCAGCTCGACACCACGAAGAGCGTGCGCGACAACGTCATGGAAGGCGTGGCCGAAAAGAAGGCGATCCTCGATCGCTACAACGACCTCGCCATGAACTACTCGGACGAGACAGCCGACGAGATGACGGCGCTGCAGGACGAGATCGAGGCCAAGGGCCTCTGGGATCTCGACAGCCGGGTCGACCAGGCCATGGACGCCTTGCGCTGCCCGCCGGATGATGCCGACGTGGCAACGCTCTCGGGCGGTGAGAAGCGCCGTGTGGCGCTGTGCAAGCTCCTTCTGTGGGAGCCGGACCTGCTGCTGCTCGACGAGCCGACCAACCATCTCGACGCCGAGACGGTGGCATGGCTCGAGGGTTATCTGCGCAACTACACCGGCGCGATCCTGATCGTGACCCACGATCGCTACTTCCTCGACAATGTCACCGGCTGGATCCTTGAGCTCGATCGCGGCCGTGGCATCCCGTACGAGGGAAACTACTCGTCCTGGCTGGAGCAGAAGCAGAAGCGCCTTCAGCAGGAGGGCCGTGAGGACGAGGCCCGCCAGCGCACCCTCCAGCGTGAGCAGGAGTGGATGGGCGCCTCGCCGCGGGCGCGCCAGGCCAAGAACAAGGCGCGTATCCAGCGCTACGAGGAACTGGTCCAGAAGGCCAACGACAAGTCGCCGACGTCAGCCCAGATCGTCATTCCGATCGCCGAGCGGCTCGGCAACAATGTCGTCGATTTCGAAGGGCTGTCGAAAGGGTTTGGCGACCAGTTGCTGATCGACGACCTGTCCTTCAAGCTGCCTCCGGGCGGCATTGTCGGCGTCATCGGCCCGAACGGCGCCGGCAAGACCACGCTGTTCCGGATGATCACGGGGCAGGAGCAGCCGGACGGCGGCGCCATCACCGTCGGTGAATCAGTGAAGCTCGGCTATGTCGACCAGTCGCGCGACGCTCTCGACGACAAGAAGACGGTCTGGGAGGAAATCTCAGGCGGCAACGAGATCATCTACCTCGGCAAGCGGGAGATCAATTCGCGCGCCTATTGCGGCGCCTTCAACTTCAAGGGCGGCGACCAGCAGAAGAAGGTCGGCATGCTCTCCGGCGGTGAGCGCAACCGTGTTCATCTCGCCAAGATGCTGAAGTCCGGCGCCAACGTCCTGCTGCTCGACGAACCGACCAACGACCTCGATGTGGAAACGCTGCGGGCACTGGAAGAGGCGCTTGAGGATTATGCTGGCTGCGCCGTTATCATCAGCCACGATCGCATGTTCCTCGACCGCATCGCCACGCACATGCTGTCCTTCGAGGGGGACAGCCATGTGGAATGGTTCGAGGGCAACTTCCAGGACTACGAGGAAGACAAGAAGCGCCGCCTTGGCATCGATTCCACGATACCGAAGCGTATCCAGTACAAGAAGTTCGGGCGCTGATCGGCGGGCGCCGTAGCGCGGCCCGACCAAACCCCCCGCCCCACACCCCTCCCAACAGAAGGGAGGGGCAACGGGCGGGATGGACCTCGCCAATCTATTCCAGTGGGCGCCAGTATTCCTTCACGAAGCCACGCGGATCGACACTGCGCACGCCGCCCTTGTTCTTCACAGCCGCCCCATCGCAGCCCCAGGCAAAGATCGTATCCCGCCCGGTTGCGGACGTAGGCACCGATTCGCTGCCGGGGTGACCGCGGCAATAGGCACTGGCTTCTGGCGTGGCCATCGGTTGGCTGTCCGCGCGCCCGCAATGGCGCTCGCCGCCGGGGAGGCAGACATAGGCTCGCCCGCCCATGCATCGCCAGACGGCAGTGTTAGCCTCGTCCAGCGCACCTACATCCTGGCCGAATGCGGCCTTGGCGGCCGCGAGAAGGGGCGGTGGCAGCGGCCGCAGCATATTGTCGTCGCCGGCGCTGCGGCACATGTTCACGGGGCTTTCTTGCGCGACGGCTCGTTGCTCGATCAGGAACGCACTTGCGATGAGAGCAAGCGTGATTGCCGCCGCCGATTTGCCGGCAACGCGAGTTGGTGGAATTGTCATCCTTTGCCTTACCATTCGTCTGCCGCGCGGACGCACATATCGGATGCTCATGCTAAACCTGTGATGGCGCATTTCGGCCTTCTTGCGCAAGATGGATGCAGAACAAGCTCTTTGGTTCCGGCCCCGAGGTACCTGATTGAAACATCCAGCGCTTGTTGCCGTCGCCGTCGCGCTTTTGCAGGGATTTTTCTCACAGGCCCTGCTTGCGCAGGATTTCTCAACTTTCCTGCGCGAGATGCGAGCCGAGGCGCCGGCCGTCGGTGTGACGACCTCCACCTTCGACAGGGAGACCGACGGGCTTACGCCCGACTTAGGTCTCCCCAATCTTGATCTTCCCGGTCGCCGTGGGCCGTCCAACGCCGGGCAGTCCGAATTCACTCTCACGCCTGGGCAGTACCTCGCGCCGAAGGCCCTTGCAGCGCAGGCGGGACGGGGCCGGCAATATCTCGCCCGGCATAAACAAGCGCTTGTCGCCATCGAGCACCGCTATGGCGTTCCAGGCTCTGTGGTTCTCGCCATCTGGGGCCGCGAAACCGCATTCGGCGCGGCCAAGGTGCCCCATGACGCGGTGCGTGTCCTCGCCACCCAGGCTTTCGTCGGGCGCCGCAAGGCCGAGTTCCGACAGGAATTCCTGCTGGCGCTCAAGATGCTGCAGGATGGCGTGGTGACGCGGCCCGCGCTGCGCAGTTCATGGGCGGGCGCCATTGGCCTGACCCAGATGCTGCCGTCGCAGTATTACAAATATGGCGTCGATTTCGACGGCTCGGGCCGGGTCGATATCTGGAGATCGGAGACAGACGCTCTCGCCTCGATCGCCAATCACCTCGCCGGTGAGGGCTGGGTGCGCGGTCTCGACTGGGCGCTGGAGGTGAAGCCTGCTGCCGGGTTCACCTGCGGCCATGCCAATCCCGAACAGGCGATGACGGTGACGCAGTGGCTCGCGCGCGGGTTCACCGTCATCGGCGGCAAGACACCGAGTCCCATCGACCGTTCGGCGCAGGCTTCCCTGTTCATGCCCGCCGGCGCCTATGGCCCGGCCTTTCTGATCACGCGCAACTACTACGCGTTGAAGGCCTATAATTTCTCCGATCTCTACGTCCTTTATGTCGGCCATTTGGCGGATTTGATCGACGGAGGCCGGCCCTTCGCCACCCCGTGGCAGGGCATGAAACAGGCCTCGACCGCCGGTATCGCCGCCATCCAGCGGGAGCTCACCCGCCATGGCCACTATGCCGAGACCATCGACGGGCGCGCCGGCATGCGGACGCGGCTCGCCATCGGGCTCTATCAGGAAGCGCGCGGCCTTCCTGTGGACTGCTGGCCCGGCGAAGCTGTGCTGAACGCTTTGCAGGCGGCGCGTTGATCGGGGCCGATCTGCATTTCCTCACCCTGCGCGTCAGGGTGGCGGGTGTTATCACGCTGGGTGAAATCGTGAGTGAGGGAGAGCGTCATGGCTGACTGGAACGCCCGGCTGTATTTGAAGTTCGAGGACGAGCGCACGCGGCCTTCCGCCGATCTTCTGGCGCGGGTTTCGCCCGTCGCGGCACGGCGTGTGGTCGATCTCGGCTGTGGCCCGGGAAATTCGACGGAACTGCTCGCCGCGCGCTTTCCCGACGCAGAAGTGATCGGCGTGGACACATCGCCCGACATGCTGGAGAAGGCGCGCCAGCGCCTGCCACGCGCCACGTTCATCGAAGCCGACGTCGCGACCTGGGGGCCGGAGCAGCCGGTCGACGTGCTGTTCGCCAATGCGGTGTTGCAGTGGCTGCCCAATCATGACGCGCTTCTTCCGCATCTGATGTCATTGCTGGCGCCCGGAGGCATCCTGGCCGTGCAGATGCCCAACAATCTGACCGAGCCCTCGCATGCGCTCATGCGCGACGTGGCTCGTGAGGATCGCTGGCGGGAGAAGCTCGCCAAGGCCAGCGCGGCGCGCGCGCCCCTCGCGCCACCCGGCCATCTCTATGACCTGCTGAAGCCTCATGCACGCCGTGTCGACATCTGGCAGACGGCTTACCAGCATCCGCTGGATGGTCCGGCGGCGATCATCGAATGGCTGAAGGCAACGGGCCTGCGTCCGTTCCTCGCGCCGCTCGACGCCGGTGAGCAGGAGGCTTTTCTGGCCGACTATCTCGAGCGGCTGACCGAGGGATATCCGCCACGCGTCGACGGCAAGGTGCTGCTCGCCTTCCCACGCCTGTTCATCGTTGCCGAGAAGGCGCCATGACGACAACTGGCGACCTCTTCGGGCCGGCGATCTTCCCCGGGCGCCGGCTCAGTGGCCGGGTGACGGCGATGCTCGTGGCGGGGCAGAGCGGCGGCACCTATGACTTCGTGACTGCGGCGGTCCAGGATCTCACGGTCACCTATGAAGGCATTCCGGGCGATCGGCATTGCGGTCTCACCCGCCGCTCCGGCGCGCGGGAGCCGTGGTATCCGCGCGGCACCGAGATGCGCAACGATCGCCAGATCTCCCTTCTGGCGGTGGAGGAGCTCGCGGAGATCGCTGCCGGCCTCGCTATCCCCTCGGTCAAGCCCGAATGGATCGGCGGCAACATCGTCGTGGAAGGACTGCCCGCCTTTTCGATGATCCCGCCGCGAACGCGGCTGACGTTCGCCGGCGGCGTTGTCATCACGATCGAAGGCCAGAACGCCCCCTGCAAATACGCGGGCCAGATGATCGCCGAGGCCCATCCCGGGCGACCCACGATCGCCCTCGATTTCGTCAAGGTGGCGAAGCGCCTGCGCGGCCTCGTCGGCTCAGTCGAACGGCCCGGCGTGATCATGCCCGGGGAGGCGGTGGTCGCGCGCATCCCGGAGCATTGGGCCTATCCGGCGGGGTAAGGGGTGTCGGCATGGCAACAGCCGCGTTGCCATACTAGCCAGAAAGCGTAGGCTTTCTTGCGATTTTGCGCCCATAGACATCCACTTATTTTCAATTGGTTAGATGGGTTCAATCACTTGTCATCCATCGGCGTTCAGGGATATTTAATACGCTCAATCTAGGGGGGGCTGCCACTTGCAGGTAATGGGCGATGCTGAGAGCAAAGCGCGCGCCGCGCAGGTACGTCTCAAGGCGCGAAGCGAACCTTACCGGCGTTGCCTGGATGTAGGTTTGCTTCTTGATCATGCAATTATTGTGCTGATCGCGTGATTCGGCGGTCGATCCCACTCCGTTTTGACAGACTTGCGGAAAACGGCAGAACTGAGCCGTTACGTATGTCGGTTTTCACCCAGGACGATGCCGAGCACGAGGTGTTCGTGAAAGTGTCATCCGGAAAGGAGTGCAGCGTTGAAGGTCTGATGAACGAGATGCTTGGGGCGCTGCTTGCATCCGACCTCGGCTTACCGGTCAACGAGCCCTTCTTCGTCGAGCTTGATCCGGATTTTATCCAGTCGGTCGTGCGCCCCGAAATTCGTACGCGTCTCTCCGCGTCCTGTCCGCTTGCCTTCGCGTCAAAGGCTGCTGGGCAGCAATGGCGGCGTTGGATTGCCTCGGACAAGATCGTCGAGTCACAAGTCGAACTGGCGCTTGGCGTCATTGCGTTCGATGGCTTCATCGCCAACAATGATCGAGGGCCACGGAACTCCAATCTTCTCGTGCGAGACCTCGACTGGCGCGTCATTGACCACGAGACCGCCTTCGGATTTCGCACAAAGTTGTTTCCCCGATGCGAGCCTTGGAAACTCGGCAACCTTGCCCTTCTGTGCCGGTATGGCCAAGATAGTGAACACATTTTTGCCCGCTTGTTGGCAGGGCGAGACGACCTCGATTTCCCGGCTCTACGCGCCCGGTGGTCGGCCTTGTCAGATGCTCGTCTCGCCCAGTACGAGGCTACCTTGCCAGAGGAGTGGGAGGTGGTGCGCCCTAATTTGGCCGAGGCAATACGCCATCTTAAGCAGGTTCGGGACAATATCGACCTGTGCTTGGCCGAACTGAAACGGGTACTGACATGACGAGAGAGCCCTACACCTATATGATCCTAAGATACCGCCACGACCCACTCGCTGGCGAGCTGGTCAACGTCGGTGTCGTGGTTCATGCAGCGAGGAGCGGTTTTCTGGATGCCCTAGTTCGGCGTGCCTACGGCCGCATTTCCAAGCTGTTCCCGTCAGTAGATGGAACCACGCTACGTCATGACTTAGTTAACATTGAACGCGCGCTCCAACGGCTAGGTAAAGGTGATGTAGGCGACGATATTTTTGATATGCCGAATGCCTCGACCTTCGCCCACCGTGTTCTTGGCAAGGACGACAGCTCTCTGATCTGGAGCGAGATGGGCTCGGGTCTGACGCGCGACCCGGCCAAAACGCTGGAGGAGCTGCATGCGCGGTTCGTTACCCAGTACGACGAGCAGCCGGCAGTTCGTCGGTCGGATGCCGATATTTGGAGGCCGTTCCGCGATCTATTGCTGGAGCGCAAGATCGACGCCATCTTTCAGACCAAGAGGATCACGGGCGCACATGACGCAGTCGAGTTCGACTACGCATGGAAGAACGGAAAATGGCATTGCTTTCAACCGCTGTCCTTTGACCTGACGACTGCTGAGGGCATTCAAGAGAAGGCAGCGCGATGGGTCGGGCACATGGTTGGCCTGAAGGAGGCAGAGGGTCAGTTCCAACCTTACTTCATCGTAGGCGAGCCGTCGGATCCCGCCCTCATGGCCACCTATGATCGCGCGGTGGAATTCATCCGTGCAGCGCCCTTGCGGCCAAAAATCGTGTCAGAAAGTAACATCAGCGAGTTTGCCGACGAATTGGCTCACAAGGTTCTTGAACATAAGGGCTGACCGCCCAAACCCGAGTGGATAGGTTCTGGGCTGGCCCGCTGTCTTTCTGCTGCGATAAGGGACCTGCGCTAAGGGTGATCGACCAAAGCGTATTCGAGCTCCCTCACCCGTAGGAGTTAGAGCGCTGCGAAGTGCTTAGTGAAAGAGCTTCTTCGCACGATGCCCCTATTCCGCCGCGCGGGCATAGTTCGCCGGATCGTAATTGAGGATGGGGGAAAGCCAGCGCTCCACTGTGGCGATGTCCATGCCCTTGCGCACGGCATAGTCCTCGACCTGGTCGCGTTCCACCTTCGCCACGCCGAAATAATAGGACTCGGGGTGCGAGAGGTAGAGCCCCGACACCGATGATCCCGGCCACATGGCGTAGCTCTCCGTCAGTGACACACCGACGCGCTCGCTCGCCTTCAGCAGATCGAACAGGGTTGCCTTCTCGGTGTGGTCAGGCTGGGCCGGGTAGCCCGGCGCGGGGCGGATGCCCGCGTACTCCTCGCGCACAAGCGCCTCGTTGTCGAGGTTCTCGTCCGGCGCATAGCCCCAGAACTCCTGGCGCACGCGCTGGTGCATGCGTTCGGCGAAGGCCTCGGCGATGCGGTCGGCCAGCGCCTTCACGAGGATCGAGGCATAATCGTCGTTCTTCTCCGCGAATTTCTTGGAGATACGCTCTTCTTCCATCCCCGCCGTGACCACGAAGCCGCCGACATAATCGGCCTTGCCGGTGTCCTTGGGGGCGACGAAATCCGAGAGCGCCAGGTTGGGGCGCCCGTCGCGGCGGGTAAGTTGCTGGCGCAGGGTGAAGAACGTCGCCAACTCCTCGGTGCGGCTCTCACCGGTGTAGAGCCGGATATCGTCACCCACCGCGTTGGCCGGCCAGAAGCCGATGACGGCCTTGGGGTTGAACCAGCGCTCCTCGACGATGCGCTTCAGCATGGCCTGGGCATCGCTGTAGAGCTGGCGGGCGACCTCGCCCTGCGCCTCGTCCTCCAGGATCGCCGGGAAGCGGCCCTTCAGTTCCCAGGTCTGGAAGAACGGCGTCCAGTCGATGTAGCGGACGAGTTCCGCCACGTCATAGGTGCGGAAGACGCGCGTGCCGAGGAAGGTCGGCTTCGGCGGCTGATAACCGGCCCAGTCGAGCTTCAGCGCGTTGGCGCGGGCCTTGGCGATGGGCAGGCGCTGCTTGTCGGCCTCTGCGCGGGCATGGGCATTGGCAACCTTCGCGTATTCGGCGCGCAGCGTTTCGATATAGGTCGCGCGGTTGTCCTGCGACAGCAGCGAGGAGACGACGCCGACGGCGCGGCTTGCGTCATTGACATAGACGGCTTGCCCACGCGCGTAGTTCGGGTGGATCTTCACCGCCGTATGGACGCGGCTGGTCGTCGCCCCGCCGATGAGGAGCGGAATGTCGAAGCCCTCGCGCTCCATCTCGCCGGCGACATGGCACATCTCGTCGAGCGACGGCGTGATGAGGCCGGAGAGGCCGATGATGTCGACCTTCTCCTTGCGCGCCGTCTCGAGGATCTTCTGCGCCGGCACCATGACGCCGAGGTCGATGACCTCGTAGTTGTTGCAGGCGAGAACCACGCCGACGATGTTCTTGCCGATGTCGTGGACATCACCCTTGACGGTCGCCATCAGGATCTTGCCGGCCGCCGAGCGCACGCTGCCGCCGCCGTTCTCTTCCTTCTCCTTCTCCATAAAGGGCATGAGATAGGCGACCGCCTGCTTCATGACGCGCGCGGATTTCACCACCTGCGGCAGGAACATCTTGCCCGAGCCGAAGAGATCGCCGACCACGCTCATGCCGGCCATCAGCGGCCCCTCGATGACATGGAGCGGCCGCTCCGCCGTCTGGCGGGCCTCCTCGGTGTCCTCGTCGATATAATCGGTGATGCCGTTGACGAGCGCATGTTCGAGGCGCTTCTCGACGGTCCATGTCCGCCAGGTCAGGTCCGCCTCGCGGGCCTGCCGGCCCTTGCCCTTGAAGCTCTCGGCGAGGTCGAGCAACCGCTCGGTGGCGTCGGCGCGCCGGTTGAGGACCACGTCCTCGCAGGCCTCCTTGAGCGCCGGGTCGATCTCGTCATAGACCGCGAGCTGGCCGGCATTGACGATGCCCATGTCCATGCCGACCTGAATGGCATGGTAGAGAAACACCGCGTGCATCGCCTCGCGCACGGGCTCGTTGCCGCGGAACGAGAAGGAGAGGTTCGAGACGCCGCCCGAGATATGCACGTGAGGCAGGCTCTCGCGGATGCGCTTCGTGGCGTTGATGAAATCGACGCCGTAGTTGTTGTGTTCCTCGATGCCGGTGGCGACCGCGAAGACATTGGGATCGAAGATGATGTCCTCGGGCGGGAAGCCCACCTCCTCGGTGAGGATCTTGTAGGCCCTTGAGCAGATCTCGACCTTGCGGTCTTCCGTATCCGCTTGACCCGTCTCGTCGAACGCCATGACGACGACGGCCGCGCCGTAGTTGCGCACGATGCGCGCCTCGTGCAGGAACTTCTCCTCGCCTTCCTTCAGCGAGATCGAGTTCACGATGGGCTTGCCCTGAATGCACTTCAGGCCGGCCTCGATCACCGAGAACTTCGAGGAATCGACCATCACCGGCACGCGCGCGATATCCGGCTCGGCGGCGACGAGGTTGAGGAACTCCGTCATCGCCTTCTCGGAATCGAGCAGGCCCTCGTCCATGTTGATGTCGATGACCTGCGCGCCATTGGCGACCTGATCGCGCGCCACATCGAGTGCTGCCGCGTAGTCGCCGTTGGTGATGAGCTTGCGGAACTTGGCCGAGCCGGTGACGTTGGTGCGCTCGCCCACATTCACGAAGGGAATGTCGGATGTCAGCGTGAAGGGCTCGAGCCCGGAAAGCCTCATGTGGCGCGGCGGTTGGGCGATGGCGCGGGGCGCCTTGCCCTTCACCGCCTCCGCGACGGCCCTGATATGGGCGGGCGTCGAGCCGCAGCAGCCGCCGACAATATTGACGAAGCCCGACTGGGCGAATTCGCCGACGAGCTCCGCCATCGCCTCCGGGCTCTCGTCATAGAGGCCGAATTCATTGGGCAGGCCGGCGTTGGGATAGGCGCAGACGAGGGTGTCGGCGATCTGCGAGAGCTCGCGGATATGGGCACGCATCTCCTTGGCGCCGAGCGCGCAGTTGAGGCCGATGGAGATGGGGTCGGCGTGACGCAGGGCGTTCCAGAACGCCTCGACCGTCTGGCCCGAAAGCGTGCGGCCGGAGAGATCGGTGATGGTGCCGGAGATCATGATCGGCAGCGTCACGCCGGTTTCGGCGAAGACCTGCTGGGCGGCGACCACGGCCGCCTTGGCGTTGAGCGTGTCGAAGATCGTCTCGATCAGGATGATGTGCGAGCCGCCGGCGATGAGGCCGCGCACCTGCTCGGCATAAGCATCGCGCACCTGGTCGAAGGTGACGGCGCGGAAGCCGGGGTTATTGACATCGGGCGAGAGCGACAGCGTGCGGTTGGTCGGCCCGATGGCGCCAGCGACGAAGCGGCGGCGCCCGTCCTCCTGCTCGGCGATGGCGGCGGCCTCGCGGGCGATGCGGGCACCCTCGCGGTTCAGCTCGAAGACGATGGCTTCAAGGCCGTAGTCGGCCTGGGCGATCGACGTCCCGGAGAAGGTGTTGGTCTCGACGATGTCCGCGCCGGCGCGGAAATAGTCGAGGTGAACCTTTCTGACGGCATCCGGCTGCGTCAGGATGAGAAGGTCGTTGTTGCCCCGGACGTCGTGGCCGTGATCGCGAAAGCGCTCGCCGCGGAAGTCCTCCTCCGAGAACTTGCTGTTCTGCAGTTCCGTGCCCATGGCGCCGTCGAGCACCAGGATCCGCTCGGCCGCCGCCTGTTTCAAGGCGGCCCGCACTTCAGCACCATCGACGGGAGGGAAATCGGTCATTGCGTTAACTTTCGTCCGTGATTTCAAGCGCTAACGTGCAACCAGCGCGTGTACCCCTCCCCGGTGGGGAGAGGTCGGACGCGCAGCGTCCGGGTGAGGGAACATGGATTCCATGGAAAGCGTTGGACCCTCACCCTATCCCTCTCCCCACCGGGAAGAGGGAACGACATTTTCCTGACAGTCGCGCCTGACAAGACGCAAAAAAGAGGCCGAGGGAGGCCGCGTCCTCAAGCCGCCGCGACGGCCTTGGCCGGTGCGACGGTATCAGCTCTTAGCCCCAGGAGATGACAAACTGCATAGACCAAGTCAGCACGATTCATCGTGTAGAAGTGGAGATCGGTCACGCCGCGGTCAACGAGATCGATGACCTGTTCGGCGGCGACCGCCGCGGCGATGAGGCGTCGGGTTTCCACATCCTCGTCCAGGCCATCGAAGCGTGCGGCGAGCCAGGACGGCATGCTGGCGCCGGCGCGCTCGGCGAAATTCGCGGCCTGCTTGAAGTTCTGCACGGGCAGGATGCCCGGCACGATCGGGATGTCGATGCCAGCCGCCCGGACCTTGTCGATATAGCGCAGGTATAGGTCGTTATCGAAGAAGAACTGGGTGACGGCCCGGTCGGCGCCGGCATCGACCTTGCGCTTCAGAATATCGATATCGGCATCGATGGATGGGCTCTCGGGATGCTTTTCCGGATAGGCCGAGACCGTGACCTCGAAATCGCCGATGCGTTTCAGGCCGGCGACGAGATCATAGGACGACGCATAGCCGCCGGGATGCGCTTCATAGGCGGTGCCAATGCCGGCGACGGGATCACCGCGCAGGGCGACCACATGGCGGACGCCGGCCTCCCAATAGGCGCGCGCGACATCATCGACTTCCTCCCGCGTTGCCGAGACGCAGGTGAGGTGGGCGGCCGGCTTGAGGATCGTCTCATCGACGATGCGCTTGACGGTGGCGTGGGTGCGCTCACGCGTCGAGCCGCCTGCGCCATAGGTGACGGAGACGAAATTTGGCTTCAGCGGCGCCAGACGCTCGATGGACGCCCACAGGGTCTCTTCCATCGCGGGCGTCTTCGGCGGGAAGAACTCGAAGGAGACGCGCACGGGCCGGGAGCTGTGGCGGCTGGGGCGAAAAGAAGCGGGTGCCATCAGGCAACCTCCCGTTGAGTCGAACGCGGTTGAAAATCGGTGATGACACGGCGGTCGCGCGCCAGCCAGAGCGATACGGTGAGCTGTTCCGGATGGTCCCGCTCGGGCTTGAGATCGCGATGGGCGATGACGTCGAGGCCGGCTTCCTCAAGCCACCCGCCGATCTGGTCCGCGGCGAAGCCGAGCCGGCGGTGAGCGTGCTCCTCGCGCAGGAATTCCAGCGCATGCGGCGCGAAATCGACCACCAGCAGGCGCCCACCCGGCGCGAGCACGGCCGCGGCTTCGCGGAGCGCCCGGGCCGGATCGTCGAGATAATGGAGGACCTGATGTATGAGCACGAGATCGAAGGCATCGTGCTCGACAGGCAGGGCGTGGATGTCGCCCTGCTGGAGCTGGACCTTGGCGAGGCCGGCCCGTTCCAGATTGGCGCGCGCGACAGAGAGCATGGCGTGGCTGGCATCGACGCCGACCACACGCGAGGCCAGAGGCGCCAGCAACTGCAGCATGCGCCCGGTGCCGGTGCCGAGATCGAGGAAGGCCTGCACGGGCTTTGCCCCGACGACCTCGATGATCGCGGCCTCCACGGCCTCCTCGGGCACATGCAACGAGCGCACCTTGTCCCAATTGTCCGCAAGACGGGAGAAATGCGCCTGCGCCGCTTCCGCGCGTGCTTGCCGCGCGGCCTTCAAGCGGGCGCGGTCTCCCGCCAGGCGTTGGTCCGCACTGTCGAGATGGGCGACGAGGTCGCGAATGGCGGTGGCGGCGGGATGATGGTCCGCCATCCGGAAAAAGGCCCAGGCGCCTTCGCGATGGCGCTCGACGATGCCGGCCTCCGCGAGAAGTTTGAGATGGCGCGAGATGCGCGGTTGGGACTGCCCGAGGATGTCGGTCATGTCCGAGACGGTCAGCTCGCCCTCGCTGAGCAGCGCGAGCATGCGCATGCGCGTTTCTTCGGCCGCGGCTTTCATCGCGGTGAGCAGAACGGGAAAGGGAAGGGCAGGTCTATCCATCATCACGCCATCTCAACACATAAAGATATGTTTATGTGAAATTTTGCGGCGATGCAAGGTCGATGTCAGAGACGTTTCGGGGCTGGTGAGGTGGGGCGCACATTGACCCCCACCCCTTACCCCTCCCAGCAAGGGGGAGGGGACTGGTTGGCGTTTCTACCTTGCTTCCCAATAGCTTCCCAGTCGCATTTTTGAAGTGGCCTTGGAGATAATTCACACCGCTGCCGCGCCCCTCACGCTTGCTGGGAGGGGTAAGGGGTGGGGGTTACCCGCGATAACGCCTCAAGTTTCGATCGTCACCATGGGGGTCGCGGCATCGGCGATCTTGACGCTGGTCTGGCCGCCGCAATGAATGGCGATGAGCGTCGTGAAATCGGCGACGGCCTGGTTGATGTCGCCCTGACCGTTGGCCTGGATGGTGGCGATGACCCTTGTGGAGCGGGGTGAAATGCCGGTGCGCGCGTCCTGGCGCCAGTTCCAGCGGCGGCAGAGCACATGGCGGGCGTCGGCATAGACCACCTCGCCCGCCTTGGGCGGGTCGTTTTCCTCTCCGGGCTCGGAGGCGCCCATGTCGATGAAGCTGTCGCCCTCGCGCGCGAATCGGAAAGCAAGTGGCGGCTCGATCTTGTCGAGGTCATCCGCGCCGCAGCACATCACATGGGTGAGAGACACGGCGTTGTAGAGATCGACGAAGCTGTTCACGACCGGCAGCCGCTCGCCCGCGAGGACGCGCTTCACCAGGCGCTCGACCGAGGAGCGATAGCTGGTGCGCTTGATCCCAAAGCCTTTGTAGGCGGAGCGCCACGCGGCGATGCCGGGAATATCGGACAGTTCGCGGCCGCCCCAGTGTTCCCGACAGGCGGCCTCGCGCTCGGCGATCAAGGCATCGAGCGAGGGCGGGCGGGCTCCCTGGATCTGGAGGCCCTCGATCACGACCGCCGCGACGCGAGCCTCCGGAAACTGCGGAGAAATTTCGGCAATGGATAGCTGCATGGTCCCCGTCCCGTTCGAAGCGGGCACAGATTGCCCCCTTCGCGCGGAACAAGCCATGCCGCCACCGCAAGGGCGAGTTGCGGCGGTGTTACTTGTCGCGCTGTCGCGTTGGAGTGATCAGCGAAACGGCGGCTCGTCGAAGCTGCGCAGTTTACGCGAATGGAGCCCGTGGGTCTCTTGGCGCAACAGGTCCAAAGCCTTGAGGCCAATGCGCAGATGCTCGCCCACTGCCCGTTCATAGAAGGCATTGGCGGCGCCGGGAAGCTTGATCTCGCCGTGCAGCGGCTTGTCCGAGACGCATAGCAGCGTCCCGTAGGGCACGCGCAGGCGATAGCCCTGGGCGGCGATCGTGCCGCTTTCCATGTCGACGGCGATAGCCCGCGACAGATTGATGCGCCGACGCTCCTGGCTCCAGCGCAGCTCCCAGTTCCTGTCACCATTGGTGAGGACGGTGCCCGTACGCAGGCGCTGTTTCAGGGCGTCGCCGCGATCGCCGGTGATGATCGCGGCCGCTTCCTGAAGCGCAACCTGGATCTCGGCAAGGGCAGGAACCGGAATATCGGTCGGCAACAGCCGATCGAGGATGCCATCCTGCCGGAGATAGCCGTGGGCGAGCACATAGTCGCCGATGGTCTGCGATTGGCGCAGGCCGCCACAATGACCGATCATCAGCCAGCATTGCGGGCGCAGCACCGCGAGATGGTCCGTGATGTTCTTGGCATTGGCCGGGCCGACGCCGATGTTCACGAGCGTCGTGCCCCGGCCATCCGCGGCGATGAGATGGTAGGCAGGCATCTGGAAGCGGTGCCAGGCGACGGCGGTCATCCGGGCGATGGCTTCGGCCTCCGAGAGGTCGCGCTCGATCACGACATTGCCCGGCAGAACGAGGCGTTCGGCGCGGCCGTCGGCGAGTTCCACAAGACCGAGCCGCATAAACTGGTCGACATAGCGGTGGTAGTTGGTCAGGAGAATCCACGGCTGGATGTGGCGCCAGTCACTGCCGGTATAGTGCACAAGCCGGCGCAGCGAGAAATCGACGCGGGCCGCGTCGAACAGCGCGAGCGGCTTGACCCCGGTCGCGTCATCTTCCCACAGGCCATCGGCGATCTCGTCACCCACCGAGGCCAGCAGGGGCGGCGGGAAATAACGGGCGAGTTCGGCTGCCGTCACGCCCGTTCCCGCCAGCTCGTCACCCCGCTCGACAACATAAGGATAGGGAATGTCCTGATGGCTCAGGCCGACGGTGGCGGTGGCCCCGTATTCGCCCATCAGGTGGCGAAGCTGCTCGACCAGGTAGCCACGGAAATGACGTGGCTGGGTGATGGTGGTGGCGTAGACGCCCGGAGCCTGGAATTTCGCATAGGCGCGCGGTGTCACCGGCATCAGGCCGGGCGGTTCGTAGGTGACGCGAATTTCGGGATAACGATAGGAGGCGCGCTCGGTCGCCGTCGGGATGGTCTGATTGTCGAGATAGGCCTCGAGCGCCCGACGCAGCCCGTTGGCGGAGCCGGTATGCAGCTCCGTCAGGCGATCAACTGCTTCCTCGGGGGTTTTGACAGCAACGAAGCCGTTGGTTCGGCTGGGCACGCAGAGTTTCCTTCCTCGCAGACGACCGCTCGCGATGAATCTAGCGCGAAACGGAGCACATCGTCAGGTGAAACCGGCCCATCCCGGTGCGCATTGTCCGCGAATGGTTGCCATTTTGGGAAGACAGTTGCGTGGCGACGTTCCATTTTTCCTGTGTGATTTTTGCCAGCTTAAAAAATAATGAACGCCCGCAAACGTATGCACGGCAACGGTTCCGCTCGCACGGCGGTGCAGCATATGCTAGAGACTGGCTGGGTCCTGCCACTTTCCCGGTGACAACAGAATGGTTCGAGGTTCAGTTTCGACGGCCGGCGCGACCGTCGCAAAAGTCTTGTGCCGTATTTCCCTCCCGATCATTCCCGCATTCGTTGTCTCCGCCATGGCCGTGACGCTCCCCGCCACGTCATTCGCGGAAGGCCTCAACGCGGCTCAAGACGCCCATCGCGCGGTCGCGACGTCCCAGACGACACCAGCCCCCGCGGCTGCCGGTTGGGAATGCCTCACCATGCAGCCGGTACTGGCGCTGAACGGCCGCCTCACGCACACTGCCGCGCGCTTTGCCACGGGTGGGCGCCTGACCATTCTGGCGATCGGATCCTCGACCACGGCGGGCGTCGGAACATCGTCGCCTGCCGCCGCCTATCCCGCCCAGCTGGTGGGACGGCTCGAGGAGAAGCTGCCTCTCGTCGACATCGACATGCATGTTTCGGGTATCGGTGGGGAGACAGCCGTGCAGACCCTGGCGCGGCTCGAGAAGCAGGTCGCCGAGCTGAAGCCTGATCTCGTCATCTGGCAGGTCGGCACGAACGATGCGCTGACCTCCGTCGGCGAGGACGTTTTCCGGAACCTCGTGGAGCGCGGCATCGCGGCGGCGACGGCTGCGGACGCTGACCTTATCCTGCTCGATCAGCAATTTTTCCCGACGATCAGCGACAAGCAGCGCTACGAGCGGTTTGTCAATCTGGTCACCGAGGTCGGCCTGAAGACAAAGACATGTGTCTTTTCCCGCTATGCCTTGATGAAAGGCTGGGGCGACCAATCGGCGGTCGCCTTGCAAGCCATGCTGTCAAGCGATGGCTTTCATATGAGCGATCGCGGCCATGCCTGCATGGCCCGCCTTCTCGGTCGCGAGATCCTGCGCGCGGCGCGTGAGGGTGACAAGCCCGTCGCGCTCGCCGGTCCGACGCAGGCTTCAGATAAGACCGCCATCGCCGCGCCCGGGTTCTGAAGCCCGTTCGTCGGATTCTGTTCTGATTGAATTCCAGCCCCCGAGAAGCGTCGCGCCCGGAAGCGTCGCGCTTCTTTTGGGGGCTTACTTCTTTTGCGACATGTGGCGCGTCCGGGCGATGCGCCGACTTCGCGAGCGTTTTGAAAAAATGACGGCCGGGACTTGCCGGCCGTCATCCTTAAGGACAGTCACGTCAGGCCGTTATCAGCAATCCTGATATTGGCGGCCGCGATAATAATAAGTTTCGCAAGCCGGAGCGGTCGCGGCACCCACCAGCGCACCACCAGCCGCGCCGACAGCGCCGCCGACCAGAGCGCCGCTCGCGCGGCCTGTGGCTAGCCCTCCCACCGCGGCGCCGGTCGCGCCTCCTATGACCGCTCCGCCGACGGCCCGGTCCTGTGGCGTGTTGCAGGCCGCCAGACCGCCAGCCATTCCGACGGTGATGAGGCCAATCGCCAGGATCTTTTTCATGGGGTCGTTTCCTTTCAAACCGCATGCATACGAGACCTCAACGCTTGGAAAAGCGGGACAGTTCCTCCCAAAGTCCGCAAATTTTGGATTTTATGGCGCGGATTTTCGGTGGGGACCGTATAGTTTCTGTTATTTCCAGATATTCAATGAATACAATTATCGTAAGTAAGTTTGTGTAGAAAATCATCGGTTTGAAATAGAAAATTTCACTTTTTATTCTGGGCAATCTTGACAGTAATAGACGATTCTCCTGCCCGAAGATTGCCGCATTCTTGCGCGAAGTCACACGCTCAAGCTCGAATGTGACGAATGATTGCTGTGGCATGGCGATATGATTATCGCGTGTCTACGGCTGCGCTTAAGGTGATGTTATCCACATCGCTTTTTGGAACAGGAGGACGTGCGTATGGATCTGACGCGGGCATGAAGGGCGCGTACAGAAACGTCAGGATGCTGCTGACGGCGTCGCTTTTGGCGACAGTGGGCTGCATCACCGCGGCATCCGCCCAGAGCGAGCGGCGTGCTTTGGAAATCCCGCCTGATTTGCAGGCGACGGCCAAGGCCACCGGCAAGAATGGGAAGGGTGATTACCGGCGCAAGGCACAGCGGACCCGCGCCGGCGGGAGCAGCGTTGCCACATCGTCCGGCAGCGTTTCCCCACAGGCGGCGGCCGTACCTGAAGTGAAGGCGCTCGCGCCCGATCCGGCGCAGGCCGTCACGCCGCAACCGAAGGTGGCTTCGACCGCGACAGGCCGGCGTAAAGCGCCGCGCCCGCTCGATTTGAAGTCCGCGGCTCTGCGTAAGCCTGTTGCCGCTTCGCTCGTGACAGGCGCGCCACGCTCGCCCGTTGCCAGTGCGACGGCTGCTGAAGGCCCGGCCGACAAGGCGGACGTGACATCTTCGATTGCAGTCCGCACGCCACAGCCGCCGCCAGCTCCCGCACGGGCGGCTGCCGCGCCGGCGAAGCCGCTGAAGGTTGCGATTGCCGAGCCAGGCACCGCTGAAATCGCCGCCACGCGGTCCATGACAGACGCCGGCCCAGCCGCGGGGGGCGTGCATTCGCTGATCGCCCGCCATGCGTCGGCCAATGGCGTGCCAGTGGATCTCGCGATCGCAGTCGTGCGAGTCGAGAGCCGGTTCAATCCGCGTGCCCGCAATGGCGTCAATGTCGGGCTGACGCAGATCAGCACGGCGACAGCGCGGGGAATGGGATACCAAGGCCCGATCCAGGGTCTCTACGACGCTGATACGAACTTGCGTTATGGAATTCGTTATCTCGCGCAGGCCTATCGCCTTGCGGGAGGGGACACCTGCCGGACTGTCTTGAAGTATCAGGCCGGTCATCGCGCGACGTCCATGACGGGCGCGGCGCGGGCATATTGCGCCAAGGTGAAACCCCACGTCAGTCGGCGCTGATCCTTCGGCCCGGTTCGGTCAAGGCTCAGCATAGGCCGGCATTCTTGCCGCTATTGGAGCTGGCAGGCTGCGAGGCATAGCCTCGCGGCGCGGTTTTTTATTGAGCCATTTTGAGGAGTGAGAGTATTGCGTTTTGTCAAAGTGATTGCGTGCATCAGTTTTTCCACGTTCTGCATGGCCGGCGCCGCGTCGGCTACCGAAACCAGGACAGGGCCAGAGGTCCCGGGCGCTCTCGATATCAATCGCATGGGTGAACTGGTTCTCGGCATCAAGGTGTCCCAGCCGCTGATCGACGCCCACAGCCATCCTGTCATCGGCTACAAGGGGGCGATCCGCGTGAAGGCGGGCAAGGCGCTGCGCTACAATTCAGCTTATCGCAGCCGCTATACCGCGCTCATCGCGCACTATGCCAAGGAGAACGGCTTGCCGGAGAGGCTTGTCGATGCCGTCATGCGCGTGGAAAGCCGCTACAAGCAGAACGCGTTCAGCGGTGTCGCGGTTGGTCTGATGCAGATCAAGCCATCGACGGCGCGTGACATCGGCTATGTCGGTACGGTCGCGGGCCTCTACACGCCCGACGTCAACATCATGTACGGCGTCAAATATCTGGCTGGGGCCTATCGGCGTGCCGGGGGCGACATGTGCGGCACCATCATGCGCTACAACAGCGGCTACTACGCCAAGCGGCCGAATGCCACCAATCGCGATTACTGCGCGAAGGTGAAGGGCATCATCGCCGAGGATATCCGCCAGAATCAGCCCGATGCCAGCAAACAGGTGGTCGCAGACCGCGGTTGACGGCGCCTCGCGCCGTCTTGACCCGGGGGCTGGCGGCGCCTATCGAACAGGCGTCAGCCGGCCGGACGACCGCCGCGAGAGGAGTGATCTTCGCGCGGAGGAAAGTCCGGGCTCCACGGAAACACGGTGCCGGATAACGTCCGGCGGGGGTGACCCCAGGGAAAGTGCCACAGAAAGCAAACCGCCGGGCATTGCGATGTCCGGTAAGGGTGAAAGGGTGCGGTAAGAGCGCACCGCGCGGGCGGTAACGCAGGCGGCAAGGTAAACCCCACCGGGAGCAAAACCGAATAGGGACGACAGGCGCTTCGGCACCAAGCCCGTTTCCGGGCCCGTCGTCCGGGTTGGTTGCTGGAGGCTGTCGGCAACGGCAGTCCCAGAGGAATGGTCGTCACGTCGGCGAGTTCGCTCGCCGGCCTTACAGAACCCGGCTTACAGGCCGGCTGACACAACCGCCCCATCTACTCCTTCCTCACGCCGATGCCGTCCGCATTGGCGGCATCGCGGGCGCTGCGTTTCTGATTCAAAATGTCGCGCCATCCTGCTGTACGGGAATCATTTTTCCTCCGGCTGCCCCGCGCGACGCCGCTATCGTTGCCTTCGCGCCATGTGGCGCAGGGGCAAGTTGGGCGGCATCCGGCTAAGGCTTTGGGATGGCGCCCCACAGCGCGACGCGGGGGCTGACGGGCTTTGGCTAGATCCGCGCGCAAGTCCTTGCCGCGGAATCGCATTTTTGCCCTGTCCGGCGTGTCGTCACGCGATGACTGGGTGTCGTCCGTGACGACGATACTGATTCAACTATCAGACTCAAGGTGTTGAAAATAAAGATTTTATAACGATCACTCGCTGATGACCGCGAGAAACTCCGGCGGCACATGGTTTGTCAGCCACACCCCGTTCTCCGCCTCCAGGAAAGTGAAGCCGGCCTGGCGCATCGCGCCTGTGTCGACTGTCAGGATGGCGGGCGATCCATGCCGCATCCCGACGGTCCGGGCGGTCTCGGCGGTCAGGGAAAGATGGACGTGCTGGCGCTGTCCAGGTTTCAGTCCTTCCGCGAAGATAGACCCCAGGTTGCGCCGTGCCGTCCCATGGTGGAGCACGGCGGGCGGTTCGCTCGGCGCGATGCCGAGATCCACGTTCACGGAATGGCCCTGCGCTGCGCGGATGCGCTTTCCGTCTGGTGAAAGCGTAAAGCGTTGCTTGTCGCTGGCGGCTACCACGGCGAGGAGGGTCTCGCGGTCAAGATTCTGTCCCGCGGTCCGCGCCTTCGTGATCAGCGTATCCACGTCGGCCCAGCCCTGGGGATCGAGCTGAAGGCCGATGGAATCCGGCGCGTGGCGGAGCACGTAGCTGAGAAACTGACTGATGGCCTTCGACATTGCAGGGGTGATCCGCGAGGGCGGCGCGACACGCCGGGGTCCGGCAATCATGGCGATTGGCTGGGAAATGTCGACGTCGCCGGCCGTGCGCTACCAGTCATCGCGCTTATCCTCCGCCTTCTTTCCTGAAAAAAGTGACGTGATTTTGAGCGGCTTCCGCGTCGGCAAGCGCTGAAAAGCAAGCCTTCGTTAACCTTGAGGGAGTGTCATGGCGGCTCCTGGGAGCCATCACCGGAACTCCCTGATTCCATTGACGACCATAAAATCCCATGCTATCCCAAATCATCCCGTCAACGGCGGGATTCACAAGCTCAGACAAGGTGTTTGGCGCCTCCTACGGGACCGGCGACGAGCTGTCGTTTGGGATGTCTGGGGTCAGTGTGCGTGCGCCTGCGGGGCTCGCAGGCGAGGGGACGGCTGGGATCGGTTGCCATGGACCGCTTTGTGTCCAACTTCACCAACCGGTTGGACGCGAAGGGACGGGTCTCCATCCCGGCGTCGTTTCGGGCCGTTCTCGTAAGGGATGGTTTCGAGGGGCTCTATGTGCATCCGGCGCTGGACACGCCAGCTTTGGACGCGGGGGGCAACGCCCTGTTGACGGAGATCGACGGCTTGCTGTCGACGCTGTCTCCCTATTCGGAGGAGCGGGACCATCTCTCGACAGCGCTGCTTGGGACGAGCGAGGTTTTGAAGGTGGATACGGAGGGGCGCGTCATCCTCACGGATACGCTGCGCGACCACGCCGGTATCTCCGACCATGTCACCTTTGTGGGGCATGGGCAGAAGTTTCAGATGTGGAAGCCGGACCTGTTCCGGACCCATCTCGAGGAGGCGCGGGCGAAGGTGCGGGAGCTCAAGCGCGCCCTTGGCACTGCCACCCTTGGCACTGCGCCAAAAGTTCCGGGGTCTTCCGGAGCACGGGAATGACGACGGGTCGCGGTGGCGGCCAGGCCGGAGACGGCCCGGCTGATACCGCTGGCGGACCGGCCCGTCACATTCCCGTGCTACTGGAAGAGGTTCTGGACGCGCTCGCCCCGCAACCGGGCGGTTCCTATCTCGACGGCACGTTCGGCGCTGGTGGTTATACCGGCGCCATTCTGAAGGCGGCCGATGGGGTGCGCGTCGTCGCACTCGACCGTGACCCCGATGCGATCCGCGACGGGCGGCCGCTCGTTGAAGCGGCTGCGGGACGGCTTCACCTCATCGAAGGCCGCTTCGGCGATCTCGAGGACCACGCGGCTGAGGCGGGCTTTCTCCCGCTCGATGGTGTGGTGCTCGATATCGGCGTGTCATCCATGCAGGTGGACCAGGGCGAGCGGGGCTTTTCCTTCCGCAACGATGGTCCGCTCGACATGCGCATGGAGCAGGCCGGACGCAGCGCAGCCGATATCGTCAATGAGGCGGATGAAGGCGAGATCGCCGACATCCTCTACCATTTCGGCGAGGAGCGCCGGTCGCGGGCGATCGCGCGGGCGATCCTGGAAGCGCGGCGCCGGGCGCCTATCCGCACGACAGGCGAACTCGCCGATCTCGTTGCCGGCATTGTGCGGGCCGAGCCGAATGGTCCCCATCCCGCGACGCGCTCCTTCCAGGCGCTGCGCATCGCGGTCAATGACGAGCTCGGCGAACTCGTGCGCGCGCTCCACGCCGCTGAGCGGGTGCTCAAGCCGGGAGGCCGGCTCGTGGTCGTCACCTTCCATTCGCTGGAAGACCGCATCGTCAAGCAGTTCATGGCGCGGCGCTCGGCGCGCACGGCCGGCGTCTCCCGGCATCTGCCCGGCGAGGCGGTGGACGATGCGACCTTCACACTGGCGACGCGTGGCCCGGTGATCGCATCGGAGACGGAACTGCGCGCCAATCCGCGTGCGCGTTCCGCCAAGCTGCGTGCCGCCGAACGCACGACCGCACCGCCCCGCGCGGAAGACGAGGACGTTCTGGCGTTGGCGGCGCTACCCGAGGCGGGCCGTGCCGGAAAGCCCCGGTCCAAGAGTGGGGGACCGGGGAGTGGGCGACCAGGCTCCAGTCGAGGAAGGACGCGTACATGATCCGCCTCATGCATCTCATCGCCATCGCCTTGCTCGTGGGCTCGGCGGGATACGCGTATTCCGTCAAGTATGAGACGATCTACTACGCCGAGCAGGTGGCCAAACTGAAGACGCGTGTCCAGCGCGAGAAAGAGGCCATCGCGGTGATGCGGGCGGAGTGGCAGTATTTCAATCGCCCGGATCGTCTGCAGGTTCTGGCGAAGCGGCATCTCGACCTGCAACCGCTCACGGTGAAGCAGATCGCGAAATTGAGCGACGTGCCGGAACGGCAGGCGAAGGTCGATGCCATCGGACGCAAGCTCGAGTTGCTTGGCCTCGGTGAACCGACGGCAACGCCCCAGACCGGTTCGACGTCAGCAGCCAGCACCCCCTCCGTGGCGCGGTGAGAGTTCCTATGTCCAACGTTCCGACGATCGACGCTCCTTACTCCGGCCAGTATGGTTCCGACGCTACGGTGGCGCCGGGTGAGCGCCCTTCGCCTGCCGGCCGGGCTCGCCGGATCCTGCTCGCGATCATCGCCTTTCTCAGCCGCTTCTTCCACATGCGGGCCGACAAGGGTGTGGCCCGCATCGGCCTCGTTGGCGTCTTCTTCTCGCTGCTTTTCATGCTGATCATCGGCCGGCTCACCCTGCTCGCGCTGGCGCCGGAGGCCCAGAGCGAGTTCCATCGGAGAGCAACGGCCGCCATCATGGCCTCACGCCCCGATATCGTCGACCGCAATGGCGTCATTCTGGCCACCGACGTCAAAACCGCCTCGGTCTTCGCCGAGCCGCGCAACATCATCGACAAGGACGAGGCGACGGAGCTTCTGACCGCGGTGCTGCCGGATCTCAACGCGACAGATCTGCGTAACAGGCTCGGCACCAAGCGCGGCTTCGTCTGGGTGAAGCGCGAGGTCTCGCCGAAGCAGCAGGCGGAAGTGCACCGTCTCGGCATCCCCGGCGTCGGCTTCATTCCGGAGAACAGGCGCGTTTATCCCAACGGTCCGATCGGCGCGCATATCCTCGGCTTTGCCAATGTCGACCACGAGGGTATCGCCGGGATCGAGAAATACCTCGATGGCCAGGGCCTGCAGGCTCTGTCCGGTTTTGGTTTTGCCCGCAGCGCCGACGACATGAAGCCGATCGCCCTGTCGCTCGACCTGCGCGCCACCCACGCGGTGCGCGACGAACTCGTGAAGGGCATGGCGTATTTTCGCGCCAAGGCGGCGGCGGCCGCGATCCTCGACGTCAACACCGGCGAGATCGTCTCGCTCGTTTCGCTGCCGGATTTCGACCCGAGCAACCCTGTCGACGCCCAGGACAAGGACCGCATCAACCGCCTCAATGTCGGCGTCTATGAGATGGGCTCGACCTTCAAGGCGCTGACGGTCGCGATGGCGCTGGACAGCGGCAAGGCGAACATCAACTCGACCTACTCCACCGCGGGCGGCATGATGCGCTTTGGCCGGCAGGTCATTCGCGAGTATCACGGCACGGGCCGCACGCTGACGGTGCCGGAAGTTTTCGTGCATTCATCGAACATGGGCTCGATCAAGATGGCGCTGTCTGTCGGAGTGGAGGGCCACAAGGCCTTCCTCCGCAAGATGGGGCAGCTGGATCGCATGCGTACCGAATTGCCCGAAAGCGCCGAGCCCCTCGTGCCGGGCCGCTGGGGCGAGATCAATACCGCCACCATCGCCTTCGGCCATGGCCTGGCCGTGGCGCCTATCCAGGCGCTAGCCGCCGTCGGCGCGCTGGTAAATGGCGGCTATTTCATCAAGCCGACCTTCCTGAAGCGCTCGGAAGCGGACGCCAAGGCGGATGCCCCCCGGGTGATCAAGCCGGAGACGTCGGAGGCGATGCGCTATATCATGCGCATCAACGCGGAGCGTGGTTCGGCGCGCAAGACCGAGGAAGCAACGAGCGGCGCCTATTACATCGGCGGCAAGACGGGCACGGCCGAGAAGGTGATCAACGGCCGCTATGCCAAGAACAAGAACTTCACGACGTTCATGGCGATCGCTCCGGCCGACAAGCCGAAGTATGTTTTCCTGACGCTCTATGACGAGCCGCAGGCGACGCCGGAGAGCTATGGCTACACCACGGCTGCCTGGAACGCGGGCGTGACCACCGGCAAGATAATCGAGCGGGTGGCCCCACTTCTCGGCTTGCCGCCCCACACCGCGCCGCTTGCCGTGGCCTTCCCGACCATGGCGCGTCAGGGCGCCTGGGGGATCCGCTGATGGACACGAGCGCGACCTTGCCTGAACGCGGGAGAATGGGTCCATGAAGAGCCCTGTGTCAGAGGCCGCCAGATCGCTTGGCGACCTGATCCCCGGTCAATTCGCGGAGAGTGAAGCCCGGCGCGCCATCGCCGGGCTTACTGCCGATTCACGTGCCGTGAAGCCTGGTTTCCTCTTCGCCGCAGTCCCGGGCACGAAAACCGATGGCCTCACTTTCGCCGGCGATGCCGTCGCGCGCGGCGCTGTCGCGATCATCGGCGAGGGGCCAAGGCCAGCGGATGTTCCGACCGATATCGTCTTCGCGCAGGTGACCAACGTTCGCCGCGTGCTCGCGCTCGCCGCGGCGCGCTTCTATCCGCGCCAACCGGAGACGATCGTCGCGGTGACGGGGACGAGCGGCAAGAGCTCTGTAGCCGAGTTCACGCGGCAGATCTTCGCGGCGCTGGGGCACCAGGCGGCAAGCCTCGGCACGATCGGCGTCGTTGCGCCGGGCGGGGCCGTCTATGGCTCGCTGACGACGCCTGACCCCGTGGCGCTGCACCGGACGCTTGATCAGCTGGCCGGCGATGGGGTCACCCACCTCGCAATGGAAGCGTCTTCCCACGGGCTCGACCAGCACAGGCTCGATGGCGTCAGGCTCACAGCCGGCGCCTTCACCAATCTTGGCCGCGACCATCTCGATTATCATCCGACGGTCGAGGCCTATCTTGAGGCCAAGCTCCGTCTGTTCACGGACCTTCTGCCGGGTGATGCGGCCGTCGTGGTCAATGCCGACGCGCCCGAATCGAAGGCTGTGGCCGATGCCGCCCGCGCGCGGGGTCTGCGGCTGATCAGCGTCGGCGAAGCCGGAGCGGATCTCAAGCTCGAAGGGATCGAGCAGCAGGGCTTTGACCAGGTCCTCTCCATCAGCCATGGCGGCAGCGCCGAAACGGTGCGTCTACCGCTTGCCGGTGATTTCCAGGCATCAAACGCCCTCGTGGCGGCCGGGCTTGCCATTGCGGCGGGCGAGGATGTGCGACAGGCGCTCGCGGCCCTCTCGGGCCTTGCCGGCGTCAAGGGCCGGATGGATCGGGTCGCGACGATCAATGGTGCGCTTGTCATCGTGGATTTCGCCCACAAGCCCGACGCGCTCGACCATGTCCTGACCGCCCTGCGCCCCTATGCGAGGGGCAAGCTCGTCGTCGTGTTCGGCACCGGCGGTGATCGCGACCAGGGCAAGCGCCCGATCATGGGCCGCATCGCCGTAGAGCGGGCGGACGTCGTCATCGTCACCGACGACAACCCGCGCTCGGAGGATCCCGCGACCATCCGCGCGGCCATACTCGCCGCGGCGCCGGGCGCGCGCGAAATCGGCGATCGCGCTGCGGCGATCCGAACGGCCGTCGCCGAGCTCAAGGCCGGCGATGTGCTCGTGATTGCCGGCAAAGGCCATGAAACGGGCCAGATCATCGGCACAAAGACATTGCCCTTCTCCGATCACGACGCCGTGACCGAAGCCATTGCCGCGTTGAGGCTACCATGAGTGCGACGATGACGAGTTCCAAGTCCTTGTGGACCGGTGCCGAGCTGGCCGAGGCCATGGGCGCGCGCCTCGAGGGTGAAGCTGCCGGCGCCATCACTGGCGTGTCGATCGATACGCGCACGCTTGCCCCCGGTGATGCTTATTTCTCCATTCGTGGCGACGTGCACGACGGCCACGCCTTCGTTGCGGAAGCGTTCCGCCGGGACGCCGCGGCGGCCGTCGTCGACGAGGCGCATGTGGGTGAGCTCGCGGGCGCGGGTCCCATGATCGTCGTTCCCGATGTGCTGCGCGGCCTTGAGAGCGCCGCCCGCGCGTCACGCGCGCGCTCGCCGGCCCGCTTCGTCGCCGTGACCGGTTCTGTGGGCAAGACCAGCACGAAGGAAGCGCTGCGCCTCGCGCTCGGTTCCCAGGGTGAGGTGCATGCCTCGGCCGCGTCCTACAACAACCATTGGGGCGTGCCGCTGTCGCTCGCGCGTATGCCGGCGCACTGCGACTTCGGCGTCTTCGAGATCGGCATGAGCGCTCCCGGCGAGATCGTGCCGCTGACGCATATGGTGCGTCCTCACGTGGCCGTCGTGACCACGGTCGCGCCGGTTCACCTCGAATTCTTCCCGTCGATCGCGGCGATCGCCGACGCAAAGGGCGAAGTATTTCTGGGCCTTGAGCCGGGCGGCGTCGCGGTCATCAACCGCGATATCGGCGAGTATGGACGGTTGAAGTCCCATGCCATGGCCTCGCCGGCCGGCCGGATCATCACCTTCGGCGAGCATGACGAGGCGGATGTCCGGGCGCGGCGCATCATTCCTCAGGCCGATTGCACTGTCGTTGACGCCACGGTCTTCGGCGTGCCGGTCGCCTATCGCATCGGCAGCCCGGGCCGGCATATCGCCCTGAACAGCCTCGCCGTGCTGGCCGCTGTCAAGGCGCTCGGTGGCGATCTAGCGCTGGCGGCGCTGGCGCTCTCGGAGCTCGCGCCGCCGGTTGGCCGGGGCGAGCGCACGCGCCTGACGGTTGCCGGCGGTGAGGTGCTTCTCATAGACGAAAGCTACAACGCCAATCCGGCCTCCATGCGCGCGGCTATCGAGGCTCTTGGGCAGTCCGACATCGGGTTCCGGGGGCGCCGCATCGCCGTGCTCGCCGACATGCTGGAACTGGGCAGCGAGAGTGAGCGGCTGCACGAGGCGCTTGTCGCAACTTTGGAAGAGAACGCCGTCGATGTGGTCTTCGCGGCCGGTCCCGCGATGAAGAGCCTCTGGCGTCATTTGCCCATGAACCTGCGCGGCTCCTATGCGCCCGCTCCGGCGGAGCTGGAGGCCACGGTCACGGCGGCGCTTCGGGCCGGCGACGTCGTCATGATCAAGGGCTCGAACGGAACACGCATATCCCGGCTCGTCACAGCGTTGAAAGGCCGTTTTGCAGATACTGCCCCCGCGACGGTCAAGGCGTAAGCGGGCCCACTAGACTCAAGGAATAGTCGCGCATGTTCACCTGGCTCGCGGAGTTCTCCGGTACCTTCTCCGCCCTCAACGTCTTCCGTTACATCACCTTCCGTGCGGGTGGCGCGACGGCGACGGCCCTGTTCTTCGTCTTCATGTTCGGGCCGTGGCTGATCTCTCTGCTCAGGGTGAAGCAGGGCAAGGGGCAGCCGATCCGCGTGGATGGCCCGCAGTCGCATCTGGCCAAGCGCGGCACGCCGACCATGGGCGGCCTGATGATCCTTTCAGGCATCATCGTGTCGACGCTGCTCTGGGGCAATCTCGCCAACGCCTATGTGTGGATCGTGCTGTTCGTCACGGTCGGCTTCGGCGCGATCGGCTTCTACGACGATTATCTGAAGGTCACCAAGCAATCCCACAAGGGCTTTTCCGGCCGCTCGCGCCTCGCCATAGAGGCCGCGATCGCCTGCGTTGCGTGCCTCGCCCTTGTCTACGTCAGCAAGGGCGCGTTGCCGCCCGCGCGCCAGTTTCTCGCGACCTCGATCGCCATCCCCTTCTTCAAGGATCTTCTCCTCGACATCGGGCTCCTGTTCGTGATCTTCGGCGGCTTCGTCATCGTCGCCTCAGGCAATGCCGTCAACCTCACCGACGGCCTCGATGGCCTCGCCATCGTGCCGGTGATGATCGCCGCCGCGACTTTCGGCATGATCGCCTATCTCGTTGGCAACGCGATCTTCGCGAATTACCTGCAGATCAATTTCGTGCCGGGTACCGGTGAGCTCGCCATCATCTGCGGCGCGTTGATCGGCGCGGGCATCGGCTTCCTCTGGTTCAACGCGCCACCGGCGCAAATCTTCATGGGTGACACGGGGTCGCTGGCGCTCGGCGGGCTGCTCGGCACTGTCGCGGTCGCGGTGAAGCACGAGATCGTGCTGGCCATCGTCGGTGGGCTGTTCGTGCTCGAGGCGCTATCGGTCATCATCCAGGTCGCCTCCTTCAAGCTCACCGGCAAGCGCGTCTTCAAGATGGCGCCCATCCATCACCATTTCGAACAGCTCGGCTGGACGGAGCCGCAGGTGGTGATCCGCTTCTGGATCATCTCCGTGGTGCTCGCCCTGATCGGCCTGTCGTCGCTCAAGCTGCGGTGAGGGGGCGGTGATGGGGGTAAGCACATCGATCACCAGGCTGTTCCACCTCTCCCCGGCGGGGAGAGGTCGCGCCGCAGGCGCGGGTGAGGGGGTGATTTCCGGCGATGGGTTTCCCCCCCTCACCCTGTCCCTCTCCCCGCTGGGGAGAGGGGACGCCAGTCTCCACGCGCGCCGGCGGGGATCCCTCCCCGTGAGGGGAGGGATCGCTGGGTTTGTCGTCGTGCGCGGCCGTCCAGCGTTGTCGAAAACGGGGGAGGATCGCCCGTGATCCCTGTCACCTCCTTTGCCGGCAAGCGTGTTGCGGTCTTCGGGCTTGGCGGGTCAGGCCTCGTCACGGCGGAAGCCTTGATCGCCGGCGGTGCCGATGTGGTTGCCTGGGACGACGGCGAGGCGGGGCGCGCCAGGGCGGCCGGGGCCGGTGTCCCGGTGGCGGACCTCAACGCGGAGGACTGGAGCGCGATCGCGGCGCTCGTCCTGTCCCCTGGCGTTCCGTTGACGCATCCCGCGCCTCACTGGAGCGCGAAGCTCGCCAAGGCGGCGGGTGTCGAGATCATCGGTGACATCGAGCTTTTCTGCCGCGAGCGCGCGAAAGTGGCGCCTGACGCGCCTTTCGTCGCCATTACCGGTACCAACGGCAAGTCGACGACGACGGCGCTGACCGCCCATATCCTGAAGGCGGCGGGTCGCGACGTGCAGATGGGCGGCAACATCGGCCGGGCCATCCTCTCGCTCGATCCGCTGACACCCGAGCGCGTCTACGTCATCGAATGCTCATCCTTCCAGATCGATCTCGCGCCGTCGCTCGCGCCGACGATCGGTGTGCTGCTCAACCTCACGCCGGACCATCTCGACCGTCACGGCACGATGGAGAACTACGCCGCCATCAAGGAGCGGCTGGTGGCGAAGTCGAAGCTGGCGGTGATCGGGATCGATGACGACTACACGGCCGCCATCGCGGCGCGGCGCGCCGAGATCGAGCGGCCTGTCGTCGAAATCAGCGCGGTTCATCTGTTGACCGAGGGCGTGCATGTGGAAGGGACGCGGCTCTTCCGTGACGGCGACCAGCCTCTCGTCGATCTTGCCGGGCATGGCTCCCTGCGCGGCCGGCACAACGCGCAGAACGCGGCGGCGGCTTTCGCCGTGACGCTCGCGCTTGGCCTCGACGCGCCGGGGATAGCCGGCGCGATCGCCAGCTTTGTCGGGCTTGCCCATCGCATGGAAGAGGTTGGGCGCATCGGCGCGACGCTCTTCATCAACGATTCCAAGGCCACCAACGCCGATTCCACCCAGAAGGCCCTGGCGGCCTTCCCCGGCGGCATCCACTGGATCGTCGGCGGCAAGCCCAAGGAGGGCGGAATAGCGCCCCTGGCCGCGTATTTCCCGCGCATCGCCCACGCCTACCTCATCGGCGTGTCGAGCGATGACTTTGCCGCGACGCTCGATGGCCAGGTGGCGTTCACGCGCTGCGAGACGCTCGAAAACGCGATCGCCGCCGCCACCGCGGATGCCGCGCGATCCGTGGACGCGCAGCCCATCGTGCTGCTCTCCCCGGCCTGCGCGTCCTACGACCAGTTTCCGAATTTCGAGGTGAGAGGCAATCGCTTCCGCGATCTCGTCCTCGCCCTGCCGGGTCTCATCCCGGCCACCAGCAACAAGGGGCATTGAGCCATGGCGTCACGCGCTGAACGCACACTGGTCGGCGAATGGTGGTGGACCGTCGATCGCTCGATCCTGGTCGCGATCGCGGTGCTGATGGTGGCCGGGCTCGTGTTCCTCATGGGCGGCGGCCCGCCGGTCGCCGAGCGCCTCGGCCTGTCGACCTTCCATTTCGTCAGCCGGCAAATCGTCTATCTGGCGCCGGCCATCGCGCTGATGATAGCGGTCTCGTTTCTTTCGCCGCGCTACGTTAGGCGCGCGGCGCTCCTCGTCTATCTCGGCGGCCTCGTCATGGTCATCGCCGCGCTCTACCTCGGGCCTGAGGTGAAGGGCTCGCGTCGCTGGCTCAACCTGGCGGGCATGACCATCCAGCCGTCGGAGTTCGTGAAACCCGCCTTCGTCGTCCTGACGGCCTGGCTGTTCGCGGAGGGAAGCCGCCGGCGCGATGTGCCCGGCACGCTTCTCGCCATGCTGATCCTGCCGGTGACGATCGTCCCGCTGATCCTGCAGCCGGATATCGGCCAGACCATGCTGGTCTCCATCGTCTGGGGCTGCCTGTTCTTCACCGCTGGCCTGCACATCTTCTGGGTCGCGGGCATCGGCGGCATCGGCCTCTTCGGCCTGTTCGTCGCCTATGAGCTGATCCCCCACGTGCGCGATCGCATCTCGCGCTTCATGGACAAGGAAGCCGGCGACACCTTCCAGGTCGATACGGCGCTGGAGGCCTTCGCCCAGGGCGGCTGGCTCGGCAAGGGGCCGGGCGAGGGCACGGTCAAGCGCATCCTGCCCGACGCCCATACCGACTTCATCTTCGCGGTGACGGCCGAGGAATTCGGCATCCTGATCTGTATCGCGCTGGTCTGCCTCTTCGGCTTCATCGTGCTGCGCGGCCTCTATCTTGCCCAACGCAACGAGGAGCCGTTCTGCCGCCTGGCGGTGACCGGGCTCGTCACGCTGTTCGGCATCCAGGCCTCGATCAACATGATGGTGAACGTCCATCTCATTCCCGCCAAGGGCATGACGCTGCCGTTCATTTCCTACGGCGGCTCCTCGCTGCTGTCGCTGGCCATCGGCATGGGTTTCCTCATCGCCTTGACGCGCAAGCGCCCACGCGCCGAAATCCTCGATCGCATCACGCCAAACCACAGGCCGGCCAATCGGTCCTATGGCAGCAGGACGGCGCAAGATGTCTGAGGGAGCGATCTCCGGAGTAAAGAAGACAACCCGTAACGCGCGCCCGCTCGTGTTGCTGGCGGCGGGCGGCACGGGTGGCCACCTGTTTCCGGCGCAGGCGCTGGCGGGTGTTCTTGCGTCACGCGGCATCCGGGTGGAGCTCGCGACCGATGAGCGCGCGGCCGCCTACGCCACTGATTTTCCGGCAGACAAAGTCCACGTCATTCCATCGGCGACACCCTCGCGGCGGTCGATCCCCGTGGCAATCAAGGCGGCGCTCACGCTCGCCCGCGGCATATGGAAGGCGAGGGGGCTCGCCCGCGAGATCCGGCCCGCCGTCGTGGTGGGCTTCGGCGGCTATCCATCCGTGCCCCCCTTGCTCGGCGCATCCTTTGCCGGCACGCCGACGATCATCCACGAGCAGAATGCCGTGTTTGGCCGCGCCAACCGTTTCCTGGCGCCTCGCGCCACGGCGATCGCCACAGGCTTCGCCTCGGTGGGCGGGTTGACCGGCAGTTTGAACAGCAAGGCGACGCAGACAGGCAACCCGATCCGGCCGGCCGTGATCGAGGCGGCGCGGAAGCCGTTCTCGCCCCTCGCCGAAGGCGGCATGCTTCATCTCTTGGTCACCGGTGGCAGCCAGGGCGCCCGCGTGATGAGCGATATTGTCCCGGCGGCGATCGAAAAACTGTCGACGTCGGATCGTAGCCGGCTATCCATCGTCCAGCAGGCGCGCGCCGAAGATGTCGCGCGTGTCGAAGAAACCTATCGCGGGCTCGGCGTCCGCGCCGAGATCGCGCCCTTCTTCAAGGACCTGCCGGCGCGGATCGCGGATGCGCATCTGGTGATCGGGCGGGCGGGAGCCTCCACGGTTGCCGAACTCGCGATCATCGGTCGCCCGTCGATCCTTGTGCCGCTGCCTGGCGCGCTCGACCAGGACCAGGCGGCGAATGCCGCTACCCTCGGAAGCCTAGGCGCGGCAACGGTTATCCCGCAGGACGCCTTCACGCCCGAGCGCCTCGCCGCGGAGATTTCGGAGCGTCTTGTTGCGCCCGGACTCTTGACCCAGGCGGCCGAAGCGGCGAAGAGCGCCGGTATCCCTGATTCGGCCGACCGACTCGCCGACCTCGTTGTCCGCGTTGGCCATATCGATTCCGCACCGGAGACCCGCCCATGAAATTGCCTCGTGAGCTTGGCCCCATTCATTTCATCGGCATCGGCGGCATCGGCATGTCCGGCATCGCGGAGGTGCTCCTCAACCTCGGCTATACCGTCCAGGGATCGGACGCCGGCGACAACGCCAATGTCAAGCGATTGCGTGACAAGGGCGCGAAGACTTTTCTCGGCCACGCGGCCGACAATCTCGGCGACGCCGAGGTGGTCGTGGTGTCCACCGCCATCCAGCGCGATAATCCGGAACTCGCGGCGGCCCGCGAGAAGCGTCTGCCGGTCGTGCGGCGGGCGGAGATGCTGGCGGAGCTGATGCGGCTGAAGACCTGCGTCGCCATCGCCGGCACCCATGGCAAGACGACCACGACGTCGATCGTCGCGACGCTGCTCGACGCCGGCAATTTCGACCCCACGGTCATCAACGGCGGCATCATCAACGCCTACGGCACCAATGCGCGGCTCGGCGCGGGCGACTGGATGGTCGTGGAGGCCGACGAGTCCGACGGCACCTTCCTCAAGCTGCCGGCCGATGTGGCCATTGTCACCAATATCGATGCCGAGCATCTCGATCACTTCAAGACTTTCGATGCCGTGAAGGCGGCATTCCGCTCCTTCGTCGAGAATATCCCGTTCTACGGCTTCGCCGTGATGTGTATTGACCATCCGGTCGTGCAGGATCTCATCGGTCATATTCAGGATCGTCGGGTGATCACCTATGGCGAGAACCCGCAAGCCGACGTGCGCCTCGTCATCGATGACCTGACGGGGGGCAAGAGCCAGTTCATCGTGATCATCCGCGACCGCAAGACGGGCGCGCGGGTCGTCATCGATGACCTTGTCATGCCGATGCCCGGCCATCACAACGCGCTCAACGCCACGGCGGCGATCGCGGTGGCCTATGAGCTCGGGATGGAGCCGGAGGCGATCCGCAAGGCGCTCGCCTCCTTCGGTGGCGTAAAGCGCCGCTTCACGCGCACGGGCGAATGGAACGGCGTCACCATTTTCGATGACTACGGCCACCACCCGGTGGAGATCGCCGCTGTGCTCAAGGCGGCGCGCGCGTCGACCAAGGGGCAGGTGATCGCGGTCATGCAGCCGCATCGCTACAGCCGCCTGGCCTCGCTGTTCGACAGCTTCTGCACCTGCTTCAACGACGCCGACGCGGTCATCGTCGCGCCCGTCTACGCGGCGGGGGAGCAACCGATCCCGGGAGCCGATCGCGACAGCTTGGTGGCCGGCCTGAAGGCGCGTGGGCACCGGGACGTCGTGGCCCTCCCGGAGCCGGCCGCGCTCGCCGGCATGGTGCGTGAGCTCGCCAAGCCCGGCGACTACGTCGTCTGTCTCGGCGCGGGCACCATCACCGCCTGGGCCTATGCCTTGCCGGAAGAACTCGCGGCGGGGGACGCTGCGTGACGCCAGCCTCCCCCCACCCCTTACCCCTCCCCGCAAGGGGGAGGGGCGCGTCGGACGTTGAGGCTTGTCCGGAAAGTCCGGCGCTGATCCCTCCCTCTCAGGGGAGGGTGGCCTCGCGTCAGCGAGGTCGGGTGGGGTCGAGGTTGATTGTAATCAAGGAGGCACCCTCCGTTGCCGCGAGCAGCGTCCACCTCTCCCCAGCGGGGAGAGGTCGCTCGCACAGCGAGCGGGTGAGGGGGATTGCCTCCCGGCGGTTCGGTGCGATGCCCTCACCCTGTCCCTCTCCCCGCCGGGAAGAGGGAACGAAACCTTCATGGGGCCTCGCCCTGCTGCTTTGGAAGGCTGGGGAGAGAGGGGCCATGCCATGACATCGCCTGCCGCTGCGCCTTTCCCTGACATCACGGGGGATCTTCGGGCCATTCCGGGCCTGCGGGGCAGGCTGGAGGCCAATGCGCCGATGGCGCCCCTGTCGTGGTTCCGCACGGGCGGGCCGGCGCAGGTGCTGTTCACCCCGGTCGATGAGGACGATCTGGCGCTGTTCCTGGCGCAGGCGCCGCGCGAGCTGCCGCTCGTCGTCGTCGGGCTGGGATCGAACCTCCTCGTGCGCGATGGCGGCGTGCCCGGCATCGTGGTGCGGCTCGGCAAGGGCTTCGGCGAGATCGTGGTTGAGCCGGGTCACCATGTGCGTGCAGGTTCGGCCGCGCCGGACGTCAAGGTGGCGCGCGTGGCGGCGGAGGCCGGCATCGACGGGCTTGCCTTCCTGCGCGGCATTCCCGGTGCGATAGGCGGCGCGCTGCGCATGAACGGCGGCGCCTATGGCGGCGAGACGTCCGACGCCTTGGTCAGCGCGCGCGCGCTTGACCGGGCGGGGAACCGCCATGAGTTGAGTGCCGCGGACATGGGGTTTTCCTACCGCCACTGCGATGCCCCCGATGATTTCATCTTTGTCGAGGGTCTGTTCGCCGGGCGTCCCGGCGAACCTGCCGAGATCCTCGCGCGCATGAACGCCATCACCGAGGCGCGGGCTTCCTCGCAGCCGGTAAACACGCGCACGGGCGGATCAACCTTCAAGAATCCGGTCGGCGCCAAGGCCTGGGAACTCGTCGACCAAGTCGGCGGGCGTGGCCTCAGGCAGGGCATGGCGCAGGTATCGGAGATGCATTGCAACTTCCTCGTCAATCTCGGCGGCGCGACGGCGGCCGACATCGAGGGGCTCGGCGAAGAACTGCGTCGGCGCGTGCGTGAAACGGCGGGCATCGAGCTCGAATGGGAAATCAAGCGCATCGGGCTGGCGGCTTAGGCCAGACCGGACAGCGGAGGACAGTCATGACGCAACATGTCGCGGTGCTGATGGGCGGATGGTCGGCCGAACGGGACGTTTCGCTGTCATCGGGCAACGCCTGCGCAGATGCTCTCGAAGGCGAGGGCTACAGGGTCACGCGGGTCGATGTCGATCGTGACATCGCAGCCGTGCTGACCAAGCTCAAGCCGGACGTGGCCTTCAACGCGCTGCACGGCAAGGTCGGCGAGGACGGCACCATCCAGGGGATTCTGGAGGTCCTGCGGATACCTTACACGCATTCCGGCGTGCTCTCCTCGGCGCTCGCCATGCAGAAGGACAAGGCCAAGCTGATCCTCGCTGCGGCCGGCGTTCCTGTCGCGCATGGCCTCGTCGTCCACCGCCGCGACGCGGCCAAGGCGCATGTTCTGCCGCCGCCCTATGTGCTGAAGCCCGTCAACGAGGGCTCCTCCTTCGGGGTCATCATCGTGCGGGAGGACCGCACGCACCCGCCGCAGGAATTGTTAAGAGATGACTGGCCCTACAGCGACTATCTCCTGGCCGAGACCTTTGTCGCCGGACGGGAGCTGACCTGCGCCGTGATGGGCGACAAAGCCTTGGATATCATCGATATCCGCCCTGCCACCGGCGAGTTCTATGACTTCGACGCCAAATATACGAAGGGCGGATCAATTCACGTCGTTCCGGCACAAATTAAACCGAATATTTACCAACACGTTCAACAGTTGGCGTTAACGGCGCATCAAGCTCTCGGGTGTCGAGGCGTCAGTCGTGCCGACTTTCGCTATGACGACCGCCCTGAGGGGAGGGGAGAACTGGTGTGCCTGGAAGTGAATACCCAACCGGGAATGACGGCGACAAGCTTGGTGCCGGAAGCAGCGGCCTATGCCGGTTATTCCTTCGGTGAGCTTGTTTCATGGATGGTGAAGGACGCTTCCTGCGACCGTTAGCGGTCGCTGCGGAAAAAGGCGTCGCAGCAGGAAGTGTGGCCGGGAGTAGCAACGTGTCCGCGTCCATCTTTGGAGTGATGAGAGGTAGACGTCGCAGGTCTCGCGCGCGGGATGCCGCCGCGACCTCGCTCGAACAGTACCTGCCCCGTGGCACGGGCAGCGCGTTGACGATCGGCTTCCTGGCGGCCGTCAGCATCTATGGCATCGTGCTCGGGGGCCACATGGAAGACTTCCGCCAGGCCTACGGCGAGCCGCAGCATGCCGTCGCGCGGGCGCTTGGCTTTGGTATCAACCAGATCAATATTTCCGGCCTTGTCGAACTCTCCCCGACGGAGGTTCTTGGCGCGGCCGGCATCTCTCCGAAGATCTCGCTGGCGCTGCTCGATGCGGCGGAGGTGCGTCGTCGCCTCGAGCTCGTGCCCCTTATCAAGGAGGCATCGGTCCGCAAGCTCTATCCAAACGAGCTGTCCATCAGCATCACTGAGCGCCAACCGCATGCCCTTTGGCAGCAGAATGGCGAGCTGTTCGTGATCGCGACGGACGGCACCGTCATCGACATGCTGAATGATGCGCGCTTCGCGAGGCTGCCTCTCGTCGTCGGTGACCAAGCCAATGTGCAGTCGAAGGACTATCTGAAGCTGCGCGAGGAAGCGGGGCCGCTGAAATCTCGCATTCGCGCCGGTATCCTTGTCGCCGGCCGCCGTTGGGATCTCAAGCTCGACAACGGCGTCGACATCCGCCTTCCCGAGGAAGGGGCAGGAGCGGCGCTTAGCCGCCTTGCCGCCATGGAGCGCGACCAGCACATCCTGGACAAGGACATCCTGTCTGTCGACATGCGCATGGGCGACCGCCTCGTCGTGCGCCTGAGCGAAGAGGCAGCACAGATCCGGGCCGACCGGCTCAATAAGAAACCAAACAAGCAGAAGGGGCCGGAGATATGAGCTTCAGCAACGGTCTCACACCTCGGCTGAAGCCGCTTTCGGCTCGCAAGAGCGCCATCCTGTCCGTGCTCGACGTGGGCACGAGCAAGGTGGTTTGCCTGATCGCGCAGCTCAATCCGGTCTCGGAAGGCGAGGCGCTTCGGGGCCGTACGCATCTCGCGCGCGTCCTTGGTATCGGGCACCAGCGTTCGCTGGGGCTGAAGGGCGGCATCATCGTCGACCTCGAGGCCGCGGAACGTTCGATCCGCCAGGCGGTGGATGCCGCCGAACGGATGGCCAAGGTCGAGGTGCGTTCCGTTCTCGTCAACCTGACGGGCGGTCGCACGGGGTCGCAGAGCTACGCCGCGAATGTCGGCGTGCGCTCCGGTTCCGTCTCGAACGGTGACATCCACCGCGTGCTCGACGCGGCGAGCGCCTACAGCGTCCGTCCCGGCCGGGCGGTGCTGCATGCCCTGCCGACGGGGTTTTCCTTGGACGGCCAGACCGGGATCCTCGATCCCGCCGGCATGATCGGCCAGAATCTCGGCGTCGACATGCATGTCGTGACCGCAGACAGCGCTGCCGCGCGTAACCTGATGCTCGCGGTGGAGCGCTGCCATCTTGATGTCGAGGCGATCATCTCGACGCCCTATGCCGCCGGTCTTTCGGCGCTCGTGGACGATGAAGCGGAGATTGGCGCCACGCTCATCGACATGGGCGGGGGCACGACCTCCGTGGGCGTATTCGCGGGCGGACATCTCGTTCATGTGGATGCATTGGCCGTCGGCGGTCATCACGTGACCATGGATATTGCGCGCGGACTGTCTACGCGCGTCGCCGTCGCCGAGCGTCTGAAGACTCTCTACGGCGCGGCGATCTCGTCACCTTCGGATGAGCGGGAAATTATTTCTGTCCCGCAGGTAGACGAAGAAGAGCGCGATGTTGCTAATCATATGCCAAAGTCTAGTCTAGTGCGAATCATCAAGCCACGCGTCGAGGAAATACTTGAGCTGGTGCGTGATCGATTGCGGCGTGCGGGCTTCGCGGCGGGGGCGGGCCGTCGTGTGGTTCTCACGGGCGGGGCGAGCCAGCTCACCGGCATGCCGGAGATGGCGCGCCGTATCCTCGGCAGTGACAAGGGAGCGGCCCAGGTGCGTATCGGCCGGCCGCTCGGTGTGAAGGGGTTGCCCGAAGCGGCGAAGGGGCCGGCCTTCTCCGTGGGGATCGGCCTTCTGGTCTATCCGCAGGTGGCCCATGTGGAACATTTCGAGCCGAACACCGGGGGGGTGTACCTCGGCACAGGCACGGATGGGTATTTGGCGCGTATGGGGCGGTGGATCAAAGATAGTTTTTGACCGCCAACAGATTTGACCGAAGGCGGTGCGGCGGCCGCCAAGAGGTCCGGGACAGGCACGGAGAGGCGCGCAGCCGAGCGCCGTTCAGTACGAGAAGAGGCCACGACATGGCGATCAATCTGCAAGCCCCGGACATCCGGGAACTCAAGCCGCATATCACGGTGCTCGGCGTCGGCGGCGCGGGTGGCAACGCGGTCAACAATATGATCGATTCCGGATTGATGGGAGTCGAGTTCTGCGTTGCGAACACCGACGCTCAGGCGTTGTCGAGCTCGCATTGCGAACGCATCATCCAGATGGGCCTGGAAGTAACGCAGGGCCTCGGCGCCGGCTCGCAGCCGGAAATCGGCCGCGCGGCAGCCGAGGAAGTGATCGACGAGATCCGCGATCAGCTGTCCGGCGCGCATATGGTGTTCATCACCGCCGGCATGGGCGGCGGCACGGGCACGGGTGCGGCCCCGGTCATCGCCCGGGCGGCCCGCGACATGGGCATCCTCACGGTCGGCGTCGTCACGAAGCCGTTCCAGTTCGAAGGCATGCGCCGCATGAAAGTGGCGGAAGCTGGAATCGTCGAGCTGCAGCAGGCCGTCGATACGCTGATCGTCATCCCGAACCAGAACCTCTTCCGGGTCGCCAACGAGCGCACCACCTTCGCCGACGCCTTCGCGATGGCCGACCAGGTGCTCTACTCGGGCGTCGCCTGCATCACCGACCTCATGGTCAAGGAAGGGCTCATCAACCTCGACTTCGCCGACGTGCGCGCCATCATGCGCGGCATGGGCAAGGCGATGATGGGCACGGGTGAGGCTTCCGGCGAGCGCCGCGCCATCACGGCCGCCGAGGCCGCGATCGCCAACCCGCTTCTCGACGATGTCTCGATGCGTGGGGCCCGCGGTCTCCTCATCTCGATCACCGGCGGCAACGACCTCACCCTCTATGAGGTTGATGAAGCCGCGACCCGCATCCGCGAGGAAGTGGACCACGAGGCCAACATCATCCTCGGCGCCACCTTCGACGGCAGCCTCGATGGCGTGATCCGCGTGTCCGTGGTCGCCACGGGCATCGACCATGCGCTGCTCGAAGGCGCGCAGGACCCGTCCATCACGGAGCAGCGCATCGCCGAGGTGGCGGAGCGCCTGCGCACGGAAGCGCGCCAGCGCGTGACCCCCGCGATCCCGGCGGCGCCCCAGGCGGCTGCTCCGCTGCCCGAGCCGGCCTTCGTGCCTCCGGTGGCCGTGGAAGCCGCGCCGCAGGCGCCGGCCGCCGTGGTGCATCGCGATGTGACGATCGAACCGGCTCAGCCACGCCCGGCGATGGCTGCCCAGCCCACCGCCGCTCCCGCTCCGTTGGAAGCCGCGCCGCATCCGCAGCACTTCATTCCGCCGCAGGCCGAGCGGGCGACCATCCGCCCGACCCGCATGCCGCGCGTCGATGAGCTGCCGCTGCCGGCCCAGAACCAGATCCGCGCCACGCGTGGTGAGCCCGACAACCGTGCGGCCGCCGCTGACACGAAGCGCATGACCCTGCTGCAGCGTCTCGCTTCGGTCGGCCTCGGCCGTAAGGAGGAGCCGCAGCCCGAGCCGCGTCAGCAGCGTCAGGCGCCTCCCGCTGGCTACCAGCAGCAGGCTCCCGTGCAGCCGTCGGCCACCCATGCCGAATACGGCCGCCGCCCGGCACCGGCCCAGGCTCCGCAGGGCTACCGCCCGGCCCAGGGCAATCTCGATCAGCATGGCCGCGCTCCCGCGCAGCCGCGCCCGACGGAAGATGATCAGCTGGAGATTCCGGCATTCCTGCGCCGGCAGGCCAATTGATCGCTTCGTCGCTCAAGTTGCGCTGATCGCCAAGGCAATCAGCGCAAGGAACGATTCGTTAATGACGTGCGCCACGACCTGTCAAAGCTGTTGACGGGTTGTGGCGCAATTCATTTGGGGGGTGGATCGAGCGGGTTCGTTCGTAATTTGTAAACCATTGATTAATAGATTGAATTTTGAGAGCCTTATCACCAGCGCGTTGTTACAGAACGTAAGGAAGCGTGATTTGGCCTGCACAGGGGTGACGCGTATGGTGCGCCGGACATTGAAGATCGACGGGTGATTTTCTATCAGTTTGCCTACGATCGACATGTCATTAGTTGCTCATGAAACGAACCCTCGCACCGCGGGGCGCAGCCGGACACGAATGATGCCATCAAGCAAGCAGACGACCCTCGCAGCCGTAGTGACGCTCGATGGAATCGGCGTTCATTCCGGCAAGCCGGTCAGTCTGGTGCTTCACCCCGCCGATATCGGCCATGGTGTCGTGTTTTTGCGTACTGGCCTGCAGGGCAAGGCTGATCGCCTCATCGAGGCGAATCACCTGCATGTTTCCGCGACTGAGCTCTGCACCGTCGTCGGCGATGAGGCCGGCGGCGCGGTGGCGACGATCGAGCACTTGATGTCCGCCCTCTACGGATTGGGTGTTGATAACGTGCTCGTCGAGATCGACGGTGCGGAGGTTCCGATCCTCGATGGCAGCGCGGCGCGCTTCGTCGAGGCTATTCTTCAGGTGGGCCTTGTCCCCCAGAAGGCCCAGCGCCGTTTCGTGAAGGTGCTGCGGCCTGTCCGCATCGATCAGGGACGCGCGTTCGCGGAGCTGCGTCCTTACGACGACGGCTTCCAGCTCGATGTAGAGATCAATTTCGACCATCCCGTGATCGGTCGCCAGCGCAAGATTGTGGACCTTGATGAAGGGATCTTCCGCCGTGAGATCGCGAGCGCGCGCACGTTCGGCTTCATGCGTGACGTCGAGCGGTATTGGAAAGCCGGCTTCGCTCTTGGCTCCTCGCTGGAGAACACTGTCGCGATTGGAGATGATAGCGTCGTGAACGCCGAGGGCCTTCGCTTCCCGGACGAGTTCGTACGCCACAAGCTCCTGGATGCGGTGGGCGATCTCGCTCTGGCCGGCTATCCCATCCTGGGAGCCTATCGCTCTTACTGCGGCGGTCATCGCATGAATTTCGGCATTCTTCGCGAGCTCTTCAGCGATCGCGCCAACTACACCCTGGTCGAGGGGCCGAAGGTGGAGCGTGGCAAGGGCGAGATGGTCAAGGTTCGTCGCGATGGTGGCCACGCCGAGGTGCCGGCGGGGATGGCCGCCGTGGCTTTCGCGCCTGAGGTAAATTGATCCGCGTGGGCGATGAAAGCCGTTTCGCTTTCGTGCCTTGGAAAGGTCGTTTTCCTCCTGAAGTTTCCACAGCGTCACTATCCCGGTGATCCTTCGCGTCGCTTGGCGTATGCCCTTCGTTAGGGTAAACAGCCGAGGGGCGCGATTGATTGTGCTTTTGGATGCACCGACTTGGAGGACCTTCCAGGGATGTATTTCTCATATCTGTCGAAGATCGGGCGGTCTGGCTGCCGCGCCGCTCTCCTGAGGGGAACGGTGCTCGTCGTTGCCAGCATTCCGCTGGCGGGCTGCGATTCGCTGTCTTCGCTGAACCCGTTCGACAAGGCGGAAAAGTACAAGCCCGAGATCATTCCGGAAGTTCCGGGCGATCAGATCTACAATGAAGGGCTGGCGCATCTCGACAAGCGCAACTACAGCGACGCGGCGAAGAAGTTCGATGCGCTCGACAAGCAGTATCCTTATTCGCAATGGTCGCAAAAAGCGCTCATCATGAACACCTACGCCAATTATGAAGGCGGGGCTTATGATGATGCAGCCAACTCGGCGCGGCGCTATCTCGCGTTGCATCCGGCGAGCCAGGATGCGGCCTATGCGCAATACCTTTTGGCCATGTCCTACTATAAGGAAGTGCCGGACGTATCGCGTGATCAGGAGCGCGCGGAGAAGGCGCTCACCGCCTTACAGGAACTCGTCGATCGCTATCCGAAATCGGAATATGTCGCCGACGCCAAGTTCAAGATCCAGGTGCTGCGCGACCAGCTCGCCGGCAAGGAGATGGAAGTCGGACGCTACTATCTCAAGCAGCGCAACTACACGGCGGCGATCAATCGCTTCCGCATCGTGGTCAGCAAGTATCAGACGACCCGCCATGTCGAGGAGGCGCTGGAGCGTCTCGTGGAGGCCTATATGGCACTTGGGATCGTCGCCGAGGCGCAGACGGCGGCGGCCGTGCTCGGCCACAACTTCCCGGACAGCCAGTGGTATAAAGATGCCTATGCGCTTCTCGCCAAGGACGGGATCCAACCGCGTGAAGATACCGGCTCCTGGATCAGCAAGCTCTTCAGTAGCGGCCGGCTCGGCTGATTCGCCTTTCAGGTTGGCGGCCTTCACGAAGCGGGCCGTCAGCGTGACGCACGTGCGTTATTTCGGTTGCATTGATCGCTCCTGTTGCGTTGAGACTGGCTGATGCTGACCCAGCTCACGATTCGCGACATCGTCCTGATAGACCGCCTCGACCTGACGTTCGACGGCGGTCTCAGTGTTTTGACAGGCGAAACCGGGGCCGGAAAGTCGATCCTGCTGGATGCTTTCGCCCTGGCGCTCGGTGGCCGTGGCGATGGCTCGCTGGCGCGGCATGGCCAACCCCAGGGCCAGGTGACGGCTGTCTTCGATCTATCGAGCGACCATCCGGTGCGCCGGTCATTGGCTGGCTATGATATCGAAGCGGATGGCGATCTCATCCTTCGCCGCGTGCAATATGCCGACGGCCGTACCCGCGCCTTCGTCAATGACCAGCCTGTCAGCGTCCAGGTCCTGAAGGCCATCGGCGGCGAGCTCGTCGAGATTCACGGTCAGCATGATGACCGCGCGCTTGTTGATCCCGCACAGCACCGTTCCTTGCTCGACTCCTTCGGCGGTCTGAATGCCGATGCAGCTGCCTTGCGTGAGGCGCATGCCAGGCTCGCGGAGACGCGGAGCACCTTGAAGCGCCATACCGACCGGATGGAAGCTGCCCGCAAGGAGGTCGATTTCCTGCGCCATGCGGTGGAGGAGCTTTCACGCTTGGCGCCGGAAGCCGGCGAGGAAGAGCGGCTCGCCGAGCGCCGCCAGACCATGATGCAGGCCGAGAAGGTTGCGAAGGATATCGCCGAGGCCTTCGACGCTGTCGGCGGTCCCGCGTCGCCGGTTCCCCTGCTGTCGGCGGCGGTGCGGCGTCTCGAGCGGCGGGCGACCCAGGCGCCACAACTGGTCGAGCCCAGCGTGAAGGCGCTCGATGCCGCGCTGGTCGCGCTGGATGATGCCCGCGCGGTGATCGAGACGGCCTTGCGTGACGCTGAATTCGATCCGCGGGATCTGGAGATGGTCGAGGAGCGGCTTTTCGCCCTGCGCGCGGCGGCCCGCAAATATGATGTGCCGGCCGACGACCTCGCCGCCTTGTGTGAGCGCTACACGTCTGACGTAGCCAGCATTGATGCCGGCGAGGCGGAGCTTGCTACGCTTGAGGCCGCGGTCGTCTCCGCGGAAACGCTTTACGTGAAGAAGGCCGACGCGCTCAGCAAGGCGCGCCGCAAGGTCGCGACGAGGCTCGATGCGGCCGTCAATGCCGAGCTGCCGCCGCTCAAGCTTGAGCGGGCACGTTTCATCACGCGGGTCGATGTCGATGAGACGGCGCGCCTCGCGGAGGGTTTCGACCGGGTTGAATTCTGGGTTGAGACCAATCCCGGTACGAGGCCGGGACCGCTGATGAAGGTGGCGTCGGGCGGCGAATTGTCCCGCTTCATGCTGGCGCTGAAGGTGGTGCTCGCCGATCGCGGCTCCGCGCCGACGCTGGTGTTCGACGAGATTGACACGGGCGTCGGCGGAGCGGTGGCCGATGCCATCGGCGCGCGGCTCGGGAGAATGGCGGATCAGGTTCAGGTCATCGCCGTCACCCACGCGCCTCAGGTGGCCGCGCGCGCCGACAGCCATTTCCTGATCGCCAAGGAGGCCGTGTCAGCGAAGGACAAGCGCGTCGCGACGCGGGTGCTGCCGCTTGAGGCGGATACGCGGCGCGAGGAGATCGCCCGCATGCTGGCCGGAGCCACGATCACCGAAGAGGCCCGCGCCGCCGCTGCCCGGCTTCTGGAAGCGGCGGGGTGAAGGCTTTATAAGGCGGGCTTCGGGATTCTCTCCGTCATCGCCGAGCTAGCGCGCTACGCGATTCGGGGCGACAGGAAGAGACGAGCCATGTCACAGGATAATTCCCTCCGTACTGTCGCCGTCGCTGTGCTCACGCCACGAGAGGCCAAGCGCGAGCATGCGGATCTCCAGGAGGAGATCGCCGGCCACGATATCCGCTATCACCAGCAGGATGCCCCGACGATCTCGGACGCGGAGTATGATGCGCTGCGGAGGCGTTATGACGAGATCGAGGCTCGTTTCCCGGCGTTGAAGACGGAAGACAGCCTGTCGGATAAGGTTGGCGCCACCCCCTCGGAGAAATTCGCCAAGATCCGGCACCGCGTGCCGATGCTGTCGCTGGCCAACGGGTTCGCCGACGATGACGTGCGTGATTTTGTGGGCCGTATCCGCCGTTTCCTCGACCTCAAGGCCGATGCGGAAATCGCTCTCACGGCCGAGCCCAAGATCGACGGGCTCTCGTTGAGCCTCCGCTACGAAGCGGGACACCTTGTCAGCGCCGCGACGCGCGGCGACGGCGAGGTGGGAGAGGATGTCACGGCCAACGCGCGCACGGTCGATGACATCCCGCAGACGCTCGATGCAGCCGATGTGCCTGACGTCATCGAGGTGCGCGGTGAGGTCTATATGCGGCATGCCGACTTCGCGGCGCTGAACGAGCGCCAGGCGGCGGCGGGCAAGCCGGTCTTCGCAAATCCGCGCAATGCCGCGGCGGGGTCGCTGCGCCAGCTCGACGCCTCGATCACCAAATCCCGTCCGCTCGCCTTCTTCGCCTATGCCTGGGGCGATCGGACAGCCTTGCCGGCCGAGACCCAGATGGGCGTGATCGAGGCCTTCGGGCGCTGGGGCTTCCGCATCAACCCCTGGATGAAGCGCTGCGAGACGGTCGAGGACCTGATCGCCCATTATCACGCTATCGAGGCCGAGCGCGCCAATCTCGGCTATGACATCGACGGCGTCGTCTACAAGGTGGACAGTCTGGCGCTGCAACAGCGCCTCGGTTTCGTATCCAGAGCGCCGCGGTGGGCGCTGGCACACAAATTTCCGGCCGAGCAGGCGATGACGGAACTTCTCGCGATCGAGATCCAGGTCGGACGCACAGGCGCGCTCACGCCGGTCGCGAAGCTCAAGCCTATCACGGTTGGCGGTGTGGTGGTCTCCAATGCGACCCTGCACAATGAGGACGAGATCGCCCGCAAGGACGTTCGGGTCGGGGACACCGTCGTCGTGCAGCGCGCCGGCGATGTCATTCCGCAAGTGGTCTCCGTGGTCGCCGACAAGCGGCCGGCCGGCGCAGTCCCCTACGTTTTCCCGAAGACCTGCCCGGTCTGCGGCAGCCACGCCGAACGCGAGATCAACCCGCGCACCGGGCGCGAGGACGTGGTGCGGCGCTGCACCGGCGGCCTCACCTGTCCCGCCCAGGCGATGGAGCGCCTCAAGCATTTCGTCTCGCGTGATGCCTTCGATATCGACGGGCTCGGTGACAAGCAGATCGAGCTGTTCTACCGCGAAGGCATGATCCATGCGCCGCAGGACATCTTCGCGCTGGAAGCCCGCGATAAGGCGAACCTGCAAAAGCTGAAGGACCGCGAGGGCTTCGGCGACACGAGCGTGCGCAATCTCTTCGCCTCGATCGAGGCGCGGCGGCATGTACCGGTCAATCGCTTCATCTTCGCGCTCGGCATCCGCCATGTCGGCGAGACGACCGCTCGCCTGCTTGCCCGGCATTTCGGCTCTTTCGATGCGCTCCGCGAGACTGCGACCCGCGCCGCCGACCAGGCGAGCGACGCCTGGGCCGAACTCACCGCCATCGACGGCATCGGCATCATCGTTGCCGAGGCTATCGTGCAGTTCTTCGCCGAGGCGCACAATCAGGCGACGCTCGATGCCATTCTGGCGGAGGTCACGCCGGAGCCCATGGAGGCCGTGCAGACCGACAGCCCGGTCGCCGGCAAGACGGTGGTGTTCACCGGTTCGCTCGAGCGCATGTCCCGCGATGAGGCGAAGGCCATGGCGGAAGGGCTTGGCGCCAAGGTGGCCGGATCCGTCTCCAAGAAGACCGACCTCGTGGTGGCCGGGCCGGGCGCCGGCTCCAAGCTTGCCAAAGCCAAGGAGTTCGACATCGAGGTGATCGATGAGGAGACATGGCTCCGGCGCGTCGGGCGGTTGTGAGCCGCGGCGTCAGGTCCAGCGCTGCAGATAAGAGGGCGGATCGATCCCTCCCCCGAAGGGGAGGGATCAGCGCCGCAGATGAGAAATAGGTAGCTTGGTGCACCGCGCCTGACTCGATAGATCGGTGAATTTGGCTCGCTCCTGCGGGTGCGGCCTGTGGCCGAGCCTTCGGCGTGTTTCGGCCTAGTCAAATCAGCTTCCGGACGTGACATTGCCGCTCCGCTGTGGTCATTGCATCGGAAAGCCGCGTGCGACCCATGTTTCTTGTGATTGGTACCCATGCTTGAAGGTCTTCCTCCCCACGCCCCTACCCATGTGCTGCGCATCGAGACCGACGAGGCGTCCGCCCGGCGGTTGACGGATCTGCTCGGGGAGGTGTTCGACCCTGCGGAGACGGCGGTCGCCGCCTTCGAGATCGAGCCTGAGGACCCCAAGGAAGGGAATGCCACCGCGCAGCCCTGGCTGCTCGAGGCCTATTTCTCGCGTGAGCCCAATGAGGAGGCCATTCGCGATCTCCTGCGCCTGATCGTCGGCGAGAAGGTGGATACGGCCGTGTTCGACGCGGTTGCGGCGAAGGACTGGGTGAAGGCGAGCCTCGATGGGCTCAAGCCGGTGCGTGCCGGGCGCTTCCTTGTGCACGGCGGGCATGACCGCGAGGTCGTGAAGACAAACGATATCGCGCTCGAAATCGAGGCGGCGCTGGCCTTTGGTACCGGTCACCACGGAACGACGCTCGGCTGCCTCATGGCGCTCAAGGATGTTCTCAAGCAGCGCCGGCCCCGTCATGTTCTTGATGTCGGCACCGGCACGGGCATTCTCGGGATAGCGGCGGCCAAGGCCCTCAAGGCGCGGGTGGTGGCGGGCGACATCGATCCCATCGCCGTCGAGGTGGCACGGCGCAACGCGCGGCTCAACGCGGCCGCCGGTCATCTCGATCTCTATGTCGCGCCCGGCGTGCGCCATGCGCTCGCGGCGCGGCCGGAGCGGTTCGACCTTGTCTTCGCCAATATCCTGGCACGGCCGCTCAGGCGGCTCGCGCACTCCATCGCGGCGGTGCTGGCGCCCGGTGGGTTACTTGTGCTTTCTGGATTATTGCCCAGCGACGTGCCCGGTGTTCTCTCGGCCTATGCCGCGCAGGGGCTGCGCCTCATGCAGAAAAGCCAGCGCGACGGCTGGGCGACACTTCGCCTGCGCAAGGGCGGGGCGGCCGCCCGCAAAATGACACGCACACAAGCAAAAGCCCGCCCCTGGCTCTGACCGGGCGGGCTTGCGGACAACAACCACCGGTCCGATCACCCGGAAGGCCAGTGAAAGCTCCGGGCGGGATCGCGGCTGGTGGTCTTTAGATGTGTGGGTAGCGCTTCGCCATCTCGGCGCGCATTTCCATGGCTTCATTGATGACTTCATGGGCTGCGACGAGGAAACGGGCCACGCTGTTGAAGAGGGTCACCAGGATCATCTTGATGTTCCTTGCTGTGCTTCCCTGTGGAACCCCGTCATCGCGGAAGCGTCGACGACGGATAGAGGCCTTCAGGGCCTCGTCAATCAGTTCGCGGATTTATCCGCCTTGTGCATCGCGACCAGCTCGCGCGCCAACGAGGGATAGTGCTGCTCGAAATAGCGCTGGGCCTTCGCCATCTGCGCCGCTTCGATCCGCGCCCACAGCCGTTCAATAAGGCCGACTGCCTTCCGCGGCTTCTTCGCCGCTACGGCATAGCCGGACATTGCTACTTCTGCCATTGCCGCCTCCGTATATGGACGGCCATCGCCGTCCGTTCACGCATTGCAATATAGACAATGTTGCATGTGCGAAGAAGATGGGTCAGTGCATGTGACCTAACTGATATATGCAATGAACGCATGGCTCCTGCGGTGTCTGCCGCTGTCTGCACAGGAAATGCGCGTCGGCTGCATGTTTCGGTGACAAAGCGCGCAAAAACCATCCTCTCGCGTTGCGGCTTCGTTAACCCCTCATTAGTCTTGAACGCATTGGTTCGCGGATGAATGCGGTGGGATCTCAATGGCGTCTTGTGTTTTTCAGAGCTTCGACAAGCCCACGTCGGCATCGACCGGCGGCCCTCGGCTCAAAGCCCTGCGCGAGGAGCTCGTTCGCCGGGGTGTCGATGGCTTCGTGGTGCCGCGCGCCGACCAGCATCAAGGAGAATATGTGCCCCCGAGCGATGACCGTCTTGCATGGCTGACCAGCTTTTCAGGTTCTGCGGGCTATGCGGTCGTGCTGCCCCATGCGGCGGCGGTACTCGTGGATGGTCGTTATACGCTGCAAGTGCGAGATGAAATCGACCTCGATGCCTTCACGCCGGTCGCACTCGCGGACACGAGCCTTGAAGGCTGGATCGAGGCCAACCTGAAAATCGGTGGCCGGCTGGGCTACGATCCCTGGCTGCATACGGTGCAGCAGGCCGAGCGTCTGGCTGCCGCCGTGGATGCGGCGGGCGGGGAACTCGTGGCTCTCTCGTCAAATCCGCTGGACGCGGTGTGGAGCGATCGTCCGGCTCCGCCCGCCTCGCCTGTCGTCGTCCATCCGTTGGAATTCGCGGGCGAGGCCAAGGGCACGAAGGTCGCTGCCGTGCAAGAAGCGCTCGTCAAGGCGCGTGTCGGTGGGCTTGTCATCAGCGATCCGCACAATCTCGCCTGGCTCTTCAATATCCGCGGTGGTGACGTCACGCATACGCCGCTGGTGCTGGCCTATGCGCTCCTTCCCGCGCGGGGACGCGCGACATTCTTCATTGATTCCGCGCGCATTGATGAAGAGGTCAGCGCTCATCTCGCCGGCGTGGCCGATGTCGCAGCGCCGTCTTCCTTCACCGAGGCGCTTGCAACGGTCGCGGCCGGCGGCGCCCCGGTGCGCCTCGACGCGGCCACCGGCGCCATGGCGCTGAAACAGGCGATCGAGCAGGGCGGGGGCAAGGCGGATGTCGGCGCGGATCCGATCACGCGGTTGAAGGCCGTGAAGAACACCGTCGAGCAGCAGGGCAGCCGGAGCGCCCATCGCCGCGACGGCGTCGCCATGGCGCGCTTCCTCGCCTGGCTCGCGCGGGAGGCGCCCGGCGGGGAGCTCACGGAGATCGCCGCGGTCGAGGCGCTCGAGGAGTTCCGCCGCCAGACCAACGCGCTAATGGACGTATCTTTCCCGACGATCGCCGGCGCCGGACCGAATGCCGCGATGCCACATTACCGCGTGACCAAGGCGTCTGACCGGACGATCGGGCAGGGGATCTTCCTCGTCGATTCCGGCGGGCAATATCGCGACGGTACCACCGACATCACCCGCACTGTGAGCGTGGGCGCAGTCACCGAGGAGATGCGCGACCGTTTCACCCGCGTGCTCAAGGGGCATATCGCGATCGCGACGGCGATTTTCCCCCGCGGCACCTCGGGAGCCCAGCTCGACGCGCTGGCGCGGCGTGCGCTCTGGCAGGCGGGTACGGACTTCGACCATGGCACCGGCCATGGCGTCGGCTCCTATCTCTCGGTGCATGAGGGGCCGCAGCGGCTGTCGAAGCTCGGGACGGTGCCGCTCGAGCCCGGCATGATCCTGTCCAACGAGCCCGGCTATTACAAGGAAGGCTCTTACGGCATCCGCATCGAGAACCTTGTTCTCGTGGAGCCGCGGGATGTGACCGGGGGCGAGCGGCCAATGCTCGGTTTCGAGACATTGAGCTTCACGCCGATCGACCGGGCGCTGATCGACCCGTCGCTGATGACCGAGGATGAAATTGCCTGGCTCGACGCCTATCACGCCGACGTGCTCGCCCATATCGGGCCGCTCGTCGACGGAGAGACGCTGCAGTGGCTGCAGGAGGCGACGCGGCCGCTGCAGGCTTGAGCGGGGCGTACCTTCCGGAACGCACACGCAAGACCGCCCGTGGTCTTGCGTGTGGCCGAGGGGCCTCAGCCCGCGATGGCCCGGAGCCCGACAACGGAGAGAACGCCGATTGCGACCGTGGCGAGCAGCGGCAGGCGGGTCGCCGACAGGGCGGCGATCGCCGCCGCGACGGTCTCCGGCCAGCCGGTCGCCAATGCGCTTGGCGCGATCACCGCGACGAGAACCGCTGGCGGAATGGCGTCAAAAGCCGCCTTCGCGCGTCCTGAGAGCGTGAGCCGTCCGGCCAGCGCGATGCCGGCGATGCGTGTGAGATAGGTCACCGCCGCCATCGCGAGGATGGCCATCAGGGCGGAACTGTCAATATTCATGGCGTTTTCGCTATTCATGGGCGGCTTCCTGAAGGGCAGTCGAGCGGAGCGGCGGGATCGAGATTCGACAACGCGTCGCTGATGAGGTTGCGCTCGGCGGCTTCCGCGACACGGTCTCTCGGTGCCGTTACATAGGCGACCGTCAGTCCCACCGTCGCGCCGATGACGATATGCCAGGGTGCGCCAAGGGCCACATAGCTGAGTGTCGCGGTCACACAGCTCGCGAGAACAGCGGAAAGCGCTGTGCGTGTCGTCGTGAACCCGGCGATCAGACTGATCAGGAGGGCGGTAAAGGTGAAGTCGGCCCCGATCGCGCAGGGGTCGCCCAGGCAGTTCCCGAAGCGGGCGCCGATGTAGGTGCCCGCGCTCCAGACGACCGGGATGACGACCGCCAGTGAGAACCAGAACGTTGGCGTCAGCGGGTGGTTCAAAACGCGTCGCTCCGACAGAGCCCAGGCTTCGTCCGTCAGGAAGAAGAAGGCGAAGAACCGCTGCCGGGGGCTAAAGCCGTGGGTTTTCGGCGCGAGCGACAAGCCCATCAGGATATGTCGCGCGTTGATCAGGAAGGTCGAAAGCGCGATCGCCGCCACCGGCATCGGGTCGAGCCACAGGTCCATGGCCGCGATCTGGGCGCCGCCCGCGAATACCAGGATGGACATCAGCCCGGCCTCGAGCAACGTCAGGCCTTTCGCGCTGGAGAGCGCGCCGAAGAGCAGGCCGACGGGCATGACGACGGCGGCGACGGGCGCCACGGCTTTGAGCCCGTCACACCACTCGCACCTGGCTGCTCGATGCGTGACATGGATGGCCGCTGGCCCGTTCGATTCCGCGGTCATGTTAGTATCGCCAATGCGGATAGGCTGGTCCGGCGTAGGGCGTCGCACGCATTGATGGCTCGGACCATTTTGGCTGAATAACGCATCAATTTTCTCCTCACTTCCATTGTGTTGCGAGAAAAAATTGCCCTTCCAAGGGTGCGCGAAAGATAGTGAAACGCGTGTTCGGAACGATTAAAAAAATATCGGTACTTATGCGTCCGATCTATCAATTTATGTATATGATATTTCATCGTGAGGATGGGGAATTAATGCTTGTTTATTTGGAGTTTTGTCGGTCTATATTTTCATTTTCGGGGTTCATCGTTGGCGGGGATCCCGTTGTCGCGCTGAGGTGGGCCTCGCTGTCACTGGACTCCGGTGCGGTCATGTAGGCTGCGGCGATGCCGGCGATGGCGCCCGCGGCCACGTGCCAGGGTGGGCCGAGTGTGACATAAGCGAGCGCGGCTGCGCCTCCGCTCGCGGCGATGGTAACCGCCGTCGTGCGCCCCTTCCAGAAGCCCGCGATCAAGCCGATGAAGAGCGCTGTGAAGGCGAAATCGGCGCCGATACGCCTGGGGTCGCCGAGAAACGAGCCGACTACCGCGCCAGCGAGGGTCGAGCCGATCCACGCCGTGGGCAGCACCGTCGCCAGGGCGAACCAGTAGGCGGGGGTGAGGGGGGCGGCGACAGCCCGTCTCTCGGCAAGCGCCCAGGTCTCGTCCGTCATGAAGTGAAAGCCGAGGTATCGCTGCAGGGGCGAGAACAGCCCCGTCTTGGGGGTGAGCGACGCGCCCATCAGCACATGCCGGGCGTTGATCAGAAGTGTTGAGAAAACCAGTGCGGCGATGGGGACCGGCGTCGTCCACAGCTCCAGTGCGGCGAACTGGGAGCCTCCCGCAAAGATGAGGGCGGACATCAGCCCCGCCTCGGCGATTGTGAGCCCCTTGGCGCTGCAGAGGGCGCCGAACAGAAGACCGATCGGGATGGCGGCGATGGCCACGGGAACGATCGCCGCAATGCCCGCACGCCATTCGCGGCCCCGAGACGCTCGGTGCGATGGCTTTTGGCGCGATGGCTTTCCGTGCGGGGGCTCGTGATCCAGTTTCTGGGGCTGTGCGCGGTCCAGCATGGGTAGCCTCGAGGGTGTGACAGGACGAGGGTGGGTCGATGTCGCCGTCAGGATACCGCGGCGCGAAAGGCTCCCGGCGTAATGCCGATGCGGGCTTTGAAAGCGCGGGTGAGATGGGCCTGATCGCAGAAGCCCGTAGCGGCCGCGGCCTCGGCCGGGGTGGCGCCACGCCGCAGGGCCTGTTGAGCAGCGATGACACGCCGGTCGAGGATGAAGGCATGCGGGGTCATGCCGGTCTCGCGGCGAAAAGCGCTGATGAGACGGTGGCGCGGCAGCCCCGCTTCAGCCGCCAGGCGGCTGAGGGACAGGTCGTCGGCGTAATGTTCCTTGATCATGCGGCCGATCCGGGTGACCTGGTCCGCCTCGCGGCCGGTTGCCGGCTGAGACGTGACACGCGCATGGCGCACCAGGCAATGGGCATAGGCGCGATAGAGCAACTCCTCGCCGGCCCGCGCGTCTCCATGCACATCCATCGCGGCATGCGCGGCGACGAACAGCGCGACTCCCGCCGGATCGTTGACCACGGTTTCCGGAAAATAAGGCGTGGCCGTCACGTCCCTTTCGCGAAGCTCGCTCGCGATCTGGCGGAGCAGCTCTATGGACGGGTAGCTCATCCGATAGCAATAGCCACTGCCATGGGGGGCGCCGTCATGGACTTCCTGGGGATTGACGAAAACGAAGTCGCCGGGCCCGGCATAGCCGCGTATGCCACGCACCGTCCACGTTTCGCAGCCGGCGATGACGGAACCGATGACGAAAGTGTCGTGCGTGTGTGGGACGTAGCGATAGGTGCGGAAGGTCGCAGTCAGGCAATCGAGCGCGGCGAAATTCGGGCAAGCGAAGAAGCGCGTGCGCTCCCCCTTATCCAGGGCGAAGATGCCCATGGCTTCGTTGGTGGCTGGCTTTGGCCCGTTATGCGTCGCGTTTCCTTCCATGCGCGAATTCTAGCGCGGCCAATTCCGCTGTCTTGAAAAAAAGTTATGGCCGGCTCAGGCTCCGCCCGAACCGACCTCAGTTGCGCTGAGTCAACCTCAATGTGACGGTGTCAGCTTACTTCCGGGCGTGTTGGTCTTTGTCCTTACCGGCGCCGGGCGCGGACTGCGGGTTGTGCTGGCCGGGCGAGCCGGACGCGCTCTGCGTTCCGCTGCTCTGCGTATGACCCTTGGAGGGATGCATATCCTTCTGCATGTCCTTCTGGCCGTGCTTACCCGTGTCGTGTCCACCTTGGTTCGGCATGATCATCTCCTTATGACCGTATGCTTGACCGGATATGCCGGCGAGACGTCGACTATCCATGTCGTACCGTCATCGACTGCCGGCGCCATAAAGAATGGCTGGATGGGATCTTTGTTCCGCGTTTTTATGGTAAGCAAGAAAAGTAATCGATCGCGGCATTCAATATGTCGCAAATATGTTTTAATGTTGATTTTTAATCGACCCGATTGGGCAGAAGTAAATGCCAAGATTGCGCTTGTGGCGACCTGCAAAGATCAAGTTCGGTATTGACGTTATTTAAGCTTCGCTGCATGCGGCGGGCCGCCGTATAATGGCCCGTGCATGAAATCAGCGGTTGATGAATGGTCGCCGGTCAGCCCTGCCGCTGCACGAAGCTGTCGAGCACCATCTTGCGGCCGGCCTTGTCGAAGTCGACCGTCAGCTTGTTGCCGTCGACGGCGGCCACCGAGCCTGGTCCGAACTTGATGTGGAACACCCGGTCGGACGGCGCGAAGGCGGAGGCCGGTCCCGAGGACTTGGCGACGAGCTCCCCCTCGATCAGCAGGCCGCCGCGTCCCGGGCCGGAGGAGCCGCCGTAGCCACCACGCCCTTGCGCGAAACCTCCGCGGCTGCCGCCTCCGCCAAAGCCGCCGCTGCCTAGACCACCCTTGTTCTGGGCGCGTTGCCAGCCCGGCGTGGCATAGGATGAGGAAAACGATTCCACATCGTCAAAGCGGCTCTTGCCGTAACCGCCATAGGAGAAGGCGGCGGGCGCTTCCGTCACCTCGACATGGTCCTCCGGCAGCTCGTCGATGAAGCGGCTGGGGATCGTGGCGTTCCAAAGGCCATGGATACGGCGGTTGGAGGCGAAATAGATCTTCGCACGGCGTCGGGCGCGGGTAATGCCAACATGGGCGAGACGGCGTTCTTCCTCCAGCCCCGCGCGACCGCTCTCGTCGAGGGCGCGCTGGTTGGGAAACAGCCCTTCCTCCCAGCCGGGCAGGAACACGGTGTCGAATTCCAGGCCCTTGGCGGCATGCAGCGTCATCAGGCTGACGCGGTCTTCCGTGTCGTTCTCGACCGCGTCCATGACCAGCGAGACATGTTCCAGGAAGCCCCGGAGATCCGGGAATTCCTCGAGGCTTCGGACGAGCTCCTTCAGGTTCTCCAGGCGCCCGGCCGCTTCCGCCGACCGGTCCTTCTGCCACATTTCGGTGTAGCCGGATTCCTCCAGAATCATCTCGGCGAGTTCCGTCTGCGGCGTATTGTCGATCAGCGAGCTCCAGCGAGAGAACGCTGCCAACAGATCGCGCAGGGAACCGCGCGGCTTCGGCTTCAGCTCTTCCGTCTCGACGATGAAGCGCGCCGCTTCCATCAGGGGAATGCGCGCCGCCCGCGCATGGGCATGGAGAACCTGCACGGTCGCGTCGCCGAGGCCGCGCTTTGGCGTATTCAGGATGCGCTCGAAGGCGAGATCGTCGGCGGGCTGGGCGACGCAGCGGAAATAGGCGAGCGCGTCGCGGATCTCCATACGCTCGTAGAAGCGCGGGCCGCCGATGACGCGGTAGGGCAGGCCGAGCTGCACGAAACGGTCTTCGAGCTCCCGCATCTGCGCGGAAATGCGCACGAGGATGGCGATTTCGGAGAGATTGTGCCCCTTGGCCTGCAACGCCTCGATCTCTTCGCCGACGAGGCGGGCCTCTTCCTCCGAGTCCCACGCGCCGGTGATCGTCACCTTCTCGCCCGGTTCATCGTCCGTGCGCAGTGTCTTGCCGAGCCGGCCCTCGTTATGGGCGATGAGGTGGGAGGCAGCCGCGAGGATATGAGCATGGGAGCGGTAGTTGCGCTCCAGTCGCACCACCACGGCACCCGGAAAATCGTGCTCGAAGCGCAGGATGTTGTCCACCTCCGCGCCACGCCAGCCATAGATCGACTGGTCGTCGTCACCGACGCAGGCCAGATTGCGCTGGCCGGGCTCGCGCCCCTGGGCCAGCAGCCGGAGCCACAGATACTGCGCGACGTTGGTGTCTTGGTATTCGTCCACCAGCATATAGCGGAAGCGCTTCTGATACTGGGCGAGGACGTCCGGATGCTCGCGGAAGAGGCGGATGGTCTCGGTCAACAGGTCGCCGAAATCGGCGGCATTCAGGATCTTCAAGCGTTCCTGATAATGGCGGTAAAGTTCTGTGCCCCGGCCATTGGCGAAGGCGGCGCCCTCACCGTGCGGCACTTGGTCGGGGCCGAGTGCCCGGTTCTTCCAGCCGTCGATGATGCTCGCGAGCTGGCGGGCCGGCCAGCGCTTCTCGTCGAGATTAGCGGCCTGGATCACCTGCTTCATGAGGCGGATCTGGTCGTCCACGTCGAGAATGGTGAAATCGCTCTTGAGGCCGACGAGCTCGGCGTGGCGGCGCAGGATCTTGGTGGAAATGGCATGGAACGTGCCGAGCCAGGGCATGCCTTCGGCCGCCGGCCCGACCAGCATGCCGACGCGCGCCTTCATCTCGCGCGCCGCCTTGTTGGTGAAGGTGACGGCGAGAATGTCGGAAGGGCGGGCGCGGCCGATGGCGATCAGATGGGCGATGCGCGTGGTGAGCACCCTGGTCTTGCCCGTGCCGGCACCCGCGAGAACGAGCACCGGCCCCTCGGTGGTCTCCACCGCGAGGCGCTGCTCGTGGTTGAGACCGGCGAGATAGGCAACAGGCGCTGCCTGCGCTCGGGCGCGCTCGCTGAGGCTGCCGCCACGCGGCGCGGCCCGGGTGGCCTCGCCGTCGGCGTCGTGCTTCCGGGATGGGTGGTTCAGACCTTGATTCATGGGACGACCTTGGACCAAAACGCGAACGGCGTCGAGCTTTCCGGCGATGCGGATGGCGTTATGGGCACGCTGCCCACACTAAAGCCATGGCGCGCGACGGCTTCCATCCCATATAAATAGCGCGCTCTGATGTAGGTACGCGGGGCGCGGTATGGGAGGAGCGGTGCGATGTGTACCGAAATGCGTACGCGTGTTTCCTGGGGTCGGGAAAGACCTCAGTCTGGCAAAAGCGAGAAGGGCATTGCGCCGCGCGCCGTGGTCTCATTTGGTGCGATGATCGCGATCCTTGTGGCGACACAGGGGGCACTTGCGCAAACGAACAATCAGTTCCAGCGCGACTACCAGCAGCAGAACCGCGCTATCGAGCGCCAGTTGCAGGACAATAGCCAGCAGCAGCTTCAGCAGCAGCAGATGAATCAGCTGCGCAACCAGCAGATGCGCCAGCAGCTCACGCCGCCAGCCTATGTTCCGCCGCCGCCAGTGCAGAATTTCCGGCGATAGGACGTTGCCGTCAGTGGCTGGCCGATGGGTGAGAGGCTGTTTCCGGGGCTGATGTCCTGTTTTCGTTTCGACACCGGCCGCGCACGCAGCTAAAAGGGCCTTTGATCAGGCTGTGACGGCGCCTCGCGCGCCGTGGCACGAGAAGGGGGGTCGATCGAGATGTTGCAAGCCGCGCCAGCAGGTGTCCGTCCTTCTCCGGATGCGGTCGCAGCGGTCGTCGATGCCCTGGCCGCTAATTTCGGTTCACGGCTCGTGACAAGCCATGCGGTTCGCGAGCAGCACAGCAATACCCTGACCTGGGTGCCGAGCCAGGCGCCCGACGCCGTCGTCTTCCCAAAGACGACCGAGGAGGTGGTCGCCATCGTCAGGCTTTGCGCCGAGCACCGGGTGCCGGTCATTCCCTTCGGCACGGGCACGTCCTTCGAGGGGCATGTGAACGCCCCGCTTGGCGGCATCTCGATCGATACAAGTCTGATGAAACAGATCATCGCGGTGCATGCCGAGGATCTGAGCTGTGTCGTCGAACCGGGAGTGACCCGCAAGGAACTCAACGACTTCCTGCGTGACCAGGGCTTGTTCTTCCCCATCGACCCCGGCGCGGACGCCTCGATCGGCGGCATGGCGGCGACACGCGCCTCCGGCACCAATGCCGTCCGCTACGGCACGATGAAGGACAACGTGCTGTCGCTGACCGTCGTGACGCCCGAGGGCGCCGTGGTGAAGACCGCGAGCCGGGCCAAGAAATCCTCCGCCGGCTATGACCTCACGCGCCTTTTCGTTGGCTCGGAGGGCACGCTCGGCGTCATCACATCCATCACTCTCAAGCTGCACGGCATTCCCGAGGCCGTGTCGGCGGGCATCTGCCCGTTCCCCTCGGTGCATGCGGCGTGTGACGCTACCATCCTGACGATCCAGACCGGCTTGCCCGTGGCCCGGATCGAGCTTCTCGACCAGACCATGGTCAAGGCGGTGAACCTGCACTCGAAACTCGGCCTGCCGGAGAGCCCGCTGCTGTTGCTGGAGTTCCACGGCACGGAGGCGAGCGTGCGCGAGCAAGCCGAGCGCTTTGGCGAAATCGCCAAAGACCTCGGGGGCGGGCCCTTCATCTGGGAGACCAAGGCGGAGGATCGTTCGCGCCTGTGGCAAGCGCGCCATGACGCCTATTGGGCGACGCTCGCGCTTCGGCCCGGCGCGCGGCCAGTGCCGACCGACGTCTGCGTACCGATCTCTCAGCTCGCCGATTGTGTGGAGGAGACACGGGCCGACATCGCCGAGATCGGGTTGATCGCCCCGATCGTCGGGCACGTCGGAGACGGCAATTTCCACGTGCAGCCGCTCGTGAATACGGAAGACCCGGCGGAGATCGAGGTGCTGGAGGCGTTCCTGAAACGCCTGGTGATGCGCGCGCTCGCCATGGGCGGAACCTGCACGGGCGAGCACGGCGTGGGGCAGAAGAAGATGCATTATCTCGAGGCGGAGCACGGTGCCCCGGCTCTCGACCTGATGGCCCGAATCAAACGGGCGATCGATCCGCTGAACATCATGAATCCCGGCAAGATCGTCGACGTTTAATGCGCAGATGCCCTCGAAATGCCAACCGGGGGCGCTATCGTCTGGCATGTCGTGCGGCCAGATGTGTTCACTGCACGGTGTGTCGTCACCCCGCGCGGGCGACAGAACGCGTTTTGAGCAAAATACGTTTTGACCAAAATGCTTGCCACTCCTAGTCATTTTCTGCAGGGAAGTCGCTAGTATAGGTTCGACCCTAGTGGCCGCTTGGCCGCGTTCTCTCGCAACCGACCGCCCACGACAGACTGCCTGACCGACCGCCCATGACCGATCGATCCAAGAGCCCAGAAGCGTGCGCGATATCCTGACGATCATCGCTGGCCTGATTGTCCTCGTGCTCTGCGCGGCGCTCGCAGTGCCTTATTTCGTCGATTGGGACGCGCGGCGGGGGGACGTGGAGCTCGCGCTGTCACGGGCCCTTGGTCTCCCGGTGATCACGCAGGGTGATATCAATCTGCGGCTCCTGCCTTCGCCGCGGGTGATCTTAGGCCGTGTCACGATCGGTACTCCGGCCGCGGGCCGTCCTGGCATCACGGCGAACGAACTCTCGGTGGAGCTTGAAACCACCGCGCTGCTGTCGGGTGCGGTCCGCGTGGTCGAGGCGCGGCTCGTGCGGCCGGTGGTCACAGCTGTTGTGGGCGATGACGGGCGCGTGATGCTTCCCGAGCTCAGCAACTCGATCCCGATGCCGATCACCGCATTCGGCATCGAGAAGCTGGTGGTCGACGCGGGACAACTGCGCCTCATCGAGGCCGAGGGCGGTGTGCGCGACATCGGGCCGATCAGCGGGGAGATCCAGGCGGTGGCTCTGTCCGGGCCGTGGCGCATCGCCGGGCAGGTGGGGAACATACCGCTGCGCCTCTCGACCGGCACGATCGATGCCGAGGGGCGCCTGCGCGTCAAAGGCGGCATCGGCGAGCTCACTTCGCCGCATCTCGATATCGATGGCGATCTTCTGCTGACGACCGCCACGCCCGCCGGCGGCGGCTCGCGCGCCTTCGCCCCCGGCTTCAATGGCCGGCTTGGAGCGGTGATACCGTTGCCGCAGGCCGATACGGCGCGTGCCGACGCGGCTCAGGACGCGGCGCAACCGCCGTCCGCGTTGATGGTGACGGCGACTGTGACGACGGCGGGGCGCCGCCTGAAGGCGGAGACGGTGGAAGTCACGACCGCGAACGGTGGTTCCAGCCTCGCGCTGGCGGGCACCGGTGAGCTCGATTTCGGGCGCAGTGGTCCGGTCTTGTCAATGGCGCTGACATCGCGCCGGCTGGAGATCACGCAGGGTACCGACCTTGCCGGACGCGTCGGGGAGATCGGCGAGAGGCTCGTCACGACCCTGCCTTCGCTGAAGGCATCCATTGGTGTTCAGGCAGCAAGCTTCGCCATAGCCGGTGAGGAGTTTGGGCCGCTTGATCTTGCCGTTGGGCGGGAGAACGGCAAGGCCACGGTTGAGCGTTTCAATCTCGCAGGCGCCGGGGATGCCCGGCTGGAGGCGTCCGGCAGTGTCGACTTCGGAACGGAGACGGCCTTCTCGGGTCGGGTAGCGTTCGGCATCAGGGAGCCGGCGCGCCTCGCGCTGTCGCTTGGCCGCATAGGTCTTTCCCGGCCCCTGATCGAGGCGATCTCCGCCTTGCCGGCATCGCGCGCCGTCGCCGATCTGTCGATGTCATCCGCCGTGCTCGCCGCGCGCAACATCCGTTTCACGGCCGGCGACGCCACGCTGTCGGGCCTTTTCCGCTACACGCCGCCGACGGGGGCGGAGCGTGCCCGCTTTGATGCGCAACTCGCCGGCAAGGGGCTGGATCTCGCGAATATCCCCCTGCTCGATGCTGGCGTCGGTGGTCTGACGGGGGCGGATCTCGGCCTCTCGATCGATCTGGAGGCGCCCCGCTTCGGGACGATCGCCTCGCCGGGCGGGCGGCTGAAGGCCCGAGTTACGCGGGATGCTGAAGCCTTGACGATTGCCAGCGCCGAGATGACGAATGTCGACGGCGCGAATATGAAGCTTGCCGGTCGGATCGGCCGCGATGGTGGCCAGATCGATGGAGGCTTGACGGCTCCGCGCCCAGCGGTGATCGCGGCGCTGGCCGCGCGTTTCCTGCCGCCATCCTTCGCAGAAACGCTCCAGCGGGTTGCGCCGCTCGCTGCTCCGCTGACGCTTGCGCTGAAAGCGGAGCGGCGTGACGCGAGCGCGCCCGTGCTCGCCACCCTGGAGGGGCAGGGCGGCGGTACGGCGTTCCGCACGGCCCTCAGTCTGCCTGCACCCGGAGCGGGGCAGACGGCGCAGGGAAGCGATGCCAGCGTCTGGATGGAGCTCACCGCTCGCGATGGCGTCGATCTGCTGCGGCAGCTCGGCGTCGATGTCGTGCCACTTCCGGGCCTTGGCGAAGGCCGGCTTATCTTCGACGCGAAGGGCCGGACATTGGCCGATCTCGCCGGCACGGCGGAGTTGCGGGTGGCGGGAGCGACCTTGTCGCTCGCCGGACGCTTGGGTGGAACCGGTCAGGCCGGCGATCCGCCACCGCTTGCGCAGGGAAAGGTAAAACTCGCGACGGATGACCTCGCACCTCTGGCGCAGGTCCTCGCGCGATCGTTTCCCGGACTGTTGCCGGGGACGGGCGCGCATCTCGAGGCCGATGGCCAGCTCTCCGCACAGGGTGTGGTGTTTACTGGCCTCAAGGGCGAAGTCGCCGGCGCCCCGGTGGAGGGCCGCCTCGCCATCAATGAAACAGGCCAGATCGACGGCACGCTCAGGGTGCCGCGCCTGCGGCTCACGGATCTCACGGCGCTGGCGCTGGGGCCGGTTTCGCCACCCACAAGGGGACAGATCTGGTCGTCGCAGCGGTTCGTTCCGGCGATGCCGCCTGTCGCTGGCAAGGTTGAGCTCGGCTTTGGCCGGCTCGACGTCATCGAGGGGATAACGCTGGCGGATGGCAAGCTTGGTCTTGATCTCACGTCAGATGCCATCACCCTGCGTGATGTCAGCGGAGGTTTCGGCGGTGGCTCTGTGCTCGCCAATGTAAAGCTCCAGCGGCAGGGCACGCTTGCGGCGGCGACGGGTAACGTGGCGCTCAAGGACGTGGAGGCGTCCGCCCTGTTCGGAAAGGGGCCCGGCGGGCGGTTGTCCGGCCGCATGGAAGCGGGAAGCTCCGGCGAGAGCGTCGCGGCACTTGTCGCCAACATGTCCGGTGGCGGCGAACTGCGTAGCGTCGGCTCATTGATAGCAAGGCTTGATCCGGCGGGGATAGCGCGGGGCCTCGGTAAGCTCATGGCGCAGGACCCCATTCGGGCTGAAGCAACCGTGGTCCGCGACACGATCGCGCGTGAGCTCGATTTGGCGAACTGGCCGCTGACCGAAGTGGTGATGCCCTTGACCCTGTCGGGGGGAACGTTGCGTTTCGGGCCCGTCACGATCGACAGTCGGGATGTGCAGCTGCGGCTCGCGGGCTCAGTGGAACTCGGGTCGCTCACCCTCGACGCACGGGGGCTGATGGTCTCCAGGCAGTTGCCGGTGGGCTGGAGTGGAGCCGCTCCCGAGATTGCCGTGTCGTGGCGTGGGCCGCTGACCGATCCCGGCCGCAGTGTCGAGGCGGCCGCGCTCGCCAATGGTCTCGCGGTGATCGCGCTTGCCCGCGAGCTCGATCGTATCGACAAGCTGGAGGCGGACGCGAAGGAGCGCGCCGAGCGGATCCGTCAGCTGCGTCTTGAGCGTGAACGTCTGGCGGCGGAGAAGCGTGCCGCGGAACAGCGCGACAATCAGGAACGGAACAGTCAGGAACGCAATGGCCTGGACGGGGGCGGCTTGGACCCGGCGACAACCGGTGGCACCAATAATCTTCCGTCGCAGGCGCCACTGCCTCCCGCCGCTCCACCACCGGTCTCGCCGCGTTCGGAGATCCCGACGATCGTTCCGTCCTTCGCCGGCGATGAGAACACAGCGATCGGTGAGGGAGATGGCGCACCACAGGAACGTGCTTCGCTGAGCAGCCATGGCGTCAGGCCCGCCCAGCCAGCCCGCGTTCCGGCGCCGACTGCCATGGGACTATCGATTCCAACCGGCGCGCAACCCTCGCCGCGGGCACGGACAGGTGCGCCGCTCGACCTTACGCCACCGGGCTATGCTCCCCTGCGATAAGGGGAATATTCAGTTCACGGGGCGTTTGCGATAGTGCTCGAGGATCGTGACCCGGATAGCCGAGGATAGATTATTGCCGGCGCGGCCCGCATCGATCGTCGCGATGAATTCCGCGATAGGCTGCTTGTTCTCTGCAGCAATTTCCTTCAGCGCCTCCCAGAAAGGCTCTTCGAGGGAAACGCTGGTGCGGTGGCCTGCGATGACGACTGATCGCTTCGCGACCAGATTCTGCCCCGCGGCGGCTTTCTGATTGGTAGCCATCATGATGTGGGTTCGCCATCGGCGCTCCCTTCAACGCGGCGCGTCGGCTCCAGGCGGTGGCCTTCGAGCTGGCGCTTCTCGCGTTCGTCCTGAACGTCCCGCGCCCGGCGGAAAGCTGCGGGCTCTCCAAACCGGGCGCGGTTGGTGTTTGCTTCCGCCTCGCGCTCAGCGCGAAGCTTAGCTTTGCGTGCCTGCCTCAGGTTGACGATGTCCGCCATGGTAGCCCCGTCCCGTGGTGGCCGGATTTTTGTAGCCGGCTCACACTCTTCTCCGGCCGGCATCATATCGCAACTTGCGGCTTTCTGGAGGCAGCACCGTAAGTGGTAAACCCCCTATACTAATGAGGACTCAGCATATCCTGCGGCCGGACGATGGCATCAAATTCCTCAGCCGTCACAGCACCCGATTTCAAGGCCTCCTCGCGGAGCGTGGTGCCATTGTGATGAGCGGCCTTGGCGATGGACGCCGCCTTGTCGTAGCCGACCTTTGGCGCGAGCGCCGTCACCAGCATGAGCGAACGCTGCATGAGCTCATCGATGCGCGTGGTATTGGCCTCGATGCCGACGACACAATTGTCGGCGAAACTCACCGCCGCGTCAGCGAGCAGGCGGACCGACTGCAGGAACGCGTAGCCGATCACAGGCTTGAACACGTTGAGCTCCAGGTGGCCCTGGGAACCCGCGACGGAAATCGTCGTCTCGTTGCCCAGCACCTGGGCCGCGACCATGGTGATGGCCTCGCACTGGGTAGGATTGACCTTGCCGGGCATGATCGAGGAGCCGGGCTCGTTCTCCGGCAGTGACAGTTCGCCGAGGCCGGAGCGCGGGCCGGATCCGAGCAGGCGGATGTCGTTAGCGATCTTGTTGAGGCCGGCGGCGACGCTCGTCAGGGCGCCATGGGCAAAGACCATCGCGTCGTGGGTGGCGAGAGCCTCGAACTTGTTCGGCGCCGTGACGAAGGGCAGGCCGGTCAGTTCGGCGACCTTGGCCGCGAAGGCATCGGCAAATTTCGGGTGGGCGTTGAGACCCGTACCGACCGCCGTACCACCCTGCGCAAGACGATAGAGATCCTCAAGGGTCTTGTTCACGCGGGCGATGCCGTACTCCACCTGCTGGGCGTAGCCGGAGAATTCCTGTCCGAGCGTGACAGGCGTCGCATCCTGCAGATGCGTGCGACCGATCTTGACGATGTCCTTGAAGGCCTCGGCCTTGTCGTTCAGCGCCTTGTGCAGGTGGGTGAGCGAGGGCAGGAGATGCGCCGTGATCGAACGGACCGCGGCGATGTGCATCGCGGTCGGGAACGAATCGTTCGACGACTGGCCGCGGTTCACATGATCGTTGGGATGCACGGGCTTTTTGGAGCCGAGCTCGCCGCCAAGGATCTCGCTTGCGCGGTTGCCGATCACCTCGTTGGCATTCATGTTCGACTGTGTGCCGGAGCCCGTCTGCCACACGACGAGCGGGAAATGGTCGTCGAACTTGCCGTCCATCACCTCTGTGGCGGCGGTGGCGATCGCATCCGCAAGCTTGGGATCAAGGGCGCCGAGGTCCTTGTTCACCAGCGCGGCGGCGCGCTTTACGAGCGCCAGGGCGTGAACGAGCGGAAGGGGCAGCCGTTCGCCGCCGATGCGGAAATTCTGCAGAGAGCGTTGGGTCTGCGCACCCCAATAGCGGTCCGCATCGACATCGATCGGGCCAAAGGAATCAGTTTCGCTGCGGGTCTTGGACATCAAGCGCTCCCTGTCACGGTTCCGCGCAGGCCATATAAGCCTTGAGCCGGAGAGTCGAGAGGGACGCGCGGGAGAAATGCCGCAGCGGACGGCTTTTTCGCGCGGACATCATAGTCCGAGCGATAGTCCCCGCGCGATGAACGTCGAGACATCGGCGAGCGCGGGGCTTCGCTGCGGCTGAAGCCAGGTCAGCTTTTCTGGATCACGTTTTCTTGCGGAATGCGTCGAGGCTTACGACCTCGGCCCCGGTTTCCGCGCCGACTTCCGCCGGTTCCGAGGTCGCCGGAGCCTTGGCAGCTGGCTTCGCCTTCGCTGGCGTATCGCCAGTCTCCTCTGTCGCATCCGCTAATGCGGCGGGGCGCTTGGCGGGAGCGATGCTTGGCGTTTTCGGCTTGTCCGCTTCCGCCCTGGAGGCCGTGGTGGCGCCCGCGCCCTTGGCGTCGTCGCCCACGGCTTCGCTGTCCGTCTCGAACTTCAGCCCGAAATCAACTGACGGATCAAAAAAGCCTGTGACGGCTTCGAATGGCACGAGCAAGCGTTCGGATACGCCGGAAAAGGACAGCGAAACCTCGAAGGCATAATCCGTGACCGCAAGGTCCCAGAACTGGTGCTGAAGCACGATTGTCATGTCGTCCGGATAACGCTCGCGCATGCGCGCGGACAGCCGGACGCCGGGGAAGCGCGTTCGGAACGAGATGAAGAAATGATGGTCGCCAGGCAGGCCATCACGTGCGACTTCTGAAAGAATCTTGCGCACAGCGCCGCGCAAGGCTTCCTGAACATGGAGATCGTAGCGAATTTGATCCTGGGCCATCAGCTCGGAACGCTTGGGACAAACAACGGACGGACGAAAAGAAAGTGGAGGCTTCTGTTGCCAGGTGCCTCCGAACCCCGCCCGACGGGGCTAACCGCCGGGACTTTAAATCGGGTACCTAAACTGCGTTACGCAGCCTGGGCAACCGGAGCATAGTTGTCGTTGGCAACTATAAGTTCGGCCCGATAACGGCGGAACCATGCCGAGCAAAAGTCCACCCTTTACACCCTCGTCGATCCTATTTCGCCCCCGCCGAAAGACAGCCGCGCGCTCGAAATACGAAGCCGCTGCCCTTTGGTGGAGGCGCCGGGTACCGCCCCCGGGTCCGAAAGGTTTATTGCGATGGCCGTTTATCGCCATATCCGTCTTGCGACGGCACCGATAATATAGGGGCCTTGGACGCCGCTGGGAAGATCGTCTGGCGCCGCGATGCACAATCAGGGGCGCGCTCCCTGCATTTTTTTGACGCAGGCGGTTCCTGTCCGGCCTTGTCCCATGGAAGAGAGATAAGCTCCGTGCCATCCGGCGTCGGGAGCTTGAGCGGGGCGGCAGCGGTCGGGCCTGCCGGTTTTATTGCCAATCGCGACGGACGCCAGGGCGCAGGGGGAAGTGGACTCCCCGTCTTGACTACGAGGTCCCCACTATCGCGGTAACCAATCGGGATTGACGCCGGATGCGCCGTAATATTCGGAAATGCAAAGTATTTCTCGCATATACGCTCGCTATCCACGCATCGTGAAACCAAATGCATTCTCGAAATATTTCATATTCGATCAGCATTTTCTGATCGCGTTTGTGAGGTAGTGACATGTTGAAACGTGCATTGCTTGTAGCAGCGGCCGCAATTGCTGGCGGCATGATGGTCTCGGCTCCGGCCTCGGCGCAGGTTATCTTTGCCGGCGGCTATGTCTCGGGCGGACCGGTCTATTTCAACAGCGGATTCGCAGGTCCTTTCGTACCGGGCTATGCGTTGGCCTCCGGGGTGTTCGGTGAACGTGTCTACGTTCGCACGGCCCCGGTTATAGCCGCTCCGGTTGTCACCCACGTCGTTGCCGCCCCCGTCGTGCGCACCCGGGTCATCACCACCCGTTTGGTTTCGACCCCCGTCGTGACGACCCGCATCGTGCGCCGGCATTATGTCGTCGCGACGCAGCGTCAGGTGGTCCGTCGCGTGGTTCATCGCGCGGCCTACACGACCGTGTCTCCGTGGACGCATGCGGCTTATTGGTATTAATAATCTGAATTCGTTTGTCTTTTTCACACGCGTTCAAACTGGTTGCGGCTTGCGCAATGTGGCGTTTCGGATCGCGCGCAAATCTGGGATCCCAGGTCCGAACGCATCCGGTCGGGTGACGATCCAACCGGAGCATGGCATTGCGCCGGGGTATATGGCGGGGCAGCCGGCTAGCGGGCTGCCCCCCAAACCTTGTTGATGGCCGCAAATCGGCGGACAATCGGGCTCCGCTGACGTGATGCCTTCTGCTATGGGTAGGTTGAAGCTCAGCTCGCCGGACCCATTTCTCAAATGGGCTGGCGTCGATCGCGCCACGGCTGGCCCGGTGGCGCTTCGCCCCATGCGGCAGGTGGACCATGCAGGCCTATCACGATCTTTTGCGCCATATCCTCGACGAGGGACGCTCAAAATCCGATCGGACCGGCACGGGCACCCTGTCTTTGTTCGGTTATCAGATGCGATTCGACCTGACGGAAGGCTTTCCGCTGGTCACGACAAAGCGCGTGCACCTGAAATCCGTGGTGCATGAGCTGCTATGGTTCCTCAAGGGCGATACGAACATTCGCTACCTCAGGGAAAACGGTGTCTCGATCTGGGATGAGTGGGCTGACGAGAACGGTGATCTTGGCCCCGTCTATGGCCGCCAGTGGCGTTCCTGGGCCGCGCCGGACGGCAAGGTCGTCGACCAGATCGCCTGGGTCGTGAACGAGATCAAGCGCAACCCTGATTCGCGGCGCCTCGTTGTCAGTGCCTGGAACCCGGCCGATCTCGACAAGATGGCGCTTGCCCCGTGCCACTGCCTCTTCCAGTTCTACGTGGCCGACGGGCGCCTCTCGTGCCAGCTGTATCAGCGCTCCGCGGATGTGTTTCTGGGCGTTCCCTTCAACATCGCGAGCTATGCGCTGCTCACCCATCTCGTGGCGCATGAATGTGGCCTCGGCGTCGGGGATTTCGTGCACAGCTTCGGGGATGTGCATCTCTACATCAACCATCTCGAACAGGCGCGCCTGCAACTCTCACGGGACATCAGGCCGTTGCCTCATCTGAGGCTGAACCCCGCCGTCCGGTCGCTGTTCGAGATCAGCTTCGATGACGTCGTCTTCGAGGGCTATGATCCGCACCCAGCCATCAAGGCGCCGGTCGCGGTCTAAATGCCTGCGCGTCTTGTCCCGTTGTGGCGAATCAGCTGCATTTGGCATGTCTTAGTCTGGCCTGGCTGAGCTTTTCGATTTGCCACGCCAGAGCGCCTTGTGAAGAGAGTGTGACAATGCCATTCCCCGTCTTTGGGCGCTACCCCCGCGTGTGCCGATGACGAAGCCGCTCGCTCTGATCGCGGCGGTGGCCGACAATGGCATCATCGGCGAAGGCAATCGCCTGCTGTGGCACCTGCGTACGGATCTCCAGCGCTTTCGCCGCCTGACCCAGGGGCGGCCGCTTCTCATGGGCCGCAAGACCTACGATTCGATCGGCCGGCCATTGCCCGGGCGCGCCATCGTCGTGCTCACACGGGATCCCGCCTTTGCGCCGGAGGGCGTGGTGGTGACGCATGATCTGGCCGCGGCGCGGATGCGCGCGGAGGAGGCCGCGGATCGTCTCGGCTCCGATACGGTGATGGTTGCGGGCGGTGGGGAAATCTACGCTTTGACACTGCCGTTGGCGCAGCGGCTCCACCTCACGCGGGTGCATGTCGCGCCGGCGGGCGATACCGTCTTCCCGGCCTTCGACCCGGCGGATTTCAACGTGACCCTCAATGAGGAGCATGCGGCAGGGCCCCAGGATGATCATGCCTTCACGTTCATCGATTATGAGCGGCGGCAGGGGTAGGCGACCACCAAATCCCGCGTGATCGGCAGATTTTCGCGGTGTCGTGCCTTGCCTGATAGGCTCGTGAGTTGACGAACTATGGTTTTAACCCCACTTGCGCTTGACATGGGGGCCTTCGGCAACCCATCAACCTTGAGCAAACCCTTCGCGGGCGCGCCATGCGGATAGGCCGATGACCTGTTACTTGATGACAGGCGCGGCGGCTGTATGGCGCGAAACTTGATGGTTTGGGATCGGGTTTCGTTCGGCCTGGACGCCGGGCGGATCCGGACCCCAAACACGGCGGCAGTGAGGAACGGCTGAGCATGTCTTGGAGCAACCACAGCGGCGGTCCGTGGGGCCAAAAGCCCGGCGGTCCTTGGGGATCAGGCCCTTCGGGAGGCGGCGGCGGTGGCGGTGGTAATCCGCCCGATCTCGAGGACTTCATCCGGCGTGGCCAAGACAAGCTGCGCAACATCATTCCCGGTGGCGGCGGTGGCGCCAGCGGCCGTGGGATAGCGCTGATCGGCCTTGGCGCCGTATTGTTGTGGCTGGCTACGGGCTTCTACACGGTGCGCCCCGACGAGGTCGGCATCAACATGATCTTCGGCCGCTATGTCGGCACGACCGGCGAAGGTCTGCGCTACAATTTCCCCTATCCCATCGGCTCGGTGATCAAGCCGCAGGTCACGACGGTCAACACCATCGAGGTGGGCCAGCGCACGGGCGACACGAGCCGCCGGGTAACGGCGGGACGCGAGGTGCCGGAAGAGAGCCTTATGCTCACCGGCGACGAGAACATCGTCGACATCAACTTCACGGTGCAGTGGCAGGTAAGCCCCTCGCGCCCGCAGGACTACGTGTTCAACCTGCAGAACCCGGACGCGGCGATCAAGGCGGCGGCCGAGAGCACGATGCGCGAGATCGTCGGACGGCGTAATATCCAGTCGGTCCTGACGACGGACCGTGGCGCGATCGAGGCGGAAGTGCGCCAGTCGATGCAGAAGCTGCTCGACGAATACGGCGCGGGTGTTGAGATCCGCCAGGTGCAGCTGCAGAAGGTCGACCCGCCTCAGCAGGTCATCGACGCCTTCCGCGACGTGCAGGCGGCCCGCCAGGACCAGGACCGCATCAGGAACGAGGCTGAGACCTACGCGAGCCGCGTGGTTCCGGAAGCACGCGGTGAGGCGTCTCGTATCATCCAGGCCGCCGAGGGTTACCGCGAACGTGCCGTCGCCGAGGCGCGCGGTGCCGCCTCGCGCTTCACACAGGTCTACGAGGCCTACGCGGCCGCGCCGGACGTGACGCGCGAGCGTATGTTCATCGAGACAATGGAGCGCGTGTTGTCTGGGTCTGACAAGGTGCTCATCGATTCCAAGGAGAGCCAGGGGGTCGTGCCGTATCTGCCATTGGGTGAGTTGCAGCGGTCGGCGCCGCCTGCGCAGGGTTCCACCGTGCGTCAGGGAGCCACGCGATGAGCAGCACCCTCAAGACGGGCGGCATTATTGTCGTCCTCATCCTTCTGGTTGTCCTCTACAGTGCGACATTCGTCGTCAGCCAGACCCAGCAGGCGCTCGTGCTTCGCTTCGGCGGCGTGCGCGAGGTGATTTCGAACCCTGGCCTCTACTTCAAGGTGCCGTTGGTCGAAAACGTGGTCTACCTCGACAAGCGCGTGCTCGACCTCAATCTTCCCGAGCAGGAAGTGATCGCTTCCGATCAGAAGCGCCTCGTGGTCGACGCGTTCACGCGTTATCGCATCTCCGATCCCGTCCGCTTCTACCAAACGGTCAGCAACGTGGCTGGCGCGAACCTGCGCCTCGCCAACATCATCAATTCGACGGTGCGCCAGTACGTGGCTGACGCGAGCTTCACCGACGTGGTGCGGACACGCCGCGAGGAATTGATGCAGCGTATCCGCCAGGAAGTGAACAAGCAGGCCAATGGGCTTGGCATTTCTGTCGTCGATGTGCGCCTGCGCCGCGTGGACCTGCCGCAGCAGAACAGCCAGGCGGTGTTCCAGCGGATGCAGACCGAGCGCCAGCGCGAGGCCGCCGACATCCGTGCCCAGGGTTCCGAACTCGCCCAGGGCATCCGGGCGCGCGCGGATCGCGAGGTCACGGTCATCAAGGCCGACGCGAGCCAGAAGGCTGAGACTCTCCGCGGTGAGGGTGACGCCGAAAGCAACCGCGTCTACGCCGAGGCCTATGGCCGGGATCCCGGGTTCTTCGCCTTTTTCCGCTCGATGCAGGCTTACGAATCAAGCCTTGGCTCGCAGGCGGCGGGCGGCACGCGGCTTGTCCTATCGCCAAACTCGGACTTCTTCCGCTATTTCGTTGATCCGGCGGGGAAATTGCCCGGCCCGACGCCGCCGCCTGCCGCCGCCCAGGGCGCTCCGGCTGCCAATCCCTGATCGAGCATGCGGGTGGATACGGACCGTGACGGCCGTTTTTCCGCTTGCGTCCCCATGCTCGCATACAAGACAAGAAAGAATGCACGTGAAGGAGGGTATCCCTCCTTCACGTGTTTTGTGATGGCGTGCGGGGGCCTGGCATGACCGATTTCTTGGCTGCGTTGGGCCTTCTGCTCGCCATCGAAGGGATCGTGTTCGCCGCTTTTCCCGCCGCGACTCGCAAGGCGCTCGCGGAAGCCGCGGAGGCCCCGATCGAACGGATGCGCGTCGTCGGCGTTATCTCGGCGGTGGCGGGGGTTCTCATCGTCTGGATTGTACGAAGCGGTATTGTTTAGGGCTTGTAACTCCGACGTTTGAGCACGATTTCCCCATGTGGCGGCGTTCCATGTGGCGGCGTGCCGTGCCGCATGGCATTGACGCAAGCACGCGTTGACGGGGAAGTGACAGAGCGGCCGTCGCGGGTCTGCCTTATTCGTGCTTCAATAAGGGCTGCCCAGAGCGGCGTTGATTTCAAGAGATAGAGGGCTCCATGGCCGGTTTTCCGACGTTATCGATGTCCCTGGTGGCGACGCAGACGAGGCGGGTCGCATCTGCGATAGCGATCGTGTCGGCCATCGCGCTGGCACCGTTGCCCGCCCTGGCAAGGGGGCCTGATTCCTTCGCCGATCTCGCCGAACAGGTGACGGATGCCGTGGTCAATATTTCCGCGGCCACGACGGGTGGCGCCACGCGTGAGCGCGCGATGCCGCAGCTGCCGCCGGGCACGCCTTTCGAGGATCTGTTCGAGGAGTTCTTCAAGCGTCGCGGACAGGGCGGGGATGCGCCTCAGGCGCCGCGCCGCGCCAGCTCCCTCGGCTCCGGCTTCGTCATTGATTCGTCCGGCATCATCGTCACGAACAACCACGTCATTGGCGAGGCGAACGAAATCACGGCCATCTTCAACGACGGCACCAAGCTTAAGGCCGAGCTTCTCGGCAAGGATTCCAAGCTCGATCTCGCCGTGCTCAAGGTGAAGCCGGACAAGCCGCTGAAGGCGGTGAAATTTGGTGATTCGGACAAGCTGCGCATCGGCGACTGGGTGATCGCCATCGGCAACCCCTTCGGACTGGGCGGCTCGGTCTCGGCGGGTATCGTATCGGCTCACAACCGCAATATCGACCAGGGCCCCTACGACAACTACATCCAGACCGACGCGGCCATCAACCGCGGCAACTCCGGTGGTCCGCTGTTCAACATGGCCGGTGAGGTCGTCGGCATCAACACGGCCATTCTCTCGCCGACCGGCGGCTCTGTCGGCATCGGCTTCGCCGTGCCGTCATCCATGGCTTCGACAGTCGTCGACCAGTTGCGTGAGTTCGGTGAGACGCGCCGCGGATGGCTCGGCGTTCGCATCCAGGGCGTCGATGATCAGACCGCGGAGGCGCTGGGTCTTGAGAAGGCGCGTGGCGCGCTCGTGGCGGGTGTCGACGAAAAGGGGCCTGCAAAGCCCATCGGCTTGGAGATCGGTGACGTGATCACCAAGTTCGATGGCAAGGAAGTGAAGAGCGCCCGGGATCTGCCGCGGATGGTCGCGGCTACTCCGGTCGGCAAGGATGTCGAGGTTGTCTATCTCCGCAAGGGCAAGGAAACCACGGCGACCGTCAAGCTGGGCCGTCTCGAGGACGGGGAGAAGCAGGCGAATGTGGCCAAGGATGGTGGCGTCGAGAAGCCGGTGGCGCGCAAGGCGCTCGGTCTCGACTTGTCCAGCATCACCGACGACCTGCGTCGCCGCTATTCGATCAAGGACGATCTGAAGGGCGTGGTCGTCACGCGCGTCGATCCCAATTCCTCGGCCGCCGACAAGCGTATCCAGAGCGGCGACATCATCATGGAAGTCGGCCAGGAGTCGGTGTCGTCGCCGGCCGATGTGACCAAGCGTGTCGAGGCCCTGAAGAAGGACGGCAAGAAGTCGGCGCTCCTTCTCGTGGCCAATGCCCAGGGCGAGGTGCGCTTCGTGGCCGTGACCATCGAGTAAAAGGAACGGCGCGGGCACTCCGCGCCCATCGTGACAAAGCAGACGGCCGCTCCGGGTTTCGGGGCGGCCGTTTTTGTTTATGCCAACGGACGTGTGTAGACCTCGACCGCACCGGGTATGACATGGAAGCTTGCCGGGGTCTTGCCCGTGAGCTCCCCGTCGGTGTTGATGCTGCGCGGGCGCCGCGTCTCGACCGTGCAGGCCGTCGTGGTGAAGGTGTAAACTTCGCGCCAGCGACCCTGGGTGCCTTGCTTCAGAGCGGGGAGGAGGGCCAGCAACTGCCACCAGTGCTCGACGCCGAGGCTGTAGACGTGCAGCAACCCGTCATCCGGCCGCGCGTCGAGGTCTACTGTGAGGCCGCCGCCGTAGTGACGACCGTTGCCGACTGACACCTGGACTGTGCGGATGACGTCGCGCTTGCCGTCATGCTCGATCGTCACTGTGAATGGCCTCATCCGCGCCAGGATGCGCAGGCCTGCCAGCGCGTAACCAAGGGTGCCGAAGCGCTTCTTGGCGTCGGCGGTCAATTCCCGCGCGAGGTCGGCGCTGAAGCCGATGCTGGCGACATTGAAGAAAGGGACGCCATTCACTTCGCCGAGGTCAATCGGACGGTGATGGCCATCGACGATGATGGAAGCGGCCTCGACGGGCGAGGGCGGGATCGCGAGACTTCTGGCGAGATCATTGGCGGTGCCGAGCGGCAGGATCCCAAGTGGCAGATCGGTCCGCGAAAGCGCCGGCGCGGCCCTGTTCAGGGTGCCATCGCCGCCTCCGATGATGACGCAGTTGCATCCTGACGCGCGGGCGTTGTCGATGGACACCGCGACATCAAGCGGATCGGCCTCCATCAGCTCAATGCCGCCAGCGCGAAGGCGATCGAGCGCTGCGTCCGGGACAGGATATCCGTTGCGTGCATGCCTATTGATGACGAGCAGTGCCTTGCGGGCGGGTTGTGGCAAGATGGTCTCCACGTGGAGCGGGGGCTGTGTCACGGACACCGCCTGACGGTCTGTTGGTGGGATGAGCTTTTCCTGGAGCGGCGGAATGCAATGGACCGGGATCGCCGCTCCATCCCTAGTTGTAAGCATCACTTTGGTCGAAAGCCGTTTCACTGTAATCCGGCCTGATGCCTTTTTGGACGACGGCACTGCCGCTGTCAGTCGGGGTGGGGTAATGCGAATATCCCACACCTATCTAGGGACAGATCGTGGAGCGTCCATGGCGCCGCAAGGGCATAAGGAGGATTAAAGCTTGGGCTTCGATTTCAAGGCCATGTGGAAAGGGGCGCTGCGCGAAGTCGGCTTGGTATTGGCCCTCCTTGTGATGGCCGGCGGAATTCTCGGCTTTCTGGCGGTTGCCGAGGAAATGCGCGCTGGCGAGCTGGAGGCGTTCGATACCGGCATTCTCCTCGCCCTGCGCAATCCCGCCGATCTTGCCGACCCGATCGGTCCGCGATGGCTGGAAATCGTCATGCGCGATATCACAAGCCTCGGCAGCATCCCGGTGCTGGCGCTCATCATTATGGTCGTGATCGGTTATCTTGTCCTGGTGCACAAGCGTGCCATAGCGGTGCTGCTCACGGTCTCCATGGGGGGCGGACTTCTCCTCGGCCATCTTCTGAAGCTCGGGTTCGACAGGCCAAGGCCCGACCTCGTGGCCCATCTCGTTGATATCCATTCGCTCAGTTTCCCGAGCAGCCATGCCATGCTGTCGGCCATTACCTATCTCACGATCGGCGTGCTCCTGGCGCGGGTGGAGAAAAGGCGCGTCGTGCGCCTGTATATCCTCGCGGTCGCGGTCGGGCTGACGCTTCTGGTTGGCCTCAGCCGGCTCTATCTCGGCGTGCACTGGCCGAGCGACGTGCTGGCGGGCTGGTGCGCCGGGGCGGCCTGGGCGATGGCCTGCTGGCTTGTGCTCGTTCTCGCTCAGGGACGGTGGTCGGCGGGCAGCGATGATGCTCCATTGGAGCCGGGCCCGAGGAGTGCCGTGGAACCGAGGTGAACGGCCAGCGCGCTGCGCTGGCAGGCGGCACGAAAAAGCGTCGTGTGCATGGGTTCTCCGTCGAGGTTGACGTGCAGAACCTCATCTGAGGTGAACTCGATCCACGGGCTCCTGACGCGCACCACGAGTTCCTCGATGCCGGCCGCGCCCTGGCCGAGGAGGCGGGCAAGCGCGTCGAAACGCTCCTCCGCGTCGAGTTCTGGCAGGATCATCAGATCGAGCAGGCCATCGTCGATCAGCGCATCTGGGCAGAGGGGGATGCCGCCACCGGCTTGGCGCCCGTTGCCGATGGCGAGGGCGAGGAAACGTCCCTCCCACGAGAAACCCTCGGCGTGGAAACGTCCGTTGTTGGATGAGAGTTCGCGAAACCGCGTAAGGCCCGTCAGGACATAAGCGAGGCCACCGAGGCGGCGCTTCAGTTCAGGATCGGTCTCGACGGTGACGCGTGAGCCGAAGCCGCCCGTCATCACATTGATGAAGTTGCGCTCATTGATGCGCCCGACATCGATCACGTGAGCCCGACTTTCCGCGGCTATCCGCAGGGCGGCCGTCATGTCAGTGACCGGTATGCCGGCCGAACGCGCGAAATCGTTGGCTGTGCCGAGCGGCAGGATGCCGAAGGAGCAACGCTCCGGCGGGCGCGCTGCCAGACCTGCGGAGAACACCTCGTTGACCGTGCCGTCGCCGCCGCCCGCGACGATGACGTCGACATCGCCTTGGCGCGCGGCTTCCACTGCCTCCTGCGCCATACGGGCCGCGTCACCCGCTTCATAGGTGACACGCACACCCACGCCATGCCCCTCCCGCCGCAGGGTACGAACCGCGTGGCGCACCTCCGCATTTCCCGCCGCCTTGCCGTGAAGGATGATGCGGATGTTGGTCATGATCCGTCACCTGTTGCCGTCAGTGATCGCTGTCGTGGGCACGGGAATACCGGGGACATTGGCCCGGATCGCATTGGAAAAGTCCGGACTTTTATCAGCCGCGATCGCACGCTCCGTGATCCGGCCGCGTTTCCTCAACTCGGCCACGCTGGTGTTGGTGTCGAGGCCGCCGACATCGTGGATGTATTCTGGCAAATAGCCCGACAGCACCAGCCGGTAATCCATGGGAAGGCCCGGCACGATGCGGTTCACCATCTCATAGACGATGGTGGTGCAGTTGGCGGTGATGGTGTTGTAGAAGCGCGGCCGCTGCGTGAGGGCATTCGCCGCCTCGGCATAGGCGAGAAACAGTGATCGAGCCGCCTCCTTGGACATGCGAATCCGGTAGATGTAGGTGTCCTCGCCGCGCACATTCGGCCGCAGCCGGACGATGTCGCGCTCGTCGGCCGCGACGATGCTTGTCTCGAATTCCTTGAAGAAACCGCCTATCTCCGAGAAGCTCTCGGTCTTTTCCTTGCGGATCTCGACCGAGAAAACAACGAACTGGCCGTCGGCGAAGCCAAAGGACACCAGCGTGTGGGCGATGGCCGGCCGCCCCCAGTAGGACAGCACCATATCGACCGACGTCAGCGTGGCGAGGTCGTAGCGGCGCGTCTCCCAGCGGGGCGTGTAGTCCGTCTCGGTGCGCCATTCGAAATTGCGGACGTTATGCAGCGTGACGCTGTTACCGTTGATCTCGGCTGAGAGCATCCGGCCGACGTCATCCGCCCATTCCCTGTCGTTTGAGGGCCTGATGGTGGTCCACCACAGACTGAGCCCGACGAACACCGCAGCATAGAGCAGGAGCGGGCGCCAGTCTCCCCGGAGAAGCACGACGATCGTGCCGAGCGAGAGCAGCAACCAGCCGGCGATCGCGGCGTAGCGCCCATAGGGGCCGACGGGTAACCGGTACCACAGCGCTCCAGACCACCAGATCCCGCAGAAGACCATCGCGATCACGAGCAGGGCGACCACGATCATGCGCAAACCTCGCGGCATCCGAGAGCGATCACGCGCGACGGCGGGTTTCTCCCGTTTCTGTTCAGTCGGTTGGCCTGACGAATTCATCGCTGCGATAGCCCTGGGCAAAGAGGAGGGCGGTGAGATCGGCATGGTCGAGGCGCGCGTGGGCGGCAGCGGCCACGGCTGGTTTGGCACGGAATGCCACACCAAGGCCAGCGTCTCCGAGCATCGCGAGGTCATTGGCGCCGTCGCCGATCGCCACCACCTCGTGCGCGGCGAGGCCGAATTTTTCGCGCAGCTCCTGCAAGGTGGCGAGCTTCGCCTCCCGTCCGAGGATCGGTTCCTCGACCTTGCCGGAAAGCTTGCCGCCTTCCGTGAGAAGCACGTTGGCGCGGTTTTCCTCGAAGCCGAGAACCTTGGCGATCCTCGTGGTGAACAGGGTGAAGCCGCCGGAGACAAGGCAGGTATAGGCCCCCTTGGCGCGCAGCGTCGCGATGAGCGTGCGGCCGCCGGCGGTCAGCGTGATGCGCTCAGTGATAATGCGGTCAACGACATCGACATCGAGGCCGGCGAGAAGGGCGACGCGCTCGCGCAACGCTGGCTCGAAGGCGATCTCGCCTCGCATGGCGCGCTCGGTAATCGTCGCCACCTTGTCCTTCAGGCCCACGAAGTCGGCGAGCTCGTCGATGCACTCCTGACCGATCATGGTGGAATCCATGTCGGCGAGGAACAGTCGCTTGCGGCGCTCGGCCAGCCGCTGGACGAAGACATCGATCGGCAATCCGTCGAGCGCAACATGGACGCGCTTGGCCATGACGCGCGGGTCAGGGTCGGCGGCGCCCTCGATCGCAGGCCGGAAGGGGATGTCGACCGCGAGCGTCGGATCGAGCCGCGCGGGCGTTCCGGCTTCAGGTAGGGCTTGCGCCACGCGGGCGATGAGGGCATCGCTGAGGAGATCGCTTCCCGGGGCCGCGACCAGCGTCGCGACATGCGTCTGGGTGGTGTCGGTCATGCGGATACGGTGGCCATGCAAACGGGGTGAATGGGAAAGGACGTTGAGGTGTCGGACAGACTGCGCACCATTCTCATCGCAGGGCCAACCGCATCAGGCAAGTCCGCGTTGGCGACAAGCCTCGCGCAGCGCTATGGCGGCGTCGTCGTCAACGCCGATTCGATGCAGGTCTATCGCGACCTCAGAATCATTACCGCGCGGCCGAGTGTTGAGGATGAGGAGGCGGCGCCGCACGCGCTCTATGGGCATGTCGACGGCGCCGAGAACTATTCGGTCGGCCGCTATCTCATCGATATCGAACCGGTGCTGGCCTCGGCCAGGAAGGCGGGCCGGCCGGTCATCATCACGGGCGGCACGGGCCTTTACTTCAAGACGCTGATCGAAGGTCTGTCGGATATCCCGCCGGTACCCGAGGAGGTGCGGCGCGACGTGCGCTCGCGCGCCGAGGGCCGTGATACGCCCCTGCTGTATGCGGATCTCGCGGTCCGGGATCCGCAGAGCGCCGCACGGATCGGGCCGACCGATCGCCAGCGCATCTTGCGCGCGATGGAGGTCCTGGCGGCGACGGGCCGTTCACTTACCTTCTTCCGCAGCCACAAGCGACCAGGCCTCTTGTCCCATGCTGATCGACTGGGGCTGTTCCTCATGCCGGACCGTGCGGAGCTCGCCCGCCGCATCGATGCGCGCTTTCTCGTCATGATGGAGGCTGGCGCGCTGGAGGAGGTGAGGGCGCTCGGGGCGCGCGGGCTCGATCCCGACCTTCCCGTCATGCGCGCCCACGGCGTTCCCTGGCTTATCCGTCATCTCAAGGGGGAGATCGGGCGCGACGAGGCCGTCCGCGAAGCGCAGAGCGATACCCGCCGCTATGCCAAGCGGCAGTTCACCTTCTTCCGGCACCAACTGGCCGGCTTTCAATGGGTGACGCCTGAAGACGCCGAGGCGGCGGCCGCGGGGCAGGACTGGCTCGCATCGCCGATCGCGCTTGGAACGGACGGCGGCTGATCGCATTCGCTGTCACATCAGCGCCATCGAGCCTGAGCTAGACGGGGCAATCTCCACCATGGGAGTTCCCCAATGATCACGCGTCGCGACAGTTTGAAAATCGGCGGCATCGCCGCCCTCATGGCCCCCTTCGCGGGCTTCGGCGCCACAAGCGCCAGCGCGCAGGCCAGCCCTGATTTCCGTTTCGGCATCATCGCCGATCCGCAATACGCGCCGGTTCCGCCGAACCCGCAGGGAACCCGCTTCTACGCCAATAGCCTGTGGAAGCTGTCCGAGGCCATCAAGACCCTCAACAAGGAAGACCTGCAGTTCGTCGCGACCCTGGGCGACATCATCGATCGTCATTGGCAGAGCTTCGGCGATATCATGCCGCTCTATGACGCGCTGAAGCACGAGAAGTTCTTTCTGCTCGGCAACCACGACTATGAAGTGGCGGCTGACTATCTGAACGCGGTGGTCCGGACGGCGGGCATGCCGAGCGCCTATTACGACTTCAAGGGCGGCAACTATCGCTTCATCGTGCTCGACGGCAACGATGTGAGCCTGTTCTCGACTGGCCCCAAGCACCCGAAGCAGGAGATCGCCCGCGAGCGCCTGAAGAAGCTGCAGGAGGCCAAGGCCATCAATGCGATGACATGGAACGGCTCGCTCAGCGACGAGCAGTTCTCCTGGCTGCAGGCTTCATTGGACAAGGCCAAGCAGGCGGGTGAGAAGGTCATCGTGCTCTGCCATTATCCGGTCTTTCCCGCCAATGTTCACAACCTGTGGGACAGCGAGCGGATCGTGGATCTTCTGACGAGCTACGACAATTTCGTGGCCTTTTTCAACGGCCATAACCACGCTGGCAACTACGGCGAGGTATCGGGCAAGTATTTCGTCAATTTCAAGGGCATGGTCGACACGCCCGACACGTCGGCGTTCGCGGTGGTCGAGGTCTTCGGCGACAAGATCGCGATCCGCGGCTTCGGCCGTGAGACGAACCGCACCCTCGGCATCCGCGCGGCCTGACGCAAGAGGCTTACGTCACCTCGTCCGTGATCACCGAGAACTGGACGAGGCTGCTGCGGCCGAAGCTGGTCGAGATGGCGACGTCCGTCGCGTCCCGGCCAGTTGCCATGAGGATCCGGCCGATGCGCGGCGTATTATGCCGCGCATCGAAGGTATACCAGCGACCGCCGAGCCAGACTTCAAACCAGGCACTGAAATCCATCGGCAGATCAACGGGCGGGATGCCGATGTCGCCGAGATAGCCGGTGCAATAGCGCGCCGGGATATTCATGCACCGGCAGAATGTGATGGCGAGATGCGCGTAGTCGCGGCAGACGCCGATCCGTTCCGCGAAGCCGTCCGAGGCCGTCCGCGCGGTCGAGGCATGTTCATAGCCGAAGGCGATATGATCGTGCACGAAGTCACAGATCGCCTGCACACGTGCCCACCCGGGCTGGATCTCGCCGAAAAGCGCCCAGGCCCTGTCCGCCAGCTTGTCGGTGTCGCAATAGCGACTGCCAAGAAGATAAACGAGGACGTCGTCTGGCAAATCCTCGATGGCATGCTGCGGCGCGTCGGGGGCGACGGGGTCTGGAAGGCCGCTGTCTCTGATGACAAAATCCGCCGCGAGAGTGAGCCGCCCCTCCGGCGCGGTCAGCCGGCCGCAGTGGTTGCCCATGCTGTCGATGTAAGAGGTGATGGGTGTCGGCGGGTCGGCCGTTATGGCTTGTGGTGTGATGAGATCCTGCTCGCGTGAGGGATGCACGCTCAAGAGGATGAGCATCGGCGTGGGCTGCGGGCAGTCGTACGTGATCTCGTAGCCCGCACGAATTTTCATCGCTGCTCCTCTCCACCTCAAGCTGATCTGCCTCGAGCCAAACCACAACACCTCCCACCCCGCGAACGGCTGTTACGAGGGTGCAAGCAGACCCCCTGCGAAGGCCTTATAGTCTGGCTGATCTCGCGCTAGTTGCGCTGATCGACAACGCGCCGTGGGCCGTCGCGTTCCACAGACGCTCCATCCGTGCCGGCACGGTTGGTGTTGGCGGCTTCCGACGAGACCTGCACCTCGACGACCATGTCGAGGGAATCGCCGGGCAAACCTATCCAGGTCCCGGACAACGGAACGGCCTGGCTCGGGTCCCGCGCCACTGCGACGCGGATAAGATCCCGGTTGCCGATGATCCCATTGGTCGGGTCGAACTCCACCCAGCCCGCGCCGGGCAGATAGACCTGACACCAGGCATGGGTGGCGCCGCCGCCAAGCCGCGTGGGGCCGTCGCGATCGGGAACATAGAGGTAGCCTGTGACGAAACGTGCCGCGAAACCGAGAGAGCGCACGGCCTCCATCATGAGGAGCGCGAAGTCGCGACAGGTCCCCTGACGCAGCCCGAGCGTCATGGCCGGCGGCTGGATGCCCGCCTCCGTCCTCCTGGAATAGCGGAAGCTCTCCTGGATGGCGCATGTCATCGTCATCAGCAGGGTGCCGGTGTCGGTGGGATGGCCGACGCGCAGAAACTGCCGCGCCCAGTTGCGTACAACGTCACCCGGGTCGGGATAATGCGGCTCCATGCACCGCGCGAGATCCGGCAGTTCCTCCGCGCTATAGGCAAAGGGGTAGGTCTTCGCGTCGGCATCCATCTGGAAATCCGGCGCGTTGAACGGCGAGTGCTCAAGCTTGATCTGGCTGTCGAAGGTCAGCTCGCTGGCGCGGCCCGTGAAGCGGGCGAGCGCGACGCAATTGCCAAATACGTCGTGGATCCAGCGGATCGACGCCGGGGTCGGCGTGATCGTCAGGCGGCTGTCGAGGAAGCGCTGGTCATAGCTGTCGCGCGGACGGAACATCAACCGATGCTCGCCGAAGGCGACCGGCTGCTTGTAGCGATAGGTCGTGACATGCCTGACGGTCAGAATGCTCATCGCCGCGTCGTCACACAGAAAACCGTCCAGCCGACGGGCTGGGCCGAGCTCATGATACACGCGTCTGGCGAGAGAATCGTGGTCGTGCCTGCGTTCAGGTCTTGGCATGGCCAATGGCCCGTCACCTTCTTCATCATCCGGTCCCGTCGCAGCGTTTCACGATTCGCAGATCCGGGATCTGCGAAAATCGTACCAGCCACAACATTCGCTGGCGGCGAGCATTTTGCGGCCCATCATCTGCGGGGCCTGTCACCGCGAGCGGGCTTCTGGCGGCAGACTGTGGCGGTTTCGCGGAAGGACCGAACTTGCCATCTTGGGCGCATGATCGGCCTGACGCTTGGGCGCATGGCCGCGCAAGAGGCGCTCTCTGCCCATCGGATGGGCAAAGTGGCCATTTGGCCAGGCAATATAATTACGCCATTGCTGCTTTTTTGGCGTAGTTCTGTCTTGACCGGTTCGAGGGTCTCAACTAACGTCCAGCCAATTCAGGATAGGGATGACGGGCGCATGCGCGCGAAGCTTATTGTATCGGGGGCGCCATCGACGGAGCGGGACTGACCCGCAGGTCCGTTTGGTGGCGCATGCAAGGCTCCTTCGGGGGCCTTTTTTGTTGCCCGATCCGGATCCGGCCCCTCCAACGCGACGCACCACGGAGCGATTTCCACTCGGAGCGAATTCCATGAGCAAGACCAAGAGCGAAACGGTGAGCGAAACAGCAAACGAGATCATGAGCGGCGCCGAGATGGTCGTGCGGGCGCTCCAGGACCAGGGCGTCGAGCACCTCTTCGGCTATCCCGGCGGCGCCGTGCTGCCAATCTATGACGCGCTCTTCCATCAGGACACCATTCGCCACATTCTCGTTCGGCATGAACAGGCCGCGGTGCATGCCGCAGAGGGCTATGCCCGTTCCTCGGGCAAGGTCGGCTGCGTGCTCGTGACCTCAGGCCCCGGCGCGACCAATGCCGTGACGGGCCTGACCGACGCGCTCATGGACTCCATCCCGGTCGTCTGCATCACCGGCCAGGTGCCGACGCAGCTCATCGGATCCGATGCCTTCCAGGAAGCGGACACCGTCGGCATCACCCGCCATTGCACCAAGCACAACTATCTCGTGAAGCGCATCGAGGACCTGCCGCGCATCCTGCACGAGGCCTTCTACGTGGCCTCGCATGGCCGGCCGGGCCCCGTCGTCATCGACATCCCGAAAGATATCCAGTTCGCCAAGGGCGGCTATGCGCGCCCGACCGACAACCAGCACAAGACCTATCGTCCTGTGGTGTCCGGCGACATCGAGAAGATCCGCGCCGCGGTTGCGCTGATGGCTACCGCCAAGCGCCCGATCTTCTATACGGGCGGCGGCGTCATCAACTCCGGTCCGGAAGCGGCCTCGCTGCTGCGCGAACTCGTGCGCCTGACGGGCTTCCCGATCACCTCGACCCTGATGGGGCTCGGCGCTTATCCCGCGTCCGACCAACAGTTCCTCGGGATGCTGGGGATGCATGGCACCTACGAGGCCAACCACGCCATGCATGACTGCGATGTCATGATCAACATCGGCGCGCGCTTCGACGACCGCATCACTGGCCGCATCGATGCCTTCTCGCCCGGCTCGCGGAAGATCCACATCGATATCGACCCCTCGTCGATCAACAAGAACGTCAAGGCCGATATCGGGATCGTGGGCGACTGCGCCAATGTCCTCGAGGACATGCTGCGGATCTGGAAGAACTTGCCATCGGATGTCGAGAAGCCGAGCCTGAAGAGCTGGTGGGGGAAGATCGCGGGCTGGCGCGCGCGCAACTGTCTCGCCTACCGCCGTTCGGACACGGTCATCAAGCCGCAGTATGCGCTGGAGCGGCTGCAGGCCCTGACGGCCGACCGCGAAACCTACATCACGACGGAAGTCGGCCAGCACCAGATGTGGGCGGCGCAGTTCCTGAAGTTCGACAAGCCGAACCGCTGGATGACCTCCGGCGGCCTCGGCACCATGGGCTACGGCCTGCCGGCCGCGATCGGCGCGCAGATCGCCCATCCGGAGGCGCTCGTCATCGACGTGGCGGGCGAGGCCTCCATCCTCATGAACATGCAGGAAATGTCGACCGCCCTGCAGCACCGCCTGCCGATCAAGGTCTTCATCCTCAACAACGAATACATGGGCATGGTGCGCCAGTGGCAGGAACTGCTGCATGGTGGGCGTTATTCGGAGAGCTATTCGCACTCGCTCCCTGATTTTGTGAAGCTGGCGGAGGCTTATGGCGGCGTCGGCATCCGCTGCGAGAACCCCGCCGACCTAGATGGCGCGATCCTCGAGATGATCAATTCGCCGCGCCCGGTGATCTTCGACTGCATCGTCGACAAGATGGAGAACTGCTTCCCGATGATCCCGTCGGGCAAGGCCCATAACGAGATGATCCTCGGCGACGCCGCCGAAGACATCGGCGCGATCATCGACGAGAAGGGCAAGATGCTGGTGTGAGGCGAGGGCGCGGATGAAGGGCTTCCCCTCTCCCCGGCGGGGAGAGGGTGGGGTGAGGGGCGGCTCCCTGCTCGGGGTTCCCTCACCCGGCCCTGCGGGCCGACCTCTCCCCGCCGGGGAGAGGTGAGGCGCGGTGATCGCCGTCTTCACAATTTTTCATTGGAACGGATGAACGTCCAGCGCCACGCTCAATAATCACCATTTCCAGCACGGAACGTCCCATGCCGACCCTCGTCATCGCCAACAAGCTCTATTCCTCATGGTCCATGCGGCCGTGGCTTCTCCTGCGCCAGCTTGGCATTCCCTTCGAGGAGGTGCTCATTCCGCTCGCGCAGCCGGACACCAAGGAGCGGATCCTTGCGTTGTCGCCCGGCGGCACGGTGCCAATCCTGATCGACGACGGCGCCACCGTCTGGGAATCCTCGGCGATCATGGATTATGCGCATGAGCGTTGGCCCGACGCCGGCGTATGGCCGGCGGACCGGGTCGCGCGCGCGGTCGCGCGCTCCATTTGCGGCGAGATGCATGCGGGGTTCCGTGGCCTGCGGTCCGCCTGCCCGATGAATCTCGGCAAGATCTACCAGCCCCGGGATCGCGGCCCGGATGTGCAGCGCGACGTCGATCGCATCACGACGATCTGGCGCGATGCCCGCAAGCGTTTCGGGGCGGGCGGCGCCTTCCTGTTCGGCGCGTTTTCAGCGGCGGATGCGATGTATGCGCCGGTGGTCACGCGCCTCAACTCCTATTCCATCCCGGTGGATGCGGATATCCGCGAATACATGGATGCCGTCACCGGCACGGCTGCCTTCCAGGAATGGAAGACTGCAGCCCTCAAGGAAACATGGGTCGTCGCCCATGACGAGCCGGATGAGCCCGTCCTGACCGATCTCAGACCCAATTCGTCTGGAAAGCCCTGATATCATGCGCCATTTTCCACCACCTTCACGAGGGAACCCCATGTCGTCCGTCTATTCGGATCCGCCGCCCGCCGCTCCCGTGTCACGCCATACCCTCGCGGTCATCGTTGACAACGAGCCAGGGGTTCTCGCCCGCATCGCGGGCCTGTTCTCGGGGCGCGGCTACAATATCGAGAGCCTGACGGTCTCAGAGACGGAACACGAGAAGCACCTGTCGCGCATCACCATCGTGACGACGGGCACGGAAGCCGAAATCGAGCAGATCAAGGCCCAGCTCGCGCGGCTCGTGCCGGTGCACCGGGTGCGCGACCTCTCTGACGAAGGGCCGACGATCGAGCGCGAACTCGTGCTCCTGAAGGTGGTGGGGCAGGGGGACCAGCGCGTCGAGGCCCTGCGGCTGGCGCAGGCCTTCGGCGCCCGTACGCTCGACGCGACGCTGTCTTCTTTCGTCTTCGAATTCACCGGTGCCCTCGATGATGTCGAGCGCTTCATCGGCATCATGGCCGATTGCGGCCTCGTCGAGGTCTCCCGCACCGGCGTCGCGGCCATGAGCCGCGGCGCGGAGGCGATGTGACGCCAGATGCTGAACGGGGGCGGCCGTGATCGGATCATTGCGTGTCCGATCTTCGACCGCGTTACCAGTCCATGCCATCCCCGGCGGGCTGCGCAGCAGTCCGGGAAGGGGATCCAGAGACCAAGTCTCCGCGTTCATGGATCCCCTTCCCGTCGCTACGCGACGCCGGGGATGACACGGAGACTTTTGTGCAGACTTTGCGACGTCATGATCGGGCTTGTCCCGACCATCCTTGAATGTTGATGGCCCTAGCCTGCAAAGCCGCCCTCGTCGAGAAACCGCCGCTCTTCCTCCGTGGTGTCGCGGCCGAGCAGCGGGTTGCGATGGGGGAAGCGTCCGAAGCGGATGATGATAGCGCGATGTTCCTCAGCGAAAGGCAGACCCTCGGCCGGACCGTTGGCCCTGTACAGGGCGAGGCAATGGTCCTGGTCGGCGAGCTCCTCGGAATGCATGAGTGGCAGATAGAAGAACTGCCGCTCTATGGGTTCGACCTCGCGGTCGAAACCGCGCAGGATGGCGCGTCCGGCCACTTCGCGGGCGAGAGGGTCCGTGGCGAAGCTGCGGGCGGTGCCGCGGAACATGTTGCGCGGGAACTGGTCGAGCAGGATAAGAAGGGCAAGCGCTGCCTTGGGGACGCCCTCCCAGGCAGCGAGCGCGCCTTCGGCGGCCTGCTCGTGCAGCGCGAGGAAGCGGTCGCGGATATCCTGATCGAAGTTCGGGTCCTTGACATACCAACGCTCCGGCCCAGCTTCGAACCAGAATGTCAGAACATCCCTTATGCCGGCGTGCGTCATGGGTAGCCTTCTCCAATTGATAGAAACGTGAGAGTGGCGTGCCGTGCAGACCTCAAATTCACGAATGCCACTTGACCGAACGCGCCGCTCACGCTTTACCGCCGCCAACGCGATGGCGGTATGACATGAGCCGGAACGAGCCAACAGCGTAACAAACTTGCCAAGGAAAGGGCATCTCATGCGCGTTTATTACGACCGTGACGCCGACATCAACCTCATCAAGGGGAAGAAAGTCGCGATCATCGGCTATGGTAGCCAGGGCCATGCCCATACGCTGAACCTCCGGGATTCCGGCGTGAAGGACATCGCGGTCGGCCTTCGCAAGGGCTCGGCCAGCGCGAAGAAGGCCGAGGCCGAGGGCCTCAAGGTCCTCGAGGTCGCCGAGGCGGCGAAATGGGCCGACGTCGTCATGATGCTGACGCCGGACGAGTTGCAGGCCGACATCTATCGCGAGCACCTGCACGACAACATGAAGCAGGGCGCGGCGCTGCTTTTCGCGCACGGCCTCAATGTCCATTTCAACCTGATCGAGCCGCGCGCCGATCTGGACGTGCTGATGGTCGCGCCCAAGGGCCCCGGCCACACCGTACGCTCCGAATATCTGCGCGGCGGCGGTGTCCCGACCCTGATCGCCATCCATCAGGACGCGACCGGCAACGCCCATGACCTTGGCCTCTCCTATGCTTCCGCCAATGGCGGCGGCCGCGCCGGCATCATCGAGACGACCTTCAAGGAAGAGTGCGAGACCGATCTGTTCGGCGAGCAGGCCGTTCTCTGCGGCGGCACGGTCGAACTCATCCGCGCTGGCTTCGAGACGCTGGTCGAGGCGGGCTATGCCCCCGAGATGGCCTATTTCGAGTGCCTCCATGAGCTCAAGCTGATCGTCGACCTCATCTACGAGGGCGGCATCGCCAACATGAACTACTCGATCTCCAACACGGCCGAGTACGGTGAATATGTCACCGGCCCGCGCATCATCAATGCGGACACCAAGGCCGAGATGAAGCGTGTGCTCAACGACATCCAGTCCGGCAAGTTCACGCGCGACTGGATGCTTGAGAACAAGGTCAACCAGGCTTCGTTCAAGGCCACCCGCTCTCGCAACAACGCCCACCAGATCGAGGAAGTCGGCGAGAAGCTGCGCGCCATGATGCCCTGGATCAAGGAAAAGGCGCTGGTCGACAAGTCCAAGAACTGATGGGTTCAAGAACCAGTCGGTTTCCGGACTGGCACAGACCACAAGGGCGGCTTCGGCCGCCCTTTTTTGTTGGCGACGCGGCCGGGCTGCGCCGATCCCTCCCCTCAGGGGAGGGTGGCGCCGCAGGCGCCGGGTGGGGTCCACCGGAGGCTGACCCAACGGCAATATTGGCCGGTCTGGTATCGTCTAGAGCACTTCCGGTGAACTCCGGTTCACCGGAAATGCTCTAAATATTTGTTTCCACGCATTTTCTTCACGCGAACCGGTTTCCACTTCGTTCGAAAATGCTCTAGTGCGGCGTGCTCCCCACCCGACCTCGCTGGCGCGAGGCCACCCTCCCCTGAGGGGAGGGATCAGCGCGGGCTGCACCCCTTTTCATCTCCCTCGCGCGAGGACCTGAATGACCCAGCGCCTGCCTTACGCCGGCTTCTCCCATTCCATGACATGGCAATAAGGAATGCTGCGATAGCGCGCGCGCCGGTCGGCCGGGCCGCCGTTGGTGTCGGGCTCGTCGAAATGGCGCAGGATGAGGCCTGCCGCGATGAGCGGCTTCATGTAGCTCGACAACGGCCGGTGCCAGTTCTGGATGCGGATGCCACGCCATTCCACCCATTCGGCGCGCTCGTCGAGATAGTCGCGGATCACGAAGCGGCTTTTCAGCGGTGGGTCGTCCCAGGCCCCAGCGGTCGTGAAGCTGTTGAGATTGACGATGACGAGGCTGCCGCCGGGGCGGAGAACCCGCGCCATCTCGTGGATGGCCGCTGTCGCATCCGTGATGTCGATCAGAGAGAGATAGCTGACGACGAGGTCGAACATATCGTCGGCGAAGGGGAGCGCCTCAGCCCGTCCCTGCCGGTAATCGCCCTCGGGATCGCGGCGCCTTGCCTCGGCGAGCATGTCTTCGGTCGGGTCAAGGCCGATGGCGTCGATGCCGCGTTCGCGCAGCATGCGGCAGAAGCGCCCCTCGCCGCAGCCGACATCGAGGCCGTTGCGGTGGCCACGCCCCTCGATCCGCTGAAGGACAGGCCGATCGGTCACAAACTCCCGGGTAAAGTCACCGTGCTCTCCCATATCGGCGATCCAGGCAGCAGCCGATTCATTCCATCCGTTGGACATGGGAATACCTCGCTGATGAAAAAGGGCGGCGTCCCTCGCATGAACCCGTGGATGCGTCAACTGTTCAGAACATTCACCGTGCCCTTCCGACATGGAAAGTTGGTTGCAAAGCCCATATGTAAGGCGCGGGCGCGGGTTGACTATCGTTGAGGCAAGCACGATGAGCGCAAGCGATTTCTACGATGGCGTGCCAGTCTTCACCCGGTTCGCGGATCTGCTCGACGAAGGCCTGTATCGCCCGTTGCCGGATGATTGGGTGATCGGGCTCTCGGATGTTGTATCGTCAACGGCGGCGATCGCGGCGGGACGATACAAGGCGGTCAATATCGCGGGCGCCGCCGTGATAGCCGCCGTGACGAACGCCCTTGGCAGCATGGATTTCCCGTATGTGTTCGGGGGCGATGGCGCGAGCTTCGCGGTGCCGTCGGCGCAGGCGGAGGCCGCGCGCTCGGCGCTCGCCACGACGGCGGGCTGGGTCGGCGTCGATTTGCAGCTCGACCTGCGTGTCGCACTGGTGCCAGTCGCGACTGTCCGCGCGGCTGGCCTTGATTTACGCGTGGCAAGATTTGCGGCGTCGCCGCATGTCAACTACGCGATGTTCTCCGGCGGAGGCTTGGCCTGGGCTGTCGCCGCGATGAAGGCCGGCGAGTTCGCCATCGCCCCACGCAGCGACGCGCCGCCGGATCTGACGGGTCTCTCCTGCCGCTGGGCGGAGATACCGGCCGAGCGCGGCACCATTCTTTCGGTCATCGTGACGCCCGTCGCGGATATCCCAACCGAGGGCTTCCGAAAGGTCGTCGAGGATGTATTGCGTCTCGCCAGTTCCGCCGGCCGGCCGACGCCGGCGCCCGCGCGCGGCTGGTCGCGCCCCGGCGCCGAACTCGAGGCGCTTGCCATGAAGCACGACGGCAGGCCGCTTGTTCTCAGGCGCGTGCTTGCCCGGCTGAAAGCCATGGGCAGCGCGATCGCCATGAATCGCGAGCGCGTCGGCCGCTTCGATTCCGCGCGCTATCTGCTTGAAATCGGAGAGAATACGGACTTTCGCAAGTATGACGATGGGCTGCGCATGACCATCGATTGCACCCTCGACGAGGCGGCGGCCATCGAGCATTACCTTGCCGATGCCGCCGCTCGCGGGATCGCACTCGTCGGCACTCACCGTCAGGATGCGGCCCTGATGACCTGCCTCGTTCCTTCGGCGATGAGCAACAATCACGTCCATTTCGTCGATGGGGCGGACGGCGGTTATGCGACGGCGGCGACCAAGCTCAAGGTGCTGCCGCGTTCATTGTCCTGAAGCACGCAGATTTTATTCCGCACCACCGCGTCATTCCGCGGCGGGCCGAAGGGCCCGAGCCCGGAATCCATGAACGCGACAGTGAGCCAGCAGGGCGCGCAGGCTCCAGCCGGCTCTGCCAAGCTCACGCCGGCCGGCGTTCAAGCTGGCAGAAAAGCTCGCAGCGTGGCCGCCGCCGGCGCCAGCACCAGGAAGGCCCACACCATGGCCGATGCCACGTTGGCCGTGTGGAACAGCAGAGCCGGCGTGCCGAACATGCCCGCGACCAATGCACCGACGCCATGCAGAGGGCCTGAGAAGCGGGTAAGAAACACCGTCCATGAGCCCCAGCGTTCAAAGAAGTGCTGACCGGCAGCCATGGTCTCCGGGTAACGATTGAAGGGCCACATCGTCAGGGCGCGCTCGCCGTAGTGACGGCCGAACCAGAAGGAAATGAGATTGCCGAGCGTGCCTCCGGCGACCGCCGCGAGCCAGGACGGCCAGAGCTCGATGCCGCCGGCGCCGATGAGCGCGCCGATGGCGAGAAGCACCACGGAGCCCGGGACGAACAAGGAGACGATGACGATGGATTCGCCGAAGGCGAGGCCGAAAGCCAGCGCCGGCGCCCAGGTGGAATGCGTCTGAACGAAGCTGGTGATGTCGGCGACGATAGTGGCGAAGGTCATCGCCCAGCTATGGCGGTCAGACGTGTTGGTGGTCAAGTGCCCGGCTGTGGTGCGAGGCGGAAGCAATTCGCAAGGGATCTGTGCTACGGGCGACCCCGTCCGCCCTGGAGGGCGTTTTTTGCGGAAGGTGCTCTATGCGTCCAGTTGTGTTGACCGGCCTTGTGCTGGGATCTCTCATGCTTGTCGGATGCGTCTCGACGACGTCCAACCCGGAGGCGCTCAAGGAGCGGCACCGCCAGCAATGCAGCGAATTCGGCTTCGATCCCGAGACCGACGGCTTCGCCAACTGCATGATGGAGCAGTGGGAACGCGCCGAGGACCGCGAGGCGGAGGAGCGGCGCAGGACGAATGAAATGATCCGCGAGAACAACCGGCGCGCGGCCCAGACCGAAGCGCTCAAGGCCCAGAACAAGCAGATGAGCTTCATGCGTGCCGGGAACACAAGCTTCCCCGTCTGCAATGCGGCGAGCCCGGGCGCTGGGCTCGATGTCACATCGGGCAAGTGGTACGGAAATTCGTGCCGGGCCTACTGACGCCCGCATGTGCAGCCCGTGCGAGTGCAACCTATGCGAGGGCGGATCAGCGCGTGTGCTTAAGCCACGCTCTCGCTTTCCGGTATCCGAGAGGACATGATTGGAGTACACCGATCACCTGATCGGATGGACGTCCTCATGAATATTCTCTCGATCCAGTCCCATGTCGCCTATGGCCATGTTGGCAACGCCGCAGCCGTCTTCCCCATGCAGCGGCTCGGCGTCGAGGTCTGGCCCATCCATACGGTGCAGTTTTCCAATCACACGGGTTACGGCGCCTGGAAGGGCCGGGTCTTCGACGGCCCGGCGATCGAGGAACTGGTCGAGGGCATAGCCGAGCGCGGCGCGCTGCCGCGCTGCGATGGCGTGCTCTCGGGCTACATGGGCGCTGTCGATATCGGCAACGCCATCCTGTCGACGGTGGCGAAGGTGCGCGCGGCCAACAGCCGCGCTCTCTACTGCTGCGACCCGGTCATCGGGGATGTCGGGCGCGGCATCTTCGTGCGGCCGGGTATCGCCGAATTCATGCGCGATCAGGCCGTCCCCGCCGCTGACGTGGTGACACCGAACCAGTTCGAGCTTGCGCTTCTGGCGGGGCATGAGGTGGTCGATCTCGCGGACGTCAGGCGCGCCGTTGCCGCCGTGCATGCGCTGGGGCCACGCGTCATCATGGTGACATCGCTCGACATCGCGGACATGCCAGCGGACGCGCTGGATCTTCTCGCATCGGATGGCACCTCCCTGTGGCGCGTGCGCACGCCGCGCCTTGATCTCCGCATCAACGGCGCGGGCGACGCGATCGCGGCCCTGTTCTTCGTCCACTACCTCCGGACGGGCAGTGCGGCACAAGCGTTGACCGACGCCGCCTCGTCGATCCACGGATTGTTGAAGCGCACCGCCGAGGCGGGCGCGCGCGAGATCCTGCTCGTCGCGGCTCAGGACGAATTCGTTAGCCCCAGCCAGCGTTTCGCAGCGGAGTTGGTATGATGACGTTGCTTTCAAACCGCCCCAGTCGCCGTTTCCTTACGCTCGACGTGTTCACGGACAGCGCGCTCGCAGGCAACCCGCTTGCCGTCGTGCTCGACGCGGACCGGCTGGATGACGTCGCGATGCAGAAGATCGCCGCCGAGTTCAACCTGTCGGAAACCGTCTTCGTCCTGCCGCCGGAGGATATCGCGCATCGCGCGCGGCTGCGTATTTTCACGCCGACCCAGGAACTGCCCTTCGCCGGGCATCCGACCGTCGGCGCCGCGGTTCTCCTTGGCCTGCTCGACGGTGCGCCGACGGGGTCCTTCACCGTCGAGGAGCGGGTAGGGCTGGTGCCCTGCGAAGTCGCGATCGCCGGCGATGGGGTGGGGGAGGCGACCTTCTCCCTGCCGCGACTCCCGGAACGCGTGGGGGCGCTGCCGGAGGCGTCGATCATCGCCGCGGCGCTGGGGTTGGTGGACAGCGATATCGGCTTCGCGCGCCACGTGCCCGCCCAATATTCCGCCGGTTCACCCTTCGCGCTGGTCCCGGTCGCGAGCCGTGCCGCTGTCGATCGCGCCGCCAACATGAAGGTTGGCTGGGACGCCGCCTTCGGGCAGGTGAAACGTGGCAGCGCCTTCATTTATTGCAGTGAGCCGGTCGATCCCGCGCATCGCTTCTATGCGCGCATGTTCGCGCCGAGCCTTGGCATCGGCGAGGACCCCGCGACGGGTTCGGCGGTGGCGGCCTTTGCCGGAGCGGTCATGGACCATGAGACGCTCGGCAACGGCGAACACAGGATCGTCGTGGAGCAGGGCTATGCGATGGGACGGCCGTCGCAGATCGTGCTGACGCTCACCGTCGCGGACGGAGCTCTCGCGAAGGCGACGATCGGCGGCAAGGCGGTGCTCGTCAGCGAAGGTAGGCTGTTTGCGTGACGGCGACCCTGCCCCGCCCCGCTGCGAGGATCGTTCAGCTCGATGACGTCGACATGCATCTGGCGGCCGGCGCATGGCCTTGGGCGGTCGCGAACCGCGCGCGGATCGACGCCAACTGGCTGCGCCTGAAGGCCGAGAAGCCGGCGCTCTACAACGGGCAGGTGCTCGTGATGAGCGAGAGCCGGATCGCCGACCGCAAGTTGACCGGCCGCTACATCGCGACCGATTACGCGAGCTTCCTCGCCATGCGGGATTTTGGTGTGCCCGCGCCGGGCACCGGCAATTGCTTCGCCATGGCGGCGCTGCGCTCAGCCGATGGCGCCTACGTCCTCGGAGTCATGGGCGAGCACACCGCCAACGCCGGGAAGGCCTATTTTCCCGCCGGCACGCCCGATCTGGCTGACGTGCTGCCGGACGGCCGTGTCGACCTCCTAGGGAGTGTCGGGCGGGAGCTGGCCGAGGAAACGGGGCTCGGTGCCGACGACGTGACGGTCGGCGAAGGGTGGACGGCCATTCTTGATGGGCCACGGCTGGCCCTGATGCGCCCTGTCCAGTCTGAGCTTCCGGCCGACAGGCTCGTCGGCCGGATCGAAGATTTTCTCGCCACGGAGGCCGAGCCAGAACTTGCCGGCATCAGGCTCGTGCGCACGGCTGGGGATATCGATCCCACGGCCATGCCGTTCTTCCTGCAGTGCTACCTCAGGCATGTCCTGGCGTGAGGCGGGCCGTCGCGCCAGGGCCTAGGGATAACCGTTCCGCGACTTGACGGCGGCGAGGATGGCGAGCGCCTGGCCGTCGTTGCCCTGGGCACAGGCGCTGGCGGCACGGCCGACGTCCGGAACCATGGTTTTGTAAACGGACGGGCTGAGATGGCCGACCTGAACGTCGCTGTCGATGATGCGACGGAAGCCGAGGATCGGCGCGCCACAGCTGCGGCCGGCGAGGCTCGCGCCATCAAGCGGCGCGGCGACCACGCCGTTCGAGGTGTCCGCGTAGGCCTGAGCAGCGGGAGGGTTCTGCGCTGTCGTGTTGCAGGCGGCCAAGCCCAACAGGAGTGGCACGGCGAAGGTCAAGCGGCTCAACATCAGCATCCCCGGAGTCTGATTCCATCGTGCCGCCAGCTTTTTCATTTGTCATGGCCGGGTCAACCGCATGATTGATGACTTGTCAGCGCCTATTCGTCTCGGTTACAACCATTTGAGCGATCGTCGTTGACGCGGGTGTCCGCGGCTGCGTTGAAAAGGGATTGAGGTTCGGTGACTGCGATAGCTTCAGAGATTGCGCAGGGGACCGCGGACTTGTCCGCCGTCACTCTTGACGCGCGTCTTGAGCTGTCTTCGCGCCTGAGCCTTATTGGCCTTCTCCTTAGCCGCCCCTGAGGGCCGGCCGGGCTTTGCCTGGGCCTTCAGGGGATGTGACGGCTACCGCGATCGAGCGCCGCCCCTGCGAGAAGCGCTCCTCAAGCTCAAGGACGAACACAATGAATTCTCCGGTATCCGCGTCCGACAAGGACCGCGTCGTTATCTTCGATACCACCCTGCGCGACGGTGAACAGTGCCCCGGCGCGTCGATGACGCCTGAGGAAAAGCTCGAGGTCGCCGAGATCCTCGACACGATGGGCGTCGACATCATCGAGGCGGGCTTCCCCATCGCCTCGATCGGCGATTTCGAGTCCGTCGTGGAAGTGGCAAAGCGCACGAAGAACGCGGTTGTCGCGGGCCTGGCACGCGCTATTCCGGGTGATATCGCGAGGGCCGGGGAGGCCGTGCGCCACGCGCGGCGGCCACGCATCCACACCTTCGTGTCGACCTCGCCGATCCATCTGGCGCATCAGATGCGCAAGAGCGAGGAGGAGGTGCTCGAGATCATCACCGCGACGGTGACCCAGGCGCGCAACCTTGTCGACAACGTCGAATGGTCGGCCATGGACGCGACGCGCACGCCGATCGCCTATCTCCTGCGCTGCGTGGACGCGGCCATCAAGGCCGGCGCCACCACCATCAACCTGCCGGACACGGTGGGTTACGCGACGCCGGATGAATACCGCGCCATGTTCCGCACTGTCCGCGAGACGGTGGCCAATGCCGACAAGGTGGTGTTCTCCGTGCACTGCCATGACGACCTGGGGCTCGCCGTCGCCAATTCGCTGGCGGGTGTCGAGGGGGGCGCGCGCCAGGTGGAATGCACCATCAACGGGCTCGGCGAGCGCGCCGGCAATGCCGCGCTGGAAGAGATCGTGATGGCGATCAAGACACGCGGCGACGTGCTGCCCTATACGGTCGGTGTGGATACCACCATGCTGACGCGGGCCTCGAAGCTCGTATCGGCCGTGACTTCCTTCCCGGTGCAATACAACAAGGCCATCGTCGGCCGGAACGCCTTCGCCCATGAGAGCGGCATTCATCAGGACGGTATGCTCAAGGAATCCTCAACCTACGAGATCATGACGCCCGAGTCGGTCGGTGTGTCGAAGACCTCGCTGGTCATGGGCAAGCATTCCGGCCGCCATGCCTTCCGTGACAAGCTGAAGGCGCTCGGCTACGAGCTGGGCGACAATGCCCTGGAGGACGCGTTCCGTCGCTTCAAGGACCTCGCCGACCGCAAGAAGGACGTCTATGACGAGGATATCGAGGCCCTCGTCGATCAGGGCATCCTGACGGCGCATGATCGCGTCAAGCTCGTCTCGCTCTCGATCATCGCCGGGACGCGCGGGCCGCAGCGGGCCACCATGAAGCTCGACATCGGCGGAGAGGTGCGTACCGAGGAGGCGGAGGGCAACGGGCCCGTCGATGCCACCTTCAATGCCATCAAGGCTTTGGTGCCGCATGATGCCAAGCTCGAGCTCTACCAGGTGCATGCCGTGACCGAAGGCACCGACGCGCAGGCGGAAGTCTCGGTGCGTCTCGATGCCAAGGGCAGCCCGGTGACGGGCCGCGGCTCCGATCCCGATACGCTCGTCGCCTCCGCGCGGGCCTATCTATCGGCCCTGAACAAGCTTCTAGCGCGCGGCGAGCGTCTGCACGCGCAGGCCGCCGAGTAGCCGGACCGCATAGCGCGACGCAGCTCGCGCATAACGCCGCGAGCCACTTTCTTCGCTGACATCTCAAGCCGCCCCGGCGCAGAAGCCCCGGGGCGGCTTTTCAACAGGTACCGCTCCCGCCAAAGAGCGGAGGGTGCATTGTTGTGTGTCGAAATTTCCTTTATTTTATAACGCATTGATATGATCTCGTCGCCCGCGGAGCGTCATCTCACCGCGAAAAGCTGGCAAAATGTGTTTGTGGTGCTGGACATGGGCAAAGCTCTTTGGTAACAACCCCGAGTTCTCGGCGCTCAGTGAGTGTCGCGGCGGGCGCATAGCTCAGTTGGTAGAGCAGCTGACTCTTAATCAGCGGGTCCAAGGTTCGAGCCCTTGTGCGCCCACCAAATTACCGCTTATTTATCAAGCGGTTAGGTGGATACCCCCTCAAAAATCGCTATAGCGGAACGCCTAGTTTGCAGGTTAGTTTGCAACCTATGTTCCCGTTGCGTACCTCGCTCCCAGCTTCGCAATTGCTATTTCTGCAAGCTCGAGACGGCCGCCCAGATAGTGCGCATCGAGGATCGCTTCCACGTCTTTCAAGCTATGGCCGGTGATCGAAGCGATCTCCGGCACGGTGCATCCGGACAGCGCCAAGCGCGTCACGGCAGTGCCTCGCAGATCGTGGAAATGCAGGTCGCCAAGGCCCGCACTTTCATGCGCCTTGTTCCACGAGGACCGGAATCCGCTTTCCGTCCATGGATGGCCGTGGCGGGAGTTCACCAGAATATGCGTCGATGCACGCTTGCCGCGATCGATCGCGTCCAGAGACACGCGCAGCGGCTCGCCTACAGGAATCGTGACGCGCTTCCGCGTCTTGCCCTGACGCAGCCGAATCGTCTTGCCGTCATAGGCCGACCACGTGAGCGCGAGCAGATCCCCCTGCCGCTGCCCGGTCCATAGTGCCAAGAGTAGAGCGAACTGAAGCTCCTCGGAGGCCGCGGCACAGAACGCCGTGATGTCCTCGGCACTCCAAATTTTCTCCGCCCGTTCCGACTCATAAAGCCGGCCACCGCGTTCGCACACGTTGACCGCGATCCGTCCGTTGTCTTTCGCCACCGAAAGGACTCGCGCCAGCGTCGTCCAAGCATAGTCCGCCTTGCGTGGCTTTGCTGCGAAGCTGTCGCGCCATGCCTTGAATTCGCCGCGGCTCTTCGGGTGCTCGACCACGCTAACCGGCATGGTCCCGAACTCGTCTTCGATCAGCCTCAGATAGCGCTCGTAGTCCCGCTGCGTCTTCTGCGCGAGCGTGGTGAACTCCGATGACTTCCGGTACTCGTCGACCAGCTTGAACAGCGTGCCCTCAGTGGGCCGCCTCCTTGCCCTCTGAGCGTCGGTATAGGCCACGAAGAACCTCGGATCCTCCGGCTGCAGGGGAGTGCCGTCGGGAGCCTTGAGAAGTGGCCCACCGCGCCACGCATAAAAGTAGGTCCGCCGCGTCCCATCTGCGAGGATCTTAGTGGCCCGTGCCACGCCTGGCAGCTTTTGCCGCATCGCGCTCTCGCTTCCACTTGTCGAACTCGTCTTCGGGCTCAGCCTCCGCGCCGATCCCACTCGCCTTGTTGAGGTGGGCGTCGATTGCCAGACGGTCCCACCTCTTCAGCCCGACCAGCGCCGGAGGCAGCAGGCCAGCCTCCACCCACTTGGTGAACGTCGCCACACCAGCCCCACAATAAGCGGCCGCCTCCGGGCGCGTCATTAGCCGCTTGGGGCTGTTGTCGTTGGCTGCTGCCACTGGCGCCTCCTGTTACGCGTACTCGATGCGGACGCCCATCTCGATCAAGGCGCGGTCTCGCCTGCGCACCCCGCCAAGGGTTTTCCTTTGCCACGCTTCGCGCCGCCAGAACGGCGTGCCGGGGAGGCTCTCATGCTCCGGGATGTAATCGCCCCAGTCAGGAACCTCGCACCCCGTGGACAGGTCGTGAACCGCCACGATGCAGGATGCAGGGATATGGCCGAACACAACGTGCCAAGTGTCCTCACACCGGCCGTTGTTCGCACGCAGGTTCGAGATCGTCACCGGCGTGACGTGTCCCGGCGCCCACTCGGTCCACTTCACGAGCGGCACATTCGGAGGTGGCTCGACCGTCAGGCGGAACCGCCGCTTGTTGACGGCCCTCGTGCCCTCGAGGCCATGACCGTTCGGCTGGTCCGACGTGGTCAGCCAGACGCCGACGCGCCCTTTGTACTTCGCCAAATCAGTTGGGACATCGCCGACCGTCAGGCCATATTTCGCGATCGGGCGGAGGTACTCAGCGGCGGTGTAGTGATAGAATGTCATTGTCATCCTCCTCACTGCCCTGATGCACGCGCAATTGCGGCGCTCGCGATCTCGCTCGGCGTCTGCGTCTTCGTCTCTATTTTCTCTACCGCCTTGCGGATCGCCTCGGCCCTGCGCTTCCGGTAGTCGGCCATGGCGAACAGGTAATCCTGCATGTAGATCTCATCCGAAGCAGTTGCTTCCTCGCCTTCGGGAAAATGCAAGTCGATCTGCTTACCAGTGTGCATCTCGACACTATAGGCGTAGCTGGGCAGCGTCTCGGGTGGCACAAGTGCGCGCAGGATCCTGCACATATCAACCATGTCGGAGTATTCCTGCCTCTGTCGGGGCAAGGACTGGATCTGCGTTATTCCATAAAGCAGCGCCTGAGCCTGAATATACCCGTCGCGACCCGTCACGTCTTTTGCTACCTTCGTCATGGCTCTCTCCTCAAGGCAAAGCTTCGCCGTCTGCTGTCAATGCAGTGTGCGGAAGATGAATTGTTGGGGTAGGGTGGGTTAAGCCGCTAGGACGGACTCAACCGCCGGCAGATCTACGCCGGCCAGCCTCAGAACGGATTCCGCTCGGGTTGACGGCGGCGCCGCATCCATGTGGGCTGTGCACGCGATCGTGCCGCAGGGGACGCAGCCAGCAAGCCCCGCCTCAGCGCGGGCGTGGAGCATCTCCTCATGCAGCCACTCGACGTAACCGAGCATGATCTGGCGCTGTCTGTCGCCAGGATGGGTGTAGTCCATGGCCGCCTCCGTCAGGACACCAGCACTGGTGGATAGCGGCGTTCACACACTCGGCCCCACCAATCCGACAGCCGATCGTGAAGCTCAAATGGCATGGCCACCTCGGCATGAACGTGCTCGCCATCGTGGCCAATTATCAGCATCGCGTCGCAGATGTCGGTCAGAAGGGCCGCGATTAGGAGGGCCGCTTCGTCAGCGGCCCTAGCGCCCTCCGAGGGCGGGCGGCTTGATCTTCTTCTTCTGGATGGCAAGGGGTCAGTGGCAGCGACAGCAATGGACGTCATCTGGGTAGTCTCCTCGATTTTAAGAAAAAGCCCCCTGGCCGTCTCGCAGGCACATGAAGACAGCAGCCTTTCGGCCAGGGGGAGGTTGTGTTTGCCCAAGTCAGGCAAATCAGCTAACACCATGATTAAAGCCTGATCTTGCGTGGGAGTCAATGCATTTTACATGACCTTAGGAAAAAAACATGATTGATCCAGCTCGTTGCAGGGCGGCGCGGGCAATTTTGGGTTGGTCGCAAGCCGACTTATGCGCTGCAGCTAAGATTGGGCGCGCTACGCTCACTGATTTTGAGGCTGGCAGGAGGACGCCTTATGAGAGGACGCTCCGCGATATCCAGACCGCTCTCGAAGCGGCCGGCATCATCTTCATCGACGAGGATGCGACCTCCGCAGCAGGCGGGCCGGGCGTCCGGCTACGGAAGGACACACCATGACCCCGCACCCGAGCCCTCACGTCCCCATCATTCCGATTCGTTTAGACAGATGACCTTGCCGCTCTGCACGGGCGCATCTGCGCGACCTACGCGCTTTTGGACTTCCTGCTATCCGCAGTCACAGCCCGCGCCGGCCCCGCCACACACTCCTACAAGATCTCCCGCAGGATAGCGGCCGCACGGCGCGCGGAGCCTCGCCTGGCGCCTTTGCTGGTCCGCATGAGGGCATACACGCGCATCCGCAGGCTGGCGGCCCACGGCGTGCTGGTCGGCGCGGGCGAGGTGCTGTCGTATGCCTTCTACAGGCCGGACGGCACGAGGCGGCTTGTGATGGAGGTGGTAACGATCCCCAGACAGGAGCTCGAGCGGCTCGCCGCGGAGTTTGATGGTTATGTCGCGGAGGTCTTGGCGGTGGTGGGGTGAAATCCGACAGGCTGTCGGATTTGCTGCAGACCGGTTCATGAGCGTGGCGGAGACGTTCCATGGCAAATGTAACACCGTGTTACATTTGCCACCCACCGCCCTCTATGCCCTCGCCAGCCACGCTTGTCCCCAACCTCAGCTCGCCTGAGGGTATTCCCCCCAATCTGGCTGGGGGGATGTGTCGCCCAGCGGCGGAATGTTTTTGTAGCCTGTTCCCCATTGTGCCCTCGTTGTCAGATATCCGGCGCACGCGGCGCTTCGATGACAACCAAGGTGGCATAACAAATGGTATTGGTCAATTAGTATTTGTGAGATTAGTACGGCCGGCCGCTGAAAACAATTTTATGCATATGCCGTACACGCTCGATCGGGATGGCCAGGTCTTGCTCCGGGTTAAACTGGTGCAGGATTAGTGATTCGTCGTCCTGTGAAACAAACTGCTTCACGATCCCCTCCGTGGGTTCCGTCTCGCCGCTTTCAGCCAACTGCACGACCACGAAATCGCCCCTCGCGACAGGAAGGCGAGGGTGCACGTAGACCCTCTCCCCGGCGTAAAATCGCGGAACCATCGATTCACCGTAGCAGTACACCACATAGCTGCCAGCAACGTTTGCCAGCTCAGGCGGAGCGGGGACCGTATCGTATGTCGTGTCGGAAATATGGAATGCGCCAGCGTTGCCGCCCGCAGCCACGCCCAGAACAGGGAGCTCCTTCGCAAGTGGCGGACCCGCCGGAATCATGGGGACGACTGTTGTCACGCCACTCGGGCTACGATGCTGCCCTTTGACTCGGAAAGGCGTTCGGACTTCCCGCGGAGACATCTTGTTTGGCGATAGGCCGTGAATTTCTAGGGAAAGCCCCAAAACGTCGACGAGCGCCTTTAGATTCCTAGGCTCGGCGACGTCCCCGCGCTCGATGGCTGCAATTGCCTGCTGGGACAGGCCGACTTTCTCACCAAGGGCAGCCTGGCTGAGTCCCATTGCAGTGCGCGTTTCGCGTACCAGTTCGCCAAGCGTCACCGTCGCCTCCTTCAAAAAATAATTGTCGTTGTGCCACAACGGGTTGGCGAGCGCAACTAATTTCCCGTTTGACAATTTGGTGATTCTTATGCAAATTGTTTGTACAAATTGATGAGGGCCAACCACATGTCCGCACAGTTCGATGTCCACACGCCACCAGATTCCCCCGCAGAGATCGCTGCGCAACTCATTGCCGAGTCCGGTGGCGACCGTGACGCCGCGACGGACCGTTTAGCTGCCATCGCCCGCCGAAGGCCGGAATGGCACCATGAAATCATAAGAAGATGGGCCACAGCTTTGGTCGGCGAGGCCGCCCGCTCGCGCAACATGACAATTCGCGCCAGTAGTGTCCCCAACACCGCCGCGACCGAGCGGGCGAACGAAAGGGCACGCGCCTATGGCGGAGCGGCTGCGGAGTCTTTGCTTTGCTACGAGCTGCGCGTGAACGGCAAGTCGGTTCATCTCGGCGATGCGACCGCGGCGCAGGTCGCGGAAGTGGCACGCCGATACATGTCGCAGGGAAGCGCGATGGTCCGTACGGGACAGTGGTTGCAAAGAATTGCTGCCGCGGTGCCTGATGGCAAGCTCGTGCGCCAAGTATTTAGCGCCAGAGAATTGGGGCGACATCAGTCGTCCCGAAGGAAAGCCGCGTGAGCGGCGGGGCGGGCCAACAAGAGCGCGCAACCCATTGGTGCATCGCCCGCCCCAAATTTTTTGAACTCGTGGGCCAGGACTTCGACGAAACCCATTGCTCTGTCGCCCACGTACCCAATCGGCTGGCCATTCCCTATTCGCAACCCAGAACAGGTACGCCAGCCACCCTCATCGATGGGGCCACCCAGATCGCACAACCCATTGTATTCGCGCCCCATCCCACCCCTTGCTGCGGGCCACTGCACGAGCGCAACCCATCGAGCCTCCGCCCTCAGCACCCCAAGGAGAACACCCATGCTATCCGTCGCCGAGATCGCCGAATCGACTACCCGAAATTCACGAATTGCTGCTGGCCACAGCGGACGCGGAACCCAGGCCACGCGCGCCAGCAGCAACACTAACCGAAGCGAGGGGGCCACCCCAGGCGCGCCACCCACAATAGAGCCGCTCCCTCGCTTCGCCACCCCAGACGCCGTCCCGCTTGCGCCCTACGAGCCGACGGCCGAGATCACGCAGACCACCGACCAAATCATCGAAATTTGGCGGCTAAGGCAGGACATGGTCTCGGCGCAGACCAAATTGACTCTGCAAGCGCTCGCGCTTCTCCGCCGCGCCGTGGGCGGCGATAAGAAAGAGGCCGCCGCTATATTCGCCGCCGTCAAAAATGGCGAGCCGCACCGCCTGGCCGCGCACGTCCTGCCGCACCTTGCCGCGCTGGAGCCCATCGAAAGGCAACGCGCGGCCTATGAGAAATCCCTCGTAAAGCTCGTCAGGACGTTGCCGATCCATGCGTGGGCCAAGTCCGTTAAAGGGCTCGGCGACCTCTCCCTTGCCGGCATCGTAGGGGAATGCGGAGACGTGGGCACTTACAAGAGCGTCTCGGCGGTTTGGAAGCGCATGGGCCTTGCGGTGATCGACGGCAAAGCCCAGGGCCGGCCGGGGCAGGGCGCAACGCCCGATGATTGGGTGACGCACGGCTATAACAAGCGCCGCCGCTCAGTGTCCCGCGTCGGGCTCCAGTACGTGATTGGCAGCATGGGGCTCTATAGGGCGCCGTTCGGCGCGGATGACCCCGGAGCTACCGAGTACCAGAAGGTCTTTACCGACCGCGCTCGATACGAGGCGCAGGCGCTCGGCTTGCCAGTCAAAGAGTCCAAGACAGGGAAGGATTCCTATGACGCGCACGTCGCAAACCGCGCGCTGCGGTATGTCGAGAAACGCGTTCTAAAACATCTCTATCTTGAATGGCGGCGCTCCTAGCGCTGCCTGGGGCGGGCCAATGGAGGTGCGTAACCCGGCAGCCAGTCGCCCGACCCACACGCCGATCGGAACGTTGCGGCGATACGGCCAGCGAAACCCACGTACCATTCGCCTCGCGTTCCGACCAGCGGCTGGCCAAGAAGCCCTCGCAACCCACCACTGGTACGCCAGCCGTCCCCCTTTTCGCACACAGGTGCCATGCCCCACATCCCGCGAATAACGCCCCTTGAGCTGATGTGCCCAGGATTCGAGTCCGACACGGGAATCTGTCTCTCGATCGCCAGGGGTGCCGTTCGGCTGACCCTGAACGACAACGAAGCGCGTGAGCTCATGGATTTCCTGAAGGAGAATCCGAGGCTGAAAGATCGCGCGAAAGGCGGAAGGAACGTCAAGGCCAAATATAACAGGCGCTCACCATGACCCTCCTAACACCCACCACGCCCACGGCGCTGACGCCGTATAACCAGACCGGCAGTACCCTCGTCGACCAGGGCTTTAGCGCGATCCCATGTCGGCCTGGATCCAAGAGGCCAGGCTCCTACAGTTATGGGCAATGGTACGGCCGGAACGATTGGCAACAATACTGTTCTCGCCTTCCGACCGACTATGAAACCCGCGCTTGGGAGCGTTGGCCGGACGCTGGTGTCTGCGTGGCCCTGGGCTATGCGGGCCTCATAGCGGTCGACATCGATACGGACGACCCGGAGCTGTGTGCAGCGCTGGCTGCGGTCATCCCCGAATCCCCGATAATGAAAAGAGGGCAAAAGGGTTTTACGGCTTTCTATACCGGGCCTGACAGCATCAAGTCGGCCGCCTTCAATGTGAACAACGAGCGCGTCGTGGACCTCCTGGCTCACGGCAAGCAGACGGTCGTCCCGCCAACGATTCACCCGGAGACGCAACGGCCTTATCAATGGATAGGCGAGGCGCTCGAAACCACGACGCCCGATCGCCTGCCCACACTCCCCGCTGACATCGCCGAGCGCATCGCGGAAGCTTTGTCCCCGTTTGGATACGCCCCGACGCATACCCCCAGGCCGCAAGGCGATGGCTATGGCCACTCAATTTGGCGCGACCTCAACGCCAAGGCGCTCGAAGACCTCGACGCGTGGGTGCCTGCGCTCGATCTCCCCAAATGCAAAAAGACGCCACGCGGCTACGTGGCTGTGCCGTTCTGGCGACCGTCAAATCGCGGCCGGCCCACCCACCAGCGCAACCCGAATCTGAAAATCACCCGCGACGGTATCAAGGACTTCCATGACGGGGATCGCGGTTACACCGCCCTCGACGTCGTCATGGAGGCGCTCGGTTGCGGGCTCGACTTCGCGGACCAGTGGTTGCGTGAAAAGCTCGGCTACCAGGAGCCGGACCTTTACGGGCTCGAAGCCTGGTTCCCGAAGGTCGCTGCCACGGAATCCGCGCCCGAGCCATCCGAGCCCCAGCCTGTCGCGGCACCACGTGCCAACGTCAACCCGTTCACGCCGTCTGCTGCCGGCGGGCTCCTGCAGGCCATCTCCCAGTGGGTCTTGGACAATGGACGGCGTCCCGTGCCTGAGTATGCCGTCATGGCCGCCACGACGTTCCTGGCGGGTCTGTACGGCCGTCGCTGCGTCGGACCTACCGGCGCGGGGCTGAACGTCTACTTCGTGGGCTTGGGCTCCTCTGCCCACGGAAAGGGGCATCCGTTGAAGGCACTCAAGACCCTGGCCGTCGACACCGGCTTGCAGCAGCTCGTCGTTGCCGGCGACTTCACGGCCGACAGCGCCATCGAGCGCGCCCTGCGACGCTCCCCGTCCATGGTCGTGGCGTGGGACGAGTTCGGGCTGGTCCTCCAGGGTGTGAACGGCAAGAACGCATCCTCCTGGACGCGCACGGTTCGGCGCGCGCTCCTGGAGGTCTACAGTCTGTCGGCGGACATGTGGACCGGCAAGCAGTATGCGGATCCGAAGCGCGACGATCCCGAGCCGATCTTCTGCCCCACGCTGTCGATCCTGGGCATGACCACGCCTTCAACGTTCTATGACGGTCTGGCGGACGGCAACCTATCGGACGGCTTCCTGAACCGCATGACGGTCATCCACGCCACCGAGACGCCCGAGCGCCGTAAGGCGCCTCCGGTGATGATCACGCCGCCTTCGTTGCAAGCGGCCATCAAGGATGCGGCAAATACCCAGTTCGGCCGGGGCAACCTCGCAGGCGCAAACCACCGTGATTCCCGCGCCAGGCCCCCCCTCCACGTCGTCGAATGGGACAGCCCCGCTGTCGAAGCCCGCTGGCTTGAAATCGAGGATTGGCAGATCGCCGAGATCGAGGAGCGCAACGGCGTCGAGGGCATCATCGGGCGCACCGCCGAGCAGACGATCAAGCTCGCCACCATCCGCGCGCTGTCCCGTGACGGCGCCCGAGCGCGCGTCACACTCGACGATGTTGAGTGGGGTTACGCCGTCGTGCAGCGCTCTCTTGATTGCCTCGATCGCGGCGTGCGTGAGCACATGGCGTCAAGCGAGTTCGAGTCCCTCTGCAAGGCGATCGTCGCCGCCCTGCGGAAGGCAAAGGACGGGTCGATGGGCATGGCGTCACTGTTGCGCGTCAAGGGCATCTCACGATCCGAGGACCGGCACGTCAACGCCGCCATCGACAGGCTGGTGCGGATCGGGGAGGTGACCAAGGTCCACAACCCGAGGCGCGCCGGATTCAGCCTCAAACTGACGGAGGGCTATGATGTAAAACCGGTGTAGCCAATGATGCAAACGGCCGATTCTTGCATTCTTAATGATGTAAGGATGCAAAAATTTCGGTCGCTCTTACATCATTGGATTCCCTTACCCCATAAGGCTTTCATATATTAATAATGTAAATATAGGGGGGGTACACATCTACTCTAAAAAGAAGGGTAGATTCTGAGAAAAGGGTATTAATTACATTATAGGCAAGCCCCGTCCCGAGAAGCGGGGGAAGCTGCGCCGCTGGCGCTGCCCATAACACACCCTACCGATAGCCATCACCACCAGGATCCAGATGGCCCCCAGACGAATTCCGGAATGGCGCTTGCAGCACGCTGCTGTTCGCGCCCTGTTTCAAGCAAAGAAATCCGGCCAACCGCTCCGCTATGCCGGCAGCATGAGCGCCGGCAAACGCAGCCCCCGAGATCGAGCGATAGCAAAAGCAACCGGGCTGGAACCCGGCGAACCCGATCTGTCGATCTATCTCCCCGGCGGGCGATTATTGCAGATCGAGATCAAAACCACGGACGGCGAGCTGTCCTCAGAGCAAATCGACGCCCACGCCGAAATTCTCGAGCTGGGCTTCCCTCCCGTGGCCGTCGTCATCGCCAAGGACGAAGACGACGCAGCCAGCCAGACCATGGCGCTCGTGCGCCAGCGCATTCAGGACAGCCAATGACCATAGCAGCCAATGACAACGCCCCTTCGGCCCGAAAGCTCGCGATGGACGCGGAGCGGAAGAGAGACGACCGAGCGGCTGAAAAATTGAAGCGCTCGATCAGGGCTCGACAGGCGATCGGGGAGGGATGGGACGGCAGGGCCGACAACGACAACATCGCATGGCCCCTGGCCAAGGCGCTACTGGCCGAAAAGAACGGCGACCTGCTCAAATACGCCATCCGATATCGGCAGATCGAAGCCAGCGCGACGAGCGGCGCGCTGCTGGGAGGGACATCGCAGGGCATGGAGTTCATGCCGCTCGATCAGCGAACCTGGCTCAATGCGAAGGGCGAGGTTGTTAACAAGGGGGCCCGGAAGCTAACCGCCGTGGAGGTGACCGGCGACATCGGCACGCAGAACGGCGCGAAGGTCGCAAAGAAGTGGAACGGCGACGCCAAGGTCAATGCGATGATCGACGACAAGGCCTTGCTGGCACAGTTGCGCAGCCGGCTGGGCCTCATCCTTGAGCCCTTCGAGGATCTTGTGCTGCACGGCGCTACGCTGGAGAGGGTTGGGCGCGCACTCGGTTCGGGAAACATCAATGCAGCAACTGGAGCGGCTAAGGCTGTCGCCCACATGGGCCTCATCGCTATCCGCGACGCACTTGGCGAAATCAGGCGAGAAGACATAGCAGCGTAGCTGCTCATGACCAGATCACCCTCCCGTGCGGGTTAATGGGAAGCCAATCAACTTCCACCGAATTTCAGGAGCGCGTCCTCGATGACGAAGCGTCCAAGCCTCGACCACTATGACAATCGCGACTACGACAACGCCACGCTTTTGACGGGCGACGCATGGGCCAACGATGCCCTGTACATCTCCATGACCGAGGGCAGAACGCATGCCCGCGACAAAGCGCTGCTGAAGCAGTTCGGCGTGGATGGAAGCGTCCCGCTCCATCAGGCGATGATCAACGCTGGCCTGGCAGCCAATGACAACAACCCACCTGTCGCCATGGCCGTTGCCGCATAGCAGAATTTGGGCAGGCTAACAGTTTGCCGATGCGCTCAGCGATCGGACTGCCCACGTAACGACGCCGCCTTGGCTGTGTGCCGGGGCGGCTCACCAATTCACACGGGAGAGCCACGAGGGTGGATGCCTGCGGTTCGTTCGCGGACATGAAAGCCCGAAGCCAAAGCGGACGTCGTATGGCTCCGCAGACAGTGGCGCAAAGTCATTGCGATGTGCCGACCACTTCGAATTCAAAGTCCTGCTGATTGCATTGCTCGCAGACGATGTTGAGCGCCTGGGGGATATTGGCGGCCTGTAGTTGTTCCTGTGAGGGCAGGAGGTCGTCGTAGGGCTCAATAGCGATCCCGCGCTCGTTGATGATATGGCAGTGCTTGCAGACGGCATAGTACCGAACTGACGTTGCACTCAGCTGGTCCGCGGTTAACGGCGGGATGTTTGAGATCTCGATATGGGCCATCGTTTCTCTCCATAAATGTTCCCTATTTGTTCACGTTGAGATTGCTGAGTCAACCCACGGTCATTCCCGGACTGCCTCTGGCGCTCGCCGCTATGCCGCCGGCCCAGGTGACGTGCCGCACGATGCGCGGCCGCCGTCGCCGACCCTCGGAGACAAATCCGACCGGATCGGGTTCCTAGGCCGATCACGACGGGACAAAGGCCGGGGATTATTCGGGAAGGCGCCAAAGCCGGAGAGTTGGGGCGGGCTGTAAACCCGCTGCCTTTGTTGCTGAGTAGGTTCGACTCCTACCCTTCCCACCAGTTCAGCGCGGCAGTAACCGGGGCGGATTGCCCACACGGCGAGCCCGCGCCTGGTGCGGTGACACGGTGATCAGCATGCCGTGGGTGCCCGCCTGATCAGGGCATTTCACTTTGCGAGGGGTTGCTGGCCTCGCCCGCACCACCTCATCAGCCGCCGTAGCTCAGCTGGAAGAGCAGTCCCTTTGTACGGCACAGGTCGCGGGTTCGATTCCTGCCGGCGGCTCCAATCATAGGAATATCATGGGCAAAAAGATGCTTGCCGCTGGCGCCATCATCGGGCTGGCGCTGATCGCTGTCGGCGAAATCCTATGGCGCATCATCCTCCCGACCATCGGGCTTCTCTGGTGGTTCGGGGTGCTGTGATGCACGCCGTCACGATCGCCTTTTGGGTGCACGCCATTCATTGCATGTGGGTTAGCGTGTTCGGTACCTGATCGCCGCAAGGCGACCCTCGGCCGGGTCGAGCGCCTCGTTGCGCTCCCCGGCCGTTTTTGTGAGGGCGATCAATGGCGGACGATCGACGGCCATGGCGCGGCCTCTACAAGACGGCCGCATGGCGCCAGCTGCGTCTCTCCTGCCTCGCTGCCCACCCGCTGTGCGTGATGTGCGAGGAGGTTGGCGACGTCACTCCGGCTGACACTGTGGATCACAAGATCCCCCATCGCGGCGACACCGCGCTGTTCTTCGATCCGGGCAACCTGCAGAGCCTCTGCAAGCGGTGTCACGACAGCCACAAGAAGCGAATCGAGAACGGTCAGATCGTCACCGCGACCGGCCTCGACGGCTGGCCGATATAGTTTCAAACGAAACCAGTCCCCAGTTGGCACGCCAGATAGTTTCACGCGCAACTATCGACCGTGTCCCATTTTGGGACGGGGAGGGGTGTGTCATATTTCACACACATTTAGGGGCGGGTACCGACTGGGGTGACGACTTCTGAATAACCGCAACAAAAAAGGCATTTGAGGACGCCATGGCAACCCGAGGTAGAAAATCGGCCGCCAGCAAGGAAGCTGTGCCGGCGATGCTGCCTGGGCAGAGGCCGAGGCCTCCAGCGGGCCTCACCGCCAAGCAAAAACGAGAGTGGGGCGCGGTGGTCAACAGGCTGCCGGCGGATTGGTTTACTCGGGAGACACATGCGCTGCTGGTCCAATATGTCCGGCACGTTGAGCGCGCCGACATCCTTGCGAAGGCGATCGACAAATTCCCGCCGGCTGATCTCGAAACCGAAGACGGCGTCGAGCGCTACGATAAGCTCACCAAGATGGCCGAACGAGAGGGACGGGCGCTTTCATCGCTCGCCACCCGCATGAGACTGACGCAGCAGTCCAGATACAACGCGAAGAACGCGAACACCGGCGCCGAAAAGGCAGGCACGGCATCAACGAAGCCTTGGGAGAGCTGATGACGCGCGGTGAACGCAATTGTCGATGGATTGAGAAGCACTGTTACATCCCAGAGGGCGCCCACATCGGGCGCCCTGTTCGTTTGAGGCCTTGGCAGAAAGACATCATTCGCGGCATCTATGACAATCCGAGCAACACGCGCCGCGCGATTGTCAGCCTCGGTCGCAAGAACGCCAAGACGGCCCTTTCCGCCTTCCTCCTGCTACTCCACCTTTGCGGCCCGGAAGCCCGGCCAAACAGCCAGCTCTATAGCGCGGCCCAGTCGCGAGAGCAGGCATCCGTCATTTTCAACCTGGCGGCCAAGTGCGTCCGGATCTCCGCGAGTCTGCGGGACTATGTGACAATCAAGGACTCCGGCAAGGAGCTTGTTTGCGGCGAACTGGGCACAAAGTATCGGGCGCTTTCTGCCGATGCCGGTACAGCCTACGGCTTGTCGCCGATCTTTATCGTGCATGACGAGCTTGGCCAGGTAAAAGGCCCGCGGTCGGAGCTCTATGAAGCCCTGGAAACCGCCACCGGCGCGCAGGAAAATCCTCTATCGATCGTGATCTCGACGCAGGCGGCGACCGATGCGGACCTGCTGTCCGTCCTGATTGACGACGCGATCAAGTCGAACGATCCAAAGATCCGCGTCTTTCTGTACACGGCGCCGATGAGCATAGACCCGTTTACGGAAGAGGCGGTGAAGATCGCCAACCCCGCCTTCGGCGACTTCCAGAATCCAGCCGAGACGCTGCAGATGATGGAAGAAGCGCGGCGCCTTCCGTCTCGCGAGGCAGCATACCGCAATTTGGTCCTCAACCAGAGGGTCGAGTTAAACAGCCCCTTCATGCCGCGTGCTGTTTGGGAGGCGTGCTCCGCAAAGCCGGACCATGATTTCACCGGTCGCCTGGTGTACGGCGGTCTCGACCTGTCTGAAACGACTGACCTGACAGCGTTGGTGCTCGTGGCGCCGGCTGGGGGTGGAGCATGGGACGTGGTACCCACGTTCTGGCTGCCGGGCGATGGACTTGCCGAGCGGGCTCGTGCGGATCGGGTTCCCTATGATGTTTGGGCCGATAGCGGTGCCTTGAACGCTATTCCGGACGCTCGGAGTATCGAATACGACTATATCGCGCGGTATCTGCGAGGTGTATTCGACCGCTACAACGTTCAGAAGATCGCATTCGACCGCTACAACTTCCGTCACTTCCGCCCTTGCTTGATCCGGGCTGGCTTCTCTGAAGATGAGATCGAGCAACGCTTCGCCGAGTTCGGCCAAGGCTTCGTCTCCATGTCTCCAGCGTTGCGGGCGCTCGAGACGTTGGCGGTCAATCAGAAGCTGAGGCACGGCGGGCACCCCGTGCTCAACATGTGCGCGGCGAACGCTATCGCGAAGCCGGATGATGCCGGTAACCGCAAACTGACTAAGGCGCAGAGCCGCGGTCGTATCGACGGAATGGTTAGTCTGGCCATGGCGGTCGGAGTGGCTAGCGAGTTCGTCGAAGAATCTGCGCCAGCGACATCTCCCTGGGACGATCCCAGCTACTCTTTGGTGGCCTGATGAAGATATTTGGATATGAGCTTCGTCGGGTGAGCTCCAACGAGCAGCGGTCGACGGTGACGGTGAGCGCCCCTTATGGGGAGTTCATAGAATTCTTCGGCGTCAGGCCCGTGGACATGCCGAATGTGACCACGGACAGCGCCCTCACTGTTCCGGCCGTTCTTGCAGCGGTCACCTTCCTGTCGCGGACGTTGGCAGCTTTGCCGCTACATGCCTACCGCTCCACCAAAGACGGCGCTGAGCGTCTTTCCGGCAAGATCCACACTGTCGTTCATGACGCGCCGAACGACAACATGGATAGCTTCAAATTCCGCCAGTACCTCTGGCAACAGGTTTTTACCGGTGGCCGGGGGCTTGCATGGATAGAGCGGACCCCGCAGGGCATCGAGGCCCTTTGGCCCCTCGATCCTGTGGCGACGACTATCAGTCGGGCGGCTGGGGTGACGACTTATACCTGTGACGGCAAGCAGTACCCGTCTGCTGACGTGATCGATGTCCCATTCATGTTGAAGCACGACGGGCTGTCGCATTACGGCCCGATCGACCGGGCGAGTAGCGCAATCCAGCAAGCCCTGGCAATGGCTGACTACGGCAAGAACTTCTTTGCTGGGGGAGGCGTACCGCCGCTGGCGCTTACCGGCCCGGTGCCTGCTGGCGACGAGGCCATGCAACGAGCGCGGCGGGACATCAAGCGCGTGATAGATGCCGCCAAGGAAAAGCGCGAACCGGTCTTTCCTATCCCGCCAGGGTACGAACTCAAGCCAGTCGGAATTGACCCTGAAAAAGGGCAGATGACCGATGCGAGGCGCTTCCAGGTCGAGGAGATCGCCAGAGGCTGGCAATTGCCGCCTGTGTTTCTGCAGGATCTAACTCGGGCCACCTTCACTAACGCTGAGCAGCAGGATCTTCATCTCGTCAAGCATTTGATCGGCCAATGGGCCGGCGCCTTGGAAGGCGAGATGAACCTGAAGATGTTCGGCCGCGGTCGTGGAAATCGGTATGTCGAGCACAACCTGGACGGATTGATGCGCGGTGATTTCACGTCGCGAATGACCGGGTACGCCACTGCCGTACAGAACGGAATCCGATCCCCTGACGAAGTAAGGGCGCTGGAAAACCTGCCAGCACATGGCGGCTGGGCTGCAAAGCTGCACATTCAGGGCGCCACGGTGCCACTGGGTGAGCAAGTAACGGGTGGCGAGGATCCGCCCGCAAACGATAACAGCGGCTCTGAGGCGGAAGCGGCATGACAGAATTCGAGAAGAGAGGCGGCACGCTCGGTGTCGAGGCGCGGGATGATGACAGCAAGCGGACCCTGATTGGATACGCCGCGGTTTTCAACAGCGACACAACGATCGGGGATTACTTCGTGGAGCGCATTGCGCCCGGAGCATTCGACGCCGCCTTGAACGCTGATGTGCGCGCCCTTGTGAACCATGACACGGGGCGGGTGGTTGGCCGGACGAAATCAGGTACGCTTCGGTTGTCGGCGGATAGCCGCGGCCTGCGGGTCGAGATCGACGTTCCGGACACGGTCGATGGTCGCGATCTTTGGACCCTGGTCCAGCGTGGCGATATCTCGGGCATGTCGTTTGGATTCAGCGTGACCAAACAAGAGTGGGACGAATCCGGCGACAGGCCGGTCCGCACCATTTTGGGCGTCGACCTGTTTGAGGTCAGCGCCGTCGCTTTTCCGGCGTACGACGACACAAGCTTGGCGATGCGATCGCTTGAAGCGATCCGAACAGACGGCGAGCGCCGGCGTAGCAACGCGACCGCAGCGCGTAGACGCATCGCAGAGCGCAAAGCTCACATGGAACAGTCAATTCGGGGCATCCGGCAGGAAGCGCCCTAATCACCCGGCGACGCCGGAGGGCGGGAGCCTCCTGCCAGAAACCACAGCAGCCCGCTTAGCGGGCTTTTTTATTGGGTATGTCAATGTCCCTTACTGAAATGCAGCAGAAGCGCGGCGAACTGGTTACTCAGGCCCGTGAAGCTCTCGATGCGATCAAGACGAACACCGACGAGGCTCGAGCCAATGAGCTTGAGGGCCGCCATGACAGGATCATGGCGGATCTTGACAGGCTCGATCGCAATATCGAGCGCGAAATGCGGGTAGCTGAGGCTGAACAACGTCAGTCGGATGCAGCCGAGGCCGAGCGGCGCGCCCGTCGCCCGACTGGCCGTGACGTTGAGGCTCCCGGCCGCTCTGACGCTGCTCCACTGGAGTATCGTCAGGTCTTTCACAAGTTCCTCGCCGTTGGCGGTGATCCGTCCGAACTGACGTCGGAAGAGCGCGCCGTTCTTCGCCGTGGCGCTGAGGCAAAGGCTGAGTTCCGCGCTCAGACTGCCGGCGCGACGACTGCCGGCGGCTTCACGGTCCCGACCGAGCTTGCCGGCTTCATAATCAAGACGATGAAGGCCTGGGGGCCGATGTACGATGAGGACATCTGCACCGTCCTCAACACGGCAAGCGGCAACCCGATCAAGATCCCGACCGTCGATGACACCGCCGTCACTGCTGAGAAGCATACGGAAGCGACGGCCCTCACTGACGACGGCGGCAAGGACGTCACCTTCGGGCAGAAGTCGCTTGATGCCTACGTCTACGATACCGAGTTCATTCGCTTCTCCATGGAGCTGGCACAGGATTCGATCTTCAACGTCGAATCCCTGCTGGGTGACCTGCTCGGTGAGCGCCTTGGCCGCCTGGCTAACAGGGAGTTGACTGTCGGCGACGGCGCTGGCGATCCCAACGGCATCGTCACGGCGTCGAGCCTCGGCAAGACTGCCACCGCAACCGCAGCGATCGCCAGCGACGAGATCATCGATCTTCTTCACTCGGTGAATTCGGCCTATCGCCGCTCCCCGAAGTCCCGCTTCATGTTCGCGGATACGACCCTGGCGGCGATCCGTAAGCTGAAGGACGGCCAGGGCAATTACCTTTGGGCCATGGGCGATATCACCACGGGCGAGCCCAGCACGCTGCTCGGCTACCGCTACAGCATCAATGACGACATGGATGCGCTCGCGGCGGCCAAAAAGGTCATGCTTTTCGGCGATTTCAGCAAGTATTTTGTACGAAAGGTCGGATCTCCCGTCATTGGCGTCCTTCGTGAGCGCTTCTGGCCGGATCTCGGCATCGCTGGCCTCATCCGCTTCGACGGTGAGCTTGGCGACACTGCTGCGGTGAAGCACCTCATCACCGCCGCTTCGTAACCAACGTTGGCGCCGTACATCGCGGCGCCAACCCCTACCGAGGTGATCCCCATGAAGATCAAGATGCTCGTCGGCATCGCCGGCACTGACTTCGCTTTGTCTCCCGATGAGGAGACGGATCGCTTCTCGACCAAAGAGGCGACGCGCATGATTGAGGCCGGATTTGCCGTCCCGGTCGCTGACGAGAAGGTCGAGCGCGCCACAAAGAAGCCAGCGCCCGAAAAGCGAGGCTAGTATGTGGTATCCCGCGACTGTCATAGAAGCCCCGGAAGGCACGGCCCCGCTCACGCTCGATCAGGCCAAGCGTCAGTGTGGCATTCCGCTGAGCCGAACGGACCTGGATGACACGCTCACGTTGCTGATCATGGCCGCGCGGGATCATGTCGAGCGCTATTGCGCCGTCAGAGTGCCATCCCAGAGGCTGAGAGTGAAGTGCGATAGGTTCGGCGATTTCGAACGTGTTCCTGTCGCGCCGGTGCAGTCTGTGGCCTCGATCAGCTATAGGGACGCTGATGGAGTTGTGCAGACGCTGGATCCGACACGGTACGAGCTCCGCAACGACGATCTCACGGTCTCGATTGTCCCGGCTTTCGGTGTGCGTTGGCCGGTAATCCAATCCGGCTCGCGCATCACCGTTGATGCTGTTGCAGGCTACGTCACGGCGCCGCCGGCACTGTCCTCTGCAATGCTTCTACTAGTTCGATCGCAGTATGGCCTGACCGGCTCCGATGTGAATCTGAAGAAGAAGGTCGTCGAGGGCATTGGCTCCCGCGAATGGGACATGACTGGATCGGTTGACGCGATCACGCGCCAAGCTGTTGCCAATTTTCTCGAGCCCTTTCGCTGTTGGCCACTGCTGTGATGACCCCCGATGAAATGATCGCCGATCTGGATGCCGCTTTGGCTGCGGATGGCACCGACATCGTCTTCCGGCAGACGCGCAAGGCGCCGACGCCAGATGAAGACACGCCAATTAAGGGCCATGTCAGAGACACGGGCGCGGTGGAGAGCGGCAACGGCGTGGCCGCGGTTCGCTCGGTCGTGATCATCTCGCCAACCGGCCTGCCTGCTATCCCGAAGCGCCTCGATCAGATCCTCATTGATGGCAAGGTCCGCACTGTCCAACTGCCGCGCGTCAAGCGGGTAGAGGGTCAGGTGGTACGCATCGAACTCGACTGCGAAGGCGTGCCAGGCTGATGGCTGTCAAGGTGAAGGTCGATCCGATCGACCGCGACATTGCTCTTGCACTGTCATCGAGCGTTGGCCCTGAAGCCCGTAGCAAGATCATCGCCGATTTCGCCCGAGAGGAACTTGCTAAAGCGCAAGTGCAGAATAAGCAGGCCCTCGGTCACGAGACGCCTCACACCGCCTTCGTCGACGGCCAGGAAGGCGCCCCCCTCGATAGCGTGAAGCCGGACGGCCGGATCGTCTTCGAATTCGACCTGGTCAACGAGATCTTCGCTTGGATTGGCGAGCAGCTTGTCCTGCACTCCCCCGTCCTCACGGGCCGCTATCGCGGCTCTCACAAGTTTTATGCGGACGGTGTCGAGATCGAGCCCGGTCTGAACGTGCCGGATGCTCAGGAATATGCCTTCGTCAACATCCAGCCCTATGCCCGTAAGATCGAGCGCGGCTTCTCTGAGAAGGCTCCGGACGGCGTCTTTGAGGCTGTCGCCGCGCTCGCCAATGCCCGCTTCGGCAACATGGCCCGCATCCGCTTCTCATACCGGACTGTTGCCGGATCCACGAAGGATCCGGACACCAGGCAGCCGGCTGTCATCATCACACTGAGGTAGCCGGATGCCCAGCAAAGCAGTCGCCGACGCCGTCGAGGCGCGGCTTTCCGCTCTGTGGACGCGGTGCCCCGTGTTCGACATCAACGAAGAGCCAACCGGCCCGGAAGATGGATCCGCCTTCCTGGAGGTCCAGTACCCCGTCGCGAACCGGGGACAGATCACCATCGGAGCGCCGGGCAACAACGTCTTTCGCGAGGAAGGCGCCATCCGCTTTGTCCTGCGCACCGATCGTGGCCAAGGGCGCGATACGGCTCTCGCATGGGCTGATGAGCTGGCGATGATCTTCCAGGCGAAGCAGTTCGACGGTGTCACCACCTGGGCGCCGTCAGCCCCTACGCTCGATGGCCGGAACTATTCTGACAACTATTTCACCGTGACCTTCGCGGTTCCCTACTACGCCGACACGCTCGGCTGACCCCTTCAACAATTCACCGGCGGGCCGATCGCTCGCTTTTCTCGGGTCGCCTGCGGAACCCGCACGACCATTTTGGAGGCCCGCATGGCCGATCTGCAGTCAACCAACCGCGTCAAGCTTGCCAAAGTCCGCGAGGTCACCGCCGGCACCACGCCGCCCAACCCCGCCTTCAAGGAGATCCGGCAGACGTCGAGCGGCCTCAATGCCGCCCCACAGACCGTCACATCGAATGAGATCCGCGCCGACCGCCAGGTCGCTGACCTCATCCTCGTCGGCCTCCAGGTCGCTGGCGATGTCGGCGGTGAACTGTCGTTTGGCGCGGCGGACGATGATTTCGAGGAAGCGCTCCAGGGTACGTGGGCCAGCAAACCCGCGATCGTCGTCGCGACCGTTGACACCGAGATCTCGGATGTCACCGCCACCACGGTCACCGTGGCGTCGGGTGGCGCAGCCTTCAAGGCTGGCCATCTTGTCGCGCTGAGCGGCCTTCCCACACCGGCCAACAACAAGCTGGCACGGGTCACCTCGTCCACTGCGACGACCATCGTGTTTCCGGCTGCCACCTTCGCGATCGAGGCGGACCCTATCCCTGTCGGTGCGGCAGCCCGCGTCGTCGGTTTCGAGGCGGCTTCCGCTGACGTCGCGGCCGTCACCGCCGGCGGCAATGGTCTCACTGCGACGGCTCTAGATTTCACCACGCTCGGGCTCAACGTCGGGGAATGGGTGAAGATCGGCGGATCTGCCACGGGTACCCAGTTCGGGACCGCCGCGAACAATGGATGGGCTCGTGTGTCGGCCATCGCCGCGGGCAAGCTCTCGTTCGATCAGGTACCGGCCGGCTGGAATGCCGACACTGGCACTGGCAAGACGATCCAGATCTTCACGGGCGATTTCCTCAAAAACGGCACAACGAAGCGTTCCTCCACCTTCGAGCGCCAGTATCTCGATCACTCCCCGGTTAGTTACGAGTATTTCCGTGGTCTGGAGCTGAACACGCTCAGCATCAGCGCTCCGGCGCAGCAGATCGCGACCTACACCAAGGGCTACATCGGCCGTGAGGCTGAGATCCTGTCAGCCCGTGTCTCTGGTGCGACCGATATCGCGGCGACCACGGGCGATGTGCTCAACACCTCGTCCAACGTCGGACGGATCGGCATCGGCGGTGTCGCGGTCACCGGCCCGAACTTCGTGATGTCGGCGACGGTCGAGATCAATAACAACCTTCGGGCGCAGAACGCGGTCGGCTCGATCGGTGCTGTTGGCATTGGCAACGGCGAATTCGCGGTGACGGGCACGCAGGAACTCTATTTCGGCGACAAGTCCATTTACGAGGCCGTCCTCGGCAACACGCCGTCGAACTTCAGCATCCTGTTCGGTCGTCAGGACGGTGCGCGGCCCTCGATCCTGATCGACATGCCGTACACGAAATACTCGTCCGGCGCGCCGGGCGTCAGCGGCAAGAATGCCGACGTGATGCTGTCGGCCAACTTCCAGGCGATCCGTCACCCGACGCTGGGCTACACCATGGCGGTCCAACGCTTCCACTATCTGCCGGCGTAACGCCGCAGAACGACAGCCGCACGGCGCCCAACGCGCCGGGGGCGGCCGGCGGGCGGTGTGTCATGGCGCTGCCCGCCATCCTTTCCATGACAAGGAGTGTTTCTTATGGATATCAATAGCATCAAGGTCGATAGCGCCGTAATCGAGGTGGGCGAGTGGGTGCGGAAGATCCCAGAAATGGGAGACCTCGGCCTCAAAGTCCGCGGCGAGGGCAATGAGGATTTCAAGCGGTTCCTCAATCGCAAGCTTCGCAATGTGCCGAAAGGTGCACGTCATCGTGACGGCACCGTTCCGCCCGCACTCATGGAAAGCATTATCGGCGAGGCGCTGCTCGAGACAGTCCTTATCGACTGGGCAAATCTCAAGAATGGGGACGAAGACGTGCCCTACAGCAAGGAACTTGCCCGCACGTTCCTCACCGACAAGGATTATCGCCATTTCCGCACGGCGGTTCAGTGGGCTGCGTCGTTCGTTGCGGGCGGCCAGGAATTCGCTGACGAGGATGAGGGGGGTGCTCAGGGGGAGGCTGAGTACCCTTTTCCAACCTCCAGTCCGCAGTAGAGTGGCAGCAGGGTTGGAGCCGGCATAGCGCAGCCCTGATCGCCAATTTCGAGGATCGGGGGTTACCCGTGCCGGAGCATTTGCTCCCGCCGGATCTCGATCCTCTTGAGAGCGATCTTTTGGCCGCTTTCAATGAGCTCGCAACGGATAGATCCATCAGCTTCGGCGTCGGGCCTATCCCGTTCTCGTCGATTGACAGATACGCGGTTCGATATGGTTACGATGGCGCCGAAGATTTCGAACTCCTTCGACGCGCCATTCGCGTGATGGACGCGGTGTATCTCGAGTCGGTTAACAAGCAAAAAAGCGGCCCAGCCAAAACAGCTTAGCCCATCGACCGATACACTGCCCACCTCATTAAACTTTCCACAATCACGCTCGGGAGATCTCTCGACTGCGGAGTGCGTCATGCAATTGAACGCGATCAAGCGCATCGATATCCAGGCCACGACGTCGGGTGTCGAGCAGGCAACTGCCGGCTTGAACAAGATGGCCGACGCGCAGGGACGCGTTGCTGCCACTGGCGACACCATGGCGACCGCCACCGAGAATACGTCTCGTACGGCGCTGTCGGCCGAGAAGTCTCTGGAGCGCCTGGCTCGTCGCCTCGATACCGAATACCGGATGACCAAGCAGGTTGCCGAGGCGCAGGCCCTACTCGATCGCGGGCGCGGGACAGCCGCGGAAAAGACCGAGCAATATGCTCGTGTGCAGGACTATGTCATTCGGCAGTCGAAATCTCTGGAAGCGGCAAACAGCAATGCTGCGACTGGTATCGTCAAAGTTGGCGACACGAGCAAGGTCGCCGGTCACCACATCCAAAATCTCGGCTACCAGCTCAACGACGTCGCCACCATGTTGGCGATGGGTGCCAGCCCCTTCCAGGTTCTGGCGAGCCAGGGTGGCCAGATTGCGCAGATTCTTGGCCAGACCGGCGTTTCGGGCGCCGTCAAGGGCATCGGAAGCGCAATTGGTGGCTTGATTACCCCGGTCACCGCAGCCGGCACCGCCTTCGTTGCCCTCGGGGCAACTGCCCTTCTTGCCTACAAGGCGTTTAATGACGGTCAATCCGAACTTCAGCAGTCGCTGAAGGGCGTTGGCGCCGCCACTGGCGCGACGGTCGACGATCTCAATCGGATGGCTGAGGCTGGTGCAAAATCGGGAAACGTGACCGTCTCTGCTGCCCGTTCAATGGCCGCTGAATTCGCGAAGACCGGAAAGATCGGCCTGAGTAATTTCGAAGACCTGATCGGTATCACCGAGCGGTTTGGCAAGACGGTGGGCCTGGCGGCCGGCGACGCAGCATCTGAGCTATCCCGCGCTTTTTCGGATCCGCTCGCCGGCGCAGACAAGCTCAACGAGACGTTGGGCTTCCTCGACGGCAAGACCCGCGATCATATCCGCTCCCTGGTCGACCAGAACGACCAGATCGGAGCCCAGAAAGTTCTCATTGATGCGTTGCGCCCGGCGATCGACGGGGCGGCGGTGTCGACGACCGGTCTCGCTGGAGCGTGGGACACCGTCGCGAAGGCCGCGAGCAATGCGTTCGCGTGGATCGGTCAGGCCATCTCGGCTGCACCGAAGGCTCAGCAGTTGGCGGTGCTTCTTGAGCGCCGGCAGAAGATCGGCTCCTACGATTCCTTCTGGGACAACCTCAGTGGTGGAAAATTCTCTAACGAGTTGAAGCAGTTAGACGGTCAGATCCTGGACCTTCAGAAATCCATCGCCGGCGACAATTTCAAAGCTGCGTTCGGCCAGGCGGCACAGGGCGCCGCGAAGCTGTCCCTGGAGGTCGACAAGATCAATGACGGCCTAGACCCGATGGGAGCGAAGTATCGTACGCTCAAGGCCCAGGCAGCTGATCTGCAAAAGCAGGTCGATACGGCCAACGGTCAGTTCGATCGCTTCGACACAACGGTGAATGGTCTCGGCGCCAACCGCGTGACTGACCTGGAGAAGACGAAGCGGTCTCTCGATATGGTCACGCAGGCCTACAAGTCCATGGAGATGGCAAACGGCAAGATCATCACGCAAGAGGATCTGCTGCGCCAAAAGGACGAGGCGAGGCTGAAGGCCCTTCAGGCGAAAACCCCTGCGGAAAAAGCTGCTGCCGCACAAGAGCAGGCACGCCTTGATTTGATCGGCGAAACTGTCGGGGCGCTGGACAAGCAGGCGCGGATTGATCGCGCGGGGGCTATCGCGCGTCAGCAGGCTGCCAACGCCGCAGCGAAGGCGAACAAGGACGAGATGAGCGCCATCGACGGTCTCATTCAGTCCACTGATCAGCGCATCGAGCAGCTCAAGCTAGAGGCTCAAGGCTATGGAAAGAGCAGCGAAGAGGTGATGCGCCTTCGCGCGGCTCAGCAGATGCTTAAGGCTGAGCAGCGTGACGGAAAGGAAGCGACCGAAGCTCAGAAGAAGGCCTTTGAACAACAAACTGAAGAGCTAATTCGGTGGGTAAAGACCGTTGAGGATTCGCAGCGGGCGACGCGTGCTTTGAACGATGCTCAGCAGTTCCTGGGCGATAACTTATCCGGGTTCGTCGAGGACCTTATCTCGGGCACTGGCTCTTTAAAGGAGGCGCTCCAAAGCCTGGCGGACGTATTCCTTCGCTCCGGTCTTCAGGCTCTCCTGACTGGAGAGGGCCCGCTGGCCGGCATTCTCGGGCTACAAGCCTCCGAGAAGGGCCAGCAAGGCGGTCTTTTCGGGATGCTGATGGGTAACGACATCAAGCTTTTCCGAGAGACTGTGGCCAAAGGCACAACGGATGGCGTCACGAAGGCCATCGGTTCGGGCGGCGAATCCGGCAGCTCGGCTGTCGGGAGCATATTTGGCGTTGACGGTAAGGCGTTGATGGGGGGCATAACAGCCCTGGCAAGTTTAGGCGCCGCCTACGGAGGTGGCATGGCTGCAGGCTCACCCGGTATGGGTGCGGCTACTGGCGCTCTTTCTGGCGGAATTGGTGGCGGCGCACTTGCAGCGTCACTGTTGGGTACCGCGGCCTTCACCGGCCCGGTCGGCTGGGCGATCGCAGGTGTGGGGGCTTTGCTCGGTGGCGGCCTCGGCTTTCTTGGAGCGTCACAGTCTCAGAAGCAGCGCAAGGAAGAGCTGCGTCGCCAGGCTGAAGAGAACTATCAGGCTGCCAAGCCGCAGGTCGCGCAACTAGGTCAGATGTTCCGTGGTGACGAGCTGGGCAACATTCAGCAGCAGATCCAGGCCGGCATCGACAAGCTGAATGAGCTTGGCCCGGTGCTCGTGAATGCTGGTCATGTGGATGAGCTGATCGCACTTCAGAACGATTACAACACCTTCGTCAACCGACTGAAAGACGAATTCCGCGCCGACTTCTCCGGCACGATCGACGAGCTGCGCGCCGGGCTCGGTGCTCAGGGTCCGTTCAAGCAGGCATCCGACGCGGTGAAGCAGTTCGGGGACAGCGCCAAGTCCTTCGTTGCTGACACGGCGACCGCCTTTGGTGAAGGCGCATGGCAGATCCAGAACGCGCGTGATGCCTCGATCGATTACGCCCTGTCGATGCTCGACCAGGCCAAGACGCTTACCCAAGTGCAGCAGCAAATCCAGTCGATCAACGGCACGGCTGCCGGCCTGTCGAAGGTGCTTCAGGATCTCGGGATGTCGGCGGAAGATGCCGCCAACGCCATCAACCAGCGCGTCGGCGCGGCAATGGATCGGCTGCGGTCGGCCTTCACCGATGGCCTTGAGCGGCGCCTCAATGAGGCGAGTGATCGCGGTTATATCAATGAGATCAGCGATCAGATCGCGCAGTACCGCAAGGATTTGTCGGATGCGGCGGCGCTCGGGCTCGATGGCGCGCTCGCGGCCAAGGTTTTCGCGGCCGAAGCCCAGCAGATCGTCAATGGCGCCGAACTCGCGGGCGACGCCTTCAACGCCCTCGTGCAGCAGTTCCCGGAGCTGGCCGGCGTCGTGAAGGAGTTCTCGCAGGCGCTCGCCGACATGGGCAACGACCTCGCTGCCATCGCCCAGCGCCAGCAAGGCTACTACGATCGCATCTTCAACGCGGCCAACGACAACAGCACGCTGGAAGGCGCCTTGAAGGCCTTCGACCGCCAGGCGCAGCGCGAGCGTGAAGCGGAAGTGAAGGCCGGCGGGCAGGCTATCACCGATCTCGAGCTTGCCCTTGCCGCCGAGCGCGTGAAGATCGTCAATGACTTCGCGGCCAAGGCCAAAGCGGCTGAGCAGCAGGCGGCCGAACAGGCGGCGCGCGCGGCACAGCAGAAGGTCGACGAAGCGCAGCGCGCGGTCGATGACGCTCGCTCGGATCTTCAGCGGGCCTATGAGCAGCAGGCTTCCACCATCAACGCCACGATCTCGCGGCTGGAAGCCTTCACCTCATCCATCCGCAAGCTGCGCACGGACCTTCGCTTCGACGACAGCCTGTCGCCCTACAACGATCGGCAGCAGCAGCAGGAAGCCCAGGCCACCTTTCAGGATCTGGCGGCGAAGGCGATGGCCGGCGATCAGACGGCCATGGACCAGCTCGCCGACGCGGCGCGCCGGTATCTGGAGGAATCCAAGGCCTATTACGGCTTCAATGAGGTCTATGCCCGGATCTTCGAGGAGGTGCAGTCCACCCTTGAGGCGGTCGGCAGCAAGTCGCAATCGGAGCTCGACATCGCCCGCGCGCAGCTCTCCGCGCTCGACGCGCAGGTCAGTGGGCTGCTTACGGTCAACGACAGCGTGCTGACGGTGGCGGCCGGCATCGAAAAGCTGAATGCGGCGGTTGCCGCCTTGGCCGCGGCACAGGCCGCCCAGATCGGCAACGGCACGGGCACGCCCGACCAGCGCACGGCCTATGTCACGTCCCTCTATCAGAAATACTTCGGCCGCCAGCCCGATCAGGCCGGCCTTGATTTCTGGGTGAAGTCGGATCTGTCGACGTCGCAGCTCGACCAGGCTTTCGCCGATGCGAAGGCGGCCGGCGCCATGCGGCTCGGCGGCATCGTTGGGGCTTACGCCCGTGGTGGCCTTGTCGGCAATGGTGTCTGGGATGTCGATAGCGTCATGGCCCGCTATGCCGGCGGGGGCAATATCGCCCTGGCAGGCGGGGAGCATGTGACCCGTGCGCCTTCCGTCAATCCGGCGACCTATCCCGTGCTCGATTACATCAACCGTACCGGCCGCGCGCCGGCCAATGACGACGGCGCCAAGGAGGAAATCCGGGCGCTGCGGAATGACGTCGCCAACCTCACGGGTGTCGTCGAGCGGCTCCTTGGCCAGAACGTCGAGGCGTCGCGCGCGACGTCGTCGGCGGTGAACAAGCAGACCGTGGCGATCGAGCGCCAGGCCATCGGGCGCCGGTAAGGAACATTCATGATCTATCTCGTCGAGATCGACGCCCATAACGGGGCGGCGCTGCTGACGTTTCGCTTCGCGACAGAGGCGTATATCACCAGCCCGTCAGACAGCCCGGCCAACACCATCTATGAGCCGCGCATTGAAGACTCCGGTTCGTTTTCGGCCAATCTGTACAATGCCGGGCAGACCGGCGGCAGCGCCTCCATCGGCTTCGGCGATCTCATCCTCGCCAATGCCGATGGAGGGCTCGATGCCTGGTTTGACTATGGCTTCGACGGCCGCCGCATCGAGATCAAGCAGCTGGCCGGCGTGGCCTCGTCCTTTTCCTCCGCCGTCACCGTCTTCAAGGGCACGATCGAGACCATCGACACGACCGATGCCTGGCAGACCCTGCGCGTGCGGATCTTCGATAACCGGCTGACGCTCGACCGGCCCTTGCAGGTCAACCGCTATGCCGGGACGACGCTTGGCGCCGGGAATACGGCCGAGGGCACGGAAGACCTGCGCGATCAGCCGAAGCCGCTTGCCTTCGGCAGCGTGTTCGGCGTTCGCCCCTATGCGGCCAATCCCTTCGACGGCGTGTTTCAGGTAGCGGACAACGCGGTCTATGGCATCCAGGTCTATGATGGGGGCTCGCCGCTGACCGGCGTCGGGAACTATGGATCGCTCGCGGCCTTGATCGCCGCGACCGTGCTACCGGGACGCTACGCGACCTGTCTCAACCTCGGGCTCTTCCGCATCACGCGGTCCGCGTTCCAGCTCACCGCCGACGTGCAGGAGGGCGTGCAATGGTACGAGCGTAATGCCGCCGCCATCGTCCGTAAGATGCTTCAGCGCGCTGGCCTCACCACGGCGGATTATTCCGAGGCGAGCCTTGCGGCGCTGAGCAGTCTCAGCCTGTCCGAATGCGGCGTCTGGATCGACAGTGATCAGCATATCCTGGACGCCGTACAGCAAGTGCTGAACTCGGTCGGCGCCTGGATCGCGCCGAATGCCAATGGCGTGCTGGAGGTCGGTCGCTTCGAGGCGCCGGGAACGCCGGTCACCACCATCACGATGGATGACATCATCCGGCCGGAGAATATGACCTTCGAGGTCACGAATGATGCGGGCCGGGGCGTGCCCGTCTGGCGCGTCGTCGCTCGCTACAAGCGGAATTACACGCCGTTGTCGGGCTCCGAGGTCGCGAAGTGCACGCAGCAGAATGAAGACTACAAGGCCTATCTCGCCACGGAATGGCGGGAGCGGAAGGCGGAAGATGCCGCGATCAAGACCAAGTACAAGAACGCGGGCGAGCTGACGATCGAGACATGCTTCACGCAGCCGACCGACGCGCTTGTCGAGGCGACGCGGCTGCTCTCGCTCTACAAGGTCAGGCGTGACCGGGTGAAGGTCGTGCTGTGGGCTGAGCGGGCCGCCGGCATCAAGCTCAACGACACCGTCACCGTGCAGGTGCCGCGCTTCGGCTATGCGGCCGGGCGCCCCATGCGCGTGATCGGACGCGATGAGAGCCGCGCCGAGAACATCGTCACCCTCGATCTGTTCGGCTGACCCTCATGGCAGATAGCGCAATCACCATCGCGTCGGTCGTCAAGTCCGGCGGGGCTGGCCAGATCCTACTGATCGTCACCACGAGCGGTGGCGGTGGGAATGAGTGCTTGCCTTACATGGCCTTGCAGAAGGTGGAAATTTACGCCTCCAAGACCAACAACCGCGCCACCGCGACCAAGGTCGGCGACACGATCGGCACCTTCGTGCATGGCAATCTCGGCGTGTCCGAGACCTGGTATTACTGGTTCCGGGCGATCGACAACAACAGCCCGCCGCTGGTCGGTGAATGGTATCCGTTTTCGCCCACTGACGGCGTCGTGGCGACGACCAGCAATCAGGTGCCGCCGCCGAATTCGGTCGGTACGCCGCAGCTGCAGGATGGCGCGGCGACCGCGCAGAAGATCGCGAATCTCGCCGTTGGCTCGGCCCATATCCAGGCGCTCGCCGTCAAAACCGGCAATATCGACAACCTTCAGGTGACCGACGCCAAGGTGGTCACCATGTCGGCGACCAAGCTGACGGCCGGCGTTGTTACCGCCACGCTGACGATCAACACGCCGCTGATCAACGGCGGCAGCATCAACGGCGCCCGCATTCGCATCCAGGCGACCGATGGCACGCTCGTCGAGCCTGGCATTATCTTCAATTCGACAGTCGCGCCCAACGTGTCGTCGGTGCGCATCAACCAGACCGGCGCGAATGGCGAGGCGGCTGTCTATGGCACCAATCTCGGAACGGGGCCGCAGTCGCACGGCGCGCGCTTCAACAGCGTTCCTATTACCGGTCCGGCGGGCGGGTCAGCTCTGCTTGGCCTGCCGCCCGCATCCGGCGGCTATGCCGTGTTCTGTGAGAACGGGGGCGTAGGGCCATTCACCGGCTCGCACCCCGGCTTCATCGACAAGAATGCCCCTGAGATCCCGTTGGGTTCAATCCTGGTCGATGTCGATGTCATTGACCGCCGTGGCATCGATGACACCGTGACCTCGCTGGCTGTGGCGTCGAGGGCCATGGATCCGGCAGCGATCGGCGTGCTGACCCGGCGCTACGCGCTGCAAGCCGATTCCGTGCACAGCGTCTGCGAGCGCCCGCCGGATTACAATTACGGGCTGATGTCATCCACGCCGCAAGAGCGTCTTCAGGGCGGCATGCTGAAGCGCCGACGCTGGGCGAAGAAATGGGACGGCGTCGTGATCAACGGCCTCGGCGAAGGCCAGGTCCTCGTTTGCGGCCGGGGCGGCGATCTCAAGAAAGGCGACCTGGCCTGCACGTCGGATCTGCCGGGCATCGGCATGCGCCAGCCTGATTTCGATCTCGGTGGCCAGCCCGCCCAGCTCGTCACGCACTACACCGTGGCCCGCATCCGCGAGGCCGTGACGTTCTCCGATCCTGACGAGGTCAAGCTCGTCGCCTGCATCTATCTCTGCGGTTGAGGCACCATGGCCGACAACAGAATCATGCTGCTCTACAACGCCCTGTCCGATGGCGGCGCCCTCGCGGCCGGCTATGGCTCATGGACCGCCGGCCTGCCGCTTGCCAATCTCCAGAACAACCAGCTGTTCAAGCGCGCCCGTTCCACCAATCTCACTCTGACGAGCACGCGCTTTCGCATCGGTTTCTCAGCCCCCATCGCGCAACGGGTGTTTCTGCTCGGGCCGCATAACGGCTCCGGCGGCATGCAGTACCGCATCCGGGGCTATTCGAATTCCGGCTATTCAACGCTCGTCTTCGACACCGGGTGGATAGGCCGCTCGGTCTCATCGCTCACCCTGCCGTGGGAGACCTTCAACTGGTGGCTTGGCGGCGCCGGCACCGAGAACGACGACCCGGAGATACGGCCCTGGATTATCCACGTCTTCGACGACCAGGTCACCGCGCAATACTGGCAAGTGGAGATTGACGACACCGGCAACGCGGCGGGCTACTTCGAGGCGGGCCGGCTGTTCATGGCCGATTGGTGGGAGCCGTCCATCAATTATCAGTACGGCAACAACGGCCTCACCTTCGAGCCCAATGTCATCCGGGAGACGTCGGCATCGGGCGTCGAGTATTCAGACAGGCGCGGCCCGGCGGCGCGCGTCTTCTCCTTCACCCTCGATCATCTGCCGGAATCCGAGATCTATTCCTCGGGCTATCGCATGATGCGTTTGGCGGGTGACGACCGTGAGGTCTTCGTAATCCCCGACCCGGCCGACGCCTTCATTCAGCGCCGCGCCTTCCTGGGCCGGCTGCGTTCCATCGGCGCCCTCTCGCAAAATACCTACCAGCGCGGCGGGACCTCCTTCGAACTCAAAGAACTCATCTAGACCGGAGGCCATCATGGCTTTTGACCCGACCGCACTCGCTGCGGTGGCGCGGCTCATCGCGCTCATTCCGGCGAATTTCAACGGCTTCAACCATCAAACCGTCTTTCCCCAAACGGGGAATGACATGGGCGTCGTCGCCAACGCGATCGCGGCCGAAGCTCAGCTCGCCATCAATGCCGCAGCCAATCTTGCCGGCACCTCGACGACCTCGACCGCGATCGGCACCGGCTCCAAGTCGTTTGTCACCCAGGCCGGCAAGTCGTTCAATGTCGGGCGCTATGTGCAAATCGTCTCGGCGGCGAACCCGACGACGCGGCAGATGTCGGGGCAGATCACGGCCTATTCGGGCACGTCGCTGACGGTCGAGGTCACCACCGCGCTCGGCAGCGGGTCGGCTGATGACTGGACGATCTATCTGTCCGGCCCGGCGGGCAAGGGCGAGAAAGGCGACAACGGTGCGGACGGCGCCAATGGGTCGAACGGCGCCAACGGCAGCACTATTCTCAGCGGCACGGGGGCGCCTTCGTCGGGAGCGGGTGTCGCGGGGGATTTCTACCTCGACACAGGCACCATGCTTTTTTACGGTCCCAAGGTCGGCTCGGCCTGGGGATCGGGTGTCAGCTTGAAGGGCGCCAACGGCACCAACGGGTCTGACGGCGCCTCGGCGACGATCGCAGTCGGCGACGTCACGTCCGTTGCGGCGGGGCAGCCGGCGACGGTCACCAATGTAGGTACCCCCCTTGCCGCCGTGCTGGATTTCGAGATCCCGGCGGGGCCGGCTGGCGTGGATGGCGATGACGGGGCCGCCGCGACTATCTCCGTTGGAACCGTTTCCACCCTGACGCCCGGCGCTTCGGCCACCGTGGCGAATGCCGGTTCACCCTCTGCCGCCGTGCTCAACTTCGGCATTCCGGCGGGAGTTCAAGGCCCGGCTGGTCCCGTTATCGCGGCGTCCTGGAATTTTTCCACCACGACGACCGACGCCGACCCCGGCAACGGCAACGCGCGGCTCAACCACGCGACCCCGGCAAGCGCTACCGTCATTTATTTCGACAACCTCGACGCCGGCGGCGCCACCGTCACCGCCTGGCTCGATGCCCTCGACGATTCCACGACCACGGGCAACAAGGGCCGCCTTCGTCTCGTGGCGGTCGATACCCCGACGATCTTCGCCGATTATCGCGTGACCGGCTCCGTCGTCGATGGCACAGGCTACCGCAAGGTGCCGGTCGCCTATGTCGCCGGAAACGGCACGCCTTCCAACGCCGCGAGGCTTGCCTTCAGCTTCGCGCCGACGGGGGATGCAGGCGCGGCCGGTGCGGGCTCTGGCGACGTGACGACGGCTGGCGCTGTGTCTGCCGGCAATATCGCGGTCTTCGCCGACAACACCGGCGATGTCCTTGAGGATGGCGGCGCATTCAGCTCCTATTCCGCCTCGCTCCTTGGTGGAGCCAATGAGGCGGCGTGGAAAGCGGCGCTCAACCTGGAGATCGGCACCGACGTCCAGGCCTATTCCGCAACGCTGGGTTCGTTCGCCTCACTGGCGACGGCGGCCAACAAGGGCTTTTACGCGACTGGCGCGGGCGTCGTTGCCGAATACAACCTGACGTCCTTCGGCCGGACGCTCGGTGGCCTTGCCGATTATTCCGCATTGAAAACTGGCCTCGCCCTGGTCAAGGGTGACGTTGGCCTCGGCAATGTCGACAATACGTCCGACAGCACGAAATGGTCGGCCACTGCCACGCTGACGAACAAGGTCATCAATTTCGCCAACAACACGATCAGCGGCATCGCGACCTCGCATTTTGCATCCGGCGTCATCGACGCTGACAACACGCTGGCGGCCGACAGCGATACCCGCCTTGCCACACAGAAGGCCATCAAGGCCTATATCAATAACCTCCTGGCCGGCGCGGACTTCGCGTCGATGAAGGGCGGCATCAACGCCTCAACGAACCCGAACTACCCCGCCGCCAATGCGGGCGATACCTACCGTATCACGACGGCAGGCCGGATCGGCGGCGCTTCCGGCCCTGTCGTCGAAGTCGGCGACATGGTGTTCTGCTTCGTGGATGGATCGAGCACCGGCACTCATGCCGCTGTCGGCGCGAATTGGAATGTCGTTCAGACCAACATCGACGGCGCAGTGATAGGCCCGGCGTCATCGACCTCCGGCAACGCGGCATCCTTTTCGAACAGCTCCGGCAAGAGCATCCAGGACAGCGGCAAGGCTCTTCCTTCTGGCGCGATCGTTGGCAGCACCGACATTCAGACGCTGACCAACAAGACGTTGACCTCCCCGGTGATCAGTTCACCAATGGGCATCGTCAAGGCCGATGTTGGTCTCAGTAGCGTCGATAACACCTCAGACGCCAGTAAGCCGGTATCCTCACAGCAAGCCGACGCGATCAAGGCCAAGCCTGAGGCCTTCATCCTCGCCTGCAGCGACCTTACCACGGCGCTCGCAGCCGGCACGGGAAAGGCCTATTTCCGGCTGCCCTATGCCTTCACTCTTACTGCCGTCAAAGCCTCGCTTCTCACCGCGCAGGCATCCGGCAGCATCTTCACCGTCGACATCAACAAGAACGGCACCTCCGTCATTTCGACGAAGCTCACCATCGACAACACCGAGAAGACGTCTGCCACGGCCGCGACGCCCGCCGTCATATCCTCCGCCGCCTTCCTCGCTGACGACGAGGTAACGATCGACATCGACCAGATTGGCAACGGCACGGCGGCCGGCCTCATCGTCGAACTGATCGGTAACCAATCATGAGCCTGATCATCAACCCATACGTTTTCGCATCCGCAAAAAAGCCCCTCCTAATGATAAGCGGGTTCGTCGGCGGCGTTTATCGCATGATCTATTCGCGCGACGGCATCACCTGGACGACGAATACCGGATTTACAGTCCCGAGCAACTATTCGTGGTATGCGGTTGGCTCGCTGTCCGGAACTCCCTGTTTCCTGGCGGGCGAGAATTCTAACGTCAATTCGTATCTCTACACGAACGACCCAATGGCCGGGTGGACTGGGGGCACGGTTCCTGGCACGGCAGCAGGTAGTGGCGCATTCTCAGCGACTGAGAACGTCATTTTTTCTCAAGCAGGTAGCGGTTCTCAGAGGGCTACCGCTCTGTCAGGACCGTGGACAGCAATATCAACCGTCAATGCCCGAAAGGTTATTCATGATGGAACCGTTTTTATAGCGGCTGGTCAGAACGCGATATACACGGCCTCGACGGCTTCAGGGACGTGGACAAATCGGCTATCTGGAACATACACGATGAATGACGTCGCGAAAGGTGACGATGGGCTCTATGTCGCGGCCGGTGTCTCGGGCGACATGCGCACCGCGACGTCGCCGACTGGCGCGTGGACTTCCCGCACATCGTCATTCGGATCGGACAACATCAACGGCATTTGCAAGGGCGCATCCTATTGGGTTGCGGTCGGCAATGCCGGGAAAATTGCGACCGCTACGGATCCAACCGGAACCTGGACGCAGCGAACTAGCGGGACATCGGATGCCATCAATAAGGTAGTCTACAATGCCGCGCTGGGGCTGTATGTCGCTTCCACGACGAGTGGAATACTCACCGCCACAGACCCAACCGGCCCATGGACCGCAAGGACAACACCGTCTTCGACAGCGGTTCGCGGTATACTAAGCTTGGAAGAGTGGTGATCCACCGACCGCTGCTTCGCACCCCGGCCTGATTTCTCCCTCAAGAACCGCTCACCCGCCGCCCTCCGAGGCGGCTTTTTCAATTCAGGAGGGCCGCATGGCCACGGTTTATGTCGAATTCGGTTCGGCCGCGTCGCCGGCTATCTCGCAGGGGCTGCACCATGCGGCCCCTGTTGCCTCGGAGAAGCTTGCGGTCTCGGGAACGGCGGCCGTCTCCGCTGCCGCGCCGGGTGGCATGACCGTCAACGGGCAAGACCAGAATATCGCCCGCGTCACCACCGACGTGGACGTGTGGCTGACGAGCGGCACAGGCACGCCGAACCCGTCGAATGCGCCGCGCCGCGTGCTGCTGGCTGGAAGCTCGATCGACCTCCTGGTGCCGGCTGGGCACAAGATCGCGGTCAAGGCGCTCGACTGATGGCCGGCCTCGCGCTCTCAACCGGGCTCGGGCTGGCGCGGCGCCCCCGTCTCTGGACGCCGCCGAGCTATGACGCGCGAGCCAAAGCGGTCTTTGACTTTTGGGACGGCGTCGGGGCTGCTCCATCCGCTGCCGTGAAGTCTCTCCTCAACGAGACGATCGTTGCCTTCCAGGATTTTGGCATTTGGCCGGACGCGGATCTGATCGCCCCGACGGGCGCCACCAACATGATCCATGGCGTCACGGACCTGAAGAACCCCGAAGCGTCGAAGATCTTCGCCTTGTCGAACTCTCCGACGTGGACTGACCGATACGGGTGGACCGGCAACGGCACGTCCAGTTACGTGGGCACAGGCCGCCGGCCGTCTGTTGACGGCGTCAAATGGACCGTCAACGACGCCAGTATCTGGTCCTATACAGACACAGACGTAGCCGCGTCCGTGCCGGATGTCGGGGCCGGTGAGACTTTTTCCGCCTTCTGCATTCCGCGTGGCGCCACGGGCTCCATGGGCGGGCAGCTCAACCGGGTCAGCGGCGCGACCACGCTCGCTGTTGTCGCGTCATCGGCCGGACTTTCGGGGATCTCCCGCATCGACGCCACGACCGAACGGATCTGGCGCGATGGCGTCCAGATGGCGGAAGCCACCGTCTCGGCTGCCGGCCGCCCCACCGGAGAGTTTCGCATCGGCGGCAGATCGCCTTCGACCTTCAGCACGCGCCGCGTGGCCTTCGCAATGTTCGGGGCTTCGATGGTCGGCAAGGAAGCCAATCTGAACACCGTCATCCAGAACTACATCACAAAGATAAAGGCTGTCGCAGCATGAGCGTCGAGAACAAATTCATCATCACCGCCGCGCAGAAGGTCGCCCTCGAAGCGCTGAGTAACCCGACCAGCATTCCCCCGGTCTATATCGCCCCGCGTGCGATCGACACGGCATCGCCGGGCGTCGGGATCAACCTGAACCCGGATGCGGTCGAATTCGAGGCGGGCGCGGTCGTTGAACTCGTCGGCAAGTTCGTGGCGCCGAAGCGCATCATCGACGATCCGGCCTACATCGCCAATGCGGCGGCAATGGTCGCCTATCTGCGTGATCTGCCGTTCGCCCTCCTGGAAGACGAGACGGTGCACGCGCCCGAGCCTCCCATCGATATCTAAAGCCCCCGGCCGCCTCGCTTGGGGGCGATGACGACCGGAGGCTTCGGCTTTCGGACGAAAGCAAGGAATGACGCCGCCGCGAGGCGGCTTTTTGTGTCCGGAGACATCATGAAATCCCTCCTGCTCGTGGTGGCGCTTGCCACCGCGCTGGGCGCCTGCGCGCTCGGCCGACATGACGATTGGGGCGCCATTACCGACGGCACGCGGTACATCGTCGAGCGCAGCCAATGAGTCGCGCTGCATTCTACAGCGCCGTGCGCAAGAGGCCCTTCGGCGGCGCTCTCGTACAGAGCCAGGTCGACGGGATGGAAGCCATTCTGGACGCCTGGAACGGCTTGGCTATCAGCGACGACCGCCGCTGGCTGGCGTACATGCTGGCAACGACCTACCACGAGACGGCCGCGACGATGCAGCCGATCCGGGAAAGGGGCGGAACCGCCTATTTTACGCGTATGTACGACATCCGTGGCGAGCGGCCGCATGTGGCCCGTGCCCTGGGCAATACCCAGCCCGGTGACGGTGCCCTCTACCATGGACGCGGGTATCCTCAGCTGACGGGGCGCGCCAACTATGCCAAGGCGTCGATCGTCGTTCAGTACGATCTGATCGCCGACCCGGACGCCGCGATGCGGCCCGACTTTGCGACCGCCATCATGTTCGCCGGCATGCGCGACGGATGGTTCACCGGCAAGCGGCTCGCCGATTATTTCAGCCGGGCCAAGGACGATCCGGTCAACGCGCGCCGGATCATCAACGGCACGGACAAGGCGCAACTGATCGCCGGCTATCACCGTGACTTCCTGGCGGCGCTCGGCAATGGCTGATGATATCGCCCGCGTTGCCAAGGACAACTGGAAGATCCGGCGGCGCGTCGTATTCGGCGCGCTCGGCTACATCGCCATCATGCTCGCCTACATCGTCTTTGTGGGCACAGACAGCGCTCTGTTTGGTCAGGTCGCCGTGGGCCTGATCGGCGCGGCCGTCGCCATCATCGGCTCGTACGTTTTTGGAGCAGTATTCGATGACAACGGGAAACGCCGCCTCATGGCCGAGCGCGGAGAAGTCGACGACGACGGGCCACGGGGGCGATGGTCTAAGTTCAAAATCTGAGGCGGCCTTCGATCGGGAAGTCAAACTTCTCCATCGACTTATGTCATTCACAAAAATCGATGAGCAAAGTGGATGCTGGCTGTGGACCGGATCCAAGACCCATAATGGGTATGGAGAGCTCAACGTCGACCGTCGAGCGCGTAGGGTGCATAGGCTATCCTACGAACTACTTCATGGCTCAATCCCCACCGGGGAGTTTGTTTGCCATTCTTGCGATGTCCGCGCTTGCTGGAACCCGGCACACTTGTTCTGCGGCACCGCTCAAGACAACTCCAGCGACATGAAGGCCAAGGGGCGCCATCGACCCGCGCCTCAACGTGGCGGCGCAAACGGCAACGCACTCGTCGACGAAGAGGCGGTTCGGCGGATCCGGCTGGACCAAAGGCCCTTGAAAACGATCGCCGCCGAACTCGGACTCCACTTCACGACAGTCAGTGATATCCGGCGCCGAAAGTCTTGGAGGCACGTCGAATGAAATGGATAGCCGCACTGCTGGGCGTGAGCCCGGCAGTGATCTATGTGGCGCTTGCTCTGGCCGCCACCGTGCCCGCCGCGTTCTGGGGCTACGGCGCCTGGCAATATCGCTCTGGCCGCTCGGTGGGCAAGGCGGAGGTGACACTTGCCGTTGAGCGCGCCACCGCCGCGGAACGCGAGCGCCAGTGGATCGCCAATGAGGCGGCCCAAGCCGTGGCCCGCGAACAGGTCGAGCGCCTCACCAAGAGCCGCGACCGACTCCAATCCCTCCTGAAGGAAATCGCCGATGCGGCAGATCAAGATCCTCTGCGCGATGCTTGCGGTGTTGGCGCTGACAGCAGCATGCGGCTCGACAAAATTCGTCGCCCAGCCGCCGGTTCTAAGTCCTCCTCCCGCTGAACTGGAGAAGGACTGCGCCGATACCGTCCCTTTGCCCAAGCGTAGGCTCGCACAGCATGAAGTCGAGCGTCTCTGGGGGCAGGATCGCGCCAACCTTGTCGAGTGCGGGGAGGGCAAGGCCGCCCTGCGCGACTTCTACCGGGACAGGGATTCGCGCCTCTCCCCGAAAGCTTCATGATGGAAATCTCATTCCTTTTCACTGCCATCTCGGCATGTGTCGCTGTTGTTGGCGCCATCGCCGCTGCGTTGCGCCATCAGCACAACCAGATCCGAGCGGTGCAACAGGACGCGGCGCACGAAATCGACGCCATTCGTGAGCAGGTGACCGCCACGCGCCGGCACCTCACTGAATTTCAGGTCGAAGTCGCCACCAACTACACGACCAACAGAGCCATCCAGCAGGTCGAGGACCGGCTGGTGTCCGCCATCAATCGTATTGGCGATCGGCTCGACCAAGCCTTCGACAAGTTCGCTTCTCGACAGTAACGGAGGGCCTTATGCGCCAGCTCCTATATCGTGCGGCCCAGATTTTCGGCGCCGCGTGCGCTGCCGTGCTCATACTCTTCCTGGTGTCCGCTCAGACACCTGCGCCCACTCCCACGGCCGGATCCGTCGTCTTCCTCGGTGACGCGCGCGGCCACGGGTCGGGTGTTCACATTGGCGACGGCTACATCCTCACGGCCGCGCATGTCGTGCGCTCCGAAAAGACTATGCCGGTCGTCATGGATGATGGGGTCACCGTCGAGGGCGCCATCCTCTGGGCGAGCCCGGAATATGATGTGGCTCTGATTCGTGCGCCAGTGAATGCAAAGGCGGCCCCGCTGGCCTGTCGCGAGGCGAAGGTTGGCGAAGAGATCCGCGCCTCCGGCAACCCCTATGACCAGAAGTTCGTTACGGCTCGAGGTCACGTGAGCGGAGCCGCTCGCGAATACGAGCCGTGGAAGCGCGTGCTCGTTCTCGACACGACGATGGTTCACGGCATGAGCGGTGGCCCGACATTCGACATGCAGGGCAACGTCATCGGGATCAACGTCGGTGTGATGGTCGTGAGCCAGGGCGTGGCGTCGTACGTCGCCAGCTTCGGCTACATCGTGCCCGGATCGACCGTCTGCATGCTTATGGGCCGGGAGGGTTGATGCAAGCGCCGGTGACTGACGAACAGGCCAGAGAGGCGGCAGCCGCTCTCGCCAAGCATGGAAACCAGACCGCCGCTGCACTCGCTCTCGGCATCGCTCGCTCCACATTCCAGAACAGATTGCGCGGTGGGGCCGGCGGCGCTGCCCCCGAGCCCATCCCCCATCCCGCCACGCCAGCCGAGCTCGTGGCGGCCGATCGAAAGATCGTCCGCCTGCAGGACGAAGTGAATGATCTCCGCGCCAAGCTGCGTGAAGCACAGCGTGGCCATCTCGCCGACGAGGTCGTGCTCGAGGCGCTTGGCGTCATGGGTGCCGCGCCAGAGAGCCCGCCCGATTGGTTGACGCGGATCCCAGCAGCTTCAGCAACCAAGACGCCGGAAGTGCCCGTGACCATTTGGTCGGACTGGCACATGGGCGAAGTCGTGAGTCGCGACGAAGTGGGCGGCTGCAACGCCTACAGCATCGAGATCGCCGAGCGCCGGGTCCGGCGTCTTCTGGACGCCACAATAGACATCTGCGCCAACCACGGGCCGAAGAGCTATCCAGGGATCGTGGTCAATCTGCTCGGCGATTTCGTCTCCGGTGGGTTGCATCCCGAACTTGCAAAGACTGATGACGAGGAGGTCATCCCGGCCGCGCTTCGTTGCCGGGATCTTCTCATCGCCGGCCTGGAGCGTATGGCCGCCATCTTCGGCAAGGTCTACGTGCCCTGCACGGCGGGCAACCACGGCAGGGGCACGCCGAAGCCGGAATTCAAGCGCTACGTCTACAAAAACTTTGATTGGCTGATTTATCAGCTCCTGCAAAGGCACTTCGCGGATGACCCGCGAGTGCAGATTGACATCCGCGCCTCCAACGAGGTGCACTATCGGGTCTATGGCCAGCGGTATCTGGCCATGCATGGCGACATGCTGGGCGTGAAGGGTGGCGACGGGATCATCGGTTCGATCGGGCCGATTATGCGTGGCGAGGTGAAGACCAGAGGCCAGGCGACGTCCCTCGGCAATGACTATGACATCCTGCTCATGGGCCATTGGCACCAGGAGCTTTGGTTGCCGCGTGCGATCGTCGCCAACACCCTCAAGGGGTTTGACGAGTATGCGAAGAACGCGCTTAGGGCGCCGCCAAGCGAGCCCTCGCAGCCGCTTTGGTTCGTCCACCCGACCCGCGGCATTACCAGTCGCTGGGCCGTGAAGGTCGAGGAGCGGAAGGCCACACCGGCGGACTGGGTGTCATGGCGGGAGGCAGCATGATGTGCGAGGCCTGCCAGGGCGCGGGCTTGGCGCTTGAAGACCTTCGCCACCTTCCTGGCTTCATCTATCTCGCCACACCCTACAGCAAGTATGCGGCCGGCCTCGAGGCCGCCGCGACGGAAGCAAGCCGGATTGCTGCGCGCCTGATGGCGCGTGGCTTCCACGTGCTGTCGCCGATCGCGCACAGCCATGCCGTTGCCGAGGCGGGCGGTCTGGACAAGATGGACCAGGAACTATGGGCCTATCAGGATGGCCCGCTGCTGGATGCTGCTGCTGCCGTTGTGGTCGCGCTGATGCCGGGTTGGGCGGAGAGCGCCGGCGTCCGCGCGGAGATCGATATCGCGCGGCAACAGCGCAAGCCCATCGTCTTTCTTCATCCGGAGCATGCATGACCGAGCCAATGAGGGCGCAGATTCTTCGCCAGGGGATCGCGCTGACGTGCGGATCGCGGGATGAGGAATACGGCCCGCCCGCGATAAACCTGGCCTGCGCTGGAGAGCTCAAGCGCGTGATCCGCAGATTCATGGGGCGCGAGATCGGACCGGCTGAGCAGGAGGCGCTCGACATGGTGTTGACCAAAGTTGCTCGGCTTGTCACGGGGCAGCCCAAGCCAGACACATATGTCGACGGCGCGACCTACTTCGCAATCGCGGGCGAGGTGGCGCTGGCCGCTATAGACCTCTGCCCCGTCGACCAATAAGCGACTCGCTCACCCCGTAGAATCCAACTCACCCCGCGCCCATCGAAATGCTTCGGCTTGGCTGTAGGGAATGAATTTCTCCACAGCCACACTGCCGCAGCTGCGGCACCGAAATCTGAACCGGTCGATCTCTTCCATCTGATGACGCTTCGCCGCACGCTTCAGGAGCGTTGCCGGTTCGACAAGCCCGCGGTGCCCGCAATCTAGGCACGCCACGCACAGCGGCATGCCGTCCAGGGTGTGGACGTTGTCTATCAAGGCGGATCTTCTCATCATTAGAACATAGCATGAACATGACGGCGCATCAAAGCGAGGCTTGCATTCCGCACCCAGCAAGGTAAGATTGCATCGATGCAATGAAGTCCCTGCGCAGATGGTTTGCAAATGTGTCATAAGTATCTGATGTTTCGTTGAGGATATGTAGCACGGTTTGCAAATTTCGCTCGAAATCTCAAAGTGAGATCCTGACTCTTAATCAGCGGGTCCAAGGTTCGAGCCCTTGTGCGCCCACCAATCGAACACAAGCCCCATAAGGGTTTCAGCGTTCGGTGGTGTTTCCAGACCGCAAGGCGGTTTCCAATCTCACGATTTGGTTTCCAATTCCCGTTCTGTTCCTGTTCTCGGAAGGGCGGCAGGGCGAAGCTCTGCCCAGCGGCTTTCGAGCAGCTTCATGCCGTCGCGCGCGGCATGACTTGTCGCGTCTCATTCCAGGCACCATGACCTGCGCTATCCAGAGGTGATTGGCGGGTCATCGGCTATCCGGGGTTGCCGGATGCGAAAAAAAATGGCCCGATAGTCCATCTGACATGTTTTCAACATCGAAGCTGTGGATAGATAGCATCTCGCCCGTTATCCCCATCCCGTCTGCGGAATGAGTAATGACATTTGTGCGAATGACGTTGTGTTGCGCGCTCTTCTTGGGGGGAAGTGCCGCAGCAAAGGCTGAGGATACTATCCGTCTTGAACTCTCGCCGCAGGCAGAGACCGTCTACGACTATGCCACGGAGAGATGCCGCCCGAACAGCATTCCGGACAGTCCGGCCCGCGCGCTGCGGCGTTCGGATGGTTCCGTGGCCCTCATCGGTGGTCACCTGACCAACTGGTTCATGGAAGGGCCGCGCCTCGACGACGTGAAGCCTAATTGTGCCATTTCATCCCGCGCCGCCGAATCACCCAACCCGGCTGATTTCGACGATCGCTACTGGATCCAGGCGCTGCTCCCGGTGGGCGAGGGCAGGGTTATCGGGCTTGGCAGCCAGGAATTCATGGGCAAGCGGCACAAGGGGGTCTGCGACGGTCCTGGCGCCCAGTCGCCCTGCTGGTACTCCTCGATCGTGACGGTCAGCGCGGACGCGAAGAACCTCGATTTCTCGCTGTTGCCCCAGGCCGAGCGGCTCGTGGCGTCATCAAGCGCCCCCTTCGACCCGAAGGTGAGAATGACGGGCTTCTTCACGGCCTCGAACATCGTGCGTGATGGCCAATATCTTTATTTCGTGGGGTGGACCGCCGGTGAGGCCAAGCCCGGGCCGAACGGCAATTGCCTGTTTCGCTCCACCCTCGCGGAAGCGGCCAAGGGGGAGTGGAAAGTCCTGAGCGACGGACAGTTCACGCGGCCGCCACAGGCCTACCGCGGCGCTGACGCGACAACCCGCTGTGACAATATTGGCGGGGACAGGCGGGGCAAGCCGCCATTCGGCCGCTTTCGTTCCATCGTTCGCCTGAAAAGCCACGACCTTTGGCTCGCCACCTATAACACGGGCATCCCCAATCCCGGCGTTTTCTACACCACGTCCAAGGATCTGGTGAATTGGAGCGAGCCGAGAATGCTGGCCGACTTCAAGCCGTTCTGGCAATCAAAAGGCGTCTGCGCGGATTTCTATGAATATCCGTCCTTCATCGATCCCGCGAGCGATTCGGACATATTCGATACGGCCGGCGATGCCTTCTACGTCTATTTCACGCGGCTGAACTGGACGAACTGCAAGCGCGGTATGGATAGGGATATCGTGCGCTTTCCGGTGCGGGTTGTTTCCGGTTGAGACGATGACGGATAGACTGCATGGCCGCGGATAACGCAGGGAAAGTTGCCGGTGCGTGGTTGTCATTCTGGCATGATGGCTGCATGGACTATCCCGGCGTGAAATACCGCGCGTCGGGCTAAGCGATTGTTGCAATCGCTCCTTACGTTCGGCAGCAATTCCTTTGGGCAGTTCCCGCCCATCTGCAGGATTGAGAACCTCGGCCCGCTATGCTTCTGCGCATGGGCGACTACTGGTTAAAGGCGGATGATGACCATGCTCTATCGTGAACAGCCCACGCGCACGGTGCCCTATCGCTACTATAACGTGATCCGGAACTGTGGAGACGCAATCTCCGCCTATATCCTCAAGAACCAATTTGCTGCGACGGGCGTTTTCACCGAGTCCTCTCAGCCCCATCTGCTGCCGATCGGCAGCATCTTCTTCATGGCGAATGCGAACTCCTATATCTGGGGTTCGGGCGTGCTCAGCCCCTCGGTTGCACTCGGCGCCATCGATGTGACCAAAATCAGGGCACTGCGCGGCGAGTTGACCCGCAATCACTTGCGCTCCGCGGGCCTTCAGGTGCCAGATGTGCCGCTGGGAGACCCCGGCATTCTGGTCAAACGTCTCGTCAGCCCGGACCAGATGCGCGCGCGGTATCGCGCTGCGATCGTGCCGCATCATTCCTCGCTGCACAGCAAGGCTTTTGACGCGTTTCGCGCGAGCGATGAATTCTGTGTCGTCGACATGATGGACGACTCGCTCCTGCCGCTTGAGCAGATCGCGCAGTCGGAAGTGGTGATCTCGCAAAGTCTGCATGGCCTGGTCTTCGCCGAAGCCTTGGGGCGGCCCAGCCTGTGGATCTCCAATCGCAACGAGCCTGTCTGGAACTTCAAGTTCAACGACTGGTTCTCGATGATGAAAAACCCGCAGCGTGAGCCGGTGGCGATCGCGGGCAAGCCCGAAGACCTGATCTCGCAGGCCGAGCATCGTGTTTCGAAGATCAACGAGGCAGAGTTGGTCGGCGCTTTCCCGTCAGAACTGCTTGAGGATCAAACCTCGGCGCTTCTGACGGATTTCGATGTATGCCGTGGCTTGTCGCCCTGGCAGATCTTCGTCGAGCAGCCGTTGGCGCTCAAGGCGGAGCCATCGCAACAAGAACTGGCGGCCTTTGCCAAGCGTATGCGCCAGCTTCGTGCCGCAGCCTTTACCGGTTTTGCTGAGCCGGCTTATCTCGCCGTCTATCCGTTGTCGCAGAAAAATACCCCCAGCCGCGTCGATCTCCAGGCTATACAGCGTTTCATGGATGAGCGCCGCAATTTCGATTTTGTCTGGATACCGGAGCGAGCTGAGCCGACCGGTCCCTCGGGCATTACAATCACCCCCGTCGAAACGAAGCTGGGGGCCGGCGGGCTCCCGCCTGGAGGTTTCATGATCCGGCCGTCCGGGTTCTTGTCCGCTAATTCCTCTTATGCGGTCGTTGGAGCATAGGGTATATCATGCGTGGTCGCTGACTTGGCCTAGCCTTGAGGATAACACAAGAACGAATTGGTTCTGGACGTAGTCATCAATATTTCTGCGCGAGAAAGAGATATGAGTGAAGTTATTCTGATACGGACTCATTATTTTGATGAGACCCTCGAAGGCTTTTGCTCTCGTCTCCAAAACGAATCGGGTCGCGAGGTCGTGGCGCTCGTTGATGAAAGCAAAGGACAGGTTTCTGTCCCCAACACTTTCGGTAAGGTTGTCCTTGATTTCGAGAGTCTAAAAGAGCGAGGGATTTATATTCCCCGCGATGCCGCATGGCGTTGTGGGGATTATTGCTACTATGCTGCGCGTCTCGCGCGCCCAGATGTGGCCGCGTTCTGGCTTGTTGAGGGGGATGTCAGATTCAAGCTCGATCATCTGTCGGATTTTTTCAACGCATTTCCCAGCGCAGATGAAGTTGACTTCATCACAACAGGATATCACAAATCGAGCAACAAGTGGTGGTGGTACAATGCCATGCATGCCTTTTCCGAACAGGTCTACGGCTGCATGTATCCTCTCACAAGGCTGTCCTCCAGAGCCATTGATCATCTTATGGCACGTCGTGCTGAGCATTCGGTCCTGTTTCAGGAGCGTCTGTCAAATGGAGAGGCGGCCCAGTCTTGGCCAAATGATGAGTCCTTCACGTCAACAACACTCTCTTGTGACGGCTTCGTATGCCGCGATGTCAACGGATTTGGTCGCGTCTTTCATTCCAAGAAAACTTTCCGTGTTGGGCGTCCTGTATCGTTGAGAGAGCTCGAGATGCAGCCCAATGATGGTCAGATCCATCATCCGGTTGTATCCGGCGTATCCTTTCTACGGAAAATGAAAAACTCATTCGGCGCTTGTCTCAAAAAGAATATGCCAGCGGAAGAAATACGCGCGATTTTCAATACGCGCCTGTTTTTGCTTGTCGCCCTGGAAACGGACCCGGAGATGGCCTTGAAGTTTCATGAGGACTGTGAAGCTGCGTTGGCGCAATACGCATTCTGACGTTTATAGCTTGTGCTAAACAAACTATTGATCGGATGATCTGCGTTTGGATGTTTCATCCAAACGCAGTGAGATGCAGACTGATTTCAAGCCGTCCGGTTCTTGAGGGCGCCGATGATCGCTGTCAGCAAGGCGCCGCCGGCGCCGCCGCTGATGATGTTGGTGATGATCCCGCCGATGCTGAAATTGCCCGTCTGTGCCGCGGCAACGACGCTTGGCCAGATCAATGTGACGATCTGGCCGAGGACCCCGCCGCCGACGAGGCCGGCAATGGTATTGCCCATGGTGCCGAGATCGAACTGTGGTGATGCCTTGCCCGCAGCGTTGCCGCCGAGGGCGCCCGCGATCAGATTGATGATGATTTGTTCCAAGGTCTCCTCCTCTGAGGGAGCGCTCTACTTCTATACCGAATCTACTTGAGATGGCTAAGTAGGCGGCGCGAGCATGGCGGCTTTTGCCTACACTTGCAATATCTTCATGGTGCGCTCAGCTGCTAGGCCTTGCCCGGCCTACTGGCAGAGAGCCGTTTCCGGCGGTATCGCGCGCCTGCGTCGTTCCCGGATCTTGCCGGCGCCGCGGATATTCCAGGGCAGATCGTAGTGGGCGATGAGACCCACTTCAAGACCGGCGCTGGCGTTGACCGGCCAGCCGTTCCAACTGCTGTTCGGTGGCGCGATCGTCAGAATGTCAAGGAAGGCGGAGCTTTCCAACGCCTCGACAAGCAGAGCCTGCATGCGCAGATGTGTCGGATCGCTGGCGCCGGAGCTGACATAGGCCGAAAAACGGCTGTTGAGGCCCGATGCCGCGATGCCGACATAGAGCGCCCGCTCACCCTGGACGAAGGCGTAGACGCCGGGTTCCCTGGGCAGGGGGCGCTCCAGCGCGAGCCGCCCGTTGTGCGGCCGGATCCAGCGGCTGGCGGGCACGAAACCACCGCTGAGGAGAGCCGCGATAGTCAGATGAGGTTTTCGTAGTGTAGATCTTGGCGACTTATAGCAAGAGGCATATGATTTTAAATCGACACGTGAAGAATTATCGCCGCTTTCGACGATTTCTGAAAATATCATTGGTCATCCCCCAGACCTGCACGTCATGGGCACGGCTGAAAAGCGCTGCAGGGGCCGTCAATAAAATCGGTGCGATGAAAATATCGAAAAACGACTGATGCCCGGACACAGATTAACCATCGTTATCTGTGTCGTCTATACGTAATCAAAGAAATTTTGAATCAAGGTGTTTTCGATCATCAGGAATGATCCAGAGCGCGGCTCCGGTGGTTGCGTCGCGCACAAAAAAAGCCCGGCGACATCAGGTCGTCGGGCTTGCCATGCCGTCCACATGACGGACGTGGATTGCGCTTGCGGTCCCGGCCGTTCAGCGGCTCAAGATCGCCTTGATATCCTGCCTGAGGATAGGCGCGATGTCTGGTCTGTCCATGGCATAGGCGACATTGGCGGCGAGGAAGCCGGTCTTGGAGCCGCAGTCATAGATGGCGCCGTCGAAGCGGGTGGCGTGGAAGGGGCGGGTCTTGGCGAGGGTCAGCATGGCGTCGGTGAGCTGGATCTCGCCGCCGGCGCCGCGCTCCTGGGTGGCGATGAGGTCGAAGATCGCCGGCTCCAGGATATAGCGGCCGGTGATGTGCAGGTTCGAGGGGGCCGTGCCCTTGGGCGGCTTCTCGACCATGCTGGTGATCTTCGACACCTTGGCCGCGGCATCCTCGACGCCGACGATGCCGTACTGGTGGGTCTGGTCCTCCGGCACCGGCGCCACCGCGATATGGTTGCCGCCATGGGCCTCATAGGCGGCGATCATGTCGGCGAGGCACGGCGTCGCGCCGTGGTGGAGCATGTCCGGCAGGAGCAGCGCGAAGGGCTCGTCGCCGACGATCTCGCGGGCGCACCACACCGCATGGCCGAGGCCGAGCGGCGCCTGCTGGCGGGTGAAGCTGGTCTGGCCGGGGCCGGGCAGGTCCTCGAGCAGCGCCTTCAGCTCCTTGGTCTTGCCGCGGGCCTCGAGGGTGCGCTCCAGTTCGAACTGGCTGTCGAAATGGTCCTCGATGACGCTCTTGTTGCGGCCGGTGACGAAGACGAAATGCTCGATGCCGGCGGCGCGGGCCTCATCGACCACATGCTGGATCACCGGCCGGTCGACGACGGTCAGCATCTCCTTCGGCATCGCCTTCGTCGCCGGCAGAAACCGCGTGCCAAGCCCCGCCACCGGAAACACCGCCTTCCGGATACGGCGGGGGGTGGTGGTCTTGGCGCTGGTATGGGCAGAAACTGTAGTTGCGGTCATGATGCTTGCGTCGAACTCCGGCTGAGACGGGGATGTTGCTCCCGCCTGTTCAATGGCATGCAAATTGGGCGAAATCTGAGCCGCCTGCGCGGCCGCCCGGCTCCTCGCCGCGCGATTCCAGGCTGTCGGCCAGCCGTGACAATCCGCGACCGGGCCTGATCCTAGAACGCCTTCATTAATCTTATGCTTATGGCGACCGGGAACAATTCGCGGGGGTGGGCGATGGCCTCATGGTTGCCGCGTGGAACCCGTGGAGCTATGCAGGGGACGATGAGTTGTCCCGGGTGACAAGTGAGCGCCCGGTGACATGTGGTTGGAAGGGGCCGACATGCCCCGGAATGAGGCCCATGACCCAATCTCCTCTTGACGTGGTTGAAATTGGCCGGAGACCTTCGGGACAGATCTCGACCGCGCCGGTCAGGATCGGCAATGCGCTGCCGCTTGCCGTCATCGCGGGTCCCTGCCAGATGGAAAGCCGCCAGCACGCGCTGGAAACGGCCCATGCCTTGAAGGAGATCGCCACGCGGCTTGGTATCGGGCTCGTCTACAAGACGTCCTTCGACAAGGCCAACCGCACCAGCGCCAGGGCGGCGCGCGGCATTGGCCTTGCCGATGCCCTGCCGATTTTCGCCGAAATTCGCAGCGCGGTCGGCCTGCCGGTGCTGACCGACGTGCACGATGCGCACCAATGCGCCGATGTGGCCGAGGTTGTCGATGTGCTGCAGATTCCGGCCTTCCTCTGCCGACAGACGGATCTGCTGTTGGCCGCCGCCACGACCGGGCGGGTGGTGAACGTCAAGAAGGGGCAGTTCCTCGCGCCCTGGGATATGAAGAACGTCGTGGCGAAGTTGACCGGCGCGGGCAATCCCCAGGTGCTTCTGACGGAGCGGGGCGTATCCTTCGGCTACAACACGCTTGTCTCTGACATGCGCTCCCTTCCCATCATGGCGCGCACCGGTGCGCCTGTCATTTTCGATGCGACCCATTCGGTGCAGCAACCTGGCGGCCAAGGCGACAGCTCTGGCGGTGAGCGGGAATTCGTGCCGGTGCTCGCCCGCGCCGCCGTTGCCGTGGGCGTGGCGGCTGTTTTCATCGAGACGCATCAGGACCCGGACCATGCGCCATCGGATGGCCCCAATATGGTTCCACTCAGCCAGTTCGAGGCGCTGCTCGGCTCGCTCATGGCCTTCGACCGCCTGGCAAAGGCTCAGGTGACCAGGGACGGCATCGAGGCTGTCACGAAAGGACAACAGGCGTGAAACCGATCGTCGTCATTCCCGCGCGCCGCGCCGCGACCCGGCTGCCGGGGAAGCCCCTGGCGGATATCGCCGGCGAGCCCATGATCGTTCATGTCTGGCGCCGCGCGATGGAGGCTGATGTCGGGTCCGTGCTGGTCGCGACCGACGACGACGAGATCGCGGACGCGATCCGCAGCGTCGGCGGCGACGCGGTTCTGACGCGCTCCGACCACCCCTCCGGCTCAGACCGTGTCTTCGAGGCGATCTCGCTGCGTGATCCGGATCAGCACTACGACGTCATCGTCAATATTCAGGGTGATTTGCCGACGATCGCCCGCGACACGATCCGCGACGCGATGGCGCCGCTCGCCGATGCGGATGTCGCGATCGGCACGCCTGTGGTGGAGATCACTGTCGAGGAAGAGAAGACCGCGCCGAGCGTCGTCAAGATGATCGGTTCGCCGATCGGCCCGCGCCGCTTCCGCGCGCTCTATTTCACGCGTGCCACGGCGCCGTCGGGCGAGGGTCCCCTGTATCATCACATCGGTCTTTACGTATGGCGCCGGTCCGCGCTGGCGCGATTTATCGCGCTGCCGCCGTCCCCCCTCGAATTGCGTGAGAAGCTGGAGCAGCTGCGGGCGATCGAAGCCGGCATGCGCATCGATGCCGTCGAGGTCGACGCGGTGCCATTGGGCGTCGACACCCAAGCCGACCTCGAACGCGCGCGCCGCATCTTCGCGGGAGCGCGGTGATGGCGGAGCTGTCGGTCGTCTCCTCCACGAGTTCCCGGGGCGCGGATGATGCGCTGGACGTGGCGCGCCGCACCCTTCGCCTCGAGATGGACGGGCTAGCGGCCATCGACAATGCCTTGGCGGGAGAAACCGGCGAGCGTCTGCGCGAGGCGATCTCACTCATCCACAGGAGTGCTGGCCGGGTCATCGTGACCGGTATCGGCAAGTCCGGGCACATCGGCCGCAAGATCGCGGCGACGCTCGCTTCGACCGGCACCGCCGCCCATTTCGTTCATGCGGCGGAGGCGAGCCACGGCGATCTCGGCATGATTCAGGACACCGATGTGGTGTTGGTGCTGTCGTGGTCCGGCGAGACGGCGGAGCTGTCCGACATCATCGACTACACGCATCGCTTCAAGGTGCCGCTGATCGCCATAACCTCGCGCGAGAGCAGCACCTTGGCGCGTGCGGCTGACATCGCGCTGGTGCTGCCGGCTATGCCGGAAGCCTGCCCCAATGGCCAGGCGCCCACCACCTCCACCCTCATGCAGCTCGCCGTCGGCGACATGCTGGCCACATGCCTCCTGTCCAATCGCGGCTTCTCGGCTGATGATTTTCGCCGCTACCACCCCGGCGGCAAGCTTGGCGCGCGCCTGAAGCGCGCTCGGGACGTCATGGTGCAGGGGGAGGCGATGCCTCTCGTCGCCGAGGACGCGAGCCTGTCGCAGGCGGTCCTTACCATGTCGTCGAAGCGTCTGGGCGTCACGGGCGTCATTAACGCGGATGGCGAGCTCGCCGGGCTCATCACGGACGGCGACTTGCGCCGCACGTTCAAGAACGGCTTCAGCGACTGTCCGGTGGCCGACGTCATGACACGCCGGCCCATCACGGTGACCGAGGACACGCTCGTGCAGGAGGTGCTCGCCCTCATGAACTCCGCGAGCATCACCGTCCTGTTCGTGATGGACGGCAAGCGGCCGGTCGGCGTCATCCACATTCACGAACTGCTGCGCATCGGCGTCGTCTGACGGCAGGGCGCTCTCCGGGCAGGCCGTAAAGCCCGAGCAATTGCGCGACGACAGCGTCCAGGCTGAATGTGTCATGGACATGCTCTGGCGCGCATTGCCGTGCTCTCGCCTGCCAGGCGGGATCGTGCAGGATGCGGATGACGGCCTCCGCGTAGTCTGCGGGCGACTGTGCGGCGACGACAAAGCCGCTTTCACCGCTGGCGATGGCCTCCGCGACGCCGCCGACGTCGGTCGCGACGACCGGCACGCCGAAATGCTGCGCTTCGATGATGGCATTGGGTATGCCCTCGCGCTCTGATGTGAGCAGCTTGACGTCCATGGCGCGATACCAGTCGCCGACATTCGAGACCCGGCCGGGCAGGTGCAAGCGTGCGCCAAAGCCATGGTCGGCCGCGAAGGTGGTGACGGTTTCCGTCATGTCGCCATCGCCGATGATGAGAAAATGCGCCTTCGGCACGGCCTTGAGGATGAGGCGCGCGGCTTCCGCCCACCACAGCGGGCGCTTCACCGGCTGCAGGCGGAACGAGCCGCCGATGACGGGCGTGGCCGGATCGGCAATGCCGAGTGTTTCGCGAAGGGCAAAATTCCGGCTCACGTCCGTACCCAGCGCGGCGAAGTCGACCGCGTTGTAGATGACCTGGAAGCGGCTCGCGTCAGGCCAGCCAAGCCAGTGCTGGTCGGTGCCGCAGCCGGCCCGCGAATTGTTCAGGATCACGAAATCAGGCCTCTCCAGAAGCCGGCGATAGCAATGGCGCATCGGGCGGAAATGCGTGGCTGTCTGGTGGCCGTTCTGCGCCCAGTAGTCCGGCGAGAGCGAGCCGCGATGGATGAAGAAATGGGGCACGCCCGCGACATGGCAAGCCAATGCCGCCGCATGCATGTCCTGCCAAATATGGACCGCTTGCGGCCGGTGGTCCCACAAGGCCCGGCATAGCCTGATGATATCCTCGCGCATGTTGTGGGGCAGAAGCCCGATGGCCCTGGCGAGGCGAGGGCGGTTGACGAGTTCGGGCAGCGCCGTGGCGACGTCACTTCGGCGTGTCCAATCGCGGCCATAGACGTGATGCGTGACGGGCAGGGCTTTTACAGTGTCGAAAAAGAAATCGTCGCCGGCCTTGAGATGGACGGAGCGTATGAGCAAGGTCAGCTGGGCGACGCGGGGTTCGTTGATGAGACGCCGCACCATTGTCTGAGTCTGACGCTCGCCGCCACCTTGCCCGAGGGAGCCGGACACCATCGCGACATGGCGTGACTTCGGCGCGTAGGTGATGGGGCGGGCGGCAACCTCGGCCATGATCACGTCGACGAGGCATTCGGGATAGCGCAAGGGCTCGGCGGCGGTGTCGCAGAAGGCCGCGACATCCTCCAGCTGCCGGCGTCGGCTGACATAGAGCGCATTGGTCCCGATCGACCCGGCGAGGCCGAAAGCCTCTAGCGCTTCGCCATAGAGATGGTCCCGCATCAGGACAAGCGCGCGCTCGGCCTGCAGATCGAGCAGGACGCCGGGAGCGGGGCTGGCCTCCCGCGCCGCGCTATCGAGGTGGCGCAGGGCGTTGCGACAGTCGCTCCGCGCGAGCGCGCAGCTCGCCGCGACAAAGGACACAAGCATTCCGGGCCGCTGATCGACAAGGCGACGCTCGATCGCCGCGATAGCTGTGGCGTCGCCATGCCGCTGGGCCTGTTGAACGAGATGGCGCACGGCCGTAATGATCGCGTTCTGTTCGCCTGCCGGCTTTTTCTCGGGCGCGGCCTCGTCCGTCAGCCACGCCCCAACCTCCCGCGCCAGGGCTGGCTCATCGCCGGCGGCGCGCAGGGCCGCGAGGAGGCCACGCAGGCTCGCTGCTTCGGGGCGCAGGGAGAGGGCCTTCCGCCACCAGCCGACGGCGTCGTCGTGACGTCCGCCTGCGGCGAGGAGGAGCGCGGCGAGTGCCGCGCCATCCGCTTCTCCCCCATAGCCAGGCGCGACTGCCGCGATGAGGGCGAGTGGGACTGCCGCCTCCTCCAGGGGGGAGACGGGCGCGGATTGAAGGTCAGCCAGAATGGCGAGGGCCGTCGCGTAGCGCTTGTTGTCAGCGATCTGCCGCAACATCGCCAGTATGAGGCTGTCATGGCCGTCGACTAAACGGGCGAGACGCAGCTCCAGGTTTTCAAGCGGGTCTTCACGCATGTCTTCGCTGTGGTCGAGCCGGCTGAGCCATTGCAGCAGCGAAGGACCGTGGAGCCGGACAAGATCTCCCATCTCAGCAGTGGGAAGGGCTGGCCGCGCGGCTTCCAGCGCTGTGATGAGCGCCAGGCCATCCCTGGAGGCGGCGGCGGTGTGAATGCCACGCAGTACCTCTTCCGCCCGGAGTTCTGAGGGGTCAACCGATGATGGGTCGCTCACTCTCGTATGCGGCTTATGCGTTGCCGTGGCTTCCGCTTCCAGCGCGCGGATCCATTCCAGGCAGTGGCGCGCTTCCGCGTCTCCAGGCAGGCTGCGCCGCAGGCTTTCCCACACGAGCCCCGCCGCCTTGTACGCGCCGCGATCCATCAGCTGACGGCCCTGTTTGCGCAGGGTCAGTACGTGCCCTGGCCATCGGGACATCAGGGCGGGCGCTGTTGGCGCACCGGATGGGGAGGGGACGCGCATGGCGGGAAGTCCGGCTCGGTCTGAACAGTTATAGGGACAAGTTCTGATCCGTTCCGAGGGTGCGGCTCTTCCGACTGCCTGGCTCAGGCCGCGCGCCCAATCCAAAGCCGGCGCTTTCCTGCGCCTGGATGCGGGGAACCCGTGCCGCAAGCTGTGCGGCCATGGCGTGGGCTTCCACATGATCCGGCTTTTCAGCGAGGATGGCGGCGACGATAGGCTGCGCTTCCGCGAGGCGGCCGGAGCGCATGTGGCATCGCGCGAGCTGAAGCCGGCACATGGAGGCCATCTCCGGATCGAGTTCACCGAGACGGCTCCAGGCCGCGATCGCGAGGTCGTACTGACGTCGCGCCATGGCGGCCCGGCCGGTCAGCAGGTGAACATCGGCGTCGTCAGGTCGCAGCGATCGTGTCGCGGCCTGGATCGCCAGGATCGCCTCCCAATCCGCGGACCTGAAGGCAGCGCGCATCGCCTGCAACAACCGGCGGCCGACATGATCGGTGCGGCGGGCGAGATCGGGATCGTCAGGTGAGAGCGATCGTGCAAGCATGAGGGCTTCGACCGCCTTGGTGAGGTCCCCGGCATCGACGAGCCTGCGCACATGTTCAAGCATGCGCCTCGGCATCTGCCCAAGCATCTCCCGCGCCTCCGCGTTGTCGGGCGCCAATTCGAGAACCTCGCGCCATTGGGACAGGGCGGCGGCGTGGTCGTCGTTGCGGTCGAGGGCGCGGGCGAGTTGAAGTTGGGCTTCCACCAGCCGGGGGCTTGACGCGATAACGCTCCGCCACAGCTGCGCGGCGCTCGTCCAATCGCGCTGGCGCATCATGAGCCTGCCAAGCTGGACCCGGCTGTCCAGATCGCCGTCGTCCAGCCGCACCACCCGCTGAAAAGCCTCGCGGGCGGCCTCCCAGTCCTCCTCATGCAAGTTCTGCGTCCGCAAGGCATCATGGGCGGCGAGAAGAAGGGTGCGCTTGATGCGAGCACGGCCGCGACTGGCCGGACCATCGCCGGGATCGGCCAGGAGAATGGCCGTGTGGTCCTGAAAGGCTTCCTCGAGATGACCTGCCCGTTCCTGCGCCATGGCGCGCGCAGCGAGATTGCGTAGCGCTTCCTCGGCAGCCTGCTGGATTGCCGGGGCCCGACTCGCATCGGCCCCCGGCTCTCCCTCCAGCAAGGCGCGCGCCATGACCGCGATACCACGATAATGGCGGGCCTGGCGCAGCGCCTCGAACCGGCGCCAGGCGGCTGCCGGATCCTCTTGCACCAGATTTGCGAAAAAAGTGGCGGCGGCCTCGCATCGTCCCCGTTCGAGCGCGAGCTGGCCAAGGAGATCGGTGCAGAGGGCCGTGCGCGGCGCCATCGCGGCGAGCCGCTCGCCTGCCGCATCGGCGCCGGCGGGATCCCCGCTGCGATGGAGGGCACGCGCGAGCTGGAACTGTGCTTCCGGCCAGTCCGGGCGCTCTCGCGCCACAATGGCCCAGGCCGCCGCCGCGGGCGCCCATTGCCGTTCGGCGTTGCAGGCACGGGCCCGGAGCAGCTGTCCTTCCGCATGGGCCGGCGCCACCGCCAGCAGGCGGCGTGTCCAGCGGTCCAGATCGCGCCAGTTGCGGGTGGCGTAGCTCACGCGGCAAAGACCGAGCAGAGGCGCCTCCGCACGAGGCTCGGCGGTATGGGCGAGCACGAAGGCTGCTTCCGCCTCGCGATAGGATTGTTCTTGAAGCAAACGCTGGCCGGCGCAAAGCGCGCCCTCGGCCTTGGCCGGGAACAGGTCCATGATGCCCATAAAAATTCTCCAGAATATAGTATTCTTCTATAAGAAAATCTGATTTTCCAAGTATGATGCGATTTATAGCGAGCGTCGCGGGCGTTTCACCCCGCGCTTAAATGTATAAGAATGAATCTTTTTTATTATGCGATTGATGTGAAGGCTATAGTGATGCATATTGCAAGGATTGCAGCAACTGATTTCTGAAGAATATTTTCTGTAAGAATAATCCTGAAATAAGGTTGTATAAGTTGACATATACAATCATTGATTGTGTCCCTGTTTGCGCTGGTGCAGGACGGGGTACGATGGGGGACGTTGTTCCCTCGGTCTCCACACGAGCTGCAAGTGCTGGAGCTGCGGCGCTGGCAACGCAGGGGTATGGCAGCGCTGCGGATTTGCTGGCCGCGGGCATCGCCAGCTTCCAAGCGGGTGACGTTGCGGGAGCCTGTTCTCCTTTGCGCAGGGCGCAGGCGCGTCGGCCGTATGATCCCGAGGCTTTGCGATGGCTGGCCCGCGCGTTGCGCGGGCTGGGCCGGGAGCATGAGGCCGCCGCGTCATGGAGACGGTTGCTCTTTTTGTTGCCTGAGGACTTCGAGGCCCTTCTTCGCTTCGGGGAAGCGGGCCTGCGGGAACGAGCCGAAGACAAACGTGAAGTCGCCTCTCACCCGGAACTGCCAGAAAACACGGCGAGCGAAGGCCTTCGCGGCGACGCTGCGAGCAAGGGGCCTTGTCTATCGGCACGGATGGAATCTCGATCCGATATCATAAGTCCTGCTGATGCCGAAGACTGTCTCCTGCGCGCTGTCGCCCTTCAACCTGGGGATACCCGGCCGCTGCGTCTCCTCGCGCTGCATTATATCTGGTCCGGGCGACTGGCCGAGGCGCGCGCGCTCCTGCACAACGCCCTGCGCAAGGCCCCACGGGTCGCCGCTTCCTGGCTGCTCGCTCTTGAACTTGTCGGCGCTTGTGGTCGACGGGGGCTGAAGGCGCGTATCCTGCGTCGCTTGCGTCACCATGTCTTGGCATCCCCGGAGCTCGCGGACCACCTGTTCCTCTCTGACGTACTCATGGGGGTGGGCGCGGCACGATCGGCCCGTGACCTGCTCGAGGCGCTGTCGTCTCAGGGCGCGGCGCGTGGTGAAGCGCTTCGACGCCTCGGACTGCTCGCCTTGGCTGAAGGGCATATCGCGCGCGCCTCAGCCTATGCGCGTGGAGAGGGGGCGCCCGCCGCCCTGAGCGAAACCGTTGCGGCCTGTCTGGCGCATCAGCGTCGCCTTCAAGCGCGCGGCGTGCCAGCGCCGCCGACCAGCGACTGGGTTGGCGAGTGGCTTGCGAGCTTCGCGCGGATGCGGCGGGCGCGGCGCCCGCTCGCTTACGACACTCGTCCTGGCGCGGTCGTCCATGTTCTCAATTCGCTCGCCGCGGGCGGCACCGAGCGCCAATGCACGCTGCTCGCGCAGGCGCAGGCGCGGCAAGGTCGCGACGTCCTGGTGCTCTGCGCGGATCCGGGGCGTGGCGGACGCGGAGCCTTTTTTCGCGATAGGCTTCTACGGGCCGGGGTGCGGCTTGCGACGCTTGCCGACTTTGCGGCCGATGCGGAGGCGATCGCACGCACGGTGCCCTTGCTGGCCGTGTCGCCGGAGCCTCTCCGCGCCCTTATCAATCTGCGCGAAATCGCCCATGTCGCTGCCGCCATCGCCCAGCTGCGGCCGGAGGTCGTGCAGGCCTGGACGCCGCAAACCGCCGCGCATGCAGCCATCGCCGGGATTCTCGCAGGCGTGCCGCGCATCGTTCTGCGCGGAGGCAGTGTCGCTCCCGTCAGCCGCTGGGGCGGAGAGGGGGCGGAACAAGAGGGGGCGGAAGGGGCCCGCGACGGGGTGCTGCGCCGCCTGCTGCGGGCCGCCCTTGAGGACCGCAGCGTCCGGCTCGCCAACAACAGCCAAAGGAATCTCGACGACTGGCTCGCCTGGCTCGGTCTCGATGCCATGGGCCTCGGCGAGCGGGCGGCTGTGGTGCCGAACGCCATCGACTCCACGTGGCTGCGGGGCGGCCGGCGCGGACGTGGGACGGCTCTGCGTCGTCGATATGGGCTCGCCCCGGATGCCACCGTGGTCGGTGGTGTCATGCGGCTGGAACGGGAGAAGGACCCCCTGCTGTGGCTCGACGTCCTGGCGCGTCTGTGTGACCGGCATCCCACCGTCCACGGGCTCCTGATCGGCGACGGCCGGCTGCGGCCGCTCGTCGCGGCGGAGGTGACGAGGCGGGGGCTCGGCGGGCGCATCACGTTGACGGGTCTCGTGGCCGACGATCTCGCCGCTCACTACGACATGCTGGACCTCCTGCTCTTGACGTCGCATTTCGAGGGGCTGCCGAATGTTCTCATCGAGGCGCAGGCGCGCGGCGTGCCGGTGGTGGCGCCGGATGTGGGCGGTGTCGCGGCCGCGATGCTGCCGGACGAAACGGGGCTGCTCGTTTCCAGTCGTGATCGCCAAGAACTCACCGCCGCCGTTCTCGCCATCCTGGCGGATGACAGGCGCAGACGGCGCATGGGCAAGGCGGGGCAGGGCTTCGCTTCCCGCTTTTCGCCTGAGACCATTGCCGCGCGATGGGAGGCGGTCTACGGCCGGCTGCCGGAATGACCGGCGTGATCGACATCCTGGCCGAGGATGATCTTGGCTCTCCGGTGCGCGCCGTCGGCAGAACGGCGGGGCCCTGGCTCAATGTGCGATGGGGGCTCGATGGCGCCTGCGTCACCGGCACAGTCGCGGGCACTCCGGGAACGCGCGTCATCCTTACGATCCATGACGGCCAAACCCCGCTCGGCCGTTTGCGCGTCGCGACGCCGGAGGGAGGCCCGACGCCGTGGCAGTTCATCCTTCCCATGCCTCTGGTCGACGGCCATGATCATGCCATCCACATAAGGCTGCCTGATGGACGGCCCGTTCCCGATCGAGATGGCGCGGTCGTTTCCACCTTCAGGCAAACGGTCCGTAGCACCATCGATACCTGCGAAGATGGCGTCATCACCGGCTGGGCCTATGATGTGGCTCGTCCCGGCGAAACCGTGGAGATCGCTCTCCATGATGGCGACGATCTCATCGCGACCGCGCCCGCCGCATTGGCACGACCGGACGTGAACACGCATTTCGGCATCGCGGGCCACCATGGCTTTGCGATTGTCCTACCGCGACGGTTGTTCGATGGGCGCGAGCACGCGCTACGGCTCACGGCCGATGGCACGACTGTGCCGAACGTCGGACATGCGGTGCTGCCGACGCGGTTGTCTCCACCGCACGCGGCCGTCACGGGCCGGACCGCGCCAGCCTTGATGGGCAGGGTGGAGGCCGTGGATTGCCATCGCGTTCGCGGCTGGGCGGCCAATCCTCGCGAGCCCGATCGTCCTGTCGAGATCGGTATCGTGGTTGATGGCCTCGTGGCCATGGTGGTGACGGCGGATGCGTATCGATCCGACCTCGTTGCCACAACGGGTTCAGGCTTCCACGGTTTCACAGCGTCTCTGCCGGCGCGTCTCATGAACGGCGCGATGCGCGAGATAGAGGTGCGCTGTATCGCCGATGGCACGTCGTTGCCAAGAGGCGACGGCGCGAAGGTGATGCGCGTGGACTTTCCGCTAGTCGATCTTCTCGACCAGGCCGAACCTTTCCGCCTTCAGGCGGATGGCCCGCCGCTGGACTGTCCCGCGCGCGTCGCTCCCGCGATCCGGCCCTGGCGAAAGCGCAGGCGGCCGCGCGTCAGCATGATCGTGCTCAATCGCGACGGCGCCGCTTGGCTCGCAGACCTGCTGGCGTCAATCGTCGCCACTGGGCCAGGAAACGGGGAGGGGCAAAGGAACGGGGAAGGGGAGGCGGTGGAAGTGATCGTGGTCGATCATGCCTCCAATGATGAGAGCCGCCTTGTCGCGGCCGGCTTTGCCGGCGCGCTCGCGCTGTCGGTCATCGCCCGCGATGCCAACCACTCCTTTGCCGCCTCCAATAATCTGGCGGCGAAGCAGGCGCGCGGTGATTTTCTGTTCTTCGTCAACAACGACATCACCTTTCTCGAACCCTGTGTCCGCCGGCTGGCGGCGTGGCTGGAGACGGATGCCGCGATCGGCGCGGTCGGCATGCGGTTGTGGGAGCCGCGCCCGGCGGGGGACAGATGGCGCCCTCAGGTGCACCACGACGGCATTCATGTCGCTGTTGCGCAGGCTGATGGCGAGCCGCCCCTTTACCGGCCGGTCGAGGTCTCGCGCGAGGCCGTGCCAGCGGTCGGCGCCCGTGACGTGCCGGCGGTGACGGCGGCGGCCATGATGGTGCGGCGCGCGGATTTCCTCGCGCTCGGCGGTTTCGATGAAGGCTATGTCTACGGCCAGGAGGACGTTGATCTCTGCCTGCGGCTGCGTGCCGAGCTGGGCCGTATCATCGTCTGCGATTCCGGTTTGTCGGCCATGCACAGGCGTGCCGCGACGCGCGATATCGCGCGGCAGCACGCGCCGGAGCCGATGATGCCTGTGCTGGCGGCGCAAGCGGCCAATCGCAGGCTGCTCGCCTCGCGCTTCGCGCCACGCCTGCGGCGCGCGGCGCTTGAATCCATCATATCAGGTGGATTGCCATGGCGGCAGGAGCCGCTGCGGGTCGTTTTCATGGTGACCGAAGCGAGCGACGCCGCGATCGCGGGCGATGTCTTCACGGCTCGGGAGCTTGGCGAGGCGCTGCGCGCGAGCTTCGGCTGGGACATTCTCTTCGCCGACTACCGTACTCAGGCGTTGGCCCGCGCGGATGTCGTGGTCGTCATGCGGCACGATGTGGACCTGCGTGGATTGAGCGGGGGCAATCCCGGCCTGATCATCGTGGCCTGGATACGCAACCGGGTCGATGAATGGCTGGCGAGCCCTTCCTTCCCGGCCTATCATGTTCTGCTGGCTTCCTCGCGCAAGGCTTGCCGGACGATTGCCTCCCAAACCGGCCGCGAGGCTTTTCTGCTGCCGATCGCGGCCAATGCCACCCGCTTCCATCCCAACCAAAAGTCTCCGGACAGATGCCACGCTATCGTTTTTACGGGCAACAACTGGGGCGCGCCGCGTTCGGCGCTTGATCAGATCGACCTCGGCCGCTTCGGCGCGGCGCTCGCCCTCTTCGGCCATGGCTGGAAGGGGCATCCGCGCTGGGGCGCCTACTGGCAGGGGGCGCTGGCCTATGATGAGGTGGCCCAAGTCTATGCCGGGGCCCGCCTCGTTATCGATGACGGCCATCCTGTCACCCGCGATTGGGCGTCGCTGAATTCCCGTGTCTTCGACGCGCTCGCCGCCGGTGCCTTGGTAATCACCAACTGCGTCGAGGGCGCGGCGGAGATGTTCGACGGGTTGCTGCCCAGTTTCGCCACGCGGCGGGAGCTCAATGACCTCATTGCGCGCTATCTCTACGATGAGGATGAGCGCCTCGGGCTGGTGGCCCGCTTGCGCGCCCATGTGATGCGCGCGCATCGCTATGAGCACCGCGTGCCTGTCCTGCGCGGGGCTCTGGCGGGGGTAGCGCGACGCTATCGCGTCGCCATCAAGATCGCGGTGCCGGATGGAGCGCAACGCGAGCGCTGGGGAGACTGGCATTTCGCGAAAGGCCTGAGTAAGGCGCTGGAACGCTGCGGATGCCAGGTGCGGATCGATTGCCTCACCGATTGGTCCACTGGCGTCGCGGCGGGTGATGATGTCAACATCGTGCTGCGTGGACTGTCACGCTTCCAGCCGGCGCCGGGAGCGGTCAATCTGATGTGGCTCATCAGCCATCCTGATCGGGTGGATGATGATGAACTCGCCGCGTTCGACCATGTGTTCGTCGCCTCCTCATCCTATGCCGAGAAGCTGGCGACCCGGCATGGCGACCGCGTTTCCGCCCTGCTGCAATGCACGGATCCCGAGGTTTTCCGGCCAGCGCTCGCGCCGGTCGCGGATCTGCCCGAGGCGTTGTTCGTTGGCAATTCGCGCGGTGTGGAGCGGCCCATGCTGCGCGACGCGCTGGCGGCCGGCATCAATTGCGCCGTGATCGGTGATGGCTGGGAAGGCGTTCTGCCAGCCGGACGGGTGCTGACGCCCCATGTCCCGAACCGCGCCTTGTTCCGCTACTACGGGGCGGGCAGCATCGTCATCGCCGACCACTGGCCCGACATGGCGCGTGAGGGTTTCATCGCGAACCGGCTCTTCGACGCCGCGGCCTGTGGCGCGACTATCGTCAGCGATGCGGTTGTCGGATTGGAGGCGGTCTTCGGCGACGTCATCCCGGTTTGTTCAGGACCCGGTCATCTCGCCGCGACCATCGCGGCCCTGCGCGCCGACCCTGAGGCGCGACAGGCCAGGACCGAGCAGCTTCGCGAGACAATTCGCAACGAACACAGCTTCGATAGGCGTGCGCGACGTATCATGGACGTTATCCGTGATCGGCTGGCACCGTTGTGAGAAGCAGCGCCTGGCCACGCGCATAGAGGCAGGCACATGTGCGGAGAGGTCAGCGGATAGGGCATTCCGCGCGAACGGTCCGGCTGAGGCTCTCAAGAGCCGCGTCGGACGCCCTCACTGATTGAAATAGTCGCGATACCAGGCCACGAAGCGCCGGACCCCCTCGGCCACGGGTGTCGCCGGGCGGAAGCCGGTCAGGCGCTCGAGAAGGCTCGCGTCCGCGAAGGTCGCCGGCACATCGCCGGGTTGCATCGGCATATAATTGCGAATGGCGGCGCGACCAACGGCCTGTTCGATCGCTTCGATGAAGGCGATGAGACGCACCGGCTCCCCGTTGCCGATATTGACGACGCGATAGGGCGCGACGGGGCTCAGTCCGAGATGCGCCGGCGCTTCGTCAAGCGCGCGCGGATCCGGCGGCACTGTATCCGCGAGGAGAACGATGGCACGTGCGAGATCATCGATATAGGTGAAGTCGCGCGCCATATCACCGTTGTTGTAGATGTCGATGGGGGTGCCTTCGATGATGCCCTTCGTGAATTTGAACAGCGCCATGTCCGGCCGGCCCCAGGGGCCATAGACCGTGAAGAAGCGGAATACGGTGGTTGGAACGCCCCAGAGATGCGCATAGGAATGCGTCATCACTTCGGTCGCCTTCTTGCTGGCCGCGTAGAGCGTCAACGGATGATCCGTCGGATCGCTCTCGACAAAGGGCATCTTCGTATTGCCGCCATAGACCGAGCTCGTCGACGCCAGTAGAAAATGGAGCGGCGGAGCGCGACGCACGCATTCCATCAGGTTGAAGGTGCCGACCACATTGGTGTCGACATAGGCGCGTGGGTTCTCCAGGCTGTAGCGCACGCCTGCCTGGGCCGCGAGATGGATAACGATCTCAGGCTTGGCCGCGTCATAGGCGGCGGCCAGCCGCTCCTCGTCTTCCAGCATGAACTCATGGACGGTGAAATGGGGCGACTGCAGCAGCATGGCGTGCCGACGCTGCTTCAAGGCCACGTCGTAATAGGCCGTCATGCCGTCCACACCGACAACGTCGTGCCCGGCCTCGATGAGCATCCTTGCCACGTGAAAGCCGATGAAGCCGGCCGTTCCTGTCACCAGAACACGCATGCGACGATCTCCGGGCGTCAGGCCTTCACAATGTGGGGGGCGGTGATGCCGGCGCGCGCGCAGGCGTTGCGTGTGTCGATGACGAGCCGGGCATTGTTCGCGACGAGCCTGTAGTCCACGTCGTCATGATCCGTGGCGATGAGCACGACGTCAAACGCGGCGATCGCCGGGCCATTCAAGGTGATACGCGGCCGGCCCTGGTACTGGGGGTACTCGCGCATGGGCGGGATGGCGGCGACATGGGGGTCGTAATAATCCACCATAGCGCCCCGGTGCTCCAGAAGCTCGATGAGTTTGAAGGCAGGGCTTTCGCGCACGTCGTCGACGTTTTTCTTGTAGGCAAGGCCGAGCAGGAGAACCCTGGCGCCCTTGAGGCCCCGGCCGGTCGCCTCATCGAAAGCGCGCGCCAGCCGCTCCACCACGTAATGCGGCATCGCCGTGTTGATCTCGCCCGCCAGCTCGATGAAGCGCGTCGACGTCTCGTATTCGCGAGCCTTCCAGGTGAGGTAAAAGGGATCGATCGGAATGCAATGGCCACCGAGGCCCGGGCCGGGGTAGAAGGGCATGTAGCCGAAAGGTTTGGTCTTGGCCGCTTCGATGACCTCCCAGACATCCACGCCCATGCGCTCGTAGACGACCTTGAGTTCGTTGACGAGCGCGATGTTCACGGCGCGGAAGATGTTTTCCGTGAGCTTCACCGCCTCGGCCGTGCGTGTCGACGACACGGTCACCGTGCCGGCGACGATGGCGCCGTAGAGCGCATCGGCGAGGCGAAGGGCGACCGGCCCGTCGCCCCCGACAACCTTTGGAATGGCGCGGGTGGTGAAGGCGGGATTGCCGGGATCCTCGCGCTCCGGGGAATAGGCCAGGAAGAAATCCTCGCCACTTCTCAAACCCGAGCGTTCCAGGATGGGCTTCATCACCTCATCCGTCGTGCCCGGCCAGGTCGTCGATTCCAGCACGACGAGGTGGCCACGGCGGAGATGGGGGGTAATCGCCTCCGTCGTGCGGATGACATAGCTCAGGTCGGGGTCGCGATGCGCGGTGAGAGGGGTCGGGACACAGACGATGATGGCATCCACGGCGCGAAGGCGTGCGAAGTCCGTCGTCGCCCCGAAACGACCGGCAGCGATGGCCGCGTCGAGCTCGTCCTCACCGATGTGCTTGATGTAGCTGCGGCCGGCTTCCAGGCTCTCCACCTTCGCCTGGTCGATGTCGAAGCCCACGACCCGGTATCCGGCGGCCGCGGCGGCGAGCGCGAGCGGCAGGCCGACATAGCCGAGGCCGATGATGCCGATGACCTTGTCCAGAGACCAGTCGTTCTCGATCGTGCCGTCGTTCATCACGCGTTTTACCTCTGCGCTGCGGGGCAACCCGCGCGGCGAGCCGTCGCTCCACCTGCGCTTGTATCGACATGGATGAGCGCCGCCAAGCTCCGCGTTTGGCAAGGGCTCACTGCTCGCGCATCGTCATGGCGAGCCGGCGGGTCAGCGGCTCCAGGAGATAGGACAGTGGTGTCCGCTCGCCGGTGATGATGAGCACGTCGGCCGGTAATCCAGCCCGGAGTTTCCCGGATAGCGCCGGTGGGATATCACGTGGATTGGCGACGATCTCCGCCGCGAAATAGCTGCGGCCGCTCGTCTCGTCGACGAGGCTGTCATGGGAGAGCTTGCGCAATGCGCCGAAGATCGGCGCGCCACCGGTCTTAAAGGTTGGAAACTGGATCTCCGCCTTCAGCCCCACCATCACAGCGCCCATGTCGCGTGGATCAATCCGCGCCTGGATGACGAGGGGTTCATCAACGGGCGCGATATCGAGCAGCGCCTCGCCCGGTTTGATGACGGCGCCCGGTGTAACCACCTTGAGCCCCTGGACGACCCCGGCCTGGGGCGCGCGGATCAACAGGCGCGCCGCCACATCCTCCCCCACGGCCATTTTCTCGCGAAGGTCGGCCAACAGCTTGCGGACTTCGATCAGGCGATCGGTGAGCTGCTGCTGCCGCTGCTGTTCGGCCTGCGCCAGCTCCAGCTCAGCCTGCCGGATGGACTGTGCATTCTGTGCCATGGCGGCCGCTGCCTGGCCGATGGTGCCTTCGGTTTCCGCGCGCTGGCGCTCCAGCGTCGTTATGCGCGGCCATTGCACCAGGCCGCGACTGTACAGGCGACGCAACGCCGGCAGTTCCCGGTCAAGCCAATGCAATTGTTTGAGCGCGGCGCGGTGGGCCTGTTCGGAGCCCGCGCGCTGCTCTTCCGCCTGCCGGAGACGGGCGTGCAGGGATGCGATGTGATTGGCAAAGCGCCCCGTCGCCTCGGTCAGCGCGTGGCGCTGATCCTCGATGGCCTGGCGAACGGTCGGCACCGCGCCTCGGTCGAGGACCTCCGCGGGAAAAGCAATCGGGGCGCCGTCACGTTCCGCGACGAGGCGGGCCTCCTCCGCGAGGGCGGCCGCGCGCTGGTTGCGGATGGTATCGAGCAAGGCGCCCGCCTGGGTCGCGTCGAGGCCGAGCAGCACTTGTCCGTGTGCGACCCTGTCGCCGTCGCGGACGTGGATGGAGGTGACGATGCCGCCCTCCAGGTGCTGCACGGTCTTGCGTCGTGTTTCGACCGCCACGGTTCCGGGCGCGATCGCTGCACCGTCGAGACGGGCCAGCGCCGCCCAGGCGCATCCGCCGCCCAGGGCGACCGCGAGGATCGTGAAGCCAATCCTCGCCGGACGGCGCCAATCGAGTTCGGCCCTTGGGCCGGAGCTTGTCCGCGGGAAGGGGCTGGCTTGTTGGGATGGGCTGGCTTGATGAGGGCGGGACGAGGGGTTCGGCCCATCGTCGGGCTCAACGCCAGCGGGCCGAGGGCGTTCTGTCCGGACGCGGCCTTGCCTTGGTGCGATATAGCGGGCGAGTTCCGAGACGTCAGTAACGCCCTGCAGTCGCGCGAGGTCGCGAAGAAGCTGCAAATCATCGCGGACCTGGCTTTCACCGGCGCGCGCCATCGGCGGCATAGAGGGCAAAACCGGCGCGGGTGACGAGACCCGGTGTAGGTGGGACGCAGTTGGGGCCCGAGCTGTCTTCATGAGCGGGCGACCATGCGCATTGGCTTGCCGTCTGGCGCGTCCCGGCGGGCGATGCGCCGCAGAACGTCATCCCGGGTGCCGAACTGCGTCAGCTTCCCCTGACCGAGCACGGCAATCGTGGTTGCCGCGGCCAGGAGCTGGGCCTTGTGCGTGATGAGCACAACCGTCGTCCCTTGCGCCTTGAGGGAAGCGACGGTCCGCGTCAGGCTAGCCTCGCCGGCGCTGTCGAGATGAGCATTGGGCTCGTCGAGCACGACGAGGGCCGGCTGTCCGTAGAGCGCGCGGGCCAGCGCGATCAACTGGCGCTGGCCGCTCGAAAGGTGGGCGCCCCGGTCGCCAACGGCCGTCGCATAGCCTTCGGAGAGCGACTGGATCATGTCATGCGCGCCGGCCAGCCGGGCCGCGGCGAGCACGGCGTCGTCGTCATGGCGGGGAGCGAACCGTCTGATGTTCTCGGCGACGGTCCCGGGCATCAAGGCGCTGTCCTGCGCCAGGTAGCCGATGTGAGCGCCGAGGGCATCGCCGCGCCAGTGGGCGTAGTCGGCGCCGTCGATCCGGACCTGACCGAGCGTCGGCTGAGCAATGTTCACTAGCACGCGCGCCAGCGCGGATTTGCCCGCACCGCTTGGACCGACGACGGCCAGCACTGTGCCGGCGTCGACGGTGAACGAGATGTTGCGCAGGATGACGCGACGCGAATGAGGCGCGGACAAGGTGAGACCCTCAACCTGCAAGCGCCCACTGGGCCGCGGCAGAGCCACATCGGCAGGAGCGCCTTTCGTCGCAGCGAAAAAAGCATCGAGCCGCGCGCGAGCAAGCCTGGCGGCCTGATAGCTCCGCCACTGGTGAATGACCTTGCGGGCCGGATCCGTCGCATGGCGGCCGATCAGCATGGCGGCATAGATCACTGCCGGGGAAATCCTGCCCTGCAGGGCAAGCGCGGCGGCTGTGGCAGGCACCGCAAGGAATGCCGCCGAATGCGTGAAATGCGACAGAAGCAACAGGGGTGCGGCCCGTTCGCCGGCCCCAAGGCGATGGATCAAGGCCGTCTCATGCTGGACGAGCCAGGATCGCGCGGCATTGCCGCCCATGCCCATTGCCTTCACGACGTCGCGGGCACCGAGACACCGCTGTTCAATGGCCGCGGCAGCCGCGTCGGCGTCGCGGGCCAGCGCGAAGTCCGCGGCCGTTGCTTTCTGGGTGGCGACCGCCAGGAGAAGCACGAGCGCGAGCGTGGCCACGGCCATGCCACCGAGCACCGGGTGCAGAATGAAAAGGGCGAGTAGGAACAGCGGCGACCAGACAAGAGCAAAGAGGGCTGTCAGCCCTCCATTCACCCAGAATGCGCGGAGCGTCTCGAGATCACGCAGGGCGCCGGCATGGTGCTCGTCGACTGCGCCCGTGCCCGCGCTGTGCAGGCGCGCGAAGAGATCGGGAGCTATGGCGCGACTGAAAGCAAGCCCCAGCCGTTCCAACAGGCTCTGCCGTGCACGCCCGACAGCCGCCTCGACGAGAAGCAGGAACAGGGCGATGGCCGTAAGCGCCATGAGCGTGTCCATGTTACGGCTCGGCAGCACCCTCTCGTAAATATTCATCATGTAGAGGGGGACGGTCAGCGCGATGAGGCTGATGGCGCTCGTCAGGAGGCCGACCGAGATGATGCCGGGCCGAAGCTCAGCCAGGACGGCGGTCAGCCGCATGGCGCTGTCCTCGGCATAATACTTTGCAGCCTTCGCTGTTGCCCGCCCGGCGACGGAAATGCGTGCGGTTGCGGCACCATCGGCGCGTGGCATTGTGCCAGCTCCTGAGATCTTGATGGAATGATGCAAAGGGCGCGCGTGGAATGGCAATGATATCTCACAACGATTCTATATAATTGCCGAATACGCTATAATCGAATGAAAATAGTAAGATGATGAATGATGTATAATTTAATTTATTGAAAATTTTTACTTTTTCGCAAGCGAAAAAGGTGGCTGCAAGCGGAAATATTGGGTGCAACCAGGATCGTAAAATAAGACGTTGATCCGGCTGACGTTGGAAAGCCAGAGGCTACGCACGAAAGCCGTGCGATGAAGATTTGACGTAATTTCGCGTGACGCAGCGCGGGAACAACGGGAAGCTGTGAAAATGCACGTATCTGAAACTGCCGCAGGTCAGCATTCCCGCTAACCGTCGACCTTCGCAATGAGTAGCCAACACTAAACTACATCAATAGAAGCTTACTTCTTGCCGTGAGTCGAGCACTTTTTAAGTGGCCGTTCTCAGTGCCGGAGCTGTGGTGGCGACGGCCGCCGTCCCGGGTGTCGACTAGGGTTTCGTCTTGAGCGTCGTCTTGAGCATCGTTTTGGGCAAGCGCATGAGAGGCAAATGCATGAGATCGCCAAAAAGGCAGTTGACAGGAGGCCGGTTTGTGCTCTTATTTTAACGAAATTTGATAGATGCTGAATATTTGTTTCATTTTTCGCCCGTCGATCCTTGAGGTGATACTAGAAATCTCATCGTGAAAGGTATTGCCGCGCCTGAGAGTAGGCCGTTTTCTGTTGTCTAAGCTGGATTGTTGGAGGTTTCCGCGCGGCACGGAAGCTGTTCTGGATTCTTGAAAGTGCATTCCATGTCCTGCCATTTCAAATCTCAGAGACCTCGGATTTGGACGCTTTTCCCAAAAGCTGTCGGGTTCGATTCCTTCGGAAATATTCGGAGAGCCCTATACGTTTTTCAAGAGCCTTATACGTGTTTTTCTGAATATCGCGCATATCAATCATAATATATACTGATAATTTCTTCCGATATCCGCTTGATGGCGGAATTTCGCCGTCATTGAGGAACTCATAAACACAGATATTCTATCCGTCAGGGGAACGGAATGGCTATTGACTTGAAGGAGGCGCTTCCAAGCGTTGCCGAGGGACCGGCGCGGGTTTTCTCGCGCATGATCAAGTTGTCTCGCGGCTTGTTCGCCTTGCGCTACCTCGCGGCTGATGACGATCGGCAGCCTCCTGCCATCGGCGTTCAGACGGGGCCCCGCAGCAGAGAGGCGCTGACGATCGTCGGAGGCCCCGATTCAGAGGAGGGCTTCCTGTGCAAGCCGGGCGACGCGGCGGTATTGGTTTCGCAAGGCGATGCCATCATCGTGGTCACCACCTATGTGGGCAGACACGCGCTGTCCGATGGCGTGAAGCTGAAGCTCGATCAGATCGATCGCCTCAGTGCGCGCGACAGTGAATTGGTGCGGGCGGCGAGGCCTCAACGCGCCAAAGCCGTTCCCCGCGACCGACGCGCGCCTGTTTTTCTCTCGGGGCATGTTGAAGGGATTGGCGCGCTGTCCCTTAAGGCCGGAGAACGGCTAGGCGAGGCAGGGTCAAGCCATGTGATCGAAGGATTTGCGATCCATTGGCCGCGCAGACCCGTCGGCGTCGATATCGCCTATGGCTGCGCCGATGTCGGCGGGAGCCAGGCTGTCGAGACACTGACGGGGGATTTTGTCGGCACACGCGGTAAAGGTGGGGCAATCGGTGGCCTCTTCGTCCGACTTGTCGGGGAGAGAGCAGGGCAGTTTGCGCTTGATGCCGAGGCGGTGTTCGCTGGCGGACGCCGCGTTGTCTCATCGTCTCAGGCGCTGGAGGCGCTCGTGGAGGAAGAGGCCGCGCCTCTCGTCGCGCTATCCGTTGCTGTCCTCGGGACGCTGCAGCGCGAGACCAGTAGTGCGTTGGGAGCGAGGCTCGATGTGAGCTCGTCTCAGGATACCGGCTTGATCCAAGCGGCGAGCTTGGATCAAGAGGCAACGGCGCTGACCGCGAATTCCATCATGGGCACTTCGCAGACAGGTGACCAGCGCGGGCGTCGCAATGTGGGGATCCGGCCCGGGCGAATTCGCCTTTTCCGTGGCATGCAGCGCTTGCCGGCTCCAGAAGCTGCTGAGTGAACGCGTGTGGGGACGTTCATGGGTTTTACGAGACGGGGCGAGCGGCCCGCGGCCCGTCATATGTGGTAGACGAAGGCGTCCATCTCGTCCTGTGAGAGACTTTGCATCTGGTCGAGCGTGTAATTGTCGAGCACGCCAGAGATCGCCTCACGCACGTCGAGCATGATGATCCTGACAGCGCAACGCCTCTCATCAGGGCAATCATCGCAGGGACGATAGGCCGTGCGGCTGGCGCATTGGATGGGCGCAAGCGGTCCATCGAGCACGCGGATGACGTCGCCTATGTAGATATCCTCCGCTGGCTTGGCGAGCATATAACCGCCGCCCTTGCCCTTCTTGCTATGCAGATAGCCAGCATTACGCAATTCACCGAGAATGGCGTCGAGGAACTTCTTCGGGATGTTATTGGCTTCGGCGATATCCGCGACCAGAGCGGATTGTCCACGCTGTAGTTTGGCCAGGTGGACGATCGCTTTCAGTCCGTATTTTCCTTTTTTGGTCAGCATTCCCTGTCAATCCCGAACAGCATAGAGCGCAATCGAGGCTCTGCCTTGATATCGCTGCGCCAGCGCGATACGCGCAGATAGTGATGGAATGCTCAAGATCAATGGCATGTCGACTGGCGAGAATAGGGGCGCCGCGATGGCATTGTCAGATCTTCATCGGTGCCAGCGTCCCTCTGGCCGTTTTGGGTCGATGGTGCAATGTCATAGCGGAAAATCAAGGTTCGCCCAGCCATCAATTATAGAACTCGGGCAGCCCAAGCTTGGCAGGCTGGCTAAAGTCCATCATTTGAATCGTTCCATAGCACGGACAAGGCCTGTTCGCCTATCGGCGCGGCGTGAGCCAGTGCATGGGCCGAGGTTCGCCCGCATATTTCTTCCACGGGTGATCACCGCGCGCGCAAGGCCATTGCATGCTCGGCTGCTGCCCTTAGATGTCCTAACATGTGTCCTCAACCGTCACATCGGCCATATCCAACGATCGGCGTGCCGTTCTTACGGCGAGCTCTGAGGACAAGGAGGAAGCCCATGACCGAGATCGCGATCAAGCCATTGCCGCCGCAGGAGGTCGAGCAGCGCCTCTCGCGGGAATTGCCGGGCTGGCGTCTGGTCGATGGCGAGATCCGGCGGCGCTTCGCCACCCACGGCTGGAAAGGCTCGCTGATGGTGGCCAATGTTATCGGTCATCTGGCGGAGGTCGCCTGGCACCACCCGGACCTCGTGGTGTCCTACGGCGGTGTCGAGGTGCGCCTGTCGACACATTCGCCGAAGGGCATCACGGATCGGGATTTCGCACTCGCCGCGCAGATTGATGCGGTCGTGCTCTGGCGGCCAGCCCATGCGGGCATTCTCGAGGGTACACCGGCTGATCCTGGAGCCGCTTATCTCAAAGACAAGGCTTGAGCGTCACCTCGGGGAAGGCGCCGCCCTAAAGGAACTGGCTCGCCCTGGACGGCTCCGCGAAGGGGTCGGCGCCGCAATCGGCGTGTATCTCGGCTCGCAGCGCCTCCATCAACGTGACAAGTCGGGTATCGCGCGAGATCTCCTCGCCATCGAGCGAGGCGATCGGGCAGATGAGCCGGAGGCTGTTGGTCGCGAAGGCCGCGTCAGCCGCTTTCAACTCAGCGATGGTAAGGCTTTGCTCGCGCACGGACAGACCGATCCCCGCAGCAGCGGCAAGGACTACCTGACGCGTTATGCCGGGAAGCACCCCGTCTTCGATCGGCGGTGTGACAAGCAGGTCGGCGCGCAGCGCAAAGACGTTGCCGGCGCTCGTGGCCGCGACCGTACCACGCGTGTTCAGGAGGAGGGCATCGTCGCAGCCCTGGCGCACCGCGTCTTCGAGCGCCAGGATGTTGTCGAGATAGGACAGCGACTTCATCCGTGAGAGCGGTGAGAATTCGTTACGGCGGATGGCCGCCAGCTGGAGCCTGAGTGGTCGGAAGGCCATGACCGGCTGCCAGGGTGCGATCGTCGCGAAGACGCAGGGCGACGGATTAGGGGGCAATCTCAGGCCACGGGGGCCCGCGCCACGGGTGATCGTGACCCTGACGGCGCCAAGCCCGCCGAGATCCGCGTTGGCCGCCGCATGCGCGGCCAAGGCGAGGATGGCTTCCTCAGGCCGCGTGTCGATCGGCATGCCGATCGCGTCAGCACTATTTCTCAGCCGTGTGAGATGCTCCATGAGACGCCAGGGCCGGCCACCCACGATGAGCACGGTTTCGAACAGCCCGTCAGCCAGAAGGAGGCCACGGTCCCCGGCCGCCAGCGTAAGCATGCCGCCTTCGTGAAGCGCGCCGTCGTGCCACAACATCGTCAATGGCTCCGGTTTTCATGCGTGTTTTCATGCGCGCTCTCCCGCGCGCGGTGCGCCAGACCGAGGAAGTTCCTGAGTATGGCATGGCCGTGGGGGGTCAGGATCGATTCCGGGTGGAACTGGATTCCATAGGTCGGTGCTGCCCTGTGGGCCACCGCCATGATCTCACCCTCGGGCGAGCGCGCGCTGACGAGGAGCGGCCCCGGCTCGTCGAGTTCCACGACAAGGGAATGGTAGCGTCCGGCCTGGAACGGTGTCGGGAGGCCCGCGAACAAGCCGCGCCGATCATGCAGGATGTCGGACGCACGGCCGTGCATCGGGTGGCGCGCGCGCGTCACCTGGCCGCCCAACGCGGCGCCGATGCATTGGTGGCCAAGGCAGATGCCGAGGATCGCCACGCGGCCATTGAGTTCGCGCACGAGATCGAGAGATACGCCCGCCTCCGCCGGTGTGCAGGGGCCCGGCGAGAGGACGATGGCCTTGGGATTGAGCGCCACGACGTCATCGATGGTGACGGCATCATTGCGCAGGACCGTTGTCTCCGCTCCCAGTTCCTGCAGATAGCGCGCCACGTTGAACACGAAGGAATCGTAGTTGTCGATCACGACGATCATGGCGAGGCCTCATCCGGTTCCGCGAAGGCGGCCGGTTCTGCGAAAGCGGCGAAGATCCGCTCGGCCTTGGCGAGGCTTTCGGCATATTCGGCGGCGGGGTCGGACAGCGCGGTGATGCCGCCTCCGGCATGGACCAGCGCCTCGCCCTCGGCCAGGAGCACCGTGCGGATGAGGATGTTGAGATCGGCTTCCCCGTTGAAGCCGAGAAAGCCGATGGATCCGCAATAGGCCTCGCGGGCTTCGCGTTCTATCTCCGCGATAATCTCCATGGCGCGGATTTTCGGTGCGCCGGTCACAGATCCGCCCGGGAACGTGGCGGCCAGAAGATCGACGAGGCCGCGATCCGCCATGAGCTGGCCTTTCACCACGGAAACGAGGTGATGGACGGAGGCATAGGTCTCAAGGCCGCAGACGACGGGTGTCGCCACGCTATGCGGTCGGCAGACACGGGAGAGATCGTTGCGCAGGAGATCGACGATCATGATGTTCTCGGCGCGATCCTTCTCGGAGGCTTCCAGCATGGCGCGCGCCCGCGCATCCTCTGCCGGATCGTCGCTGCGCGCGGTCGTGCCCTTGATGGGGCGAGCCTCGACATGCTCGCCGCTGACCTTCACGAGCCGCTCCGGTGAGCTGGACGCGAGCGTGAAGCCGTCACCGGCGATATAGGCGCTGAAAGGCGCCGGATTGGCAGCGCGCAGGCGGCGGTAGAAGGACCATGCCGCGAAGTCGTCCGGCAGAGCCGCCCGGAACCGCTGCGCGATATTCGCCTGAAAGATGTCGCCGGCAAGGATCAGATCGATGACGGCGGCGATAGCCATCTCGTAGTCGGCTTGCGTGAAATTGGAGCGCCATGCGTCCCGCGTGATCGCGGCATCGGCCGTTGGCGCGGATGGAGCGCTGTTGGTGATCAGCGCGTTGACGGCTTCCGCCCGAGCTTTGGCGCGCCTGGCGCGGGCGTCAGGGTCGGTTTCGGGCCATCCGGTCGAGATGATCGAGGCCTTCTCCGTCAGATGGTCGAAGGCGACGACCACGTCATAGGCATTGAGCGAGGCCGCCGGCATCGGCTTTGCCCAGGGCGGCGGCACGGCGGCCTTGGGCCGGTATTCGAGAACCTGTCCGAAGGTGTAGGCGAAGAAGCCCGCGAAGCCGCCCTGAAAAGGCGGTAGGTCCGGGCGGTTCGGTGTCGCGAAACGCTTGAGGAGGTTGCCCAGCAGGCCAAGAGCCATGGGGGCCGGAACGTCCGTCGCCTCGCCTATGTCGGGGGCCGACCAACTGGCCTCGCCATTTTCGACGATGAAACGCCCGAAGGGGTCGGCAGCCACATAGGAATAGCGGCCGAGCGTCTCATGGCGCATGGCGCTGTCCAGAAAGGTGAGATGCCTGAGATGGCCGAGCGTCTCCGCTACCGCGACAGCCTTCGTCCCGGGCGGGAGCGGCACGACATAGGGGAGGGACGCGTCGTCGCGTGGCGGTTTTCGCGCTCCGCTCTTTGCGTCAGAACCCCTGGCTTGCTTCACGACACGCTTGCCTCTTTTTGAAGACCGCCTGCCGTATCGCCGGGACAAGCCCGGCCATGACAGTTGGGAATGCTGAATGTCGATCGAAGCTAGGGTACGCGTTTGCCGTCACGATCGAAACTCTTGAGATAGGTGAGGAGATTGTCGACATCCTCATCCTTCGGCAGGCCGGAGAAGATCATCTTGGTGCCGCGCAGGAAATCGCGAGGGTTCTGCAGCCAATGCTTGAGATTGGCATCGTCCCAGGTGATCCCCGCCTCTTTGAGGGCCGGCGAATAAGTGTAGCCCGGAACGGTCGCGGCGGGCCGCCCGATGATGCCGTTCAACTGCGGCCCCACGAGATTGCGCGCGCCTTCTCCAACCTGGTGGCAGGCGCGGCATTTGTTGAACACGGTCGCGCCGGCGGCGGCATCCTGCGCATAAGCAGACGGCGCGCTCCCGAGCGCTGCAACACCAGCCGCGCATGCCAGCACGATGGCCGGAAAGGCCCATCTCATAAGGGACAATCTCCCCAAATCAGCCCGCCGCCGGCATGTCTCATGGCGCCATCCTCTCGATCCCGGCGAAATCCAACGCCGCGAGCCAATCCGCCACGGACCTGCCGTCGATCACGAGCGTGGGCGCGATCTCGGCCAGGGGCACGAGCACGAATGCGCGCTGCGTGAGGTGGGGATGCGGCAGGGTGAGGCTTTCGGTTGCCATCGCGCGGTCGTCATAGGTCAGGAGGTCGATGTCGATGACACGCGGACCCCACCGTTCGCGCCGTTCGCGGCCCAGTTGCCGCTCGACATCAAGACATTGCGCGAGAAGGGCCTCGGGCGTGAGTGGCGTCTCGATACAAGCGCAGGCGTTGACAAACCAGTCCTGATCCAGCTTGCCCCACGGGGGCGTGCGATAGTCACCGGAGCGCGCCTTCACCACGATGTCCGCCGCCCGTGCCAGCCTGTCGAGAGCCTGCGCGATCGTCGCGCGCTTGTCGCCGAGATTGCTGCCGAGGCAGATATAGGCCTCAGCCACCGCGCACCCGCGTGATCCGGACAGCGACGCTGTCGATGATGGCCGGCACGGGCGCGGACGGCTTCTCGACCTCGACGCTGATGCGTTCAACGCGCGGGAATTCCGCCAATGCTTCGTCGGCTACCGTTTGCGCCAGCGCCTCGATGAGTCGGAAGCGCCGGCTGGTCGCAACGCGCGTAACGAGCGCGGTCATCTGTCCGTAGCAGACCGTCTCGTTCCAGTCGTCGCTGTGACCCGCGGGCTCCGCGTCAAAGCCGATGTCGAGCGACACGTAGAAGCGCTGGCCGAGTTTCTTCTCCTCGTCGTTGTTGCCGTGATAGGCGAAGATGGCGATGCGCCGGATGAGGATGTGGTCGAGGGGCCGTGTCGTCATGGCGCACTCCTTGGGGCGTGTTCCCCGGTCAGGACATCGAGGCGCGCGGGGTCCTGCACCGCCTCGAAGATCCGGCAGGCGTCGCGGTGGGGGGCGACGTCGTGGACGCGAATGATATCGGCTCCATGGGCGAGCGCCAGGACATGGGCCGCGATCGAGCCGGCAAGGCGTTCGTCGGCCGGCCGGCTAGTCACGAGGCCGATCGTGGATTTGCGTGAGGCGCCGACAAGAAGAGGACAGCCGAGCGTTCGAAGCTCCCCGAGCCGCTGCAGGGCGATGAGGTTCTGCGCCGGCGTCTTGCCGAAGCCGATGCCGGGATCGAGAATGATGTCGCCCTGTCGCACACCGGCGCGGTCGGCCAGCTCTAAGGTTCGCGCGAAGAAAGCCTTCATGTCCGCGATGATGTCGAGCGCGGGATCGATTGTTTCGCGATTGTGCATGGCGACCACGGGTACACCGTGCGCGCCCGCCACCCCGGCCATGGCCGGGTCGCGCTGGAGGCCCCAGATATCATTGATGATGGACGCCCCCGCCGCGATGGCCGCCTCCGCCGTCCTGGCCTTGTAGGTGTCGATCGAGATCGGCATGTCATGGAGCGCTGCAATCGCCGCGATGACCGGACCGACACGGGCGATTTCCTCCTCCGCGGAAATTTCCGTGTAGCCCGGCCGCGTCGATTCCCCACCGATGTCGATGATGTCGGCGCCTTCGCTCACCAGGCGGGTGGCCTGCGCGACCGCCGCCTCATGGGTCGCGAAGCGACCGCCGTCGGAAAAGGAATCCGGCGTCACGTTCAGAATACCCATGATCAGTGGGCGCCGGCCGAGATCCGGAAAAACAGCGCGCTTCGGGGCTGTCGCATGCACCATCAAACGGTCTCGGTCACCTTGTTGAGATGGGGCGGGCGGTCGGGATCGAAGCCACGCTCGCGCGCCACCGAATCGGCCAGCGGATAAAAGCTCTGGATCAGGGCGATGGGGGCGGCGAGCGGATCTGTCCCGGCCGCGAGCGGCAGGGTCACCACGCCGCGCTCGCTCAGTCCGTCGCCGGCCGGACCGGCGATGATGACCGGCACACCACGATCCCGCAGACGACCGATGAGCTCGCGTGTCCCCTTCAAGGTTTCATCGGGCTGGCTCAGCACGAGGACGGGAAACTCTGGGCCGGCAAGCGCCTGCGGCCCATGCATCACTTCGGCCGCGCTGACGGCTTCCGCATGCAGGCCAGCCGTCTCCTTCAGTTTGAGCGCTGCTTCCTGCGCCACCGCGAAGCCCGTTCCGCGTCCGACCACATAGAGATTCCGGGCCGCGACGAGGGGGGCGACGGCGGCGTCCCAATCCTGTTCCAGCGCGGTCGCAAGTGTCTCCGGCAGGGCGGCGACCGCCTTTTTGAGCGCCGGGTCGTCACTCCAGTCCGCGGTGATCATGAGGCCGGCGGCGAGCGACGTGATGAACGACTTGGTGGCGGCGACACTGCGCTCCGGCCCTGCCTGCAGTGGCAGGACCACCTCGGACAGCGCCGCCAGCGGCGAGGTGGCGTCGTTGACGACAGCGACCGTCGTCGCGCCTTCATCGCGCGCGCTTTCGGCGAGATGCAGGAGGTCTGGACTGCGGCCGGACTGGGAGATGGCGAGGAACAGCGCGTCCGCGACGCGCAGCCTCGCCTGGTAGACGGAGCTGATCGACGGCCCGACCGAGGCGGTGACGACGCCGAGACGGATCTCGAAGAGATATTTGGCGAAGGTCGCGGCATTGTCGGAGCTGCCGCGCGCGCAGGTGACGGCGAAACGGGGCGGTTTGGCGCGCAGCCGTTGTCCGAGGGCTGTTGTCAACGCGCCGTTCTCGGTGATCAGGCGCGCGACGGCTCCCGGCGCCTCGCGGCTCTCGCGCAGCATGGCGGTGTCACGGTTGGCGGCATCGGAAATCATGGTCGGGTCCCTGGTGATAGATCGTCCTGCAGTGGCGCGAGATCTCCCAACGGCTGTGCATGCTGCCGTGCCATCAGGATAGCGCCGTCGATGGCGTCGGTGATCGGTGCGACGATGTGATGACGGGATAGGGGGGACAGCCAGGGCATCATTGGGCCGGCGAGCCCTCCCAGCAAGGCCACCGTCGGCGCACCAAGCGCCACGAGCCGTGTGATCAGAGCATCCGCGTCGTGGGCCGCGGCCGTGACGATGGCCGTTGCAACCGGATCCCCGGACAAGGCATGCGCCAGGATCGTCGGCGTGTGAGCGGCAAAGTCTCCGGGCGTCGCCGCGTCCGCCCAGTCCACGACCGCCTCGGCGCTGTTGCCGTAGGCGCCGAGCAACGCATCGGTCAGGGCTGAACGCGGCCCGAGTTCGTCAAAGGCCAGCACAGCGCGGCGGATACCTTCGCGGCCAATCACCGCGCCGCTGCCGCCATCCGAGACGATGGAGCCGTAGCCGCCGACGGAATGACGGACGCCTCGAACGACGGTAAAACCACAGGAGCCGGTGCCGAGGATGAGGATGGCACCTTCCGCGCCCTGGGTCGCGCCGAGCCAGGCGGCGTAGGCATCGGTGTCGACGCTGACGCTTGCGAAGGGATGCGGTCGTGCCTTGAGCTCCGCGAGAGGCTTGGACTGGGCCGCTCCCGCGAGGCCCAATCCAGCGTGCATGTGCGGTAACGCGTCTTCCGAGAGATTTCCGGCCTTCGCCGCGTCTCGAGCGGCGGCGAGGATGGAAGCCATCACTCTCTCCGGCCCAAGGCGGACATTGGCCGGGCCACCCCGGCCCTCGCCAATCAGCCGCCCGTCTCTATCACGGATCCGCGCCCGGCAATGGGTACCGCCGCCATCGATGCCGATGAAAAGCGCGTCCATCATGACGTCCACCGACCTCCCGCCAAAGACCTCCGCCACCGAATCCACGCCGCCGCGCGCCAGCGGATGGCCGGCACAACACGGCGTCATGGCCTCGATGTCAAATGGTCATTCCGCCGCCCCGGTGGCAAGGTCCAGGTCCGACTTCTCGCTCCAACTTCTCCGTAGACCCTCGCTTGCCGACTTCCCTCCGACTTCCGGGATTAGAATCGCAATTCCGTGCGGACAGGCGGGCGGTTCTCACGCAAGCGGCGGCTTGATCGTTGTCGGGCTCTCCAGCCAGGGTGGGGTGGGCAAGCCCTTTTCGCGAAGGAAGGTGGGATTGAACAGCTTGGACTGGTAGCGGTTGCCGTAGTCGCAGAGCACCGTCACGATGGTGTGGCCCGGACCAAGATGGCGCGCGAGGCGTATGGCGCCAGCCACATTGATGCCGGTCGAGCCGCCAAGACACAGGCCTTCATGCTGCAGCAGGTCGAAGATGACGGGCAAGGCCTCGGCGTCCGGGATCTGGAATGAGAGATCGACCGGCGCGCCTTCCAGGTTCCTCGTGATGCGTCCCTGGCCGATGCCCTCGGTGATCGAGGAGCCTTCGGACTTCAGTTCACCATGGGTGTAATAGTTGTGCAGCGCGGCGCCCATGGGGTCGGCGAGCGCGACGACGACCTTCGGATTGCGTTCCTTGAGGGCGACGCCCACACCTGCCAGCGTGCCGCCGCTGCCGACAGAGGCGATGAAGCCGTCGACCTTGCCATCGGTCTGGGCCCAGATTTCCGGACCCGTGGTCTCAAGATGCGCCTGGCGGTTGGCGACATTGTCGAACTGGTTCGCCCAGACGGCGCCTTCCGGCGTCTCCGCTGCGAGCTGTTCCGCCAGCCGGCCGGCGACTTTCACGTAGTTGTTCGGGTTGGCATAGGGCACCGCCGGCACTTCGATGAGTTCCGCGCCGAGCAGGCGCAACGCATCCTTCTTCTCCTGCGACTGGGTCTCCGGGATGACGATGACGGTCCGGAAGCCAAGTGCATTCGCGACGACGGCGAGACCGATGCCGGTATTTCCCGCCGTGCCTTCGACGATGGTCCCGCCGGGACGCAGCTGGCCTCTCGCCACAGCATCCTTGATCAGGTACAGCCCGGCACGATCCTTCACCGATTGACCGGGATTGAGGAACTCGGCCTTGCCGAGAATCGTGCAGCCCGTCAGCTCCGATGCGTGCTTGAGGCGGATCAACGGCGTGTTGCCGATGAGTTCGAGCACGCTGGGAGCAAAGGACATGGCAAGGGCCTCAAGGTGCAGTGCGATGGGATCTCCATCCAGATAGGATAGCACCGGTCCATTGTCCATGGAGGTGCGGGAAAGTCGATTAAAAACGGATTTTATATGTAGTTTTCCCATCCTTTGGCGCGACTGTCACGGGACAGATGGAACAAGTGTGGATAAGGTGCGCTATTGTAGGCGGGCGGCATCCACGCCGCGCTGGAAAGTGCAGGGAGAAATACTATGGGTCTGTTCAGCTTCATCAAGGAAGCGGGCGAAAAGCTCTTCGGCGCCAGCGAGGCGAAGGCCGCGACGCCGGACGAGTTGAAGAAAGAGATCGAGAAGAACGGTCTCAAGGCCGATGGTCTCGAAATCGCGGTCGATGGCGACAAGGTCTCGGTCAAGGGCAAGACCGTATCGACCGAAGAGGCGGAGAAGATCATCCTTGCGCTCGGCAATACGATCGGTGTCGCGAGCGTCGACAACGGCCTCGCCGTCGAGAAGGAAGCGGTTGCGGCTGTCATGTACACGGTGAAGAAGGGCGATACGCTCTGGAAGATCGCCGAGGCCAACTACGGCAAGGCCAATGGCGCCAAATACACCGTCATCTTCGAAGCCAACAAGCCGATGCTGAGCCATCCCGACAAGATCTACCCCGGACAGGTCCTGCGCATCCCCGCGCTCTGATCGCCGACAGGTGATATGACAGACGGCCTCCCCCGGCGAGGGGGAGGCGCGTCATGTGTGGACAGCACGCTCAGACATCGTGCGTTCCCATGGAAAGTCCTTGTCATTCCGGGGCCGCGCGTCAGCGGGGAGCCCGAAGCCCTGAGCACTGGTGGCTGGCAAGAGGAACGACGGACGGGCACTCTGTTGGCCGCCGTGTTCATGGATTCCGGGCTCGGACCTGTCGGCCCGCCCCGGAATGACGCGGTGGTTCAAGAGGCGATCAGCAACCCGTTGCCATACGTGCAAGCCGCCACGCTTTACGTGAAGGTGCGTCCGTCGGGATTGTCCAGGAAAGCGGCCGCGATCAATTCCCGAGTGTAGCTTTCCCGCGCGGCTTTGAAAATCGCGTCGACGGATCCGCGTTCGACCACCGCGCCCTGTTTCATCACGAGAATTTCGTCCGACAAGGCGCGCACGACGGCGAGATCGTGGCTGATGAACAGATAGGCGAGGCCGTATTTCGTCTGGAGATGCCGCAGCAGCTCGACGATCGATTTCTGCACGGACCTGTCGAGCGCTGACGTCGGCTCGTCCAGCACCACGACAGTCGGCTTGAGGATCATGGTGCGGGCGATCGCGATGCGCTGCCGCTGGCCGCCGGAAAACTCGTGCGGGAACCGGTGACGCGTGGCGGGATCAAGCCAGACTTCCTCGAAGGCCTCCGCGGCGCGGCGATCGCGTTCCGCGCGGCTGAGCCCGGGCTCGTGCACCATGAGGCCTTCCGTCACGACTTCACCGGCGGTCAGCCGCGGTGACAGCGAGCCGTAGGGGTCCTGGAAGACGAGCTGGAGATGGCGCCGCAGGGGCCGCATGGCGCGCCGATCGGTGGGGTGGATGAGGGCGCCGTCGTAGCGCACGCTCCCCTCGGCGGGCACGAGCCCGAGGATAGCCCGTCCGAGCGTCGACTTGCCCGATCCGGACTCGCCGACGATACCGATCGTCTCACCCCGGCGAACGGACAGATCAATGCCCTTCACCGCCTCGACGGTACGCACGTCGGTACCGAACAGACCGCGGCGCTGGCGGAAGGTGACGCGCATGTTTTGCGCAGACAGGACAACCGGACTCTCCGGCGGCACCGGTGTCTTGCGGCCTGTGGGCTCGGCCTCGATGAGCATCTTGGTATAGGCGTCGCGCGGTTTTGCAAACAGTTCGCCTGTAAGGCCCTGTTCGACCACGGCGCCATGGCGCATGACATAGGTGCGGTCCGCGAAGCGCCGGACAATGCCCAGATCGTGGGTGATGAAGACGATCGCCATGCCGAATTCGTGCTGGAGATCGCGCAGGAGGTCCAGGATATGGGCCTGGACGGTGACGTCGAGCGCTGTTGTCGGCTCGTCGGCGATGAGCACGTCCGGCTTGTTGGCGAGCGCCATGGCGATCATGACGCGCTGCCGCTGGCCGCCCGAGAGCTCATGCGGGTAGGAATCGATCCGCTCGGCCGGGTTCGGAATCTGGACTTTGGTCAATAACTCGACGGCGCGCGCGCGGGCGGCGCTCCGGCTCAGGCCGGAGTGGGCCATCAGGGGCTCGATGAGCTGCCGCTCGATCTTGAACAGGGGATCGAGCGAGGTCATCGGCTCCTGGAAGATCATCGCGATCGTCTTGCCGCGATAGCGGTTGAGCGCCTTCGGCGTCAGCCCGAGCAATTCCTCGCCGCGATAGCGGATCGAGCCCTGGGCGTTGCCGTTGGATGCCAGCAAGCCCATGGTCGCCATCATCGTCTGGCTCTTGCCCGAGCCGGACTCGCCGACGATCGCGACGGTCTCGCCCGCGCCTATGTCGATATCGATGCCCTTCACCGCCTCCACGACACCGTCATGGGTGGCGAAGGCGACCCTCAAGCCGCGGATCGCAAGGATGGGCTCCTTGACGGCTCCGTTCAGTGTGTCGCCGCTCTGCGCTGGGAATATGGTCTCGGCAACCATCAGCGATCTCGCGGGTCGAGGGCGTCGCGCAAGCCATCCCCGATGAAATTCAGCGCGAAGAGCGTGGACACGAAGAAGATCGCGGGGAAGATGATGAGATAGGGCGCGTTCTGGATATTGTTGGCGCCCTCGGCGATGAGCACGCCCCAGCTGGTCAGGGGCGCCTGCACGCCGAGGCCGAGGAAGGACAGGAAGCTCTCCAGGAGAATGATCTTCGGGACCATCAGGGTCATGAAGACAACCACCGGCCCGAGCAGGTTGGGGATGATATGACGGCGCAGGATCGCCGGTTCGGAGACACCGAGCGCATGGGCGGCCTCCACGAATTCGCGGCGTTTCAGCGCGAGCGTCTGCCCACGGGTGATGCGCGCCATGTCGAGCCATTCGACCGCGCCGATGGCGACGAAGATCAGCACGAAATCCCGGCCGAAATAGACGACGAGCAGAATGACGAAGAAGACGAAGGGCAGGGAATAGAGCACGTCGACGATGCGCATCATCACCATGTCGATGCGTCCGCCGAAGAAGCCGGCTGCGGCGCCGTAGCTGACGCCGATCACCAGGCTGACGAAAGTGGCGAGCAGGCCGACAAGGAGCGAGACGCGCCCGCCGACCATGATGCGGGTCATCAGGTCCCGCCCGGCGAGATCCGTGCCCATCAGGAAGAGCTGGCGCTGCACCGTGCCTTCGACGACGAGGCTCCTGCCGCCGTCCTCCGTTGCCACGACCCTGGCATCCCGGAACTGGTCGACACGGTCGATATAGCGCGTGTTGCGGGGATCAATCGGATTGGGCGCGGTCAGGGTGACCCTGAAGGTGGACCCGGTGATCGAGAAATCGCGCATGCCGATGCGCGCCCTGTCCAGCGCGCCTCTCATCGCTTCTTCCAGCGTGTCCTCAGCCGGATGGGCGCTGAGGCTCGGCGGCACGCCCACATAGGAGCGATAGACCTGATCGTAGGCATGGGGCGAGAGCCAGGGGCCGACGATGCAGAACAGCGTGATTGCGACGAGCACGATGAAGCTGACAACCGCGGCGCGGTTACGCCGAAGGCGCAGCAGCGCCAGCGCCGCGAGGCTGCGGCCAGGTTTGACAGCAGGTGCGCCAGCTGGCGTGAGCGCGGCGTCACTCATAGCGTACCCGTGGATCAAGGGCGGCGTAAAGCAGGTCGACGATGAGATTAAAGGCCACAACGAAGCCCGCGAGCATCACCACCGTCCCCATGACGAGCGTGTAGTCGCGGTTCAGCGCGCCATCCACGAAATAGGCACCGACGCCTGGAATGGCGAAGATCTTCTCGATGACAACCGAGCCGGTGACGAGAGCGGCGGCTGCCGGGCCGAGATAGGAGATGACGGGCAAGAGCGCTCCGCGCAGCGCGTGCGTGACGATGGTGCGGTTGGAGAGCCCGTTGGCGCGGAGCGTGCGGATATGGTCGGCGCGCAGAGCCTCGATCATCGCGCCGCGCGTCAGGCGGGCGATGACGGCCATCTGGGGAAGGGCCAGGGCGATTGTCGGGAGAATGCGGTGGCTGAGGTCGCCGCCGCCCCAGCCGCCGAGCGGCAGAAGGCCGAGCGCCAGACCGAAAACGAGCTGCAGCAACGGCCCGACGACGAAATTGGGGACGGTGACGCCGACCGTCGCGACCGTCATGACGGAGTAGTCGCTGGCGCTGTTCTGGTGCAGGGCGGCGAGAACGCCGGCGCTCACGCCGCCGATGACGGCGAGGATCAGGGCGCCGAAGCCGAGCGAGATGGAATAGGGGAGGCCGCGCATGAGCATTTCACCGACAGTGAAGTCGAGCGCGGAGTAGCTGGGGCCGAGATCGCCCCGGACGAGCTTTCCGAGATAGTCCAGATACTGGAAGAACAGGGGCTGATCGAGGCGGTAGGCGCGCTTCAGGTTTTCCAGAACCTGGGGAGCGACAGGCTGTTCCATATCGAACGGGCCGCCCGGCGCGAAGCGCACCAGGAAAAAGGCCACCGTGACGATGATGAACAGCGTGGGGATGGCGCTGGCCAGCCGTCGTAAGGTGTAGAAGAGCATGGCCACCAGCTCCGTGAACAGGATATCCCCCGCCGTGTGGCGGGGGATAAAGTCCAGGTCAAGGTACTATGCTGATGTAGCGGCTGCGATGCACGTTCTGCACGTTATCCTCGTAACCGCTCACCTTTGGCGAGACGAGGTGAAGCGAGGAGCGATAGATCAGCGGAATGATCGGCTCGTCCTTCATGATCATGGCTTCCGCGTCCGAAAGCATCTTCATCCGCTGAGCTTGATCGCCGGTCTCGTCGGTCTTTTTCAGGAGCGCGTCATAATCCGCGTTCTTGTAGCGCGAATAGTTGCTGACCGCGTTGTCGGACAGGCCGAGGAACAGGAAGTTCTGCGGATCAGCGTAGTCGCCCACCCACCCGGCGCGGGCGATGTCGAAATCACCCTTATTCTGCAAATAAGCGTAATGGCTCTTGATGTCGCTGTTCAGGAGGGTGACCTCGGCGCCAAGCACCGACTTCCACATATCGGCGACGGCGGTCGCCGTATTCTTGTTGCTGTCGTTGGTGTTGTAGCGGATCTCCACCTTCAGGGGCTTCAGTCCTGGGCCATAGCCCGCCTCCTTGAGGAGCTCCTTGGCCTTGTCCTCGCGATCGAGCTGGGTCTCGCCCGCGCTCGCGATCTCCGGCGGCGTGTAGTTCTGCAGGCCGGGCGGGGTGAGGCGATAGGCCGGCACGGCCGCGCCGCCCCAGGTCTTTTCCGCGAGGAAGTCGCGGTCGATGGCGAGCGACAGGGCGTGGCGCACGCGCGGGTCGTTGAACGGCGGCTTCTGGAAGTTGGTGGCGTAGTATTCGATCGAGAGATACGGTGCGGTCCGCACCTGAGCGCCGAGCTTCTCCTTGAGGAAGGTCAGCTGGTCGATCGGGAACTGGTAGTTGGTGTCGAGTTCGCCCGCCATGAAACGGCGTACCGCGGCGGCATTGTCCTCGGTCGGATAGAAGATGACAGTGTCGACCTTCACATCCTTCGCGTCAAAATAGTTCGGGTTCTTGACGACCTTGATGTGGTCGCTGGGCACGAACTCGGTCAGCTGGAAGGCGCCGTTCGAGACGAGGTTGCCGGGCCTGACGAAGTCCTTCCCGAATTTCTCGACGCTGGCCTGATGCAGCGGCAGCGCGGTCTGATGCGTCAGGAGTTCAAGGAAGTAGGGTGTCGGCTGCTCCAGCGTGATCTCGAGCGTCGCATCGTCGATCGCCTTGACGCCGAGCTCTGCCGGCGGCTTTTCGCCGCGATTGACCGCGCGCGCGTTCTGGATCGGATAGTGCAGGGCGGCGTAGCGGGCAGCCGTCTGCGGATCGAGCATGCGGCGGAACGAAAATACGAAGTCCGATGCCTTGACCGGATCGCCGTTCGACCACTTGCCGTTCTCACGCAGCTTGAAGGTGTAAACCTTGCCATCGGGCGAGATTGTCCAGCTCGCGGCTGCCGCAGGCGTCACCTTGCCCTTGGAATCATAGGCGAGAAGGCCATCATAAAGATCGCGCAGGATGTTGGCTTCGACGTCGATCGACGTCTGATGCTGGTCCAGCGTCTTCGGGTCGCCCGCATTGCCACGCCTATAGACAACCTCAGCCGACGCGCCCACAGCGAACGAGCCCGTCGCCAAAGCTGCGATCAGGCCGATGCGCAGGTATCTCGCTAATGTTTGCCAACTCTTGTCCATGATGCCGCCCACCGTCTCCGAATGGCGGGAATCTGCGCCAGCTCAGCGCCTTTGGCAACGGCTTTCAGCAGACATTATCGTGATGATGCCCATGTGTTAGTCACATTTATAGTTAACGCCGGTGATTTTGATTTGGCGAGACTTATAGGTTCGCGATATGGCTTCGGCGAAGGCGCGGCGAGACTTGCTCGCCTATCCGACCGTAGTTCGAGAACGCGGCGTGGTGCGTCTGCGTGCGCCCCGCGATGGGGGATGGAATGAATCCATTGATCGATCTGGACTACGAGGACGTGAGGCGTGGCCTCGACGATGGCTCGATCCTGCTGATCGACGTGCGGGAAGCTTATGAATATGAGGCGGGCCATATTCCCGGCTCCATTTCATTTCCCCTGTCGACTTTCATCCCGGCGGCGCTGCCGGAGGCGGGCAGCCAGCGGGTCGTCTTTTCCTGCAAGGCGGGTGTCCGGTCAGCGCAGGCTGTCGCGCTGATGCAGCAGGCGGGCTATCCGTTTCGGGAACACTATCGCGGCAGTTTTGCGGATTGGCTGGCGCGAGGCGGGGCCGTCGCTTTCGGCCCCGGCGATTGACCGTGGCCGCTCGGGCCGGCGCACCGATGCACATAATAGTAATATGTCCAGCATTGTGCACTGCAGCGCCAATCGGTATTCATGTGCGCTCACGCACTTGTAATTTGGCTGAAGTGCGGCACGTATATGACGCAAATTTTTCGGGCGTGTCGTTTGCTTGGCTCTGAGTCACCGACCGTCAAGACAGGGCAGAAGTCATGCAAACCAGAATGTTTGCTCGTTCTTTCTTCGCGGCGGCACTCTTCCTGGCCGGCGCAGTATCGGTGTCGGCGCAACAGCCCGGTGGGGCTCCGCCGCCGGTCACGGTCGCCAAGCCGCTCGTCAAGAAGATCATCGACTATGACGAGTTCACGGGGCGTTTCGAGCCGATCGATGCCGTCGAGGTCCGTTCTCGCGTGGGCGGCTATCTCGAATCCGTCGATTTCGAGGACGGCGCCTATGTCAACAAGGGCGATCTTCTTTTCGTCATCGACCGCCGACCCTTCAAGGCGACGCTGGATCAGGCGGAAGCAACGCTGGTCTCGGCCCAAGCCAGATTGAAGTTCGCCCAGGCGGATCTGGACCGCGCTCAGTCGCTCTCGCGCTCCGGGAATATTTCCGATCAGCTCCTTGATCAGCGCCAGCAGAACTTCCTGACTGCGAAGGCCGATATTGATGGGGCCGAGGCAGCTGTGCGCCAGGCACGGCTTGATTATGAGTTCACAGAGATCCGCGCTCCCATTTCCGGCCGCATCGGTCGGAAGCTGGTCAGTGTCGGCAACCTGGTGACCGCCAACACCACGCTGCTCACCACGATCGTTTCCCGCGATCCCATCTATTTCTACTTCGATCTCGATGAGCGGTCATTCCTCGCCTACAACAAGGTGTTCAACCTCGTTGACGACAGCATGACCAAGACACGGCCTGTCGAGGTGAAGATCGCGCTGACCGACGACCGCGAGCCTAGCCATACGGGTACGCTCGACTTCGTGGACAACCGGATGGACCAGTCGACTGGCACGATGCGCGCGCGCGCCATTGTCAAGAATCCGGACCTCAAGATTTCCCCCGGCCTGTTCGGTCGCGTCCTGTTTCCGGGGTCGCCGGAATATGAGGCCGTGCTGATCCCGGATGAGGCAGTGGCCACCGACCAGGACCGCCGCCTCGTCTGGGTTGTGGCTGACGACGGCACGGTCTCGCCGCGCATCGTGCGGCTGGGGCCGAAGTCGGACGGCTATCGCGTCATTCGCGACGGATTGAAGGGTGATGAGACGATCGTCGTCGTCGGCCTGCAGCGCGTGCGGCCGGGCGGCAAGGTCACCCCGCAGATGAGTACTTTGCCGCCGCAGCGACAATAGCAAGGTCGTCGCCCTGCTTCCCGGCGGGGCGGGCGCCAGGATTGACAGTCAAATCGTGCCTTTCCCGACGGGGCTGGCATGACGGCACGGCGGGCCTTTTGCCCGGCCGTTGGGCCGTCCGTACGCTAGGAAAGTTTTTCCGATGAAGTTCACGCATTTCTTCGTCGATCGTCCGATCTTTGCGTCGGTCCTGTCCATTATCTTGGTCATCGTCGGCTATATCTCCTACATCGCCTTGCCGGTCGCGCAGTATCCGGAAATCGCGCCGCCGACGATCACGGTGCGCGCAACCTATCCGGGCGCGAATGCCGAGACAGTCGCGGCAACGGTCGCGACGCCGATCGAGCAGGAGATCAACGGTGTCGAGGACATGCTTTACATGTCCTCCTATTCCGCGTCCGACGGTTCGATGACCCTGACGATCACCTTCAAGATCGGCACCGACCTCGACCAGGCGAACGTCCTCGTGCAGAATCGCGTGGCCGTTGCCGAGCCCCGCCTGCCCCAGGAGGTTCGCCAGCTCGGCGTGGTCACCCGCAAGGCCTCGTCCGACTTTCTTATGATCGTCAATATCCAGTCTCCGGATAATACGTTCGATCAGCTCTACCTCTCGAACTACGCCTTGATGCGCGTTCGCGATTCGCTCCTGCGTCTCGATGGCGTCGGCGATATTCAGGTCTTCGGTGCGCGCGAATATTCGTTGCGCGTGTGGCTTGATCCGAACCGTCTCGCTTCCTACGGGCTCACCGCGGGCGATGTTGTCGCGGCCCTCCAGGAGCAGAACGTCCAGGTGTCGGGCGGCGCGCTGGGCGCTCCCCCGCTGACGGCGGATGCCAAAGCTGCGTTCCAGCTGACCGTGCAGACGCAGGGACGCTTCAGCAACGTCTCCCAGTTCAACAATATCATCGTGAAGGCGGGTGAGGCCGGGCGTCTGGTCCGGCTTTCCGACGTCGCGCGCACCGAACTGGCGGCCCGCGACTACACCACCAGCTCCTATCTCAACGGCAAGGAAACGGTCGCCATCGGCGTGTTCCAGCGGCCGGGGACGAACGCCCTGCAGGCGTCGAACGACGTCATCGCCAGGATGGAGGAGTTGAAGAAGGACTTCCCCAAGGGGATGGACTACGCCATCGTCTACAATCCGACGAATTACATCCAGGCGAGCGTCAACGAGGTCTACAAGACGCTGTTCGAGGCGGTCGTTCTCGTCGTCATCGTGGTGCTCGTCTTCCTGCAATCCTGGCGAACGGCGATCATTCCCATCATCGCCATTCCGGTGTCGCTGATCGGCACCTTCGCGATGATGGCCGCCTTCGGCTTCTCCCTGAACACGCTCACCTTGTTCGGCTTGGTCCTCGCGATCGGCATCGTGGTCGACGACGCAATCGTGGTGGTGGAGAACGTCGAACGCAACATTTCATTGGGATTGTCACCACGAGACGCGGCGCATCGCACCATGGACGAGGTCGGCAGTGCGCTTATTGCCATCGCGCTGGTGCTCTCGGCCGTGTTCATCCCCACCGCCTTCATTCCAGGCATTTCGGGCCGGTTCTACCAGCAGTTCGCGCTGACGATCGCGGCATCGACGATCATCTCGGCGTTCAATTCGCTGACACTGTCACCCGCGCTCTGCGCTCTTCTTCTGAAGGCGCATGATCCTCACCACAGATCGCGCAACCCGCTCGTGCGGGTCGGCAGCTGGCTCGGCAACAAGTTCAACCGCGGCTTTGACCGCACGTCGAACGGCTATGCCCGCACCGTGAAAGGCATCGTCGGCCACAAGCTCGTGCTTCTTGTCGCTCTCTGCGTCTACGGCGGCCTCATCGCCGCGACGGTGCACGCAAGCCGTATCGTCCCGACCGGCTTCATCCCGGCGCAGGACCAGGGCTATCTGATCATGGTCATCCAGCTGCCGCCGGGCGCATCGCTCGACCGCACGGATGCCGTGGTGCAGAAGGCAACGCAGATCGCGCTCGATGTGCCAGGCGTGGCCAACGTGATCGGTGTTCCGGGTATCGATGGGTCGACCTTCACGGTGTCATCGAATTCCGCCGTCGTGTTCACGCCGCTCGATCCCTTCGAGGAGCGATTGGCGAAGGGCCAGACGGCCAACAGCATCGCGGGCATCCTCGTCGGCCGGTTGCAGGCCATTCAGGAGGCCTTCACCATCGCGGTGCCGCCGCCGCCTGTGCAGGGCCTCGGCAATGCGGGCGGCTTCAAGATGCAGCTTGAGGATCGCAATGGCGTCGGCGTGCGCCAGGTTCTGGCGGCTGCTGGCGACATCATCGCGCGGGCCAACCAGGACCCGAACCTCGTGCGCGTGTTCACGACCTTCGGCGCCAACACCCCGCAGGTCTATATCGACATCGACCGCACCAAGGCGCGCATGCTCGATGTGCCGGTGTCCAATATCTTTGAGGCGCTACAGGTCAATCTGGGCTCGGTTTACGTGAACGACTTCAATGCCTTCGGCCGCATCTACCAGGTGCGCGCCCAGGCCGACGCGCGTTTCCGTATCGAGACAGACCAGATTTCTCGCCTCCAGGTCCGTAACGGTTCGGGTGGTCTCGTCCCGCTTGGCTCGCTGGTCGAGGTCAGCAATGTGGCCGGCCCGAACCTGATCCAGCGCTACAATATGTACACAAGCGTGCCGATCCAGGGTGACACGGCGCCGGCCGTGTCCTCGGGCGCCGGCATCGCCGCCATGGAGCGCATCGCGGGCGAGCTCCTGCCACCCGGCATCAGCTACGAGTGGACCGACATCGCGTTCCAGGAGCAGCAGGCGGGTAACACGGCCATCTTCATCTTCGCGCTCGCCGTGCTGTTCGTGTTCCTGGTGCTGGCTGCGCAGTATGAAAGCTGGACATTGCCGCTGGCCATTGTGCTCATCGTGCCACTGGCGGTGCTGTCGGCGCTCGTGGGTGTGATGCTGCGCGGCATGGACAATAATATTCTGACGCAGATCGGTTTCGTGGTCCTGGTCGGCCTGGCGGCCAAGAACGCGATTCTGATCGTCGAGTTCGCGCGGCAGTCGGAGAATCACGGCAATGGACCGGTGGCCGCGGTCGTCGAGGCCTGCCGCCTGCGCTTGCGGCCGATCCTGATGACGGCTTTCGCCTTCATCCTCGGCGTGATTCCGCTGGCGATCGCGCAAGGTCCGGGTGCAGAAATGCGCCAGGCGCTCGGCACGGCGGTTGTGTTCGGCATGACCGGTGTGACATTCTTTGGTTTGTTCCTCACCCCGGTCTTCTACGTCGTCCTAAGGTCGCTCAGCTTGTGGCTGCGGCCGGCGAGAAATACGGTCTCCGAGGAACCAACCGCATCGACGCACGCATGAAGCGATAGGAGGAAGAGGCTATGACGGCACGAAAGTTCGGTATTGGACAACCTGCCCGACGCCTCGAAGACCTCCGCTTCATTACGGGCGTGGGAACCTATACGTCGGATATCCTGCCGGCGGAGACGGCGCACGCGGTGGTTCTGCGCAGCCCCCATGCCCATGCGCGGTTCAGCTTCGACGATCTCGAAACTGCGCGCGCCATGCCTGGTGTGCTCGCCATCCTGACCGCGGCGGACATCGCCGATATTGGCGAGTTGCAATGCCTCGCCAGCGTCACGAACTACGATGGCTCGCCGCTTAACCGCACCTCCTATCCAGTGCTCGCACGGAACGTGGCGTTGCATGTGGGCGACGCGATCGCCTTCGTCGTGGCCGAGACCGAGCTTCATGCGCAGGAAGCGGCCGAGGCGATCGCCGTCGATTGGGAGCCGCTGCCCGCTGCTGTCGATATCGACGCCTCGTTGGCGGAGGGCGCCGCTCTCGTCAGGACGGAGCTCGGCAGCAATGTCGCTTTCGAGACGAAGATCGGCGATGAAGCGGCGGTCGACGCGATCTTCGCCAAGGCGGATCGGGTCGTCAGCCTGGACATCGTCAACAACCGCCTCGTTTCCAACTATCTGGAGACGCGCGCGTGCCTTGCCGAATACGACAGGGCGGATGGCCGCTGGACGATCACACTTGGCAGCCAGGGCAGCCATGATATTCGCGACAATCTCGCGAAAAATCTGCTGAAGGTCGATCCGGCGCGCATCCGCGTGATAACGCCTGATGTGGGCGGTGGCTTCGGCACTAAGATCTTCATGTATCGCGAATATCCCCTGTGCGCCGTGGCGGCGCAGCGGCTCGGGCGTCCCGTGCGTTGGGTCGCCGGCCGAGGGGAGCATTTCCTGGCTGATACCCATGGGCGGGCGAATGCGACGCGGGCCGAGATGGCGCTGGACAAGAAGGGTCGTTTCCTTGCCCTCAAGGTCGATCTGCGCGCCGATATCGGCGCCTATCTCTCCCAATATGCGCCCTATATCCCCACGGAAGGCGTCCGCATGTCACCGGGATGCTACGATATTCCGGCCTTTTTCAGCCGCGTGCGCGGTGTCTATACCAACACCACGCCGGTCGATGCCTATCGCGGCGCTGGAAGGCCCGAAGCGGCCTATATGATAGAGCGCCTCGTCGATCATATCGCGCGCAGCATCGGGTCGACGCCGGACAAGATCAGAGCGCTCAACTTCATCAAGCCTTCGGCCATGCCGCATCGGACGCAGACGGGACGTCTCTATGACACCGGTGAGTTCGAGGGGCATATGCGTCAGGCGATGGAGAATGCCGACTGGGCCGGCTTCAAGGACAGGGTGAAGGCCTCCCGGCGCGCGGGGCTCCTGCGCGGGATCGGGCTCGCCACTTACATCGAGGCCTGCTCAGGTGGCGGCGCCGAATCGTCGACCGTGAGCCTCAACAAGGACGGTTCCTTCACGGTGAAGATCGGCACGCAATCGAATGGCCAGGGCCACGCCACGGCCTATGCGCAGATCGTTTCCGAGCATTTCGACGTCCCCCTGGAACAGGTGTCGGTGCTTCAGGGAGATACCGACGCCATCGCCACAGGCAGCGGCACGGGCGGCTCGCGTTCAATCCCGGTGGGCGGCGCGGCGCTCGCGCAAGCCGGCGGCGATCTCGCGGACAAGCTCAAGCGTCTGGCCGCTGAGGCCTTGGAGGCGGGCGTCGCGGATCTCGAGATCGAGGATGGACGGATCCATATCGCCGGCACGGATCGCGCGATGACCTTGAGCGAGGTCGCGGCACTTCCCTCCGCCACGCCGGCCGCTGTTACATCGGCGGAGGCATGGACGCCGCCTGAACCGACCTATCCCAACGGCAGCCATATCTGTGAGGTGGAAATCGATCCCGACACCGGTGTCGTCGCCATCCAGCGCTACACCGTGGTCGACGACTTCGGCCGGGCGATGAACCCTCTTCTCCTCGCCGGGCAGGTTCATGGTGGCGCGGCGCAGGGGATCGGGCAGGCGCTCCTGGAGCGCACGCTATTCGATGCGGACGGCCAGCTCATCACCGCGTCACTGATGGATTACGGCGTCCCACGCGCGGATCTCATTCCATCATTCTCCTTTACGACACGGAATGTGCCGTCGACTACCAACGCACTGGGCATGAAGGGAGCGGGCGAAGCCGGCGCCATCGGCGCCTGCCCGGCGGTTATCAACGCGGTCGTGGATGCGTTGCACCGGGCCACAGGCATCATGCATATCGACATGCCGGCGACGCCGGATCGGATCTACGCGGCCCTGGCGGAGGCCGACGCCGCTGCGGCTTAAATGCCGCACCTTGCGGCTGTGACGTATTCTCACAAGGTCGTCATTAGAATACGTCCAATTCAATGTTAATCATGAGCGGTGGTCCGTATCGTACGGGAAAAGCTCATGATTCGAAGTGTTTTGGTTGCTATGGGTCTGGTGCTCGGAGTGACTGCCGGGATTGCACAGACGGATCCGATCGCCGAGCGGCAGCAGGAGATGAAGGACAACGGGCAAGCCTCGCGTATCGGCGCCGGCATGGTCCGAGGGCAGGAGCCTTTCGATCTCGCAAAGGCCCAGCAGGTCTTCAACACCTATATCCATACGGCCGATAATTTCGGCAAGCTGTTCCCCGATAGCTCGAAGACGGGCAAGACCGCGGCCTCGCCGAAGATTTGGGAGGACCGCGCCGGCTTCGACGCCGCGCTCGCCAAATTCGGCGACGAGGCCCGCAAAGGTTTGGCCGAGACAAAGGACCTGGAGACCTTCAAGGTCGCCTTTTCCGCGATCGGGCGCAGCTGTGGCGCCTGTCACGAAGGCTTCCGCGTCAAGCAGAACTGACGCGGAGCCGCCGTCCTGGCTGGGCATTGCCGCCATCAGGTCGCGCGGGCGAGGGCGGCAGCCTATCTCGACTGTCGACGGGCTCGGGGGGTAATCTCCCGGGCGCCACACCTGTTGGGGATTGCCCATGAAGCGGCTTCTGAGCGGTCTGATCCTGCTTGCGATCATCGGTGCGGCCGGTTTCTGGGGCCTGACGAGTCCGCGCTGGCAATCCCAGGATATAGGCCCCATCCCGACGGATGCGCCAAACCTCGACAATGGCCGCGCGCTATTCATGGCTGGCGATTGCATGGGCTGCCATGCGACGCCCGGGCAGGATGACAAGCTGCGGCTCGGCGGCGGGCTCGCGTTGACGTCTGACTTCGGCACGTTTCATGTGCCCAATATCTCGCCCGATACCCGGGATGGCATCGGCAACTGGACGGTCGAGCAGTTCGCCCGGGCGATGCACGCGGGGGAGGGGCCCGATGGCCAGCACCTCTATCCCGCGTTTCCCTATGCCTCATTTCAGCGGATGACGGCGCGCGATCTGCGCGATCTCTTCGCCTTCATCAAGAGCCTGCCGGCGGTTGAAGGACGGGCTCCCGGCCACGAGCTCAAGTTCCCGTTCGCCATCAGGCGCGGCATCGGCCTCTGGAAAGTCCTCTATCTCGACGGAGAGGTGTTCAAGCCCGATCCGGCGCAAAGCGCCTCCTGGAACAGAGGGGCCTATCTCGTGGAAGGCGTCGCGCATTGCGCCGAGTGCCACAGCCCGAGGGACGCGCTCGGCGGCATCATCCCCGATCGCCGCTTCGCGGGCGGGCCCAATCCGGAGGGGCGTGGCTATGTCCCCAATATTACATCGGATGAGGCGACGGGCATCGGGAAATGGTCGAAGGAGGAACTGGTCGAGCTTCTGACCACGGGCTTCACCCCGACCTTCGATTCGGTCGGCGGCAGTATGGCGGCCGTCGTTGCCGGAACTTCACAGCTCAGCCCTGAGGATCGCGAAGCGATGGCGGAGTACATCCTGTCGTTGCCGCCACGGACGGCGACCCCAAGGGCGAACTGACTTTTTGCGCACTGACTTTTTGCGAACGTGGCGTTCCCAGACCAAGGCGTCGCTTCGTCGGCCTAGTCCATCACCGCCGCTTTGAGGATGCAGACCATGACCGCGCGGGCCGGGCCGTCGCTCGTGCAGCGCACTGTATGCGGGCGATCGCAACGGTAGCGCAGGCTCTCGCCGGCACGGGCAGACTGGAGGATGCCCGCGACTTCGACCGTGAATTCACCGTCGAGAACGGACAGGCATTCGATCGATCCCCGTTGATGGGCATCCGAGTCGAGCACCGCGCCCGGCTCCGCCTGGATGTCGTACCATTGGAGCCATTCGACGGTCTTGATCCAGCCGATGATCGCGAGGCGCATGCGGCCGTCGTCGGAGACGAGGATAGGGGTATCGGCCCGTGATGATTTCTCGATGAAGGGCTCGTCGTCGCCGGACGCGAGGACTCGCTCGATCGAGACATCAAGCGCCTGGCTCAGGCGCCAGATCGTCGCGAGCGTCGGATTGGTCTCATTGCGTTCGATCTGGCTGATGATTGATTTCGCGACGCCTGATTGCTCCGCAAGTTCCGACAGCGACAGATTATAGGCCTTGCGGAGCCGCTGCACCGTCTTGCCGAGTTGGCCGGACAAGAGCTGCGCGCCAGCTTCCATTTCTCGCGTGCGATCCTTGCCCTCGACGGCCATCAACCTGCCTCATGATTTCGGAATAGCGAACAAGCGTTTGCTATGACGGACGCAATGTGACCGTGTCGTGCTGATCAATCAAGCCTTGTTCGTCCACCACCGGTGAAAGTGATGGACAGGGCCGTGACCGGAGCCGATGGTGAGCTGGTCGGCGGCCGCGAGTGCCGCCGTGACATAGGCTTTGGCCGCGCTGACGGCGGTCTTGAGATCGAGCCCCTTGGCTATTCCCGCCGCGACGGCTGACGACAGGGTGCAGCCGGTGCCGTGGGTGTTGCGGCTTGCGATGCGCGGCGCGCTGAAGCGATGCACCTCCTTGCCGTCGAGCAGGAGATCGGTGCTTTCGGGGCCATCGCCATGGCCGCCCTTGATCAGGACGGCTTCGGTGCCGAGCGCGAGAATGAGCCGGCCTTGCTCGATAATCTCGTCCTCGTCGCGCGCGATCGGCCTGTCCACGAGGGCTGCCGCTTCGGGCAGGTTCGGCGTGATGATCCGAGCGCGCGGGATAAGGCTCCGGCGCAGTGCCGTAATGGCGTCTGCCGCCAGCAGCCGGTCGCCGCTGGTCGCCACCATGACCGGATCCAGCACCACCTGCCGCTGGCCATGTCGCACCAGCCCGTCCGCGACGGCCTCGATGACGCTGGCTTGCGACAGCATGCCGATCTTCACCGCGGCGACGGCGAGATCCGAAAAAACGGCATCCATCTGCGCGGTCACGAACTCTGGTGGGATGTCGTGGATGCCGCTCACGCCATGGGTATTCTGGGCCGTAAGTGCGGCAATGACGCTGGCGCCATAGACACCGAGCGCCGAGAAGGTCTTGAGGTCGGCCTGGATACCCGCGCCGCCGCCGGAATCGGAGCCGGCAATCGTGACCGCGATCGGTGTCATCAAATCAACTCCCATTAGGTCACTTCGCCGGTTGTACCGGAATTGCGGCGCTGGAGCTCAGCACCAGGGCTCCTCTTCGCCGCGCCAAGCCCTTTCGCCATGCAGGCCCCTTCGCCATGCAGGCCTCTTGGCCAACCCTCAGGCCGGACGCCCACGCGCGGCGAGCGCCTCATCGACGATGGCGCGCAGCCGGGCCGTGGCGGCTGCGATATCCTCTTGCATGAACAGCGCGGATATCATCGCGACGCCGTCAGCGCCAGCGGCGATGACCGCGGCGGCGTTGGACACGTCGATGCCGGCGATGGCGCCGACCGGCTTGTCCGGAGCCGCGGCGCGAGCGACCGCCGCGACTTTCGCGAAGCCGCGCGCGCCAAGCGGCAATTCAGGATTGGCCTTGCTGAAGGTCTCGAATACGCCGCCGATACAGCCGTAGTCGAGTGGCTGCCCCTCCATCCCGCGCGCATCCGCTTCGGTCTTGAGCGTCAGACCGATGATCGCTTCGGGGCCGAGGAGGCGTCGCGCATCCGCAACCGCCATATCGGTCTGGCCGACATGAACACCCTCGGCCTCCGCCGCGAGCGCGACATCGATACGGTCGTTGATCAGAAGCGGTACGCCGGAACCCGCAACCGCGGCGCGGATGGCGCGGGCGGTCTCCACGAGACGGCGGGTTTCACCGTCCTTGTCCCGGTACTGCAGCAGGGTGGCGCCACCATTCACGGCCGCTCGGGCGAGTTCCGGCAAGGAGCGATCCTTCGTGCGCTTGGGATCGAGGATCGCGTAAACGCGAAGGTCAACTTGTGGCATCACTACCCTCATTGCTGCCGGTGCCCACGTCGTTCCTGCGAGGTAATCCCCGACGGGGAGGATCGCAATGGGCGGTCATGGCAAGAAGATGGCGCCTTGGCAAGAAGATGGCACTTCGGCAAGCCGTCGCGGGTGGTGCGGGGGCTCGTCGCGCCCGATTCCGGTCGGCGGTGGACCGTGGACGGATCGATGGCGGGCATGAAAAAAGGCCGCGATGGATGCCCCGTCGCGGCCTCAAGTCGGTTGAGCGAGGAGGTCAGCTCAAACGGTATGGGTGGGGCCGGCCTTGCGCGCCGCGCGCTCGGCGTAGCTGTGATGATGCTGACGCCACACCAGGAACACGCCAGAGGCGATGATGATGCCCGATCCAAAGACGACCGCGGGAACGGGCAATTCCTCGAAGAGGAACCAGCCGATAAGGCAGGCCCAGATCATCGTGGTGTATTCGAAGGGCGCGATCAGCGACGTATCGGCATGCTTGTAGCTCATGGTGAGCAGGATCTGGCCAATGCCCCCCATGACGCCGATGCCGACGAACAGGGCGAATTCACGCGGCGAAGGCATGACCCAGTTGCCGAGCACGATCGTGGCTAGTCCGAGCGTGCTCATCAGAACCACAAAATAGAACACGATGGAGCCGGTGCGCTCGGTGTTGACGAGCTTGCGCACCTCGATGGTCGTGCTGGCGTTGCAGAGCGCGGCGAAGAGGGCGAACATAAGGCCGATGGTAATGGCCGGGGAAGCCGCTCCGGACATCAGCGCGCTCGAAGCGACATGCGGGGTCAACATCACCAGAACGCCGATGAAGCCGATGAAGACCGCGAGCCAGCGATAAGCCTGCACCTTCTCCCTGAGGAAGATCGCCGCCAGGACGACCACCAGCAGGGGTGCGATATAGCCGATGGCGATTGCATCAGAAAGCGGCAGCTTGGCGAGAGCCGCAAAGCCCAAAAACATGCCGCAACCGCCGATCAGCCCGCGCTTGACGTGACCGCCAATGTTCTTCGTTCGCATCGATGCCACGATCTCGCGGCGGAAGCCGAGCCACACCAGAAGCGGCAGGATCGTGAAGAACGAACGGAAAAAGACGATCTGGCCGGTCGGGAAATCCTGACCGACAGTTTTGATGCCCGCGGCCATCAGCGTGAAAAACAGAGCTGATACGACCTTGAGCGATATACCTAGGAGGGGGTTCACGGCGGGGGACCAGATTAGTGCAGCTGCTGCCTTCATACTGGGCAACCCATTTCGAGCCAATATCGAAAGCAGCAGGTCAGCTATGCGTCCGGCGCGACGGTGTGTATTTCCTCAAGTTACTTTTAAGAGGAAATTAATCGATCTACTGTGATTGCAAGAAGAAATATGGTTTATCCTTGTTAACATTGCCAATATTAAGTCATAATCTTGCCATCATCTGGACGAGGCGGGATTTCCCGTGTCTAGGCCCCAACGCGAGCCTGCGTCACGAAACTGCAATCGGAATCAGGTTTTTGATAGCCCGCACGGCCGGATGTGCGCCGTGCTCCGAGCAAGCTGACGCGGAAGGCCGGAGCCTTGCGGAACGACGTGGTGCGAACGAAAGCCCTGTTCATTTCTGATGTGCATCTCGGTACCAAGGGATGCCAGGCGGATCTTTTGCTTGATTTCCTGCGGTTCCACGACGCCGATACGATCTACCTGGTCGGCGACATGGTCGACGGCTGGCGGCTGAGGCAGAAGTGGTACTGGCCGCAGGCGCACAACGACGTTGTCCAAAAGATGCTTCGCAAGGCACGCAAGGGCTGCCAGATCATTTATATTCCAGGTAATCATGACGAATTTCTTCGTGATTACGTTGGATCTAACTTCGGCGGCGTGTTGATCATGGAATATGCGATCCATGAGGCCGCCGATGGCAGCCGATATCTTGTGACGCATGGCGATCAATTTGACATGGTGGTGCGCCACGCCCGCTGGCTCGCTTTCTTTGGCGACCGCGCCTATGGCTTCGCTCTCTTCGTGAACACCTATCTCAACGTCGCGCGCCGCCGCCTCGGCCTGACCTACTGGTCGCTGTCCTCCTGGGCAAAGCTCAAGGTGAAGAACGCGGTGAACTACATCGGTCGCTTCGAGGAGTTGCTCGCCTCGGAGGCGCGCCGCCATGAGGCCGACGGCGTTATCTGCGGCCATATACACCACGCCACGATGCACGACGACTACGGCGTCCGCTACATCAATACCGGTGACTGGGTGGAATCCTGCACGGCGCTGGTCGAGCACTACGATGGCCGTTTCGAGATCGTGCACTGGGGACGCTCGCGGGAGCCGAACGCTGTCGTTCCCCTCCAGGAGGTGGCTGCCTGATGCGCGTGCTCGTCGCCACGGATGCCTGGCACCCGCAAATCAACGGCGTCGTGCGCTCGTTGGAGAATGTGGCGCGGGAGGCGCCTGAACTCGGCGCGGAGATCGTGTTCCTCACGCCCGACATGTTTCGGACCTGGCCGATGCCGAGCTATCCGGAGATCAGGCTGGCGATCACCTTTGCCTCTTCGGTCAGGCGCAAGATGGCCGCGTTCAAGCCTGACTTCGTGCATATCGCGACAGAGGGGCCAATCGGGCTCGCCGCGCGACGCGCCTGTCTGAGAGAAGGCCAGTCCTTCACGACGAGCTATCACACACGCTTCCCCGAATATCTCGCGGCGCGCCTGCCGGTGCCGACGGATTGGAGCTATGCCGCGCTCCGGCGTTTTCACAACGCCGGCGCCGGCATCATGGTCAGCACGGGTACGATCGAGCGGGAACTCGCCGCCAGGGGCTTTGGCCCGCTGATGCGTTGGTCGCGTGGTGTCGACGCATCGCTGTTCCGGCCCCGTCCCGATGCTCCACGGCCTTTCGCGGGGCCGGTCTTCTTGTATGTCGGCCGCGTTGCCGTCGACAAGAACATCGAGGCCTTTCTGAAGCTCGACCTGCCAGGAACAAAGGTGGTGGTCGGGGATGGCCCGGCCCGGCCCGCCTTGCAGGCGACCTATCCTGAAACACGCTTCCTCGGAAGCCTCACGGGCAAGGCGCTCGCGGAGGTCTATTCGGTCGCGGATGTCTTCGTGTTCCCCAGCGCGACGGATACCTTCGGCATCGTGCTTCTGGAGGCGCTGGCGAGCGGACTGCCGGTGGCGGCCCTTCCGGTCGCGGGGCCGATCGATGTCATCGGCCCATCGCAATGCGGCGTGCTGGACCATGATCTCGGAAAGGCTGCCCTCGCGGCGCTGGAGATCCCCGGCGCGCGCTGCCGGGCCTATGGTCTCACCTTCACCTGGCAGGCCAGCGCGCGCCAATTCCTTGACAACATCCGCCTGGCGCATGGCGCCGCAACAGGCGGCGGTGACGGGGCCTTCGCCATCGCGTCCTGAAGCGGCCCGGCGCCTGGTTCCAGGTCCTTCATTTCCGAGCATCGTCTTCGCGAGCGGCTGCCCGCTCCGCTCGGAAATGCTTTAAGTGAACCGGCGAAGCTTTTCCGAGGCGCTCATGGTCGTGAGGCCGGCCAGAATATCACCGGGAGAGCGAATGGGCTTGCGAGATCCCCTCTGCAGTGCGGACGCCTGCCGCGCCACAAGCGCTTCCAATTGTTCGCGAATGCTGGCGGTGTTGTGCATGACTGTCTGCTGGCTGGCGGCCTGTTCCGCGTTATTGACGACGAGCCGCACCGTCTGTGGCAGGTCCGGCGCGATGGCTGGCTCTCGGAGTGCGGCAGCCTCGGGCACCGGCCCGGCGTCACAGGCCTCGACGGCTTTCGACAGCCGCTGCTCGATCTGGTCCATCAGACGCGCCAGCAGGCGGAAGCGTTCGCTGATCGCCATGCTGTTCGCGGCGACGGCGTAGAGGCTCGTCAGGCGATCCCGCACCGCGCTATTGGCGATATCGTCGTGCGACTTTCCGGCCGACGTCTTGCTCCAGGCCATTTCCTGAATCAGCTCGGCGGCATCGATGACGGCGGCCGTGGTCTTGTCCTGCGCGCGCGCCAAAGCCGTGAACGGGTCTTCGCTAGCCTCCCGGTCGAGCGCGGGCTGGCTTCCCGGCGCAAGCGCGATCTCGATACGCGTGCGCTCGATCAGACGCTGGATCTGAACGAGGCGGAAGCGCTGCCGGTCACGATCGTCGTCCCTTGTATCCGCATGGTCAGCGCGGCGACTGCTGCCCTGAAGGCGGCTCAACGCGTCGATCAGGGACTGGAGATCGGCATGGCGCTGGCGGCGCACATACTCCGCCAGAAACCAGCGTCCACGCTCGGTCTCGGTGAGCGCCCGGGCGATTGCATCGTAGGTCGGCGACGACTCGATGGGACTGGCTTCGGATGTCAGCATATGGTGCTCAGGTCGTTGGGCCAGCAGGCATGCAGGCTCATTCGACCCGACGATACGGGCGTCAGCGTAAAGGATCCTTTTACGGTGAGGGCGGAACCGGATTTTTCCTCACCCCCAGAGTTCCCGCGTCGGAGGGCTGACGACGCTGCCTTCATAGAGAAGGCCGCACGCCCGATCCTCGGCGAGGAGGAGCGGGCCGTCGAGATCGACGAAACGTGCCTTTGGCGTGAGGAGCATGGCGGGGGCCATGGCAAGGGAGGTGCCGACCATGCAGCCCACCATGATTCCGAAGCCCCTGGCCTCGGCCTCGGCGACGAGGGCCAGCGCCTCTGTCAGCCCCCCTGTCTTGTCGAGCTTGACGTTGAGGACGTCATAGAACCCCGCCAGTCGTGCGAGGTCGTCCCGCGTGTGCAGGCTTTCGTCGGCGCCGAGCGGGATGATGCCGCGATGGGCGGCGAGATGGTGATCCTCGCCCGCCGGCAGGGGCTGCTCGACCAGCGCGACGTCAGCACGCCGGCAAGCCGCGAGGTTCTCGGCCAGCGTCTCGGGTGTCCAAGCCTCATTGGCATCGGCGATGACGACCGCGTCAGGCGCCGCCGTCCGGACGGCAGCGATGCGCGCGGGGTCTCCGACGCCGCCAAGCTTGATCTTGAGGATAGGCCGCCCGCTGCGCGCGGCGGCTTCGCCCATGGCCTGCGGTGTGTCCAGGCTGATGGTGTAGGCCGTCGTGGCGCGAGGAACGCGCGTGATCCCCGCGAGCACATGGGCCGGAACCCCGGTCATCTTGGCCTCGAGGTCCCACAGGGCGCAGTCCAGCGCATTGCGCGCGGCGCCTGCCGGCAGCGTTTCGCCAAGGCCTTGACGGTCGAGGCCGTTCTCAATGGCGGCGCGCTGGCTTTCGATGGTGGCCGCGACGCCGTCGACGCTCTCTCCGTAGCGGGCGTAGGGCACGCATTCTCCACGTCCGCTATGGTCCCCGTCGCTGATTGTCGCCGTCACGACGACCGCTTCCGTGCGGGCGCCGCGTGAGATGACAAATTTCCCCGCAATGGGGAAGCGTTCGATGGCGACGGTAAGACGGCGCGACATGACAGGCCTTCTGGTGGATCCGGATATGACAGGCGCGGCTTTCGCCGTGATGTTGCAACGATGCAGCTTTATCACTTATTCCAACGGTACGGCATGGGTTTGCTCGACATCGACGGGTATCGCCGGTATCGGTGATTGCAGTGCCGTATACGGGAATCGCGACGTCCGCCGGGTGTGGACGTCAGCTGGCAAGACAGGTGCATGAACGCAGGACCCACCGCCGCGACCGAAGAGGCTGGTAGCGAAATTAGGGCGACCCTCTCCGGGCTTTGGACGGCACCTTACGCGGCCGCTGTCGAGAAAGAGGCGCAGACCCTGCTTGACGCAAGTCAGGGTGCGGGGCGCGTCATCCTCGACATTTCAGGGATCCAGCGCCTCGATACGCTCGGTGCCTGGGTGCTCGATCGCACGCGCCATGAGCTAGGCGATCGCGGCTTGCACGCCGATTTCGTAGGCGCGCGTCCTGAGCAGAGCATTCTCCTCAATGAGATCGCCTACCGTAGCGGCAATGAATTAACAAAACGTCGGAAGTCCAGGCTCGTCGACTTTCTGGCGGAAGTCGGCGAGGCTGTCGTCAATGCCGGGCGGGACATGGCGCGCGGCATCAGTTTTCTTGGCGAAACGACGGCCGGGCTCGCGCGGGTTTTCGCGAACCCGAAGCGCTTCCGCTTGACGTCCCTTGTCAATCAGCTCGAGCAGGTGGCCTTCAGGGGCGTGCCGATCATCGCGCTTATTTCCTTTCTTGTGGGTTGCATCATTGCCCAGCAGGGCATTTTCCAGCTGCAACGCTTCGGCGCAGTCACCTTCGTGGTGGACCTGGTCGGCATTCTGGTGCTGCGCGAACTCGGCGTGCTGCTCACGTCGATCATGGTGGCCGGCCGCTCGGGCAGCGCCTTCACGGCGGAAATCGGCTCGATGAAAATGCGCGAGGAGGTGGATGCCTTGCGCGTGATGGGCCTCGATCCCATCGAGGTTTTGATCATCCCGCGGGTTCTCGCCTTGATCATCGGGCTGCCGCTGCTCACCTTCATCTCGGAGATGGCGGCGCTGTTCGGTGGCGGATTGGTGGCGTGGATCTACGGTGGCATCAGCCCCGAGATCTATCTGGCCCGCCTGCAGTCGGCCATCGATTTCAACACTTTCCTCGTCGGCATGATCAAGGCGCCGTTCATGGCGCTTGTCATCGGCCTGATCGCTTCCCTTGAAGGGCTGGCCGTCGCGGGATCGGCTGAATCTCTCGGCCGGCAGGTCACGGCCGCGGTCGTGAAGTCAATTTTCATGGTGATCGTCGTGGACGGCCTGTTCGCGATGTTCTTCGCCGCGATCCGCTTCTGAGGCGCACATGGACCAGCAGCTCGCACCAGCCAACGGCGGATCGCCTGAGCCGGGCTATGCCGACGCGGCGGATGGCCATGCCACAGAGCCCAATCGCGAGGTTGTTATCCGGGTCCGCGACCTGGAGGTCGGCTTTGGCGAGAAGACCATCATGAAGGGCCTGGACCTCGATGTGTATCGCGGCGAGATTCTTGGGTTCGTTGGCGCCTCGGGTATGGGCAAGTCCGTGTTGACCCGCACCATCCTCGGGTTGGTTCGCAAGCGCCACGGGACCATCGAGGTTTTCGGCGAGAATCTCGATGAACTCAGCGATGATTCACGTCGCGCTGTGGAGAGGCGATGGGGGGTTCTCTTCCAGCAAGGGGCCCTCTTCTCGGCTCTGACCGTCAAGCAGAACATCCAGGTGCCGATGCGGGAATATCTCAACATGTCGGAACGCTTGCTGGATGAGCTGGCCATGCTGAAGATCGAGATGGTCGGCCTGAAGCCTGATGCCGCGGATAAATACCCGTCCGACCTTTCCGGCGGCATGATCAAACGTGCAGCCTTGGCGCGCGCTCTGGCGCTCGATCCAGAGATCGTCTTCCTCGACGAACCGACCTCCGGTCTCGATCCGATCGGCGCGGGCGAGTTCGATGATTTGATCGCGACCTTGCAGAAGACGCTGGGCTTGACCGTCTTCATGGTAACCCACGACCTCGACAGTCTTCATTCGGTATGCGACAGGATTGCAGCACTGGGCGAAGGACGTATCATCGCTCAAGGGTCAATCGAGGCTATGCTGGCATCTGACAATGCCTGGGTGAAGGCATATTTCCATGGCAAGAGAGCGCGCGCAGTGATGGGTGATAGTTAGCAAGCCATGGAAACACGTGCCAACTACGCTCTGATCGGTCTCTTTACGCTTGCTGTCGTCACAGGCGCGTTCCTGTTCGTTTACTGGTTCGCGGCGTTGGGCAGCGGCGGTACGCGGGAATCCTATCGGGTGGTCTTCACAGGTTCCGTGTCCGGCCTTTCTCGTGGCGCCTCGGTGCTTTTCAACGGCCTCAGGGTTGGTGAAGTGCGCAGCATCAGCCTGCTGCCGGAAGATCCACGCCATGTGGTCGCCATCGTCGACGTCGATTCCGGCATCCCGATCAATTCCGATACCAAGGCACGCCTTGAATACCAGGGTTTGACGGGGGTTGCCTCCATCCAGATGACGGGTGGAGATCCCAAGGCGCCGCCGTTGGTGGCGTCCGCCGGCCAGCCCATGCCGACGATCTACGCCGACCGGTCGGACTTCCAGGATCTCCTGGAAACCGCCCAGCGGCTGGCTCGGCGCGCTGATGACGTGCTGAACAAGATCGACAGCGTCGTGGGCGATGCGCAAACGCCAATCGCCAACACGGTCCGCAATGTCGAGAAGTTCTCCCAGGCCCTTGGCGACAATTCCGACAGCGTCAACCAGCTTCTGTCGAGCGCCGGAGAAACGGCGAAGAGCCTGTCGGGACTGTCGACCAGTCTCGAGGCGGCGATCAAGGCTGTCGATACGAGGAAGATCTCCGATATCGTCAACAACGTCGACCGGTTCACCGCCGCTCTAGGCGACAACGCCGGCGATGTACAGACGATCCTGCGCAACGTAAATTCGCTGACTGCCAAGCTGGACCGCGCGGCCGACCAGGTCGAAGGCGTGCTGAAATCGGCGCAGGGACTGCTGAGTTCTCCCGACGGCAAGGGCGCGTTTGACCAGGTCGCCGAGGCCGCGCGGGCCATCCGCACACTCGCCACCAACCTCGACGCGCGAACAGCCGAGATCACCGCGGGCATCAAGCGCTTTACCGGCCCTGGCCTCGGTAACGTCGAGGCTTTGACGGGCGATGCGCGCCGCACGCTCAACGACCTCAATCGCACCCTGCAGAGTGTGCAGCGGAATCCCCAGCAGTTCATCTTCGGCGCCAAGCCGAATTTGCCAGCCTATAGCGGCCCGCGCTGATGGGCCGCTTCCCTTCACTACACCAGCGCTCTGGAGACGTTATGATGGGTTCTGCGAGCGAGCCGCGCGGCGGCAGTACCCGGGGTCGGTCCGTGGACAGGCGCGGCTGGTCCTTCCGAGCCTTGTCGTTGATGGTGACCCTCGGTTTGAGCGCCTGCGCCTCGCCGCCGCCGCCAACCTTTGATCTCACCGCGCCGAGCAGTGGTTTGAGCGCGCGTGGTGGACGCCAGCTCGCCGTGACCGAGCCGGTCGCGCTCGAGACGCTCAACAGTCAGCAGATCGTCGTCCACGACAAGGCGGGGGCCGTCTCAAGCCTGACCGGTGCCCAGTGGAGCGACAGGTTGCCGGCCCTCGTGCAGACCCGGCTGATCGAGACCTTCGCGAATGCCGGACAGTTACGCCGGGTGGGGCGGCCGGGAGATGGCACCATCGCCGCCTTCCAGCTGGCGACGGAGTTGCGCCAGTTCTACATCACGGCTGGCACTGGCGAGGCTGTCGTACAGATCGCCGCGCGCGTCATCGATGCCGCGACAGGGCAGGTGATATCCGCCCGGATCTTCACCGCCAAGGTACCGACCACTGGCACCTTGTCCGGCCCGGCGGGCGCGGCGGCGCTGAACGAGGCGCTGGGTGTCGTCCTCAGGGATATCGTGCGCTGGGCCTGATCCGGCCCGCGCGCTCTTCGCGCTCCTGAAATCTCGCGGCCTGAGGGCTCATCGGTAAGCAGGCGTGCGCGCGCCTTCCGGACGCGCCTCTCGATCGGGCGCGCGATCCGTCAGCGTGCGTCCCATAACGCCCCTCGCGGCGTACCCGGTCCCGCTCCGGGCCTCCTATTCTGATTCCGGAAATACGGGTATCCCGCTGATCGCGGATTCTTTTTCGGATCGGTCGCGCGGCCTTGGGCCTTCGCCGAAGGCGGTTTGGGGCCTTCGCCGGAGAGGATGCCCGCCTGCGTGAAACGGGATCGGAGGAAGGCCCGGCTCCAAGGTCTTCAGAAATTGATTCAACGAAAGCCGCGAAATCCCGAGGTACAGCGTGCTCGTGGGCGGCGCTGCGCAGCATCTGAATCAAAAGCGGGCCCGATCCTGTTGATCGGGCCCGCTTTTTTACGTCGTCATCGTATCAGTCGAAACGTCCGGTGGCATGGGCGAGCATCGTATAGACCTTGCCGGTCTCCGAGGTCAGGTAGGTCTTGGTCATGACCGAATCCCTGTCCTTGCGTGACACCTCGGCGAGCAGCCTCTCGAATTCCTCGATATAGCGGTTCACCGTATCCCTGAACTCCGGGTCACGACGATATTTCCGCCGGATCTCCTCGAAGGTCTGCTGGCCCTGTAGCGTGTACAACCGGCGGGTGAACACGTTGCGTTCGCCACGCTTGTACCGTTCCCAGAGCTCGAGTGCCGCGTCGTGGTCGATCATCCGCGCGATATCGACCGAGATCGAGTCCAGAAGCTCGATTGTATGCCGGGGGGAGCGCTCACCCCGTTCCTGTGGCGCAGGAGGCGGGGCTTCCACGAGCTTGGCGGCGAGGTCCGTGCCCTTGGAGGCATCCTTCGGCGTGGCGTCATCGCGTGAGGCCCGCACAAGGAGATCGGACAGCCAGCCCCGGGCGCCCGTCTGGTTGGTATCGCGCCCCGGGGCAGGCGCCGGTGTCGGAGCGGGAACGTCTTCCCGACGGCTCGGAACGAGGCGCGCGGCCGCGTCCGTGAAGCTATCGGCAACGGCTGCCGCCGGGGAACGTGTCTGTGCGGACGGCGGCCCGCTCGGGCGTGGCGTCGGGCCTTCGGCCGAAGGGGGAGGGCTGCGGCGGGCGGGCGCTTCCATGCGTGGGCTGACGTCCCCGCGCTGGCTCGTCCGCGGCTCGGCGACGTCAAGGGACCGGCCCTGACGGGACACAATATCGGTCAATTCGTTGAGCGCCTTGATCTGATCGGCCACCACGCGTCGCATCGCGGTGGCGCTTTCCTGCGTCTCTCGCGGAAGCTCGACCATGCCGCGCTGAAGCTCCCGGCGCGTTGCCTCGAGCTCCTGGCGGATCTCGCCGGACACGGACCGCATGTCATCCGCGATGCCGTGGAAGCGCTCGGTCGCCTTGCCGAGGCCTTCGCCCATCTCCTTCAGAACCTGCTCGTAGGCCTTGCGCAGCGCCGCGGCGGTCTGCTCCCGCTCGTGATCGGTCGTTGCACGGATCTGGTTGAACTGCTCGGTGATCGCTTGCGTCGTCGACTCGGCGTTGCTGGACAGGAGCGTGCCGATCTGGCGCGCCTTCTTCTGCGCGTCTTCCAGGGAATCGGCCAGCAGAGCATTGAAGGAGCCGGTGATCTGCTCGATATCGCCAGTGCGTTCCGCCACGGCGCCGAGCAGGTTCTCCAGCGTCGCGCGGCGCTTTTCGAGGGCGGCGCCGAGGCGCGTTTCTACGCTGTCCAATGTCGAGGCTGCGGTCGCCAGCGCCTGGACGTGGTCCGTCGTGAGCTGGGCGACGGATTGGCCCTGGCTGGCGAGCTGCTGGGCGAGCGTGTTGGCGGTCTGGACAGATCCGCTCGACACTTCGCGCAAAGCCTCCACCTGCGCGCCCACCTCGCTTGAGGCACGCTGCGCCTCCTGGGTCACGGTGTTGAGCACGGTCTCAAGCTCGCGCACGCGGTGGCCGAGGCCTTCCTCGACGCTTGTGAGATTGGTGCTGGCACCGGCGGTGAGCTGCTGCAGCAGCTGGTTGGCCTCCGACAAGCGGCCGAGCACGCCGGACAGCTCGCCGCGCAGGCGGTCGTTGGTCGCGACCAGCGCCTCGATGGACTGGCTCGTACCCGCGTCGATCGCTTGGCGCAGGCCTTCGCTCGACGCGGCGAAGAGTTCGGTCATGTGTTCGCTGCGCTCGCGAACGGCATCGGCCACGGACAGGCCTCGCGCCTCGAGCGTGCGGACAACGGCCTCGCCGATGGAGGCCAGCTCGCGGGCGATCGCCTCGCCCTGGTCGCCAAGGCTGGCAACGAGGTTGGTGCCCCTCTCGCCGAACAGCGATGACAGTTCCGCCATGCGATTGCCGAGGCTCGAGTCGATGGCCTCGGACCGCAGCGTCAGCTCTTCGCTGAGGCGGCGACCCCGCTCGTCCAGGGTGGTCGAGACAGAATCCAGGCGATCGACGACACGTTCCTCGAAGCGCGCGACGCGCTGGTCGAGCGTGGAGGCGATCTCCAGGGCACGGCCGCCGAGCGTCTGGTTGATCTCCTCCGCCTTGCGCGAGAGGATTTCGGTGAGGGCTTCGCTCTTGCCGGAGACCATGCTGCCGATCTCGTCGGCCTTGACCTGCAAGGCATGAGTCACGTCGCGTCCGCCCTCGGCGAGGACGCGGGCGATGCCGCTGGTATGGCGGATCAGCGCCTCGCTCAGGGCATTGGCGCGCGCTCCGAGACCCTCGTCGATGCCGGTGATGAGCGTGTCGAGGTTCTTCGCGATCTCGCCGCTCTTCGCGGCTGAACGCTGCTCGATCGCCGCGATCTGCTGCTCCATGACCTCGGCTGCGGTGCGGCTGCGCTCGACAAGCGCATTTCCGAGTTCCTCGCCATGGGTCGCGAACAGGTCGCGCACGGCGGTGAGCTGCGCTTCCACCACCTCGGTGAAGCGGCCGGTGTCGTTCGCGATGCGGTCCACGAGCGTGCTGCCGTGGATGACGACGGTCTCCTGCAGCGTGCCGATGTGGTTGGTCAGCGTCGTGTCGAGCTTCTGGCCCTGTGTCTCCATGAGCTCCTGCAGGCTGCCGATACGCATCCCTAAGGTCGCGATGAGCTCCTGCCCACCGGTATTGACGAGGTTCTCGAAGCTCGCGAGGCGTGAGGCAAGGGCAAAGTCGAGCGAGCGCGAGCGCGTGTCGACCACGTCCTCGAAACCCGCAATGCGCTCGCCAATGACCGTGTCGAGCTGTCGCCCGCCCGAAACCACGCTGTCGGTAAAGGCCGCGAGCCTGTTCTCGAGCGTCGAATTGAGACGATTGTTGCCGCTTTCCAGGCTGGTTTCCAGCACGGTCAGCCGGTCGTCGAGCGCGGCGGTCAGGCGGCCGGCGCCACTCTCGACCGTCGTCTCGAGGGCCGACAGACGCGCGTCGAGCGCCGTCGTGATGCGTCCCGTGCCGCTCTCCACCGTGGTCTCGAAGGCGGAAAGGCGCTGCTGGAGCTGCTGGAGCAGCTGGCCGCCACCGTTCTTGACGCTGCTGTCGAACGCCGCAAGCCGCGCCTCGACCGTTGTCGCGAGGTGTTCGCCGCCATCCGCCAGGGTCTTGGCGAAAGCCGCGATGCGCTCGTCGAGTGCGGTCGCGAGCCCGCTGCTTCCGTCCTTGATGCTCCCGTCGAAAGCCGAGAGACGCTCGTCCAGCGTGGACGCAAGGTGGGAGCTGCCTGCCTCGATCCCCTCGATGAAGGTCGAGATCCGTTCGTCGATGGTGCTGGTAAGTGCGCCGCTGCCGTCCTTGATGTGGCTGCTCAGCACAGCCAGGCGCTCGTCAAACGTGTTGGCGAGCTTTTCGCTGCCGTCGCTGAGTGTGGCGCCAAAGCCGGCCAGCCTTGTATCGAGCGTCGTCGCGAGCTGGTTGTTCCCGGTCTCGACGAGGTCGCCGAAGGCTTGCAGCCGGCCGTCCAGCGCCGCGGCTAGCTTGTCGCCGCCGCCGTGGATGGTGGTGCTGAACGCCGCGAGGCGTCCGTCAAGCGCTTCCGCCAAGCGGCCGGTGCCATCCTCGATGCGGGTGTTGAAGGTCGCGAGCCGGTCGTCGAGCGTGGTCGTGAGCTTTTCGCTGCCTTCCTCAACCCGATTGCCGAACGCCGCCAGCCGGCTGTCGAGAGCGGCGGCAAGCTTTTCGCTGCCCTGATCGACCGAGCTGTCCAGCGCGGCGAGCCTCTCGTCCAGGGTCAAGGCGAGCTTGCTGCTGCCGCCCTCGATTCGGTTGCTGAAAACCGTCAACCTGTCGTCGAGCGTTGCAACGAGGCGCGTGCTGCCCTTGCCGATGGTGTCGCCGAAGACAGCGAGGCGCATATCGAGGGTGTCGGCGAGGCGGGTTGCGCCGTCCTCGACATGGCTGTTGAACGTGGCAAGCCTGCCATCGAGGGTCTCGACCAGGCGAGTGCTGCCATCGCCGATCGCATTTCCGAAGACGGACAGACGCGTGTCGAGGGTGTCTGCGAGGCGGGTTGCGCCGTCCTCGATATGGCTGTTGAACGTTGCCAGCCTGCCATCGAGGGCCTCGACCAGACGGGTACTGCCATCGCCGATCGCGTTCCCGAAGACGGCCAAGCGCGTGTCGAGCGCGTCCGCGAGGCGGTTTGCCCCGTCGTCGATACGGCTGTTGAAGGTGCTGAGCCGTGTGTCGATGGCTGTCGCAAGCTGGTGGCTGCCAGTGTCGATGGCCGCGTTGAACGACGCGAGACGTCCATCGAGCGTCGCGGCGAGCTGTTCGCTCGTCCCGTTGATGCGGTCGCCAAATGTCGACAGATGGTCGTGCAGGGTGGCGGCGAGCTGTCCGCTTCCCGAGCTTATGCCGGCATTGAGCGCGGCAAGGCGCTCATCGAGGGTTGCGGCAAGCTGGCTCCCGCCCTCGTTGACGCTGGCGTTGAGCGCAGCCAGGCGTCCGTCGAGGGTCGCGGCGAGGCGCGCGCCACCTTCGTTGATGCCGCCGTTGAGGGCTGCCAGGCGTTCGTCCAGGGCGTTGGCGAGCTGCTTGCTGCCTTCGTCGAGGCGCAGGCCAAAGGCGGATAGCCGCTCGTCCAGCGAGGCCGTGATCTGCTGGCCGCCGGTGTTGACGCTCGTGTTGAAGGCGTTCAGGCGGCCGTCGAGCGTCGCGGACAGGTGTTGCGTGCCGGCCTGAACGCTCTTGATGAAGGTGGTGATGCGTCCGTCCAGAGTGGTGGAGAGATGCTGTCCACCTTCCGCGATGCTGGCCTTCAGCGTGTCGATGCGGCCCGCCAGTGTCTGGGCCAGCTGCTCGCCGCCGCTGTGCAGGGCGTTCGACAGGGCCGTCAGCTGTTCTTCGATTGTGGACGCCAACTGGCCGCTGCCGTCCTGAATGCCGGACTGGAACGCCGCGAGCCGCCCGTCGAGAGCCGCGGTGAGGTTGCCGCCTCCGGTCGCGATGCTGGCCTCGAAGGCCGCGAGCCTGCCCTCCAGGGAAGACGCGAGCTTGCCGCCGCCGGCCTCGATGCTTTCCTCGAAGGCCGCGAGGCGCTGCAGCAGGGTCTCGTCCAGGTTACGGCTGCGCTCGTTGATCGTGCGTGCCAAAGTCTCCGCATTGCGGGCAAGAGTGTCGTTGACACGCGAGCCCTGCGCCGCCACGGCCAGCACGATTTCATTGCCGGTGCCGCTGAGCAGTTCCTGCGCTTCCGTCGTCTGGTTGGTGATGGCGGTTTTGAATTCGGCCGTCCGGTTCTGGAAATCGTCCGCGAAACGCTTTGCGCTGGCTTCGAAGGCACCCTGGGCGCCGTTTGCCTGCTCGCCGATCAGTTTGGCGACCCGGTCGCCCGTGACCGACAGTGTCTCTTCAAGCGTGCGGCCGTTCGTCTCGATGGTTTCGTGGATACGATCGCCGGTGGAGGCGAGGCGATCGGCGAGAGTGCCGCCGCGCTCGACGATGGTTTCGGTGACGCCGCGACCGACCTCCTCGATGCGCTCCGTCACCTCCGTGCCGCGGAGCACGATAGTGCTCGCGACCTTCTGGCCGGCGACCGAGATGGTCTCGTTGAGCTCGCTGCCCTGCTGGGAAATGGTCGTCGCGACGCCCGCGCCGACTTCCTCGATACGGCGGCTGACTTCCGCGCCCCGCTCGCCGAGGGTCGTGCCGAGCGCCTCGCCCGTGGTCCGCAGTGTCTCGTTCACCTCGCCCGCCTTGCGGGCGATGCTGTCGGCGATCTCGGATCCGGTCGCGGCGATCTTGCGCGTCACCTCGACGGAGCTCTCCTGGAGGCCGGCGTTGAGCTTGTGCCCGGTCTGCTCGATGGTCTGCGAGATCTCCAGGCCCTTCTTGTCGAGAAGCGCGGTGACCTCGTTGCTCGCGGTGGCGAGGCGCACGTTGACGCTCTCCGCCGTGGCGCTGAGGCGATCGACAAGGCCCGTCCCACGGCTTTGCATCTCGTTCAGCATGCGGTCGCTGATCTGGTCCAGCGTCTGGGCCATCTGCTCGCCCTTGAAGCCGAGTGATTCGGCTGCCTTCGTGCCCGCCGAGGTCACGGCCTCCACGAGATTGCGGCCGGCCACCTCGAGTTCCTGGGTGAGGTTTTCATGGGCACCCGTGATCGAACCCCGCACGCGGTCGGCATTCGCGACGATGGCCTCACGCTGGGCGACCAACTCGTCGATCAGGGTGCGGATCCGGATCTCATTGCCCTGGTAGGCGCGCTCGAGAGTCGAAATCTCGCTGCGGACGAGCGTCTCCAGCTCGCCGGCACGGGCGAGTGCACGCTCGACGCCGTCGCCGATGGCGGCGACCTCACGGCGAACCGCCTGCGACAAATTGACCACTGCCTCCGAGGCCAAGGTTTCCGGCTGGGCGAGACGGACGGCGACCCCTGTCATGGCACGCGCTACATGGCGCATTTCCTGCGTGCGCAGGCTCAGGATGGCCAGCACGAAGAATAGAAGCACCGGGCCTATCAGCAACACGCCCATCAGACCCCAGTCAGTCGGGGCGAGGGTTGTGAGAACGCTCTGCACACCATTGGCGGTGATGCCATAGCGTGCGTTGAGGAACGCGCCCATGGCAATGAGCCAGCACAGCGATGCCAGGGCCGCGAACCAGAGGGGTTCCCGTGAAGGCTTCTGCTGCAAGGTCTGGAGCAAGGCGCCGACGGACTGGCGGTCATCGTTGGCGACGCGGGAGGGATCCGGCGCGATAACGGCTGCGGGGCGGGGGGGATCAATATGGTTCGGCCCGGGGCGTGCCGGTTCGGCGGGCGCGGCGTCCCGGCGCTTGCTCGCGAACATGTCGTCATCCCGCGTGTCGGGTAGCCGCGTGTCCTTCGGATCCTTGAGGTCCTTGGAATCGGCGGTTTTCGCCTGGGAGCTCGGCGCCTGCATGTCCGCTACGTTCAGCGTCAACGCCTGTTCAAGCGCCGACAAAGCTTCCTGCGTCGGATCAACGAGTTTATTTTCTTTGGCCATGTCGCCGCCTCGCATCGCCCCCAATCTCACGCGGCGATCAGGGTGCCTCCTCCCCGATCTTACTGACTGTCGCCGCCGCTATCGGCAAACATTCAGCAAATACCGCTGTTTACCATGAGAGCTTAACCCCCCGACGCCGCAATTGAAACCCGAGGCAAGAGGCAATTGAGAGTTTCGTTAACGGCTTTTTTACCCTTTTTGGCGCTCTCGATCCATGCCGCTGTCGGTCGTCGTCGAGCTTGCGAAGAATGTTGATGGAGCGGCGATAGCGCTGCATGGTGCCCCAGTCCGTGTGCAATATCTGCATGAACAATGAGCGTGTTATGAGTGAGCGATTCGGAGAGGGCCCCCCGGCCAAAGATGCTGTGGATATTGACGAGGCCTACCTGGATCAACAGACAGGGGGCGATCGCGAGCTCGCGTGCGAGATCATCGGCCTCTATCGCGATCAACTCCGCCAGCAGTATGCCGTCATCACAGGGCAGGGCGAGCTGCGCGCACGCTCCGACGCCGCCCACACCCTCAAAGGCTCTTCGCGCGCCATCGGAGCGTGGAAGGTGGCGGCCATCGTCCAGGATATAGAAGGCGCTCTGACCGAGCCCGCGACGCTGGAGCTCGAGATGCTCTTCCGGCGGTTCGATGCGGCCATCACCGCCGCGGACGCCGTGATGCAAGATATCCTGGCCCGCCCGACATGATCTGGCGGTCGTCGATTGCTCGTTGTCTTCAAGTGCCGAAGGACAGATTATGACAGCCGTGACTTTCGTGGATGCCGCCGGAACGGCGAGGACCGTCGAGGCCAATGTTGGCTCCACGGTGATGGAGACGGCCATCCACAACGGGGTGCCCGGCATCGATGCCGAATGCGGTGGAGCCTGCGCCTGCGCGACATGCCACGTCTATGTCGAGGACGCCTGGTGGGATCGGGTCGGCCCTCCCGAAGGCATGGAGGAGGACATGCTCGACTTCGCGTCCGATGTGCAGCCAACGTCGCGCCTGTCGTGTCAGATCAGGATCACGCCCGATCTCGACGGCCTCGTCGTCCACACGCCTCCCCGCCAGGGATGAAGAGCGCTTACCACGATCCGGCTTCCATGTTGCCGATCGCGTGCGTCTGTCGGATATCTTCAGCCATCGGGTCGCGGTGCTGATATCGGTTTTTGCAAAGACAATTTCGTGCCCTGGTGTTCCCAGGGAAAGGGGTGACGGTCAATAGTCCAGGCCATGGAGCCGCGGCCGGGTCACAGTGACGGAGGCAATGGATGTACAAGAATATTCTGGTGCCGATCGACATTTCCGATGCCGGTTTCTCGCGCCATTCCATCGACAAGGCGGTGGCCTTCGCCAGTGCGACGGCGGGCTCGATACGCCTTGTCTATGTCAGGTCGATCCTGCCCGTGACCTTCATGGAATTCGTTCCGCCGGACTTCGACACGGAACAGCAGGAGACCGCTGAGACTGATCTTGCGGCGCTCGCAAAGTCGATCGTGGCGCCGGAAATATCGGTTAGCCACGTGGTGCGCCTCGGCTCGATCTACAATGAAGTCCTCCAGGAGGCCGAGGACATGAAGGCGGACCTCATCATTGTGGGCTCACACAAGCCGGCGATGTCGACCTATTTGCTCGGATCAAACGCCGCGACCATCGTTCGCCACGCCACGTGTTCGGTGCTGGTGGTGCGGGAGTAAGCACCTGCTCAACCAAGCATGGTCCGCGGCCAGCGGGCGCGGAGAATGGATCGAAGCGCCGAGGCGCTTCGATCCCTTTTGATCGCCGCGTCAGCCGCGATGATGAGGACCACGCTCGGGGCCGCCTCGACGGGGCCCGCCGTGCTGATCCATCATATCGCGCGCCATCACGTCGAAGCGCCGCTTCTGTCCGGCATCCAGGCTCTCGTAGAGCGGCGCGGCCGCGTCGGCCAGGGTCTGCATCGTCTTGGCGCGCTCTTCCATCATCGTGGCCCCGCGGCGGAGGCGCTCGATCATGTCCGGGCGCTCCTTCTTGCCGCGCTCCTCGCGCGCTTCGCGCCATTTGGCCATCCGCTCGCCGCGCTGCTTGGCGACATCCCGCACCGCGGTCTCCAGCGCTGGCCAGGATTTTTCCTGATCAGCCGTCAGCTTCAACCCGGCCTTGAAGCCCGCGAGGCGTGCATCGAGCAACGCTCCGCGATCTTCCGCCGATAGCCGCATGGGGCTGCGCGTGTGGTCCCGTGTCTGGCGGGTTTCCTGCTGAGGGGCTGCCCCCTGGGAGGCGCCTGGCGCGTTGGCGGACTGCGCATAGCTTGCCGAGAGGGCGCCAGAACCGGCGACGGTCAGTGCGGCAAGGGCGGCGATCATTGTCTTCTTCATATCAATGTCTCCTTCGAGCGAAGGAAAGATTGTGATGTAATCTGCTGATTTTCAAATTAAATTTCGGTAAGTCAACGTCACAATGCTGCCACGAAAATTAAAAATTTGTATATTTCCCCTTTTTTACTTTAATAAAATTATGTATATCGAAGTAATATTTGTTGCAAATTGCGTATTTTATGTTTCATTGTGTTTCGTGGTGTTTCAAATGTCGTTATGCGCGTAAATTTCAGTTCGAGAATTCTCGTCACGGTGATGTGTCTGCTTTCCTTGCTTGAGGCACTTGAACTCCAAATGCAGATATTGCCAATCTCATCCCATCCGCGGGGTGGTTTGTCCCCTCGTGGGCTTGGCAAGATCTGTCGCGGCCATTCGCGCGCCAGAGGATCGACGAGGATAACGCCATTCGCTCGTCCAACGCCCTGTTGATGCCGCGTGCGGCAAAGCTGCCCTGGTGCGACCGCGCGGGCCGGCTTTCGCCGCTCAAGCTCGTCACCTTCCTTTGTGTGCTCGCGCCCGGGATATGGATTGCCTGGTCGTGGGCGATGGGGTGGTATGCTCCCAAGCCTGTAACCGAGGCCATTCATCAGACCGGCTTGTGGGCGGTCCGCCTGATCCTCGCATCGCTCGCCGTGACGCCGCTGCGCCGGATCGGCAATTGGCCGAAGCTCATTCTTGTAAGGCGCATGCTGGGCGTAGCCGCCTTCGCCTATGTGGCGATCCATTTCGCGCTCTATTGCCTGGATCAGGGTTTCGATCTCGGCCGGGTGGCAAGTGAGATCGTCCTACGAATCTATCTCACCATTGGTTTTGTCGCTCTCTTCGGGTTGGCGGTTCTCGCCGCCACCTCGACCGACGCGATGATCCGGAGACTGGGGCGCCGTTGGCAGACGCTGCATCGTGCCGTCTATGTGATAACGCCGCTTGCGCTCGTCCATTTCTATCTGCAGTCCAAGATCGATGTCACGGAGGCCGTGCTGATGACCGGCCTGTTCGGATTGGCTTTCGCCTATCGGCTGATGCATCGCTTCGCCATACCCCTCAAGGCGCTGCAGCTGGTGGGGGCAGCCATCGTAACGGGCGGGCTCACCGCGATCGTCGAGACCATCTGGTATGCGGCGACGACCGGGGCGCCCTGGCAGTTCGTGCTGGAAGCCAATCTTGATGTGGAGACAACGATCCGTCCCGCGTGGTGGGTGATGGCGGTGGGCCTCGGCATCGCGCTGATCGCCGTCGTGCGCCTGCCGCAGGGGGGCAAGCCCAGAAGAGCCGCACCTCTTCCCGTCAGGGCTGAGGAGGGAGCGACCTCGTCCTGATCAAGAACAGTCTCCAGCCTGTTGCGCCATGACGGTCGGACGATAAAAAAAGCAGGCACGAAGCCTGCTTTTCCTTGATGCGCAAGAGCGGAGATGCGCAAGAGCGGACTCGGCCAGAGGCCGGCGGTGCCCTCAGTACCAGAAGGGATCGCCCCAGGGGCCGAAGTCGAAGGCCGTCTGCTGGTTGATCTCGGCCGTCATCTGTTGCTGGTCGGCGAGGTTCTGCTGGAAGGCCATCTGGCGATAGGCCTGGTAGTTGGCCTGGGTTCCGTAATAGAGGCAGCGGCAGATCGTCGGGTCGGCGTAGAAATAGACGACCTGGTTGTTCTTGTTCTGCGCGAAGAACTTATGCGGTGGGAATTTCTTGAGAGCCGCAATCTTGTCGGGAGTGTCCGCCAGCCGTACGTTGAAGCCGGCAGCGGTCATCATGTTTTCCTTGTCCTGCACGGCAGTCACGCAGGCGCCCAGCATCAGGGCAATGCCCGTCAACACCGCAATCGAAGCTCGTTTCACGGTTACGTCTCCCTCGTTACGCATTGCTTCGCGGCCAAGCTCGACGGCTAGCGCCTGCAGAGGCTCGTCCCCGATCGGCGAGCATCCTGCCAGCCGCGTGCAACTTATGGCGTAATTCCGCTGCGAATGCAGCAAAGAATAGTCGCTATCTGGCCATTATTTGCGAGGCCTTCGCGGTTTCTATCCTTGTTCTAATGTGGCGAGCGCCTGGGCAATATCCGTGACGAGATCATCGGCGTGCTCGATACCGATCGACATGCGAATGGTCGCGTCAGAGATGCCGATACGTTCCCGAAGCTCCCGTGGCACACCCGAATGCACGGTCGTTGCCGGGTGGCAGACGAGCGACTCCGTGCCACCGAGGCTGACCGCGAGCTTGACGATCCGGAGCGCGTTGAGGAAGCGGAAGGCTTCATCCTGGCCGCCGGCGATGTCGAAAGCGAAGGTCGTCCCCGCCGCCGAGCATTGCCTGAGATAGACGTCGCGCTCCGGGCTGCCTTCGGCGAAAAAGGCAGGATAGTAGACGCGGCTGATCCGGGGGTGATCGGCCAGAAAACGGGTCACGGCTTCCGCGTTGCGGCAGGCGGCGGTCATGCGCAGCGACAGCGTCTCCAGGGACCGGCCGATCATCCAGGCGGAATGGGGATCAAGCTGGTTGCCGATCGCTCCACGCAAGAGCTTGATGGGCTTCACGGTTTCGCGCCCGCTGACGACCGCGCCGGCGACGAGGTCGGAATGGCCGCCCACATATTTCGTCAGCGAATAGATCACCAGATCCACGCCATGGGCGAGCGGCTTCTGGAACAGGGGGCCGAGCAGGGTGTTGTCGCAGACGATAAGAGGGCGGGAGCCCTGTCTCTCGGCGATCGTGTCGGCGGCACGGGTAATGAGTTTGAAATCGACCAGGGTATTGAGCGGGTTGGAAGGGGTTTCGACGAAGATCACGCTGATCTTGCCGCCCACCTCCGTTTCCGCTTGTTCGCAGGCAGCCAGGGCGTCCACTGTCGCCGCCGCGACGGCATCAGGCGAGACCCCGTCATTAAAGCCGACCGCGCCAATCCCGAAGGTGCTCAGAGTGCGGGCGATCAGCGTCTCGGTGCCGCCGTAAAGCGGCTGCGAATGCAGGATGACATCGCCTGGGCGCATCACCGCAAGAAGGGTGGTAGCGATGGCGGCCATGCCACTGGAAAAAATGGCGCAGCTTTCCGCCTCCTCGAAGATCGCCAGGCGGTCCTCGACGATTTCACTGTTGGGATGGTTGAAGCGGGAATAGACGAGGCCGCCTGTCGCGCCCTCCGGCGGCATCCGGCGTCCGGCCGTGTAGTCGAAGAAGTCGCGACCGTCCTCGGCGGTTTTGAAGACGAAGGTCGAGGTCAGGAAAACCGGCGGCTTCACCGCCCCTTCCGAAAGGGAGGGATCATAGCCGTAGCCGAGCATCAGTGTTTCGGGATGGAGCTTCTGGTTGCCGAGGCGGTCCTTGTGATAGTCCGACGCGCTCATGAGCTGATCCTCCAATCATCGGCATCTCCATGCCGACACCCGTTCAATGTATGACGTAACAAAGGGTTGCGCATGGCAGTTCCTGCCCGTTCGCGCGGCGACACGCTCACCGGTCTGGTCCGGCGTGCCGCGAGGATCTTTTCGCGCGCAGCAATCCGCCGTAACGTGCCGCGATGCGCCGGCTCATCCTCCTGCGCCACGCCAAGTCCGACTGGCCTGATGGCGTGGCTGATCACGACCGACCCCTCGCTACGCGGGGCCGCAAGGCCGCGCCGCTGATGGCCGACTACATGGCCGCGGAGAAGCTTATTCCGGACCTCGCCCTCGTGTCCTCCGCCAGGCGGACACAGGGCACCTGGGCCTTGGTGGCGCCGGTTCTCGCCAGCGGCGCGCACATCAGCGCCATCCCCATGAAGACCGAGCCGCGAATCTACGAGGCGCGGGTCGAGATCCTGCTGACGGTCTTGCGCGGGATAACGGATGACGTGAAGACGCTTCTCGTCGTCGGCCACAACCCCGGGATGGCGGAGCTCACGCTGCTGTTGTCCGGCGGCGGCGACAGCCAGCAGATCACCGAGCTGCAGCGCAAATTCCCGACAGCCGCGCTGTCGGTCATCGATTTTCCCGGGCGCTGGGCGGAGCTTGCGCCGTTCAAGGGGCGCCTCGATCGTTTTGTCACGCCTAAAAGCCTTGGCGGTGAGGATGACTGATCGTTCCGCATTACCTATCTCTATGCCGTGAGCACACCATCCTTCCTCGACGGCACCGTCGACGCCATTCGCAACCTTGGCCATTACGCCGCCGCCACCGTTTCTCCACGGCTGCGGCTGGGTGTGACGGGCCTGTCACGCTCGGGCAAGACGGTCTTCACGACGGCCCTTGTCCATCATCTCCTGGCCTCCGTCGCCATGCCGGTCTTTCGCGCCTCCGCCGAGGGCCGCATCCGCAAGGCGCGGCTTGACGACCAGCCCGACGACACGGTGCCGCGCTTTCCCTTCGAGGAACACATGGCCTCGCTCGCCGAGCCGGAACGGCGCTGGCCGGAATCGACGCGAAGGATCGCCGAGCTGCGCGTCAGCATCGATTATGAGCGGGCCGCCGGATGGCGCAGCGGCCCCGCGACGCTCGCCCTCGACATCGTCGACTATCCCGGCGAATGGCTGCTCGATCTCGCGCTCCTCGACAAGAGCTTCGCCGAATGGTCGCGCGAGACGGTGGCCGGAAGCCGCAGGCCCGAGCGCGCCGGTATCGCCGGCGCCTGGCATCAGGCGCTCAAGCGCGATCCGGCGGGCGCGGTCGGCGAAGCCGACATTGCCCTTATCGCGGGGACATTCACAGATTATCTGAAGGCGCTGCGTGCAGGCCCCGAGGCCGTCGCGACGACGCCGCCGGGCCGCTTCCTGATGCCGGGCGATCTCGCCGGCTCGCCGGCCCTGACCTTCGCGCCGCTCGATCTGCCGCCTGGCTTCGTCACGCCGCCGCGCAGCCTCGCGAGCCAGATGGAACGCCGCTACGAGGCCTACAAGGCGCAGGTCGTGCGGCCGTTCTTCCGCGAGCATTTCGCCCGGCTCGACCGTCAGATCGTGCTCGTCGACGTGCTCGCCTCGCTCGATGCGGGCCCCGCCGCGCTCGCCGAACTGGAGACCGCGCTCGATCAGGTGCTGCTCGCATTTCGCGCGGGCCGTAACAGCTTTTTGTCGAGCATCTTTTCGCCACGCATCGACAAGGTGCTGTTCGCCGCCACCAAGGCGGACCATCTGCACCGGGCCGATCACCAGCGGCTGGAAGCCATTCTCAAGTTGCTCGTCGACCGTTCGATGCGCCGCACACAAGGCGCGGGGGGGACGGTCGGCACGGTGGCACTCGCCGCGATCCGCGCGACGCGGGAGGCGACCGTCCGCGAGGATGGGGAGAACCTGGCGGCCATCGTCGGCACGCCGGCAGCCGGAGAGGAGATCGACGGCCAGATTTTCGACGGTGAGACAGAGGCCGCGATCTTTCCCGGCGAGCTTCCCGATAATCCCGAGACGGTTTTTTCAGGCGGCTTTCCGCCTGGCGCCCTGCGCTTCCCGCGCTTCCGGCCGCCGCGCCGGGCGCGCGATCATGGCGGGCGCCTCGCGCCGCTGCCCCATATCCGGCTTGATCGTGCGCTGGAATTCCTGCTGGGCGACAGGCTGGCCTGATGGAAAGGACCCGATTCGATGTCCGATAGCCGCCCGCGCGGGCCACGGGCTTTCCGTCTTGACGACCCGGCTGTCGCCTCCTACGGCCCCGGCGCTGATGCTGTGGATGAGGCCGCGCGGCGTGGCACCCGCATCGTCGTGGCGGAGGAAGACGCGCCATTCGACGAGGCGGACGAGATCATTGCTCCGCGGCGGCGGCGCAAAATCGCGTGGGGCGCCTGGCTTGCCTCCGCCCTTGGCGGGCTCGCCGTCCTCGGGCTCGGGCTCGCGCTCGAGCGTCTGATCCGCGACCTGCTCAACGCCTATCCGGCGCTTGGGTTCGTCGCCATCGCGCTGGCGGCCGTGGCTGGCATCGCCTTTCTGGGTATCGTCCTGCGCGAGGCGCTCGGCATCTTTCGCGAACGGCGGATCGAGACGCTCCGGGCGCGTACCGAAAAGGCGATCCTCGCTAAGGACGACCGCGAGGCCAGCGCCATCGTGACCGCCTTGTGCGGGCTCTACGCCCATCGTCCGGAGACGGCGCGCGGTCGCGCCGTGCTGACCGGCATGGCCGACGAGATCGTCGATGCAGGCGACCGGCTTGCCGTCGCCGAGCGCGAGCTTCTCGAGCCCTTGGACCGGCAGGCCCGGCGGATCGTGGCTAACGGGGCCAAGCAGGTGTCGCTGGTGACGGCGGTGAGCCCGCGCGCCATCGTCGATATCGGCTTCGTGCTGTTCGCCTGTGTCCGCTTGGTGAGGCGTGTCGCTGCCGTCTATGGCGGCCGGCCGGGACTGTTCGGCTTCCTTCGGCTCTCCGGGAATGTGCTGTCGCATCTGGCCGTCACGGGCGGCGTCGCGGTTGGCGATGACATCGTCCAGCAGGTACTGGGTCTCGGTTTGGCGGCGCGCATTTCCGCCAAGCTCGGGGAGGGGGCGCTGAATGGCCTTTTGACCGCGCGCGTCGGCATCGCCGCCATTGCGGTCTGCCGTCCGATGCCCTTCATCGGTGTCGAGGAGCCGCGCCTGCAGGACGTGGCAGCGGGGCTCTTCGATCGCGCCGCCGATGCGCCGGCCCCGCAATCCTGACAGCCGGCGCTGAAGCGGGACGGATCAGTCGGCGAAGCGCGGCACGGGCGCGCCGGCAACCTCGGCGGGCATGCTGAAGACGCTGCCCGACAGCGGATATTGCGCCTTCACCGCGTCGCTCAGATTGGAGCTCAGGCTGGTGAAATAGAGCGTCTTGAGATCCGGCCCGCCGAAGCAGGGCATGGTCGGCCGCGGTACCGGCACGGGAATGCGCGCCAGCAGGCCGCCGTTCGGGGCGAAGCAGTTCAGGCATCCGGCAGAGACGCCGCAGCTCCAGTAGTTGCCGGCGCTGTCGGTGGCGGCGCCATCGGGCCGTCCCTCCTGTTCGCTCAGCGTCCTGAAACGCTGGCGATTTGAGATCTTTCCGGTCGCGGCGTCGAAGTCCCAACTGTCGACCCAGGCAGCGCGTGAATCCGAATGATACATGATGCGCCCGTCCGGCGACCAGGCGAGGCCATTTGAGGTCGCGAGGCCTTCGATCTTGCGTTCGACCCTGCCATCGGCGGTCACGCGATAAAGCGCGGCGACGGAGGGGCTGTCCGGTGGGGTCATGCTTCCCACCCAGAAGGCGCCGTCCGGGCCGACTTTGCCGTCGTTGAGGCGCGCGGTGCCGGGATTGGTTTCCACCTCAGCCAAATGCGTCAAAGTCTCGCTGTCGCGATCGAAGAGATGGACGTCGCGGCCGAGAGCCACCACGAGCTTGCCGCTACGCGTCAGCCCGAAGCTGCCCACCGGATCGGAGAAGCCCCAGCGCCGGCGCTCGCCGCTCTTTATGTCGAGCGCGTAGATCGCCGGTTCCATGATGTCACACCAGAGAAGATGTCCGCGCTCCTCGTCCCAGACGATGGATTCGCCCACTTGGTGCGACATCCGGGCAATGCAGGTGATCTCGGTCATAGAATTGGTTTCCTTCCCCGCGAGCCCGTCGCCACCCCATGCACCGTCGGAACTCACACATCCGTTACCGCTTGCCCAAAAGAGAGACGGGATGAGCATGAGGGTCAAGTCATCGCGCGAAGCTTCCACATCCGTGCGCAGTCCTTCTCCTGTCGCCATGGAAACACAGCCTGGGATAATCGACAGCTTGACCCCCGGCGGGATTTGTTAGCGGCCTAAAATGGGTTGACGGTACCGCTGTGCTTCATGCCATAGACACTTTATCCATTCGATCCGATTGAGGGTCAGAATCAAAGGCGGGTTGGCGTTCGCGGCTCGGTTCAGCACCTGTTGCTGCCGGATTTGAAGTCATGACAGCCGCGCGCCGTTGTTTCCCGCCACACCATGTGCCGGGGAGCGGGGGGATGCAGCCGGTCCATGCTTTTTAACTCTTACGCGTTCTTGCTCGTGTTTCTGCCTGCCGCGCTTGCCTTGCATGCGCTGGTTGAACGCTTCCAGCCTTCCTGGCGCCTGCCGCTGCTGCTCGTTCTTTCGATCCTATTCTACGGCTACTGGGATTGGCGTTTCATTCCGCTGATCATTCTGTCGATCGTGATCAACTGGGCTATCGCGACGCTCTTTGCCTCCACGCGGCGCGAGAGCCTGATCGTCATTGCCATCACCGCGAACCTCTTCGTCCTGGCACTTTTCAAATACGCGGATTTCTTCGCGGGTCTCGCCAATATGCTGCCGGGGGTGTCGATCCCGATGCTGTCGCTGGCGCTGCCGCTCGGCATCTCGTTCTTCACCTTCCACCACGTGATGTATCTCACCGATCTGAGAGCGGGAAAGACCAAGCCGTTCGATCTGGTGCGCTACGGGCTTTACATCGCCTTTTTCCCGCAGGTTCTCGCCGGCCCACTGGTGCGCTGGAGCGAGATCATGCACCAGTTCGACGAACGGCCCTACCAGCGCAGCGACGCGGCTGAGCGTTTCGCGCGCGGGATCATGCTGCTGATCGTCGGCCTGGCCAAGAAAGTGCTGATCGGTGACCAGCTGGCGGTGAACGTCAATCCGGTGTTCGCGGCAGCGGAGCTCGGATCGGTGACGGTTGCGCAGGCGTGGCAGGGCACACTTTCCTTCACCTTCCAGATCTATTTCGACTTCTCTGGCTACACCGACATGGCGCTCGGCATCGCGCTGATGTTCGGCGTCGTGCTGCCGCAGAATTTCGACACGCCCTATCGCGCGCTGTCACTGCAGGACTTCTGGCGGCGCTGGCACATGACCCTGTCGCGCTTTCTCCGCGACTACCTCTATATCGCTCTCGGCGGCAACAGGCATGGCCTCGCCTTGCAACTGCTCGCCCTGTTCGCGACGATGACGCTGGGCGGCCTATGGCATGGCGCCGGGATGACCTTCGTCGCCTGGGGCGTGGCCCACGGCGTCGGCCTTGGTGTTTGTGTCCTTTGGCGCCGGGCGGGATTGTCCATGCACCCGATTATCGGGTGGTTCCTGACCTTCCTGTTCGTCGTGCTGACCTGGGTGTTGTTCCGCGCCGAGAGCTTCCAGGGTGCGCTCAACATCTATGAAGGGTTGCTCGGCCTGGCGCCGCTCGGTTCCGGCTTCAAATGGCGCGCGATCGCCTGGGCCGCCGTTTTCGCCATGATCGGCCCGACGGCTTGGGCACTGGTGCATAAGCCGCAGCCGCATCCGCTGCTGGCGGTGGCGCTCGCGGTCATGTTCATCGTGCTGCTGTTGAAGATCGGGGACAGTGAGTCCTATGAGTTCATCTACTTCCAGTTCTGAGCGCGGGGAGCATGGCATGGCGCCCTCCGGTGTCGCCGGCTGGAGCGGGCCGTGGCGGCGTTTCGCGGTGACTTTCATGGCCACCTCAGCGGCCGGCCTCGTGGGCGTCGCGGCGCTCCTCTTTCTGATCGATCCGTTCGATAGCGGCCGTTCGCCAGTCGCCCGCCCGCCCGGCGTTCCGGCTCCCGACGTTGAGACCTCGGCGACAAGCCGCCTCGAGAACGCCAGCCGTGGGCGCGATCATGCCTTCCAGGCCGCGATCATCGGCAATTCCCGGATTCAGGCGCTTGAGCCGGAGAATCTCAGTGACGCGACTGGAATCCCCTTCGTCTCGCTTGTGATCCAGGCCAGCCGCTCCCGTGAGCAACTTGCGGTGCTGGACTGGTTCATCCGGCATCGCGAGGCGCCCCCGAAAGCGATCATCATCGGGCTCGACATGCCGTGGTGCGACGACCGCGTCTCGATGAGCCCGACCGATCCCTTTCCATTCTGGCTCTATGACCGGTCCCGCGTGGCCTATCTCGAAGGTCTTCTGCGCTATAGCGTGCTGGCGGAGTATGTTCCGCGCTATCTCGGCTATCTATTCGGCCTCAGGGATCGCGCACGTCCGGACGGCTATTGGGATTATGAACCGGTCTACAAGAAACTAGGCTATGACAGCCCCGAGCGGCGGCAGAAACTGCAGGGGCCCGACGCGGAAGTCGAGGTCAATCTCACGGGCCGGTTCGGGGCTGCGGAGGCCCTCGCGGAGCGCCTCGCCAATCTGCCGCCGGAGACCACCGTCTTTCTCGTCCGTCCGCCCGTCTACGTCACCGGACTTGGTGCGGCAGGGAGCGACCAGGCGAAGACCGACGCGGCTTGCCGGGCGGTCCACGCGGCGTTGGCCGCGGGGCGGGCGAATACCTATCTGATCGACTGGCGCGTGGACCGGCCCGAGACCCGTAGTCCCGATGGCTTCATCGACCACACGCACTATCGAAAGAGCGTCGCCCGGATGATCGAGGCAGAGATTGCCGCGATCCTGAAAAAGGTGCAGGCGCCGGGCTCCTGACCGCATAGCGGTCAGGCGGTGCCGCCTTTCCTGGAAAGTAGAAGGCATGCAGTTGACGGGTACAGAAGCGCAGAAGGAGAGAGTGGCCGGCATTGGGCGTCGCCTCGGGCTGCCGATGCGCGACGTCACGCCGGCGACCTGGCGGCGGTTCGTCGCCATATTCGCTGTTGGCGCCTTTGGGTTTTTGTTCGGCCTTCTTTCGCTGATGCTGCTGATTGATCCGTTCGACACCGGACGCTCGCCTATCCGCCTCAAGGAAGGCGTGCCGCAACAGGGACCGCGAACGGCCAATGTGAGCCGTGGCCGCGATCCGGCCTTCGACTCGGCGATCATCGGCAATTCCCGCGTGCAGATGATCGACCCGGCCGTTCTGACCGCGGGGACCGGAATTCCCTTCGTTGCGCTTGTCGTCCAGGGCGGCCTGCCAAAGGAATTGCTGACGACATGGGACTGGTTCATGGCGCACCGCCAGAAACCACCGAAGGCCATGGTTCTCGGTATCGACGGCGTGTGGTGCTCGGATGATCTGTCGAAACAGGCCAATCCGTTTCCTTACTGGCTCTACAGCCTCTCGACCCTGGATTATCTGCAGGGCCTCTTCCGATCCTCCTCGTTGAGTGGCCTGCGCAACTATTTCTCCTATGTGATCGGACAGCGACCGCAAGCGCCCCGCAACGGTTTCTGGAATTACGAGAGCGTCTATGGCGTCGGTACGCCGGAGCAACTGGCGCATATGCGAGGGGAACTCGACAAGCCGCAGGGCACGGCCGATGTCAATCTCGGCACCGATTTTCCGGCCGCCAGGGCGATCGCGGAGCGTCTCGCGGCGTTGCCGGCCGATACCACGGTCGTTCTCGTCCGCCCTCCCGTTTACATCACGGGGATGCCCGAGCAGGGGACGCCCGCGGCGGCGGCGGAGCCGGTTTGCCGAGACATCTTCGCCAAGCTCGCGGAGGAGCGTCCCAACACCCATATCGTCGATTGGCGCCTCGACCGTCCGGAGAATCGGGATCCCGGCAATTTCTTCGATCACACCCACTATCGCAGGAGCCTGGCCGAGCGTCTGGAGGCAGAAATCGTCGCAATCATTGACGGAAAACGCGCCGCGCAGCCTTGAGCAGGGCCTGCGACAAGTTTTTAGAATCCGTTGATTTTCAAGGCCTTGATCGGGCTTCTGCCCAAAACGCGTCCAGCCGCTTAAAGTTTTTGCCACGCTGCACCAAAAGGTGACTGTAATCCGCGTTGTCGCCGGGGCCTTCGGCCGCTATATAGGCGGCGCCTCACGAGGGGCTCAGGGGATAAGAGCAAAGCCACGCATGTCGGATATCGTAATCGACGAGAGCTACCGCCCGTCAGAAGACGAGCCGTTCATGAGCGAGCGTCAGCGAGAGTACTTTCGGCGCAAGCTCCTGAACTGGAAAGAGGACATCCTGCGGGAAAGCCGCGAGACGTTGGTCGCGCTGCAAAGCGAGAGTGAGAACCATCCGGACCTGGCCGATCGTGCCTCTTCGGAAACCGATCGGGCGATCGAACTCAGGGCCCGGGATCGACAGCGCAAGCTAATCGCCAAGATTGAGGCGGCGTTGTTGCGTATCGAAGACCTGTCCTATGGCTATTGCGAGGAGACCGGCGAGCCGATTTCCTTGAAGCGGCTGGAGGCGCGTCCCATAGCTACGCTTTCGCTGGAAGCACAGGAGCGCCACGAGCGCAACGAGCGCGTTTATCGCGACGACTGATTGTTGGGTGTTGCGCAGTGATCGGCCCTCACCCGCAGGGCTGGCGCTGTTTGCCGACAAAAAAGAGGCGCCTCCGATGTCATCGGAAGCGCCTCTTTCTTTTTCAATCGCTGGTGCGGCGCGCGCGGACGCGGACTGGCCAACCGCGTTCAGTGCTGTTCTGATGACGTTACCTGTTAGGCGGCGTGCGGCCCAGCAGGCGGGCGAATTCAGCCTCGATATCATCGACGGAAAATGGATCGACGGCAGGTTTCTGCGAGGCCGGCGCGGGGGCCTCACTTCCAACGGACGCGGGCTCGCTCCTGGTGGGGGCTGGTTCCCTTGCCGGCGAGGGCGTGACCGGGAACGGCGGGGATGCTGGGGCCGGCTGCTGTGGCGCGGCAGGCTTTTCGGGAGACGTCGTTGTCGCGCCTGGCTCCGCGGCAGGTGGCCGCTTCATCATCGCGGACAACTGATCCCAGGGCGCGTTTGGGGCCGTGGAACGGGGGCGTGTCGGCGCGGCCGGGGGGGGCAGCGGGGACGGGGATACGGGCTCGCCTGGGCCGGCGGCCGCAGTGCCGGATGGCATACCGCCCGAACGTGACGGTGGCGGCGGAACCGGAGGAATGGCGGAAGGGCCAGTGGGGGCTTGCGGCGTGGATGCTTGTGGCGCGGGGGCTTGTGGCGTGGATGCCGCGGGCGTGGCCGGCCGTGCTGCGGAGAACGGGCGTTGGAGTGCCTGCTCCAGTTCGCGGGCCATGGCCGAAATCGGCTCGGAATCAGACGTCGCAGGCTCTGCCTTGGCGGGCGTAGCCTTCACGGCCTCGGGCCGAGGAGACAGCGGCTTCTCCGCAAGCGGCGTCGTGACCGGGCGAGGCGGCGTCGCGGGATCCATCGGCCGCGTGGCTGCCACGGGCCGCGGCGGCGGAACAGGCCTGGCGGTCAGATTCCCGATGTCGGTCTGAGGCGGTCGCTCTCCAGAGGCCTTCTCGGCCGCTGGGGCCGCTTCACGCCTGAACATTCCCAGAGGATCGCGCGACTGAGGATCCCGTGATTCGGGATCACGCGGCGGCGGCATGGGTGCGAGTTGGGCAGGCTTGCGCCGGTCAGCCACGCCGGCCTGGCGTGGGTCCGGCGGAGGAGGAAGCCGCGCTTCGCTCCGGCGCTGCTGGACGGCCACCTCGGCGGGTGCCTCGGCGCCCGGGAGGGCAGCCGCCAGGGCAACATCCAGCGGAAGCTGGGTCGCCTCGTCAATGGCTTGCTGCAGGTTGCCGACAGGCGAGAGCGCGCGCTGCCCACCGCGCAGGATTCCGCTTTCGACGACGATATCGGTTGGCCCGCCGACCATGACGAGATGCTCGACATTGTCGCGCCGCAGCAAAATCAATTGTCGCCGCTGATCGAGATCGAAGGTGTCGACCACAGCAAGACGGGGCTGTCTGCTCCTGGAAGACGCATGATTCGCGCCTCCGGCGCGGGGCGCGGTAATGCGACGCAGGACGACAGCAAAGGCGACCAGAAGCGCGAAAATAATGATCAGCGCGATAAGGTATTGAACCGCCGCTGAAATCTCTAAGCCGAAAAAGGACTGCACCTCACGTCTCCCGTTGGTCCCACCACCGACATGCGGGGATACTTCGAGACGTTGTCACAGTACGGTTTTTGCGGCGCAAGGTTAACCCGCGGTTAATGCAAACCACATAGATTTTTGCCACGTCATCACCGCGCGCTGGCGCTTATGGGCGCAAACGGGCACAAAGCGGACGGACGCGCCAGAGCATGATCGGGAACGGGTCGCGATCAGGATGGAGGGACCAGCCTCGCCTCGTGACTGGATCACGGTCCTGGTCGAGCGCGGCTTGCGCGGCCTGGGCGTTGCCGTGTCCGGCAGGCCGCCGGGCCGGACGGGGCAGCGAGTGATGGGGTGCCGGAGCTCTTTCGTGCGGCTTCCTGTCCAGCGGCGGGGCTTGGCTTTGGGGGCTAGACACGATGATCCTGCCCATTCATTGGAATAGGGTCCTCATGGGCAGGCGCCTCGAGGGCAGGGGAAGGGCTGGTGTGTCCAGCGCGCGCGATTGCGTACGAAAGGTCCGGGAATGAGCGATACGAGCGTGAACAGGTCGATCGACCGATCTGATCGCCCGGGCCATGCCGGCTTCGTCCTCCTGCTCGCTGTCGTCCTGATTGGCGCGGTAGTCGCCTTGAGCTTCGTCGCCAGTGACGCGGCGCAGCCGCTCATCGTGGGCTTCCTCGCGATTCTCGCCATGGTCGGCGTGTTCAGCCTGTTCGGCCTCGCCATCGGCTTCGTGCAGCTCACCGGTCGGGGCGCACGCAACGACTTGACCAAGCACCTCGTCGACACCGCGCCCGAGGGGATCATCGTCGTTGGTCCCGACAGCCGCGTGACCTATGCGAACGAGGCTTACCTGATGCTGTCCGGCACCGCCAAGGGTGGGGATGTGCGCATCGTCGAGCGGCTCTTCTCGGGCAGCGCCGAGGTATCGGAGGCCATCTATCGCCTGGCCCAGGCGGCTCGCGAATCCCGCGCCGCCACGGAAGAAATCCGGCTCCAGCCCGGCCTGACGGGCAACGACGCGGGCTGGTACCGGGTACGCGTGCGCCCGCTGCCGCGCCCCGGCAGCCGCGCGGCGACGGTCTGGAGCGTCGTGGACGTGACCCGGGACCGCGAGCGCCAGGAGAACGTGTTCCAGGAGCTGCAGCACGCCATCGATTATCTCGACCATGCGCCGGCGGGCTTCCTCTCCGTCGATGCAGCGGGTGACATCGTTTATATGAATGCGACGCTCGCGACCTGGCTGGAGCATGATCTCGCGCAGGTCGGATCGGGCGGGCTGAAGCTGGGAGATGTCGCTCCGGCCAATGCGGCGGCGCTGATTACCGCCGTCAAGGGCGCGCCGGGCGACGTCCATACCGAGATCCTCGACGTCGATCTGCGGCGGCGGGGCGGGAAGTCCCTGCCGGTGCGGCTTTTCCATCGTGTCGCCATCGGCGCCGACGGCGCCATCGGACCATCGCGCACGCTCGTGCTCAACCGATCACCGGGTGAGGACGTCGCCGAGGGGCTGCGCGCCGCGGAGGTCCGTTTCGCGCGCTTCTTCAACAATACACCCGTCGCCATCGCCACCGTAAGCCGGCATGGCGCGATCACCGGCTCGAATGGCTCATTCGCGCGCCTGTTCGGCTCGGCGCTCGCCAGGAGCGAGGGGGGCGGGGAGCGCTCGCTGTTCGAGATGGTCGTGGAGCGCGATCGCGAAGCGCTCGGCAATGCGCTGTCCGCCGCCGCCGCCGGCCGCGACGAGATCGCGCCGATTGAGGCGACCGTCGATGGCGAAGGCGGGCGCTCGGCCCGGCTCTACATCACCGGGGTCGAGGATACGGAGGGGGATGGCGCCGGCGAAGTCGCCATCATCTACGCGCTGGAGACCACCGAGCAGCGGGTGCTGGAAGCCCAGTTCGCCCAGGCGCAGAAGATGCAGGCGGTGGGCCAGCTCGCCGGCGGCGTGGCGCATGATTTCAACAACGTGCTGCAGGCGATCATCGGTTATTCCGACCTCCTCCTCGCCAACCATCGCCCGACCGATCCCTCGTTCCAGGACATCATGCAGATTAAGCAGAACGCCAACCGGGCCGCGAGCCTGGTGCGGCAGCTGCTGGCCTTTTCCCGTCGCCAGACCTTGCGACCACAGGTGATCCAGCTTGGCGACAGTCTGTCGGATCTGTCGCTCCTCCTGAAACGGCTCCTCGGCGAGCATGTGACGCTCGATCTGCACCATGGTCGCGACCTCTGGCTGGTCAAGGCCGATGTCAACCAGTTCGAGCAGGTGGTGGTCAATCTTGCGGTCAATGCCCGCGACGCCATGACCGATGGCGGAACCCTCACCATCCGCACCGCGAACGTCTCGGCGGCCGACAGCGAAAAGCTCGGCGAAAAATCCATGCCCGTGGCGGATTACGTGCTGATCGAGGTGGCCGACACCGGCACGGGCATTCCGGCCGATGTGATCGACAAGATTTTCGAGCCGTTCTTCACCACCAAGGAGATCGGCAAGGGAACCGGGCTTGGGCTCTCGACGGTCTATGGCATCGTCAAGCAGACCGGGGGTTACATCTTCTGCCACAGCGAACCGGGCGTCGGCACGACATTCTCGATCTTCCTGCCGCGCCATCAGCCGGTTGTCGTGGAAGAGCCCGTCAAGATCCAGCCCGGCAAGGCGCAGATGCCGGACCTCACCGGGCGCGGCACGATCCTTCTGGTCGAGGACGAGGAGGCGGTGCGCGCTTTTGCGGCGCGCGCTCTCGCCACACGCGGCTATACTGTGCTGGAGGCCGCATCCGGTCGCGAGGCGCTGGCCGTCATCGACGAGCGCGCGGCGCCCATCGATCTCGTGGTCTCCGACGTGGTGATGCCGGAAATGGATGGCCCGACCCTTCTCGGCGAGCTGCGCGGACGGCAATCCGATCTGAAGGTCATCTTCGTGTCCGGCTATGCCGAAGATGCCTTCAAGAAGCACCTGCCGGAGGGCGAGGACTTCACCTTCCTGCCGAAGCCCTTCAGCCTCAAGCAGCTCATCGAGGCTGTGAAGGGCGCGATGGTCGGCCGCTGATCGGGCCATGTGGAGCGAGAAAGGTTGCCGAAGCCATGACCTCGGAGCGTAGCACCGCGCGGAAACTCGACACGATCGCCGTGGTCGGGGCAGGGGCATGGGGTACCGCGCTCGCCATGACCGCGCTCCGCGCCGGACGATCCGTGCGCCTCTGGGCGCGTGAGGCGGAGGTCGTCGCGAGCATTCGCGAGAACCGTGAGAACACGCTCTTCCTGCCGGGCCATCACATCCCTGAGGCGGTTTCCGTGGACAGCGATCTCGCGGCCGTCGTTGTCGGCGCCGACGTCGTGCTCATCGTCGTGCCCTCGCAGTTTCTGCGCAAGACGGCCGAGGCGCTGCGTCCGCATCTTACGCCGGGGACGCCGGTCGTCATCTGCGCGAAGGGGATCGAGCGCGGCAGCGGGCTCCTGCTCGCCACAGTCGTCGAGGAAGCCTTGCCCGGCCATGCGCTCGCCGTGCTGTCGGGGCCAACCTTCGCGGGAGAAGTGGCGGCCGGCATGCCGACCGCGATAACGGTTGCCTCCACCGACGCGGCCGCTGATCCCAAGGCATCGCTCGCGGCGGCGGTCGCGGTCGCCCTCGGGACCCAGGCCTTCCGTCCCTATGTGTCCGACGATGTCGTGGGGGTGGAGGTCGGCGGCGCGGTGAAGAACGTGCTGGCGATAGCCTGCGGCATCGCCACCGGGCTCGGCTTTGGCGCGAATACGCGGGCGGCGCTGATCACGCGCGGGCTGGACGAGATCAAGGGACTGGCGGAAGCATTGGGGGGGCGCCGGGACACGGTGACGGGTCTGTCCGGCATCGGCGATCTCACCCTGACCTGTTCCAGCGAACAATCCCGCAACATGCGCTATGGCATGGGTCTCGCGACCGGGCGGTCGGCGAGCGAGATATTCGGCGGACGGCCGGTGGTGGTGGAGGGCGTCGAGAACGCCCAGTCCGTGACGGATCTGGCGCGCAGCCTGAATGTCGACATGCCCATCTGCGAGGCGGTGCGGGCCGTGGTGCTGGACGGGCAGCCCATTGCCGATGTCATGGCCGCCCTGCTGACACGTCCGTTCCGGGCCGAGCCCCATGGCATGGATCTCAGCCTCACGCATAGGCCACCCGACCGGAACGGCTGAGTTCGTTCAACAGCCAGACTTGCTGTCTCGGCGGATCAGCCGGTTGGAAACCAGCTGCCGCCTTAATTTGCCGCCCTTGGCGCCTTTTTCCTCGCAATCTCAACGGCACCGACCATGCTGCCACAATGGTGCTCGCCAGTTGCGCCCGCGCGGATCCAGCATGAATCCTCTTGAATCTCGCGCCCGCGCGATGAGAACAAAAAAAGAACTTGCCGCTGAGAACAAAAAGAGTACATTTTGGGGGCGCGTTGGATTGCCCACAAGCTCTCGTCAAGCGCTGACCGCCTAAGCGTTGAGTTTCAATCTCGCCTCATGCCATAAGGACGACAGTGATGTCCCAGTCCAGCCTGCGACTCGTGGAAGGCAGCTCCATGGATAAATCGAAAGCCCTTGACGCCGCGCTCTCGCAGATCGAGCGCGCTTTCGGCAAAGGCTCGATCATGCGTCTCGGCAAGAGCGACAAGCCGATTGAAATCGAGACGGTTTCGACGGGCTCGCTCGGTCTCGACATCGCCTTGGGCGTCGGCGGTCTGCCACGCGGGCGTATCGTCGAGATCTACGGGCCGGAATCATCGGGCAAGACGACGCTCGCGCTTCACACCATCGCCGAGGCGCAGAAGAAGGGCGGCGTTTGCGGCTTCATCGACGCCGAGCATGCGCTTGACCCCGTCTATGCCCGCAAGCTTGGCGTGAAGCTGGACGATCTGTTGATTTCCCAGCCCGATACCGGTGAGCAGGCGCTTGAGATCGCCGACACGCTGGTGCGTTCCGGAGCCATCGACGTTCTGGTGGTCGATTCGGTCGCGGCCCTGACGCCGCGCGCGGAGATCGAAGGCGAGATGGGCGATATGCAGCCCGGCATGCAGGCGCGCCTGATGAGCCAGGCGCTGCGCAAGCTGACGGCTTCCATATCGCGCTCCAACACCATGGTCATCTTCATCAACCAGATTCGTATGAAGATCGGCGTGATGTATGGCTCCCCGGAAACGACAAGCGGTGGCAACGCCCTGAAGTTCTATGCATCCGTCCGCCTTGATATTCGCCGGGTCGGCGCGATCAAGGATCGCGATGAGACGATCGGCAACACGACTCGCGTCAAGGTGGTGAAGAACAAGGTCGCGCCCCCCTTCAAGCAGGTCGAGTTCGACATCATGTATGGCGAAGGCGTGTCGAAGGTCGGCGAGCTGATCGACCTTGGCGTCAAGGGTGGCATCGTCGAGAAATCAGGCGCGTGGTTCTCCTATGACAGCCAGCGCCTCGGCCAGGGGCGCGAAAACGCCAAGCAGTTCCTGCGCAGCAATCCCGATGTGGCGGACCGCATCGAGCTCGCCATCCGGCAGAATTCCGGCGTGCTCGCCGATCGCATTCTTGAGAATGCCGACCCGACGGCTGAGGATCTGGACGAGGGGGCAGCCTGATCGGCTGCCCGACCTGTGCGCGGGGCTACGCGACTGAGAAAGGCCCTTGTTAGCGGGGCGCATCTTTGTCGCGGTGTTGCGCGATGGTCGCGTTTTCAGCGGTTCGCAGATCACAATGCGAAGTAGACTATCGAGCCTATCGACAGGTTGACGCTGGCGCTCTAGAAACACCGGCTGTTGCCAAGCTCATCGCTTTCCCCGTAAGTCCGCTTTTCGGGCGGGGCCTTGCCCTCGAAAGAATGCCTGGCAGTGAGAAGGCGGCGCGAGGCGTGCCGTCGCTGGTGTGCGGATGTGGACCGAATGAGCGGCGTTAACGAGATCAGATCGAGCTTCCTCGACTATTTTGCCAAGAGCGGCCACGAGGTTGTGCCTTCGAGCCCGCTCGTGCCGCGGAATGACCCGACATTGATGTTCACCAACGCGGGCATGGTGCAGTTCAAGAACGTGTTCACGGGTGTGGAGACGCGGCCCTACAAGCGCGCGACCACATCGCAGAAATGCGTGCGCGCCGGCGGCAAGCACAACGATCTCGACAATGTCGGCTATACCGCGCGCCACCATACGTTCTTCGAGATGCTGGGGAATTTCTCCTTTGGCGATTACTTCAAGGCCGATGCCATCGAGCTCGCCTGGAAGCTCGTGACCCGGGAGTTCGGGCTGCCCGAGAAGAAGCTCCTGGTAACTGTCTTCTCCGAAGACGACGAGGCCCATGGGCTGTGGAAGAAGATCGCGGGTCTTTCGGACGACAAGATCATTCGCATCGCGACCTCTGACAATTTCTGGCAGATGGGCGATACCGGCCCCTGTGGCCCCTGTTCGGAGATCTTCTACGATCACGGGGACCATATCCCGGGTGGGCCTCCCGGCAGCCCCGATGAAGACGGCGATCGTTTCATCGAGATCTGGAATCTCGTCTTCATGCAGTATGAGCAGCTGGCGCCGGGCAATCGCGTCGTGCTGCCGCGGCCCTCTATCGACACGGGCATGGGCCTTGAGCGTGTCGCGGCCGTGCTGCAGGGCACCCATGACAACTACGCGACCGACCTCATGCGGGCGCTGGTGGTGGCCGTCGCCAATCTGACCGGCGTCGATCCAGACGGGCCGCAGAAGGCGAGCCATCGCGTCATCGCCGATCATCTCAGGGCCTCGGCCTTCCTCGTCGCCGACGGCGTGCTGCCCTCGAACGAGGGCCGGGGCTATGTGCTGCGGCGCATCATGCGCCGCGCCATGCGCCACGCCGAGCTGCTCGGCGCGCGCGAGCCGATCCTCTGGCGCCTCGTCCCGGCGCTCGTCCGCGAGATGGGACAGGCCTATGGCGAGCTGGTGCGGGCAGAGGCCCTCGTCACGGAGACCTTGCGGCTCGAGGAGACCCGCTTCCGGAAGACCCTGGAACGCGGTCTATCGATCCTTGAGGACGAGGCGCGGGCGCTGAAGTCCGGCGACAAGCTTTCAGGTGAGGTCGCCTTCACGCTTTACGACACCTACGGTTTTCCGCTGGATCTCACGCAGGATGCGCTGCGCGCGCGCGATATCGGCGTGGACGTCGATCGCTTCAACGCCGCTATGGAACGCCAGCGCGAGAAGGCGCGCGCGGGGTGGTCCGGGTCGGGTGAGGCCGCGACCGAGACGGTCTGGTTCGGCTTGCGTGACAGGCTCGGGGCGAGCGAATTCCTCGGCTATGACACGGAGAGCGCCGAAGGGGTGATTACCGCGCTTCTGCGCGATGGCGCCGAGGTCTCGCAGCTGGAGGCGGGGCAGGAGGGTTATGTCGTTCTGAACCAGACCCCGTTCTATGGCGAATCGGGCGGTCAGGTCGGCGATACCGGCTCGATCGCGGGCGTGGGTCTTCAGGCCGATGTGCTCGATACGCAGAAGAAGCTGGGCGATCTGTTCGTTCATCGCGTTGCGGTGAAGACCGGTGCGTTGAAGGTTGGGCTCCCGGTCGAGCTGACGGTCGATCATCGGCGCCGCCTGGCGATCCGCTCGAATCACAGCGCGACCCATCTCCTGCATGAGGCGCTGCGCCGGGTGCTGGGCGATCACATTGCCCAGAAGGGCTCGCTCGTTGCGCCAGACAGGCTGCGCTTCGACTTCAGCCATCCGAAGCCGATCTCCGAGGAGGAGTTGTCGGCCGTCGAGACCATGGCGAACGAGATCCTCCTCGGCAACAGCGAGGTGGTGACGCGCCTGATGGGTGTCGATGACGCGATCGCGTCCGGTGCGCGCGCGCTGTTCGGCGAGAAATACGGCGACGAGGTCCGCGTCGTTTCGATGGGCCGCGCGTCCGGTGACGGTCAGGCATCCCAGCAGGCTTTCTCGATCGAGCTCTGCGGCGGCACGCATGTCGGGCGCACAGGCGACATCGGGCTCATCACCGTGCTGTCCGAAGGGGCGGTCGCCGCGGGCGTGCGCCGTCTCGAGGCGGTGACCGGTGAAGCGGCGCGACGTTACCTCAACGACGAGGCCCAGCAGCTGAAGGCTCTGGCGGGCTTGCTCAAGGTGCCGTCGGCGGATGCGTTCGGACGGCTCGAGGCCCTGATGGAGGAGCGCCGCAAGCTGGAACGTGAGCTTGCCGAGGCCCGCAAGCAGCTGGCGACAGGCGGTGGCGGCGACGAAGCGACCAAGACGGTCGCGGGTGTCACCTATATGGGCCGTGTTCTCGCCAACACGCCCGCCAAGGAGCTGAAGGGCATCGTCGATGATGCCAAGAAGCGGATCGGCAGCGGTGTCGTGGCCTTTGTCAGCGTGGCTGAGGACGGCCGCGCCAGCCTGATCGTGGGCGTGACGGCGGACAAGGTCGATACCGTCAACGCGGTAACCCTGGTCAAGGCGGGCTCTGCCGTTCTCGGTGGCGCCGGCGGTGGCGGCCGACCAGACCTCGCCCAGGCCGGTGGTCCGGATGGCGCGCGTGCGGCTGAGGCCCTCGCCGCGATCGAGGCCGCGATAGCTGGCTAGGCATTTTCGCGCGAAGTGGAAACCGGTTCGCGCGAGGGCAATGCGTGGAAACGAAAAGCCAGGGCATTTTCGATGAACCGGATTTACCGGAAGTGATCTTGTCCGGGCGCTGCGCCTCAAGTTGCGACTGAGCGCGGGGCAGGCGCATGCTTCGCGAGATCATCACGAAGTATGAGGCCCCACGCATGCGCGCTACGTTTCTCGCGGCGCGACGGTGCCCCTTGGGCTTCGGCCGGTCCCTTGAAAGACAGAAGCGGGCATTGCCGATCAGTTCCAGGTATAGGTGGCGCTGGCGCCGACCGTCGCCTCTGCCTTCCAATTGGTCGGGGAGAACGCGCCCGCCGCCGAGAAGCGCCAGTTGCCGCTTTCCGAGGTGTAGCCTGCGCCAACCGAGATCGCGGCCTGGCGGCGATGACTTGTGATGGCCGAGCCCGTCGAGAACTTGCCCGGCCTGTCGTCGTAGCGGATCATGCCGATCGCTGCCGCTGAGGCAATGCCGGCATTCGCGAGCTTTTCCTTTTTGGTCATCTCGCTTCGCAACGTTGCGAAACCCGTATTCATATCGGTGGTTATCCGGTCCATCCGACCCTGGAGACCCGCGATATCGGCTGTGTTCTGACCGACCTGCTGTGACAGGCCAGGGTCGCCGCCGCTACCACCGCCACTGCTGCCACCGCCGGTATTGGTCAGATTGTTGATCTGCACCTGCAGGTTGCTGATGCCGGCGTAGAGTTGCGAGCCGTTGATCGCGTCGGTTGACGTTGCTGTCACGAGGCCCGCCGCCACGTTCTGGATGCGCCGCTCGGCGCCGGCGCTGCCGACGCTGACGACGCCAACCGCCGCGCCGGCGGCATAGCCGTAGGTTTGTCCGGCGATGGTGGCGGAGGCGTAGGTTGTCGTGCCCGCGCTTGTCGCGGTTTGCGTCCCATTCGTAATTGACGCCGCGCCAAGCGCGACGGAGTTGTCGATACTCGCATTGGCATCTGTACCAAGGGCCAAGGCCCCGGCTCCGCTCGCTTCGCTGAACGTGCCAACGGCGTTGGCGCGAAAGCCTGTGGCTTTCGCCATGAAACCGACGGAGGTTGCCGCCTCTCCGGCTGCGCTGCTGTTAGCCCCGACCGCGGTTGCGGCAAGCCCGGTAGCTTCGGTCAAAGCGCCTAACGCTGTCGCCGACGCAGCAAATGCTTTCGACTTATAGCCGAAGGCCGCTGTCTCCGCGCCATCGGCTGTACTATTGGCGCCAAAGGCACTTGCTTTGGCTCCATTGACCGTTACTGAATAACCCAAGGCTGATGAAAGCTCACTTGTGGCCACCGTGCCAGCGCCAGCAGCGATTGAGAACTTGCCAATCGCGCCTTTGCCGTCTGAATTTGTCTGCGGCGTTCCACCATCATTAGCGCTGTAGTAGGGCGTCGCCCCCGACTGCGCGTGAGCCGGGTTCAGCGCGCTGACTATGCCGATGACGGCTACCGGAATTCCTATCCCGAGAAATCCCAGCGTGGTCTGGCTATTCGTGCGCTGGTTTGCGATGTGATATTCGTCGCTGTGCCGCTGTGCAGGGCCAGCTAAAGCGCCGGCGCTCGATGTGTGAGCGGTAATTCCCCTGAGATGGCAATTAATATCAATTACTCTCATGCGCCGCTACTCCAAGAATAAAAAACGCTTAAGTGTGAATATTTTAAGTGCATCGCTATTGTTTTTATGAATATTTTATGAATAAGAAGATTATATACCTTGGTGGTTAATAACTGGTGGTGGCGCGCGGATTTTATCTCTGCTGAGCAACTTCCGAGTGAGCGCTGCCCGCAGTGCTGCGGCTTTTCCATGCTACAAACATGGGATCACGCAGATCGGTTTGATGACGGTCAAAGTCCGTCCAGTGGTGGGGTGCGAGAATTTCTGGCGGCTGCTTTTTCCGAAACAGGAATGGGTCGCAGAGCAGATCCTACGGGTAGACGCTTGGCCTATGAGCTGGCGATCTCGACCAGCATGCGTTCGAGATCGCGGGTCCGGAATGGCTTTTCGAGAAAGCGATATTGCCGGTCTTCGAGGATGGCGTCCAAACGTCCAGCATCAGTGCCACTCACGAAGATGACGCTAAGACCGGGCAGGTGCCGTCGGCATTCTTCAGCGAGTGTCGTGCCGCTGATATCCGGCAGGCCAATGTCAGTGATCAAGACGTCGATAGGCGCGCCGGTTTCAACATAGGCGATCGCAGATTGCGCGTCGGCCGCCTCCTCGACGATATGGCCGAGGTCGCTGAGCATGTCGCTCGTCGTGAGGCGAACCACAGGCTGATCCTCCACGAGGAGGATGCGGAGGGCTTCTGCGTCGTGCTGGGGCGCATCCTTGCCCGTCTGAAGCATAGAGCGTCGTCCTCCCTTGAGCTTCTTTCCCGCCACGTGAAGTGCCCGGGGGGGGGGATGTCCCTCTTGCGGCCTGCCTTCTGGGTAAAGGCGCTTCAGGCTTCCACCGGAACGACAGAATTCAAAAAGTTACCGCGGCTCAAATCGATCATATAAAACTTGGCGTTATCCAGGACGTCTATGCCCTTTACCCAGGTGCTCCTCGTCGCCCGGCCGGATGCTCCGCTCCGGATTGCGCCGGCCGCAAGCTCGATGCCGAGCAGGATCACCGCTTTGCGTTTCCGCTGCTCCAGGCGCGCTTGAATTCATCCTCCGATTGATCGCGACGCCACATTATACAGCCATATTACCGCTACGCCTATGTTTCGCGTGTCGCGGCAGACGTAGCAAGCGTGGCCTCCTGGGCTCCCGGCGTTGTCGCGGCAAAAGAGAAGCCGCCGGGCATGGACCCGGCGGCTCCTGTCATTCGATGAGCCTGTCGCGATGGAAGGGCTGGCTCAGGCCTTCATGGCCTTCTGCAGGTTCTCGTCGATCTTGTCGAGGAAGCCGGTGGTGGAGAGCCACTTCTGGTCGGCGCCGACGAGGAGGGCGAGATCCTTGGTCATGTGGCCCGCCTCGACCGTGTCGACGCAGACCTTCTCAAGCGTTTCCGCGAAGCGCTTGAGATCGGCATTGTCGTCGAGCTTGGCGCGATGGAGCAGGCCGCGGGTCCAGGCGAAGATCGAGGCCATGGAGTTCGTCGAGGTCTCCTTGCCCTTCTGATGCTCGCGGTAATGGCGGGTCACGGTGCCGTGGGCGGCTTCGGCCTCCACGGTCTGGCCATCCGGCGTCATCAGGACTGATGTCATCAGGCCGAGCGAACCGAAGCCCTGGGCGGCGGTGTCGGACTGCACATCGCCGTCATAGTTCTTGCAGGCCCAGACATAGCCGCCGGACCACTTGAGGCAGGAGGCCACCATGTCGTCGATGAGGCGGTGTTCGTAGGTGAGGCCGAGCGTGTCGAACTGCGCCTTGAACTCGGTGTCGAACACCTCCTGGAAGAGGTCCTTGAAGCGGCCGTCATAGGCCTTCAGGATGGTGTTCTTGGTGGACAGATAGACCGGGTACTTGCGCGCCAGGCCGTAGTTGAACGATGCGCGGGCGAAATCGCGGATCGACTCGTCGAGATTGTACATCGACATGGCGACGCCGGCGCCGGGGAACTTGAAGACTTCCTTCTCGATGACCGTGCCGTCCTCGCCCTCGAACTTGATGGTCAGGCGGCCCTTGCCGGGCACCTTGAAGTCCGTGGCGCGGTACTGGTCGCCGTAGGCGTGGCGGCCGATGACGAAGGGCTGCGTCCAGCCGGGGACCAGGCGAGGCACGTTCTTGCAGATGATCGGCTCACGGAAGATGACGCCGCCAAGGATATTGCGGATGGTGCCGTTCGGCGACTTCCACATGTCCTTGAGGTTGAACTCCTTCACGCGGGCTTCATCAGGCGTGATCGTGGCGCATTTCACGCCGACGCCGTAGCGCTTGATGGCCTCAGCCGCATCCACCGTGACCTGATCGTTGGTGGCATCGCGATGCTCGACACCGAGGTCGTAGTATTTCAGATCAATGTCGAGATAGGGGTGGATCAGCTTGTCCTTGATAAGCTGCCAGATGATCCGGGTCATCTCGTCGCCGTCGAGCTCGACGACCGGGTTCGCCACCTTGATCTTAGCCATTGATTGTCCCCTGCACGCTGGGAAAAGGAAAATGGGTCTCGGTGCACGCGGGCGTACGCCGATGTCCCGCTGCTTCTACAGCGCGATTTGCGATGAGGGAAGCAGCGATGGGCCACTGGCAGCATTGTGACACCATCATCGCTGCTTTCCGCGCAGGGCCGCACGACCCGGGGCGGCCTGAGGCTCACAGCCGGTGCCGTTGGGGTGGGAGCCGCGTGGAGCGGACGCTTATATTCCCGGCGCGGGAAAGCGGAAAGCTCGCGCATGTCTGTCATTCGCAATCCATAACCAAGTGGATATGAAATGACGTAGGACCAGGCAGTTATGGGTCGTCAAGCGAGCGCGTGGGGCGGGTGGAAACACGCGGTGGCGGGGACTTTGCACGTTAGATATCGATCGCGGCATCCTTACCGGGCTGCGGCGGAGGAAGGTTGGTCCAAAGGCTGTAAAACCGCGCGGCTCAAGGCGAATCAATCGACCAGATAAGCGCTGTGCTGGCCGGAGGCCCCGGTCATGACCTTTCTGCCGCCATCCAGCTTCCAGGTGCCTTGATTCAGGGTCAGCGTGTTCGCGACGAGTGCAGTTGCATCGGTCGTTCCCGTCATCGCATTCACCGTGATGTCGCGGCTCGGCAGGTATATGAGTCCGCGGAAAGCCTGCCCGAGCCCGGCATTGATAACGAAACTCGATCGCGGCAGGCCCGGGGGCTCCGATATGAGAATGTCGGAGAAGAGGCCTGAGGTTGGCGCCGTGAGCTCGAGCCGCACTGCATTGTTTGCCTGCATCGTCGAGGTACTGTCAGGAAAATAGAGGGAGACGCCCTCGCCACGTAGAACCGTGCCGGCGTTCAGCATCATGCGACCGCGAATGACATAGACGCCGGGCAAGAGGTCGATGGTCGGACCTCCGTGGAAAATCAGGTCGCCGCAGTATGTGCCGGGGCTGAGCGTGACGGACGCGGCCGTGTAAGGCGGGGGATAGGAGACGGTGCACGTGAGAGAAGGGGTGGGTAGGGTGCCACGGAAGGGATCGTCGATCGCCTCACAGCCGGTCTCGGGTCGCTTCGCGCTGCCATTCACCAGTACGTCGTGCCCGCGAACGCAGACGCGCTGAACGTCAAGCGTCGTGAGCGCATTGATGGTGGCAGCTGGAAACCCTGTGGCGCGCACGTGAATTTCGCACTCGCTCGCGATCACTTCAGCGCCGCTGTTGACGAGCAGACCGGGCGCCCCACTTTGATCCAGTGTCAGGATACAGACGCGGTTCTGGGTTCGCTTGAGAGACGCCGTCGCGAGCGTGCTCACCGGCAGGCTGTCGACGCCGATGAGGGCGGACACAGTAGTGGCGACATCAGTGGAAACCTGGCCCGTCAGGCTTCCATCCGGATTTTCGCGAAAGTTCAGATTGAGGGCGAGCGAGGGCTCCAGGAAATTGAGACCGAACACGGCCTGCGCCCGGGCGATCTGCTGGCCGGCCTCCTGGTTGACGCCGGCCAGCACGGCGGCGTCCAGCGCGGTCTGCAGGCGCGTTTGCATGGATTGCGCCTTGGCAAAGTCGATCGCGGCGCCGATCGCGCCGAGCATCGGTATGCTCAAGAGGGCAAAGAGGACCGCGACATTGCCCGCGCGATTGTGGGCCAGCGCGTGCAACGCATGACGCAGCGCGGGGCGTCGGCCGGTCCCGTCAAGACAATCCCGCAGCGCCATGGAAGATAACTCTCTAAAATTGTATAAATCAAAATACACACCTACAGGATGCATGGTGTTCTTTGCGAATTGGTGAAGAGAGAGGACAAATAAGGGTCCCGAAATGGAGCAAGCAGGGGCAGGGCTTGCTGGCGCCGTGTCGTGGTCGCGGCCGATCTGTCGAAAAGTGCCGCGCCATCGGTTTCCTCGAAAGGCCGACTTGCTCTATATCCCTCCGTATCGAAGCCGTCCGATGCAAGCGGCTTGAAATCTGTGCCCAGGGATTTGGCACGTCGGGCTCGGCTCCCTTTGCCTGACACCCTCGGCCTGACCCCTGGCGAGGCATTGGCACCCCCGGAGAGAGAATGGCAGGCACGGATCGCTCGAAGGCAATGATCAGCGGGGGACCCGCGATTATTCTCGTCGCGCCGCAGCTCGGCGAGAACATCGGCATGGCGGCCCGCGCGATGGCGAATTTCGGTCTCTCCGATCTCCGGCTTGTCGCGCCGCGTGACGCCTTTCCGAACGCGCAGGCGGAGGCGGCGGCGGCCGGCGCCGTCCACGTCATCAACGCCGCCCGGGTCTATCCCGACGTCGAGGCCGCTATCGCCGACCTTCATTATGTGTTGGCGACGACGGCGCGCGAGCGCGGACAGATGAAGCGCATTCTCGGTGCGGACGAAGCCATGGCGGACGTCGCCCAGCGCGACGCGAACGGGGAGGGCACGGGCATCCTCTTCGGCCGCGAGCGCTCCGGCCTCGACAACGACGCCATCGCGCTCGCGGACGCGGTCGTCACCTTCCCCGTCAACCCGGCCTTCGCGTCGCTCAATCTCGCCCAGGCCGTCCTGCTGATCGGGTACGAATGGATGAAGGTGAACGGCGCGTCCCTGCTTTTCTCGACGCCCGAGCGTTCACCACCCCCGACCCGCGAGGGGGTGCTGTCGTTCTTCGACTATTTCGAGGGTGAGCTCGATCGCTGCGGGTTCTTCGTCCCCGCCGACAAGAAGCCGGTGATGATCCGCAATATGCGGAATATCTTTCACCGCATGGGCATGACAGAGCAGGATCTGCGCACCTTGCGCGGGGCTGTGGTGTCGCTGGTCAAAGGGCGGCGTGGCGGCATCAATGGTCCACGTCCCGGCCGCACCAAGGCGTCGCATGCCGGCGATACCAGCCCGGATGATGACGACAATTCGTAATCCGCGAGCCCTCGTGCGGAATTCCGACGCAATTGGAAGGCTTCGGTAACGACATCTCGCGATATGTTGGAAGTTGGTGATCTTTGGGCGTGATCGAGGATAGGCCCTGATGCGTATCGATCTTCCCGCGGAGGCGGCATTAGGGGCGACCGACGCCCTGGTGCGACGCCCGAGAGTGCTTGTTTTCGATTCGGGCCTTGGCGGGCTCACGGTTCTCGCCGAACTACGGAAAGCGAGGCCGGATGCGCATTTCGTCTATGCGGCGGATGACGCGGGCTTCCCTTACGGGCGTCTGAGCGAGGGCAATCTCATCGCGCGTGTCGACCGGGTGCTGGATCGGCTGATCGCACAAAACCAGCCGGACATCGTGGTCATCGCCTGCAATACGGCGTCGACGCTGGTTCTGCCGGGCTTGCGGGCCCGCTACAGCCTGCCTTTCGTCGGCACGGTGCCGGCCATCAAGCCCGCGGCGGCGGCCAGCCAGAGCAAGCTGCTCAGCGTCCTCGCCACCGCCGGTACCGTGAAGCGCGACTATACGCAGGGGCTTATCACCAGCTTCGCGGCTGACTGCTCGGTCGCCCTGGTCGGCGCGCCGCGCCTGGCCGGGCTCGCCGAAGACGCGCTGTCCGGCAAAAGCGTCGACGATGCCGATATCGCGGCGGAAATTGCGCCGGCCTTCGTCGAGGCTGACGGCCGCCGCACCGATGTGGTCGTCCTTGCCTGCACGCATTATCCCCTGCTGGGGGCCGAGCTCGAACGGCTGGCGCCGTGGCCCGTCACATGGATCGATTCGGCGCCGGCGATCGCGCGCCGCGCCGTCCATCTTCTCGGGGAGCAGGGCTTCGCGCCGCATCTCGGCGAGACAGGGGCCACCCGGCCCGCCAAGGCCGTCTTCACCGGTGGGGCATCGCTCACCGACAAGCTTGGGCGTGCGCTTGCCGCGCGTGGACTGCGCGAGATCGTCGTCGATGCGATGCCGCTCGCCGATGGCGAGCATGCCACGGCGGCGTCACAAGCCTGACGTCCGCGTGTGCTTGACTTCGCCAGCCGCTCGACATAGAGAACCTGAGCTCGCGCGGGCTACCCAGCCCGCGTGTTGCTTTTTGCGCACCCGTGATCCGGCTTGCCGGATCTGTCGTTGTTCATCCCGGTCGGATGGGCGAAGAGGAGGGCGCGTTCCTCAACCAGCTCGTTGTCGAGAGGACACGCGATGTCGAAGAGAATTGCGGCGAAACACAAGATTGATCGCCGTCTGGGCCAGAATATCTGGGGTCGCCCGAAGAGCCCCGTCAACCGCCGCGAATACGGCCCGGGTCAGCACGGCCAGCGTCGCAAGGGCAAGCTGTCGGATTACGGCACGCAGCTCCGCGCCAAGCAGAAGCTGAAGGGCTACTACGGCTCGATCTCCGAGAAGCAGTTCCGTCGTTACTACCAGGAAGCCATCCGCCTCAAGGGTGATTCCGGTGAGAACCTCGTTGGCCTGCTCGAGCGCCGCCTCGACGCTGTCGTGTACCGCGCCAAGTTCGTGCCGACGGTCTTCGCCGCCCGCCAGTTCGTCAACCACGGTCACGTGAAGGTCAACGGACGCCGTGTCAACATCCCGAGCTACCTCGTGAAGGCCGGCGATGTGATCGAGGTCAAGGAAGCCTCCAAGCAGCTCGTCATCGTTCTGGAGAGCGTGGCTCTCGCCGAGCGTGATGTGCCGGATTATGTCGAGGCCGATCACGCCAAGATGGTGGCCAAGTTCGTGCGCGTGCCGACCTTGAGCGATGTGCCGTATCCGGTGCAGATGGAACCGAACCTGATCATCGAATTTTATTCGCGCTGATCAACGGTCCAGCCGTTTCAGAAAAGCCGCCTTCGGGCGGCTTTTTTTGTTGGATCGAGGGGGCGCGGTTTGCGCTGGCCGGACCATCGACCAGCCAGCGCTTGTGTGAGGCTCGCGCCATAAGGCCCAATGCCGAGGGCGATTGTCAGCCCGTCAGGCTATTAGCTGGAACTGCATTGTCCCGTCATGCAGGAAGCAGGCCTTAGAGAAGAGGCTCATGTCCAGGCGGTTGGGCAGGCGTATGTCCCGCATGTCCGGCAATGGTCTGATACGCGGATCAAAGGAACGGTCGATCTGCGAGATGAAGGCCAGAATAACCCCGGTTTTGCCCGCGAAACCTTGAAGGGTGCCGACCTGCTCCGACAGGACGGGCTTGTTTCTCCGTTGATCGAGGATCTGCAGATAGTCAATTACGGCAACCGTGCCGGGAGCGGCGTCCGCCAGATGGTTTGTGATGAGATCCGCGGAGATGTCATCCGAGGCAACGATTTCCAGGGCATCGCCGATTCCGGACATGGTGTCGTCCAGTAACCGGATACGCTCTCTTGCCTCTCGCTCCGTGTATTCGAGCGTGAAGAATACGCCTCTTCGGCCCTGGTGGACTGCTTCAAGTAAAAGTTGAAGTCCCAGACGTGTCTTTCCATGTCCGGGGCGCGCCCCCACCAACAACAGATCACCGTCGGCGAGACGGTGAAGCATCTCCGGGGGCGTCGGGCGCCGCGCCGCCTGCGCGGAGAGCAGGCTCCAGCTCGCAAAGCCTTCTTCACTCGCTACAAGGTCCAATGCCTTGTGAAGCGCAATGTCTTGATTGCGCGCCATGAGCTTGGCGCGGCGTTTCAGCTGATAGATCGGGGCGGATAGTCTCATCGAAGAACCTCCATTCCGAGCAGAAAACGCAATCCCTCCTTATGCGGCGCTCGAACAGATGGTTCGACGGTCTATCACCCCGTATGAGCAATACTTCCCCGATGGGAGGGAGGAGGCGCGGGCCAAGCCTATCCTCGCTCTATAGCGTGAGGGTAGGGGCGTAACAAGGGCCTCGAGGCGCGCGAACGCCGGCCGCTACGCGCTAACGCCGGCCGCTACGCGCTGACGCAGTCTCCGGGAATGTCAGCAAAGCAGGCCCAGCTCGGTGGAGTGAAAGAAGGTGATTAATCTTCTTACGGCGCGGGATGTTTGGCCGCCGTGAGAAATTGCTGCGGGGCCCTGGGCTGCCACATAGCAGATATTTCATCGCACTCGCTGCAGATGGCACACCTTGACCTTGCCGCCGCGACCATCTGCTTTCCAGACGCAGCCGGGATTACGCGGCTTGCCTTCGTAGAGATTGATGACGCCCCGCCGCTTGCTGTTATAGGTCTGGTTGGAGAAATCGTGGCCGCCGATGCGTACGTTCTTCCCCAGACGGACCTCCGCCTGGGCGGGGACAATGCTTGTCAGCAACAGGGCACCCCATGCGAGGACGGCCGCGATGACGGCGCGCCGCGCCCCGAAGCTTCGCACATTCAGTGTCATCATAGCCCTTATCTCCGTCTCCAGTGCCCTTCGATCGCTTTGGGCGCTCTTGGCGACCGCCGTGTCGCATTCCTGAGGCGCGGTCTCAACGGACACCGCGATAACTTCCGCTCAGGGCCCACCGGCTCAACCGCATAAGGACGCTGCCAGCGCTTCCGGCGGGAAAACTCCAACGTTTCGCGTCCGGTGCTTCCGCGCGGCGAACAATGAGAATGCGTTGATCGTGAACAACCAGAGCCATCACGCCGGAGGTCTCCATCCCTGGCATGCCTTCATCCTGTCGCCGATCACCCGACACCACGTCATAGGGTGCCATAATACCTCCAACTATGGTGATTCGCCCCGCGCAACTCACAATTCGTCGATATCAGCCGATAATTACACAACTTACACATGTATAATATACGTGTTGCATCTTATGCGAATGAAAATCGTGACCTTTATGAATCCCTGCACAACTTTTACGCGTTCGTTCCCATGTGGAGATGGACAGAATGTCGCGCCCATCGCTTAGCTTCTGCTTGCCGGGGCTGGTCCGGCTGGTTGTGAGGAGCTACTCATGAAGAAGGCAGCAGCTGAGTTCGTTGGAACATTCGCTCTCGTTTTCTTTGGTTGCGGCGCGGCGGTTGTGGCCGGCATGGGCACGGGGCCCACGGCGATTGATGTGCTGGGCATCGCGACCGCGTTCGGTCTGGCGATTGTCGCGATGGCCTATGGCATCGGTCCGGTCTCGGGTTGCCATGTCAATCCGGCTGTCAGCTTCGGTGTCTTCGTCGCGGGTCGCATGTCGGCCGGCGATCTGATCACCTACTGGATAGCGCAGGTGCTCGGGGGACTTGCCGGCGCCGTCGTGCTCTACCTCATCCTGTCCGGAAAGGCGTCCGGCTGGAATGGCGGCCTTGGCCAGAATGGCTGGGGCGCGGGACATTTCGGCGAGTATAACCTCGCCTCGGCCTTGATCTTCGAGATCGTGGCGACCTTCCTGTTCCTCGTTTGCATTCTCGGCGTGACCCAGTCCGGCGCGCCTTCGCAGTTCGCCGGACTCGCCATCGGCTTCACCCTGGTCGCGGTCCACCTCGTCGGCATCAACATCACCGGTACTTCGGTCAATCCAGCACGTTCGCTCGGCCCGGCAATCGTCGGCGCGGGAACAAATCCGGCAGCGCTTGGACAGGTCTGGCTGTTCATCGTGGCGCCGCTGATCGGCGCGGCCATTGCCGGCGTGCTCTTCAAGGTCGGCAGCCTCTTGTCCGCCGACAACAGATAGGCGTCTTGCACGTCACCGGGCTGTCCCGCCGGGAGGCCCGCCACAAGTCCGTGTCCAGGCGACACGGACTTTGTGTCTCGCATCAGCCGAGCTGCTTCAGGAAGCCGGCAAAACGCATCAGTCCCTCAGGCCAGGGGCCGTGGCCAGAGGCGGCGTTGATGTGGCCGCTATCGCCCGCATCCGCGAGTTCAGCCCCCCAGGCTGTCGCAAACGCCTCAGCCTCGGTGAAGCTGCTATAGGGGTCGGTCTGGCTCGCCACCAGCAGCGCCGGAAAGGGCAGGCGCGCGTCCGGCACGTCGGCGAAATCCGCGTCGCAGTCCGCGAGCTCCTGCATGGCGCGCCGGCTTGGCGGGGCGACGAGGAAAGCGCCTTTGACCACACCGGCGGGCAGGTGGGGAGCGGCATGCGCCACCGCCGCGACGCCGGCGCTATGGGCGACGAGGACGACAGGCCGCCCGGCCTCAGCCACGCGCTGCACGAGCCGCTGCCGCCAAGGCTCCACGGCGAGCCGCGACCAGTCGTCCTGTTCGACCCGTGCGCCGGTCGAGAGCTTCTCCTCCCACCGGGTCTGCCAGTGGTCGGGCCCGGAGCCGCCGAGGCCCGGCACGAACAGGATATCGAGGTCGGCGGCGCGCATGGGTTTCCTCAGCTTCGGCCGAAGACGCGGTTGAAGATCGTGTCGACGTGCTTCAAGTGATAGCTGAGGTCGAAGCAGGCTTCGAGCTCGGATTCCGGAATCCGCTGAATCACTTCCGGGTCGTTCTTCAACAAGGTCAGGAAGTCGCCCTCGCCGCGCCAGACAGGCATGGCGTTGCGCTGCACGAGGCGATAGGCGTCCTCGCGGCTCACGCCCTTCTGGGTCAGCGCCAGCATGACGCGCTGAGAATGCACGAGGCCGCCGAGCCGGTCGAGGTTCTTCTGCATGTTCTCGGGATAAACCACGAGCTTGTCGATGACGCCGGCAAGGCGTGCTAGCGCGAAGTCGAGCGTGACGGTCGCGTCGGGCCCGATCATGCGCTCCACGGAGGAGTGCGAGATGTCGCGCTCATGCCAGAGCGCCACGTTCTCCATCGCCGGCAGCGCGTAGCTGCGCACCATGCGCGCGAGGCCCGTGAGGTTTTCCGTCAGCACCGGGTTGCGCTTGTGCGGCATCGCGGAAGAGCCCTTCTGGCCTTCCGAGAAGAACTCCTCGGCCTCGTAGACTTCCGAGCGCTGGAGGTGGCGGATCTCGGTGGCGAGGCGCTCGATCGACGAGGCGATAACCCCGAGCGTCGCGAAGAACATGGCGTGCCGGTCGCGCGGGATGACCTGCGTGGAGACCGGCTCGACGGCAAGCCCCATCTTGTCGGCCACATAGGTCTCGATGCGTGGGTCGATGTTGGCGAAGGTGCCGACGGCGCCGGAGATCGCGCAGGTCGCGACCTCCTCGCGCGCGGCCACGAGGCGGTCGCGGTTGCGCTTGAACTCGGCATAGGCCTGCGCGAGCTTGAGGCCGAAGGTGACCGGCTCGGCGTGGATGCCATGCGAGCGGCCGATGGTCGGCGTCATCTTGTATTCGAAGGCGCGCCGCTCGATCGCCGCGAGCAGGATGTCGATATCCTTGAGGAGGATGTCGCTCGCCTTGACGAGTTGCACGTTGAAGCAGGTGTCGAGCACGTCTGACGATGTCATGCCCTGGTGCACGAAGCGCGCTTCCGGCCCGACGATCTCGGAGAGATGGGTCAGGAAGGCGATGACGTCGTGCTTCACCTCGCGCTCGATGGCGTCGATGCGCTCGACGTCGAAGGTGGCAGCGGAGCCCTTCTCCCAGACCTTGTCGGCAGCTTCCTTCGGCACCACCCCAAGGTCCGCCAGCGCCGTCGTGGCATGGGCCTCGATCTCGAACCAGATGCGAAACTTCGTTTCCGGCGACCAGATAGCAACCATCTCGGGGCGAGAGTAGCGGGGGATCATCACCTATTCCTCGGTTGAGCGGGGCGGCCGTGTCTTGTTCTTGGCGGCCTCACCTATAATGCTGACAAAACCTGTTGGCTTCATCCAGTCTCTTGAAGTCTTTTGGCCTCAGGCCCATTCGCCGCGAGCGGTCTCGGCGGCCTTGCGAATAGTGTCGATATGGCCGGCATAATGTGCGGCGCCGTCCTTGAACACCGCCGAGCCGGCCACCAGAACGTCGGCACCTGCGGCGATAACAAGCGGGGCGGTCTTTGCCGTGATACCGCCGTCAACCTCGATATGGATATGGCGCCCGGCGACCATGGCGCGGATCGTGGCGACCTTCTCCACGGCCGACGGAATGAAGCTCTGCCCGCCGAAGCCAGGATTGACGCTCATCACCAGCACGAGATCGACGAGATCGAGCACATGGGCGACGGCTGACGGGGGTGTTGCCGGATTGAGCGCGACGCCCGCCTTCTTGCCGAGCGCCCGGATGGTCTGCAGCGAGCGGTGCAGGTGCGGGCCGGCCTCGGCATGGACCGTGATGAGATCGGCGCCGGCCTTGGCGAAGGCCTCGAGATAGGGATCGACCGGGGCAATCATGAGATGCACATCGAGCATCTTCGATGTCATCGGGCGGATGGCGCGCACGACCTCGGGCCCGAAGCTGATATTCGGCACGAAATGGCCGTCCATCACATCCACATGGATCCAGTCGGCGCCGGCCGCGTCGATAGCACGCACTTCCTCGCCGAAACGGGCGAAATCGGCGGCGAGGATCGAGGGGGCGATGAGAATGGGGCTACTCATGGATGTGGTTGCCATTGCTGCCAAGGTGAGCGGTCAGGATGTGCGAGACCGGCAGGTAGCACGCCCGTCGCGGTGCGGCAAATCACAGGAGCCAATAAAGCCTTATGAAGATGGTGTTGCACCGCCAGAAAAGCTATGCAAGCTCGTCATTTCACAGCGCGGTCATCGAGGGATTCCATGCAATCTGACGTCGTGGTGCTCGGCGCGGGCATCGTTGGTATTTCCGTTGCACTTCATCTGCAGAAACGTGGTCGCTCCGTCGTGCTCCTCGATCGCCGTGGTCCGGCGCAGGAAACCTCCTTTGGCAATGCCGGGCTGGTGCAGAGCGAAGGCGTCTACCCCTATGGCTTCCCACATGATTTCGGCGCGCTGCTCCGCTACGGCCTCAACCGCACCATCGATGCGCATTATCACCCCTCGGCGCTGCTCGATCTCGCGCCCTTCCTGTGGAAATACTGGCACCATTCCCGTCCGGCCCGTCATGCGGAGATCGCCAAGAAATACGCGACCTTGATCGCGCATTGCGTTCAGGAGCACGACGCCCTGGCGCGCGAGGCGGACGCCACGCAGTTCTTCAAGCGCGACGGCTGGTTCAAGGTCTTCCGCACGCCCCAGCAGCGCGACTTGCGGCTGGCTGAGGCCGAGCGCTGGCATCGGGAGTTCGGGCTCCGCTATCGGGCCCTCGACTTGCCGACGCTTGAGGCGGAAGAGCCGCATCTCGCTCCCGTCCTCATCGGCGGGCTGCACTGGACCGAGCCGACGACGATCAATGACCCGCATGGGCTGGCCGTTGCCTATTTCAAGCATTTCGAGGCTCTCGGCGGCCGTTATGTCCAGGGCAATGCCGCAACCCTCGAGAATGTCGGGCAAGGCTGGCGCCTCGTCACGCCGCACGGGCCGCTGACGGCCGGCACGGCCGTCGTGGCGCTGGGGCCATGGGCGGACATGGTAACGAAGCCGCTCGGCTACCGGCTGCCGCTCGCGGTGAAGCGTGGTTATCACATGCACTACCGGCCGGCGGGTGATGCGAAGCTGAACCATCCCGTGCTCGACACGGAGCGCGGCTATTTCCTGGTGCCGATGGCACGTGGCATCCGCCTGACCACGGGTGCCGAATTCGCGCGGCGCGACGGCATGAAGACGCCGGTGCAGCTCGCGCGGGCCGAGCCCATCGCGCGGGAGTTCTTCCCGCTCGCCGAGCGGCTCGACAACGAGCCCTGGATGGGCGCGCGGCCCTGCACGCCGGACATGATGCCCATCATCGGCAAGGCGCCGCGCCATCCCAATCTCTGGTTCTCGTTCGGCCACGCTCACCATGGCCTCACACTCGGCCCGGTGACCGGCCGCTTGATCGCCGAGATGGTTACTGGCGAGACACCGTTCGTCGATCCGACGCCCTTCCGGGTTGACCGGTTCTGACGGCGGGTGGCGCGCGCAGCGCGCTGATCGGCTTTAATCCCTCACCCTGTCCCTCTCCCGAACGGGAGAGGGGACGCAACCGATCGGCCGTTGCGTCTTCGGCTGGGGATCGGGCTCCCACCTCTCCCCGGCGGGGAGAGGTCGGCTCGAAGAGCCGGGTGAGGGGGCATCGCGCCGGATGCGGGTGCGGCAGGCTCAGTCGCGCCGTCTGAACTTTTCCCGTCAGGCCGGGGGGAGATTGCGGGACGTGCAGGCGGTTGCCTTATAGAGCCCTCACCCTGTCCCTCTCCCGGACGGGAGAGGGGACGCAACCGATCGGCCGTTGCGTCTTCGGCTGGGGATCGGGCTCTCACCTCTCCCCGGCGGGGAGAGGTCGCGCCGCAGGCGCGGGTGAGGGGGGCACGCCGGATGCGGGCGCGCGCAGGTTCAGTCGCTCCGCCCGAATTTGTCCCGCCAGGCCGGAGGTGATTCCGGGAAGGGCAGGGTGGTTGCCTCATAGACGCCACGGGCGATAGCGCGCGCCAGGCAGTCGGCGGCGGTGGCACCGATGTCGATGATGTCGTTGTAACGGTCGACCAAAGGCTTGCGGCCGGTGGCCGCGGCGAAGACGGTGTCGCCATCGAACAGCGCGTGCGACAGCCTGAGTGCCTTGGCGAGCCCGGTCTGGGCCGCCATGGCGAGGCGCTTGGCCATGGCCTTGTCGAGCACGGCGTCGGTCGCCACCATGGCGATGGTGGTCGCCGGTTGCGGGCCGCCCTTCCAGTGCATGGGCCGCATCTCCGGGCGCACATGGGCCGGCAGGCCGAGCCCGCCGAACTCCGTCCCCACCTCATAGGCGCCGGCCCAGAAATGCGGGCCGCCGTCGATGACCGCCGAGCCGATGGCGTTGACGACGACCATCGCGCCCACGGTGAAGCCATTGGCCGTCACGGCGCTCGCCGAACCGAGGCCGCCCTTGAGGTTGACCGTTGTGGCGCCATAGCCGCCGCCAACGGTTCCCAGCGCGAAATCTTCGGACACGGTCTCGCAGGCGGCGTAGCCCAACTCGCGATAGGGCGGGAAGCGGCCCCAGTCCTTGTCGCCGCCGTTGAGGAGATCGAAGCAGATGGCCTGCGGAACAAGGGGCACGCGCACGGAGCCGACAAGGAAGCCGCGCTCGTGCTCGCGCAGCCAGGCCTGAACGCCACCGGCCGCATCGAGGCCGAAGCCGGATCCACCGGACAGCACAATGGCGTCGACGCCTTCGGCGACCGTGTCGGGTTCAAGACAGCCGGTGTCGCGACTCGCCGGACCGCCGCCGACCGCGACCCAGGAGGCGGTCGTCGGCGCGTCGAACAGCGCGACCGTGACGCCTGAGGCAAGCCTCTCGTCATGAGCATTGCCGACGCGGATTCCCGCGACGTCGGTGATGAGGTTGCGGCCTTCGCCCATGCGTTTCCCCCGGTACTGAAGCTGACCTGATGGGCACACTGCCCGATATGTCGCTGTGATTTCAATAGCCGCAGGCGGGCTCATTCCTTCGCTCACATTCATGCAATGTGGCGCTATGCGCCCTTCCGTCGCCCCAAGGCGCCCGCTAGAACAGCCGGCATGACGCATGTGTCCTTTTCCGCCGCCGCTCTGGCCGGGCTGCTGAGCTTTCTCAGTCCCTGTGTCCTGCCGCTCGTGCCGCCGTATCTTACCTATCTCGCCGGCACGACGATCGACGAGCTTGGCACGCGCGCCGCGCCGAAGGTCAATCGGCGCGTGATCGCGACGGCACTACTGTTCGTGCTGGGCTTCTCCACGGTTTTCGTGCTGCTCGGCGCGACCGCCTCGGCTCTCGGACAGGTCTTTCGTCAATATGTGCATATCCTCGGCACGCTCGCTGGCGTGGCGATCATCATCATGGGCCTGCATTTCCTGGGCGTCTTTCGCCTCGCTTTCCTCTATCGCGAGGCGCGGGTCACCGTGCGCAAGCCCGCGGGCCTTGGCGGCGCCTATGTGATGGGTCTCGCGTTCGCGCTTGGCTGGACGCCCTGCATCGGTCCAATCCTGGCGGCGATCCTGGCCGTGGCCGGCTCGGAAGACTCAGCGGGGCAAGGCGCGCTGCTCCTCGCAATCTACTCCGCGGGGCTCGGCATCCCTTTTCTCATCGCCGCTTTCGCAATGCCGCCGTTCATCACCTTCCTGAAGCGCATGCGCACGCGCCTTGCGCTCATTGAAAAGGCGATGGGCGCTCTCCTTGTGCTCACCGGCATTGCCTTCCTGACGGGTAGCATCACCAACATGTCCTTCTGGCTGCTGGAGACATTTCCGGCGCTCGGGCAACTCGGCTGACGCGTGATCGCGTGGGCGCAAGGCCCCTGCGAACAAGGTCCCTGCGAACAGGGCAATCACGGGTTCGGCGGACGGAGGTGTGAGACCGGCCATCCTGATGCCGGCGCTCGATCACCGCGCGATTGCCCTGTACAATGACCCATCCTGTTTGGGGCCTTGCTCCAGAGGCTCAGCGAAGCCATGCGGCCTTACCAACGGGGAGGGACCGGAGCGATGAACAATGCCACAGCGATCACGACGATAACGCGCGCGCTCGAGGACAAGCCGGATATTCGGGCGCTGTTTCTCGGTGGAAGCTATGGCGTTGGCCTTGAGGATGCCTACAGCGATCTCGATTTCATCGCCGTGACGACGAGCGGACCGACTGACGCCTTCGCCAGCCTTTGGCACGAAGCCGTGAGCCAAACCGGGGAGATCGTTCTCTGGTGGGACCGACAGGTCAAGCCGATGCTCATCAACGCCGTCACGGCCGACTGGCTGCGCGTCGATGTGCAGATCGTGACGCCCGCGCAAACGGCACAGCTAACCCGGAGCGGCCTGAAGGCGCTCTTCGATCATGATCGCATCTACGATGATCTCGCGCCCACGCTTGCGGTGAGCGAACCGAACCTGCGACGCCTGCAATGGCAGTTCGAGGAATTCATCCGAATTCTTGGGCTCCTGCCCCTCGCCATGGGACGGCATGAATATATCAACGCCGTGACCGGCACTTTCCACTTGCGCAATCTGCTCATTGATCTTCTCATCGAGGAGACTGCGGCTCCGAACAGGGGCGGCGCACTGCATTTAAACAGGCTTATTACCCGCGAACAGAGAGATCTGCTTGAGGCGCTGCCCGCGCTGACGCCGAGCCGTGAGGCCGTCGTGCCGGCCTATCTTGCCTATGCGACGGCCTATCTGCCCCGAGCCCGCAGATTCGCGCAAAGCCTCGGGATCGAATGGCCGGGGCGTCTTGAAGAGGCGATGTGGGCCCGTCTCAAGAATGAACTGGCAAGTGAGCGGCCGCGCGTGGCCCATTCAACCGCGCGTGTCATGCCGAAGTAAAGACGTTCCCAGGAGGCGAAAATCGCCTCGGGATCCGTGGCGGCGCCATCGCGCGCAGGTCCGGCAAGAAAAAGCCCGCCCCAGTCACCTGAGGCGGGCCGCCCTACCGGGCGAGGCTCTGGACGATCAGTTGGTCAGCTCATTGCCGGCATAGTTGATCTTGCCGTCGGCATCCTTCTTCCAGACATACATGACATAGTCAGGACGGGTGATGTCACCCTTCTTATCGAAGGAGAGATCGCCGAGCACCGTCTTGAACACCTTGCCGGAGTGGATGACTTCAGCAACCTTCTTGGGGTCGAGGGATTTCGCTTCCTCAGCCGCCTGCTTGATGATCTCGACGCCCGCGTAGGAGTAGAGCGTATAGGCTTCGGGATCGTAGTTCTTCGCCTTGAAGGCTTCGACGACCGACTTTGCCGCCGGGTTCTTGCGCGGATCTGGCGAGAACGTCATCAACGTGCCTTCGGCGCCGGGGCCGGCGATCGAGACGAACTCGCTGGAGACGATACCGTCACCGGACATCAGCGGCGCCTTGAGGCCCTGATCGCGCATCTGGCGGATGATCAGGCCGGCTTCCGTATGCAGGCCGCCATAGTAGACGACGTCCACATTGGCCGCTTTCAGCTTCGATACCAGGGCGGAATAGTCCTTCTCGCCTGTGTTGATGCCCTCATAGAGGACGGCCTTGACGCCCTTGCCTTCCATTGCCTTCTGCGTCTCATCGGCAAGACCCTTGCCATAAGGCGTCTTGTCATGAACGACGGCAACGTTCTTGCCCTTGAACTTGTCAGCGAGATAAGCGCCGGCGACCGCGCCCTGCTGATCATCGCGGCCGCAGGTGCGGAACACGTTCCACAGCTTGCGCTCGGTCAGGGTGGGGTTCGTGGAGGCGGGTGAAATCGCCAGTATTCCAGCTTCGTTGTAGACCTCTGACGCCGGGATCGACACACCGGAATTGAAGTGGCCGATGACGAACTTCACGCCCTCGCCGGCGAACTTGTTGGCAACAGATACGCCTTGCTTGGGATCGGACACGTCATCGCCGACCGACAGCACGATCTTCTCACCAAGAATGCCACCGGCCTTGTTGATGTCGGCCACGGCCTGCTCGGCGCCGTTCTTGAGCTGGGCACCGAAAGCAGCATTCGCGCCGGTGATGGGACCTGCCACGCCCATTTTCACATCGGCCAGCGCTATGCCGCTGAAAGCCAAGCCAAAACCCAGCGCCACGCTTGCCAATAGAAAATTCTTATTCATACGGCAACTCCTCTGGATTTCCCCCGAAGCCTGGGGACTTCGCATAACGGGCTTGAGCCCGTCCTGAATACGACTGTCGCGCCTTTTCTTCGCGAAGTCATCTGGATTCCGACAGGCCGTTGTTCACCTTTCGGCCAGTATTCCCTCCGAATTTTAAGCGCTGCTATGATCCGTGCCGTCCAGGGGACGTTCCCTCCAGCTGAACGCGCCGGTCCGCTCATAGAGCCAGCGATATTGTGTCGTCATCTGTCTTGTGCGCGTATAGCGATAGCCGGCCAAGCCGATGAGGCATACGACGATGGTATCGACGATGTAATAATGTATTGAAAGAAGGGTTCCATCAAATAACGCGAAGTGAATGAACCTCACCCCGAGGCCGAGAATCATCAGATAGCCTACGCACTTGGCGACATTGCCCCAAGTCTTCGCGATGGCGCGACCTGTCATCCAGGCGGTCCAGCCCCCCATGATGCAGGTGACGAGTACGAAGAGCCAGAATGAAGGTTCTTCATAGAGGATGCCCTGCATGTCAGTGCCTCCCGCCTTCGAGATAGGCCGCCCGCACTTGGGGATCGGCGAGAAGCTCTTTCCCGCTGCCTGACATGGTAATGGAACCCGTCACCATGACATAGGCGCGGTGCGCCAGCTTGAGAGCGTGATAGGCATTCTGCTCGACGAGGAAAATTGTCATCCCCTCGCGGTTCAACTCGCGGATGACATCGAAAATCTGTCGCACGACGAGTGGGGCGAGCCCCAGGGAAGGCTCGTCGAGCAGCAGAAGTTTCGGCCGGCTCATCAGCGCCCGGGCGATCGCCAGCATCTGCTGCTCACCGCCCGAAAGCGTGCCGCCGCGTTGATACAGCCGCTCCTTCAACCGCGGGAAAATTCCGCAAACACGTTCGAGATCCTGCTCGAAATGCGCGAAGGCGTTGATCGAGGCGCCCATCTGCAGGTTTTCAAACACGGTCATGCGCGGGAAGATCCGCCGTCCCTCGGGGGACTGAGCGATATTCAGCTTGGCGATGTCATGGGTCGCCATGCGCGTGATGTCTTGGCCGGCATAAGTGATCGTGCCTTCCCGCGCCCGCGGGTTGCCGAAGATCGTCATCATCAGGGTCGATTTGCCCGCGCCATTGGCGCCGATGAGCGTGACGATCTCGCCTTCGTTGACGTCAATATCGACTCCCTTGAGCGCGATGATATTGCCGTAGAACGTCTTGACGCCGCGAATGGTGAGGAGCGCGTTGGGGGCCGGGGCATGTTGCAAGGCGGCTCCGGCCGTGTTGCTCGCGTCGCTCATAGGCCTACCTGTGCTTCGACTTTTTCCACGTCGTCGTCCTCGACGCCGAGATAAGCGGCGATGACCTTCGGGTCGTTGCGCACGGCCTCAGGCAGGCCATCGGCGATCTTGGTGCCGTAGTCGAGCACAACGACGTGGTCGGAAATCTGCATCACCACCGACATATCGTGTTCAATGAGGAGCAAGGAGGTCTGGTCCGTGCTGCGGATCGACAGGAGAAGCTCGTTCAGCTCCAGGCTTTCCCTTGGGTTGAGGCCGGCGGCGGGCTCGTCCAGGCACAGGAGTACGGGCTCGGTGCACATGGCGCGGGCGATTTCAAGCCGGCGCTGGGCGCCATAAGGCAGGTCACCGGCGGGATCGTCGGCGCGCTCGGTAAGCCCGACCTTGTTCAGCCAGTATTTCGCCTTCTCGATGGCCTGGGCTTCCGCGTTTCGGAAGCTGGGCAGGCCAATGAGCCCGCCGATCGTGAAACCGGAGGCGATCATCAGCGAATTGTGCTGGGCGACCAGCAGGTTCTCGAGGATCGTCATGCCCGAGAACAGGCGAATGTTCTGGAAGGTGCGGGCGACCCTGGCCTTCCACGACACGCTGTGGCCGGGAAGGCGTTCCAGAAGATACCGCGAGCCGTCCGTATGGGTGAGGGTGATCATCCCCTCGGTCGGCTTGTAGAAGCCGGTGATGCAGTTGAACACCGTGGTCTTGCCGGCCCCGTTCGGGCCGATCAAGGCGGTGATCTCACCACGCCCCACCTTGAAGGACAGGTCGTTGATCGCGACCAGGCCACCAAAACGCATGGTCAAATGGTCCACGGTCAGGATGGTGTCGGTGCCGCCGGATGCGGACAGGGCAGGCGCCATCATCCGTGACCTTCTTTCACCAGAGCGCCGGAAATCGCCTTGCGCTCGCCAAGGACGACCGACGGATCACGATGGGAGACGAGCCCGCGCGGGCGCCACACCATCATCGCCACCATCGCCGCGCCGAACAGCAGGAGGCGGTATTCATTGGGGTCGAAACCGTCACCGAACACGGCGCGCAGGAAGCCGAGGTTACGGAGCATCTCCGGGCCGGCCACCATGACGGTGGCGGCGATGGCGACGCCGATCTGGCTGCCCATGCCGCCGAGCACCACGATCGACAGGATGATTGCCGATTCCAGGAAGTTGAAGCTCTCCGGCGATATGAACCCCTGGCGCACCGCGAAGAATGCCCCGGCGAAGCCGCCGAACATGGCACCGATCGCGAAGGCGGTGAGCTTGGTATTGGTCGTGTTGATGCCGAGCGACCGGCAGGCGATCTCGTCCTCGCGCAGGGCCTCCCAGGCGCGCCCCACCGGAAGGCGACGCAGGCGCATGGTGACGATATTGGTGATCAAGGCGAGGACGAGGATCAGGTAATAGAGGAAGACCATGCGGTGCATGGTGCTGAATTCAAGCCCGAAAGTGGCCGCGAAGCCGTCGTCGTCGGCCGTGAAGGGGATGCCGAAGAAGGAGACCCGCGGGATCGAGGCGATGCCGGCGCCGCCATTCGTCAGATCGACCCAGTTGATCAGCACGAGACGGATGATCTCGCCGAACGCCAGCGTCACGATGGCGAGATAGTCGCCCCTGAGCCGTAGCACCGGGAAGCCGAGCAGGATGCCCCAGAATGCCGCGAGGATGCCGGCGACCGGGAGGCAGATCCAGAACGACAGGCCGAAGGTGGTCGCCAGAAGCGCGTAGGAATAGGCGCCGACCGCGTAGAACGCGACATAGCCGAGGTCGAGAAGCCCCGCGAGCCCCACGACGATATTGAGGCCCCAGCCCAGCATCACATAGGTCAGAACCAGGATCCCGAGGTCGACCCAGTAGCGGGATTCGTTGAGCCCGCCGTTGAGGAGATAGGCGATCAGGGGATAGCCGAAGGCGATGCCGAGCAGCACCGGGGCCGCATAGAAGAAGATCTTCTGGCCGAGCGTCGACGGCGTCTCAACGCGCGTGACCAGGATTTCCCGGCGCTTGGCGGAGCGCCTGCGCGCTATGTGGATGCCGCCGAGGTTGAGGGCCAGCCTCACGGCGAAGACGATCAGGCAGAGAACGGCGACAACACGCCAGCGTGGCAGCAGCATGAGCTCGTTGGCCATGCTGTTTTCGGTGCGAAGGGCGATGATCGGGATCGACAGGCCGAGCATCACCAGGGCGGCAAGAGCGGCATTCTTGACCGCGGGGAGGAATTCGCTGCCGCCGGAGGCCGGCCCGGCTGCAGACGGCGGCGAAGACCCCGTCGTCTGCGCAGCGGAGGGGGCGTTCATCCGTTAGTCTCCTCGCGCATCTCAGACTTTCTCGACTTCCGGTCGCCCGAGAATGCCGGACGGCATGAAGATGAGAACGATTGCCAGGATGGAGAACGCCGCGACGTCCTTGTATTCGATCGAGAAATAGGCGGACCACAAGGTCTCCACGAGCCCGATGATCAGACCGCCGAGGACGGCACCCGGTAGCGAGCCGATGCCGCCGAGGACGGCCGCCGTGAACGCCTTGACGCCGGGGACGAAGCCATCCGAGAAGCTCACCACACCATAGTAGAGAAGATACATCGTTCCGGCGACGGCCGCGAGCGCCGCGCCCATCACGAAGGTGAGGGAAATCGTCCGGTCGACATTGATGCCGAGCAATGCCGCCATCTTGCGGTCCTGCTCGCAGGCGCGCTGCGCGCGGCCAAGGGGTGTCTTCTGCACGACATACCAGAATATCGTCAGCAGAACCGCCGTCGCCACCATGATGATGATCTGCTTGTACGCGAGGGTGACGGCATAGCCGTTGTCCTCGAACAAGGTGATGCCGCCATTGACCATGGGCGGGATCGACTTGTTGCGCGCGCCCTGCACGACCTGCACGAAGTTCGAGAGAAATATGGAGACACCGATCGCCGAAATCAGCGGCGCAAGCCGGAACGAGCCGCGCAAAGGACGATAGGCTATGCGCTCGACCGCCCATCCCCACAGCGAAGTCAGTATCATCGCCAGAACCAGCACGATCAGCAGTGCCAGCGCGATTGAGCCGATGCCGAGCCAGCTGGTCAGCAGGATGAAGAAGATCAACGCAATGAAAGCTGAAAGCATAAAGACATCGCCATGAGCAAAGTTGACCATGCCGATGATGCCGAAAACCATCGTGTAGCCGATGGCGATGAGCCCATAAATCGAGCCAAGCGTCAGCCCGTTGATGAGCTGCTGCACAAATACTTCCATATCGCGCCTTTGCCCCCCGTGGCGTCGGGATGCCTATGTCTGTCAGACGGCAATCATGCCGAAACGTATCTCAATACTTACATGACACCGGGCGAAAGACGGTTCCCATCACGCTGAAATGTTCGCATTTTGTATCCTCTGGTATCAATGACAATCGCTTACGTTGATCGTCTTGTCAAAACTATGCCGCGAAACGGCCGGCGCGGAAACTTCGACGTTGGTTGAACGCCAGAGATGCGGGAGGGGGCGCGTATGCCGCTCGGCTCGCTTCCGCCTGGCGAGATCGCCGTCTCCGAAGGATCTCATAGATGTTGCAGACGGCCCTTACGTCGGCGTCCGACGCATTTCGTGATGCAGGCGATGCCCCCGGTAGTCCACCGGAAATACACAGCTTCACCGCACGCTGATAGATCGCTGATGAATGATGGCTACGCCGGAGGAAGGTTCGATTACGGGCTCGATCCGGGGGTGTGGTGTGATTGGCCCGTCTCGGCAAGAATTTGAGATATCAGAGGAAATGGTAGCTCCGTGACACGTTGTCCTGTGCCGTAATTGCTATGAACAAAGTGGTAGCCGCCATTTCGGTCAGGAGCGCTGTCATGATATCCACAGCGGAACTGATCGATGGGCGATGTGCTCATCACCGGTGATCTGTTGAGGCGCGACAGCGGTAAGGACCGCTTTGGCGCGGGCGCGTGTCGCTGTCCGGCCTTCAGCATTTCGCGGCCCATGGTTTCGGCCCTGCATCGGTCATGACGCTTGTCCTGGAATGTGGCCCAGGAGCCTAGCCCGGAGGCCATCGACAGGAGATCTCGATGGGATAAGGCGAAAATTGAAGCGGCCCATGTCGCGCTTGGCTCAACCCCGATCCACGAGATGAGCTTGCGATATCGCATAACGGTCGTCGCTCTGCCTCCCGCGGCGGGCGCGATGCCGTTAGTTATTGATTTTATTTATGTATTTCGAGCGTCGGCCCCGGTTCTTCCTTGAGTGTCCGTTTGGCCGGCTGCCTTTGCAAACGCAGGTCGATTGTTATGTCAATAGTTCCTATGAATCCCGGCCAGGATGATAGATCCAACACCACGGCTGCGGAAGCAGGCACGTCCGCGCCAGACGAGACCCTGGCTGAACGCGCCTATCGCCTCATTGAAGATCAGATCATCAGTCTGGCGCTTCCTCCGGGCATGCGTCTGACCGAGCAGGAACTCGCATCGCGCCTTGAGATTGGCCGTACCCCTGTTCGCGAGGCGTTGCAGCGCCTTGTCAACGACGGTCTCGTCGTCGTTTTTCCGCGCAAGGGCATCGCGGTGTCCGTCGTCAATCCGCTCGATGTCCTGATGGCTCTGGAGGTCCGGACGGTGCTCGAGCGTCTTTTGGCGGGCGGAGCCGCCCGGCGCGTCGGCCCGCAGGCGCGGTCTGAGCTCGCCGCGCTCGCGGAGCAGTTGGCCGCTGCCGCGGAGGCGGGTGATCACGACAGGTTCGTCGAGCTCGATCGGTTCGTTTTCCGCCGCCTGGGCGAAATCGCCTCGAATCCCTTCCTCGTCAGGGCGCTCGCGCCGCTGGAAGCCATGGCGCGGCGCGCGCGTTATTACTTTCTGCGGAATGATGACCTGGCGGAGCCCGCGCGTCTCCATCGTGCCATGATCGAGCACGTGGTGGCCGGCGACAGCGCGGCAGCCGAGGGGGCGTCTGAGGCCCTGATGGATTATCTGCGTGGCGGCATCAAACGGACAGTCGTCGGCATGTAGGCGTCAGAAGGGACCCCTGATGGCCGGTCTCCCGTAGCGATCACCAGCCTTGGAGACGATCGCCGAATGGCGGTTTTCTCTCCCCCATCACCTGCTCTAGGATAGACGCGCTTTTCGCTGTGTTTCTTCACGAGGAACTTTCATAAAGAAATTTGGCGAAGCGTCGCGTTGGGATAGTGTCCGGTTCAAGTGAGTGATGGAGGAGACTGCGCCGTGGCAATGACGATGACGGGCGAGTTTATTCTCGCGGCTGAACCGCAGGCCGTATGGGAAAAACTCAACGATCCCGAAGTGCTGAAGTCCTGCATCGCCGGCTGCGAGGAGCTGGAGCGGACCGATGAAGGAGGCTTTCGCGCCGTCGTGAAGGTCAAGCTCGGCCCAGTCAAGGCCACGTTCAAGGGCAAGGTCACGCTGACCGATCTCGACCCACCTCACGGCTATACGATTGTCGGTGAGGGTGAGGGCGGCGTGGCCGGTTTCGCCAAGGGAAACGCCAAGGTCGGGCTGGCGCCCGTGCCGGAAGGCACCAAGCTCTCCTACGATGTCGAGGCGACCGTCGGTGGCAAGATCGCCCAGCTCGGCGGACGGCTCGTCAATGGTGTCGCCAAGAAATATGCCGATGATTTCTTTACCAGTTTCGCGGCGATCGTCTCGCCCGAGCAGGCTGAGAGCGTGACCGGCTAAAGTAAGCCCGTTTCTACGGGCCGGTTCTAGCGTGTTTCAGCCGCTAGGCCCTCACCGGTGCCCCGAAGGGTCGGCGAGAGCGTGAGGAAGGCCGGCAACCAAAAGAACAGGAAATGCGCGTTCACGAAGGTGAACGCGTCCGACAGGTCGGTGACCATATAGACCAGTGAGAAGACGAGCAGGAAAAGGCTGAGGCGTGCAAGGCGTCCGGCCGGTGACGATGCTTGGCCATTGCCGCGGGTCGCTCCGATGTCCGTCAGGGTTGCGGCCAGTGAATTGATGATCATGGCGAAGAACGCGAGCGCCGCCGGAATGCCGAAATAGAAGGCCGGCCCGAGATAGCCGTTGTGGGGATGTCGGCCGAAGGGGTTCTCGATCTCGGCAGTCGGCCCCGCGCCGAGCCACGGATGCTCCGCGATCGATTGGGCCGCGAGGCTCCAGATATCCATGCGGTAGGATTTCCGGCAGATGTCACCCCCCTGGCCGCAGGCGATATCTTGCAGCGCCGCCTCGTTGAGGACGAGGAGGGCTGGTGCCGCGACCGCCGCGAAGATGGCGAGCGCCGCCACGATTCGGCCCTTGCGGCCCGCTGGCAGGCGCACGGCGATGGCGAGGACGGCGGCCGCCAGAAACGCGGCGACGATGGGGCCACGGCTGAAGGTAAGGACAAAGCCGACCGCGCTGATGGCCGCCGCCGCGAACAGGGCGAGGCGCAGTCGTCCCCGCTCGGCGAGCGCCGCGGTGAGGGCCGTCGCGACGCCGAAGATGAGGGCGCCGGCGCTGAAGATGGCGCCATTCGCGCGGCCATAAAGATGCAGACGCACGAACGTCGGCCATTCGATCACCACCTGCCCGATGATGGCGAGGACGGTGGCTCCCGCCAGCACGAAGGCGGCGACGAGGAGCAGGCGCCTGGGAAAGTCCGGGTCACGGCGCAGGGCGGTCAGCACCACCACACCGAAGGTGAGAATGGCGAGCGCGTTGCCGGCCGCCTGCCAGGCTTTGCTGGACGACCCCGTGCCGCGAAACAGCACGCCCACCACCTCCCATGCAACGATGCCAAGAATCAGCAGCGCCGCGAGCCTTGGCCGCGGATCCCCCAGAAACATCCGCCGCATGGCGCTGTCCGTGGCGAGGATCACGATGCCGGCCGCGATCAGTCCGACGAAGACCGCGAGCCAGAAGATGTGAAGCGGCACGAGCGTGATGGCGACGATGGTCGCATAGACAAGGGTGGAGGCGAAGCGATCGCGACTGAGGGCATCGCTCCGGGTGAGCCACTGGGCCTTGGTGAGCCATTCGGCGGCCGATGGTGCGGACATGGATTCCTCGGGTTCGTCACAAAGCGACGGGACAACGGTCAACCCATCGTTCAACCGCAGGCAGCTATGGCAATGCCGAGGGCCGCGGTCAACGTGGCATCGAGCGCTGGCTGAGCCGCGCGCTCGCCATGCCTTGCCGCTCGCCATGTCCTGCCGCTCGCCATGTCCTGCCGCTCGCCACGCCTTGCTGGTTGCCGCGCGCTTTCCTATAAGGACGCCCGCGCGCGTCCGCAGCCGGCGATGTCGCATTGAGAATAACGACCAGGAGCCTGCTCGATGGGGCGTCGCCGTTCCCGCCTCGCCCTTGCGATGGATCTGAAGCCCAAGGCCTTCGCGCTGTTCGAGCGGCTGTCGCGGATCAATCGCCGCTCGCCGCTGCATCTCGGCTTCTTCCCGGATATCCGGCCCTATCCCGACCGCTTCGTCCAGGTGTTCCAGAATGACCGCTACCGGATGCGGCTGGCGTCCGCGCCCTACGTGGATGTCCTGCCTGAGCTGGCTATCGACAACTGGGACGTGAAACTCCCGAGCTTCTCGGAGGCCGATGAGACGATCATCCGTCGCTTCGTCGGTATCCTGCGGGATGCGATCGTGCCCGGCCACACCTTGACCCCGGTGGATGCCGAAAGCCTCGCGCAGCTCGCGCTGGACGAGAGCCGGCTCGCCAACTGGAATTTCGCCTATCCGGCGCCCATCCTGCTCAAACGCCGTGTTGTCGAGGGGCTGGGGATCGTGTTGCCGCCTTATCCGCACTACGGCCATCTGCTGCTCGACGTGCTGATGCCGATCGCTCACGCCCTGCGGCTCGGGGCGGGCGAGGGGCGAAAACTCACCATCATCACCAAAGTCCATCGCATTCCGCTCATCAATGCTTTCGTAAGCGGTCTCAGGAAGCTCGGCCATACCGTCGAGGTCATGGAACTGACAGCTTTCGAGCATGCGGTGGTTCCCGAGCTCCTGCTCACCCGTTCGTTATGTCGCAATGTCGAGCGCGCCTACGGGCTGCACGAATCGCTGCCTTATCTGCGTTCCATATTCGAGGCGGCGTACGGCCCAGTCTCGGTGCCGGCATCGCCTCTCGTCTATTTTTCGCGCGGTCAATCGCGATTACGACGCCTCATCAATGAAGACGAGCTTCGCCATGGGCTTGTCGCACGGGGCTTCTCGGTCTTCGAGGCGGGGTGGGGCAACCATCCCCAGCAGATAGCCACGTTCTCGCAGGCATCTGTGCTGGTCGGCGTGCATGGGGCGGGTCTGGCCAATGTGGCGTGGATGCAGCCGGGCGCGCATCTCGTCGAGATCTTCCCATCGACCTTCCGCAAGACGACCGGCCTGCATTGGGCGGCCGAGCACGATCTGGGCTACGATTTCTTCCTCGCCTCCGCCGAAGGCGCGATGCAGAGCTTCAGTATCGATTGCGCGGCCTTCTTCGCGAAACTCGACGCCATTGTGACGCGATCGCATCTACGACCTTAGTCGTAGCAATACCCGCAGCCGCGAAAAATCGCTCAAAACGGCGCTTTTTCGGGCTCGATGATGTGATCGCCGCGCCGAGAAGCGGCCTTGACCTACATTTTTATGATTCTAGACTGCATGAGGTCCTTTCGGGCCAACTGCGGAGGCACTGCACGGTCAGGCTGCGGCACCTCCGCCAACAGCTCACGAAGGGCCCAGGCAAGTGCCCCGGCCAGCCAGCGAGGGAGCCCACCATGACCACCGTGTCCATGACGGTGAACGGCAAGTCCGTATCCGCCGACGTCGAGCCTCGTACCCTTCTCGTTCAGTTTCTCCGCGAGCATCTGCGGCTCACGGGTACGCATGTCGGCTGCGATACCAGCCAATGCGGGGCTTGTGTCGTGCATCTCGACGGACAGGCTGTCAAAAGCTGCACCACGCTGGCGTTGTCCTGTGACGGCGCCTCCGTGCTCACCATCGAGGGGCTTGCCGCTGACGGAGCGCTGCATCCCATGCAGGAGGCTTTCCGCGAGCACCATGGCCTGCAGTGCGGGTTCTGCACGCCCGGCATGATCATGTCGGCGGTCGATATCGTCGCCCGCTGCGGCCATCACCTGGATGAGCAGACCATCCGCGAGGAGCTCGAAGGCAATATCTGCCGCTGTACGGGCTACCACAACATCGTCAAGGCGATCGCCGCCGGTGCCGAAGCCATGGAAAGTTCCGCGCCGATGAAGCACGCCGCCGAATAGCGCCTTCGCTGCAAAAGGCCGGCGGACGGCGGAAGACCAGAATCGGCAGGGGATATCAGGGAGAAGGCGCCGGTAGGCGCGGGAGGCTGAGATGAACGCCACAGGTATCGGCGCCGCGGTACGCCGCAAGGAAGACCAGCGTTTCATCACCGGGAAGGGGCAGTATACAGACGATATCAATCGCGCCGGGCAGGCTTATGCCGTCTTTGTGCGTTCGCCGCATGCCCATGCCGAGATCCGTGGCATCGACACGTCGGCTGCCATGGCGATGCCGGGCGTGGTTGCCGTGCTGACGGGCGCAGACCTCGAAGCTGACAAGATCGGCGGGCTGATCTGCGGCTGGATGATTCACTCCAAGGACGGCAGCCCGATGAAGGCGGGCGCCCACCCGGCCCTGGCACAGGGCAAGGTGCGTTACGTCGGAGACCATGTCGCCGTGGTCATCGCCGAGACCGCCCTTCAGGCCCGCGACGCCGCCGAAGCGGTGAGTGTGGACTACCAGGAATTGCCGGCCGTCGTCGATCCCGCCAAGGCCAATGGCGCGGCGGCCCTCCACGATGTCGCGCCCGACAATACGGTGTTCTCCTGGCCGCTTGGCGACAAGGCGGCGACCGAAGCCGCCTTCGCGAAGGCGGCCCATGTCACGCGGCTCGATTTTACCAACAACCGCCTCGTGCCCAATGCCATCGAGCCCCGCGCGGCCGTCGGCGACTATGATGCCGGCACGGGCACCTTCACGCTCTATACCACGAGCCAGAATCCGCATGTCGCCCGGCTCGTGCTGTCGGCTTTCATCGGCATCGCGCCGGAGAACAAGCTCAGGGTCATCGCGCCCGATGTCGGCGGCGGATTTGGCTCGAAGATCTTCATCTATGCGGAGGAAACAGTCTGTGTCTGGGCTGCCAAGCGTGTTGGCAGGCCGGTGAAATGGACGGCGGACCGCACCGAGGCGTTCCTCGCGGATGCCCATGGGCGCGACCATGTCACCCGCGCCGAACTCGCCCTCGATGCCAAGGGCAAGATCCTCGGCCTGCGCGTCCACACGACGGCCAATCTTGGTGCCTATCTCTCGACCTTCTCGTCGTCGGTGCCGACTTATCTCTACGCGCCGCTGCTCTCGGGACAGTATGATATTCCGGCGATCTACGCCGAGGTGGACGGGGTTTACACCAATACGGCGCCTGTCGATGCCTATCGCGGCGCCGGGCGGCCCGAGGCGACCTTCGTCGTCGAGCGGTTGGTCGAGGTCGCGGCGCGCGAGATCGGGTCGGACCCGGTGTCCTTCCGCAGAAAGAACTTCGTCGCCAACTTCCCGCACCAGACACCGGTCATCATGAACTATGACGTCGGCGACTATCCGGCGGCGATGGACAAGGCGCTGGAGCTCGCCGACTACAAGGGCTTCGGCCGCCGCAAGCGGGAGAGCGCGAAGGCCGGCAAGCTGCGTGGGCTTGGGTTCTCGGCCTATATCGAGGCCTGCGGGATCGCTCCCTCCCAGGCGGTCGGCTCGCTGGGGGCCGGCGTCGGCCTGTGGGAATCGGCGGAAGTGCGAGTCAATCCAACGGGATCCGTCGAAGTCCTCACCGGATCTCACAGCCACGGGCAGGGGCATGAGACAACTTTCGCCCAGTTGGTCTCGGACCGGCTCGGCATCGGCATCGAGCAGGTGAGCGTCGTCCACGGCGACACCGACAAGGTGCAGTTCGGAATGGGCACCTACGGTTCGCGCTCCGGCGCGGTCGGCATGTCGGCCATCGTCAAGGCGCTTGACAAGGTCATTGCCAAGGGCCGCAAGGTGGCGGCCTATGTGCTCGAGGCTTCCGAGAGCGACATCGAATTCAAGGACGGCCGCTTCACCGTGGCAGGCACGGATAAGGGGCTGGCTTTCGGCGAGGTGGCCTTGCAGGCCTATATCGCACACAAATTCTCGGGGCAGGAGCTGGAGCCGGGCCTCAAGGAAGGCGCTTTCTACGACCCGACCAACTTCACCTTCCCGGCGGGCGTCCATATCTGCGAGCTGGAGATCGATCCTGATACCGGCGTCACGAGGATCGACCGCTGGACGGCGGTGGACGACTTCGGGACCGTCATCAACCCGATGATCGTCGAAGGGCAGGTGCATGGTGGCATTGCCCAGGGGGTCGGCCAGGCGCTGTTCGAAGGCGCGCATTATGATGATCAAGGTCAGCTCGTTACCGCGAGCTTCATGGACTACACGATGCCCCGCGCCGATGATCTGCCGTCCTATACGGTGGGCATGACGGTAACGCCCTGTCCCTCGAACCCCCTCGGTATCAAGGGCTGCGGCGAGGCCGGCGCCATCGCCGCGCCGCCGGCCGTCATCAATGCCATCACGGACGCGCTCGGCCACGAGCATGTCGCCATGCCGGCGACCCCACAGGAGATCTGGCGGGCGTTGCAGCGCACGCCGACGCGCATCGCGGCGGAATAGCCTTCATTCGGGAGGCCGGACGCTCATGCGGGCCTCACCCGTTTCCCGGTGGGAGAGACAGACATGTACGCTTTTGACTATCATCGCCCCGACAGCCTGCGCAAAGCCGTCAATCTCGCCACCAAGGTCGAGGACGCCAAGTTCCTCGCCGGCGGGCATACGTTGCTGCCGACGATGAAGCAGCGGCTGGCCTCGCCGTCGGCGCTCATCGATCTCAACATGGTCACGGAGCTCGCGGGGATCGAACTGCGCGGACGAACGGTCGTGATCGGCGCGATGACGCGCCATGCGTCCGTCGAGCAGTCACCGGAGCTTCAGCAGGCACTGCCGGCGCTGGCCGAACTCGCCCATGTGATCGGTGATCCGCAAGTGCGTCATCGCGGCACCATTGGTGGTTCCATCGCCAATAACGATCCAGCGGCCGATTACCCGGCGGCCTGCCTCGCGCTCGGCGCGACCATCGTGACGACGAAGCGCAAACTGACGGCCGATGAGTTCTTCACCGGCCTGTTCGAGACGGCTCTGGAGGACGGCGAGATCATCACCAAGGTGATCTTTCCGGTCGTCAACCGCGCGGCCTATGAGAAGTTCCGCAACCCGGCCTCCCGCTATGCGCTCGCCGGCGTTTTCGTCGCCAAGCGCGGGAGTGATATTCGCGTTGCGGTCACGGGGGCGGGTGAGAACGGCGTCTTCAGGCTTCCGGAATTCGAGGCCGCCTTGAAGGCGCGTTTCTCGCCGAAGTCCATCGAGGGCCTGAAGGTCTCGCCCGATGGCCTGATTGGCGATATCCATGCGGATCCGGCCTATCGTGCTCAGCTGGTGGCGGTGATGGCGCGTCGCGCGGTGGCCAAGGCGGCGGCGCGCGCGTCTTGACGGCGCCGCGTTGACCTGAGACGGCTAGACAGCCGGACCCGGTTCCAGGGCCGCGGCTGGAGTGACCGCATGACATCCTTGCCGCCTTCCATCGATGAAACGCTCGCGCTTCTTGGCAGCGCGGGCTATGTCGCCGATAGACCGCTCGCGACGGTGCTGTTCCTCGCCTTGCGCATGGGCCGGCCGCTGTTTCTCGAAGGCGAGGCCGGCGTTGGCAAGACCGAGATTGCCAAGGTGCTGGCGGGCGCGCTTGGCCGGCGCCTTATCCGGCTGCAATGCTACGAGGGCCTCGATATCGCCTCGGCCGTCTACGAGTGGAACTATGCCGCGCAAATGATGGCGATCCGCCTCGGCGAGGCGGCGGGTGAAACGGATCGGGAGCGGCTTGAGGCGGACGTGTTTTCCGAGCGCTATCTGCTAAAGCGGCCGCTTCTGCAGGCGCTGGAACCCGATACTGCCGGGCCGCCCGTGCTGCTGATCGACGAGCTGGACCGCACCGACGAGGCGTTCGAAGCCTTTCTTCTGGAGGTACTTTCGGATTTCCAGGTGACCGTGCCGGAATTCGGCACGATCCGAGCCGATAATCCGCCTGTCGTCCTGATCACCTCCAATCGCACACGCGAGGTGCATGACGCCCTCAAGCGCCGCTGCCTCTATCATTGGGTCGATTATCCCGACGCCGAGCGCGAGCTTGCCATCGTCAAGGCGCGCCTCCCGAATGCTCCGGCCGAGCTGACGCGCGAGATCGTCGCCTTCGTCCAGGCCATTCGCAAGGAGGAGCTGTTCAAGGTGCCGGGTGTCGCGGAGACGCTCGACTGGGCGTCGGCCCTGGTCGAGCTCGACGCTGTCGCGCTCGACCCGGCCGTCGTGTCGGATACCCTCGGCGTTCTCCTGAAATACCAGGATGATATCCAGAAGATGCAAGGCTCGGCCGTGAAGGCGATGCTCGACGCTGTGCAGGCTGAGCTGAAGGCCGCGTGAGCGAGATTTATTTCCTGTCATGGCCGGGCTTGTCCCGGCCATCACGATCGGAAAGACGCATCGATGGCAGTCTTCTCCGTCTGTTGACCAGGATGCGGCGGTGTCTCGATGCGGATTTGAACACGTGATGAAATATGGCGCGAGTTGATGATCGGGATGGTCGGGACAAGCCCGGCCATGACGAAGAGAGGGGTGCTGAGCACTCCGCCCATGGCGGCCATCTCGCTGACAACATCACCTATTTCGCGCGGGCGTTGCGCACGGCGGGCCTGCCCGTCGGTCCGGGGGCCGTGATCGACGCGATCGGCGCCGTGGAGGCGGCCCATGTCGGCACGCGCGAGGACTTCTACTGGACGCTCCACGCCATCTTCGTGAAGAAGCACGAGCAGACGGTGATTTTCGACCAGGCGTTCCGCTTGTTCTGGCGCCGTCGCGCGCTTGTCGAAAAATTGATCGCCGCGCTATCGCCGATTGCGCCGGGCGATGAGAAGTCTGAGGACAAGCCGAAGCCCGGCGCGGAGCGGGTGGCGAGCGCCTTTCCCACCGGCACACGCGAGCCTCCGCGGCCGAAGCGTGAGCTCGAATTGTCGGCCCAGTTCACGATGTCGGATCGCGAGCGGCTTGCGAGCCGTGATTTCGCGCAGATGTCGGCGGCGGAGATCGCCGAGACCAAGCAGCTTATCGCGCGGCTCGTGCTTCCGCAGGACAAGGTGGCGACGCGCCGCTGGCGCGCTGATCATCGCGGCCGGCGTATCGATGCCCGTGCGAGCTTCCGACGCGCGCTGGCCACCGGCGGGCATTTCGTCGATCTCGCATGGCGGCAGCGTGACGAACGTCATCCCCCGATCGTCGCGCTGGTCGATATATCGGGCTCGATGACCGACTACAGCCGCCTTTTCCTGCAGTTTCTGCACGCGCTTGGCGAGCGGCGGCCCGTGTCGAGCTTCGTTTTCGGCACGCGTCTCACCAATATCACCCGGGCGCTGGCGCGGCGCGATCCTGACGAGGCGCTCGCCAGTGCCTCCCTTCTGGTGAAGGATTGGGAGGGTGGTACGCGTGTTGCCGCTTCGCTTGCCCAGTTCAATCGCCAGTGGTCACGGCGGGTGCTGGCGCAAGGCGCGATTGTGCTGATGTTCACCGATGGCTTGGAGCGGGAGGTGACGCCGGAGCTCGGCGCGGCGATGGACCGTCTTCATCGTTCCTGCCGACGGCTCATCTGGCTCAACCCGCTTCTGCGCTATGACGGCTTTCAGGCCAAGGCGGGGGGCATCCGCGCCATGCTGCCGCATGTCGACGAATTCAGGACCATGCATAACCTCAATGCCATGACGGCGCTGGTCCAGGCGTTGTCGGCCCGAGGGGGCGCGGCCGACCCGCGCCGGTGGTTGCTGCCGGCCGCGTGAGCTACGATATATCCGAGCAAGCATTTGTCTTGCTGACAACAACGGGGGTACCACGATGCTCGCGACCGACAATCAGATCCTGAACGAGGCCGAGGCCTGGAAGCGTGCCGGTCGCGAGGTCGCCGTCGCCACCGTCGTCGAAACCTGGGGATCGGCGCCCCGGCCGGTTGGCAGCCATCTCGTCATCGATGGCGAGGGCAATTTTCTTGGCTCGGTATCCGGCGGCTGCGTGGAGGGCGAAGTCATCACGCAGGCGCTCGATGTCATCGCCGAGGCCACTCCCCGCATGCTTGAATTCGGTGTCGCCGATGAGACGGCATGGCGCGCGGGGCTTTCCTGCGGCGGCCGCATCCGCGTTTTCGTCGAGCCTTTGATCTGACTAACCGAGAGGCGACCCGATGAAGCTCGAACATCTCGCTGCGCTCAATGCCGAGCGAGCGGCCCGTAGGGCTGCCGTCCTGGTGACGCCCCTGGAATCCGGCGAACAGCGCTTGGTGAAGGCGGCGGAGGTGGCGAGCGACCCTCTTGCGGAGGCGATTGTCGAGCGGCTGCGGCTCGGCAAGAGCGGCGTGGTCGAGACGGACAGCGGCGGCTATTTCCTCACGGTGCAGGTTCCCCCGGTCAGGCTCGTCGTGACGGGGGCCGTGCATATCAGCCAGGCACTGGCGCCCATGGCGCGGCTCCTCGATCTCGATATCACGGTCATCGACCCGCGCACGGCTTTCGCATCGCCGGAGCGTTTCCCCGACGTGCGGCTTCTGGCCCAGTGGCCTGAGGAGGTGCTCAAGGAGACGCCGTTCGATCGCTACACAGCCTTCGCCGCGCTGACCCATGACCCCAAGATCGATGATCCCGCGCTTGTCGCGGCGCTGAGGAGCGATGCCTTCTACGTGGGCGCTCTCGGCTCGCGCAAGACCCACGCCAAGCGGCTTGAGCGCCTGAGAGCGCTAGGCTTTTCCGATGCGGATGTCGCGCGCATCAAGGCGCCGATAGGTTTACCGATCGGCGCGGTCAGTCCGGCCGAGATCGCGCTCGCCGTTCTGGGTGAGGTCGTGGCTGCGCTGCGGCTTGACGCCTCACGGGGGCACGCGTCGTGAAATTTGGCCCGGTGAGCCTTCAGGAAGCGGAAGGCGCCATCGTCGCGCATTCCCTGCGCCTACCCGAGCGGGTCATCAAGAAGGGCCATCGTCTCGTTGCGACGGATATTGCCGATTTACGGGCCGCGGGCATTGCCTCGCTCACCGTAGCCCGCCTGGAGCGGGACGACGTACCGGAGGACGAGGCCGCGGCCACCCTCGCTGAAGCAGTAGCGGGACCGGGCGTCAGGGTCGAGGCGCCGTTCACAGGGCGCTCGAATCTTTATGCGACGGCCCCCGGCGTGCTTGTCGTCGATGGCCCGGCGATCGACGCCGTCAACGCCGTCGATGAGACCGTGACCATGGCGACGCTCCCAGCCTACAGGCCCGTCGCCGCAGGCGATATGGTCGGCACGGTCAAGATCATTCCCTATGCGGTCGCCGGCGCGGTCCTCGCGCAAACGCTGGAACTGGCCGCGCAGGGATCGGCGCTCTTGCAGGTCACGCCTTACCGGCTGCGGCGTGTGGCGGTTATCTCGACGCGCCTTCCATCCATCAAGGAAAGTACGATCGACAAGACCCTGAAGGTCTTGCGCCAGCGCCTCGCGCCGACGGGCGCGACCGTGATCGCGGATATGCGGGTGGACCACACAGCTGACGCCCTGGCGGCGGCCATCGCTTCTGTGGACAGCGCGGAAGCCGATCTTCTCGTCATCTTCGGCGCCTCGGCGGTGGCTGACCGGCGGGATGTGGTGCCGGCGGCGCTCGAGGCGGTTGGCGGCGAAATCCTGCACCTCGGCATGCCGGTTGATCCCGGCAATCTGCTGCTTCTGGGCGAACGGGCGGGCCGGCCTGTCATCGGCGCGCCCGGTTGCGCGCGTTCGCCTCGGGAAAACGGCTTCGACTGGATTCTGCATCGGCTGCTCGCCGGCCTTGCCGTGACCCGCGCCGACATCACCCGGCTCGGTGTCGGCGGGCTTCTCATGGAGATCCGCTCGCGTCCGCAACCCCGCGAGGGTGGCGAACCGGAGCTGGATGCCAACGGCCATGACGGCCAGGGAGAGGAGCCGTGAGCCGGGTTGCCGCGATCGTTTTGGCGGCGGGCCGCTCGACGCGGATGGGGGCTGTCAACAAGCTCACCACCGCTCTTGGCGGCAGGCCGCTGGTCGCCCATGCGGTGCGGGCGGCTCTCGGCTCCAAGGCGCGTCCCGTCGTCGTCGTGACGGGGCACGAGGCTCAAGCCGTGAAGGAGGCCCTGACCGGCCTGCCGATCACATCGGTCCATAATGCTGCCTATGCGACGGGGCTAGCCTCGTCGCTGCAAACCGGTATCGCGGCGCTTCCCGCCGACGTGGACGGCGCGCTTATCCTCCTTGGCGACATGCCGGCTGTGTCCGCATCGCTGCTCGATCGTCTGATCGATGCCTTCGCTCATTTCTCTGACCCTGCGCATCCCTATGCGGCTGTGGTGCCGACCCTTGAGGGACAATGGGGCAACCCGGTGCTGCTGGCGCGCCGGCTGTTTTCGCCGGTCATGCAACTCGCGGGTGATGAGGGTGCGCGCCGGCTCCTTGCCCGGGAACGGGTGCTCGAAATCGCCGTGGATGATCCTTCCATCGTCGCGGACGTCGATACGCCGGATGCGCTCGCCGACATCGCCCGCAATTTTCCGCCGGCTCTTTAAGAAAAAAGCGCGTCTACCTCCGAAAATGGCACATGACGCGATTGTGATCCATCTCGACGAAAGGTGGCCATTCATGCCATAGAAATAGGCATGCAGGGCGAGCTCGTTCGCCCGTCGCCGCTCACTGAAGTATCTGGCCATGCTGGCATTAGACCTCGCCGACGTTACGGTCTCCTATCGCGATCGTGGGAACCCTGAACTCTCCGTCGCCCGCCTGCAGCTCGCGCGCGGAGAAACGATGGCCGTGACGGGGCGGGCCGATATCGGCAAGCGCGCATTGCACAATGTGATCGCGGGATTGGAGAGGCCGACGACAGGCCGGGTGCTTTGGGGCGAGGTCGATATCGCGGCGCTCGCCACGCCCAAGCGCGATCTCTGGCGCGCGCGCCATATGGGGCTCATGTCCCGCGAAACCAATCTCTTTCCCGGGCTCAGCATCATGGACAATGTGTTGCTGCCGACAGTGCTCGGCCGCAACACGGGCTTCGGATTTTGGCGTGGCCCGGCGGTCCTGCGCGAGCGGGCCACCATGTTGATCGAGCGGGCTGGCCTGACAGAGCCTGGCAGGCTGGTCGATGATCTCGACCGGAACGAGAGGCGGGGGGTGGCGCTCGCGCGTATGCTGCTCAAACGCCCGGACATTCTTCTCGTGGACGATCCGACCGGTGACCTCGCGCCGCGGGCGGCTGAGGCTATCGGCGACAGTCTTCTGGCGCTTGCCCGCGAGGAGCGCGTCACGCTCGTCGCCTTTACCGATGACGAGCGGCTGATCGGCTGTATGGATCATGTCGTCCCGCTCCGCGCGGGACGCATTCTCTCCGAGGGCTGCGTGGAGATGGCATCGTGATAGCCCTCAAGCTGATCGCGGCCGATCTTCGCCGCATGTGGCTTGCCACAATCATTCTGGTGCTGCTGATCGCCGTAGCGACAGCGCTGGTGCTGGCGCTGCGCATCGGCGAGCGCGCCCTCGTGCAGGCGACCGGCCGGGCGGCGGAGCGGTTCGATATCATCGTCGGGGCGCCGGGAAGTGAGGTCGATCTGACCCTGTCGAGCCTCTTGTTGCGCCGCGAGCCGCTTGCGGGTCTGCATCCGCAAATCGTCGAGCAACTCCTTGCCGACAAGCGTGCGACATCCGTCGCGCCGCTCATTTTCGGCGAGCGCTTCCGTGGCATGCCGATCATCGGAACGACGGCGGCCTTCGCGACGGATGGCGGCCGGATCAAGCTGGCGGCCGGCCGGATTTTCATGGCGCCGGGCGAGGCGGTCGTCGGGGCGCGGTCTCCTGTGGGACCGAATGAGCTCGTGACATTGTCACCGGATGACCGGCGGCGCGGGCCGGGCGTCAAGGGCCTGAACAGCTATACCATCGTCGGGCGGCTGAATTGGACGGGTACGCCCTGGGATCGCGCCGTGCTGGTGCCGTTGGAGAGCTTTTGGCAGAAGCGCGACGTCGGCCCGTGGTCACCCGACGAGGATGTCATCGGCGAGGCTCCGCCCAGGCTGGTGATGACGACCGCAGGTGAGGGGAGCGCGCGGGTCGGTGCGCTGGCGCCTCCACCTTCCCTGCAACCGTGGACCCGGCCTCTCCGCAATGTGGGGGCGGTTGCCCTGCGCGCCAGGTCACCCGCCGACGCGCAAAGCCTCAAGGAGAGCTACAACAGTGATGTGGCGATGGCTATTCTCCCGAAAGAGGAGATCGAGGCGCTGCGCGGTACATTCGCCAATCTGCAGGCGGCGTTGAATATCATCGCGCTCGGTGGCCTTGGAAGCGTCGCGGTCGCTATCGTGCTGGTGGCGATCAGCCATCTCGACCATCGCCGCGGACAGATCTCGGCTTATCGCACACTCGGGGTCTCAAGCGCTTCGATCTTTCGGCTGGTTTGGGCGCAGCTCGTCACGATCGTGGCGTTCGGACTTTGCCTTGGCGTGGTGCTCGGCTATGTCGCCGCTTTGCTCCTGGGTGATTTCTTCACGCTTTCTACCGCGCTCGTGCTGCCCGTCAGCTTGCAGATGGCCGATGCGCCGCTTCTGACCACGCTGGCGCTTGGCGGCGCCGTGCTTGCGGCTATTCCCGCATTGATCGCGGCCCGCCGACCAATCATCGCCGCGCCGCGACTTTAATCGACGCAAACCGACGCACCGCTCACACTATGGCGGACGCTCTGTATCCCGCAGGGCGGTTCCGCATGACCGTGTAAGCGTCATCTCGTCAGATCCCGGCTCAACGCTTCCGCGCAAAAATCTTCTTATCCGAAACTCTGGCAATCAGGATGGCTTGATTCTATAATGACTGACTAGTCAGTCATTGAAGAGCGCGTGCGATGGCGGAGCAGGGCGACGGCAAAGAGGGCGGGCGGCGGCGCGCCAGCGCCGATGCGCGACGCAAGAAAATTCTCGAAGCGGCGCTGAGCGTGTTCCTTGCCGAGGGTTATGTGGCCACCCGGATGGACCATGTGGCGGCGCGCGCGGGCGTCGCTAAAGGCACCATCTATGTCCATTTCGCTGACAAGGAAGCGCTGTTCCGCAGCTTGATCCACGAAGAAATCGGCCCGGTCATCGCCAGTGGCGCGACACTGGCTGCTTCCTTCGAGGGCAGCACGCGCGACCTGCTCGGGGCCTTGGCCAGCGTCCTGCAACGTGAACTCCTCGGCACCCAGCGCGCGGATATCCTGCGCCTTGTCATCAGCGAGGCGCCCCGCTTTCCATGGCTCGCCAAGTTTTACTGGCATGAGGTGGTCGAGCGCGGCATGGCGCTGATACGCGCGGTGGCCGCGCGGGGGGTGGCGCGGGGCGAACTGGCTTCGGACACGTTGCAGCGCTTCCCGCAGATTGTCGCGGCGCCGCTTCTTGTGTCGGTGATATGGCAGTCACTGTTCGAGCCCTTCGAGCCACTCGATACGGAGGCCTTCCTCAACAGTTACATCGACATGCTGATGCGGGGGCTCGCATGCGAGACAGCCTGACCGCCCTTCTTTCCGCCGCGCGCAAGAGACTTGCCGTTTGTGGCATGGCACCTCGCCTTGGCGTTTTCCTTGGCCTTGGCGTTTCCCTTGGCGTTGCCTTCAGCCTCGCAGGCTGCCAGCAGGGCGGCCCGCCGAGCTTCCAGGGCTATATGGAGGCGGATCTTCTCTTTATCGGGCCGGATGAGGCCGGGCGGCTCGTCACGCTCTCCGTGGACGAAGGGGTGAGCGTTGCCAAGGATGCGCCGCTCTTCGCGGTCGATGATCCGCTGCAGGTCGCCGCGCGCGATCAGGCCAAGGCATCGCTCCTTGAAGCGCGGGCGAGGTTGGCGCGTCTGATCGAGGCGCAGCAGAGGCCTGAGGAGATCGCCATCCTGAATGCCGCCGAGGCGCGCGTGCGCGCGGCGCTGCAACTCGCGCAGTCGGATCTCGATCGCCAACAGAAGCTCTTTGCCTCCGGCAACGCGAGCCGCGCCGCACTCGACAACGCCACGGCGCTGCGTGATCAGAATGCGGCGCAGCTTCTCGAGACCCAGCGCCAGATTAATGTGGCCGAGCTCGGCGCACGCGACGAGGACATCGAGGCCGCGCGCCACGCGGTCAGCGCGGCGGAGGCGACCTTGGCCGGCGCTGAGGAACGCCTGACGCGGCGTCAGGTCAAGGCGCCGGCAGCGGGCAGCATCCAGCAGGTCTATTACCGCGCGGGCGAGATGGTGCCGGCCGGCCGGCCGGTGGTTGCGCTGCTGCCGCCCACTAATCTGAAGATCCGCTTCTTCGTGCCCCAGGCGATGCTCCCGCGCCTCGATGTCGGCCAGACCATTTCCGTGAGCTGCGATGGCTGCGCGGACAATCTCGGCGCGCAGATTTCCTTCCTGTCGCGGCAGGCCGAATACACCCCGCCGGTGATCTATTCGCAGGAGGAGCGCATGAAACTCGTATTCATGGTGGAGGCGAAGCCCTCCGATCCGACGAAGTTCCGCGTTGGCCAGCCCGTCACGGTGACGCTGCGCGAAGGGGCGAGGCCATGAGCACAGCCGAGAGCTCCGGCACGAGCGGAGATATCGGCTCCGTCCAAGGCGCTGGCGAGGACCACGGCAACGGGCGCGCCGTCGCCATCGACGTGCAGGGCCTCACAAAGAAATTCGGCGAGCGGGTGGTGGTCCGGGATCTCTCCATGCGCGTTTATCGCGGGCAGATCTACGGCTTTCTCGGGCCGAACGGCTCCGGCAAGACGACGACGATCCGCATGCTCTGCGGGCTTCTGACGCCGGACGCCGGCTCCGGCACCTGTCTCGGCTACGACATTCTGACGGAAGCGGCCGAGATCAAGCGGCATGTGGGTTACATGACCCAGCGCTTCAGCCTCTATGAGGATCTGTCCGTCCGGGAAAACCTCGAATTCGTCGGTCGGCTCTACGGGCTCGCCAATCCGCGCGAGGCGGCCCAGGCGGCACTCGTGAGGCTCGGGCTCGAGGGACGCGGCCATCAGTTGGCCGGAACGCTGTCCGGCGGCTGGAAGCAACGGCTCGCACTCGGCGCCTGCATTCTGCCGGAACCTCAGCTCCTGCTTCTCGACGAACCGACAGCCGGTGTCGATCCCAAGGCGCGGCGTGATTTCTGGAGCCAGATCCACCAGCTGGCGAGCGATGGACTGACGGTACTCGTCTCGACCCATTACATGGACGAAGCCGAGCGCTGCCACGAGATCGCCTATATCGCCTACGGTGAACTGCTGACGCGCGGCCCGGTGGAGGACGTTATCCGCCATTCGGGCCTCGCCACATGGACAGTAACGGGCGGCGACACCTGGCGGCTTGCGGAGGAGCTCAACAGCCGCGAAGGCGTCGACATGGTCGCGCCCTTTGGCGCCAGTCTGCATGTCGCGGGGCGTGACAAGGCGAGGCTCGACGCCGCGATCGCGCCCTATCGCGACGATCCGGCGCTCAGCTGGCATGAGGATGAGCCGACCCTCGAGGATGTCTTTATCGACCTCATGAACAGGTCGAAGGACAATTTCCGATGACCGAACAGCGGGGCCTATCGGACAATGGCAAGCGCTCCCGGCGAGGCGGCTTCTTTCGGCGCGTCTGGGCGATGCTGATCAAGGAAGGGCTGCAGCTCTCGCGGGATCGCATCACCTTCGCGACGATGATCTTCATACCGCTCGTCCAGCTCGTGCTGTTCGGCTATGCGATCAACACGACGCCGCGTCATCTTCCGACGGCCGTCCTGATCCAGGACGACAGCGATGCGACCCGCGCTATCCTCGCCGCCTTCAGCAACACGGCCTATTTCAAGATCATCCGGCAAGTCCGCAGCGAGAAGGACTTCGATTTCGCGATTGCGTCCGGCGAGGTGCAGTTCGGCATCGAATTTCCAGCCGATTTCGAGCGCGCGCTACGCCGTGGCGACAAGCCGGCGCTTCTCGTCGCCGCCGATGCGACCGACCCTGTCGCGACGGGCAGCGCCATCGCCGCGCTGAACGGGATCGTCGCAAGCGCGCTGACACGTGAGCGGGGGCTGCCGCCGCGTGACGAGGCGGAGAGCGGCCCCCTGTTCGAGATCCGCGCCCATGCCCGCTATAATCCGGCGGCGGTGTCGCAGCTCAATATCGTGCCGGGCCTGCTCGGCATCATCCTCACGATGACCATGCTGATCTTCACGGCCTTGTCAGTGACACGCGAGCGGGAGCGAGGCACGATGGAATCGCTCCTCGCCATGCCGATCCGCCCGGTCGAGATCATGCTGGGCAAGATCCTGCCCTATGTGCTGATCGGCTTCGTCCAGGGCGCGATCATCATCGGCGCTGGCGCGCTGTTGTTCGGCGTGCCTATCCTTGGCAGCCTGACATTGCTGGCCGCCCTGACGACGCTGTTCATCGCGACCAACCTCGCTATCGGCTACACCTTCTCCACAGTGGCGCAGAACCAGCTCCAGGCTATCCAGATGGCCTTCATGTTCTTCCTGCCCAACATTCTCCTGTCGGGTTTCGCCTTTCCCTTCGCCGGTATGCCACGCTGGGCGCAATGGATCGGCGAGGCGCTGCCGCTGACCCATTTCCTCAGGATCACGCGCGGTATCATGCTGAAGGGCAGCGATCTCGCCACCTTGCAAGGGGATGCGCTGGCCCTCGCCCTCGCCATGGTCATCGCGATGGGCATCGCAGTCGCGCGGTTCCGACAAACACTGGATTGATCCGTCCAGAGCGCCGCGTTGTCATCCAGCCGTCACGGAACTCCAGTCGATTGCGCCTGTCCAATCGCGGCGGCACGCCGCTCTCACAATCGCCTTGGGGGACGCCATGCGTCGCATCACATCCACATACGCTCTCGCGGCGGTGCTACTCGCAAGCACATGCCTTGCCGCGGCCGCCGATCCCGTCTTCAACAGGATCGCCACATTCCCGGTCGTCGCCAATCTGCCGGCCGATCGCGACACCACCAAGCAAACGGTGGCCGAGATCGTAACGGTGTCCGAGGACGGCAACCTTCTCGTCTATACGGACTCGCCCCAGGAGGGCATCGGCTTCATCGACATCACGAACGCCTCGGCGCCGAAGCCGGCTGGTTTCGTGCCGCTCAAGGGCGAGCCGACGTCCGTCACGATCGTCGGCGGCAAGGCGCTCGTTGCCGTCGTCACCTCCACCGACAAGACCAAGCCGGCGGGCATGCTCGCCGTGGTCGACCTCGCCACGAAGGCGGTCATTGCCTCCTGCGACCTTGGTGGCCAGCCGGACTCGGTGGCAGCCAGCAAGGACAAGACGTTTCTCGCCGTCATTATCGAGAACGAGCGTGACGAGGACAAGGACAAGGGCAAGCTCCCGCAGCTCCCGGGCGGCAATCTCACCGTGTTTCCGCTCGCCGCCAATGGCGTTGATTGCGCGGGCAAGAAGGTGGTCGACCTGACAGGGCTCAGCGCGATCGCGCCGGAAGATCCCGAGCCGGAATTCGTGGACATCAACAGCCGCAACGAGGCGGTCGTCTCGCTGCAGGAAAACAACCATCTCGCGATCGTCGATCTCGCCTCGGGCAAGGTCGTGAAGCACTTTCCGGCGGGCGCCGTGACGCTCGACAAGGTCGATGCCAAGCGCGACGGTGTGATTGCCCTCAACGGACGTATCGAAAACGTCAATCGCGAGCCCGATACGGTCCACTGGATCGATGACGAGCGTTTCGTCACCTCCAATGAGGGGGACTATCAGGGCGGCTCGCGCGGCTTCACGATCTTCAATCGGGATGGCCGTGTCGAATACGACAGCGGCAATCTCCTGGAGCACCTCGCGGTGCGCCTTGGCCATTTCCCGGAGAAGCGCGCCAGCGCGAAGGGCGTGGAGCCGGAAGGCGGCGAGGTCGCGACCTTCGGTGACGACAAGCTGATCTTCATTGCCTCCGAGCGCGGTTCGGTTGTCTTCGTGTTCCGTGACAAGGGACCCGGGCAGGCGCCGGAGTATCTCCAGACCCTGCCATCGGGCGTCGGCCCCGAGGGGCTGCTCGCGATCCCCGGCCGCAACCTCTTCGTCACGGCGAATGAGGCCGACAACGTGAAGGATGGCGGGCCACGCAGCTATGTCGTGCTCTATGAGCGCGCCGACGGCACGCCGAACTATCCCACGATCGTCTCCGTGGACGACGCCAGCGGCCTGCCGTTGCCGTGGGGGGCTCTCTCTGGGCTGACGACGGACGGTGTCACGCCGGGTCGGCTTTTCTCCGTGACCGACAGCTTCTACGGCAACACGCGCATTCTCGAGATCGACGCGACCGCCAAGCCGGCGCGGATCATCAAGGCGACGCCTGTCACCCGCGACGGCAAGGCGGCGAGCTACGACGGGGAAGGCATCGCCTTCCGCCGCAACGGCGGCTTCTGGCTGGTCTCCGAGGGCAATCCCGAGAAGAAGGACAGTCCGACCGCCAACCAGCTCGTGCGTATCGCGCCGAATGGTTCGGTCGAGGAAGAGATCGCATTGCCGGAAGAGCTCGCCAAGCATGCGACCCGCTACGGCTTCGAGGGTGTCACGGTGACCGGCGAGGGCGCCGATGAGACGGTATGGATCGCCGTTCAGCGCGAATGGAAGGACGATCCGCAGGGAAAGGCGAAGATCCTCTCCTACAAGCCCGCGACGAAGACCTGGGGCGTTTTGCACTACCCCCTCCAGAGCGTTGCCAACGGTTGGGTGGGGCTGTCCGAGATCACGGCGGTCGGCGACGACACCTTCGTGGTCGTGGAGCGCGACAACCAGCTTGGCGACAAGGCCCTGAAGACGCTGCAATCCTTCTCGGTGAAGGGCCTCACCGCGGCGCCCCCGGGCGCTGGCAGCATTCCTACGGTCACCAAGAAGCAGGTGCGTGATCTGGTGCCCGATCTGGCGGCGCCGAAAGGTTATGTGCTCGACAAGGTCGAGAGCTTCGCCATCGACGCCGACGGCAACGCCTTCATCGTCACCGACAACGACGGCGTAGACGGCTCCTCGGGCGAGACCCAGTTCATCAATCTCGCACGCATCCAGATTCGCTGAGACCTGCCGCTCGATCCGTTCGGCGGATAAAGTCCAGAACGTCTTTACGAGCGCGGCCTTGGCCGCGCTCTTTCTTTTCAGCCGTTGGACAAGCTTCAGGCCAAAAAGCGGGGAACTTGTTAGCAGTGTTGCAAGTCTGCTGCTAAGGCATTGATTTAAAATAAAAACTTGATCTGCGGCACGCTGTGTGCCCATACTATAGGCGCTGGGGCGGTCTGCCTGAAACAGCGGCAGCCCTGTCCTGGCGGCAGTTCGATGCCGGGCGGCTTGCCCAGCCGGCTTCGTGTCAGGAGTGGATTGACGCGCATGTCTGCACGACCTTTCTCCATGAGGGATTTTGAGCTTCAGTTGGCCGGATATGGCCTGACGACGGCGACCATCCTTTACCGCATGCCGGATCATCAGCACCTGCTGCAGACCTTCATCTGGCAGCGCTATGATCTCGCTCCCCATTTCCCCGAGCTCCGACATTTTCTCGATTTCTGGCGCAGCAAGCTCGACGGGCCGCTGCATTCCGTCACAGTGGCGCATGCGCGGCTCTTGAAACCGGCGGAGATCCGCACGGTGGACGGCGAGTTCACGTTTCACTGAACGCGGACGCTAAGACGGGAACGGTTCCGGAAGGCTGCGCGACGGCGTGCCTTCTGGAAACGTGTGAGATCAATGATAGGGGGCGTTTCCGCGATCGTTGAGGGGCGGCAGGGGTTACATCCGGCGGGACCGTGAACTGCCCTGCGGCCAGATGCACAGGGTGGGGGAGCCCGTTCGATGGCAGATGCGACTTGGCCAAACGCTCCGCGTAGGCTAGGAAGTCTCGCGCGTTCGCATCGGTGGCCCCTTCTCAGTGTCTTCATCGACCAGCACATCTGCCATATTGCTCGAACTGGCGGCACGCCCCCACGAACGCCTCACCATAGGCGAGTTGCTGGATGCCTTGCGCCAGCAGGCCTTCGCCGCGCTGATCCTCGTGCTCGGTCTGCCCAACTGCCTGCCGATGCCCCCGCCGATCCCGCTTCTCTTCGGTTTCCTCCTGTTGTTCGTGGCGATCCAGATGGTGGTCGGCCGCAGCAAGCCCTGGCTGCCCAAGGGGGTGCTCAGCCGATCCATGGCGCGAGCGGATTTCGCGCGCGCCGTCGGCCGCGCCCTGCCGACGATGCGCAAGCTGGAGCATTGGTCACGGCCGAGGCTCACGTTCTTCGGCACATCCCTCGGCATTCGCCTTGTCGGCGCGGTCGTGCTCGTCATCTCGCTGGCGCTGCTCGTCGCCGCGCCCATCATCGGCCAGATCCCGCTCGGACTGGCGGCTTGCCTGGTCGGCCTCGGCCTCGTGGAGCGCGACGGTCTTCTGGTGATAGGCGGTACCGCTGTGGGCGCCATCGGCCTCAGCCTCAGCCTCGGCTTCGTCGTCGCCATCATCAGCGGCGTTACGGCGCTGATTTAGAGACCTGTGCGACTTTCTTGATCGAGCTCTGCTGCTCCTGCAGCACACCTGGTTGGGCGAGGAGTTCGTCGATCTTCTCGGCGGTCACCGGTTTGGAAAAGAGGTAGCCTTGCAGCTCATGACAGCCCAGCGCGCGGAGAAATTCGAGCTGTTCCTGAGTTTCAACGCCTTCCGCGGTCACCGTCAGGCCGAGCGCGCGGCCGAGATGCACGATCGAATGGATCAGGATCGCTGATTCCCCGGTTGTTTCGGCCGCTTCGAGGAAGGAGCGGTCGATCTTGATCTTGTCGAAGGCGAAGCGCCGGAGATAGATCAAGCTCGAATAGCCGGTTCCGAAATCGTCGAGCGCCAGGCGCACGCCGTGGGCACGCAGCTCGATCATTGCTTCTTCGGCGGCGTCCGCGTCCTCGACCACAACGCCTTCCGTCAGCTCAAGCTCTATGCGCGTCGGATCGATGCCGCTTTCCGTGATGATGCGCATGACATCCGAGACAAAGTCACGGTGGCGGAACTGTATCGCCGACACGTTGATCGCTATGCGGACACCCGGCCAGCGCTTGGCGTCCGCGCAGGCACGCCGAAGAACCCACTCACCAAGAGCGATGATGAGGCCCCGCTCTTCCGCGATGGCGATGAATTTCTCCGGCGTGATCAGCCCGTGCTCGCGATGCGGCCAGCGAACGAGGGCCTCCACGGCGACGACGACGTAATTGTCGATTTCAACCTGGGGCTGGTAGTGCAGAACGAGCTCGTCGTTCTCGATCGCCTTGCGCAGGTCATCCTCGACGACCTTGCGAAGGCGCAGGGCTTCATCCATCTCGCGCTCGACGAAGCTGAAACGGTTACGACCGCTGTTCTTGGCCTGATAGAGCGCTGTGCCGGCCAGCCTCAGCAGGGTCTCACGATCGGAGCCGTTCTGCGGACTGAGCACGATACCGATCGACATGCCGACTGAAACGGTGGTGTCGCCCAACTCGATCGGCTTCTTGACAGCCTCAAGGATGCGGCGGCAGAGCGCCTCCGCGTCATGGTGCGCGCTAACACCGGTCTGGATGATGGCGAATTCATCACCGCCGAGCCTGGCTAGCGTGTCAGCGCCGCGCAGGAGGTTCTGGAGCCGCTGCGCGACGACACGAATGACGTTGTCACCGACCATATGACCATAGATGTCGTTGACATCCTTGAAGCGGTCGACGTCGAGGAAGAGAACGGCGAGGCCCTCCTCGGAGCGCTGGCCGCGCGCCAGCTCCTGTTCGAGCCGCATGCTGAAGGACAGACGATTGGGCAAGCCCGACAACGTGTCCTGGCCAGCGAGGCGTCGTGACTGATCCTGCATCCGGATCTCGTTATAGGCGATGCGCCGGGCAACGAGCCAGACAACGGCGAGCGCGAGGAGCGCGATGACGCTGGCCAGCGCCATGATGACCGCGAGCCTTGGCCAGACGGCCTCGCTTGGTAAGGATGGTTTCCAGGCGAGCGACATGGAGCCGCCCAGCGACGCTTTGATCGGCAGCACCTCATGCCCCGGCGCGGGCTCACGAACCAGCGTGACCGGTGCGGTGCCCGCCGCTCGTCCGATCGCCTCTATATCTCCGATCGTGTAGCGATAGATAATGATGACCGTTTGGCCGGCCCTTTCGGCCATGGCGAAGGCCGGGCCGCGCGCGTCCTTGGCGACGAGGAGATAGACCGCGCCGTCGTGATAGACGAAGTGCTCGACTGCCTGTCCGGGGCTCGGAGGATTGGCGAAAAAGAACTGGACCAGCGCCTCGAGGCTTTCACGTCCGCCAGGGCGTTCAGAGGGCGGTGCCGAGCTAGCCGCGGCAACAGGACGAATTGAACGCGAGCCGTCCGCAATAACCAGCGCCTCGAATACACCGGATTGTCCCGTTATATCGTCCTGTTGAACGGAAGGCACGGACGCAGCGCGCGACAGGTCGGCTGAATTGAGATCGGTGGTAGCCAGTATCGTATCGAGCCGCTGCTCAACTTTTTTCTTATGGGCCGACAAGACCTCAGCGAGCCGGTGGCGATGTTCGGCGACCGACCATTCATCGATACTGTCGCTCATATAGACGAGCGCAAGCAGCATCCCCGCTATAACCGCAACGACGATCAGCGCGATTGGCCCCAAAAGACGACCGATCAAGGCCGCAGGCCGGGCGATGCGGAAGCCGGAGAACAACAAAGCGGCGATGGTCCTCGCAATCGAAATGACAGGCTAGCCCGCGACTAACAAAGCACAATGCATATTTCACAGATTGGATTGACGAGTCGTTGCTTCCGCGAACCGATTGCGAATTCTTATCAACGAAAGAGCGCGGTCAATCCATTTTCATGGTTAACGGCCTCATATTAGAGCCATTCCCCGCAGGCTGGCGTGGCCGTTTCGGCCAACAATGATGTGATCGTGCACCTCGATGCCCAAAGATTTGGCAATCGTAATGATATCCTGGGTCATCCGGATATCTGCCGTCGACGGCGTGGGGTCTCCCGAGGGATGGTTATGGACCAGAATGACGGCGCTCGCTGCGAGTTCGATGGCGCGTTTCACGACCTCGCGCGGGTAAACGGGTGTGTGATCGACCGTCCCCGATTGCTGTAACTCGTCAGCGATCAGGGAATTGCGTTTGTCGAGGAACAGGATGCGAAAATGCTCCTTATCGGCGAAGGCCATTGCTGTGCGGCAGTAGTCGAGCACCGCGCTCCACGACGCTAGGACCGGACGCTGGGCGATCTGGCCTTTGGTGAGCCGGCGTGCGGCGGCCTCGATGATCTTGAGATCAGTCACGACGCTATCGCCCACGCCGCTCACCTCGACCAGCCTTGGGGGAGGGGCGGCGAGGACCTCCGCGAAGCTGCCGAACCGCCTGAGCAGCTGCTTGGCTATTGGCTTGACGTCCCGGCGCGGGATCGAGCGGAACAGCACGAGTTCCAGCAGTTCATAGTCCGCCAGCCCCATATCCCCGGCTTCACGAAAGCGCTTCCTCAACCGCTCTCGATGATTGGCGTAGTGCGGCGCGGTATCCTCCGTGGATTTCAGCACGGATGCCTTTTCGGCTTGACCGGGGCTTTCATCCAAGTCGGACCGATCCATCGCTTTCGGCCTCACGCGGCATCAGCATAGGGAGGACAATGCAGGCCGGCCGGCGAAAGCGTGAAAATCTCGACCCCCGTCTCGGTGACGCCGACGGTATGCTCGAATTGTGCGGACAAGGAGCGGTCGCGGGTAACGGCCGTCCAGCCGTCCGACAGCACCTTCACCTGTGGGCGGCCGAGATTGATCATCGGCTCGATGGTGAAGATCATGCCAGGCTCGAGGGGCACACCCTCACCGGGGCGGCCGAAATGCAGGATGCTTGGCTGCTCATGAAATTCGAGGCCGACGCCGTGGCCGCAGAAGTCGCGCACGACAGAACAGTGCTCCGCTTCGGCGAATTCCTGGATGGCCGCGCCGATATCGCCCGTGGTCGCCCCGGGACGGACCACGCCGATGCCGCGCATCAAGGATTCATAGGTGATTTCGATGAGCCGCAGTGCGCGGCGCGGCACCTCGCCGACGGTGTACATGCGGCTGGAGTCGCCGTGCCAGCCGTCCTTGATGAAGGTGACATCGATGTTGATGATGTCACCTTCGCGTAAAGGCTTATCGTTCGGCTGCCCGTGACAGACCACATGGTTCAGCGAGGTACAGCAGGAATGTCGATAACCGCGATACATGAGCTGGGCGGGCAGGGCATCATGCGCCATGCCGAAATCGAAGACCAGCTTGTCGATCGCGTCGGTCGTGGTCCCGGGATAGACGTGCGCCGCAAGGCCATCGAGGCATTCGGCGGCGATGCGGCCGACCCGATGCATGCCTTCGAAAGCCTCGCGACCGTAGATCTTGATACCATTGCCGCGGCGCCGCACAAGCGCATCGCTGAACTCGATCATCACGCTTGCCTCAAGAAATCCAAATCAAGAAATCCAAATCAAGGAAGACCAGTTCCGAGAAGGCCAGTTCAACGAGAGCCGTTTCCAGCACGAAATACCCATTGCCGCGAGGGTGATGGCCTGCTGCCCGGCAGCCGGTGGCGTATCCTATGATCCCCCGGCTCCAACTCTAGCCCATGCCGAGATCACCGCAAGGGGCGGACGGTACATACGCCCGCTGGCGTATCGATCGCGGCCGGTGTAAGTATCCCGCCATGACGCTCGTGAACTCCGGCTCCTATGATAGCGAGCCTTTTGGAACCTTCGCACCAACCAATCCGTTGCGGTCCATCATCGCGATGACGCGCGCGATGCCTGACGTCTGGCTGCCGAAGCGCACCGCCCTCGCGCTGCGCAATATCGCGCTGCGCAGCATGGATGGACGGCCGGTGGACGTCGAGACGCTCGGCGTGCGCATGCGTCTGTTCCCGTACAACAATATTTGCGAAAAGCGCATCCTCTTCACGCCGCAGTACTTTGACGTGAAGGAGCGCGAAATCCTCGCGAGCCGCCTCAAGGGCGATTGCACCTTTATCGATATCGGCGCGAATGTCGGCGCCTACAGCCTTTTCGCCGCGGCCCAGGCCGGCCCGCGTGCCCGCATCCTCGCTATCGAGCCGCAGCCCGACATCTTTGAACGGCTTGTGGCGAACATCCGCTTCAATCCCTTCGGCACCATCAAGGCGATTGCCTGCGCGCTGGCGGACAAGTCCGGCGAGTTGACCCTGTTTCTCGACTACGAGAACCGGGGTGAATCGAGCGTCAAGATCGTCGGTTCGGAAAACACCACCGCCATTCGCGTCCCGGCGAAAACCCTGCTCGAACTCCTGCGCGAGGAGGGCTTCGAGCATCTGGACGCGGCGAAGCTCGACGTGGAGGGCGCCGAGGATCTGATCATGGAGCCATTTCTCGATCAGGCGCCGCCTTCGCTGTTCCCCAAGCTTCTGATCATCGAGGACGGGGAGGGGCGCTGGCAGACGGATTTGCCGAAGCGCCTGACTTCAAAAGGCTATCGCTTCGTGATGCGCACGCGCCTCAATCTGATTTTTGAACGATAGATGCTGTGAGTGGGGCGGCTTCCCTCAAGGCGCCGCTCCTCAGTCATCGTGCGCAAGCCAAGGCGTCAGATCCTCGCGTCAGATCTTCGGCTGGGGCTGGTTCTGGTATTTCTTGGAATCACGCGCGAGTTCCAGGCATTCCTGCAGCTCGACATAGCTCGGAGTGCCGTCGGAGCGTGTTTCCGAGAGGCAGCTGTCAACACTTCCGGTTGAGAAAGTCTTCCATTCTTTTTCGATCGCCGCGAGAGCGCTTTTTTCATCATTCATGCATTGATCGAAGGTCGTCTTGGACTGAGCGCCGAATTCCGCGGCTGCACGGCAGCTGGGCGCGGTATCGAGCGTTGGCACGGGACCTTCGGCGACCAGAAGGAGGTGCGCGCCGATGGCCAGGGCAGTCAATGGGAAAGGCATATCAACCCTCAGAAATTCGTGGTGAGGCCTGGGACTGGCGCCAGGCGCCGCATAAACTTGGCGCAAGGTGCCTGATGCCTGTGTCAATAACAACAAAGATTATGATTTTAGGTAACCGCCGCTTGTGAGGCTTATAAGGAGCGCGTCAACCGACGATCGGGACAAGTTGATCCGCCACGATCATCTCCGTGCTCAACTGGCAGGTGACGGCGTAGGCCTCGACACCACGCGCTCTGGCGCGATCAAACGCCGCCGCGTAGGTCGGGTCGATATCACTGGCGAGGGCGAAGCGGTCGGCCTGCATCTGGATGACGAACAGCATGACGGCGCGGTATCCGTCCTCCGCCATGTCGCCGAGTTCGTGCAGATGCTTCGTCCCGCGCGCGGTGACACAATCCGGGAATTCGGCGAAGCCGGACTGGCGCATCATATGGACGTTCTTGACCTCCACGTAGCAGGCTGGTCGGTCGTCATCTTCCAGAAGGATATCAATGCGGCTCGCACGGCCGTATTTCACCTCGCGGCGCAGACGCGCATAGCCTGCGAGCGGTGGAATGACGCCAGCGGTGATGGCCTCGGTGGCGAGGCTGTTCGGCAACGACGTGTTGATGCCGACGAGTTGCCCACCGGCACCGAAATCGGCCTCCACCATCTCCCAGGAATAGGCAAGCTTGCGGGCGGGATTGGAGGAAAGCGACAGCCAGACCCGGTTGCCTGGCGTTACGAGGCCGAGCATCGCTCCCGGATTGGCGCAATGGGCCGTGACGGTGCTGCCATCAGTCAATTGGATGTCGGACAGGAAGCGCTTGTACCGCGTGATCAGACGGCCTTCGACCAAGGGTGATGGAAATCGCATCAAGGCCTCGCGGGACAACCAAGGACAGGTGGGTTATCAGCGTCCGTTCCCGTTCTCAAGGCCGCTCAGTTGCCCATTCGCTGCCACGCTAAAGGTTGCGCTCTTGAGAGAGGCGGATCCAGAGAGTAGATCAACGCAACAGCGGGGTCATCGGGATGCCCTCGGTGCGCCAAGGAGAGTGAGAATGAGCGAGGCGACTGCGGTTGAGACGAGCGTGGTGACGGCGGCTCTTCTCGTCATCGGTGACGAGATTCTCTCGGGCCGCACGAAGGATAAGAATATCGGCTATATCGCCGAGTACCTCACGGCTATCGGAATCGATCTCACCGAGGTTCGTGTCGTTGCCGACAACGAAGCGTCGATCATCGAGGCGCTCAATGCGCTGCGGGGCCGCTACACTTATGTGTTCACCACCGGCGGCATCGGTCCGACGCATGACGATATCACCGCTGACAGCGTCGCCAAGGCTTTCGGCGTAGCGATCCATGAAGATCCGCGCGCGATCGCCTGTCTGCTGGAGCGCATGAAACCTGAGGACCTCAACGAGGCGCGCCGCCGCATGGCGCGGATTCCCGACGGCGCCGAGCTTGTCGCAAACCCTGTGTCCAAGGCCCCGGGATTCTGGATCGGCAATGTCATCGTGATGGCCGGCGTGCCCGCCATCATGCAGGCCATGCTCGACGAGGTGGCTCCGAAACTCGCCACCGGCCGCGTGATGCTGTCCGAGACCATCCGCGCTGAGTGCAAGGAGGGTGATGTCGCCGGGCCCCTGCGCGCGATCGCGGAACGCTATCCCGATGTGATCATCGGCAGCTATCCCTTCAACGACGAAGCGGGCTTCAAGACCAATCTCGTTGTGCGCTCGCGCGACGCAGCGCGGCTTGCCGTTGCCGCGGAGGCTGTGCGCGATATGCTGGCGACTCTTGATGTCGCGCGCCCCTGATGCGTCGTGGTCCCATGATGCGCTACGGGTTCATGGAATGGGGCGGAATACCTTCGGTCTTCGCGGAGCCGCCTAGCCAAGGCCGTTTCGTCAAAAACGGGCAGTGAACTGAAAGATAGTGTAATGGCAGGATATCCAGAAAAAGCCTTCCCCGTGTCATGGGACCAGTTCCACAGGGACGCGCGCGCTCTGGCGTGGCGCCTCCACGCGTTCGGGCCTTTCGAGGCCATGGTCTGCATCACAAGGGGGGGCCTTGTTCCCGCAGCCGTTGTGGCGCGCGAGCTGGAGATCCGCCTGATCGAGACGATCTGCGCGGCGAGCTACCACGACTACAAGAACCAGGGCGAGTTGAGGATCCTCAAGGACGTCGCGCCCGCCATCAAGGCGCTCGGCGGCGGCTCCGGCAAAGGTGTCCTCGTCATCGACGACCTGGTGGACACCGGCAAGACCGCGCGCATGGTCCGGGAGATCCTGCCGCAGGCGCATTTCGCGGCGGTTTATGCCAAACCGCAGGGTCGCCCGGCTGTCGACACCTTCATCACCGAGGTCTCGCAGGACACCTGGATTTATCTGCCGTGGGACATGGGGCTCACCTTCCAGCCGCCGATCCGCGGCGGTGCTGCGGGCTGAGCCCTCTCAGAAGAAGAGGACGAACAGCGCGACGATCAAGAGCCATTGCAGGACGCAGGCGTTGCGATAGAGCGTCAGCGCGCGCCGGATGTCCGTTGGCCCGGCCTCCGCGCGGCCGTCGCCCATCCAGTGATCCTGGACCACGTGGCCATGGTAGCTGCGCGGGCCCGCGAGCCTGAGGCCGAGCGCGGCCGCCATCGCGGCCTCCGGCCAGCCGGCATTCGGCGAACGGTGGCGGGGTGCATCGCGTTTCATCGCCTGGAAGATGCCCTGGCGCGCGACATGGGGCGTTATCCAGGTCGCGCCAATCAGCAGACAGCCGGCGAGCCGCGATGCCGGCAGGTTGACGAGGTCATCGAGACGCGCCGATGCCCAGCCGAAGGCATCGTGACGGGGCGTGCGATGACCGATCATGCTGTCCGCCGTATTGATCGCCTTGTAGAGGGCCATGCCCGGCAGGCCGGCGATGACAAGCCACATGCCAGGCGCCACGACGCCATCCGCGTAGTTTTCGGCGAGGCTTTCGATCGCGGCGCGCGCGACGCCCTGTTCATCGAGGCTCTCGGGATCGCGCCCGACGATTTTCGACACAGCCTCCCGGCCGGCCTGCAGCCCGCCCTTGTCAAGGCCATCGGCGACCGCGCGGACATGGGTGTAAAGACTGTGCTGGGCGAGCCCGGTCGAGGCGATGATCGCGAGGACGATGAGACCCGGCAGAACCAGGACCATCGGCAGGTGGTAGACAATGGCCTCAATGAACCAGGCTATCCCGCCAACAACCAGAAGCAGCACGACGAGGGCGACGATGCCCCAGCGCCGCCGCGTTGCGGGCGCGTGTTTTTCCCTGTTGAGGTGCCTGTCGAGCCATGCGATCAGCCTTCCCATCCATGTCACGGGGTGGCCGATGGCATGGTAGAGGCGCTGCGGATAGCCGATGAACGCCTCCAGGGCGAGTGCGACGGCGGCGATGATAAGGGTCGTTTGAAGGTCCATGGTGGAATAAGGCGATAACATGACTGGATACGCAGGAATATCGCCCGTGTTCCACGGCGGCGATCTCGGCCTCGCAAGCCGGACTTTTCCCCAGGCCTGTCTGCCCTGGGTCGATCTTTCGACGGGCATCAATCCCGTATCCTATCCCATCCCGAGGCTTGCCCCCGCCGTCTGGGCCCGGCTGCCGGACGCCGACGCGCTCGATGCGCTGGAGAAGACAGCGGCCTCAGCCTATCGGGCGGCTGCCGGCACGCAGGTGGTCACGGGTCCGGGAAGCCAGGCGCTGATCCAGCGCATTCCGTGGCTCCTGCCGCCGGGGCGTGTGGCTGTGGTGGGGCCGACCTATGGCGGACATGCGCCGGCCTGGACCGCGGCCGGCCACAGCGTCACGGTGGTCTCGTCACTCGCGCAATGTCGCGACGCCGCGGTGGTCGTCGTGACCAACCCGAACAATCCCGACGGGCGCAGCCTGTCGGCCGCGACGCTTGCCGAGGCGGAAGCGCGGCTCGGCCCGCAGGGGCTGCTCGTTATCGACGAAGCCTTCGCCGATGTGATGCCGGATATCAGCTTCGCCGACCGGCTGGCTGAACATCCGCGTGCATTGATCCTGCGGTCCTTCGGCAAGTTCTTCGGGCTCGCCGGCGTGCGGCTTGGCTTCGCGCTGACGGCTGACGCGGCACTCGCGGCGCGGCTGCGCGATCAGCTTGGCGCGTGGCCCGTTTCCGGCGCCGCCATCGCGATTGGGCAGGCCGCGCTTGCCGACGCGGACTGGCAAGCAGCCATGAGGCTGGAACTCGCGGCCGCCTGTGGGCGCCTTGACGATTGGCTCGCGAGGGCAGGGCTCGCAGTGATTGGTGGCACACCGCTGTTCCGCTTCGTGGCGGATGATGCGGCCGAGCGGTGGTATCGGAGGCTCGGGGAACGCGGCATCATCGTGCGGTGTTTTCCTGAAGAGCCACGACATCTCCGCTTCGGCCTTCCAGGACCGGAGCCCGAATGGGAACGCCTTGCGGCGGCACTGGATAGTTGTGCGTGAGGCTTGTCAGGATCAGTCACGCCCTTGCTCTATGGACCTGCGCCGGATAACCCTTCGTAGGTGAGCAACAGCTCGGCGGACGTGGCGAAATCGGTAGACGCAGCAGACTTAAAATCTGCCTCCTGTATAGGAGTACGGGTTCGAGTCCCGTCGTCCGCACCATTATGGATTGAAAAGTACCTCCGTTGAATGGTTGTGGAGTTATCTAACTCTGGCCTTTTGCCAGCCCGAGGTGTTCAGGCCGGCGTTTCAGCGCGTTTGCGTATGCCACGGTGGATCGCGAGATAGTCTCCGAGAGTGCCTGTATACTCATGATGGCCCATATGGGAGACTTTCGCGGTAAGGTCGCACCAGATCTCTCCGCCGCATTCGTTGATCCAGCGATCACAGAAGGCGAAATCTTCACCAATGAATAATCCCGTCTCGTCGATCCGCGTGGAGAACAGATCGTAAAACCGGTTCACGGCGTAGGGGAATTCATCGCTGTCGCCTGCGTGGTATTCGGTGTGTTGATACTTGCGGACCATCGTTTCGAGCACATCGCGCCGCAAGAGCATCAGCCCGGTGCCGATGCGTTTGACGCGCGCGAAGTTGTTGCGCACATCTTTTGGCGGTATCGCGCCGGTCATCACACCCGCGTCCTCGAACACCACGTTCCAGTTCACCGCGGCTTCGTGAAAGGCATTGAGATCGCGTGGCTGCACGGTACGTGTAGGCAGGTTACGATAGCTCTTCGCGACATAGGGCGCTGCAACGAAAGGAACCTCGCAGCGCAGCATGTTCAGGATAGTCCTCGCCTCGAACTTCATGTCCGAATCGACGAAAAGAAGGTGTGTCGCGTCCTTATTCGCCAGGAATTCGCTGACGATCATGTTGCGCGCATGATGGACGATAGCGCATCCACGCATGAAAAAGACACTTGCGGCCGCCTTTCGGTCCCGCAACTGCATGACCGTGTCCATGATGGCTACCGATGTATCGGTGTAGATACGACGATCGTACGCTGGTACGGCAATAAAGAGGCTTGTTCGCTTCATGGAGACCCGGTGAGGTTGACCGACGTCGCAGCCCGCGAATTCTGCGGTTTGTCGGTCATCTAACATTTGTTCCGCTGGATACTCAAATATTTCCCAGCATATGGCCGGCGATGTTCTGGACGGATAATTCGGATACCACGTTGCGGAATTTTGTTTTTCCGGCACGGATCGTTGCGCTGGATGCATGCGTGAACAGGAGCCGTATGCGCCAGCGGCACATATGCTGGCACAATTGGCGCTCTGATCCAGAGCCAGGATTCACTCCTGGCCTGCAATTCTCGGACACGTGCGCATCCACCGCGCGCTAAGCCGGCTGCTTCGGCAAGAAGAGATTGGCGATCACTTGTTGTCGCGTCTGATGCGGTCCAGCAGGAAATCGAGAAGATGGTGCGTAAACACCTCGGGTTGTTCGACATTGGCGATATGGGCGGCGTTCTCGATAATCGCCAGACGCGCATCCGGTATCGCTTTCGCGATGACTTCCGCGCCGGCCACCGGTGTTGTGGGATCCTGGCGGCCGACCAGAACAAGTGTGGGAGCTGTGATCAAGGGAAGGTGATCCGTCAGATCGAGCGCCATCAACGCGTGGCAGCAGCCTATGAAACCTTGCGGTTGCGTGGCGCGAATCATGCCGCGCACCCAATCCATCACCACAGGATTGGCGCGCCTAAAAGGCTCCGTGAACCATCGCCGTATGGTGGGTTCGACAAGGGGCTCCAGGCCATCCACACCGCTCGCAGCATCGATACGGCCCTGCCACATTGGGCGGTGTTCATCACCATAGGAGCTGAGCGTATCGGCCAGCACGAGGCTTTCGATATATTCGGGATAGGCAATGGCTAGTTGCTGACCGATCATGCCGCCCATCGACAGGCCGACGAAATGGGTATGTGTGATGCCGAGGGTGTCCAACAGGTTGCGTATGTCCTCAGCGAGTGTGGCGATATCAGGTATCTGGGACGGCATGGATGATCCACCATGCCCACGTACGTCATAGCGTAGTACGCGGAAATGCTCGCTGAGCGCAGCCATTTGTGGCCGCCACATGTCAAGATGAGCGGCAAGGGAGTGACTGAGCGTAACAACTGGCGCTGCTTCCGGTCCTTCGAGATGGGCGTTGATACGAAGGTCCTCAACTTGAATATGCATGACGAATGGTCCGTCTTCTCCATCTTCCGAGCCCGGAAGAAATGTACGGTGAATAACGCATCTTCGAAAGGGAGGTCCGACGGTCGTGGATCGATCTTGGACGGACAACCGCGCTATCGCCATCGGCGCTGGTGCTGGAAAGCTGAATAATCATACGATCCCAACGTAGAGAGGTGCGGATCGATTGTAGCGTTGCCAGTAATCAGGAGATCAATGCGTGTTGACGAAATCACAGTGTTGAGCTGCGGTGCGCCCGCAGATCCTTCCTTCTTATGAGGAACAGTGGGTGACAGTTGCCGGTCAGCCTGTGCTGGTCTCCGTAGCAACAAAAAAGCCTGTCCCGGATCACCGGGACAGGCTTTTGAAGGGAACCAGTCCACCACTTCTTGATCCGGACGCTATAATTATGCTGCCGGACCTCATGAATTCCGATAGGCGGAATGAATACCGTGGTGTTACGCCTTAGCGGCGGCCTTCTTACGCGGAGCAGCCTTGCGCTTTGCCGGGGCGGCTGCCTTGACTTCCGCGGCGGGCTCGGCCGCCGCAGCTTTGGCTTTGCGCCCTGATGACTTGGCCGCCGGAGCGGGTTCCGGGGACTTGCGGCGCTGCTGGCCGAGACCCATGGTCTTTGCGAGCTCCGAACGTGCCGCGGCATAGTTGGGAGCAACCATCGGATAGTCAGCGGGCAGGCCCCACTTCTGGCGATACTCCTCAGGCGTCATGTCATAACGCGTACGCAGGTGGCGCTTGAGGGATTTAAACTTCTTGCCGTCCTCAAGGCAGACAATGAAATCTGCTGTAACGGACTTCTTGATGGGAACAGCTGGCTGCGGCTTGGAAGCGGGCTCTTCCGTCGGTGCGCCGAGGCGCTGCAGTGCGGTATGGATATTGGCGATAAGGCCAGGAAGTTCGCCAACAGCTACACTATTGTTGGCGACATAGGCCGCGACGATTTCTGCGGCGAGTTCGACAGATGCGACACGATCCGCAGTTTCAGAAGATGTTGTCATGGGAACCTCTCGCGTACGAGTAATCACTTTCAATTTTGATCGCTTATTCGATTATTTCAAACTAATCAACTATGGATGTGGCGAAAAGTGGTCGAAGGCATGATAAAAATATGCGATGCACTGAACTGTAAGTGCTCATCATGGGCCATCTTCCCCTTTTTCTTGGCATTCATGCTGTTTTCGAAGGTTGCGCTTATGGCTCCGCCTGCAACTGCTTTTTGGGGTGCCTGTTTCAGAAATTGCATCGCGAAAAAGGCAATCCACTCACGTGACCAGTTCTGGTGATTTATATATTCGATCAATGTGATCTTGTATACTCTTGACGTATATGTATAGAGCGATTTTGTCGCGATTGGTGAATTTTTGTTGGCCTTTTTGCTCTGCTTCGCGTTTGTTTTGGTGAAAGATCGTCAGGGTATCGGGACGCCTGCCTTTATGCTACGCGCTCTCACGGGCTGCATGGAGCCGTGCCCTCTCTCTCGCGCATTGCTATGATTATTCTTTATCCCATTGTTTCATAAGGGAATTCTTGAGGCTTCGGCGATCTCTGGGCTTTCGATGTTTGCCGTCTCGACATTCGGATGCGTGGCCGTGAAAAGCGCCTGTCTCGGAAGTCGGTAATGCAACACTGCTGTCGGTTCGTTGTGTTGTCCGGGTGGAATGGCATGCTGAATGCGGGTGGGCTGCACGCGTTTCATTGCCGGATATTGGGAGTTGGCTGGATTGCGGAGAAAAGCGCCATTCGAGCTGTCGATGTCATGGCGATCTGTATGGCCGTCTGCTTTGCCCGCATGTTGTGTGGACGAAGGAAGGTCTGATGTTCGTCACAGGTTTGGGTACCGGGTTGTGTTTGCGATATTCCAATAAATATTACTTATTATCGTTGGCTTTCATGGGCCCCGGACGGTTGCATGCTTGTCCACAATTTCGGTGGATATTCGTCCCGCATTCATGGTCTCACCCGCGTCGCCGCGCCCGGGAGGAATTTAGCCAATAGGCATCTCGCGAATCAGTAAGCCATCTTCGCGAAGAACATGCGTTTAGACGTCTGAGCTGGATTAGTACTCAAGGGATCGCGGCTCTTGATACCGGAGGATGAACCCTTCCTGTTACCACATCTCCGACGTTGCTTCTGACGCAGGGCTCGGGAAGCGGAACAGTGACGCATGCGGTGGTTCGCGCCTTTCCGCATCTGTATTTGACCAGTGATGCTCCTCTCATTTTCCCGACGCTCGTTCCTTTCGCTGGATGTCCTGGCGAGCCGCTTCATCGCGGTCTGCTTCAGTGGCCTCCATATTTATCGGTGGCGTGAGGGTGTTTTCCGGGAACTTTTCCCTTATGCGATCGTCTTGACCGTGCGATGGCGAGGGGCGGTCTTCGTGCCGACCTATGCTAAGATCGGCTACTTCGTGCTGGCCTTGGAAGGGCAAGAGCAATGCGTTGGGATGATTTTCGGCGGTCCGACAATGTGGAGGATCGTCGTGGTGGGGGTGGTGGTGGATTTCGGATCCCGACGGGGGGGCGTGGCGGCCGGTTGGGCATCGGAACCATCGTCGTGCTCGGTCTGCTCGGCTGGGCCTTGGGTATCGATCCGCGCCTTCTGATCACCGGGGCGGAGATGCTGTCAGGTGGTGGGGGCGGGTATTCGGAACCCGCGCCGCAACAGACGGGTCGTTCTGGCCAGCCGCAGGACAGGGAGGGGCAATTTGCCTCGGCCATTCTGGGCAATACCGAAGATGTCTGGAAGGTTGTCCTGCCGCAGCAGGTTGGCGTCAATTATCAGGCGCCGCGCATGGTGCTGTTTTCCGGGATCACGCGGTCCGGTTGCGGCACGGCGCAATCGGCGACGGGGCCGTTCTACTGCCCGCTTGACCGCTCGGTTTATATCGATCTCGATTTCTTCCGCGAGATGCGGGCACGCTTCAATGTGAGCGGCGACTTCGCCTATGCCTATGTGCTTGCCCATGAAGTGGGCCATCATGTCGAGAATTTGCTGGGTATCTTACCCAAGGTGCAGGAAGCACAGCGTCAGTCTTCCCCCGCGCAGGCCAATCAATTGTCGGTGCGCGTCGAGCTCATGGCCGATTGCCTGGCCGGCGTTTGGGCAAGTCATAGTGATGCGAAATACCGCTCCCTCGAGCCGGGCGATGTGGAAGCGGCCATGAATGCCGCGAGCGCCATCGGCGATGATCGCCTCCAGAAGTCCTCGCAGGGCTATGTCGTCCCTGAGAGCTTTACCCATGGGTCATCGGAACAGCGGGTGCGCTGGTTCACCACCGGCTTGAAGTCAGGCAAGGTGGAAGCGTGCAATACGATGAGCAGCGGTACGCGGCTGTAAATCGAACGGGCTCGGCGGCCACCCGGTCTACTGAGGCGTCCAGCCGTAGAGCCAGTCGTAGCGGGCCAGGAACCCCTCCGCGCCGAGGCGCTTCATCGCCACGTTGCGTGCCAGGGCGAGCGGCCAGCGCATGTGATAGATGGATCCGTTGCGGCGCGCCTCGTTCTGGACGCGTGCCGCCCGCGCCTTACGGATGTCCTCGAAGGTGGCAAGGGTGCTGGACGTGACAGCCATCTCGCCAGGCTCGGGCACGACGAGTTGCGCGAGAATGGCGGCATCCTCTATGGCGAGCGCGCCGCCCTGCGCGAGGAATGGCAGGACGGGATGGGCGGCGTCGCCTATGAGGACCGCGTTGCCATGGCTCCAGCGCGGTAGGGGCGGTAGATCATGCAGCGGCCACAGTAACCATCGCGGCACCGCCTCGATGAGCTTGCGCAGATTGCTGTCGCAACCGCGCATCCGTCGTTTGAGTTCAGCGGGATCGCCCGGCTTGGCGTTGCCGTCGATGGTCGTCTTGCTGGCGATGATCGCCACAACGTTCAGTTCGCGGCCGCCCGCCACGGGATAATGGACGACATGAGCGTCGCGACCGAGCCACAGGCGGGATTGCTTGCCTCTGAGTTCAGTGGGGACGTCAGTGATCGGCAGGGTCGCGCGCCACGCTATATAGCCTCGGAATTCGGGTATCGCCGGCGCTATCGTCTCGCGCACCCTCGACCAAAGGCCATCAGCGCCTATCACGAGGGGCGTGTCGAGCGTTTCCTGGCCGCGATCGCCAGTCACGCTGACGGCCGCCCCCAGCGGGCCTTCATGAATATCGACAGCCTTCCGGCCGATACGCAGGCGAATATGGGGCGTGGAGCGCGCGGCATCGAGCAGCACCGTGTGCAGATCGCTGCGCAGGACGACCCAATAAGGCGCCCCATGGCGATTGCGCATGGCGCGCCCGAGAGGCATCGCGGCCAGTTGCCGGCCGCTGCCCATGGCGTGGACGGTGAGCTGTTCGGGCTCGACGGCGCGCCGGCCGACGGCCGAGCCGAGCCCGAGGTCCATGAGCACGCGGCTGGCGTTGGGGGACAGCTGGATGCCGGCCCCGGGCTCCGTGAGGACCGTGCGCTGTTCCACAACGGTGACACCAACGCCGCGGCGCGCAAGGGCCAGGGCGACGGTGAGACCGCCGATGCCGCCACCGACGACGATGGGATCGGCGTTCATCATTGATCGATGCGATTCCTAACCGGCGGCTGCGACGGTCGCGCGATCGTTCCAGAGACTGTCTTCAGGAACGCAGGCTGTCCCGGCCAGATCGCCGCGGTAGCGATAGAGCGTCGAGCAGTAGCCGCAGACAGCTTCCTTGTCGTCCCCCATATCGATGAAGATATGGGGGTGGTCGAAGGGGGGCAGCGCGCCAATGCACATGAACTCCTTGGCGCCGACTTCAATCACACGGACGCCGCGCGTATTGTGGAAATGAGGGATGCTCTTGTCAGCCATCGTCGCTATCCAAACTGCGGCGGCGGTCGTCGCCTTACTGAATCGGCCGGCACCATAGTCGCTATCGCGGGTGCCGCCAACCGTCTCCTTGGTTTCATTGTCGCGTCGGATCGTCTCGGTCCGGTCGTGGCTGTCGAGATCGGGTGAATGGGCCAAGACTTCGTGCGCAGACCGTGCCCTGCCGGGAATTAAGGCTTGGAGGCCGCCGGTGAATGGGCAATTGTGCGGGCCTGTCAGCCTCCATCACGCATATGGTCGTTTCCATGCAGAGCTTTTCGTCCGCAGGCGTTCGCATCGCCTTTGTTGACCTGCCGCCCGCCGAAGGGCGGGGCGATCCCGTCATTCTCGTTCACGGCTTTGCCTCGAACCACGCGGTGAACTGGTTAAACACGTCCTGGGCGAATACGTTGGGACGCGCCGGCTACCGTGTCATCGCGCTCGACAACCGCGGCCACGGGGCAAGCGAGAAGCTCTATGATCCAGCCGCTTATGGTTCGCACATCATGGCCGACGACGTGCGCCGCCTCATGGACCATCTCGCGATCGAGCGCGCCGACGTCCTTGGTTACTCCATGGGCGCCCGCATCACGGCTCATCTCGCTCTTGCCAATCCCGAGCGGGTGCGATCGGCGGTTTTCGGCGGGCTAGGCATTCACCTCATCGAGGGGGTGGGGCTGCCGATCGGTATCGCTGATGCCATGGAGGTGCCCTCGCTCGATGACCTCACGGATCCCATGCAGCGCATGTTCCGGGCCTTCGCGGAGCAGACGAAAAGCGATCTGAGGGCGCTGGCCGCTTGTATCCGCGGCTCCCGCCAGACCTTGAGCCGCGACGATGTGGCGCGCATAGCCGTTCCGACACTTGTCGCGGTCGGCACCAAGGACGATGTCGCGGGCTCCGGGCCGGCCTTAGCCGCGCTGTTGCCGCAAGGCCGCGCGCTCGACATTCCTGGGCGTGACCACAATCTTGCCGTTGGCGACAAGGTTCACAAGGCAGGCGTGATAGCCTTTCTCGCGGAAGGCCGAGACTGATGAAATTCCAGTAATTCATCGATATTTCAGGGCTTTGCACTCAGGATCTGACAAAATGATTCTGGCCAGGGTGCGCTGTCCCACACGGCCCTGGCTAATGCCATCTCTGCTTCTGATTCATCAGAAGCCGTCAAGCATCTGCCAGGATAGGGCTTTCTAGGAGTGGCGCGGCTGTTGTATGTGACTCGCCGCGCTTGCTATTGTTAATCCCGTCGGGAATGCGCATCTGCGATGTAGGTGTTAGGGCGGGTCGGTTGCCATGGCTTCCAGCGGAAGATACGCGATCGTTACCCGGGCTCGCCAGTCCGGCTCACGGAGAGACTTGATGTCGTATCGCAGCCAGATCAGAGCTGACAGTGCCCAGCGCCGGGGAGTCGAACTGCTCGATCCATTGTGGTCGCAAATTCGACGTGAAGCCGAAGGCATCATCGCGCGTGAGAGCGAGATGGCGAGCCTGATCGTCAGTGTGATCCTGAATCATGAGACGCTCGAATCCGCGATCTCTCATCGCATCGCCGGGCGTCTGGCACATCCGGCGCTTCCCGCCGACCTCATCAGCCAGGCGTTCCGCGAAGCCATCAGCCACGATCCGACGATCGCTGAGGCGATGCGCGCGGACATTCTCGCCGTGGCGGACCGCGATCCAGCCTGCACCCGCATGATCGAGCCCGTTCTTTATTTCAAGGGCTTCCACGCGATCGAGACCCATCGCCTGGCCCATTGGCTCTGGCATGAGGAACGGCGGGATTTCGCCCTTTATCTGCAGAGCCGGTCGTCCGAGGTGTTCCAGACGGACATCAATCCGGCTGCGCGCATCGGCAAGGGGATCTTTCTCGACCACGCAACAGGCCTTGTGATTGGCGCTACCGCCGTCGTGGAAGATAATGTGTCGATGTTGCAGGACGTCACCCTGGGCGGTACGGGCAAGGAGCAGGGCGATCGCCATCCCAAGATCAGGCATGGGGTGCTTATCGGTGCTGGCGCCAAGATCCTCGGCAATATCGAGGTCGGGCATTGCGCCCGTGTCGCGGCCGGGTCTGTGGTACTTCAGCCCGTCCCGCCCAACACCACGGTCGCAGGCGTGCCGGCCCGGGTTGTCGGAACGGCGGGCTGTGCGGAGCCGGCGCGGCGTATGGACCAGATTTTAGCGGACAAAGGCACCGATTGAGTCAGTCCTTCTTGCTCTCCGGGTTCATGCGTGGCAAGGCGGTGACCTGGATCGTCGAGCTTTAGAGGCCATAGGATGGACAAGACCGAACTCGCGAAGATCGAGCGTTTTCTGCGCCGCACTTTCGCCAATCAATCCATCAGGGTCGTTGCACGCCCTCGCAAGACGGATTCCGCCGAGGTCTATGTGGGTGAGGAGTTCCTAGGCGTGCTGTTCCTCGACGATGAGGATGGCGACAAGTCCTACAGCTTCCAGATGGCGATCCTGGACGCCGATCTGGAGGACTGAAGGCGGGAAGCTTCTCTCAGGGGTTGCATACCTGCCGGCCGCTCTTTCACTGGGGAAGGCGGGTTTGTCCGTGGATCAGGGTTGATACGATCCGCGTGACTCCGTCGGCGAGATGCGGCCATTCGCTCAGTCTGCTTGGACTGAAGCGGACCACGGCATCCAACATGCCGATATGCAGGGTCGTCGTGCACAGGTCCGTTGGCGAGTTCTTCTGTGTGCCGGCCTTCTGGGGGCACCGCGCGAAGAAGGCTTCGCCATTCGTCGTGGTGAAGCCTTCCGAGGTCACGAGCAGGCGTTCGTTGTCGTAACGCGAGCCGGCCTTGAAGCTGTAGGCGATCAGCCCCGCGGGGCCGGGCTCCGCTTTCGCGTCAATGAAACGGCTGTACACTCTGTTCAGGCGTTCGATGGGCGCCGAGAGGGGATCGGCGGCTCCTACCGAAATCAGTACAGAACGATCGAGCAAGCGGCTGTTCGCGGCATTGTCTTCCTGCGGGACAGCCAGATTGCGTGGCCAGTCGATGATGAGTTCGAGCCGCTCTATCCGCCCCGCATGGGCGATCGGCGCGCGCAGCCACTCGCGGGGGGCGGTCAGCGCCGTATTCCCTATTTGGTAGTGGAGTACATTCGGCGGGGGCTTTGGCTTGGCGGCGGCGAGCGCGAGGGCAATGCCGGTGGCTGCCGCCAATCCCGCTATGGTTACGGCCATGAAGGCGAGCACGGTGCGGTCGGCGGAGCGTCGCCTTTGCGTTGGAGCATGCAGAAGCGCCGCGAAAATGGCCGCCTTCGCCATGGTGACATCTCCGCCTGTGGCGCGAGCCCACAGATCGCGGAACTCATGATTAGCCATCATTTGCTCTGATGCTTAATGTTTCCTTGATAGGGAATGTTCTCGCTTCTCCTGCCGGAGAATGCCGGCGTGCGCGATCCCACCACTCCGGGTCCGGCAACGCGCGACGCAATCATGCTGGTTCGCGCTTGCGGAATTATTAAGCAGATCTTTGCAAATCTCCGATTGTAAGAGCAGGCACCAGCCGTGTTTCAGAGGCGGCCCTCGGAAGATCACCGGACTGCACAACGTATTGGGCCGGCTCTGATTTCCCTGAAGCCGCTTCACACGGCTAGTTCCAATGCTCTAAGTTTCAGTGATCGTCCCATCCCGGCTAGCGGGCGGGCACAAGCGGGAGGGCAGAGATGCCGCTTTATCAACTAGGACAAAAAGAGCCGCAGCTGCCGCCCCCCGACCGCTTCTGGGTGGCGCCCGACGCACAGGTTATTGGCGATGTCGTCTTGGGACGCGATGTCGGCATATGGTTCGGCGCGGTGCTGCGCGGCGACAATGAGGCGATCACCATTGGCGCGGGCAGCAATATCCAGGAATTGTCCGTGCTTCACACCGATATCGGCTTCCCTCTCGAGATCGGGGAGGGGTGCACGATCGGGCATCGTGCGATCCTGCATGGCTGCCGGATCGGGCCGAACAGCCTGATTGGCATGGGAGCGATCGTCCTGAATGGCGCAAGGATCGGCGCGAACTGCCTTGTCGGTGCCGGCGCACTCGTCACGGAAGGTAAGGAATTCCCGGACGGCAGTCTCATCGTCGGCTCGCCGGCCCGTGTTGTGCGGGCGCTCGATGAAGCCGCGATCGAGCGGCTGCGCCTATCGGCGGTCGGCTATCAGCGCAACTGGAAACGCTTTGCGACGGACCTCAATCCGATCGATTAACGATCTCAGCACGCGGCTCGCCTCTTAGCGAGCCGCAGTTGCTGTCGTGCTGTCCGGCGCGCCGAGGGCGACCCACAGGTTGGGATTGGTGGCGGACTGGCGCTTGAGATACTTGTAGCCAGTGGCGGTCCAGGGAAGGATCTGCTGGCGCTTATTGTCGAGAACGAGATCGCCGATATCGGTGCGGACCGTCAGCACCGCATGGCCCTCGTCTTCCATGTCGCGAACGACGGTAACGAGCAGGGCTTCGCGCGGCAGACCGGCCTTGATCAGGCGGCGGCGCTTCTCCAGGACATAGTCCTCGCAGTCGCCCTTGCCATCCGTGGGGTAGTCCCAGGACTCCACGACACCCCAGTGATCCATGTCGCTGACAGGCTCGATCTCCTTGTTGACCTTGGCATTGATGCCAAGCATGAGGTTCCAGCTGCGCGGGGTGATCATCACTTCCTTCGCCTGGCCGTCAGCCACGTCACAGTCCGCGCTGTTCTTGCGGCAGAAGTCGGCCCAGCCGAGCGGGGCACGGGCGTTGCCCATCTCGAGGGCGATGGGGGTGATGGGAAAGTTGGGCAGTGCGGCTTGACGGCTCTGTGCCATGGCTTGCGACGTCGCAGCGGCGCAAAGGGACGCGAAGAACGCCACGACGCGAAGAGAGAACGCCATACTACAGTTTCCCAACTCGATAACGCTTCATTTACTCTTTCACGGCCGTGGCGTTGGAACAAGATGTGTTAACGCGCGTTAACCCTCTTTGTAATTATTTTGTTAATTTGAGGGCGGAAGCGTGGCCGTTGCCGCATTCCCCTCTTGCGCGCCAAAGGCCACCCAGCCTGTTTCTCCCTGGCTTTCACGCTTGATGAACCGGTAGCCGGTCGCGCTCCAGGGGAGGATGGCGTCGCGCTTGTTGTCGAGGACGAAATCCCCGCGATCGGTGCGCACCATCAGCACGGCGTGGCCGGCATTGGCTTCATCCAGCACAACGGTGATGAGAAGCGCGCGACGCGGCAGGCCTGCCGCGACAAGCTGCTTGCGCTTTTCGAGGACGTAATCCTCGCAATCACCGACGCCGTCGTCCGGAAAATCCCAGGACTCGACCAAACCCCAGTGCTGGATGTCGGGCATGGGACGGATCGCGGCGTTAATGCGCCGATTAATGGCGGCTATTTCGCTCCAACGTGCCTGTGACAGCATGATCTTCGCTGGCTCGGCGCGGTCGGTCGTACACTCGGACGGGTGGCGTTTGCAGAAGTCTATCCAGCCGACAGGCGCGCGCGTTTCGTCTGTGGTCGGTGCGGGATTGCTCGCGGAGGGAAGCGACGCGTGCCGTTCGATTGGAAGCGCGGGCTGAGAGATCAAGCTCGCCAGCATGGCGGCAACGGGGAGCTGCAGGGAACGAGATTTGGCTCGGTCCAGTATCCGGATCATGGCTCGTCCTCCACATTAGTGAACGACAAGTATTTTCCGCAATTTATTGCACTCAATGAAAAATGATAGCGCGGTTTTTATAGTATCTATATCCGTTATTGCGTGGTTTATTTTTGTTCATTGAACAAGTATTTTTCCACATAAGCCAGTATATATCCAGTTAAGAAATTTCCTGGCGAGCGCTATGAAAAACAGGCGCGCGCATGCGCTTTGCGTCGATCCGGGCAATAGGCGCCGGGCGGTCTTGCCGCCAGCTGGTCAAGTGCCGGGTCCTATGATCCGCGCGAAGTCCTGTTTGCCCAGGATCTCGCCGAATTCAACGGCGAAGCCGCCGTTGAAATGTCTGATGACCTTCGCACTTGTGCGGCCAACGATAACAGGCGAGCCGACTTCCGGCGCCACGCTGGCGAGCAGCGCGGCCCCTGAGTGAGAAATATCCATAATGTGGACGTGATGGCGCGACCCGTCCGGCAACGTCAGACCGATGCCGGTGATGGTGGGAAGCACACGTTCATGGCGGCGGACCTCGGGAGCCTTGAGCGGCTCTCGATTGGCCAGGGATGTCATCTGCGCGGCAATTTTCTCGCGCTTGCGTGGGGTTGCCGTGATCGTGAGGACAAAGCCCTGTTGTGAATGGCGGACGATATGTCCTTCAACGCGACCGAGGTGATCGAGATAAAGCACGGCATGTTCGCCGATCTCTCCACGGTCCGATGCGACGACATGTATATCTGCGGGTGACATGTCGATGGTCTGGCATGGAAACTCATGCCGTCCCTCGATCATGTACCGTCCGAGTAGCGTGATTTTGAGGCGCTCGAAGCGTCGGCGCTCAGCATTTTCGGCCGGTGCGGGTGGAGAGACTTCGGTTGCTGCTTGCGCCATCTGAGGGTCCGTCATTATCAGCGAGATGATGAATGTGAACAAAAGCGCGCAGGAAGCGCCACACGAGTATTCTCCTATCCTATTTCTATTAATGATTGATTCTTCATAAGAATATAATTGGATATAGAGATGTATAATTATTTTTAATGCATGATTAGGGTCCGCAATATGGTGTAAATATTATCGATGACGGATCCCGGCCATCTTTCCTTTCGTGAGGGGCCTTAGATGACGGTTTCCGAGTGGCGCGGAGGGCGCGCCGCGGACGCTGTGCGGGCGAAGGTGTTTCTCTTGGAAAAATGTGCCAGAAGTCTTCACCACAGGGCTTCGGCCCGCCGTGGCCGCGACGACCCGCGTGAACTGTCGTAGACGAAGGAACCGGATGCCCTTGAACGCTTTCACACCGCATCGCCCCGCGCGCGAGCCGATGGTCAATGCGCCGCTGGCGGTCGTTCTTCTCATCGGCCTGCTCGTTGTCATTCATATCGCTCGGCTGGCGATCAGCGAGGAGGCGGATTTTCGGGTCCTCGTCGATTTCGCCTTCGTTCCGGCCCGGCTGACGGTGGCGGTCCTGCCATCCGCGCTCGACACCATTCTCGCGGCGGCGGCCGCGCGGGGGAGCCAGCATGTCCTGCTTGCCCAGCTCTTGCTGCAAGAGGGCGCGAAGCCGTGGACGCTCATCACACACGCCTTTCTGCACGGTTCCTGGACCCACTTGATTTTCAATGCTTTGTGGCTGCTTGCCTTCGGCAGCCCGGTGGCGCGCCGCTTCGGCACTGTTCGCTTTTTTGTGCTGCTCGCAATCTGCGCCGTCGTCGGAGCGGTGTTCTACACTCTCTTCAATCCCTATGGCACGATCCCGATGATTGGTGCTTCCGGCGCCATTTCCGGAGTCATGGCGGCGGCCTGCCGTTTCGTCTTCCAGCCGGGAATGCCATGGCTCGCCCATCAGCCAGGGATGGCGGAATACGCCCAGGCGCAGAGCTGGCGGGAAATCATGAAAGATCGTCGCGCCATGAGCTTCATAGCGGTCTGGTTCGGCGTGAATATCGTGTTCGGATTGGCGGCAAGCCCGCTTGGCCTCGCCGATGGCGGTATCGCTTGGGAAGCCCATATCGGCGGCTTTGTCGCGGGGTTCCTGCTCTTCCCGCTATTGGATCCGGCGTCGCGCAGGCGACGCTGAATGAGGCCGGTTTCGCCGGCATGGCGTGAGCGCGCGGCGATGTCCAGCGCGTCGCGCACCACTTCACGCACACATCACCGATAGCTTGGAGCTTGCGATCTCCATAAGCTTTCCCCACAATCTAAGACAATTGGTCGCAGGTTGTTCGCAGCCTGTGTCCCTGGAGGAAGGAGGAAGGCTATGTCCGTCGATCGTATTCTCGCCTTGAAGGGTGGAGATGTCGTCACCATTCCGCCCCACCGCACGCTCGATGAAGCCGTCAAGCTCTTGGCTGAAAAGCATATCGGCGCCTTGGTCGTCGCCGGTGCGGATCGCAAGGTTCTCGGCATCATCACCGAACGCGATATTGTGCGGGTGCTGGCCAAGGAAGGGGCCGTCGCCTTCAGCGAAGCCGTTTCGGCGCATATGACATCGAATGTCCGCACCTGCACCGGAAGTTTCCTCGTCAACGACGTCATGGAAATCATGACGCTCGGCAAGTTCCGGCACGTTCCGGTCGTGGAGAACGGAGTGCTGGTGGGCATCATCTCGATCGGTGACGTCGTCAAGCACCGGCTCGCGGAAGTCGAGCATGAGCATCAGATCCTCCGCGAGTATATCGCGACTGCCTGACGCGCCGTACCAGCTCAGACCCGGCGGGGCTGCTATTCGATGGCCTGCCGGGCTGCGGATTCCTGGACGAGATACTCGCGGATCTCGTCCATCATGCGCTCGGCGGCCTCTGCGCCCAGCGCGATCGACTCGTCCGCCTTGTGGAAGTCGAACAGGCCGATGCGATTGAGCTTCGGCGAGATCATGAGGTCGGGAGGATCGCCGGCGAGGCGCGAGCGGGCGATCCGGTCCTGCGTGATGTTGAAGGCATCGACCATGACCGTGCCGATGCCGGGAACTCCGTCAGAGCGCGTCGCGAACTGACGCATGCGTTCCGCGACACCCCAGACCGGGCCGAGCAGGCTGCGCCGCTTCGCGGCGGCGTCGGCTATGATGGATTGCGTGCTCTGGGTGATGTCGGGATCAACGACCGGGATGACCGCCCCGCGACTGCGCGCGTCACCATTCAGATTGACGCAGACGACCACGTCGGCGCCGAGCGCGCGCGCCACCGTGACCGGGATGGGGTTGACGAGCGCCCCGTCCATCAGCCAGCGCCCGCCGAATTTGACCGCGTCGAGAACGCCGGGGAGGGCGTAGGAGGCGCGCATGATGTCCGTCAGCAGCCCTTTGGTCAGCCAGACCTCATGGCCGCTGCCAAGCTCGGTGGCGACGGCGGCGAAACGATGGGGCAGGGTCTCGGCGCGGATGCCGACGAGGTTCTCGTCGAGCAGGCGCTTCAGCCGATCGCCGGCAATGAGGCCGGATCCATTGAGATGGAAATCAAGAAGGCCGATGACGCGCCGACGCGTGAGCGAGCGTGCGAACTCCTCCAGCACAGCGAGCTTGCCAGCCGAAAAGCAGCCGCCGACCACGGCGCCGATCGAGGTGCCGACGATCACGTCGGGAATAAGTCCCGCGCGCTCGAAGGCTCTCATCACGCCGATATGGGACCAGCCACGCGCCGCGCCGCCACCCAGGGCAAGCCCAAGCTTCACCCGCGCGGGCGCACCATAGGGGAGGGATGCTTGATCCGCGGACGAGGTGTCGGATCCGGGCGCGGCGCTGCCGGTGGAGGAGCCTGCTGCTTCAGAACGCTTCGGTTCGGAGGCGCTTCTTTCCCACATCGCTGATGTCCCGGATTTGTTTGTTGCGAGCGTGGCAGTTTGTCAGCAATTCGTTCACAAGCGCTTCAAGACAATCCGCCAGGCCGGGGTGTGCTGGTCAGGTCCTGGTAGGGACTAGCTGTCGTGAGACCCCGCCGAGCGGGACGCTACGATAGAAGCAGCTCTCCCGACCGGTGTGGCAACAGCCCCCGTCTCCGCCGACCCGAACCTTGATCCAGATGGCGTCCTGGTCGCAATCAACCCTCATGTCGACGATGGTCTGCAACTGGCCGGACGTGTCCCCCTTATGCCAGAGCGCCTGGCGCGAGCGCGACCAGTACCAGGCCTCCCCGGTCGCGATGCTGCGCGCCAGTGCTTCGGCGTTCATATGGGCGACCATCAGAACCTCGCCGGTGTCGGCGTGGGTCGTGACGCAGGTGACGAGGCCGTTCGCGTCGAAGGCAGGCATCAGGATCTGGCCTTCCTCGACCTCGGCCTTGGAACCTCGCTCCGCGAAAGATGTCTCAGTTCCGGAAGTTTCGCTCACGGCGCATGATCCAGTTAGGAGAATGATCGCGGCGGCGCGCCGCCGCGCCACGCGATCAGGACGCCTTCGAGCGCACCATGCTCATGAACCGCGCCTGTTCGGCGGGATCGTCCTTGAAGATGCCGGTGAAGCGGGTCGTCAGGGTGGAGACGCCCTGCTTCTGAATGCCGCGCATGGACATGCACATATGCTCGGCCTCGATCATCACCGCGACGCCCCGGGGCTTCAGGGTTTCATCGAGCGCCTCGCCGATCTGCGCGGTCAGCCGCTCCTGCGTCTGCAGGCGGCGGGCATAGACCTCGACGACGCGTGCCAGCTTCGACAGGCCGACGACACCCTGCGTCGGATAATAGGCGATATGCGCGGTGCCGATGATCGGCACCATGTGATGCTCGCAATGGGAATAGAAGGGAATGTCGCGGAGGAGCACCAGGCCGTCATAGCCGGCGACTTCCTCGAACACCCTGTCGAGCACGAGGGACGGATCATCGTTATACCCGCGGAAAAGCTCCTCGTAGGTGCGCACGACCCGCCTTGGCGTCTCGGCCAGACCTTCGCGGTCCGGGTCCTCGCCAGCCCATTGCAAAAGGACACGAACCGCTGCTTCCGCTTCTTCACGGGTCGGTCGCTTGAAACTGGGCTTGTCGGCGGTGGCGTCTGCCATGCGCGCGGACAAGGACTTAACCACGGCGTCCATGTGGTGCCTCCCGCTTGATCCTCAAAAGCCCGAAACTGGGCGAAAAATGCGATAAGTCGATCGTTGCCCCGCAGATCTTCCTGCACTGCAATCCTTTGCCTATATATACCGGGATGGGTCGGTCGCAATGCGCAATGATCCGGCTTTGGGCGAAAAGTCATGCTGAACGATATCTATAATAGGCGAATTCTCGAGCTGGCGGCTGACATTCCCCGGCTTGGACGACTGGCGAAGCCACAGGCTTCCGCGACCGCGCATTCGAAGCTGTGTGGCTCGACGGTCACGGTCGATGTCGTCATGGATCACGACACCATTACGGACTTTGCCCATGATGTGAAAGCCTGCGCGCTTGGCCAGGCCTCGTCATCGATCATGGCACGCCATGTGATCGGCGCAACGGCGGAGGAGCTGCGGCAGGTGCGCGAGGATATGCGCCGCATGCTCAAGGACAATGGTTCCCCGCCCAGGGGACGCTGGTCGGACCTCGAGGTACTGGAGCCTGTGCGCGACTACAAGGCGCGCCATGCCTCGACGCTTTTGACCTTCGACGCGGTCGTGGATGCGATCGGCAAGATCGAGGCCGAAAGGCTGGCTGAGGCGAGCTGAGACGCGGGCGGTGCCTCTGACGATCGGCTTCCAATCTGTCCGATCTGAGGCTATCGCGCGGCTTACTGTCTCAAGGCGCCCTGGATCTCGTCGCGGACCTTCGCAAAGGCTGCCTGATAGCGGGGAGAAGTTTTCAGCGCGGCAAAGATGGCCTCGGCGGCGCGCTTGCCCGCGGCCAGGTCAGTCGGAAAATGGACCCCGCATAGTGCTCGGCTTTCGGCATAGGCTTCCGCTCTTGCCATCAGCGCTTCGCGATCATCTGGAACGAGATCCGCGAGAATGAGGCCGTAGAGATAACCCAGGGCCGCGTGACTCGAGGGATAGGACCCCGTCGTCGGCCGCTTGACGCAGGTTGTCACAGCGGGATTCGCGGCGAAGGGTCTGGCGCGCTGCCAGCGATCCTTCACCGTCGCGAGGATCGCTTCTTCATCGTGGGTGATCTGTTTGAAGAACGCTGCCGTATGAGGCAATCGCCGCTTGCGAAACTCCGGACCGAGAACGTCAGAGAAGCGGAAAACCGATTGCTTCCTGTCCAAGCGCGCCTGCGCGATGGATTCACGCGTACGGCTGGCCTGCAGCGCGAGAACGGCTTCCATGTCCGCCTTCGCCGCCGGCGATCCGGGGAGCGGCGGTCCGGATAATATGGCGGAAAGATCGATCGTCTCGGGAGTGATATAGGGTGCGCCGGCAGGCGAGCCGGCGTCCCTTGCCATGAGCGGGGACGCGCCGGCAAAGAAGCTGACGAATCCCACGATCAAGCATCTCTGAAAGAGCCGCCCTGCTTCGCTGCGAAGGCGGAAGCCGTCCATGGATGCCTTAGCGGACGTAGAAGGAATAAGCGGCGCTCAGGCCGACCACGAACTGATCCTTCGAGCCGATGTTGCGCACGATCGGGCTCTTGCTCGCGTCCTGGACCAGTCGCGTCCAGCTGCCCTGCAGGGTGGCCGACCAGTTGTCGTTGAATTTATAGGTGCCGGCCGCCGCCACACCCGCGCCGAACATGCCGCCGGAGGGCTTATAAGGCGTCACGCGCCAGTTGTAATAAGCCTCGTCGGCCGTGACCCCGAAATTGGTGCGCATGAACTTGCCGTTGCCGAACATCATGCGCGGGCCGGCCGACAGAGTGAGATTGCCAACGGGCATCACGAAATCGGCGGCCAGGTCGCCGACCCAGCCGTCGGCGTCACGGAAGCCGTGACGGACCTCGACGCGTCCGCGCAGGTTCTGCGTCGGCCAGACTTCGGCATAGGCGCCGCCCTCGATGGTCCACTTCACCTTGTCGAGGCCGTAGAGCTCGCGGTTGCCGTCCAGATAGCGGCCGGGACGGTAGCGGGCGACCGGACCGGCATTGAACCACTCGTTTTGGAACAGGGCGATGCCGATGCCATCATCGGGCGCGCTGAACTGGTAGGGGGTGGTCGCCTTGCGGACGCCGATGGAAGGAAAAGGCGTAAACGTGTAGTCCTTCGCGCCGAGATAGTCCGGGCTGATGATGCCGTTGCCCTTGAGGGTCACGATCCATTGGCTGTCTGGTTGACGGGTCGTGGTCGCTTCCGTCGGGAAGCTCCAGTCGGCCGCGAAGGCTGCCCCGCCCGTCATGAGCAAGCCGAGACCAAAAGCGGGCAAAGCATACCGAGCCATATAAACACTCCTTACTAACTGCCGCTTTTATGGTGCAAAAAGCTTGACTATTTGCTTACCGCACCGCCGACCCTGATTCGGATCCGCCAACGCCAGCCTGTCCAACCCGTCACGAGTCAGCATCCAGTTGGCCACCATAGTACCTCCGATGTTAGAGATGCCATGAAAAGGCAAGTGCCCTCATGAGAAAACACCCGGGTGTTGTCATTGCGCATCTCCTGATCCGCACCTACCAGCTCACGCTCTCAAGCCTGATCGGACGCACCTGCCGTCATCTGCCGACATGCTCTTCGTATATGGACGAGGCCATCGACCGCCACGGATTCTGGGCGGGCGGCTGGATGGGAACCGCGCGGCTGTGCCGCTGCAATCCCTGGGGCACTTCGGGGCTTGATCTCGTGCCGGAGCGATTGCCCTCCGGCAGCGCCTGGTATAAGCCGTGGCGCTACGGTCGCTGGCGCGGCGTGAATGCGCCGCCATTGTGCTGCGAAGCTGTCCCTTCGGACGATTGCGGCGCCGGGACCGCTCCATGAGCCGTGCGCCGTCGATCCGATGGCGTGGCTCTGAACACCGCAACGCTAAACGCTTACCTGCGCCGTATGCAGGAGTGAGCAGGAGCCTTCCTGATGATCAATCTGACATTTCCCGATGGTGCACAACGGTCCTTCGCAGAAGGAACGACCGGCCTCGATATCGCCAAGGGCATTTCCCCGTCTCTCGCCAAGCGCACCGTCGCCATGGCGCTGGACGGCGTGGTCACCGATCTCGCCGATCCGATCGAGCGGGATGCACGCATCGAATTCGTCAATCGCGACGACCCGCGCGCGCTTGAGCTCATCCGTCACGATTGCGCCCATGTGCTGGCCGAGGCCGTGCAGGAGCTTTTTCCCGGCACCCAGGTGACCATCGGACCCGTCATCGAGAACGGCTTCTACTACGACTTCGCGCGCAACGAGCCCTTCACGCTGGAGGATCTGCCGAAGATCGAGGCGAAGATGCGCGAGATTATCGCGCGCGATAAGCCCTTCACCAAGGACGTCTGGAGCCGGGACAAGGCCAAGGATGTGTTCCGGGAGAAGGGGGAGGCCTACAAGGTCGAGCTCGTCGACGCGATTCCCGAAGGGCAGAGCCTGAAGATCTACCATCAGGGTGACTGGTTTGACCTGTGCCGCGGGCCGCATATGACCTCGACCGGCAAGATCGGCAATGCCTTCAAGCTGATGAAGGTGGCGGGCGCCTACTGGCGCGGCGACAGCAACAACCCGATGCTGACGCGCATCTATGGTACCGCCTGGAAGAACCAGGAGGATCTCGACCTCTACCTGCATCAGCTCGAGGAAGCGGAGAAGCGGGATCATCGCCGGCTCGGCCGCGAGATGGATCTCTTCCACTTTCAGGAGGAGGGGCCCGGCGTCGTCTTCTGGCACCCTAAGGGGTGGAGCCTGTTCCAGAGCCTGATCGCCTATATGCGCCGCCGGCTCGCCGCCGACTACGCGGAAGTCAATGCGCCGCAGGTGCTCGACAAATCCCTGTGGGAGACCTCGGGTCACTGGGGCTGGTACAAGGAGAACATGTTCAAGGTGCAGTCCGCCGGCGACGAGACGGAAGACGAGCGCATTTTCGCCTTGAAGCCGATGAACTGCCCCGGCCATGTGCAGATCTTCAAGCATGGCCTGAAGAGCTATCGCGACCTGCCGATGCGGCTCGCCGAATTCGGTGCCGTGCATCGCTACGAGCCTTCGGGCGCGCTGCATGGGTTGATGCGCGTGCGCGGGTTCACCCAGGACGACGCGCATATCTTCTGCACCGAAGAGCAGATGGCCGAGGAATGCCTCAAGATCAACGATCTCATTCTCTCGACCTACGCCGATTTCGGCTTCGAGGAGATCGTGGTGAAGCTCTCCACGCGGCCGGAGAAGCGCGTGGGCACCGATGAGGTCTGGGATCACGCCGAGGCGGTCATGAGCCGCGTGCTGGAGGAGATTGCCGCGCGTTCGGGCGGGCGCATCAAGACCGACATCCTGCCGGGCGAGGGCGCCTTCTACGGGCCGAAGTTCGAATACACCCTGCGCGATGCCATCGGCCGTGAATGGCAGTGTGGCACGACGCAGGTCGACTTCAATCTGCCTGAACGCTTCGGCGCCTTCTATGTGGATGCCGACGGCACCAAGAAGCCGCCGGTGATGATCCACCGTGCCATCTGCGGCTCGATGGAGCGCTTCACCGGCATCCTGATCGAGCATTTCGCGGGCCATTTCCCGCTATGGCTGGCGCCGTCGCAGGTTGTCGTCGCGACCATCACCTCGGACGCCGACCCCTATGCGGAAGATGTGGTGGCGACGTTAAAGGCGGCGGGCTTGCGTGCTGAAACCGATCTGCGCAACGAGAAAATCACCTACAAGGTCCGCGAGCATTCGCTGGCCAAGGTGCCGGTGCTGCTCGTGGTCGGTCGCAAGGAAGCGGCGGAGCGTACCGTATCGGTCCGCAGGCTGGGGTCCCCCAACCAGACGTCGATGACGCTCGACGAGGCGCTGGCGGGACTGCTCGCTGAGGCAACGCCGCCGGATCTGGCTCAGCAGAACGCGGCGCGCGCGGCCAAGCACTAGTATTCGCGCTGCGAAATACACGATCGGTCAAATCCCGGCGGTTCACGGAACCGTCGGGATTTTTTTTCCTGAATCTGCCAATCGCGGGCGTCAGCGTCGGATAGCGGCGCGCGCCGGTCCCTCCCACGGCCAACGGCTGGCCTCGCGCTCCGCGTCTGCCTGAGACAGCCCGATGTCCTTCAAGGCGTTCTCGTCCAGCTGTCGAAGCCGGCGGCGCTCCGCGCAGCGGGAGAGACTGAGTTCAATCCAAGTCACCAGGCGCAAGCCGTAATCGTTGCCGCGCGCGGTAAGCGATGAAGGTAGAGATATATTAGCCATGATCTTGATCCTCGTTCTGCGGCGGACCATGACCTTGGCCATCGTCCTTGTCGCCGGAGAACGCTTCGATCGCTAGCGAACCATTGTTACATGCGCTCTTCAATATGGACTGCTAATGTCATGGCATGAGTGCGCAAACACACCTTGCTCAGATGGGGGCTCTCCTCGGTGACCCCGCCCGCGCGAACATCCTGCTCGCGCTGATGGACGGCGGGGCGCGGACAGCCAAGGAACTCGCCTTTCTTGCCCGCATCAGCGCCCCGACGGCCAGCGCGCATCTCGGCAAATTGGTCGATGGCGGCTTGCTGACGGTCGTCGCGCAGGGGCGTCACCGCTACTTCCGTATCGCGTCCGCCGAGACCGGGCATATGCTCGAGACGATGCTCGGCTTCGCCACGAGCCGCATGCGCGCTGTCCGGCGTGCGGGCCCTGCCGACGAGCGGCTGCGGGCGGCCAGAACCTGCTACGATCACATCGCGGGCCGACTTGGAGTGGCCATCGCCGACCAGTTGCAGAGAGCCGGGCATGTGGTTCTCAATGATGGCGCTGGTCGGGTATCGGCGAGCGGCCACGCCTTTTTCGCCGAGCTTGGCCTCGATACGGAGGCAAGCGGAAGCCGCCCTGGCGTCCTGTGCCGGCCCTGTCTCGACTGGAGCGAACGACGCTACCACCTGGGCGGAATGCTCGGGCGTGCACTCTGCCAGCACTGCGTCAGCCGGGGGTGGGTCAAGCGTGACAATGACACGCGCGCGCTCATCATCACGGACGCCGGGCGTAATGCTTTCGACAGCCTGTTCGGATTATCGCGCATGGATGCGGAGGAGGAGGCTTCCATCAGGGAAACCACCCTCCAGGCCGTCGCTGTCCCGTGAGGTTCAGTGCTGTCAGCGCGCGACGATTTCGATATCGCGATCGGCGCCGCTGTCGACTTTGAACTCGCGCGTATAGACTTGGCCGTCATGCCGGGCGATGAGCACATAGTCGCCCTCGGCCAGCACGAGCGAGGGAAATGCGCCGATAGCCTCGCGGATCACGTCGCCACCCGGTGTCAGAACGCTGAAGGCAGTGCCTGCAAAAGCCTCGCCCCCGGCGGTATTCACGAGCTTCAACGTAACGGTGGCCGCGCGATGGTTGATCGTGGCCTCCGTGAGCTTGCCGGCTTCGACACGCAGGTCACTGCGCATGATCGCGTTGCTATCGCCATATGTGGAAACGATGTGATAGGCGCCCTCCGGCAGCCGGATCAGATCGCCGGGCTTAGCGTCCGCGACCACAAGACGACCCTCGGCATCGTTGCCGACCGGCAGATAGACCGAGAACGTCAGCTTCGAGACCGGGATCGCGATGTCCCCGATCGTGCCGGAAACCTTCAGGGCTCCGGCATTGACCGTCAATATCTCGTCGAGCGGCGCGTTCCGCAGCGTGACACGCCGCATGGCGCTGGCGAAACCGTAGGAGGCGTGCAGCATGTAGGTGCCGGGGGGAAGCTCGAAATGGCTCGTGGCATCGTCCGCGCGGGCTACGAGGTCGGGCGCCGTGCCTTCAGCGCCAAGCCGGTAGACCCGCCAGATCAGTCCCGAGCGGATCGGCGCATCGCCCGTCGCCAATCTGGCGCTCGCCGTGATCATGCTGTTGGCCACGGATTGATCAAGCGGTGCCATGGCGGCGGGCGGCACAGGCGGTGCTGTAAGTGTCGCTGACGGTAGCGCGGGAGGCACGGGCGGTTGTGCCTGTGGCGCTGGCGCCTGCGCCACAGCTGGCGTGACGAGAGCCACGGCAAGCGGCAGAAGAATTGCCGGGACCCATCGCGCGGTCGCGGCATATCGCGGCCAAATGGCCTTCGGACCCCTGTCGCCGACCTCCAGATCGCCTGCGAAGCTGCCAGTCATGAGTACGCGCGGATTCATCATTCCCTGTATCTGCCAAGGCAAGGCGTCCGCTGCAAGCAGGCGTGTCAGGTACGACCACCAAATGCCCCGCTCATATCATCGCGGCGCGCGTTCCTTGTCGTCCAATAGGTCGGCTGCCGCTGTGGCAAGATTATGGAGCGACAGGGGCTCGTATCTGAACTCGACCATGTGGCGGCCAGCCGGCACCTCGACGGCGCGGAACAGAAGATTGGCGCGCCGGATCGGCTTCTCCTCACCATCGACCGTCACCTGCCAACCGGGATAATAGATGTCGTGCAACACCAGCATCGCCGGCTTGTCGGTGACCACGCGGATGCGCACGCTGTTGCGGCGGTAGCGCGTGATGATGGCCTTGCCGCTCGGTGGCTCCTGCACTTCCGGAATGTCGCCGAGGCCGTAGCGGTTGTTGAGATCCTTGACATCGGCCACATCGATGAGGGCTTCGTCGCTGTGCTCGAGATCCGGCAGGCCCTGTTCCTTGAGCACACGTTCGCTCTCCACGGGCACGAGGCGCGTTGCCAGATAGGCGCGGGGCGTGCGCGGTGGCATCTTGTAGATCCACATCGTTCCCGCGCCGTAGATCAGCCTGGCTTGCGGCAGATGCGGGAACTGGGACGGCATTTTCTCGACCGGGCGGTCGAGTACGATGTATTCGAGGCCGAGCAGCGAGGCGAGGCGCGAGCGATAGTTGCGGAAGGTGATGGGAAACTGCCGCAGGCTCGCGTCGGCGGCATTCTCTCCGGGACCGACGGCGCGCTCGTAATCGGCGATGCGCAGCGGGTTATAGCCGAGCGTGTCTTCGAGGCCCAGCACCATCGAGGCGTTCTGCCAGGCGCCCTGGAGGCCGAGGATCTCGACGCGGGGGCGGGCTCCCTCCGCGTGGCGGGCCGCGAGTTCCCGGGTCAGCACCTGAAGCCCGCGGAGCTGGTCGGACGGCAGCTGCTCGAACACAGCATAACGCTCACGCGGCTCAGCATTGAGAGCCGACGCGGCGTTGCGCAGGATGAGGTCGCCACCCGTGATGGCGATCAGCACCGCGCAGGCATAGAGGCGCACGGCGGGGCGCCTTCCGGCGATGATGATGGCAGCCGCGATGAAGGCGATCAAGGCGCCGAGGCCGATCTGGATCATCGCTTCCGGCAGCTTGCCGGCGGCGATCGCGAAGCGGCTGGCATTGATGATGGCCGCCGCAGTGAGCCCCACCGCGAGCACCACGAGAAGAGGACTGGCCGGGCTGCGCTCGATATCAGCGCGCTTTGGCGTCCCTTCCGCCATGTAGCGATGCACAAGATAGCCGGCGGCCATGGCGAAGGCAAAGTTCAGCATGAACGTTGCGTCGGCCGGCCGCCGGTAGAGGTCGACACCCGGGATATAGCGGTAGAACAGCTCGAATACCGGGGTGTAGTAGCCGAGCGCATAGATGAGCGCGCCGATGCCGACATAGAGGAAGAAGCGGAACTCGCGCGAGAGCAGGCGGCCACCCCCGATACCGTGCCACAGAATGAGCATGGCGGGCACAGTGCCGATGAACAGATAGTCGATCGCCCGGTCCGTCCACGTCCCTTCGGGCAGCGTATGCGGCCCCGGACCCCAATAGTCATAGGTCAGGTTGAGGGAGCCGAAGATATTTCCGAAGATGGCCGTCGCGAGGCTTTGTGGCGGGAGCGATCCCATGCCCGCCGTCGCGAAATCGATCATCGGGCGGTTGGAATCGGAGAGAAACTGGATGGTCAGAAGGGCAGGCACCGCCAGGAGGGCGCCTCCCGTCGCCGCCATGACCGCGAGCAGACCCACGCGGCTGCGCAGATAGGCAAGTGGCGCCTGCGCGGTTGCGATCTGATAGACCACGCTGCCGATCAGCGCGAGGCAGAAGAGATAGGCAACCTGGTCGCGTCCGAGCGCCATGAGCGAGGCGATGACGCCGAAGGCGACAGCTCTGACGTAGGAGCGGCGGCCGAGCGAGCTTTCCAGGAGAAAGAGCGCCAGGGGGAAATAGCCGTAGGAGAAGATCATCCCGGTATGCTGCAGGCGCGCTGACGCCGAGCCGCCGAGGATATAGATCATCACCGTGACGATGGCGCCGGCCGGATGCCAGCCTCTGCGCTTGAACAACCCGACGATGCCGAGAGCGCCCGGCAGGAAATGCGCGTAGACGGCGATATCGAAGAGCTGCATCGATGCCTGGGGCATAAGCCAGCCGAACAGCACCATGGATGGCGTGAACAGGAGCGACTGCGGGTCCGCGACCGAAGGGTAGCCGCTGAAATGGTAGGGGTTCCAGAGCGGCCACTCGCCCGCTTCGAGGGAAGCGCCGAGGTAGCGCAGCATGGGATAGAAGTGATTCTTCGAATCCCACGGCACGACCGCGCCCGTGAGCGGCCAGACCAGTGCTGTCACCAGCCAGAAGGCGAAGATGATAAGGAGCGTGCGGGTCGTGGTCTCACGCGTCCAGTTCATCGACCCCGGAGGCCCGGGTATGCGCGAGGCCGGTGTGCCGGATCTGGGCGAGGGAGGCACGGTCGATGGTGAAGTAAGTGAGTGAGACATGGTCGAGTGGGGCATGGGGATGACCAGGCTGCGGATGCTTGCTACAGAGGCCATCCGATCCTGGCAGGCCCTGGGGCCCGTGAGCGGCATAGCGGGGGATTGAGACACCATGAGCCCTGTTGCCGATTGCACCTGCGCGGCTCTCGCAAATGGCTGGCATGAGCGGCGGTCAGCTAGGCGCTGCCCGTGCTATATCGGCAGTACAGACAGACGATCGACAAAGCGCGCGCGGCTTGACCATGGCACCGACCGGGGAGGGGTAACCTCCGCAACCACCTAAGGCTTGTCCCAATCGCAATGCAGGCATGCGCTGGTAGCTCGACGATTCGAGCACAACAAACCCAATGTCAACCATGAAACACATGAATCAGGCGTAATTCTGATGCTCGACATTCTCCAAAGCCGCAGATCCGTTCCACCCCGCCTTCTCCGAGCCCCGGGCCCGTCGCCGGACGAGCTCGCGACATTGCTCCGGATCGCCTCGCGCGTACCGGATCATGGCAAACTCGCGCCCTGGCGTTTCATCGTGTTTGAGGGGGAGGCCCGGCGTCAGGCTGGTGAGGTGATCGCGGCGGTCTATGCTGTGGATAACCCTGAGGCGGACGACAAGCGCCTGGCCGCCGAACGAGATCGCCTCGCGATCGCGCCGCTGGTCATCGGCGTGGTGTCGCGCGCCGCGCCCCACGTGAAAATTCCAGAATGGGAACAGGTTCTCTCGGCGGGCGCGGTTGCCATGAACCTGACCATTGCGGCCAACGCCATGGGCTATGGGTCCGCATGGCTGACGGAGTGGTATGCCTATGATCGACGCGTGCTGCAAAAGCTGGGCGTCGCCGCGGATGAGCGTATGGCCGGCTTCGTGCATATAGGCACGCCGGTCGAACGCCAGCCGGATCGTCCGCGCCCGGAGCTGGCGGAGATCGTCACCCACTTCCGAGGATGACTGAGGACCGTCCCGTGCCCAGCCGGTCCTGACCCACCGGAACTCCTCACGGTCCCCGACGCGGAACCCGCTGGTGGGTGGTACCGCACAGTCGGTTGGCTTTGCCGAGGGCGGCAGCGGCTCTTTTCGTCGTGCGCGCCGCGATGTGGGAACCGCCGGCGAAGTCAAAAGGCCAAGTGGGATGGCCTCATCTATCCCCACTGTTAATGCATCGTTTACTATGATTACCCCACCATTCAGGCAACGGACTGCTAAGTATCGTCGCGTGAGTCGGTGTCGAGGTTTGTATGATTATTCGTCGGTATCTCGTGTGGGCCACAACGGCTACGGCTTCCCAGCGAGCCGCCGCGGCAGACGTGTTGGTGCGCGCCTATCACCAATCGCCACTGACGGACGCAGACCGCGTCGATATCGACAAGGCGTTGATCGGGCTCGCCTCCGACTCATCCCCGATGGTACGGGTCGCGTTGGTGGAAGCCTTCAAGGCGTCGGCCGCCATACCGATGCCGGTGTTCGAGGCCTTGCTGGCGGCAGGCGACACCGCGGCGATGACCCTGCTTGCCGACAGCCGGGCCGTGAGCTCGGCCCAGCTCGTCGATTGCGTGGCCGTCGGCGACCCTGCGTCACACCGAAGGATTGCCGGACGCGAGGGGCTGCCGGCTCAGGTCTCGGCCGCCCTCGCGGAGGTCGCTTCGCTCGACGGGCTGATGGCGCTGCTGGCCAACGACACGGCCGTAATTTCACAGAGCGCTTTACAGCGCATGTTTGACCGCCATGGCCACAGCCCGGCCCTTCAGTCGGCCTTGCTCAGCCGTCAGGAGCTGCCGCCTTTCATGCGGCATGCGCTGATGTCCTTTCTCTGTGAAAGGCTTGCGGACTATACGGTTGATCGCGGCTGGCTGTCACCGGCGCGGGCCGGGGCGCTGCAGGTCGAGGCTGGCGATATGGCCACCATGGCGCTCGTTGCCGAAGCGAGTGACGAGACGTTGGAACGGCTGGTGAGCCATCTCATCGCCAGCGGCGAATTGACTGTCGGTCTGTTGTTGCGCTCGCTACTCTGCGCTGAGCCACGGCTCCTCACCATTGCACTGGCCAAGCTGACGGGCACGCCGCGCGGTGCTATCGAGGCCGCGCGTGGCATTCCTGGTCGTGCCGCTTTCGAAGCGACCTACCAGCGGGCGGGCCTGCCAGGCGGGTTGCTGGCGGCTTTCCACGCGGCCCTCGACGCGCTGGATAAACTGCCGCCCCCGATGCGCCGCCAGGACGGGCATTTGTCGCTCACGATGGTCCGGCATGTCATCGCTGCCTGCGAGGATATGCCGTCCACGGCGGCCGGGCCGCTTCTGGCGCTGCTGGAGCGATTCACCGAGGAGGCCCGGGCGACGCAGAGCGCGATCGATCCGTCTCCTGCCGCGTCGCCGCTATACGCGAACTGGACGGCAGCGCCGGCCGTTCACCCGCAAGCGCTGGCGGCCTGATCCACGGCGAGCAGCCCGGGTTTCCGGTTCTGAAAGCTTGGTCCAGCGGGTAATAGCCGCCGCATTGTCGCGAGATGACGCTCGCTCGCGCGTTCAGTAGCCGAACTGCTCGCTGAGAATGCGCTCATCCAGGCTGTGGCCTGGATCGTGCAGCATGACGAGATCGACGCTGCGGTCCATGACGACGTCGACATGGCTGACCGAACGGAACTCCGTATGGTCGGCGACGGCGCTGACTGGTCGCTTTTCGCTGTCCAGCACGTCGATGGCGATCCGCGCGTAATCCGGCAGCAGGGCGCCCCGCCAGCGTCTGGGGCGGAAGGCTGACAATGGCGTGAGCGCCAGAAGCGGCGTGTTCAACGGAAGAATGGGGCCGTTGGCCGAGAAGTTGTAGGCGGTCGATCCCGCCGGTGTTGCCACGACGATGCCGTCGGCCACCAGCTCATCGAGACGCACCTTGCCGTCGACCGTGATACGGAGTTTGGCGATCTGGTGGGTCTGGCGCAGCATATGGACGTCGTTGATGGCGCGGGCCTGATGGCGCTGGCCATCCATGCTCTCGGCGATCATCAGGAGCGGATGGGTGATGCTGCGGTGGGCCGCTTCCAGGCGCTCCACCAGGGCATCCTCGGAAAACTCATTCATGAGGAAGCCGACTGACCCGCGGTTCATGCCGTAGATCGGTTTGCCCGTTCCCATGAAGCGGTGCAGCGTTTGCAGCATGAGGCCGTCGCCACCAAGGGCGACGACCACGTCGGCCTCTTCGGGCGGCACTCCATTATAGCGCGAAGCAAGACTGCTGCGCGCTTCCAGCGCTTCGGGCGTATCGCTCGAAACAAAGGCGACAGACGAAAAGCGGCGCGCCATCGAAGACCACGATCTGATCCGCCGGTGCCCTCCATCGCGGCGCTTCTCGCCCGTGACGAATCCCGACCATCAGCAGACATAGCACGCCTCGGAGAGCATGGGATTGTCGCAGCGGCAAAAACAGCATCTGATGTGCGCGGGGATTGGCGAACTCACACAAAAGCCCCATATCAGCTTTAGACTTCCATAAGGTCATCAGAGGGAAAAACTGAGCGCATGCAAGGCTACGACCGGTTCAGGGCTGGCGGCATCCAGTTCACGCGTTTGAAGAGGTGGCAGGTCTGGCTGGCGGTCGCTGTTGCCGCGACGCTGATCCTGACGCTGGCTGTCGTGGCCGCGAGCGCTTTCCTCATCATCTTTCCCATCGTCTTGATAGCGGGATTGCTCTATCGGCTCGCGGCTCGTTTCGGCTTGGTCGGCCGTCGCCAGACAGCGAAAAGCGCCTCCCCGGATATCATCGATGGTGAGTATGTGATCATCACGGATGATCTGCGGGAACGTCTCCCGCCGCACGGCGACCGTCGCTGACCTAGAACGAACATCGGCACGACAGACAGGCCACCCGATCAAAAGTCCGGCTGATCCCGGTCACCACAGCGTTGTCGCCGGTCTTCCTGGTGGCTGGAACGCCTGGTTTACCGCGGCGGAGCGGCCGGAGGTTTCGTTGCGGTGACATCGTGGTCGCGATCGTGGTGCAGCGTATTGATCTCCGCGCCGATCAACAGCGCGAGCGCGGTCAGCCACAGCCACAACAGCAGCACGACCACGGCTCCCAGTGAGCCATAGGTTGCGTCATAGGTGGCGATGCGCGTGACATAGGCGGAAAACAGCGCTGATCCGATCAGCCAGAGTGCTGTCGCCATCACCGCCCCGATGACGGTGGATGTCCAGCGCACGCGGTGGCAGGGGGCCGCGTAGTAGATGATTGTGAAGCCGAGCATCGTGACGGCGGCCAGGAAGGGCCAGCGGATGAGAAGCAGGGGGGTGCGGATCTCGTCAGGCACGGGCAGGAAGGCGAGCACGGCCGGCACGGCGGCGATCGCGAGAATAGAGACCACACCGAAGACCATCCCGCCCAGCGTCAGTGCCAGCGCCACCACCTGCTGATGCAGGATGCCGCGTGCCTCCGGTCGATCATAGGCGATATTGAGGCCGGTCATCAGCGAGCTCATGCCCGTGCGTGCGCTGAAAAGGGCGATCGCGAGACCGATGACGAGGCCCGTGTTGAGCCGCGAGGTGTTCTTCTCGACCACGCCGTGCAGTGCTCCGAGGAGGATCTGGATCGCTTCCTGCGGCAGGAATGCCGAGAGGGCGAGGATCTGCCCCTCGACCGTCTTGGGATCGGCAACGAGCCCGAACAGCGAGACGAAGACGCCGAGCGCCGGGAATATGGCCAACATGGCGTAGAACGCGACCCCGGCGGCGACGAGACTGAGATTGTCGCGCGATATCCGGTCGACGAGCCGCCAGAGCATCGACCAGATCGACGGCCGCGCCGGGCGTCCGGTGTCTTCGCCTAGGTGACGATTGGTCTCCCCGCGTTCCCTGAGCCCGTTGAGCGCAGCGACCGCCATCGCGGTCCATAGTCGTTTCGGCGCCCTGTCTCGATCGAACACGCATATCCCCTTTCGCGCCGGACGCTCGCCGTCGCATCCGCTGCAACACGTGCGGGGCGAACGTGTCAAGCGCGCTGTGGTTCCGCTTGTTCGGGCGCCCGGTCGGGCCTTGCGGCTGTTGGGCCGGTGTGACCGGGCAACAGGTCCTTCAACACGTCGGCGGCCAGCACCAGTGCCGCAATGAGTACCGCTCCGATCGTCCAGTAGAAATAGCGGAACTCGGTTGCCACGCCCACGATAGCGAGCGGCAGCCCGTAGAGCACGCCCGAGAACGAGAGCAAGGCGGCATCGCGGGCTGTCCAGCGATCCAGCCCGCGCCGGCAGGCCGCCGCGCAGACCACCGCGCCGACGATGATCCAGAGCCCGCCGCGCATCAGATCTCCGATAACCGGCGCGCCGCTCGCTGCCCTCACCATGCCCTGGACGCCGCGGAAGCCCTCGTTGGCCGTGAAGCCATGGGCGACCGAAGGCGCGGCCGGGATCGGGGGAACGGCGATGAGAGGCTCCAGCAATTGGCGCGTATGGGAGAGGCGATGCCGGAGATAGGCAAAGGGGTGGGCCGCAACGGCTGCGAGCCAGGGGCGCGTGAGCCCTTCCCGCCAATGGCCATCGGCGACGAGCCGCTTCACGACGAAGGCGCACTGCCCCCACGCGAGGTTATCCCACGCGCGGGGCTCGTAGCAGGTATGGACGATGCGTTGATCCTCATCGGCGCTCCACGCACCGGGCAGTCCGTTGTTGCCGGTTCTCGCCGCGATGCCGACGATGTCGAAGGCCATTAGCGAGTTGACGACCCCGGAAGGCTGGGCATTAAGGATATGCCGATTGAGCAGCCATCCGGCGCATGATGTGGTCGCGACCGTTGCAAGCGTGATGATCACAAGTCGCCACGAGATAGTCCCGACTTGTTTCACGCGGGTGGTCTGCCGGGATGGCGGATGCCAGACGCCGAGCATGATCAGAGGTGCCGCCGCCAGCATGGCATTATGGCGCGCGAGGGAACCGATCAGGAGCAGGACGAGTGCGGTCGCCATCAGGACGGGCCGCCACGGTCCCCGGCGCGATGCCGATGTGGCGAGCAGGGCGGCGGCCGGCAGGAAACAGGCGAAGACGAGCGAGTCCTTCCACAGCATCGCGGGGATCGCGATCATCATTGGTGAAATGCCGGCGAGAATGATGAGGTAGCCAACAATAGGCAGCGATCGGCCGTAGCGCAGGGCCATCAGCCAGAGGCCGAGCCAGTAGAGCGCCAAGATCAGCGTGAACAGGCCAGCGGGACCGGCAACCAGACGATCCGTATAATGCCAGATGAGCGCCATGACAGGCGGATGCCAATCATTAAAGATAAAGCGGCGCGCCTGGTTCAACTGGTCGCCTGAATCGCTGGTCATCAGGCCTGGATAGAAAGACCAGTAAACCGCCCCGGCCAAAACTATGCATATGGCCGTGATCGCTATGCCGTGTATTCTATAGATTTTAGTTTTATCGAATGACATGCTGGTAAAAAATAATTTTACAATATGGGATATTTATCCTTGCCTTTCTCTTAGGGGAAATCGTCTTTTGTTATTGTTTGATGCGAATTTTTATTTTTTTCTTATATCGCGGTCATCGAAGAATATGAATCGATGCGTTCTGATCGACGTCTATATTCGAGACGCCCAAGGGGATGGGCGTGCCATTCGATTGCCGGTTCCGTGCGGGTCAGAATTCAGCTGCGCCGGCCCGCACCGCATTTCATGCCCAGGACCACCGCGCCATATCCAATGACGAGGCTCGCCAGAACATAGACGATGGCGACCATCGCGGATTGGGTGGATGCACCCATCAGGACGACAGCGCCATAAACAAAACTCGAGAAGGTCGACAAGCCGCCCATGACGCCGGTTCCGACCAGAGTATTGGTGTCGTCGCTGATGACTTTGCGGGCATGCAGGGCCGCTGCAAGGCCAAGAAGAAATGCGGCCGCAATATTGGCGACGAAGATATCGAGGGGGAAGCTGTCAGCCAGATGTGGCGTGCCGAGCATCAGAAGCTCGCGGATGATCGCGCCCAAAGCGCCACCGACGAAGACCAGGATGATTGTATTGATCATCGCGCGCGCCTCATCCCATCACATTGGCAAGCGCGGCGCCGAGCGCCGCGGCGGCGAGGCCGGTCATCACGGACAGGACGAGGTAGGCGACAGCCCGAAAAGGGGACTTCGTGGCGAGCTTGGCGGCGTCCAGCTGCATGCTGCTGAAGGTCGTGTATCCGCCGAGCCCGCCCGTCAGGAGAGCGGCGACGAGCGCCGTGCTGTAGCGGTCGCGCCAGTAGACGCCGAGCATGACGGAGAGAAAGCCGATGACGAAGGCGCCGGAGACGTTGATCAGAAATGTCGCGAGCGGGAAGCCGCCGTGATAGCGCTCCCCGACCATTCGCCCGATCGCCCATCTGAGCACGGAGCCGAGGCCGCCGCCGAGGCCAACCCAGGCAAAGTCGAGCGCTGTCATGGCATGTCCCTTCTCCCAGCGCCTGTTCGCTGGGGGCTCGGACCTCACGCGCGAATGGCAGGACGTCCGAGCCCGTGTTCAGGGCTAGTCAGGACCGCAGGAGCGGATCCGGATTGAAATCGTGCAACGGAACATCCGCCACGCCCCAGCTACGCTTCACCACATGGACGTGGACATCACGCGCGCTGTGACGCTTCAGGATCTCGATGATCTTGGCATCATTGGTGGGATCGGCCGCGTGAACCCAGAGGATCAGTCCCCCATCCTCTATCTGCTGCTGAATACGTTCGGCATGGCGGCGGCCGAACGCACGCGCGAAAACGAGGCCTAGCGCCCCGCCGGTCAAGCCGCTGCCGGCGACAACCGCGATGGTCGGGATGAGGGCTGCACCCCCGGTCGCCACAATGGCGGCCGCGCCCGCGCCAGCAACATAGGCCGGAACGCCAACCAGGGCCGCGAGGCCCTCGACACGCGTGTCGGAGGAGACGAAAGCCTTGCGCTCCACATTGTCCTTGTCTTCGAGTTCCTCCGTGGTGACCGATCCGCTTTGCACGCGCGCGGAATCGGCGAGAAGGCTCAGATCCTCCTGCCGCACGCCTACCTGGAACAGTTCGTCGACCGCGGCGTTGAGCGACTTCTCATCGTCGAAGACGGCGACGGCCTCCCGCTCTTCGTAAGCGTGTTCGCCGCTGTCATTCTCGATCCCGTTCAGAGCCATCACCATCTCCCGCGCGTCCTCGCCGACGCATCGACGCCATTGAAATTATTCTAATCCCGTAGCGCAAAAGCTATATTGATGTAAGCCGATTTTCAGCGCGGCTCGTCCAGTCGGTTCGCCTCAGGTGGCGAGCAGATCACGCGGGGTCAGCGTGGCGTTGGCGATCTGTTTAAGGTAAGGCGCGTACTCCGCGCGCATCGCGAGATATTCTCGCAAGCAGGCTGCCTTGTCTTCGGCAACCGGTAGGCCGGCCTTGGCCATGGCGTCATAGACCGTGTCGAACTCCGCCACCTTGGCCTTGCTCGCTTCCGGCATCTCCTGGTCGACGATAGGCGCGCGGCCATCGAGCTCCAGGGCCACCAGCTGCAGCGTATTGACCCCGAGCAGGCGGCACATGCGCGCGGAATCGGGGGCGCCTCGCTGCAGGCAGGCGATGACGAGTGATGTCATGTCGAGAACTGTTGATGCCGCGACCACCCAAGACTTGCCCTTATAGATCGAGGGGACATAGGCGACGATGGGTGACTGCAGATGGGTCTCGCGTACGCCGCGAAACCATTCTTCCCATTCTTCCCACCCATCGAGAAAGCGACCCTGTCCGTTAGAGCCTTGGAGCCAGCGAAAGAATAGCTCGGCGGTCGGCGCTTCATTCGTGCGTGTATAAAGCCAGCTGACCTTGCGTTCGCGCGTCTGCACAGCCGCCTGATAGCCGGGAACGAATGTGAAAAGCAGCATGACGATGGCAAGGCCGATTGCCGCCTGGAAGACAGCGAGATACTCGCCCGCCAGACTGCTCGGGGTCAGGAAGCCAAGCGTGCTTAGCGCGGAGCCGCTCGCGCTCAGGGCGCGCCAGATGTCCGGTTCGATCTGCAGTCCCCAGAGAATGCCCGTGAATGCGAGCTGTACGAGCAGGAACCAGATGATGACGCAGATCAGGATGAACAGCGGCATGATCCATGCCTGCGACTGCTGGATCCGGTAATGCTCGGTCTTCTTGCCGATCGCGCCGTGAACGATGGTGACGGCAATCGTGCGCGCGACGCGTTCGATGACGTCCTTCGACCGGGAGTTCAGCAATGTGACCACGACGATCGATCGGAAATAGACCAGAAGCAGGATAACCCCGCCGACCACCGCCAGCATGCGCAGTGAAAAGTCCATTGTCGCCATTCCCAGTCTATTATGAAGCGCGATCGTGCCTGACAGACGTTTCGGCCGTCAGGGTTTGCTCTTGCTGCTCAAGATGCCGCCTTTGATGGGCGCGTGCGGATGTGGCTGCAGGTCCGACTTCGGCAGCAGGAAAAGCCAGGTGACGAAGACGAAGGGCGCGGTGAAGGTCGGGACGCCGAATGGCGCGATTCCGGCATCGAGAGCCCCCTGCACGATGACGGTGAAGATGGTCCCCAGGAGCGCGAAGGCAGCGACCCGGAGCGAGGGATTGTAGAACACGCACCCCAAGGCCACCGCGGTCAGCACCGGACTGAAGCCGTAAAGTCCCGCGGTTATATCCCCGATACTGGCGCCGAGCCCGAGCGACACGGCCAGCGCGACAGCCGCTCCCGCGGCCGCGAAGAATGCGGCCCAGGGCGAGCTCACAAACAGCCCGAGCAGAACAACGACACCGCTGATAGGGTTGTTGATGAGAAAAACCTGAGCGGGGCCCTTGAGCCACGCTTCAAGGACGGCGGTGAGGCTCAATGCTTCGGCTGCGCCCGCCGATGCGGTGGCGTGGGGCAAGGCAGGCGGTCCCATGGAGGCGATCGGCAGCTGGCCGAAGGAATAGGCCGCCAGCACGAGGAACCAGGTGGTCAGGACGAAGGGGAAGGTAAGCGCGGGTGTCTCCCAGGTCTTCATGACCTTGGAAATGGCGAGCATCACGACCGTCGAGACTGCGGCGCCGACGACGAGGATGAACCACATCGCCGCGCCATCGGCCAGAAAGGTCGGCACGGCGGCGCCGACGAGGATGCCGTTGAAACCGAACAGGCCCTGATTGAGCGATGTCTCGTCAGCTTCCAGAACCATCGCCGTCACGGTTGCTATGACGAGAGCAACGACCGCGCCGATGATGATGTCGAGCTGCCCGCCGGTATACGCCCCCCACGCGATGGCGAGGATGAAGAGCAAGCCGGTCAGCGGGTTGTTCTGGAAGATGACCTGCCCCGCGCCGCGCAGGTTGATGTCGATGAACCGCAGGGCCGCATGCCGCGACGCCAGTGTCGACCAAGTGGAGATCGCTTCAGCCATAGTGCCCCCTTCCATGGTACTCGCGGGCAATCAGCCCTTGCCACGGTGCCGGCGCGGCGTCGCCGACGCGCCGAGATATCTCCGGCGCCCGACACCGAAGCTGCAACACATCCAAAGAGCGCTTCGCGAAGAGCTCTTGCCTTCAAACCAGCTGGCGATGCGCCGATGGCTCAACCATGGCCAGCTACGCTTACGCCCAGAGAAAATTGTCCGGCACGCGCGGACCAACCACGACCTGCCGGACCTCGGACCAGAACTGCCTGATCGTTTCCATCACCGGCGCGCTTTCCATCGCCAGAACCTTGAACACCAGCCCCGCATCATGGGGGAGGCGGCTCACCCCATGCGCGATCCCGTTCTCGCGATCAAAGACCGGTGTGTTGGCCTCGAACAGGCGATCCGCGTTGTCCTTAGGCGTGATGACGACCACATTGCCGAAGACATGGAAGTCGCCCATCGCGCCGAGCGCATGCAGCTTGTCGAGCTTGGGGCGTATGACGAACTTCTCCGTAAAGAGCGACTGGCCGCTCGGCCGCTGCGCGGTCACGGTCGAGGAAAACAGCTCGTATTCGAAGATCTCACCGTCTCGGTAATACTTCCGGCCCGGCATCATGATCTCCGAATAGATCAGGGTTGCACTGGGATCGACCTCGATCTTGGTCGTCTGGATAAAGCGCGAGTTCTTGTGCGGTATGATCGGCCGGGGGATATATTCGAGATAGGAACCGGGCCCAAGGGTGAGCAACTGCGTCTGGCTCGCGTAGTTGGCATCCATTTCGTGGATGCGCGTCGCCGATTGCGTCGTCACATGGGCCTGGGCACCGGCCTGCAGATCGATCTCGATGACGTTGCGATCGCCCTGCAGGATGCCGCCGGCGTTGGAGATGATGCTGACGCAGGGAAGTCCCGGCATCTCCTCATCCCAATAGAGCGCCTGTTGCACGATGAGCGGCGCGCGTCGATGCAGGGTCCGCAACAGGGTGCGATGCGAGCCCGGTTCGAAGCCGAGCCGCAGATAGGCATTCTTGCCAAAGGATCCGCTGGGTAGCTGAGGAGGCTCGTCCTGATAAGCGCTCAGTTCCCTGGCGTCGCCAAGCATCACGCGCTCGCCTTGTCGGAGATGGTTTCGAACAGAACGTTCTCGCGGATGAGGCGCGTAAGCTCCTCGATACCCTCGTTCGTCTTGCAGTTCGTGAAGACGAACGGCTTCTTGCCGCGCATCATGCGGGAGTCATCGTCCATCACCTTGAGGCTTGCGCCGACATGCGGGGCAAGGTCAGTCTTGTTGATCACTAGGATATCGGACTGGCTGATGCCAGGGCCATTCTTGCGCGGGATCTTGTCGCCTGCGGCCACGTCGATGACATAGATGAAGAAATCGACGAGGGCAGGGCTGAACGTCAGGGTCAGGTTGTCGCCGCCGCTCTCGATGAGGACGAGATCGGAATCCGGAAACTTCGCTTCCATTTCCTCCACGGCCGCAAGGTTCATGCTGGGATCCTCGCGGACGGCCGTGTGGGGGCATCCGCCTGTCTCGACGCCGATGATCCGCTCCTCGAGGAGGATGCCGCGCAGGGTGCGCTGCACGTGCTTGGCGTCTTCGGTGGTTACCACGTCATTGGTGATCACGAGAATGCGGTAGCCGAGTTTCACCAGCTCGGGGGTAACGGCCTCGATGATCGCAGTCTTGCCAGAGCCGACCGGGCCGCCGATACCAATGCGAGGAATTTTCTTCATCTGTCCAAACCCTGTTGACGCTTACCGCCGGGGCGCTCCGCTCAAGCCGGAACCATCCCCTCACATTTTCCCTTGGAGCTGCGGTTCTAAAAACCGCGTGGCGCCTTCGCTAGTTCATGAACATGCGCACATGCCCCTTCACATGGACAGCCGCCAGTATGTCGATCATGGGCGCGAAACTGGCCATTTCGTCGATGGTCGCATCCGCGACACGTTCATAGGCAGGTGCCACCTGCGCCGTGACATCGAGCAGGATTTTCTGGGTGTCGATAAAGGAGATGCGCATCAGTCGCAGCGCCGCGCTGAGGACTGCGGTCGCCACGCCATATTGCTGGACACCGAACGCATCTTGCCGCCTCACATGGAGGGCGGCAAGGGTGATGGCCAGGCTCACAGGATGCGTGCCGGGCGTGTCGCCGCTCTTGATCCGCTCGAACCAATCGCGCGTCGCGTCATTTGCAGTAATGACAGATGACAGTTCGCACAGTTTACGTCCCATGCGCACGGTCATGAGACGCGTTTCCTCATTGAGCTTGCGCTCAAAGGTCAGCTTGTCGATCCGCGTCAGTGTCTCGATATCGCCGGCCTCGGCGGCGCGGTGGGCGCAGAGCACGGCGATGCCGTCGCTCGTCGCCGCCTGCCACATCGAGGTCTCGGTATAGGTCCGCAACGTTGCGGGACCATCCACGAGGCCCTCCTGGATGGCCGATTCAAGACCGTTCGAGAACGAGAAGCCACCTACGGGAAGTGCTGAATCTCCGAACTGGAGGAGATACAGCAACTCCGGCAATGTCCTCCCAAGGGGGAGTTCAATGCCCATGGTCGTGGTCGTGGCCATGGTGATGTCCATGTCCGTGATCATGTCCATGCGAATGCGCGGGCCGGCCATCGCCGTGGTGATGCGAATGGGGCGTGTCGCTGGCACCGCCGAACAGACGCCTGGCCTCGTGAGGCGCGAGGTAGGGAATGACGTCCGAGCCCGGGGTGAATTCATAACGCACGCCCGGCAGAGCGTGGGTCTTCATCACCGAGGACATGACCTTGCGATCCACGGTCAGCGGTACATAGACCTTCGTCTCCTTGACGATCGCCGGCCAGTGCTGGTTCCCCAGCGCGTGCCCGAGCTCGAACAGGGTCTGCACCATCTTCTCGACCTTCTCGCCGACCACTTCAGCGAGGTCGATGATCATGACCTCGCGCAGGTGGATGCGCGCGACGACGGCGGCACGCTTGGCCTCGTCCCAGAGGAGGATGTCGCCGTCATGCAGATGGGAGTTGCGATCGAGCGACAAGGCCAGCTCGACCTCGCCGGCCGTCGCCTTGCGCAGGCGGCTCTTCTGAGCTTCCCATTGATCCAGATCGAGCCAGTCGATCGCAGCCCCTTCGAGAGCCTTCGCCCACTTGGGATCCGACAGATTGCCAAGCGTATTCTCGATAATGATCATGCGTGCCTCTGCTGCATGCCGATGCAGACATTAACTGAAGAAGTAGAGCTGGTTAAGCGCGATGCTCTTGGGCGGCTCGACCGTCACATGCGTACCGTCGATAGTGACGGCGAAGGTCTCCGGGTTGACGTCGATATTCGGCAGGTAGTCGTTGAGCACCATGTGATGCTTGCCGAGGACACGCGTCGAAGAGACCGGGCTGACGACGCGCTGCAGGCCCAGGCGCTCACCGATATTCGCGTCATAGGCAGCACGCGAGACGAAGGTGAGAGAGGTCTTCGGCATCGCGGAGCCGAAGGCACCGAACATCGGCCGATAATACATCGGCTGCGGGGTCGGCAGCGAGGCATTTGGGTCGCCCATGTTGGCCCAGGCGACGAAACCACCCTTCAGCACCAGCTTTGGCTTGGCGCCGAAGAAGGCCGGCTCCCAAAGGACCAGGTCCGCGAATTTGCCGGGAGCGATCGAGCCCACCTCATGGGCGACACCGGCGGTGATGCACGGGTTGATCGTGACCTTGGCGATATACCGCAGCACGCGGAAATTGTCGTTGCCTGGCGCGTCTTCCACCAGCGGACCGCGCGCCTTCTTCATGGCATCGGCAGTTTGAATGGAGCGCAGGAAACTTTCGCCGATGCGTCCCATGGCCTGCGAGTCGCTGCCGATCATCGAGATCGCGCCGAGGTCATGCAGCACGCTCTCGGCCACGATCGTCTCCGAGCGCACGCGGCTTTCGGCGAAGGCCACGTCGGACGGGATCTTCGGATTGAGATTGTGGCAGACCATGATCATGTCGAAGAGTTCGGCCACCGAATTCTGCCCGCAGGGCAGGGTCGGGTTGGTCGAGCTCGGGAGAACATTGCGCTGGCCGACGACCTTCAGCAGGTCGGGGGCGTGACCGCCGCCCGCGCCTTCCGAATGGAAGGTGTGAATGGTGCGGCCGTCGAAGGCGGCGATCGTGTCTTCCACATAGCCGGCTTCGTTCAGGGTGTCGGTGTGCACCGCGACCGAGACGTCGTATTCGTCAGCGACCGAAAGGCAGGCGCGAATGGCTGACGGGGTGGCGCCGTAGTCCTCGTGAACCTTGAAACCGGCAGCGCCGCCCAGGAGCTGCTCGATCATGGGGCCCTTACCCGTCGAGTTGCCCTTGCCCAGCAGGCCGAAATTGATCGGCAGGCCTTCGATGGACCGCAGCATCATTTCGAGGTTCCACGGCCCGTTCGTCGTGGTGACGCCGTTCGAGCCGTCCACCGGGCCGATACCGCCGCCCCACAGCGTGGTAATGCCGTTCGACAATGCCGCATAGACCTGCTGGGGCGAGATGTAGTGGACATGGGTGTCCATGCCGCCAGCGGTCAGAATCAGATGCTCGCCCGAGATCGCGTCTGTGGCGGCGCCGGTGACGAGGCCAGGCGTGACGCCTTCCATCGTCGCAGGGTTGCCCGCCTTGCCAAGGCCAACGATGCGGCCGTTGCGGATGCCGACGTCAGCCTTCACGACGCCGAGAGTGGGCTCGAGAACGGTAACGTTGGTGATAACGAGGTCGAGACAGCCGGCCTCCTGGGTCAGCTGGTTCTCGGAGCCCATGCCGTCGCGCAGTGTCTTGCCACCGCCATACTGGAGCTCGTCACCATAGACAGCCCGAAGATCCTTTTCGATCTCGACATAGAGATCGGTATTGCCAAGGCGAATCTTGTCACCAACGGTCGGCCCGTAGAGATCCGCGTACTGTTGACGTGAAATTTGCGACATGGCGGCGTACCTTACGAAACGGAGAAAAGTGGAAGGGCTTACTTCGCAGACTTCTTCGTCTGAGCCCGTGACTTGAAGCCGAGCTCCGCCGCCTTGGCGATCGACGCATCCCGGTTCGGGCTATAGCCGGGCGCCGGCCCGGAGCCTGTCCAACCGTCCACCAAACCATTGAAGCCGAAGATGAATTGCTTGCCCGCGTAGGGAACCAGCGTCACTTCCTTCTCGTCGCCGGGCTCGAAACGCACGGCCGTATTCGCTGGGATGTCGAGGCGCTGGCCGAAGGCGGCGGCGCGGTCGAATTCCAGATACCGGTTCGTCTCGAAGAAGTGGAAATGCGATCCAACCTGGATGGGGCGGTCGCCTGTATTGCGCACCGCAAGCTTCGTACGCGGCCGGCCCGGATTGATCTCGATCGGGTCCGAGGCAAGAACATAGCCGCCAACCGGTGTCGGCGCGGGACCTGGCGCCTTCTTGGGTATTGGAGCTGCGGCCTTCTTGGGAGCAGGAGAGGTTTGCTTCGACGGATTCTTTGCCAAGATAGCCTCCTTGAAAGGCTTTGCCGGCGCGATGCTGGCTGATCAGACGATGGGGCTGTGCAGGCTGACGAGGCGGCTTCCGTCGAGGAAGACGGCTTCGACTTGAATCAGCGAAATGAGATCGGTGACACCTTCCATCACGTCCTCCGCCTTGAGGACGTTGCGGGCCCCGTCCATCACTTCCTCGACGGTCTTGCCCTCGCGCGCGCCCTCGAGAACATAGGCCGACAGCACGGCCACCGATTCCGGGTGATTGAGCTTGAGACCCTTGGCCTTACGCTTCAGCGCAACATCGGCCATCATATGGATCAGCAGCTTGTCGAACTCCCGCGGTGTCAGATGCATCGTCATCTCCAAACAGGTTATAGCCGCATTGATTGGGGGATTATACGTGAGGTCTCGACGATATTCTTGCTGCGCGACAAATTGTTTCCACAGCAGATGGCCTCGTAACTGCCAACGGAACGCGGTTAGAGCTGCACGTCGGTCAACGCCGCATTATGCACGCTCGCTGATCCAGCACTATCGTTAACCAATCACGCCCCCGCAATACAGCATCACGCTGCGTACAACCTAGCTTAAGCTCGATGGGCTGATCAACAGCAAACGCATTACAAGCAAATTAAATAAGTTAATTGTTGGCGTCGGAGCGGCTCAGCGTCTTGTCTACTTGGACGTTAATTTTGGTAAGCACAGATCAGGGTGATCTCGCTTCCCGCTCATGGTGGTCGAACTCAATGCCGGCGAGCATGCCGACTTGGGGTACGAACTGCATGGAGCAGATGGCTCAATCGGTTGATCTCGAAATCGATATCGTTAATTGCTCCGCCATCGTCGCTCGGGGGCTGGGGAAGGGCCGACGCATCACGTTGGTTCCCCGGATGAGCAGCCGCTTTCAGAGAGCGAAGTACGGCGACGCGCGCTGCAATCGCGCGCTCGTCCTCAACCGGATCCTGTTCATGGCGGGTTTCCACAAAGCGCGTGATGTGATCGCACAGGCGCTCGGCATTGACGATCACAGGGAACCATGCGGCAGCTTCGCTGCTCGCGGGTGGAGGCTCCGACAACGCTCGCTGCAACGTGGTGCGGACGTTGGAGAGGCTGTGATATGCCGCCCTCCGCGCGGCCATCAGATCGTTGTCGTTGCCGTTGGCCCCGCGGCCGGCCGCAGCGAGATAGTCCGCGACGGCCTGCATCGCGGCAGCGAACGATTTTCCGATATGCGCTCCGGGCGAGCGTGGCCAGATGAGATAGCCGAAAACCAATGTGATAGCGGCGCCCAGCACGGTGTCGACGAGGCGCTGCGCGGCGTAGTCCACGGTAGCGCCTGGTGTACTCACATCGATCATGATGAGGACAAAGGGGGTCAAGAAAGTGCATTGCAGCGCATAGCCCCGCAAGCCGGCCCACGGGATAGCAGCCGCCAATACGGTCATCACGACGATCAGGATCAGGCCTTTTGGAAGCAAGGTCATGATGGCAACGCCAATGGCCACGCCAGCCACAGTGCCAATGCTGCGCTGAACGGCGCGGACGAAAACCGACCCGAAATCCGGCTTGAGAACGATCGCGACCGTCAGCGGGATCCAGTAGGAGCGCGCGCCCGGCGCGTGACGCTCCGCAACGACGGCTATGCCTATGCACAATGCCAACTGCGCAGCGGCGAGGACGACCTCGCGGCCGAGCACGAGCTTGCCGTGCAATAGCTCGTAGGAAGGAATGCTCAGCCGCCGCGGGACGCGGGCGGCCGCATGCGGGGCTGAGAGCGGTGCAGGCGTAGCGTCCACGGCCGAGGAAGGCCATAGCTCTTCGGTCAACCGGTCGATATAGCGAAGCAAGCGACACGTGGCAGGGCGCGCATAGGAGGGCGGTGGTGGCTCATGGCGTTCGGTCAGCGCTTGGGCGATCTGGTTCAGCCGGGCAGCGACAGAATGCATCAGGCCTCGGTCATCGGCATTGCCGACGATCTCGGCAGAAATCAGCTCCATCGTCGAGAGGATCGCGGCGCTTCGCTCCTGCCTGTCGGACGGGCCTTCGTCGCCGCGCCGCGAGTCGAGCAAGCCCGCATAGCCCTTGGCGATCGCATCGGTGAGGCCGCGCCGTGCCCTCTCGATCGGTGTTGCCGTATCCGGCGGGCCCTTGCTGCCAGGCGCCTGGGGTTCCGCGTCGGCCACCCGGGCCATCGCGTTCACGATATGCGCCAGGGTCGCTCGCTCCGGCAGGCGCCGATCCAGCAAGGCCTCGCAACCCAAAAGAGCGGCTGCAAACGCACTGCCGCCCATGAAAAGCAGCGGCGGGAGCCATAGCGGTGCGTCGGAATGTACGCTCGCGCCGATGATGGCGAGCACGAGCATCTGCATCGCGGCCGTCGAGAACGCGGCGCCGTATCCGCTGATCAGCCCGGAGGCAAAGGCGATTCCGACGAGAAGAATGAGGCTCAGCGCCCCATGGCCGGCAACGGTGGCGCCGACCACATAACCAAGACCCGCGATGGGCGCCGCGATCAACTGCCGTTGCAGGCGCGCGAGATAGGAGTCGGACTGCACCTTGACGGAGTTGAGCAAAGCCCCGAGGCAGACGAGCAGCGCCGGATCTCTCAAGTCGGTGAAATGACCGACGAGCAACGGCACCGCCACCGCGATTGCAATCCGGATGGAATGGCGCCAAGGCCAAGCCGTGTTGGGATTAAGCCGCGCCACATTGCGCAGCCAACCGGGTGGCCGGTACGTCCTGGCGTTGGCGTGTTGGTCGCTACCCGTCCTCACCGCTTCTCTCTCGATCGCTCGAAATTCACTTGCTTCTAAGTGAAGCTCCGGATCATCGCAAGTTTAGCGACTATGCTCCGAAGATGTAACACAGTCCTGTTGTCACGCTGTCCGCATGTTCTGTGTTGTTTCGCATCTGTCAAAAAAACCAACCTTGCCTTCTCTACCGTGAGATGGGGCTGGAAAGCTTGCATATCCCTTGTGGGAAAAGTCAGAGGGCGGTACGGCGCGGGTTGTCCGTTCGTCTCCCCGGCGCTAGCGTCGGATCAATATAGGATGGTTCGTCAGACACGTTGTGTCAGCGGTCGTGAGTGCTATGTCTTTCAGTCGGTTAATGCTCGCGGCTCTTCTTCCTTTGGCAGGCTGCACACCCGCGGCGGCGCCGTCGATTCCGTTGTTCGGAGCTTATTTTCCGGCGTGGTTGGCCTGCGCCGTGGCTGGCATTCTCGGCGCTGTCATCCTACGCGTGGTCTTCGTCCAGATCGGCGTTGACGACGTCCTGCCCTGGCGTCTGCTGGTCTACGTCTGCCTGGCGCTGGCTATCGCTTTCGCGTTCTCGCGCTTCGTCTTCGGACGCTGACGCATGGCCGGATCGCGCAAGACGAGCCCTTCCAACGCCTTCGGCGGGATCGTGGCGGTCATCGTAGTGGCGGCGGCCGCCTTCCTCGGCTGGCGCTACATCAACAAGGCCGACAGCAATCCATTGTCCGAGGATGCGGTGTTGCAGGCCGATCTCGTGCAGATCTCATCGACGGTGCCGGGGCGCATTATACGGCTGGCCGTGAAGGAAAACGATCGCGTGAAGAAGGGAGATCTTCTCTTCGCGATCGATCCTCAGGCTTACGAGCTCGCCGTGGAGCAGGCGACCGCAGATCTGCGCATCGCCGAGGCCGCGCTCGCGACTCAGGAGCGCACCATCCAAGCGGAGGCCTCCAACGCCGCCATCGCCGGCGAGCAGGTGGTCCGCGCGAGGGCCAATCTGGCTCTGGCGACGCAGACGCTCGATCGCCTCACAGCGCTGCGGCCCAAGGGTTACGTCACCGCGCAGCAGGTCGATGATGCCGCCACCGCCAAGCGCGATGCCGAAGTCAGCCTGAGGCAGGCCCTTGCGCAGGTGGAGGCCGCGAAGGCGCTCGTCAACAGCGCCGATGCCGCCGAGGCGTTGGTGCAGGCGCGGAAGGCCGCGCTGGGCTTGGCCAAGCGCAATCTTGCAGAGACGGAGATCCGGGCGCCGCACGACGGGCTCGTCGCCGGTTTGCGCACAGCGACGGGCGAATTCGTCATAACCGGGCAATCGGTCTTCACCCTCATCGACACGGGAAGATGGTTTGCGTCCGCCGCGTTCCGCGAGACAGACCTGCGAAACATCACCGTCGGCAGCTGTGCGACCGTCTATGCGATGGCGGATCGCTCGGTCGCCATGGAAGGCGTCGTCGAGGGCATCGGGTGGGGCGTGAGTTCGGAGGAGCTGCTGCCGATACCCCGGAATCTGCCTTACGTGCCCAAGACCTTAAACTGGGTCCGTGTGTCGCAGCGTTTTCCGGTTAGGGTCCGGATTGATCAACCCCCGGATGATCTGATGCGCGTCGGCGCTTCGGCTGTCGTCATCGTTCACAGCGACCAGCGCTGCTGACGATATGCCGGGCGTGATCCTCCGTCAGGTATGGCGCGACCTGGGAATTTTTCCCGGGCGCTTCGGAATGACGTGGCGTATCGCGCTCCTCTGCGCGCTCGTGGCGGCCGTCGCGATGCTCTACAAGGTTCCCGAGCCGGCTATCGGTTGCTATCTCATCATCTATCTCATGAAGCCTAACGCGGGCGTGAATATCGCGCTTGGGATCGGCGCGTCCATTCTCGTGACCGTGGTCGTGGCTGTGGTCCTCGTCCTGGTCCGTTGGACCATCGACGTCCCCGCGTTACGGCTGGCGACGATGGCGCTGGCGGCCTTTTCCCTTGTTTTCCTTGGTTCGGTCAGCCGTCTCGGTCCCCTCGGGTCGGACATGGCGCTGGTGGTGACATTCGCGCTCAGCCTCACGGCGGATGTACCCGTGGCCGAATTGGCCACCAGAGGTTTGCTCTACGCCTGGCAGATGGTGACCATGCCGATGGCCCTCATGGTCGTTTTTAATCTGGTGGTGGGATGGACGCCCGCCCGACTGCTCGCGGCGACGTTGCAGGAGCGGCTGGAGACGGCATCCGACGCGCTCGAGCGCGGCGATGTTTCCGGCGTGCGGGCCCTTCTGCGCGAGGGCAACGGCGACCCGCAGCAGATGGCGTTGCTGACGCGGCTTTTTCACTACGTGCCCGCGACGCGGGGCATGTGGCTGTCACAGGCCGCGGACAGCACCTACCGTCTGCTGCTCGCGATTGCCGCGCTTCCGCGGTCGCTCGCGCCGGAATGGCGTAGCCGCCTCGCGGCGGATTGCCGGCTTGCCATCGCGGCGATCAGGGAGAAGGCGAGGGGCAAAGCGGAGACCTCCTGGACAGCCCCGGACGCAAAGCAGGTGTCGTCCGATCCGGCAGTCAGCGTCGCCGTACGCGCCGTCGAGGCTCTCGCCTTGCCCGCCCGGAGCTGGGCGCCGGTGCCGAAGGAGCCCTTCTTCGCGCAGGATGCGCTGAGCAATCCTGACCACCAGCGCTTTGCCCTGAAGACCGCCGCGGCCGCGATGGCCTGCTATCTCATTTACACGGGCATAGACTGGCAGGGCATCCACACCGCGATGATCACGTGCTTCGTGGCGGCGCTGGGGACAACGGCCGAGACCGTTCACAAGCTCGCCCTGCGCATCGTGGGATGCTTGATCGGCGCGGCGATGGGCATCGCGGCGATCCTGTTCGTCATTCCCAACATCACGTCGGTTGGCGGCCTGATGGTTCTCGTCTTCGCCGGCATCCTGCCGGCTGCCTGGGTATCCACCGGCAATGAGCGGATCTCCTATGGCGGCGTTCAGATCGGGCTCGCGTTTCTTCTGACCATTCTTCAAGGCTTCGAGCCGAGCCTCGACATGGATTCCGCCAGAGACCGGATCGTCGGCATCCTCCTCGGCAATGTGATGGTCTATGTCGTCTTCACCCAAATCTGGCCGGTCGGTGTCATCCACGGCGTCAAGCAGCAGCTCGCGGATGCTTTCGGGGCCCTGGCGCAACTTGCACGACGAGGTACAGGGGAGATTTCGGCCGCGACCAACGACGCCGCCAAGGCCGAGGCCCAGCTGGAGGCGGCCATGAACAGTCTGGCGCTCGCCCTGTTCGAACCCCGCCACCAGCGCCCGGGTGCCATGCAGATTGAACGTCTGGGGGAGGTGATCGCGGAAGCGAAAGCCGTTGTTCCGAAGCTGTTCGTCCTTGGCGCACCCGACTGGGACGTTGACGGACCTTCGCCCGACAATGAAGACACCGTCGCGAAGATGCCCGGTACGGCGGAAGAGCGGATGGTTTTGGCAAGTCGTTTCGCGCGGTTGTCCCGCGACATTCACGACCTCTCGGTGCCAAATGAGCCACCGCAAGGTCAAAAAAACACCGCGGATCATTTACGGCCTGACCTTAGCCTGTGTAATACAGTTCCAGAACATGTCGATCGGATAGAGGATCTCCTCGGCGGGCTGGGGCGCGATGTCGGTTAAGAGTAGGACAAGCCGCAGCGCCCGCGTGTGCTTCAATTGTGCCTGCGTTGTGGTCATGGCGGCACTGGTCGCCGGCTGCGCCAGCAATGCGGAAAGCCTCGCGCCCGCGTCGCCCACCCAACCCTGGACGCCGGGCAACAGGTCCGGCAGCAGCCTCCTGCCATCCAAAGGTGGCCAGGGAAGCACCGGGACCGATGCGCAAGCCAGGGACTTCTCCGTTCTTGGCAATCCCGCAGTCGCGGATATGCCGCCACCGCCGCAAACGCAGGCTGGCAAGGTCTACCAGCTGCCGGAACTCATCGACATCGCGGCGCGCAACAATCCCACGACGCGTGTCGCCTGGGAACACGCGCGCCAATCCGCGCTCGCGGTCGGTATTGCCGAGGCGACGTTCCTGCCATCCATTTCCGCGAATGCCGTCGGCGGCGTGCAATCGACTGAAACACCGGTGCAGGCGCTCGGGGTTCAGCGCTATCTCGATACGACCGCGCGCGGCGTGACGTCATCGCTTGCGTTTCAGTGGTTGCTGTTCGACTTCGGCCAGCGAAGTGCCGTCGTCGATGCCGCCAAGCAAGTGTCGTTCGCCGCCAATGTGATGTTCAACGCCTCGCACCAGAGGCTGATCTTCTCGGTTACGCAGACCTATTATCAATACGGAGCCGCGCGCACACGCGTCGATATCGCCGAGCAAACTTTGCGCAACAGCCGCGCCATCTATGCCGCGGCGGTGCAGCGTGAAAAGGGAGGCATCGGGACGACCGTGGAGGTGGCGCAGGCGCGTCAGCAGGTCGCGCAATCGGAACTGCGCCGCGTCGTGGCACAGGGGCAGGAGCAGGATGCCTACCAAGCCCTGCTCGGCGCGATGGGTGTGTCGCCGACACTCGCCATCAAGGTCGCCAATGCCGGCAACCGCCGTCTTCCTTCAGCGGTCAATCTGCCGATGGACGACATGATCAAGCTGGCGCTCAGGCGCCGGCCGGACGTGCTGGCGAGCTATGCGACCATCAAGGCGAGCGAGGCCGGGGTGGACGCCGCGAAGGCGGATTACCTGCCGAAAGTCTTCGTGGCTGGCGGCGTGGCAACCGGCAGCGGAAGCTTCAATGCCAGCGGCCTCCCGACCATCGGGCAGCAGACCTCGGCGACGGGGGTCCTGGTGGGGGCCACCATGCCGCTGTTCGACGGCGGTGTGCGGAGTGCCAACCTGCGCGCCGCCCAGTCGCGGGTTTCCGCCGCGCAGGACATCTTCAAGAAGACCCAGCAGGACGCCGTGCGTGAGATGGTGGTTGCATCCAACGCGGTGCGATCCGCGCTTCAGTCTTATCAGGCCGCGACGCGCTTGACCGAGGCGGCCACGATCACCTACGACGCGGCTCTTGACGCCTATCGCAACGGGCTCGGGACTATCACGGCCGCGACGGCCGCCGACACGGGCTTGCTCGACGCCCGCCAGGCCCGCGCCGATGCCCATATGGCGGCCTTGGTGGCGGCCTCCAATCTTGCGTTCGTGCTCGGCTCCATGACATCGCGCGACACCCCTGATCTCATGCTTCCGCGATAAGGGTGACCACGCTCACCGCATCAGCATGACGATGATGATGCCGCCGATGGTCAGCAGCGTGTTGCCGACCGCGCAGGTCACGGTGAAGCCGAGCGCTGGAACCTGACTGCCGGCCCTCTCCGTCAGCATGCCGAGCGTGGCCGTGGACGCGCGCGCGCCGGCGCAGCAGCCAAGCAGGATCGCGTCGTCGAACCTGAACAGGTAACGGCCGATATAGAGGCTGAGGATCAGCGGCACGGCCGTCGCGACCATGCCCCAGAGAAATAGACTTGCGCCGAGCTGTTCCGCGCCGGCGACGAAGCTCGGGCCGGAGGACAGGCCGACTGTCGCGATGAACATGTTGAGGCCAAGGGAGTTCATCAGCCAGCCCGCCGCGGGGGGCACGTTACCGAAGGTGGGGTGCACCGCCCGCAACCAGCCTGCCACGATGCCCGCGATCAATACGCCGCCGGACGAAGAGAGTGTGATCGGCACCGAGCCTATGTGCCAGACGAGTGTGCCGACAAGTGCTCCGATCACGATCGCGCCCGCGACGAATCCGATATCCGTCTCGTCGCTGCTCCGGTCCGCGCGTCCAAAAGTTGAAACCGCGGCTGAAATGTCTTGCGGGCGTCCATAGACGGTCAGCACGTCGCCGCGGTGCAGTTCGGTCGCGGGAAGTATCGGAATGTCGACACCCGTCGCGCCGCGGCGGATGCGTCTCAGAAAAATTCCACGCGTGACGGGGAGTTTCGCGAGTTCGCTGAGTGTCTTCCCGTCGAAGTGCCGATTCGTGAGAAGGACGTCGACGCCCTCGATCCGAACATCGAGGAGTTCCCGGTCCTCGACTTCCTCCAGGGAATGGCCGAGCTGCTGCAGAATATCGCCGCGTTCTCCCGCCACGGCGATGACGTCTCCGGCCTGCAACACGGTATCAGCCTTGACATCGAAGATCGCATTGTCGCGGCGTAGTCTTTCTACGAAGAACTGCTTGTGACGGTAGCTCGCCTCGACCCGCAGCGCCGTTTGTCCGATGAAACTGCTATCCGGCAAAATACGATAGGACCGTGCGATGAACTGATGCCATGCGGAGCTATGGCCGCCATGGTTGGCGCGCGCGCCCATCTTGATCTCGTAGGCCTTGCAGGCCTCGACCAGGTTGATGCCGAGCAGCTTCGGGCCGAGGAGCGCGATGATGAGCGTGGCGCCGATGGTACCGAAGATGTAGGTCATCGCGAAAGCGGTCGGTACCGCATTGACCAGCGCGTTCGTCTCCTCAGGAGGCTTGCCGATTTGCTCGATCGCGTCGACGGAGAGAGCAAGGGCGGATGAGATCGTGTTGGAGCCGGCGAAAAGCCCTGCGGCAAAACCAACGTTGTAGCCTGCGATCCGGGCGCACAGCCATGCAACACCGAGACACAGCACGCAGACCACGATGGTGAAAGCGGCTTGCGGCAATCCGTTCTTGGCGACGCCCTGTACGAATTGCGGACCGACACTGTAGCCTATGGCGAACAGAAAGATCAGAAAGAAGATGGAGCGGACGTCGTTAGAAATGACAATGTCCAGCTGTCCGACGACGAGGGCGGTGAGGAGTGTTCCTGTCACCGCGCCAAGGCCGATACCCTTGTACGACAGCTTTCCGACCGCGTAGCCTATGGCGAGTGACAGGAATACTGCGATTGCGGGATGCGCTCGCAGCACGTCCACAAACCACTGCCACATTACACATTGTCTCCCATGATGCTGGTGCGCGGCGCCCCGTCATCACCGGGCTTGTCCGCGAGATCGGATTTATCCGATTTCGGCTATAGATCAGAAGCTCGGCAACAGCCGAGTCCCTGTGATCGCGACCAGTGAGTCGCCTCGCTTTGCGTGGTCATGCATAGCGAGGCGACAATAGACCGTTTTCAGGGGCTGCTTTGAGCCTGGACGACGCCGGCGATCCAGGCCTCGGCGGAAATGCCCGCGCTCTTGGCCTTGGCCCGCACGGCCTCGACGACAGTCGGGCGGAGCGGCACGTCGAGAATGATCTGGTCTGCGTCATCCAGCGAATAGACCGTGCGCATGACGCGCGCGGCAAACCGCATGACGCGCGCGGTCTTCTGCGCATCGGACAAGGCGGTATTCGACGCAACGACCGGACAGTAGCCAGCTACGAGACTATCGATCACCAAGGTCTCGGAAGTGCCTTGCTGGCGCAGCGCATAGACCGCAGCGTTCAACTGCGCGATGTCGTCGAAGGCGTCACCGGTCGGCAGCAGCTTCTCGACGCTCGCGGCCTGTTGGCCGTCGGCGATGGGCTTCCATGGACAGGTGAAGCCGGCTGCGCTGGCGGGCGCGGCTGCGAGTAGAAGAGGAAGAGCGACACTCAACGCCGCGATTGCCAGGGGTTTGCTCATCGGGTTTCTCACGCTAGCGACTTTGCTGACAGCTTCGGCTCAGGCTGAGGGGGCGGCGGGAGCCGGCGCGCTCAGCGGCTGCGCGGCGAGCGCTTCGCGCAAGGCCTGTTCCTTGCTGTGGTCGAGCGAGGTCTTGAGCACCGTGCCGCCTGAGCCGCGCAGCTCCTCCAGGACCTTGTCGCCGGTGACTTCCTGCACCAGGACGAACAGCGCGGCGCTGCCGGGCTGCAGCGACTCGCTCAATTCCTTCATGAACTTGTCGTTGATGCCGTAGTCGGTCAGAGCGCCACCGAGAGCGCCCGAGGCGGCGCCGAGGACAACGCCGACAAGCGGCATCAGGAAGACGGCTCCGATGAGCAGTCCCCACAGGCTGCCCGAGGCGGCGCCGGCCGCGGTCGTATTCATGAGCTGATTAAGCTTGACGTGGCCCTTCTCGTCCTTCGTCGCGATGACGGCGTCGCCAATCTTGATGAGATACTCCTTCTGGAGCTCGAACAACCGCTGGCGAATTTCTTCAGCCTTCTGCTCCGAAGGATAGACCACGACGACAAGATCAGACATTGAAAACTCCACTGCGGTACCCTGATGGCGGGCCAAGGCAATCTACCGAGTCAGGGTGTCAAATCAACCGGACTATACAGGCGACAGTTGAAAGAAGGCGGTGACGGGGTGTCGCCCCCTCGTTACCGGGTTATCACCGTGGGCTTCTCTCCGTCTTTTACACAATTCCAGGCGCTGAACCGCTGCAAGCTTCCACTGGAATCGCTTTAGAGCTTTCATTCTCTCAACAAGGAATTGTCCGGCAATGAGCGACACAGTCACTGTTCACGAGAACGGCCAGCCGATCAGCTTCACCTTCGCGGAGATCTTGAAGTATCATGGCTTCGGCTATCCGGGCGGGGTCGCCCATGCGTTCAAGGTCATGCAGCGCGCCTTCCCCCTCCTTGATGGCGGAAATCCTCCCGAGCGGCGTGAACTCTCGATGGATACCGCATTTCCCGGCCCGGGCGGGCGCGATGCCTTCGAGATGGTGACGCGCATGGTCACGGCGGGACGCTATAACGTTGACCTCGCGCTCGCCAGCGACGATGTGCTTTCGAGCCCGAAAGGCCGTTATCTCTTCCGTTTTCACTATCGCGGCACGACGGTCGATCTCACCCTCCGGCCGGGGCTGGTACATGACGAGTTCATCACGCTCGCCGCTAAGGAGAACAGGACCGCCGCGGAGGAAGAGCGGCTGGTTTGGCTCAAGAACGACATGGCGCAAAGGCTACTGAGCCTGCCCGCCGACCAGGTCTACGACGCAAAGCGCGTCGGGGGCTGAGCGCGCCATGTCCCCGTACCGTGATGTCTGGTCGCGGCACGGGGCCTCTGCTATTGAGTGCGCGGCCACGAACCACACTGGGGCGCGGCATCCGCGCCGCGCCGGGCGATCCTGCAGTGTCAGTGGCGCAAGGCGCGCAGGTCCCGCGCCGCCCGGACCATGTTGATCAACGCCGGCCTGACCTCTTCCCATTTGCGCGTCTTCAGCCCGCAGTCCGGGTTGACCCAGAGCTGCTCGTCGTTCAGCCGTTGGCGCGCGAGTCGCAGCAGCTCCGACATCTCTTCGACATCGGGCACGCGCGGCGAGTGGATGTCATAGACGCCGGGGCCGATCTCGTTCGGATATTTGTAGCTGCGGAAGGCTTCCAGCAGCTCCATTTTCGACCGCGAGGTCTCGATCGAGATGACGTCGGCATCCATCGCCGCGATGGCGTCGATGATCTGGTTGAATTCCGAGTAGCACATATGCGTGTGGATCTGGGTGTCGTCGCCGACGCCCGACGAGCAGAGGCGGAAGCTTTCGACGGCCCAGTCGAGATAGCGCTTCCAATCCCCCCGGCGCAGCGGCAAGCCTTCGCGCAGAGCCGCCTCGTCGATCTGGATCATGGCGGCGCCCGCCCGCTCCAGATCGAGCACTTCATCACGAATGGCGAGGGCGATCTGTCTGGCAGCGTCGCTGCGCGGGATGTCGTCGCGCACGAAAGACCAGTTGAGGATCGTTACCGGCCCGGTCAGCATGGCCTTCATCGGCTTCTTGGTCAGTGACTGGGCATAGCGCCACCACTCCACGGTCATCGGCTCGGGGCGCGAGACGTCGCCATAGAGGATCGGCGGGCGCACGCAACGCGAGCCGTAACTCTGAACCCAGCCATGACGCGTGAAGGCGAAGCCCGCGAGCTGCTCGCCGAAATACTGGACCATGTCATTGCGCTCGAATTCGCCGTGAACAAGCACGTCGAGACCGATCTCCTCCTGCCAGCGCACGGCGCGCGCCGTTTCCTCGCGCAGGAAGGCTTCATAGTCGGCTGCGTCGAGCTGCCCCTTGTCATGGGCGGCGCGTGCCTTGCGGACCTCCGGGGTTTGCGGGAAGGAGCCGATGGTCGTGGTGGGGAAGGCCGGGAGGTTGAAGCGCTCGCGCTGTAGTCTCGCCCGGCTCGCGAAGGCATTCTTGCGGCGCGCGAAGGCCTCCGTCACGGCCGCCAGGCGCGCGGCGACGATCGCGTCGTTGACCTTTGGAGAAGCCTTGCGGGCTCTCGCCGTCGCTGTCGAGGCGGCGAGAGCCTCCTTGACGCTCTCGCGTCCGTCCGCGAGCGCGCGGCCGAGCGTGGCCAGCTCACCCATTTTCTGCACGGCGAAGGAGAGCCAGCCCCTCACTTCGGGATCGAGGTTCGTTTCCAGTTCGAGGTCGAGCGGGCTGTGCAGCAGCGAGCAGGATGGCGCGATCTGGACATGGTCGGTCCCGCGCTTCGCGGCGACGGGCGCCACCCGGGCCAGGACTTTCTCCAGATCCGTGCGCCAGATGTTGCGGCCATCGACGACACCTAGTGACAGGACAAGGCCACGCGGCGCCTTGGCGAGAACTGCATCGAGCTGCTCCGGCGCACGCACCAGATCGACATGCAAGCCCGCGACGTGCAGCGAGAGCGCGGTGTCCAGGTTATCGCCGATGCTGCCGAAATAGGTGGCGAGCATGATTTTCAGATCCGGCAAGGCATGGGCGAACAGCGCGTAGGCGCGACGCAGCGCCTCGCGCGCGGGTTTGTCGAGATCGAGCACGAGGCAGGGCTCATCGATCTGGACCCATGTCGCGCCATTGGCGGCAAGCCGGCGCAGGACATCGACATAGACCGGCAGCAGGTCACCCAGAAGCGTCAGCGGGTCGAAGGACGGATCCTTTGCCTTGCCGAGACGCAGGAAGGTGACGGGGCCGAGCAGGACCGGACGGGTCTCGAAACCGAGGGATTTTGCCTCGCGGTACTCCTCGACCGGCTTGAGGGAGGCGAGCGCAAAGCGCTGCCCGGCCTCGAATTCCGGCACCATGTAGTGATAGTTGGTGTCGAACCACTTCGTCATTTCCTGGGCCGGGACGCCATGGGAAGCCGGGACACCATGAGGCGCGCCATGATCGTGGTGGCCATGGCCGCAGGCGTGAGGTTGCGCGTCCCCCTGCGAGCCGCGCGCCATCGCGAAATAGGTCGCGAGCGACACCGGGCCGCCCGTCCAGCCATAAGCGGCGGGGATGGCGCCGACCATCACGCTGGTGTCGAGCACCTGATCGTAGAAAGAAAAGTCATTGGATGGGATGGTCGTGATCCCCTGGGATTTCTGGCGCGCCCAGTTGGCCGCGCGCAGGGCGGAGGCGGCTTCCAGCAATGCCTTCTCGTCGGACTTGCCGGACCAGAAACTCTCAAGCGCGATCTTGAGTTCGCGGCGCGGACCGATGCGCGGCGTGCCGAGCGTCGCGATGCCAATGGATGATGATCGATACATAGGCTTAACCCCAAAATTGGGGGCAAAGGCCAGAGCGGACGCGGGACGATCACCGGCCGAACAGAGATCCGGGCGAGCCGTCGAGCGCACCACCGGGACACCCCGCCCGTGGACGTTGTTCGCCACGGCAGGTCTCCTGGCTCGCAGGTCGTCGCCTCCACCCGTCTTCCCAAGGCTATCGCCTCAGTGACATCGTGGGCATCGGCTCGCCGCTTACAGTTGCGGGGGCAGCGCCGGCATTTCACCGGCTTCCCTCTTAGCCCCGACGCGCCGCAGGCGGCATGTCGGGGAACCATGGCATGCGCATCTTGAGCTGCGTCGGCGGGCAAGTCAATGTCATATAAAGAGTTGTTTATATCTTTACATCGATGCTGTGAGGTAGACGCCCGCGATAGGGGCCTCTGTCGGTTTCATACGCTTTCGATCCCGTTGCGGCGATGACACGCCCGGCGGCCGATCGCGGATTTTTGGCTCGGCGCTGGAAAACGCTGCGTGAGCTCCCGAATCATCCGAGCCGTCTGGAGACAGGCGCGCCCGTCCCGCTTCCGAGATGCGAGGCGACTTTCCAGGCCACCGGTCCCGCAAGAGGGGTTCCTACGCTGTTATCTTAACAGATCGCGGGCAACTTGGCCGGTGTTCGGCGGGGAATGTGGTGCCGGCGGAGAGGATCGAACTCCCGACCTTCGGTTTACAAAACCGCTGCACTACCGCTGTGCTACGCCGGCCCTTGCGGCACCGATGAGGTGCCTATTCACTACTCGTCCAGATCAGGCGCTCGTGAAGCGCATGATTCAGAGTCGCTTTCCGCCGCCTGATCACAAACCAAATCTCTCAACCAGCTTAATTCAACCGGTGGCGTGGTGCGCGTGGGTGTCTCGGCTACCAGTCTTTGCGGGAATCCGCAAGGGGCGTTGGCGACAGGAGCGGTGATTGGGCCCAAGGTGTATCTCTTGCGATGGCGCGGCTGTCTTCAAGACCCAATTGTTTCGGGGCGATCATGATTGGGGGGTTATCGCCAGTCCCGATGCGGGCGGTGCGAGCAAAAGATTTTCACGCCTTGTCAAGGCCGTGCTTGCGGCCACGTTAGGCCACAATGGGCGATCATTTTTTTCGAGGATGGAAATGAGGCGGGCCTGCTTTCAAAGGAAATCGCAGGCTCGTCAATGGTATCGAGGAAGTGATCATGATCCGTTCCGTTTCGTTCAACGGCCTTTCCAAGAAAACGGTCGCGGCTGGCCTTGCCGGCTTGACGCTTCTCGGAGGGCTTGTGGCCGGCGCGGGGGAAGCGTCGGCGGGTTGGTATGGCCGGCATGGCTATTATCGGTATCACGGCGGTAACGGCGGGGCGGTGGCCGCTGGTATCGTCGGAGGCCTGGCGCTTGGCGCGCTTGCCGCTGGAGCGGCGCGTGCTTCCGCTCCTCCGCCGCCCGCGTGGGCCTATGATGGTTATGATGATGGTCCCGCTTGCTATGTCGCGCCCCGTCGTGTCTGGGTCGAAGGCTGGGGGTGGAGCGTGCGCCGCGTCACCGTCTGCGATTGAGCAGCGAACCGCGTCTATGAAGAGGCCCCGCCCGTGCGGGGCCTTTCTTGTTGATGGGTAAGGTTCCTGATCTCGGCCGCTGACAACGGCCTGTGGAACGGGGCGGGGGCTGCCCGCGTTTACCGATAAAGAAGGTCCAGGCGGACAGTTCGCTTTGGCAAACAGTTAGCCTTGATCGTTGGGCGTGGCTTGAGCGGGAGAACGTTCATGCGGAATTTCAAGCCTATCAAGACACTTCTGTGCGGTGCGGGCGCAATGGTCGCGGCGGGGTTCATGGTCGCGAGCGTGCCAACCCCCGCCGAGGCGCAATGGAGAGGTGGCGGTGGCGCTCATTGGGGCGGCCGGCCCGGATGGGGAGGTGGCGGGCCGCGCTTCGCGCCCGGGGTGAGGCCGGGCTGGGGTGGTGGCGGGTGGAACCGACCGGGCTGGGGGTATCGTCCGGGCTGGAACGCCGGTTGGCGCCCTGGCTGGAACGGCGGCTGGTATGCCCGTCCCGCATGGCGAGGCGGCTGGTATGGCGGCCCGGCCTACGGCTATGGTCCCTACTACGGCTATGGCTACGGATATGACGGCTGGGGGGCGGGGGCTGCCCTTGCGACGGGCGCCATTCTCGGAGCCGGCATCGCAGCGGCGGCAAATTCGAGCCGATCCTACTGCTACCGTGCTCCGCGCCGTGTGATCGTTAATGGCGTCTGGCGGACACGCACCGTCACGGTCTGCCCGCGCTGATAGGGCTCTCGCACCGGCGCAGAGCGGAGACGCCCCGCCGGTGCCCGGTTCAAAAAAAGACCCCGCCGTGAGGCGGGGCTTTAGGGTCTCGATAAACGCATCAATTTCCTGGTCTGACAACGTTGGAGTAAGGACCAAGTTCCGCGACCTTTCACCGAAATTGCAGTTTTTATGTGGTCGCAGGCTCACATTGTCCTGATCGCTCATTTTCCATGAGGTCAGACCAGCCTATCGGACGTCGGTGCGACGCTTCCCGATTACTTGTCCCCTTCGTAAGTGAAGATGTCGCGATCCTTGGTCTCGGGCATCAGGAGAAGACCGACCACGAACGTCATGAGCGCGATGATAATCGGATACCACAGACCGGAGTAAATATTGCCGGTGGCGGCAACGATGGCGAAGGCGGTGGGTGGCAGAAATCCACCGAACCAGCCATTGCCGATGTGATACGGCAATGACATGCCCGAGTAGCGGATACGAGTTGGGAAAAGTTCCACCAGCAAAGCCGCAATGGGGCCGTACACCATCGTCACGAAAATCACGAGGACGGTGAGTATGAGCGTCATCATGAACATGTTGATCTTGGTGGGATCTGCGGCGGCGGGATAGCCATGGGAACGGATGGCGTCCGTGGCGGCTTTGGTGAATGCGGCCGTGCGGGCCGCGGCTTCGGCGCCGGCGGTACGGGCGTCGAAGGACTCAATCACCTGGTCGCCGATGCGGATCTTCGCGATCGTACCAGCCGGAGCCGCCTCATTCGCATAGTTCACGGCATTGCGGGCAAGGAACGACTTGGCGATATCGCAAGACGTCGTGAAGCTCGACGTGCCCACGGGGTTGAACTGGAACGAGCACTCAGCCGGGTTGGCGATGACCGTCACCGGCGCTTTCTCCTGAGCGGCAATGAGGGTCGGATTGCCATATTTGCCAAGCGCTGCGAACAGCGGGAAATACGTGATCGCGGCGATCAGGCAGCCCGCAAGGATGATGGGCTTGCGGCCGATGCGGTCCGACAGCCAACCGAAGAAGATGAAGAACGGCGTACCGATGAGGAGAGCGAGAGCGATCAGAATATTCGCCGTCGTTCCGTCAATTTTCAAAGTCTGTGTCAGGAAGAACAGGGCGTAGAACTGGCCTGTATACCAGACGACGGCCTGGCCGGCGGTGCCGCCGAGCAGCGCGATAATTCCGATCTTGGCGTTCTTCCAGGTGCCGAAAGCCTCCTTGAGGGGAGCCTTCGAGCCCGTGCCTTCTTCCTTCATCTTGACGAAGGCGGGGGATTCCTGGAGCTGCAGGCGGATCCAGATGGACACGCCGAGGAGGAGGATCGACAGGAGGAAGGGAACGCGCCAGCCCCATTCGTTGAACGCCTCGGTCGACATCGACATGCGCAGGACGAGGATGACGACGAGCGAGAGGAACAGGCCGACGGTCGCGGTGGTCTGGATCCACGACGTATAGAAGCCACGGCGTCCCTGGGGGGCGTGCTCCGCCACATAGGTCGCGGCGCCGCCGTATTCGCCACCGAGCGCCAGTCCTTGCAGCAGACGGCAAGCGACGAAGGCAATCGGCGCGATGATGCCGATGGAGGCGTAGCTGGGCAGCAGGCCGACCACGAAGGTCGAGATACCCATGACGGTCATCGTCACGAGGAACGTATACTTTCTGCCTATGAGATCGCCGAGCCGTCCGAAGAACAGGGCACCGAAGGGGCGCACCGCAAATCCGGCAGCGAACCCAAGCAGTGTAAAAATAAATCCGGCGGTCGGGTTGACGCCGGAAAAGAAGTTCATCGAAATATTGATGGCAAGCGAGCCTGCCAAGTAAAAATCATACCATTCGAAGACCGTTCCAAGCGAAGACGCAACGATAACTTTGCGCTCTTCGCGGGTCATAGGACGCTTCTGCTCGGATATCGCTTCCGCTGCCGCGACGCTCATTGACGCCTCCTCAAGTGTTTCCTCGTTTTATTGTCTTCCGATCTCAATGATTCAGATCAGGGTTGCTTGCGAACATTGCAGCTGCCCTCTAGAATCATGGCCGACCGTACGGTCAATACGGGAAAACTACGGCGGGAGGCGGTGCCGTGTCGCTCGTCAATTCGTCGTCATTCAAAAGTTGAATGTGTCGGCGTAGTGGTCGTTCGGACGGGCAGCCGAGTGGGCGGGCATGCTTATTGCCTGATCGTGCCATCAATCGGCGTTGTCCACGCCACGGCCGGTGAGGGGCGGCGTGGGAAGGCGCGCCGCGGCGTCAAGAGAGTGCCTGTGAGAGTGCCTGTGCCGTGGGCCAACCGCGCGCGGGCGCCCGCGCGCGTCAATCAATCAAGAGCGGCGAGCGCCCGGGAGGTCGCGTAGAGGGCGACGGCTGCGGCGTTCGACACGTTCAGGCTCTTGATATGACCCGGCATGTCGAGCCGAGCGAGCACGTTGCAGCGTTCCCGGGTGAGCTGCCGAAGGCCTTTGCCCTCCGCGCCGAGGACGAGCGCGACCGGGCGGCGCAGCGGAACGGCCTCAAGTTCGGTCTCGCCGGCGGAATCAAGACCAATGCACAGAAATCCGCGCTCACGCAGCGTCTGCAAGGCGCCGGCGAGGTTGCGCACGATGGTGAAGGGCACATGTTCCAGCCCGCCCGACGCTGATTTGGCCATGACACCGGTGGCCGAGGGGCTATGCCGGGCGGTGGTCACGATGCTGTCCACGCCGAAGGCGGCGGCGGTGCGGACGATGGCGCCGACATTATGCGGGTCGGTGATCTGGTCCAGGACGAGAATCAATGATTGCGCGTTCATCGTCTCGATGGTGGGAGAGGGGAGGGGATCCGCCTCGATATAGAGACCCTGATGCACCGCATCCGGCTCGAGCTTGCGCGCGATCTCGTCCGGACGAGCGAGTTCCGGCGTGACGCGCAGGGGGCCCAGCTCTTCGGTCAGGCGTCGCTGCGCGTTCTCGGTCACGAGTAGACGGCGGATGCGGCGCTTCGGATTCGAAAGCGCCTCGACGACAGGATGCCAGCCGTACAGGATGACGCCGTCCTCGACCTCCGCGGCCCTTCGCGCGCGCCAGTCTGGCCGTGAGGGGGGGCGATTCGATCTGCCAGGGCCGGATTTGTGGCCAGGGCCGGATTTGCCGTGGCGGGGCCGCCGCTGATCGTCACTCATCGCTACTACTCGTTTCCACAGGTATGGGCACGGTCCGCCCGGGCCCGGCGAGCAAGACGTTCCCGCGATATGCGCTGGCCTGGCTCAGGGTGAGGCAGGTTTGACACAGGGGATTGTGGCGCGCCAGCCCGGTTTTGCAGTTGACACCCATAACCGGCTCCTCTTAAGAACGCGCCACTGCTCCTGCGCCGCAGGTGAGCGGAAAGGTGATCGACCCACCGGGGTTGGTCATGCTGGATGGGCCGGAGGGGTGCCCGAGTGGTTAAAGGGGACGGACTGTAAATCCGTTGGCTACGCCTACGTTGGTTCGAATCCAACCCCCTCCACCATCCAAGCCTGACGTGCGTTAGCGGGTGTAGCTCAATGGTAGAGCAACAGCCTTCCAAGCTGATGACGAGGGTTCGATTCCCTTCACCCGCTCCACGGCCTCATCGAATTCCATTTATTGTATGGTTTCGAGCGCGGCGCTGTCTGATAGCGCGGCGGGCAGGGACGTGATTTGGTGTTTGTCGGGACCGGTTGCAGAGGCATATTGTCGAAGGTGTCGCAGCGGGTGTTCCCCACAATCGGCACTAATTGCGCCGCTGGCACTTGCGCAAGCGAGTGAAACCCCCTAGACGATCGCGCAATTTCGGGGATCGATATCCCCGATCCTTTATCATGATGGCAATGCCCAGGGTTTGTGACTGATGGCCAAAGAGAAGTTTGAGCGGACGAAGCCGCACTGCAACATCGGGACGATTGGTCACGTTGACCATGGCAAGACGTCGTTGACGGCGGCGATCACGAAGGTTCTGGCGGAGTCTGGGGGCGCGTCGTTCACGGCGTATGACCAGATCGACAAGGCGCCTGAAGAGAAGGCGCGCGGGATCACGATCTCGACGTCGCATGTCGAGTACGAGACGAAGAACCGGCACTACGCGCATGTGGACTGCCCCGGCCACGCCGACTATGTGAAGAACATGATCACGGGCGCGGCGCAGATGGACGGGGCGATCCTGGTGGTGTCTGCGGCTGACGGCCCGATGCCGCAGACGCGCGAGCACATCCTGCTTGCGCGCCAGGTGGGCGTTCCGGCGCTTGTGGTGTTCCTGAACAAGGTCGACATGGTGGACGACGCCGAGCTTCTCGACCTGGTCGAGCTCGAGGTGCGCGAGCTTCTGTCGAAGTACGAGTTCCCCGGGGACGACATCCCGGTGGTGCGTGGTTCGGCGCTGTGTGCGCTTGAGGATCGCGAGCCGACGATCGGCCATGACGCGGTGCTTGAGCTGATGACGCAGGTCGACGCGTATATCCCGCAGCCGGAGCGTCCGGTTGACCTGCCGTTCCTGATGCCGGTCGAGGACGTGTTCTCGATCTCGGGTCGCGGCACGGTTGTGACGGGCCGCGTCGAGCGCGGGATCGTGAAGGTCGGCGAGGAAATCGAGATCGTCGGGCTGAAGCCGACGGTGAAGACGACGGTGACGGGCGTCGAGATGTTCCGGAAGCTGCTTGACCAGGGTCAGGCGGGTGACAACATCGGGGCGCTGCTGCGCGGCACGAAGCGCGAGGACGTTGAGCGCGGCCAGGTGCTGTGCAAGCCGGGTTCGGTGAAGCCGCACACGAAGTTCAAGGCGGAAGCCTACATCCTGACGAAGGAAGAGGGTGGCCGGCACACGCCGTTCTTCACGAACTACCGTCCGCAGTTTTACTTCCGGACGACGGACGTGACGGGCGTGGTGACGTTGCCGGAAGGCACCGAGATGGTGATGCCCGGGGACAACGTGACGATGGAAGTCGTGCTGATCGTTCCGATCGCCATGGAAGAGAAGCTTCGCTTCGCGATCCGCGAAGGTGGCCGCACGGTTGGCGCCGGCGTCGTCGCCTCCATCATCGAGTAAGACACCAGCACATCAGGCGAATGCGCAAGCAATCAGCGCATTCGCCTGCGTCGCACGGCTGCCGCGCCGTAATCCAGGCGCGACAGTGAATATTCCCATCATTCGCCTATCGCCATGTCGCGCGAGTGATGTATAGGAATGGCGTGGCGATTCCATCTTGAGCTGAGCTTTGGCTTAAGGGGCGCCATTGTCGGCCTGTTACCGCAGGCATCCGCTAGGAGTGTAGCTCAACTGGCTAGAGCACCGGTCTCCAAAACCGGGGGTTGGGGGTTCGAGTCCCTCCACTCCTGCCAGCGGATCCCAGGCGGTCGGCTTTCAGTTCCTGACTGCAGTTTTTTGCAAGTTGCGCTGATCGCAGGATGACATTGCAACAGACCTCGGGGTCACTGGCCCTTGCGTGTTGACCGTTGTGATGCCAAATCAGCACTGCGCGACGGCTATGGTGAGACAATATGGCGAAGACGAATCCGGTCGAGTTCATTCAGCAGGTAGGTAACGAGGCCTCCAAGGTCACGTGGCCGACCCGCAAGGAGACGCTCGTCACGACGGCTATGGTATTCGTCATGGTCATCGTCGCGAGCCTGTTTTTCCTTCTCGCCGACCAAATCATCCGCTTCGGCGTGACGCTGATTCTCGGTATCGGTCGCTAGGAGCCGCGCAGATGTCTTCTCCCAGCCCGACCAGCATCTCATCCGCTCCGAAACGGTGGTATATCGTCCACGCTTACTCGAATTTCGAGAACAAGGTTGCGCAGTCCCTGCGTGATCAGGCCGTCCAGCGTGGTCTCGAGGACAAGTTCGACGAAATCCTTGTCCCAACGGAAAAGGTCGTCGAGGTGCGTCGGGGCCGCAAGGTCGATACCGAGCGCAAGTTTTTCCCGGGCTATGTCCTGGTGAAGTGCGACCTGACCGACGAGGTCTATCACCTCATCAAGAACACCCCGAAGGTCACCGGCTTCCTCGGCGCCGACAAGTCCAAGCCGCTGCCGATCCCGGACCGCGAGGCGGAGCGCATCAAGGGGCAGGTCGCCGAGGGCGTAGATCGTCCGAAGCCCTCCGTCAGCTTTGAGATCGGCGAGCAGGTGCGTGTGGCCGACGGGCCTTTCGCCTCCTTCAATGGCATCGTCGAGGAGGTGGACGAGGCACGCGCCCGTCTCAAAGTCGCGGTGTCGATCTTCGGTCGCGCGACGCCGGTCGATCTCGAATACGCGCAGGTCGAGAAAGTCTGATCGACCGGGGCAAGGGGCGACCCTTGAGGCTTGCCTCGGGTTGTCTCTGTTGCTAAAGAGCTTTCACAAAGGGTGGCCGGCATGCTGGCCGCCCTTCGTCGTTGGAGCGCCAAGCTCCAGAAAGCCGGCGAAACCCATCGCCGGTTCATCCGCGGAAGGTCCGCCGGTCGCCAGCCGGAACAGAAGGGCCGTACCGCGATCTGTCATCCCCGGCGCGCGGATTGGCATCCGCGGCGTCGTCCCATGGGAGCAGCCATCATGGCAAAGAAGATCACGGGTTACGTGAAGCTTCAGGTTCCGGCAGGCGCGGCCAACCCGTCGCCGCCGATCGGTCCGGCGCTCGGTCAGCGCGGCCTCAACATCATGGAATTCTGCAAGGCCTTCAACGCGAAGACCGCGCAGATGGAAAAGGGTACGCCGATCCCGGTGATCATCACCGCGTATCAGGACCGCTCTTTCACCTTCGAGATGAAGCAGCCGCCGGTCAGCTACTTCCTGAAGAAGGCCGCTGGCATCACGAGCGCGTCAAAGACCCCCGGCAAGGGCGCCTTTGCCGGCAAGGTGACGCGCGACCAGCTGCGTGACATCGCCACGAAGAAGATGGTCGACCTGAACTGCGACACCGTCGATGCGGCTGTCGCGATGATCGAAGGCTCGGCCCGCTCAATGGGCCTTGAGGTCCAGGGCTGAGGAGGTCGATCATGGCAAAACCAGCAAAGCGCATTACCGCCCTTCGCGACGGCGTCGACCGGGTGAAGCTCTATGGTCTCGAAGAGGCCGTGAAGATGGTGAAGGAGCGCGCCAAGGCCAAGTTCGATGAGACCATCGAAGTGGCCATGAATCTCGGCGTCGATCCCCGCCACGCCGACCAGATGGTCCGCGGCGTCTGCAACCTGCCGAATGGCTCCGGCCGGACCGTCCGCGTTGCCGTCTTCGCCCGCGGCGCCAAGGCTGACGAAGCCAAGGCAGCCGGTGCGGACATCGTCGGCGCCGAGGATCTGCTCGAGATCGTTCAGGGCGGCACGATCAATTTCGATCGCTGCATCGCGACCCCGGACCTGATGCCGCTCGTCGGCCGTCTCGGCAAGGTGCTCGGCCCGCGTGGCCTGATGCCGAATCCAAAGGTCGGCACGGTGACCATGGACGTCAAGGCGGCGGTCGCTGCCGCCAAGGGCGGTGCCGTCGAGTTCCGTGTCGAGAAGGCCGGCATCGTCCACGCCGGCATCGGCAAGGCTTCCTTCGATGAGGGTAAGCTGATCGAGAACATCAAGGCTTTCGCGGATGCGGTTTCCAAGGCCCGTCCGTCCGGCGCGAAGGGCACCTACGTCCAACGCGTGGCCATCTCCTCGACGATGGGGCCGGGTGTGAAGGTCGATCCCGCGTCCGTGCTCGGCGCGTAAGAAGACAGCTGCCTCATCTTTGGCGCAATAGCGCGCTAGCTGATGCGACTTGCCTGTTTGCCTGCGGTGGGCTCTTGGCAAACCGCAGGTGAATGGTTATTAAAACCATTCTTGCCTGGAATCGGCTTGGCATCTGATGTCGCCGGTCTCAGGTGTTGGAGTTTCGCCCGGGTAACCGGGTGAATGTGGCCGGCGGGCAAGGCGGTAGCTTTGCGCGAACCGGTCATATGTCCTGTCCGAGACTGCGGGTGCCGTTTACGGCTTAATTTCAGTATGAAGCCAGCATAGACGGGGAAGGCTGATTTACACGATGGATGCCTCTTGTGGGGTTTTCCTTTGGGTGGGTTGGTTCGGACCTATTCCTGGGGCGTGAGTTTGATCTCTGCGATCTGGGGGACAGGGCTTGCGGGCGCCGCGCGCGGCGCATTGGGTGCAAGCCTAGTGCACGGCGTGTGGCATGTGCAGCCGGCGGCGGGGGTGTTCCCTGCTGCTGAACCGGAGAGAGCCAAGTGGACAGAGCGGCAAAAGCCGAGTTCGTCGCGGCAATGGGTGATGTGTTTTCATCAGCCGGCGTCGTCGTCGTAGCTCACTATGCCGGCCTGACGGTCGCCGACATGCAGAAGCTCCGCAGGGAGATGAAGCAGGCTGGTGCCTCGGTCAAGGTCGCGAAGAATCGCCTCGCCAAGATCGCTCTCGAAGGCACGGACGTCGCATCAATCGCGCCTCTTCTTAAGGGGCCGACGTTGCTGGCTTATTCCAGCGACCCTGTTGCGGCGCCGAAGGTCGCTGTCGACTTCGCCAAGGCTAACGACAAGCTCGTTATCCTCGGCGGCGCGATGGGAGTGACCGCTCTGAACCAGGACGGCGTGAAGGCTCTGGCCGCGCTGCCGTCCCTTGATGAACTGCGCGCCAAGCTGGTCGGCCTCGTTCAGGCCCCGGCAACGAAGATCGCGCAGGTCGTCAACGCACCCGCCGGGAAGCTGGCGCGCGTGTTCGGGGCATATGCCAAGCGAGACGAAGCGGCGTAAGGCCGTCTAAACCCCTATCAATCGAACCAACCCAGGAAGTGTATCATGGCTGATTTGGCAAAGCTCGTCGACGACCTGTCGAGCCTGACCGTTCTCGAGGCCGCCGAGCTGGCGAAGCTCCTCGAAGAGAAGTGGGGCGTGTCCGCCGCCGCCGCCGTGGCTGTTGCCGCTGCGCCGGGTGCTGGTGCCGCCGCCGCCGTTGAGGAGCAGACCGAGTTCACCGTCGTTCTCGCCGGTGTGGGTGACAAGAAGATCGAAGTCATCAAGGAAGTCCGCGCGATCACTGGCCTTGGCCTCAAGGAAGCCAAGGACCTCGTTGAAGGCGCTCCGAAGCCCGTCAAGGAAGGCGTGTCCAAGGACGAGGCCGAGAAGCTCAAGGCTCAGCTTGAGAAGGTCGGCGCAAAGGTCGAGCTCAAGTAATTACCGCGCGGGCTCAGCCCGTGCATCGGCGGGAGCTGGAGTGTCCCTGCGGATCGATCCGGTTTCCAGCCATCGTTCGAGACTTGGTTCTAGCGATTTCGTTTTGAGGAGATCGCAATGGGAAGGGGCTCTTGGCCCTTCTTGGTTAGAGGCGGGCCGCTGCGGCGGAACGCTACAAGTTGAGAATTCCACGGTCCCGAAGGCATCTTGTCTCCGGGGCCGTTGTGTCGTCGATGCGCGACCGTGTTGCAGCATGGTCCCCGCGACACGCAAAAAAAGTGACGACGGCGGTCCCCCCGGGACTGTCGGGAGTGACATGGCAGCATGCCGCAGGAGCGGCCGGCTGACCTGGCGGCCTTGTGGAGCCGCCCGGTCTCGTGATGAGGCCGCCAGGTCAGCCGTGCGTGAGGAGCGAGAACAGACATGGCCCAGACGATCACTGGCCCGAAGCGTGTCCGCAAGTTCTTCGGCAAGATCCGGGAAGTGGCGCAGATGCCGAACCTCATCGAGGTTCAGAAGGCATCTTATGACCAGTTCCTGATGGTCGACGAGCCGAAGGGAGGGCGGCCAGAGGAGGGGCTACAGGCCGTCTTCAAGTCCGTTTTCCCGATTTCCGATTTTTCCGGTGCTTCGCTGCTCGAATTCGTGAAGTACACCTTCGAACCGCCGAAATACGACGTGGACGAGTGCCGCCAGCGGGGCATGACCTTTGCCGCGCCGCTCAAGGTCACGTTGCGCCTCATCGTGTTCGATGTTGATGAAGACACCGGCTCCAAGTCCGTCAAGGACATCAAGGAGCAGGACGTCTACATGGGCGACATGCCGCTCATGACCGACAACGGCACCTTCATCGTCAATGGCACCGAGCGCGTCATCGTCAGCCAGATGCACCGGTCGCCGGGCGTGTTCTTCGACCACGACAAGGGCAAGACCCATTCGTCGGGCAAGCTCCTGTTCGCCGCGCGCATCATTCCGTATCGCGGCTCCTGGCTCGATATCGAGTTCGACGCCAAGGACATCGTCTATGCGCGTATCGACCGTCGCCGCAAGCTGCCGGTGACGTCGCTGCTCTATGCGCTCGGCCTCGATGGCGAAGAGATTCTCGAGACCTTCTACAACCGCATCCTCTACAAGAAGGATGGTGACGGCTGGCGCGTTCCTTACGACGCGGAGCGCCTCAAGGGCTTCAAGGCGAGCGTTGACCTGATCGACGCCGACACCGGCGAGGTGGTTCTCGAGACCGGCAAGAAGCTCACGGCCCGCGCCGCGCGTATCCTCACGGAAAAGGGCGTGAAGGAACTCCGCGCGACGCATGACGACCTGATCGGGCAGTACGTGTCCGAGGACCTCGTCGACATGTCGAATGGCGAGATCTTCGCCGAGGCCGGCGACGAGATTACCGAGAAGCTTCTCAAGGTCCTGCTGGAGGCAGGCTTCGAGGAGATCCCGGTTCTCGACATCGACCACATCAATATCGGCCCCTACATCCGCAACACGCTGGCCGTCGACAAGAACTCCTCTCGCGAGGAAGCGCTGTTCGATATCTATCGCGTGATGCGTCCCGGCGAGCCGCCGACGCTCGAGACGGCCGAGGCGATGTTCCATTCGCTGTTCTTCGACGCCGAGCGCTACGATCTCTCAGCCGTCGGCCGCGTGAAGATGAACATGCGTCTCGATCTCGACGCGGCGGACACCGTGCGCACGCTGCGCCGCGAGGACATGCTCGCCGTGGTGAAGGCACTGGTCGACCTGCGCGACGGCCGTGGCGAGGTCGATGACATCGACCATCTCGGCAACCGCCGTGTCCGTTCGGTCGGCGAGCTCATGGAAAACCAGTATCGGCTGGGTCTCCTGCGCATGGAGCGCGCGATCAAGGAGCGCATGTCGTCGGTCGACATCGACACGGTGATGCCGCAGGACCTGATCAACGCGAAGCCCGCGGCCGCCGCCGTGCGCGAGTTCTTCGGCTCATCGCAGCTCTCGCAGTTCATGGATCAGACGAACCCGCTGTCGGAAGTCACTCACAAGCGTCGTCTTTCGGCGCTTGGCCCGGGCGGTCTGACGCGTGAGCGCGCCGGCTTCGAGGTGCGTGACGTGCATCCGACGCATTACGGCCGTATCTGCCCGATCGAGACGCCGGAAGGGCCGAACATCGGCCTGATCAACTCGCTCGCGACCTTCGCGCGCGTCAACAAGTACGGCTTCATCGAGGCGCCTTATCGCAAGGTCCGCGACGGCGCGGTCACCAATGAGGTGGCCTACCTCTCGGCGATGGAAGAGTCGAAGTACTATGTGGCGCAGGCGAACGCCGACATCGACACCACCGGCAAGCTGACGGAGGACCTCGTGGTCTGCCGCCGCGCCGGCGACGTCGTGGTCGTTCCGCCGGATCGCGTGGACTACATGGACGTGTCGCCGAAGCAGCTCGTGTCGGTGGCCGCGGCGCTCATTCCGTTCCTTGAGAACGACGACGCCAACCGCGCGCTGATGGGCTCGAACATGCAGCGTCAGGCCGTGCCGCTCGTGAAGGCGGATGCGCCCTTCGTCGGCACCGGCATGGAGGCCGTTGTGGCCCGCGACTCCGGCGCGGCGATCGCGGCGCGTCGGACGGGCATCATCGACCAGGTGGACGCGACGCGTATTGTTATCCGCGCGACGCAGGACCTCGACCCCACCAAGTCGGGCGTCGACATCTACCGGCTGATGAAGTTCCAGCGTTCCAACCAGTCGACCTGCATCAACCAGCGCCCGCTGGTGAAGGTGGGTGACCAGGTCCGCAAGGGCGACATCATCGCCGACGGCCCGTCGACGGATCTCGGCGAGCTCGCCCTCGGCCGGAACGTGCTCGTCGCGTTCATGCCGTGGAACGGCTACAACTTCGAGGACTCGATCCTGCTCTCCGAGCGGATCGTGAAGGAGGACGTGTTCACCTCCATCCACATCGAAGAGTTCGAGGTGATGGCCCGTGATACCAAGCTCGGTCCGGAGGAAATCACGCGCGACATTCCGAACGTGTCGGAAGAGGCGCTGAAGAACCTCGACGAAGCCGGCATGGTCTATATTGGGGCGGAAGTGAACGCGGGCGACATCCTCGTCGGCAAGATCACGCCGAAGGGCGAGAGCCCGATGACGCCGGAAGAGAAGCTTCTGCGCGCCATCTTCGGTGAGAAGGCGTCCGACGTGCGCGACACGTCGCTGCGTGTTCCGCCGGGCGTCACCGGAACGGTCGTCGAAGTGCGCGTGTTCAATCGTCATGGCGTCGACAAGGACGAGCGCGCCCAGGCTATCGAGCGCGAGGAAATCGAGCGCTTGGCCAAGGACCGCGACGACGAGCAGGCGATCCTCGATCGCAACGTCTATGCGCGTCTCGCCGAGGTGCTGACGGGCCGCGTGGCGATCGCCGGTCCGAAGGGCTTCAAGAAGGACGTCGAGCTGACCCGTGAGGGGCTGACGGAGTTCCCGCGTTCGCAGTGGTGGGCTTTTGCCGTCTCCGACGACGCCATCACGGCGGAGCTCGAGGCGATGCGCAAGCAGTATGACGAGTCGAAGAAGCGCCTTGAGCAGCGCTTCCTCGACAAGGTCGAGAAGCTGCAGCGCGGCGACGAGCTGCCGCCCGGCGTGATGAAGATGGTCAAGGTCTTCGTCGCGGTGAAGCGCAAGATCCAGCCAGGCGACAAGATGGCTGGCCGTCACGGCAACAAGGGCGTCGTGTCGCGGATCGTACCGATCGAGGACATGCCGTTCCTTGACGATGGCACGCATGCCGACATCGTGCTCAACCCGCTCGGCGTGCCGAGCCGCATGAACGTCGGACAGATCCTCGAGACGCATATGGGTTGGGCCTGCGCCGGTCTCGGCCGGCAGGTCGGACTGGCCGTCGACGCCTATCTCAAGTCGCAGGATTCCTCCCGCCTGAAGGGCACACTGCGTGACATATACGGCACGCAGGGTGACCTTGATCAGTTGGGCGACGCCGATCTCGTCGAGCTCGGCCAGAACCTGCGCCGCGGCGTTCCGATCGCCACCCCGGTGTTCGACGGCGCCAAGGAGGCCGATATCGAGCGGATGCTCGAGGAGGCTGGCCTCGACCGCTCCGGTCAGGTCACGCTCAACGACGGCCGGACCGGCGAGGCGTTCGATCGCAAGGTGACGGTGGGCTACATCTATATGCTGAAGCTCCACCATCTCGTGGACGACAAGATCCACGCGCGTTCGATCGGTCCTTACTCGCTCGTCACGCAACAGCCGTTGGGCGGCAAGGCCCAGTTCGGCGGCCAGCGTTTCGGCGAAATGGAGGTGTGGGCGCTCGAAGCCTACGGCGCCGCCTACACCCTGCAGGAAATGCTGACGGTGAAGTCGGACGACGTGGCTGGCCGTACCAAGGTCTACGAGGCGATCGTCCGTGGCGACGACACCTTCGAGGCGGGCATTCCGGAGAGCTTCAACGTGCTCGTCAAGGAAATGCGTTCGCTCGGCCTCAACGTCGAATTGCTGTCGACGAAGCAGCCGCCGGCGGAACTGCCGCCACAAGAGGCTGCGGAATAAGACCGCGGAGCGAGCGTTACGCTCGCTCCGGTCCGTCGCCATTCAGGTGCGACGGCCGGGTCGTTCGGGTGATAGGAGGCTGCGGATGTTCCCGGACATGCGCAGCCGGCCGAACCCAAGTTTTGCAATGGGCCTGAGGCAGGCTCGACGGATATTTGGCCGGCAGGAGCAGAAAAGCGGCGCTCCAATCCCGGCTTGAAGGAGACGGCGATGAATCAAGAGGTCATGAATCTCTTCAATACCCAGGCTCCTGCGCAGACCTTCGATCAGATCAAGATATCGATCGCGAGCCCGGAAAAGATTCTGTCCTGGTCCTTCGGTGAGATTAAAAAGCCGGAGACGATCAACTACCGGACGTTCAAGCCCGAGCGTGACGGCTTGTTCTGCGCGCGCATCTTCGGACCGATCAAGGATTACGAGTGCTTGTGCGGCAAGTACAAGCGCATGAAGTACAAGGGCGTCATCTGCGAGAAGTGCGGCGTCGAGGTTACGCTGGCGCGCGTACGGCGCGAGCGCATGGGCCACATCGAGCTGGCCGCCCCGGTTGCCCATATCTGGTTCCTGAAGTCGTTGCCGTCGCGCATCGGCCTTCTGCTCGACATGACGCTGAAGGATCTCGAGCGCATCCTGTACTTCGAGTACTATGTCGTCATCGAGCCGGGCCTCACCCCCCTGAAGGAGCGTCAACTCCTCTCCGAGGAAGAGTACCTGCGCGCGCAGGAGGAATATGGAGATGACTCGTTCACGGCGCTCATCGGCGCCGAGGCGATCCGCGAGATCCTGCGCAGCCTCGACCTCGACAAGATCGCGACGGACCTGCGTCACGAGATCGCGACGACAACCTCGGAGCTGAAGCCCAAGAAGCTGATGAAGCGTCTCAAGATCATTGAGGCGTTCCAACTGTCAGGCAACAAGCCGGAGTGGATGATCCTGACGGTGGTCCCGGTGATCCCGCCGGATATCCGCCCGCTCGTTCCGCTGGACGGCGGCCGTTTCGCGACGTCGGATCTCAACGATCTCTACCGCCGCGTCATCAACCGCAACAACCGCCTGAAACGCCTCATCGAGTTGCGCGCGCCGGACATTATCATCCGCAACGAGAAGCGCATGCTTCAAGAGGCGGTTGATGCGCTGTTCGACAACGGCCGCCGCGGCCGCGTGATCACGGGTGCCAACAAGCGCCCGCTGAAGTCGCTCGCCGACATGCTGAAGGGCAAGCAGGGCCGCTTCCGCCAAAACCTCCTCGGCAAGCGCGTCGACTACTCCGGCCGTTCGGTCATCGTGGTCGGCCCGGAAATGAAGCTGCATCAGTGCGGCCTGCCGAAGAAGATGGCGCTGGAGCTGTTCAAGCCCTTCATCTACGCGCGTCTCGACGCCAAGGGTCTATCCGCGACCGTCAAGCAGGCGAAGAAGCTCGTCGAGAAGGAAAAGCCGGAGGTTTGGGATATCCTCGACGAGGTTATCCGCGAGCATCCGGTGATGTTGAACCGCGCTCCGACGCTCCACCGCCTCGGCATTCAGGCCTTCGAGCCGGTGCTGATCGAGGGCAAGGCGATCCAGCTGCACCCGCTCGTCTGCGCGGCCTTCAACGCCGACTTCGACGGTGACCAGATGGCGGTGCACGTGCCGCTGTCGCTTGAAGCGCAGCTTGAAGCGCGCGTGCTGATGATGTCGACCAACAACATCCTGCACCCGGCCAATGGTCAGCCGATCATCGTGCCGTCGCAGGATATCGTGCTCGGCCTCTATTACCTGTCGATCATCGCCGAAGGCGAGCCCGGCCAGGGCAAGACCTTCTCCGATCTCGGGCAGCTGGAGCACGCGATCGCGGCGAAGGTCATTACCTATCACACGAAGATCCGCTACCGCTGGCAGGGGATCGACGAGGAAGGCCGCGCCTACAGCAAGATCTACGACACCACGCCCGGCCGTGTGATCCTGTCGCGCATCCTGCCGAAGCATCCGAGCCTTCCCTTCGACGTCGTGAACAAGCTCATGACGAAGAAGGAGATCTCGAACATGATCGACGCCGTCTACCGCAATTGCGGTCAGAAGGAATCGGTCATCTTCTGCGACCGCATCATGAGCCTCGGCTTCTATCATGCCTTCCGCGCCGGCATCTCGTTCGGCAAGGACGACATGCTGATCCCGGAGAACAAGTGGGGCATCGTCGAGGAGACGCGCGCGCTCGTGAAGGAGTTCGAGCAGCAGTACAACGACGGCCTCATTACGCAGGGCGAGAAGTACAACAAGGTCGTCGATGCCTGGGGCAAGTGCTCGGCGCGTCTCGCGGACGAGATGATGGCCCGCATCTCGGCGACACAGAAGGACGAGAACGGCCGCGACAAGCAGGTCAATTCGATCTACATGATGGCGCATTCCGGCGCCCGTGGCTCGCGCGAGCAGATGCGCCAGCTCGGCGCCATGCGCGGCCTGATGGCCAAGCCGTCGGGTGAGATCATCGAGAGCCCGATCATCTCGAACTTCAAGGAAGGCCTCGACGTTCTCGAGTACTTCAACTCGACCCACGGCGCCCGTAAGGGTCTCGCCGATACGGCGCTCAAGACGGCGAACTCGGGCTACCTGACCCGCCGCCTGGTGGACGTGGCGCAGGACGCCGTCATTCGCGAGCCGGATTGCGGCTCGGAGCGTGGCATCCGCATGCGCGCCATCGTTGATGCCGGTCAGATCGTCGCGACGCTGGCTTCGCGTATCCTGGGCCGCACCGCGGTTGAGGACGTGATCGACAGCGAAGGCAACGTGCTGGTGCCAAAGGGCACGATGATCGAGGAATGGCATATCGAGCCGATCAACGCGGCCGGTGTCCAGGAAGTGAAGATCCGTTCGGTGCTGACCTGCGAGTCGCGGGTCGGTGTCTGCGCGACTTGCTACGGGCGTGATCTCGCTCGCGGCACGCCGGTCAACCACGGTGAGGCCGTCGGCGTCATCGCGGCGCAGTCGATCGGTGAGCCGGGCACGCAGCTCACGATGCGTACGTTCCACATCGGCGGCGCCGCGCAGATCGCCGACTCCTCGTTCCTCGAGACGAATTTCGAGGGCGAGGTGAAGCTGCGCAACCGCAACGTGGCGCGCAACTCCGATGGCGATCTTATCGCCATGGGCCGCAACGTGGCCGTCGTGCTGCATGCGCCGGATGGGCAGGAGAGGGCGGTTCACCGGGTCCAGTACGGTGCCCGTCTGAAGGTGGATGATGGCGACCAGGTGAAGCGCGGCCAGCGCATCGCCGAATGGGACCCCTATACCCGGCCGATCCTCTCGGAAGTTGACGGCACGGTCGCCTTTGAGGACCTGGTCGAGGGTGGCTCGATCACCGAGACGGTCGATGAGGCGACGGGTATCGCCAAGCGCGTCGTCATCGACTGGCGCGGCTCGGCGAGGACTTCGGATCTCCGCCCGGCCATCGTCGTCCTGGATGCGGATGGCAAGGTCGCCAAGCTGTCACGCGGTGGCGAGGCACGCTGGTTGCTGCCGGTCGATGGCATCATCGCCGTCGATCCGGGCAACAAGGTGAAGGCGGGTGACGCCTTGGCGCGTATCCCGACCGACAGCGCCAAGACCCGCGACATCACGGGCGGTCTGCCGCGCGTGGCCGAGTTGTTCGAGGCACGCCGTCCGAAGGACGCGGCGATCATCGCCGAGAAGTCGGGGACGATCTCCTTCGGCCGCGACTACAAGAACAAGCGGCGCCTCACGTTGTCGCCTCACGACGGTTCGGATGCGGTCGAGTACCTCATTCCGAAGGGCAAGCACATCCATCTGCAAGACGGCGATATCGTCGAGGTCGGCGACTTCATCGTGGACGGCAACCCGGCTCCGCACGACATCCTTGCGATCAAGGGCGTCGAGGAACTGGCCGCCTATCTCGTCAACGAGATTCAGGAAGTCTACCGGTTGCAGGGCGTGAATATCAACGACAAGCATATCGAGGTGATCGTTCGCCAGATGCTGCAGAAGGTTGAGATCGACGAGCCGGGCGACTCGGAGTTCCTGCATGGCGAGCAGGTCGACCGCATGGAGCTCGCGGAAGCGAACGAGAAGCTGGAAGCCGAAGGCAAGAAGCTGGCTGCAGGCACACCGGTTCTGCTCGGCATCACCAAGGCGAGCCTGCAGACCCGGTCCTTCATCTCGGCGGCTTCGTTCCAGGAGACCACCCGCGTCCTCACCGAGGCGGCGGTCAACGGAAAGGCGGATGCTCTCGAAGGATTGAAGGAGAACGTGATCGTCGGTTCGCTGATCCCGGCGGGTACGGGCGCCCTGGCTACGCGCCTGCGCGAGATCGCCCAGCGCCGCGACGATCTCATTCTCGCCCAGCGGGTTTCCGAGAATCAGGCTGTGGTTCGGCCTGAACTGCCGGCAGCCGAATAAGAATCACGAGATCCGCGTTCCTAAGAGGGGGATGCGGATATCGCAAAGACCGGAAGGGCGTCGTGAAAGCCACGGCGCCCTTTCTGCATGGATGAGGACTTGCCGCTTGGAATAGGACTTGCCGCTCGGAATAGGACTTGCCGCTTGGATAAGGGCTTGCCGTTTGGCCGCGCTGGCCGGCCTGTGCCGGGCAAAACAGGTAATTTTCTATTGACGAGGCGGGTTTCTGAGTCTAGAAGCAGCCCACTCAGGCAGGCAGTAGGCGCTCGCTGTTCGAAGCGACTCGTTTCGACGTATGAGCCCTAAACGCTGCTAATTTAGCACCAACTGACCGCCGGCGAAGCTGGTGAAGTTAGACCTGGGGCAAGATCGCGTTGCGAAAGCCGCGTGATCCTCTGCATGCGCTTCGCGCCTTAAGCTTAATGAGCTCAAGGCGCGATTCGTTGTGCATGGTTTTTAGAATTGTGCTGATGCACGGTGAATTGGTGTTTGTCCTCCCTCGGGGTTGGCGGCGCCGAACAGGGCCAAAGGTCGTTACGGCGGCCGAAGCGAGAGAACGAGAGCATGCCGACGATCAACCAGTTGATCAGCAAGCCGCGGGTGGCGCCCAAGAGCCGTAACAAGGTTCCTGCGCTGGAGGCTTGCCCTCAGAAGCGTGGCGTTTGCACGCGTGTCTACACGACCACGCCGAAGAAGCCGAACTCGGCTCTGCGTAAGGTCGCCAAGGTCCGGTTGACGAATGGCTTTGAAGTGATCGGTTACATCCCGGGCGAGGGGCATAACCTCCAGGAGCACTCGGTCGTGATGATCCGTGGTGGCCGTGTGAAGGACCTTCCGGGCGTTCGCTACCACATCCTGCGCGGTGTCCTCGATACCCAGGGCGTGAAGAACCGCAAGCAGCGCCGTTCGAAGTACGGCGCGAAGCGGCCGAAGTAATCGTACCGGCTTACCCCGGTTGAGCAGGGGCGCCGCAGGCAGCCCCGTTGACGAAATGCGAAGTTAAGGACGAGCGACATGTCCCGTCGTCACAGTGCCGAGAAGCGCGAGATCATTCCGGACCCGAAGTTCGGTGACATCGTCGTTACGAAGTTCATGAACTCGATCATGCGCGACGGCAAGAAGTCGGCCGCTGAAGCGATCGTCTATGGTGCGTTCGACATCATTGAGCAGAAACTGAAGAGCGAGCCGCTCGGCGTGTTCAAGCAGGCCCTCGAGAACGTGGCGCCGGCCATCGAAGTGCGCTCCCGCCGTGTCGGCGGTGCGACCTATCAGGTTCCGGTCGAGGTTCGCACGGACCGTCGCCAGGCGCTGGCCATCCGCTGGCTGATCCAGGCCGCGCGGTCGCGCAACGACAAGACCATGGTCGAGCGCCTGTCGTCCGAGCTGATGGACGCCTCGAGCAATCGCGGCAGCGCCGTGAAGAAGCGCGAGGACACACACCGGATGGCTGAGTCCAACCGTGCCTTCTCGCATTACCGCTGGTAACGAGCGCAAGCCGTCGAGGAATAGCTGCAATGCCGCGCACTCATGCCATTGGCGACTACCGTAACTTCGGCATCATGGCCCACATCGATGCGGGCAAGACGACGACGACGGAGCGCATCCTTTATTACACGGGCAAGAGCCACAAGATCGGTGAGGTCCATGAGGGCGCTGCCACCATGGATTGGATGGAGCAGGAGCAGGAGCGTGGCATCACGATCACGTCCGCCGCGACCACCTGCATCTGGCGCGAGAAGCGTCTGAACATCATCGACACCCCTGGCCACGTGGATTTCACCATCGAAGTCGAGCGCTCGCTGCGCGTTCTCGATGGCGCGGTTTGCGTTCTCGACGGCAACCAGGGCGTCGAGCCGCAGACTGAGACCGTATGGCGTCAGGCTGACAAGTATGACGTGCCGCGCATCGTGTTCGTCAACAAGATGGACAAGATCGGCGCTGACTTCTTCAAATGCGTCAAGGACATCATTGATCGCGTGGCCGGCAAGCCTGTCTGCCTGCAGATCCCGATCGGCTCCGAGTCCAATTTCAAGGGCGTCGTCGATCTCATCGCGATGAAAGCCATCGTGTGGGAAGATGAGTCTCTCGGCGCGCGCTTCAACCAGGTCGAGATTCCGGCGGAGCTCGCCGACCAGGCCGTTGAATACCGCACGAAGCTCGTCGAGGCCGCTGTCGAGCTCGATGACGACGCCATGAGCGCCTACCTCGAGGGCAACGAGCCCGACGAGGAGACCCTGCGCCGGCTCGTTCGTCTCGCTGTCCAGAAGCGCGCCTTCCATCCGGTGCTGTGTGGGTCCGCCTTCAAGAACAAGGGCGTGCAGCCGCTTCTCGACGCCGTGGTCGATTTCCTGCCGTCGCCGCTCGATCGTGGCGCGATCTCGGGTATCGATTTCAACACGGAAGAGCCGACCGTTCGTAATCCGTCTGACGATGAGCCCTTCTCCATGCTCGCGTTCAAGATCATGGACGATCCCTTCGTCGGCACCATCACGTTCTGCCGCGTCTATTCGGGCCACGTCGACTCCGGTACGTCGATCCTCAACTCGACCCGCGACAAGAAGGAGCGCGTCGGCCGCATGCTCCTGATGCATGCGAACAACCGCGAAGACATCAAGGAAGCCTACGCTGGCGACATCGTCGCGCTTGCCGGCCTCAAGGAAGTCCGCACGGGCGACACGCTCTGCGACAACCTGAAACCGGTCATTCTCGAGAAGATGGAGTTCCCTGAGCCCGTCATCGAGATCGCGATCGAGCCGAAGTCGAAGGCCGATCAGGAGAAGCTCGGTATCGCCCTGTCGAAACTTGCGGCCGAGGATCCCTCCTTCCGCGTGTCGACCGACCAGGAGTCCGGCCAGACGATCCTCAAGGGCATGGGCGAGCTTCACCTCGACATCAAGGTCGACATCCTGAAGCGTACCTACAAGGTGGACGCCAATATCGGCGCGCCGCAGGTCGCCTATCGCGAGAAGATCACGAAGAAGGTCGAGATCGACTACACGCACAAGAAGCAGACCGGTGGTACCGGCCAGTTCGCCCGCGTGAAGTTCATCATCGAGCCGAATGAGACGGGCGCGGGCTACGAGTTCGAGTCCAAGATCGTCGGTGGCTCGGTGCCGAAGGAATATATCCCCGGCGTCGAAAAGGGCCTCAACAGCGTGCTCGGCGCTGGCATCCTCGCCGGCTTCCCGGTGGTGGACGTCAAGGTCCAGCTGATCGACGGCGCCTTCCACGAAGTCGACTCGTCGGCTCTCGCCTTCGAAATCGCCTCCCGTGCGGCGTTGCGTGAAGGCCTTCAGAAGGGCGGCTCGGTCCTGCTCGAGCCGATCATGAAGGTCGAGGTCGTGACCCCCGAGGACTACACCGGTTCCGTCATCGGCGATCTGAACTCTCGCCGTGGACAGATCCAGGGCCAGGATATGCGTGGCAATGCCGTGGTGATCAACGCCATGGTGCCGCTCGCGAATATGTTTGGCTACGTGAATACCCTGCGCTCGATGAGCCAGGGCCGTGCGACCTACACCATGCAGTTCGACCACTACGAGCAGGTGCCGCAGGCGGTCGCCGCCGAGGTTCAGGCCAAGTACGCCTGAGCTGTGATCCGCAACCAACGACGCAAAACGTCGAGTTCCTATCAGGAGCCCTACGATGGCCAAAGAGAAGTTTGAGCGGACGAAGCCGCACTGCAACATCGGGACGATTGGTCACGTTGACCATGGCAAGACGTCGTTGACGGCGGCGATCACGAAGGTTCTGGCGGAGTCTGGGGGCGCGTCGTTCACGGCGTATGACCAGATCGACAAGGCGCCTGAAGAGAAGGCGCGCGGGATCACGATCTCGACGTCGCATGTCGAGTACGAGACGAAGAACCGGCACTACGCGCATGTGGACTGCCCCGGCCACGCCGACTATGTGAAGAACATGATCACGGGCGCGGCGCAGATGGACGGGGCGATCCTGGTGGTGTCTGCGGCTGACGGCCCGATGCCGCAGACGCGCGAGCACATCCTGCTTGCGCGCCAGGTGGGCGTTCCGGCGCTTGTGGTGTTCCTGAACAAGGTCGACATGGTGGACGACGCCGAGCTTCTCGACCTGGTCGAGCTCGAGGTGCGCGAGCTTCTGTCGAAGTACGAGTTCCCCGGGGACGACATCCCGGTGGTGCGTGGTTCGGCGCTGTGCGCGCTTGAGGATCGCGAGCCGACGATCGGCCATGACGCGGTGCTTGAGCTGATGACGCAGGTCGACGCGTATATCCCGCAGCCGGAGCGTCCGGTCGACCTGCCGTTCCTGATGCCGGTCGAGGACGTGTTCTCGATCTCGGGTCGCGGCACGGTTGTGACGGGCCGCGTCGAGCGCGGGATCGTGAAGGTCGGCGAGGAAATCGAGATCGTCGGGCTGAAGCCGACGGTGAAGACGACGGTGACGGGCGTCGAGATGTTCCGGAAGCTGCTTGACCAGGGTCAGGCGGGTGACAACATCGGGGCGCTGCTGCGCGGCACGAAGCGCGAGGACGTCGAGCGCGGCCAGGTGCTGTGCAAGCCGGGTTCGGTGAAGCCGCACACGAAGTTCAAGGCGGAAGCCTACATCCTGACGAAGGAAGAGGGTGGCCGGCACACGCCGTTCTTCACGAACTACCGTCCGCAGTTCTACTTCCGGACGACGGACGTGACGGGCGTGGTGACGTTGCCGGAAGGCACCGAGATGGTGATGCCCGGGGACAACGTGACGATGGAAGTCGTGCTGATCGTTCCGATCGCCATGGAAGAGAAGCTTCGCTTCGCGATCCGCGAAGGTGGCCGCACGGTTGGCGCCGGCGTCGTCGCCTCCATCATCGAGTAAGACACCAGCACATCAGGCGAATGCGCAAGCAATCAGCGCATTCGCCTGCGTCGCACGGAATATTGGCCCGAGGGCGTTGTCATGACTAACCAGAATATCCGTATCCGCCTCCAGGCGTTCGACCACGATGCTCTCGACGCTTCGGCGCGGGAAATCGTGTCGACCGCGAAGCGGACGGGGGCGCAGGTGCGGGGGCCGATTCCTTTGCCGACGCGTATTGAGAAATTCACCGTGAACCGCTCGCCGCACATCGACAAGAAGTCACGCGAGCAGTTCGAGATGCGTACCCATAAGCGCGTTCTCGACATCGTTGAGCCGACGCCGCAGACGGTCGACGCTCTTATGAAGCTCGACCTCGCCTCCGGCGTCGAAGTCGAAATTAAGCTCTGACCCTCCGTTTCGGTTGGTTGGTTCCTGGAACGCCTTAGAGGATCCGCTCATGCGCTCAGGCGTGATCGCACAAAAAGTTGGGATGACACGCGTCTTCACGGACGCGGGTGAGCACGTCCCTGTTACGGTTCTGAAGGTCGACAGCTGCCAGGTTGTCGCGCACCGGACCGTGGATACGAATGGCTATACCGCGCTGCAGGTCGGCATCGGCAAGGCCAAGGTGAAGAACGTCTCGAAGGCTGAGCGCGGTCGTTTCGCGGTCGCCACGGTCGAGCCGAAGAAGAAGCTCGCCGAGTTTCGCGTCGATCCCGAGCACATCATTCCGGTGGGCGCGGAGATCACGGCTGATCACTTCGTGGTTGGTCAGTTCGTCGACGTGACGGGCACGACGACCGGTAAGGGCTTCGCCGGCGGTATGAAGCGCTGGAATTTCGGCGGTCTCCGGGCAAGCCATGGCGTCTCGGTCTCGCATCGCTCGATCGGTTCGACCGGCGGCCGTCAGGACCCCGGCAAGACGTTCAAGAACAAGAAGATGCCTGGGCACCTCGGTGTCGAGCGCGTGACCACGCAGAACCTGCGCATCGTGCAGACGGATGCGGAGCGCGGGCTCATTCTGGTTGAGGGCGCGGTGCCAGGTGTGTCTGGCGGCTGGATATTGGTACGTGACGCGGTGAAGCGTAAGTTGCCGAAGGAAGCGCCGCTTCCCGGGGCGTTCCGCGAGCCGAAGTCCGCTGCTGTTCCGGCGCAAGCCGAGGGACAGGAGAACGCGTGATGAAACTCGATGTGACCACGCTCGACGGCTCGGCTGCCGGCACGATCGATCTTGACGAGACGATCTTCGGTCTTGAGCCGCGCGTCGACCTTATTCATCGTTACGTGCGTTGGCAGCTCGCCAAGCGCCAAGCGGGGACCCACAAGTCCCTTGGCCGCGCCGAGATCGCCCGCACCGGCAAGAAGCTGTATCGCCAGAAGGGCACCGGTAACGCCCGCCACGGCGCCGCTCGCGCGCCGCAGTTCCGCGGCGGTGGCAAGGCCTTCGGCCCGGTCGTGCGTGACCATGCGCATGATCTGCCGAAGAAGGTGCGCGCGCTTGCGCTGCGCCATGCTCTCTCGGCCAAGGCCAAGGACGGCGCGATCGTCGTGCTCGACAAGGCCAGTGTCGCCGAGCCCAAGACCAAGGCGTTGAAGGCGAGCTTCGGCAAGCTTGGTTTCGCCAATGTCCTGGTTGTCGACGGCGCAGAGCTCGAGACGAATTTCCGTCTCGCGGCCCGCAACATTCCGAATGTTGATGTGCTGCCGGTTCAGGGCATCAACGTTTACGACATCCTGCGGCGTGAGAAGCTCGTTCTGACGAAGGCCGCCATCGACGCGTTGGAGGCGCGCTTCAAATGAGCAAGGCTCCCATCGCACTGGATCCGCGACACTATGATGTGATCGTCGGACCGGTCATCACCGAGAAGGCTACGACGGCGTCGGAGCACAACAAGGTGGTGTTCAAGGTTGCCGGTAAGGCGACCAAGCCGCAGATCAAGGCGGCTGTCGAGAAGTTGTTCGACGTCAAAGTGCTCAGCGTCAACACGCTGGTCACCAAGGGCAAGGTGAAGCGGTTCCGCAACACCCTCGGCCAGCGTTCGGACGTGAAGAAGGCGGTTGTCACCCTCGCCGAGGGTCACAGCGTCGACGTGACGACGGGCCTCTGAGGCGGGTGAAGGACTGATCCGATGGCTTTGAAATCCTTCAAACCGGTTACTCCGAGCCAGCGCCAGCTGGTGATCGTCGATCGCTCGGAGCTCTACAAGGGCAAGCCGGTCAAGACGCTGACTGAGGGCAAGTCGTCCGCAGGCGGCCGCAACAACACCGGACGGGTGACCGTCCGCTTCCGTGGTGGTGGCCACAAGCGCACCTACCGCATCATCGACTTCAAGCGTCGCGAGCGCCTGGAGCAGCCTGGTGTCGTCGATCGGGTCGAATATGATCCGAACCGCACGGCTTTCATCGCTCTCGTCAAGTACGAGGACGGCGGGCTTGCCTATATCCTCGCGCCGCAGCGCCTGGCGGTCGGCGACACGGTCGTCGCGGGCAACCAGGTCGATATCAAGCCCGGCAACGCGATGCCTCTGGCGAACATGCCGGTCGGCACCATCGTGCACAATGTCGAGCTCAAGATCGGCAAGGGCGGCGCGCTTGCCCGCTCGGCCGGTACCTATGCTCAGATCGTCGGTCGCGATCAGGGTTATGTGATCGTTCGCCTCAATTCGGGCGAGCAGCGTCTTGTTCACGGCCAGTGCTTCGCGACGGTTGGCGCCGTCTCGAACCCGGACCACATGAACACGTCGGTCGGCAAGGCCGGCCGCTCGCGCTGGCTCGGACGGCGTCCTCATAACCGCGGCGTGACCATGAACCCGATCGACCACCCGCATGGTGGTGGTGAGGGGCGCACTTCGGGTGGCCGTCATCCGGTCACGCCGTGGGGCAAGCCGACCAAGGGCAAGAAGACCCGCGCCAACAAGCGGACTGACAGCTTCATCGTGACGTCGCGTCACCAGCGGAAGAAGAGATAAGGGGCGGGCGATGGCACGTTCGATCTGGAAGGGCCCGTTCTTCGACGGCTACCTCCTCAAGAAGGCCGAGGCGGCGCGCTCCGCGACGCGCTCGGAAGTTATCAAGATCTGGAGCCGTCGCTCCACCATCCTGCCGCAGTTTGTGGGCCTGACCTTCGGCGTCCACAACGGCCAGAAGCACATTCCCGTCTTCGTCAGCGAGGAGATGGTCGGTCATAAGTTCGGTGAATTCGCGCCGACCCGGACCTTCCATGGCCATGCCGCGGACAAGAAGGCGAAGAGGAGATAGGCATGGGCAAGCCCGCAAATCCTCGCGCGCTGAAGGACAACGAGGCCAAGGCTATTCTGCGCAACCTGCGCGTCAGCCCGCAGAAGCTCAACCTTGTCGCCGCATTGATCCGCGGCAAGAAGGTGTCGACTGCCCTCGCTGATCTCGAGTTCAGCCGCAAGCGCATTTCCGTCGACGTCCGCAAGACGCTCGAGAGCGCCATCGCCAATGCCGAGAACAACCATGACCTCGATGTCGACGATCTCGTCGTTGCCGAGGCCTTCGTCGGCAAGGGCCTGGTCATGAAGCGTTTCCACGCTCGTGCCCGTGGTCGCGGCGTGCGTATTGAGAAGCCGTTCTCGAACCTGACCATCGTGGTTCGGGAAGTGGCGCAAGAAACCGGCCGCGGAGCCTGAGGAGAGCGCGATGGGTCAGAAGGTCAATCCGATCGGTCTGCGGCTCGGCATCAACCGCACGTGGGATTCGCGTTGGTTCGCGGGCAAGATCGAGTACGGCAAGCTGCTGCATGAGGATATGGCGATCCGCCGGGCGCTCATGAAGCAGCTCAAGCAAGCGGCGGTCTCCAAGATCGTCATTGAACGGCCGCACAAAAAGTGCCGCGTCACCATCTACTCGGCTCGTCCGGGCGTGGTGATCGGCAAGAAGGGCGCCGACATCGACAAGCTGCGCAAGACCGTGGCGAAGATGACGGACGCCGACGTGGCGATCAACATCATCGAAGTCCGGAAGCCGGAAATCGATGCCAAGCTCGTCGCGGAGTCGATCGCACAGCAGCTGGAGCGCCGTGTGGCATTCCGTCGCGCCATGAAGCGCGCCGTTCAGTCGGCCATGCGTCTCGGCGCGGAAGGCATTCGTATCAACTGTTCCGGCCGTCTCGGCGGCGCCGAGATCGCGCGTATGGAATGGTATCGCGAGGGACGCGTGCCACTTCACACCTTGCGCGCGGACGTGGATTACGGTACGGCGACGGCCTTCACGACCTACGGGACGTGCGGAATCAAGGTGTGGATCTTCAAGGGTGAAATCCTTGAGCACGATCCCATGGCTCAGGACAAGCGTATGGCCGAGGAAAGTGGCGGCCAGCGTAGTCACGGCCGTAGAGAGGCTGCGGCGTAAAGCCGCTTTAGGAGGCAGACATGCTGCAGCCCAAGAAGACCAAGTTTCGTAAGCAGTTCAAGGGCCGTATTCATGGCACCGCGAAGGGCGGTACGAATCTCGATTTCGGCCAGTTCGGCCTCAAGGCTCTAGAGCCTGAGCGCGTGACTGCCCGGCAGATCGAAGCGGCGCGACGCGCTATAACGCGTCAGATGAAGCGCCAGGGGCGCGTGTGGATCCGGATCTTCCCGGATCTTCCCGTGACCGACAAGCCGACCGAAGTGCGTATGGGTAAGGGCAAGGGCTCGCCGGAATATTGGGCGGCGCGTGTTCATCCCGGCCGCATCATGTTCGAACTCGACGGCGTGCCGGAAGAGATCGCGCGCGAAGCGCTGCGTCTCGGCGCGGCCAAGCTGCCGATCCGGACGCGCTTCATTCAGCGCATTGCGGAGTGAGTGTTAGACGATGAAAACGAAGCAGCGTTTTTCCGACCTCACCGCGATGTCGGCCGACCAGCTCCAGGACGAGCTTCTGAAGCTGAAGAAAGAGCAGTTCAATCTGCGCTTTCAGCGCGCGACGGGGCAGCTCGAGAGCACGGACCGCGTGAGGGTGGTGCGTCGCGACATAGCTCGCGTCAAGACTCTTCAGCAGCAGAAGCTCGCTGAAGCTCACAAGGTTTGAGGAGGCCGCCGTGCCGAAACGTGTATTGCAGGGCGTCGTCGTCAGCGACAAGCAGGACAAGACGATCGTCGTGAAGGTCGAGCGTCGTTTCACGCATCCGCTTCTGAAGAAGACGGTGCGTCGCTCGAAGAACTATCATGCCCATGACGAGGGCAACAAGTTCAAGGTCGGTGATACGGTTTGGATCGAGGAGACTCGTCCGATATCGAAACTCAAGACCTGGGTTGCCCTGGAAAACTCCGCGGCATCCTGAGCATTATTGAAGAGAGGCGAGGGGACCGAAAGATCCCCGTCAGTCGTAGTCCGGCAGTGTGAGCTGCCGGAAACCGGTCTGAGACAGAGAAAGGATCGTTGCCATGATCCAGATGCAGACGAATCTTGACGTTGCCGACAATTCCGGCGCCCGTCGCGTCATGTGTATCAAGGTCTTGGGTGGCTCGAAGCGTAAATACGCCGGCGTTGGCGACATCATCGTGGTGTCCGTCAAGGAGGCTATTCCGCGTGGGCGTGTGAAGAAGGGTGACGTGATGAAGGCGGTGGTCGTTCGCACCGCCAAGGACATCCGTCGCGCTGATGGTTCTGTGATTCGTTTCGATCGCAACGCTGCTGTGCTGATCAACAATCAGAAAGAGCCGGTTGGAACACGTATCTTCGGGCCGGTTCCGCGCGAACTGCGCGCCAAGAACCACATGAAGATCATCTCGCTCGCGCCGGAGGTGTTGTGATGGCCGCGAAGATCAAGAAGGGCGACAAGGTCGTCGTTCTCACCGGCCGCGACAAGGGCAAGTCGGGCGAGGTGGTGCAGGTTCTTCCCAAGGAAGAGCGCGCCCTGGTGCGCGGCGTGAACATCGTGAAGCGCCATCAGCGCCAGACGGCGAATTCCGAGGGCGGCATCATCTCCAAGGAAGCGCCGCTCCACCTGTCGAATATCGCATTGGCGGACCCCAAGGACGGCAAGGCGACCCGCGTTGGGTTCAAGACTTTGGACGACGGGCGCAAGGTGCGTGTCGCCAAGCGTTCGGGAGAACTGATCGATGGCTGAGGCTGCTCAGGATCTCGGCGTCGGCTATGTGCCGCGCCTGAGGAAGCACTACGACGAGGTCATTCGCGAGAAGCTCGTCGAGGAGTTCGGCTACAAGAACCGTATGCAGGTTCCGACGATCGAGAAGATCGTTCTGAACATGGGCGTCGGCGAGGCCGTGAATGATTCCAAGAAGGCGTCTGTGGCGGCGGCTGACCTGGCTCTGATCGCCGGTCAGAAGCCTGTCGTGACCCGGGCCCGCAAGGCTATCGCGACTTTCAAGGTCCGCGAGAACATGCCGATCGGAGCCAAGGTGACGCTGCGCAAGGAGCGGATGTACGAGTTCATCGATCGTCTGGTGACGATCGCCCTGCCTCGCGTCCGTGACTTCCGGGGTCTCAACCCGAAGTCCTTCGACGGCCGCGGCAATTATGCTCTCGGGATCAAGGAGCACATCGTGTTCCCCGAGATCAACTACGATCGCGTCGAGCAGATCTGGGGTATGGACATCATCGTCTGCACCTCGGCGAAGACCGATGATGAAGCGCGCGCGCTTCTCAAGCACTTCAACTTCCCGTTCCGGCAGTGAGATTGCTCTCATACGCGGACACCGGAGATCAATATGGCTAAGAAGAGTTCAATCGAGAAGAACAAGCGGCGCGAGCGGCTTGTGAAGCAGTACGCGGGCAAGCGCGCTCGTCTGAAGGCCATCGCCAACGATCAGACGAAGTCGCCGGAAGAGCAGTTCGAGGCCCGCCTGAAGCTGGCTGAGCTGCCGCGCAACGCCAACCCGACGCGCATTCGCAACCGTTGCGAAGTCACGGGCCGTCCGCGCGCGTTCTATCGCAAGCTCAAGATGTCGCGTATCGCGCTTCGCGAGCTGGGCTCGCAGGGGCTTGTCCCCGGCTTGGTCAAGTCGAGCTGGTAAGGGAGGATCTGCGATGTCGATCAATGATCCGCTAGGCGATATGCTCACCCGTATCCGCAACGCCCAGATGCGGCGTCGCGGCAAGGTGGGAACGCCGGGTTCCAAGCTGCGCGCACGTGTTCTCGATGTGCTTCAGCAGGAAGGTTATATTCGCGGCTACTCGACGACCGAGTACGGCAACGGCCGTACCGAGTTCGAGATCGAGCTGAAGTACTTCGACGGTACGCCTGTGATCCGTTCGATCCAGCGCGTGTCGAAGCCCGGCCGCCGCGTCTATGCCTCTGTCGATAACATGCCGCGCGTTGCGGATGGTCTCGGCATCACCATTCTCTCCACGCCCCGCGGCGTGATGGCCGATCACCAGGCCCGGGAGAATAACGTGGGCGGCGAAGTGCTCTGCAAGGTCTTCTGATCAGGCGGCACTGACAAACCACGGGAAAGACCATCATGTCTCGTATTGGTAAGAAACCAGTTCCTGTCCCGGCCGGCGTCACGGCGACCGTCGATGGACAGACTGTCAAGGTTAAGGGCTCGAAGGGCGAACTGTTCTTCGTCGTTCCCGATGACGTCTCGGTGGTGCTCAACAACGGCGAGGTCAAGGTTGACCCGCGTGACGAGACCAAGCGCGCCCGCGCGCTGTGGGGCATGTCGCGCAGCCAGGTCGAGAACCTGATCGTTGGTGTGTCGAAGGGCTTCGAGAAGAAGCTCGAGATCACCGGCGTCGGTTACAAGGCTGCGGTCGCTGGCAAGGTTCTCAAGTTGTCGCTCGGCTACAGCCACGACATCGACTTTGAGATCCCCGCTGGGCTCACGATCACGACGCCGAAGCCGACGGAGATCGTCGTCGCCGGCATCGACAAGCAGAAGGTCGGTCAGGCCGCTGCTGAGATCCGCGAGTTCCGCGGTCCCGAGCCCTATAAGGGCAAGGGCGTGAAATACGCCAACGAGTTCATCTTCCGCAAGGAAGGCAAGAAGAAGTAAGGGGCCGACCATGGCGGAGAAACTCGGAACCACTGAGCGTCGCAAGGCGCGTGTTCGCCGCGCTCTGCGCGCTGCTGCGAACGGACGGCCGCGTTTGTCGGTGCATCGCACCTCGAAGCAGATCTACGCCCAGGTTATCGACGATGTGGCCGGCCGCACGCTGGCTGCCGCGTCATCCCTGGAGAAGGATGTGCGCGAACAGCTGAAGAGCGGCGCCAACGTCGAGGCGGCGGCCGCGATCGGCAAGCTGATCGCGGAGCGTGCTGTTGCCGCTGGCGTCAAGGACGTCATCTTCGATCGCGGCGCCTTCATTTATCACGGGCGTGTCAAGGCTTTGGCCGAAGCCGCGCGTGAAGGTGGCTTGAGCTTTTAATTCGACTTATTCAGGTCCGCCGCGTCACCGGGGCTTGTGCGAGAGCAAGCAACCGGTTACGCGGTGGTCTTGTTTTTGGGAATCGCGGATCTTGTTCTCGCGCTTCCCCGGTTCGAAAGCGGCGGATTTGGTGTGGTTCGAAGCGAGCGGGGCCGCCGCCCTGCGAAAGTGGAGACAAAGGTATGGCGAGAGACCGTCAGCAGCCGCGTGACCGTGAGGAGCGCGACAGCGAGTTTGTAGATCGGTTGGTGCACATCAACCGTGTTGCCAAGGTCGTGAAGGGTGGCCGCCGTTTTGGATTCGCCGCCCTCGTGGTCGTCGGTGACCAGAAGGGCCGGGTCGGTTTCGGCCATGGCAAGGCCCGCGAAGTTCCGGAAGCGATCCGCAAGGCGACTGAAGCGGCCAAGCGCGCGCTCGTGCGCATCCCGCTGAAGGAAGGCCGGACGCTGCATCACGACGTTGCCGGCCGTTGGGGCGCGGGCAAGGTGATCCTGCGTGCAGCGCCAGCCGGTACCGGTATCATCGCCGGTGGCCCGATGCGCGCCGTCTTCGAGACGCTCGGCATGCACGACGTCGTCGCGAAGTCGCTCGGTTCCTCGAACCCGTACAACCTGGTTCGCGCCACGATCGACGCGCTCAAGCGCGAAGATAGCCCGCGTTCCGTTGCGGCCCGCCGTGGCCTCAAGGTGTCCGCCCTCCAGTCCCGTCGTCGCGATGCTGATATGAGCGACGCGGCCGGCGCCGAAGCGTGAGGAGGCTTGAACAATGGCTCAATCCTCTCAGAAGAAGACCGTCACGGTCGAGCAGATCGGTAGCCCGATCCGCCGCGTCGCCGCGCAGCGTGCAACGCTGATCGGCCTGGGTCTCAACAAGCTTCACCGTCGTTCGGTTCTCGAGGACACACCGGCTGTCCGCGGGATGATCGACAAGGTTCGTCACCTCGTGCGCGTCGTTGAAGACACGCCGGCAGCACGGTGAGGAGAATGTCGATGAAACTTACAGACATTCGCGATAATCCCGGCGCAACCAAGGGCCGCATGCGTGTCGGCCGTGGTATCGGCTCGGGCAAGGGCAAAACCGGCGGCCGCGGCGTCAAGGGTCAGAAGTCCCGTTCAGGCGTCGCCATCAAGGGCTTCGAGGGCGGGCAGATGCCCATCCATCGTCGCCTCCCGAAGCGCGGCTTCTGGAACCCCTTCCGGCGCGACCTCAACGAGGTTAACGTCGGCCGGGTTCAGGCGGCCGTCGACGCGGGCAAGCTCGATGTGGCGAGCCCCGTCACCCTGGAAGTGCTGATCGCGGCGGGCGTCGTTTCCAAGGCGCGCGACGGGGTCAAGATCCTGGGGCAGGGTGAACTGACGTCGAAGCTTATCTTCGAGGTGGCCGGCGCGTCGAAGTCAGCGATCGCCGCTATCGAGAAGGTGGGCGGCTCGGTGAAAATTCTGAGCGCTGCAGCACCTGCAGAAGCGTAGGCGAACCCCTATCTAAGCCAGTGGCGGCGGGGCACCCTTGTCGGGTAGCCGGCGCCGCCACGAAGCCTTTGCGGGATTGATCATCGATGGCGTCGGCAGCTGAACAGCTTGCAGCAAATCTAAACTTCGGGGCTCTGGCGAAGGCCGAGGAACTCAAGAAGCGCATCTGGTTTACGCTGGGTGCGCTTCTCGTGTATCGGCTTGGCACCTATATCCCGCTTCCCGGCATCAATCCGGAAGCGGTCGCCGAGCTTTTCCGCCAGACGCAGGGCGGTGTCCTGGGGCTGTTCAACATGTTCTCGGGCGGAGCGGTTAGCCGTATGGCTATCTTCTCGCTCAACATCATGCCGTATATCTCGGCATCGATCATCATCCAGCTGCTGACCAGCGTCGTTCCCACGCTCGAGGCCCTCAAGAAAGAGGGCGAGCAGGGACGCAAGGTCATCAACCAGTATACCCGCTATCTCACGGTCATTCTGGCGGTGTTCCAGGCCTATGGCATTTCGATCGGCCTCGAAGGCTCTGGGAACATGGTGGCCGACCCGGGCGTGTTCTTCCGGATCACGACGGTCATCACCTTGACCGGCGGCACGATGTTCCTGATGTGGCTCGGCGAGCAGATCACCTCTCGCGGCATCGGCAACGGAACGTCGTTGATCATCTTCGCGGGCATCGTCGCGGAGCTGCCTCAGGCTATCGCCGGGACGCTTGAGCTCGGCCGTCAGGGCGCTGTCTCGACGGGCCTGATCCTCGGCGTCATCGTGATGGCGGTCGCCTGTATCGCGTTGATCGTCTACATGGAGCGCGCCCAGCGCCGCCTGCTCATCAACTACCCGAAGCGTCAGGTCGGCAATAAGCTGTACGAGGGGCAAAGTTCGTTCCTGCCGCTCAAGCTGAATACGGCTGGCGTTATTCCGCCCATCTTTGCCTCGTCGCTCCTTCTGCTGCCCACCACATTCGCGAGCTTCTCGCAGGCGCAGGGCGGCGGCACAGGCATTCTGGCGACGCTCTCGACCTATCTCGCGCACGGTCGTCCGCTCTATATGATCCTGTATGTGCTGTTGATCGTGTTTTTCGCGTTCTTCTATACGGCGATCGTGTTCAATCCGAACGAGACCGCGGACAATCTCAAGAAGCACGGCGGCTTCATCCCCGGCATCCGGCCTGGCGACCGCACGGCGCAGTACATCGACTACGTGCTCACGCGCATCACCGTGGTCGGTGCGGCCTACCTCGCTTTGATCTGCTTGATCCCTGAGGTCCTGATTTCCTATGCGGCGCTTCCCTTCTATTTTGGCGGCACATCGCTGCTGATCGTGGTCAGCGTCACGATGGACACGGTGGCGCAGGTGCACGGGCATCTGTTGGCCCATCAGTATGAAGGGCTCATCAAGAAGTCGAAGTTGAAGGGGGCAAGGCGGAAATGAGACTGATCCTACTCGGACCTCCGGGTGCCGGTAAGGGCACGCAGGCGGCGCGTCTGGTGGAACGCCACGGTATTCCGCAGCTGTCGACGGGCGACATGTTGCGGGCCGCGGTTGCGGCCAAGACACCCGTCGGCCTGCAGGCGAAGGAGTTGATGGATCAGGGGGCGCTTGTCCCCGACGATCTCGTCGTTTCGATCGTCGCCTCGCGCATCGAGGAGCCCGACGCGCGCAAGGGGTTCATTCTCGACGGTTTTCCGCGGACGGTTGGACAGGCTGACGCCCTCGACCGCATGCTTGAGCAGAAGGGCATGCAGCTCGATGCCATCATCGAGTTGAAGGTCGACGAGGGGATTCTCGTGGACCGGATCGTTCGGCGGGCCAGGGAGGCCGAGGAGCGTGGCGAGCCCGTGCGTCGGGACGACAATCCCGAGGTCTTCCGGACGAGGCTTGAGGCCTACCGGCAGCAGACCGCGCCGCTGACCGACTACTATGGCAGCAAGGGCACCTTGCGCACGGTGGACGGAATGGCACCTATCGATGATGTCACCACGGCGATTCGCTCGATCGTTGGCGGCTGAATTCGATAGATAAGGTTGACGAAACTTGTATGAACGCCTAAAGACAGGAATCTGCCGACGTTAGTCTGTGACCGAGCCGGTGTCCTGAGCAAAAGGGGTGCCGGCCGGTGTTGTCGTGTGGGCCGTTCGCAAGACTATTCCTCCGGGGTATCCCGGAGTTGGCACATTATCGAACCGCATGAAGCTCCGGCTTCGATGTTAAGGGTTGAGGAGACTGGAACGTGGCCCGTATCGCAGGCGTCAACATTCCGACGAACAAGCGCGTGGTGATCGCGCTGCAGTATATTCACGGTATCGGTGCCAGGAAGGCGCAGGAGATCAGCGAGAAGGTCGGCATTCCGGCTGATCGTCGCGTGAACCAGCTGACCGACCAGGAAGTGCTGCAGATCCGCGAGACTATCGATCGTGATTATCTGGTCGAGGGTGATCTCCGTCGCGATGTGTCGATGAACATCAAGCGTCTGATGGACCTTGGTTGCTACCGTGGCCTGCGTCACCGCCGCAGCCTTCCGGTACGCGGCCAGCGCACGCACACCAATGCGCGCACCCGCAAGGGCAAGGCCAAGCCGATCGCCGGTAAGAAGAAGTAATCGGTTGCGGGCGCGCTGCTCGTCTGTCGGTTAAGTCGTTTGACCCCAGGCCCGCATGGTGTCTGGGGTGGTTGTCATGGTTGCCGGATGTTCCGGCATTTGTCCCGAGCGCCTGGTATCACGGGCGCGCTTGAAGGATTGGATAGAAGAGACAATGGCAAGAGAAGTCGCCCGCGTCCGCCGTCGCGAACGTAAGAATATCGTGTCTGGCGTCGCCCATGTGATCGCCTCGTTCAACAACACGATGATCACCATCACCGATGCTCAGGGCAACACCATTTCCTGGTCGTCCGCCGGTTCGATGGGTTTCAAGGGGTCGCGCAAGTCGACCCCCTACGCGGCGCAGGTTGCGGCTGAAGATGCGGCGCGCAAGGCTGCCGAGCACGGCATGCGCATGCTTGAGGTCGAGGTGTCCGGCCCTGGTTCGGGACGTGAGTCGGCGCTCCGTGCGCTGCAGTCGGTCGGCTTCACGGTGACGTCGATCCGTGATGTTACGCCGATCCCCCATAACGGTTGCCGTCCGCGCAAGCGTCGTCGCGTCTGACGCGGTCGCAGGCGTATCGCTTTCGATCGAGCCGGGCGTCAATTCGGGCGTAACCGGCTTTCGTCGGATGCGATATGCGGCAGACCGGTGAATTCATGCGGTTTCGGATTTCACTCCCGCTGGACTGATATTCGGACCGCCAAGGCAGTGCAGGCTGTCGCATAACGTTGGCTTTGATCAGACGGAGCGATTGGATGGCGCCGTTTGATCTTTGGACTGGCATGAGGTGCGGTCGTGATCCAGAAGAATTGGCAAGAACTGATCAAGCCGAGCAAGCTTGACGTCACCCCCGGAGACGATCCGAAGCGGATTGCGACGGTGGTCGCCGAGCCGCTGGAACGCGGGTTCGGTCTGACGCTCGGCAATGCCTTGCGCCGGGTGCTGCTGTCGTCGCTGCAGGGCGGCGCCGTGACCGCCGTCCATATCGACGGTGTGCTGCACGAGTTTTCATCGATCGCCGGTGTCCGCGAGGACGTCACGGACATCGTCCTCAACATCAAGATGATTTCAATCAAGATGCAGGGCGAGGGTCCGAAGCGGATGGCGCTGCGCAAGCAGGGACCGGGACCGGTCTTCGCGGGTGATATCGCGACCGTCGGCGATGTGCAGATCCTCAATCCGGAACTCGTGCTGTGTACGCTCGACGACGGTGCCGAGATCCGCATGGAGTTCACGGTCAACACCGGCAAGGGCTATGTCCCGGCCGAGCGTAACCGTCCTGAGGACGCGCCGATCGGCCTTATCGCCGTCGACGCGTTGTACAGCCCTGTCAAGAAGGTCTCCTACCGGGTTGAGAACACCCGTGAGGGCCAGATCCTCGACTATGACAAGCTGACCATGACGGTCGAGACGAACGGCTCGGTGTCGGCCGAGGACGCAGTTGCTTATGCGGCCCGTATCCTCCAGGACCAGCTGGCGGTCTTCGTCAATTTCGAGGAGCCGCGCCGCGAGGAGACCTCGATCTCCACGCCGCAGCTGCCTTTCAACCCGGCTCTCCTCAAGAAGGTGGACGAGCTCGAGTTGTCCGTGCGCTCCGCGAATTGCCTGAAGAACGACAACATCGTCTACATCGGCGACCTGATCCAGAAGACGGAAGCCGAGATGCTGCGGACGCCGAACTTCGGGCGCAAGTCTCTGAACGAGATAAAGGAAGTGCTGGCCTCGATGGGGCTGCACCTTGGCATGGAAGTTACCGGCTGGCCGCCGGACAACATCGAAGAGCTCGCGAAGCGCTTCGAAGAGCACTACTGATCACTACGGAGCCGGCCTCAAGCCGGCTCTCTCATGAAGCACGCTGCCGGGGCCCGATAGCCGGGCCCGCGGATATCAGCAGCGACCGTTCCGTGGCACGGCGGTCGTACAAACAAGGAGATGCCAGATGCGTCACGGTTTCGCTCACCGCCGGTTCAACCGCTCCGCCGAACACCGCAAGGCGATGTTCGCCAATATGTCTGCCGCCCTTATCAAGCACGAGCAGATCGTCACCACGCTCCCGAAGGCCAAGGACCTGCGTCCGGTCGTCGAGAAGCTGATCACGCTCGGCAAGCGCGGCGATCTGCATGCGCGTCGCCAGGCGATTGCGCAGGTTCGCGATGTGGCTGTCGTGAAGAAGCTGTTCGAGGTGCTCGGCCCGCGCTACAAGGAGCGCAACGGCGGTTACACCCGCGTGCTCAAGGCCGGCTTCCGTTACGGCGATGGCGCGCCGATGGCCGTGATCGAGTTTGTCGATCGCGACGTCGATGCGAAGGGTCTGGATTCCGGCCCGAGCCAGAATCACGAGGTCGTCGAGAGCGACGCTGCGTAATCCGCATCGGATTGCAGATTGGTCTGAGGGGCGGCTTCGAGCCGCCCTTTTGCTTTTCAGCGCGCTATGTCGCGCCAAAACCATTCGGACGTGAATGTGATCGTCTGGTCCCATTCACGTCGATGAAGCGGCCCATATCTTGAACTTGGGCGGGATCTTGAACTTGGGCGGGATCTTGAACTTGGGTGAGTCCGCGACCGACGGTCTTGTCGTGGAGGTATCGCTGGCCGGGGAGGGACACCATATGAGGCTCAATCGCCGATCGCTGATGGCTGTCTCGACGGCCTTCGGACTTCTGGGAGCCGGACGGAGCGTGGCGGCCAGCAGCAGCTCGGCCTCTGGCGCGACAGGAAGGGATGCGATGCCCGGGCATTTTCTGGAGGCCGCCGCGCGCGGCGACACCCGGACCGTGCAGCGTCTGCTCGGCGAGGGCGCCGTGGTGGACAGTCGCGATGGCCGGGGCCGCACGGCACTCCTCCTCGCCACGATCGCCGACAAGCCCGAGGTCGCGCGCCTGCTGATCGAGTCAGGCGCCGACGTGAACGCGCAGGATGAACAGCTGGACAGTCCCTATCTCTATGCGGGGGCTGCGGGACGGCTGGACATTCTCGCAATGACTTTGGCGGCGGGTGCCGACCTCAAAAGCACGAATCGTTATGGCGGTACGGCGTTGATCCCGGCCTGCGAGCGCGGCCATGTGGCTGTGGTGAAACTGCTGCTGGATAGCGGCGTTGATGCCGACCATGTCAATCGGCTCGGCTGGACGGGCCTGCTTGAGGCCGTGATCCTCGGCAATGGTGGTCCGGCGCATGTGGAGATCGTGCGCTTGCTCATCGACAAGGGAGCCGACGTCAATCTCGCGGACCGCGACGGGGTGACGGCCTTGCGGCACGCGCGCCGCAAGGGCCAGGCTGAGATCGTGCGGCTTCTAGAGCGCGCGGGAGCACGGTGACGGCACGGTGAGGCGTGGACGGAAACGCCACGCTGCCGTGCTTTGCGCGCAATCTCGGAGCAGCTTATAGCTCTGGCACGACAACAGGAATTTTCGCCGATGCTTCGTACTTTCGCTTGTGCTTCAGCGCTCGCCTTGCTGGTGACCTCCTTGCCGGCGGCGGCCCAGCAGCGCGCGGTGCCCGAGAACCGTGCCCAGGTGCAGTTCTCGCTGGCGCCCGTGGTCAAGCAGGTGACCCCCGCCGTGGTCAATGTCTATGGCGCGCGGGTTGAAAAGCGGCCGCAGAACCCTTTCTTCGACGATCCCTTCTTTCGCCGCTTCTTCGGCGACGACGGCTTCGGGGTGCCCCAGGACCGGGTGCAGCGCTCGCTCGGTTCGGGTGTGATCGTCGATGCGAACGGGCTCGTCATCACCAACAACCACGTCATCGAGAATATGACCGAGGTCAAGGTAGCCCTGGCGGACAAGCGCGAGTTCGAGGCGGAGATCGTGCTGCGTGATCCACGCAGTGACCTCGCCGTCCTGCGGATGAAGGGGAAGGGGCCGTTCCCCACCGCGCCGCTGGGCAGCGACGACACCATGGAAGTGGGCGATTTCGTCATCGCCATCGGCAATCCCTTCGGTGTCGGCCAGACTGTCACCCAGGGCATCGTCTCGGCGCTCGCCCGCACGCAGGTCGGCATCAGCGATTTCCAGTCCTTCATCCAGACCGACGCCGCGATCAATCCCGGCAATTCCGGTGGGCCGCTGGTCGACGCGAGCGGGCATGTGATCGGCATCAACACCGCGATCTTTTCGCGCTCCGGCGGCAGCATGGGGATTGGCTTCGCCGTGCCGGCGGCGATGGTGCGCACGGTCCTCGCCTCTGCCAGGGAAGGCGGCAAGTCGGTGCGGCGTCCCTGGTTCGGCGGGCGGCTGCAGACGGTCTCGGCTGACATCGCGGAGAGCATGGGCATGGACCGGCCGACCGGCGCGCTCGTGGTCTCGACCCTGCCGGGCAGTCCCGCGAGTGCCGCAGGCCTCAAGACAGGCGATGTGATCATCGCGGTCGACGGGCAGCCTGTCGAGGATCCGGACGGTTTCGGATACCGCTTCGCCACCCGGCCCTTGGGTGGCCATGCGAACCTCACCATCCTGCGGGGTGGCAAGCGCTCGGATGTCTCCTTGGACCTTGCGGCCGCTCCTGAGAAGCCCGCCCGGGATCCAATGACGATCGCCAGCAATTCACCGCTGCGTGGCGCAACGATCGTCAATCTGTCGCCGGCTGTCGCGGAGGAACTGTCCGTGCAGGGCCTGGGCAAGGGCGTCGTGCTTCAGGAACTCGAACAAGGCTCGGCGGCGCAACGGCTCGGCTTTCAGATCGGAGACGCTATTCTCGCGGTCAATGGCGACGAGGTCGAGACGACGCGCGACCTTGACAGGGCGATGCGCAGCCGCCCGAATTACTGGCAGATCACCATCAATCGCAAGGGACAGGTGCTCACCACCATGTTCGGCGGTTAGCCTGCCGGCGGACGCGATCGCCTTGGATCGCCTTAGGGACTGGAATAGATCCATGTCTGATCTTCGCAATGTGTGATCTTCTCGATGTCTGATCTCTTCGCATCAGCGGGTCTTGACCGCGGGGCGCCCCGCCCGCTGGCGGATCGCCTGCGCCCGCAGCGGCTGAGCGAGGTCGTGGGCCAGGATCATCTCGTCGGGCCGGACGGCGCGCTCACGCGTCTGCTGCGATCGGGCTCTATCGGCAGCCTCATCTTCTGGGGACCACCGGGGACGGGCAAGACGACGGTCGCGCGGCTCCTCGCCCATGAGACGGATCTCGTGTTCGAGCCCATGTCTGCGATCTTTTCCGGCGTCGGAGACCTGAAGAAGACCTTCGACGTCGCGCGTGGCCGCCGGGCGGTCGGGCAGGGCACGTTGCTGTTCGTCGACGAGATCCACCGCTTCAACCGCGCGCAGCTCGACGCCTTCCTGCCGGTCATGGAGGATGGCACGATCACGCTCGTCGGCGCGACGACGGAAAACCCTTCCTTCGAGCTGAACGCCGCGCTTTTGTCGCGGGCGCGGGTGATGACCTTCCGCGCCCTTGATGAGAATGCGATTCAGGGATTGCTCGCAAGGGCCGAGGAAATCGAGGGAAAACCACTTCCACTCGACGAGGGCGCAAGGCTCGCGCTGGTCCACATGGCCGATGGCGACGGCCGGGCATCGCTGACGCTTGCCGAGGAAATCTGGCGCGCCGCCGGCGAGGGCGAGGTGTTCACCGCCGCCGCGTTGCAGGAGGTGGTGCAGCGCCGCGCGCCTATCTATGACAAGGCGCAGGAGGGGCACTACAACCTTATCTCCGCGCTGCACAAGACCATCCGTGGGTCAGATCCGGACGCCGCGCTCTACTATCTCGCGCGCATGCTCGACGCAGGGGAGGATCCGTTGTTCCTCGCCCGCCGGCTGGTACGCATGGCGGTGGAGGACATCGGCCTCGCTGATCCGCAGGCGCTGGTCGTCGCCAACGCGGCGAAGGACGCCTATGATTTTCTCGGCACGCCCGAGGGCGAGCTCGCGCTGGCGCAGACGGTGATCTATCTGGCGACAGCGCCGAAGTCGAATGCCGCCTACAAGGCCTTCAGCGCCGCCAAGGCCGTCGCGAAGCAGGGCGGCTCGCTGATGCCGCCGAAGGTCATTCTCAATGCCCCGACCCGCTTCATGAAGGGCGAGGGCTACGGCGCCGGCTATGCCTATGACCATGACGAGCCCGATGCCTTCTCAGGCCAGGACTATTGGCCCGAGGCGCTCGGGCGCCAGCATTTCTATGCGCCTGTCGAGCGTGGTTTCGAGCGTGAGATCCGCAAGCGGCTCGACTGGTGGGAGAAGCTCAGGGCCGAGCGGCGAGGCCAGTCATGAGGTTCAGCAACGCTTGGCTTCCATCAAGCCTATCAGCACGCGATTGCGCGCCTCCAGCGCCTCGACCTCGGCCTTCTCGTAGCTTTTCAGATCCATGAAGAACAAGGCGGGCGGGAACAACAGCCCTCCCACGCCAACGACGGCGTTTTTGCCATTGTTGGTCGCCCGCTCGCCGATCTTGGTGGAAATCTGCGTCGCGTTGGCCTGATACTCCGCCAAGAGAGAGGAGCACGTGCTCGTTGCATCTGTTGGGGACGTTGCGGCAACAGGGTGGGCTTCGCGCCCCCCGCAGCCGGCGAGCAAAACGATCGGCACCAAAAACGCGATGATTTTCACGGCAGAATCCCACAAAATCTGATGCCTCATGGATCACAGCGATGTTTTTCATTTCGACGCATCGGCTGTTGGGAAGCTTGCGTTTGATGCCCTGCCTGCATGCTGGCCGCGGTTTTCTTGGCGCGCTACACAAGGGCGGCTTTAGATTGATCAAGGTCCTTTCATGCAATCGCTGCTGCTTGTGTTTCTGGGAGCGGGTCTCGGAGGATGCCTTAGGCATCTCGTCAATACGGGCGTCGGCCGCCTGTTTGGCGCTCAGTTTCCCTGGGGGATTTTTGTCATCAACGTGACGGGTTCGCTCGTCATGGGGCTCGTCGCCGGCTGGCTGGCCTTCAAAACAGAGGTCGACTGGTCACAATCCGTGCGTTTGTTCATGGCAACCGGCGTGTTGGGCGGCTATACGACTTTCTCGTCCTTTTCCCTCGATGCCGTGGTGCTATGGGAGCGGGGTGAGTGGATCCCGGCCCTGGGCTATATCCTGGGCTCCGTTGTCATTTCGATTCTGGCGCTCGCTGCGGGGCTTGCCATTGTCCGGAACCTTGCGTGAGAAGCTTTCCATGAGTGAGAACAAGGGCAGGCCGCCGCGTGGCCGGAGTAGTGGCTCGAAGGGGCAGGGTAGCGGTTCCACCTCCGGACGCGCGCCGTCGCCGCGAGGCGCTGGTTTGAGGGGGGCATCTGCGCCCAAGGGAATCTATGCGTCCAAGGGCCCCTATGCGCCGAAGGGTGCGGCTGGCGGCGAGCCACGCGTTGCGCGCTCGACCGAGAGACGCAGCATGCCGCGAGAGGCCTACGGCGAGGCAGACGCTTTTGAAGCAGGCTCGACGAAGCCTCGCCAGCGGTCTTCCCGGCCATCGACCAACGCGTCGAAGCCGGCGGCAGGCGACCGGCGCTCCCGCGCCGCAAGCGATAGTGCCGAGGATCGTCGTTCGCATGATGGGAAGCCCGCCCGCAAGGCTCCGTCGCAGGCGCGGTCAGCCTCCACGGCCTCGAATGTCTCGCCCAAGCAGAACTCGCCCAAGCAGAACTCGCCCAAACAGAATTCGCCCAAGCAAAGGCAGAAGGCTGAGGCGACCGAGACCCTGGCGACCGGCGTGCAGACGCTCGTCGTGACGCCTGACGAGGCGGATATGCGGGTCGACCGCTTCCTTGTGGCGCGTTTCCCGCAACTCGCCTTCACCCATATCCAGCGGATCGTCCGCAAGGGCGAGCTGCGCATCGACGGTAAGCGCGCCAAGCCCAATGAGCGGCTGGCTTCAGGCCAATCCGTCCGCATCCCGCCGCTCAAGCTCGAGGAGCGGCGAGCGCCCGTGCGCGCGGCCGGTCGTGATCAGGAGGACGCTGAGTTCCTGAAGTCCATCACGCTCTATGAAGACAGTGACGTGATGGTCCTCAACAAGCCGATGGGACTGGCCGTTCAGGGTGGCTCCGGCACCACGCGGCATGTCGATGGCCTGCTTGAGGCCCTGCGTGACGCCGACGGTCAGAAGCCGCGCCTTGTGCACCGCCTCGACAAGGACACCGCTGGCTGCCTCGTGATCGCCAAGACGCGGCTTGCAGCATCGACGCTTGCCAAGACCTTCCGGTCACGTTCCGCCCGCAAGATCTATTGGGCGCTGGTGGCGGGCGTGCCGCGCGTGAAGCAGGGCCGCATTTCCACCTATCTGGCCAAGGAGGAGGCCCTCGACGGCGATGCCCGCATGCGCGTTGCCCGGCACGGGGACGACGGCGCCAGCCACGCTGTGACCTACTATGCGCTCGTCGATACGATGGCGCAGAAGCTCGCCTGGCTTTCGCTGAAACCGGTCACCGGGCGCACGCACCAGCTGCGCGCCCATACCGCCCATATCGGCCATCCCATCGTCGGCGATCCCAAATATTTCGACATCGAGAACTGGGAGCTGCCCGGCGGCATCCAGAAGAAGCTGCATCTCCTTGCACGCCGCATCGTCATTCCGCATCCGCGCACCGGCAAACCCATCGATGTCACGGCGCCTCTGCCGCCGCATATGCAGCAGACGTGGAACCTGCTGGGCTTCGATACCAGCCTGTACGATCCAATCGTCGAGGCGCCGGAGGAGTAAGCCGTGCGGCTGCGTTTGGCAGTCTCTTGACCTTCCCACGGGGGAGGCCGTGACCTGACCGGGACTCGGTAATGCCAGAAGGCGTTTCCGCAGGCTACGGGAGACACGGATGTCCTTTCAATCGCAGTTCATTGCCGCCGCCGCCATCCTCGCAACGCTGGCCGTGCAGCCCGCGCTTGCGCAGCCAGCCAATCCGCATGCGGGCCATGGTGCGCCTGCGCAGGCCGCCCCCGCCGCGTCGCCTTCCACGAAAGCCTATGAGGCGGCCAATGCCGCGATGCATGGCGCGATGAGCATTCCTTACACCGGAAATGCGGACGTCGATTTCGTCCGCCAGATGATCCCGCATCACGAGGGCGCCGTGGCCATGGCGAAGATCGTGCTGGAGCACGGCAAGGATCCACAGATCCGCAAGCTCGCCGAAGAGATCGTCGCCGCGCAGGACAAGGAAATCGCCTTCATGCAGGGCTGGCTCGCCAAACAGGGTAAGTGATGACCCGACAAAGCAAGTGACGACCCGACAGGGCAAGTGTGACGGCTGAGGCGAACAGCAAAAGCGCGCCAGCCAGGCCGGCGGGGTGTTTTTCCACAGGCGCGCCTCCCGTGCCCCTCCTGCGGACGTTTCTTGGCCAACAGGAGAGATCGCGGTTAAAGAGAGGGATGCCGCCAGCCTTGCGTTGATAAGGAACAGCCTCCCCATGCCGCCTGAATCGCCTTCCCCCGCTCTCCCGAAGCGCTTCTACACCGTGGCTGGCGTGGACGCGCGGCCGGACGGTTTTGCGCTGGTGCTCGACGGACGCGGCGCGCGGACACCGGGGCGCAAGCCGCTCCAGTTTCCAACGCAGGCGATGGCCGAGGCTGTCGCCGCCGAATGGGCTGCGCAGGACGATGTCATCGATCCACGCCGGATGCCGCTGACCAGGCTCGCCAATTCAGCCATCGACGGGGTGGCTGACAATGGGGAGGCGGTCGCCGCCGAGGTCGTCCGCTATGCGGGCTCCGATCTCCTCTGCTACCGCGCCGATCATCCGGAGAAACTCGTCGCGCGTCAGGTGGCGCTGTGGGACCCGGTCCTCGATTGGGCGAGGGCGGAGCTCGGGGCGCGTTTCATTCTCGCGGAAGGGGTGATGCATGTGGAGCAGCCGGCTGCGGCTCTTGCTGCGGTGGCGGCGCGGGTCGCAACCTATCCCACACCCTTCGCCCTGGCCGCGCTCAATGTGATGACGACGCTCAGCGGCTCGGTGTTGCTGGCGCTGGCCGTCGCCGAGGGGCATCTGTCGCCGGGCGAGGCCTGGACGGCGGCCCATGTGGACGAGGATGCCCAGATCGAAGTCTGGGGCGAGGATGAGGAAGCCAGCGCCCGGCGCGAAGCGCGCTGGCTCGACTTCGCCGCCGCCGCCCATCTGTTCGCCCTGTCGCGCGCGTGATCTGAATGTGATCAGGGCCAGCCCGATGGGGTGTCGGCGAAGGCCTGGGTTCTGAGATAGGCGAGGAGCCTCCGGCGAAAAGCCGTGAAGGCCGCTGACAACGGCGTGGGCTCCCGCAAGGCATGAGGTGAGGGCAGGGCGTCGTTCGCCCAGGGCGTGGCCGCAAAACCCTCCCGATAGATCCGCGCGAAGCGATCCTCGCCCGCCCAGTCCATGAAGTGCCAGGGCTTTGGATGATTGACGAAATGCATCACCACCGGCGCGATCAGCGCTTCCAGATCGAGAAGCTGGAAGTCCCCCATGAAGTTGTAGCGGGGTGACAGGGCAAGCCAATTGCCCTGCAGCACCGCGTTGAGGGCGCTTTGATCGTGGAACAGGCAGCGTGCCGGCGCAGCCGTGAGAAAGGCGAGTGCCTTCTCCGTGACGGCTTGTTCACGCCACGCCTCCGGATCGATGACGAGAAGGCCGGAGTTGAAGTAGGGCTGGGCGAGCGGCAAGCCGAGGCCGGCGCGATAGGCGCGGAATTCCGCCGTCAGCGGCCCGTCCTCGAAATCCTTGAGGAAGATCATGTCAATGGCCGCGGCAACCGGGCACCCGGCAAGCTCCAGCCTGAGCAGGCGCGACAGGCCAGGACGCACGACCACCATGTCGGAATCGAGGTAGACGATGCGCCGGTAACGCTCGCCCAGCAGCGCCGGCAGGAACAGCCGGCGATAAGCGGCCTGGGTGACATGCCGCCCGAGCGGGAGTGCGGCGGTCTCTGACGACCTCTCCCAGGGCAACAGGGTGATGCGCGCGCGCATATCCGCCGGCAGGGCATCATAACCCGGCGCGATATCCTCCGCGTCGCAGAGGATGGCGATGTCGGCCGGCAGATCCCGCTCCGCCGCCAGGATGGAGCGGGCCGCGACGACGGCCGCCTTGAAATAGCGCGCGTCCGGAGTCAGGCAGAGGACGGCGCGGCGGTCGGGCGCGGGGATCACGCCGGAAAGTCGCCGGTCTGCCCGAGGGCCGGCGTCTCGGTCTTGCGCAGGCGGGCGCCGACGCGTTCAACGGCGCGGAAGACGCGCAGGAAATTGCCGCTGGCGAGCCCGGCGACAGCCTCGTCGGACCAGCCCCGGCGTATCATCTCGGCGAGGAGATGGGGAAAGCGGCTCACGTCCTCCAGCCCTTGCGGCGTCGGGCCGCCGAAGAAGTCCGAGCCGATCCCCACATGGGCCGGGCCGACGCGGTTGGCGATATAGTCGATATGATCGGCCAGCTGCTCCAGCGTGGCGCGGGGCTGCGCTCCTGCCTCGCGGACGCGCGCCCGCATCGCGGCCATCACGTCGATGCCCTCGGCATTCTTGCCGTAGGCGTCCTTGAAGGGGCGCGTCCAGTCACGTGAGGCCTGATTGATGAAATCCGGCACGAAGGTCGCCATGACGATCCCGCCGTTCGTCTTCACCCGGTCGAGCACATCGTCCGGCACGTTGCGGGGATGGTCGCAGAGGACGCGCGCGTTGGAATGCGAGAAGACGATCGGCGCCAGCGAGATGTCGAGGACCTGATGCATGACGTCGGCCGAGACATGGGCGCAGTCGACGATCATGCCAAGCCTGTTGAGTTCCTGCACCACGGCGCGGCCAAAGGCGGTGAGGCCACCATGGCGCGGGGCGTCGGTGGCCGCATCCACCCAATCGAGCGTCTCGTTGTGGCAGAGCGTCATCAGCCGCACGCCGGCGGCCTGCCAGATGCGCAGGGGCGCGAGGCTGTTCTCCAGCCCGACGCCGCTCTCCACCGTCATGAAGGAGGCAATCTTGCCGAGGGTCTTGGCGCGGGGAATGTCGCTCGCCCGCGTCGCCGGGAGGAAGACATCCGGGTAAAGCGCGTTCATGCGCCTGATGAGATCGATCTGCTCCAGCGTGGTCCGCGCGGGGTGCGGCACCGCCGTTGGCAGGAAGGCGGCCCAGAACTGCGCGCTGAGCCGCCCGGCCTTCATGCGGGGGATGTCGGTATCCGTATTCTGATGGACGCGGGTGAGGTCGTAGGCGGCGACGTCGCCCCGCGCCTGGCGATCGATCCGGATGACCCAGGGGAGGTCGTTATGACCGTCAACAAGGGGCAATGTCTCCAGTAACCTTTGGGCCTTTTCGAGGGCCAAATCCTTGCTCATGGTCGCTCCCTGGACGCCTCGCCAAGCGCAAATCGCATCTCAATAGGCTCAGCTAGGGTTCTGCTTAATGCGGGGTAAAGCAAGGGTTTGGCTTCAATTTTCCAATGAAAGCCAAGCTTTTCAACGCACGACCTTTAGCCGACAAGATTTGATCAACCACACCTGATCAGCATCGCTTAACCTGAAAATCCGGCAACCATTTCGCATTAACGGGTTGGCTAGGAGGGTTGCACGAAGGTTGACGCATCAAAGGCAATCAAGCGGCAAAAAATAAGGCCGCGGAGGCGTCGGTTATGATCAACAAGAAGCTTCGTGAATTCGTGGACAGGGCCCTCGATCACAACAGCATCTCGGATGAGGACGTGCAGCGGCTGCAGGCCGACATCCTCGCGGACGGCATCGCCACCCGCGCGGAAGCGGACGCGCTGATCGCCGTCGATCGCATCGTCAATCCCACGACACGCGCCTGGGGCGACGTGGTCATCGCTCTCATCGTCGACTATGTGGTGTGGGGCGAGCGTCCCAGCGGCATCGTGCGCGGCGAGGACGCCCACTGGCTCGTCGTCTCGCTTGGCGCCGGCGGCGGCCCGACCCCGGTGGCGCTGCGCCTCGCCCACGAAATCGTCCGCGAGGCGGCCCAGGTCGACGAGACGCTCCTGACCTTCATCCTGCGCAGCCAGCGCGGCATGCCCGAGACGGTCGTCGAAGACCTCGATCACTACCGCCGTCCCACCCGCCGGACCGTGGCGGCTTGAAATAATTCACACGTCCTTAAGCAAGATAACTACTCTGCGCGCCTGATTGTTGCTGGTTCGATTGCAATTGGCGCGGGATATACAAAATCGCCGAAGTCGTTTCGCACTGTTGAGCAATATATCGAGCCTATTGGGTGCTCGGCGGGCTTGTTGTTGAGAAAGCATCGTTTATCCGTTTGCCCCCTTCGGCTATACCGTTCCCTCGACAATGGTCCTGGCTGAGCGAGTCGAGAAGGAGGCATCCATTGACCGTCGCCGACTATGTGGGGTTGGTGTTCTTCGTCGCGGCCTGGCTCGGCTACCGCTTCATGGTGGAGGAGAGCCGCTTCGCGACGCGCGGCCTCAACAGTCGGATGCATCGCGCGCGCCATCTCTGGATGCAGCAGATGCTCTCGCGGGATCTGCGCATGATCGATACCGCGATCATGGGGACCTTGCAGAACGGCGCGGCCTTCTTTGCGTCGAGCTCCATCATCGCCCTTGGGGGCGCGCTGGCGTTGCTGCGCTCCGGCGATGAGGCGCTCGCCTTCCTGGCCGATCTGCCGTTGAGCGTGCCGGTGTCGCGGGCGGCCTGGGAGGTGAAGGTCGTCGGCCTCGTTCTCATCTTCGGCTACACGTTCTTCAAATTCGCCTGGTCCTATCGCCTGTTCAACTATGCGGCGATCCTGATGGGGGCGACGCCGATGGCCATCGATCGCGAGCGGCCGGAGGCGATGTTGGCGGCGCGGCGCGCCGCCAACATGAGCATCGCGGCCGCGCGCCATTTCAATCGCGGCCAGCGCTCGATCTTCTTTGCGCTTGCCTATCTCGGCTGGTTCATCAATCCCTATGCGCTGATGCTGACGACATCGGGCGTGCTGGCGGTGATGTGGCGCCGCCAGTTCTCGTCGGAGGCGCTGGCCGCGCTCGGCCCGGATGATGATCTCCGGCCCGAGGGCAGCGACGCGAGGGACGGGTGAGACGGAATGAGTGACGCGGAATGACAGGGCTTATACGGATTTCAGAGGCCGATCTCGAAAAGGCGATGCTCGATCTCGCCGCGCGCTGCGCGCCGGGCAAGACCTTCGATCCGACGGATGTGGCACGCGCCATAGCCGGCGCGTCGCCGGATTCGTGGGGGCGTATCATGCAGCCTGTGCGGCGGATGGCCGTGCGCTTGGCCGAGGAAGGCCGTCTCGTCATCTATCGCAAGGGCAAGCCCGCCGATCCGGCTGATTTCAAGGGTGTCTACCGGCTGGGGCCGCCGCGGCTCGATTGAGCGGCGCGGCTTTCCCGCCATTGGTGGGCGAGGGCAGGAGGGCGTCCGTATAGCCGTTGAGGCGATAGGCGATCAGCCCCATGGCCTCGCGCACGGTGAGGTCGGTGAGGCGCAGCCCCTCGGAGACCATGCGGAAGGGCCTGATATCGTCGATGCTGTCGTCAGCGCGGAAATCGACTGGGTAGGGCTCCACATCGAAGCCGGCGGCGCGGAACGTGCCCATGGCGCGTGGCATATGGAAGGCCGATGTGACGAGCAACCAGCGCTCGCCGGGCTGCGGCGTCACCAGCTTCGCCGTGAAGATGGCGTTTTCGCGCGTGTTGCGGGACTGGCCCTCATAGATCACGCGGCTGTCCGGAAGCGACGCGGACTGGAAGAGGCCGCGCGCCATCTCAGCCTCCGATACGGGGGAGCGCAGAAGGATGGCGTCATGCCCCCCGGTGAAGACGACGCGCGCCTCGGGATGCTGGTGGGCGAGCGCCAGCGCGGCCGATACGCGTGCGCCCGCGTCGGTCAGCCGCATCTGGCCGCGCCGGTAATCGAGCGCGCCGCCGAGCACGATGATGCCGTCCACCGGCCGGGCGGCGGCTGTCTCCGCGGTCATGGCGGGCGTCATGGGCGGGAACTGGCGCTCAAGCTCCCGGATCATCAGGCGCGGCACGGGACTCGACCCGAACACGAGAAAGCCGAGCGCGCCGAGCACGACAAGGGACCGGCCCATCTTGAAGAATCGTGTGAAGAGGAGCAAGGCGCCCAGGCACACGGTGGCCATCATCAACGTTGATGGCGCCGTCAGGAACCAGATGATTTTCGAGGCGTAAAAGAACATGAGCGCGTCCGACTGAAAGAACCAGCCGTTCATTCAAAATGCCAAAGCTTAACAGCCTCCTGTCAGCGCCCGGGTTCACCTCTCCCGGGCCAGGGGAGGTCGGTTGCGCAGCAACCGGGTCAGGGCAGGCGACATAGGGGGTCACCCTCACCCTGTCCCTCTCCCCGAGCCAAGTTGGCTGTTGCCAACTTGGCATTCGTGTCGAGCCCAACACGGCAACAGCCGTGTTGGGTGGGAGAGGGAATGCCAAAAGTTCATCGCGTGCCGGAGCAGACGCTCAACTGCGCTGCCTCTTTTTCTGGTGCTTGAGATAACGCTCGACCTCGATCGAGCGGGCCGCGATCTCGCGTAGCTCGCATCCCTTTTGCATGGTCACCGAGCGGTCCTCGGGGAGATCGTCGCTTATGAAGTCGCACTTCAGCTTATAGTAGTTCTGCCAGGCGCGTTGCAGCGTGGCGAAGCGCTTCCGCGCGGTGGCCGGCAGGGAGCGGTTGACCTCCGTGATCGAAGCCTCCAGCCGCGTCTGCCAGACCATGCGCTCGCGCTCGGTGCAGGAGGCCTCATGCCGGGTTCCCTGCGGCATGGTCAGCTTCACGCAAACCACCGCGACGGAGCCGATACAGGCATAAGGCGACTCGGCGCTGCCGGCGATGCAGGATTCGATGACCTCCTTGTCGGACTGGGTCGCGACGAGCTTCGGGGCGAGCCCGAAGGCGTTCGCGCCCGTGTCCTCCTCGCCCGCGAAAACGCTGGTGGCGGCGAGGCAGGCGATTGCGAATGTGGTCGGCCCGAAGCGCTTCATGGGGGAGCCTATAGCCCGGACAGGAGGCAGTATCATGGCAAAGCTCACGGTCACGATCAACACGCCGCCCGCCCGGGGAGGTCACGCCCCGGCGGGTGTCGACTGTCGACTATCGCCGTGGATTCGGGCTATTTCGGGCCGTCCCATTGCGGACCCCAGCTCGGATTGATCTGCCGTCCATCGGGTCGTGCCAGGGCCGAGATCGCCGCCATGTCGTCGTCGTCGAGCGCGAAATCGAAGATGCGGCTGTTCTCCACGATTCGATCCGGAGACTGCGATTTCGGGATCGCGACTACATCCGGTTGCTGGATATGCCAGCGGAGCACGACCTGTGCCGGGGTGCGCTCGGTCCGCTCGGCGATCGCCGCGATCACCGGATCCGAGAGGATCTTCGTCCGGCCGAGAGGCGCGTAGGACGTGAAGGCTATGCCATGGCGCCGACAGGCCGCGAGAACCGCGCTCTGGTCCAGACGCGGATGATACTCGCACTGGTTGGTGGCGAGCGGCTCCGCGCTGTGGTGAACAGCTTCCTCGATCAGCGCGACGGGGAAATTGGACACCCCGATATGGCGCACAAGGCCTTCCCGCTTCGCCGCGTTCAGCGCGCGCATCGATTCCTTGAGCGGAATGGATGGGTTCGGCCAGTGAATCAGGATGAGGTCGAGATAGTCGAGCTTCAGCCGCTTGAGGCTTGCCTCGGCCGCGCGCTCCAAAGCCCCGGAACCGATCTGTTCGGGCGGCACCTTCGAGGTAATGAAGATGCCCTCACGCGGCACGCCGGCGGAACGCAGGCCCTCGCCGACCGCCTCCTCGTTGTCATAGGCGATCGCCGTGTCGAGGTGCCGGTAGCCGTTCTGGAGTGCTGCCTCGACCGCCGCTGCGGCCTCGTCATTGCGGGACTGCCAGGTGCCGAGCCCGAGGACGGGCATGTTGGCTCCATTGGCGGGAACGGTGGGATAGGCGACAGTGGCCATGGCGGGCTCCGGTTCGGGCGAAGGCGATCAGCTAGCCTTGTTGCGGAGAGCTTCCGCCTCCGCATAGAAGCGTTTTTCCCATTCGTTGTGATTGTCGAGCCCCTCGCGGATGAAGGGTGTGAAGATCGCGATGTTCAGGAGCGCCCAGTTGACCAGGCGCGCGGGAAAGCGCAACGGCTTCACGAAATCGACGAACAGGACCACACGCGTCTTGTCTGTATGGTTCCAGGCCTCATGGTTGAAGGCGTCATCGAAGATCAGCGCCTTGCCTTCTTCCCAATGGCAGATCTGCTTGTCGACACGGATGGCGAGCTTGTCCCGCGGTTCCGGCACGATCAGGCCGACATGCAGGCGCAGCACGCCGTTGTAAGGCCCGCGATGCGCCGGCAGATGCTTGCCGGGCTCGAAGATGGAGAACATGGCCGTCTTCAGGCCCGGGATCTTCTGGACGATGCGCCAGGTTTCCGGGCATTGCTTGATGTTGTTCTCGGACTTCAGCCCATAGCCGGCGAGAAAGAACGTCTTCCAGCCCGTGTCCTGGCTGATGGTTTTAACGTCCGTTGAAATGTCCTGGAATGATGGCAACTCGCTCTGGCGCAGCAGCACCTTGTCGAGCTCGGCGCGGATGAGATGCGATTCCTTCTCGATTTCGAGCGCCCAGGGGAATGTGGCCTTATCGTAGACCGGCGGGTTGCCGACCTTGGAATATTTGAGGTTCAGCCCCTCGGCCCAACCGACGATACCCATCAGAATGCGGGTCACGAGGCTCGCGCGCTCCATCGGCGCGATCCCATCGGTCCCGAAGGTCTGCTTGGCATCCGTCGCCGGAGCGCCATTCGTCTGGTCGGTCGTTGCAGGTGAGGTCATCGCTACGAAGTCCGTTTGGTCCACACAGGGCCTCAGCCCGTCACAGCCGACTCGATGACGACCGTGACAAACATCAGCATCATCTCAAGACACTGCCATGATCGTCCGGATTCGCGCAAATGTCATAAATCAAGCTAATGTTATGTGGTCGCTTGGATATTTGCCAATAACCCAAGAGTGCGCGCCGCGAATTCAGTATAACATCCATCAAGCACTTCTCGAGTGCGATATAATATCAGTCTCGATTTGTCATCGGTGAATTTTCATGCAATCGGATAAGTATTAATTCGCAATTCTCCTGAGGAGATGCGCATTGTTTAAAATAATTCCAAATTTCTCCGGGCGGCAATGCGTTTCGTGACTGCCGATCGCGCGCATCGGCGCTTCACATCCCGCTCCGGGAAGGGCCGCATGATGTGCGCGAACGCACTCTATTATTCTTTGCTGTGATTTCCACCTTTGGACGACCGCGTCGCGCCCCTCGAACAAGGCTGACAGCGCGATCATTGGCCCTCACCGCGATACCAGGGGGTCAGGCTGTCTTCGAAAACAATTCGCGGCCGATCAGCATGCGCCGGATCTCGCTTGTGCCGGCTCCGATCTCGTAGAGCTTGGCGTCGCGCAGCAGCCGCCCGGTCGGATAATCGTTGATGTAGCCATTGCCGCCGAGAAGCTGGATGGCATCAAGGGCGCATTGGGTCGCGCGCTCGGCGGCGTAGAGGATGGCGCCGGCGGCGTCCTGGCGGGTCGTCTCGCCCCGGTCGCAGGCACGGGCCACCGCATAGACATAGGCGCGCGCCGCGTTGGTGGTGACATACATATCGGCGAGCTTGCCCTGCACGAGTTGAAACTCCCCGATCGGCTGGCCGAATTGCTTGCGCTCATGCACATAAGGCAGCACGACGTCGAGGCAGGCCTGCATGATGCCGATGGGCCCGGCGGCGAGCACCGCGCGTTCATAGTCGAGGCCGGACATCAGCACCTTGACGCCTTCGCCTTCGGTGCCGAGCACGTTCTCCGCCGGCACCTCGCAGTCCTGGAAAATCAGTTCGCATGTGTCGGAGCCGCGCATGCCGAGCTTGTCGAGCTTCTGCGCTGTGGAGAAGCCCATCATGCCCTTCTCGATCAGGAAGGCGGTGATGCCGCGGGGACCGGCAGCTGGGTCCGTCTTGGCCGAGGCAATCTTGGCATAGACCACCAGCGTATCGGCCACCGGCCCGTTGGTGATCCACATCTTGTTGCCATTAAGGATGTAGCGGTCGCCGCGCTTTTCGGCGCGGGTCTTCATGGACACCACGTCCGAGCCCGCGCCTGGCTCGGACATCGCCAGCGCGCCGACATGCTCGCCGGTGATGAGCCTCGGCAGGTAACGCGCCTTCTGCGCCGCGCTGCCATTGCGGCGGATCTGGTTGACGCAGAGGTTGGAATGGGCGCCATAGCTCAGGCCGACCGAGGCCGAGGCCCGGGAGATCTCTTCCATCGCGATACAATGCTCGAGATAGCCGAGGCCCGCTCCGCCGTACTCTTCCTCGACGGTGATGCCATGGAGACCGAGCGCGCCCATGGCGGGCCATAAATCGCGCGGGAAGATGTTGCTGCGATCGATCTCTTCGGCGCGGGGGGCTATTTCGGATGCCGCAAAGCTGCGTACCGTCTCGCGGATGGCATCTGCGGTCTCGCCGAGATCAAATCCCAAGCCGAAACCCAATCCCGAAAAAGCGCCGGGCGCCATCGACGCCTCCCTTGCCATTGTCTTTGGCCGCCAGCTTACCGGCGGCCGCGTGACAAGTCATCGCAAGAGTGATGCAAGAGTGATGGAGGAAGCGGTCGCGGTGCGCCCAAGAGGAGAGGGCGCAGGCAACCGCGACCGGTCAGAGCTGCCCATTAAGGAATTTTTCCCACATCGATGCGGTGCCGAAGAAGGCGTTGCGGTCCACCTTCTCCTTGATGCCCGGAACCTGTCCCACCGCCGTATACTGCCAGAACCACCAGTTCCTGTGGTCGAAGCGGCTGGTGGGATAGCGGCGGATGCTGCGGACCCAGATCGGGTAGGCCTCGAAGTCATCCTTGATCACGTCGTTGAAGAACGTGATGTCGGTATAGATCACCGGCCGTTTGCCATAGGCGCGCTCCATTTCCTCGAGCATGATGCGCATTTCCGCCCGCGCCTGGGCGCGTGGAATGGTCTTCGGGCAGGTCTTGGAATGTCCGTTCCACTCCACGTCGAGGACCGGTGGCAACGCGTCGGGATCGTACGGGACGACCTGCTTGAACCACTCGACCTGCTCGCGCGCCGGCCGGCACCAATAGGTGAAGTGATAAGCGCCGCGCGGCACGCCGGCCGCTTTCGCCGCATACCAGTTCTGCTCGAACTTGGGATCCTTGTGGTCGCCGCCCTCGGTCGACTTGATCCAGGCAAAATAGACCCCGCCTCGTCGCACGGCGTTCCAGTCGATGTCGCCTTGCCAGCGCGACACGTCGATGCCGTGGATAGGATAGTCCTCGGGGACGGGATCACGTGCCGGTCCAGCGCAGGCGCTGACGACAAGTGCGACGACCACGCACAGGGCTTTGCGAAGGGAGGGGGAGGAAAACGCGAGCATAAATCAACGTTTTGACTGAAAAGATTTAAGTTCTCTTTACGACCGACTTAGCCACAGCGTTGCGATGCCAAGAAATGAAAAGAATCCGATCACATCGGTGACAGTCGTGACGAACGGGCCTGATGACACCGCCGGATCGATTTTGAAGCGGTGGAGCGCGAGGGGGATAAGGATGCCGCCGATGGCCGCGGCGGTCAGCACGATCATGAGGGCTAGCCCGATGATGACGCCGAGGCCCGCCACGCCGGACCAGAGCGCGGCCATGGTGCCGAGCAGGAGCGCGAAGCCGACGCCGTTCATCAGCCCCACGGTCATCTCGCGGCGGATGACGCGCCAGGCATTGGCCCGCCCGAGCTGGCGCGTTGCGATGGCGCGCACGGTCACCGTCATGGTCTGGGTGCCCGCGTTGCCGCCCATGGACGCCACGATCGGCATGAGGACAGCGAGCGCCACCATCGCCTGGATCGAGGCTTCGAAGGTGTCGATGACGCTCGCCGAGACGAGCGCGGTGAGGAGATTGGCGAACAGCCAGGGGAAACGGCCCTTGACCGTATTCCAGACGCTGTCGGACAGCTCTTCGTCGGCCTTGACGCCGCCCAGCGCCTTCAGGTCCTCGTCCGCCTCCTCGTCGAGCACGTCGACGATGTCGTCGACCATCATGACGCCGACAAGGCGCTCGCTGTCATCGACGACGGGTACGGAGACGAGGTTGTAGTGCTGCATCAGGAGCGCGACTTTCTCCTGGTCGTCGGTCGCATGGACGCGCTGGTGGTCTTCGGTGGCGATCGTGTCGATGCGATCGCCCCACCGGGCCCGCATCAGCTTGTCGAGGGGGACCGCGCCGAGAAGGCGATGGGCGGGATCGACGATGAAGACCTCGTAGAAGGTGTCGGGAAGGTCCGCCGTGTCCCTGATGTAATCGACGGTCTGCCGCACGCTCCAGAAGGGCGGTACCGCGATGCAGTCCGTCTGCATGCGGCGACCGGCCGATTCCTCGGGATAGTCGAGGCCGCGCTGGAGCGCGATCCGTTCCAGCGCCGGCAGCTTCTCCAGGATCTCGGCCTGGTCGTCGTGGTCGAGATCCTCGAGAATATAGACGGCATCGTCGACGTCGAGATCGCGAACGCCCTCGGCGACCTCGTCGTTCGACAGTTCCTCGAGGATTTCCTCGCGGACGGTGTCATCGACCTCAGTGAGCGCCGTGAAGTCGAAGTCCTTGCCGAGCAGGCTGATCAGCCGGGGACGGTCATCCGGCTGGAGCGCTTCCAGCAGGGAGCCCACATCCGCCTCGTGGAGGTCTCCCACCAAGTCGCGCAGGTCGTCGCCGTCGCCCGCGCGGATGGCCGTCGCGGCGCGCTCGATGACGGACGGCCAGATTTCCCCATCCGCGTTGCGAAAGCTGTTCGCCTCAGCCGTCGTGTCTCTGACGTCAGACATACTCGGCTCCGGTTACTTCAGGCTTTCGGGGGCGGGGCGGGGAATGCCGGAGCTCGGACGGAATCAGAGCGCTGCATCCGCTTCACTCGTTGTCCTATCCACGGCGTTTTTCAAGCTTTAGCTGATCCATGTGACAGCGCTAAAGCTTTGGGCGGCCATCCGGCGTCATGTCCGGGCTCGCTAGAACGAGCGCCCAGTAATTCTTGCCCGCCCCCCGCGCCCGCGCGAGACCGATCCGGGTCGCTTGCGGCAGGAGGAGGTTCTGGCGGTGGCCAGGGGAGGCCTTCCAGCCGCGTATGGCGCTTGCGAGATCCCGATAGCCCATGCCGAGGTTTTCCGCGCTGTAGCCCCAGATGAAACCCATGCCCTGCATGCGGCTGGAGAAGCTACCGGCAACCGTGTGAGACAGCGTGTCGCTCGCCGCCATGGCCTTCGCCTGCTGGAGAGCGGCTTCGTTTAGCCGGCTGTCGACAACCACTGGACCGAGACCCTGACTTTGCCGAAACTCCGAGATTGCCGCCGCCGCCGCCGGTGCGTCACGGGTGCTGGCTTCCTCGATCGGATAGCGCGACCGTGGGCCGGCGCAGGCGACAATGACCAGGCACAGCGTGAGCACACACAGCGGTCTCAATCCCATCCCGACATCTCCCTTCGCGCGAAGCAACCCTTGCTTCGACGACAAAACTGATGTGGCAAATCAATGGCGCTGTCAGCAGATCGTCTCGGCGTCAATGCATCTTATGATTGTGAAAGAATGCAGAAATAAATCATAGGTAGTGTTTCCTCGAAGGCCCCGCTGTAGGGGACAATCGAGGGGGTGCCGTGCCGATCGAGCTGCGACTCTTTCAATCCATGCAATCAGTTGAGGGCCCCTGGCGCATACTGGAAGCTGACGGCTATCTTACACCGTACCAGCGCTTTGATTTTCTCCGGGCGTATCTCGCCACCGTGCCGGACGAGCGTCGCGCCATTGTGGCTGTCGGCTTTTTCGTGGGGCAAAGGCCGATTGCCCTGCTGCCGCTGGCCATCACACGGCGCTTCGGTGTAGCGACGGCACAGCTGGTCGGCGCGGAGCTGGGCGGCAGCGGCTGTCTGATCACGGGGAGAGGAGCCGACGCGCGGGTGTCCGATGCCCTGCTCCACAGGGCATTTGACCTTGTGCGAAAGGAGATCGGGCGGCTCGATCTGGTCAATCTGAAGAACCTGCCGCCGACCTGGTTCGAGCGGCAAAACCCATTGCTCTTTCTGCCCCATTGGCGCGCGTCAGATGATCTCTACAGCCTCGCGATCGACGCCGGCACGTTCGCACGCCGCATCAGAGCCAAGCGCCGCGCCAATATCGAGCGCGGCAGGCGGCGGCTGAAGGAGCTGTTCGGGCCTCTTTCCTTCAGGAGGGCGACGACGTCCGCGGAGCTCTCCGCCATCCATGAAGCTTTTCTGTCCCAGCGTGGACAGCGCTTCGCGCGGATGGGCATCGACAATGTCTTCGCGCGGGAAGAGGTCGTGTCCTTCTTCCTCGAGGCGTCGCGCCAGTCGTTCGGCGCCGCGCGCCCGGCCCTCTGCTTCCACGCGCTCTACGCCGGGGATGAAATCGTCGCCACGGCTTGCGGCACGTTCTGCGGCTCGCATTACTCGATGTATATCAACTCCACCGCTCCGGGGCCTGCCGCGAAATACAGCCTGACGGCTATCCTCATGCAGGAACTCATGCACGAGCTCGTCGCCTGTGGCGTGACGTCGATCGACATGGGCGTCGGCGATTTTCCCTACAAGCTTGAATGGACGGATCCCATCCCGCTGTTCGACAGCGTCGTGGGCATCAGCACGGTCGGTCGTGTCCTCGCGCCCCTCATCATGGCGAGAGGCATGGCGAAACGCCTCATCAAGCGCAATGACCGTCTATGGTCGATCGTCAGCCAGGTCAGGCTCGCACGCCATCGTCTCCATCTCTTTGGCGAGCGTCTCTGGGAGCGGTTCGGCCAACGGGCCGCCAGCGCGATCGCCTGGTGCTCGCTGTTCGATCACGCGGTGCAGGTGCTGTGAAGCGCTGCGCTGGAGTTGCCGCCTCGATACGGGCCATGGTGCCACACACAGGTTCGGGGAAGGCGCGACAAGGGGCAGCGGTGATGGGCGCCCGCCTGGCGGGCGCCGCCCTCGGCTTCGCCGGCCAGGCCATGGCCGCTCGCATGCTCGGGCCCGATGAATTCGGGCGCTATGGCGTCATGCTGGTCTGGCTGCTGCTTCTTGGTCATGCGGCATCCGCCGGAACAAGTCAGCTCGTCTATCGCAACCTGGCGGTTTATCGCGTCGCGGGATCGCGGGATCTGGCGCTCGGTCTCCTGCGCATGGCGGGGGCGATGGTGTCGATCACTTCCCTAGTGCTTGCAGGAGGGGGCATCCTCGCGCTGCATCTGATGCTGTCCGGCATCGATAGCCGCTATTTGGTTCTCGGCACGATGGCGCTCGGCGCGGTGCCGCTTCTGGCGACGCAGGATCTGCTCGAGGCGATCGCGCGCGGCCTCGACCGGCCGGTGCTCGGCATCGGGCCTGCCTTCCTCCTCCGCCATCTCGCACTGCTTGCCGGCCTCGGCGCATTGGGCCTCATCGGTGCCGGCGCCGATGAGGTCACCGTTCTCGGCCTGACGATCGGCGGGTTGGCCATGAGTATCGTGGTTCAGGCCTGGCTCGTCCTCCCCCATGTCTTGCCGCTGCTGCGCGGCGCACGGCCGCTCTACCACCGGGCGCCATGGCTGCGGACCGCCTTGCCGATTGCCCTGGTGGAAGCGGCGGAGGTGCTTTTCCAGAACATGGACATGGTCGTGCTCGCGATCTTCGTGCCGGCCGGGGACGTAGCGCTTTATTTCGCCGCGACACGCCTTGTCCAGGTCCTCGGCTATGTTCCCTACGCGACATCGGCGGTGACGGCGCAGACCTACGCGGTGCTGGGGGAGGCGGGCGACCGGCTTAGCCTGCAAAGACTGATCGGGAGGGCGACCCTGGCCGTGACGAGCCTCGTCGGGCTGGGCGCGGTCAGCCTGTCGCTGGCAGGTGGGCCGCTTCTTGGCTTGTTCGGCGCGGAGTTCCGGGCAGCATCAGGGCTCCTTCCGGTTCTGTGCGCTGGTCTCGTCATCGCGTCCGCGCTGGGGCCGGGCGAGGATGTCCTCGCCATGCTCGGCCAGGAACGGACCTGCGCGCGCATTTATATGGCGGCGCTGGCTGCTGGCCTCATGGCGCATCTCGTCCTGATTCCCGCCCACGGCGCCACGGGCGCGGCCATCGCGATGGCCTTCGCACTCAGTTTGCGCGGCTTGCTCATGGCTTTTGTCGCCTACCGGCGCCTCGGTCTCGTTCTGCCTATCGGGGGTGGATTGCTGATGGCGCCGCCAGTCAGGGGCGTCGCGAGCTCTGGGACCGTCGCCACCGAGATAGTTCCCGGTGAGCAGCGATGAGCGGGGTGACGGGATCGCACAAGGGGGATGCGTTGCAGGATCAAGGTCTTCTCGGGTCACGGGCGGACGATACGTCCCGACCGGAGGTCGTTCTGGCTTGCCTCGACGCCGGCGAGATCGCCGATCTTGACCCCAACGGCTGGGACGAACTGTCGCGCCACGCGCTGGAGCCCAATCCATTCTATAGCCGTGGCTACGTCCTCGCGGGCCTACAGACGATCGACCGGCATATCGGTCTGCGCATTGGGGTGATGACGGCTGCCGGGCGGATGATCGGTTTGTTCCCCTTCCATCGGCGGGGACCGCGCGGGCGGGGCATCGCCATCGCGGCGGGAAATCTCTACCAGTTTTGCGGCACCCCACTGGTTCATCGGGACTACGCCGAGGCCGTTCTGGAGCGCTGGACGGTGGCGGCCAGGCAAGGCGAGCTCCCAGCCCTATGGCGCTTCAATCATATCGGCCTCGAGGGCCCGCTGATGGCGTTATGGGCGCGCGTGCTGGCGCGGCACGGCCACGTGCTGCGGCGGATCTACCAGTATGAGAGGCCGCGTCTGACCTACACTGAGGGAGGCTTCGAGACCCATTGCAGGCAGTTCGTGTCCAAGACACGCGTCAAGGATGTTCAGCGGACGATTCGCCGCTTGGAGGAACTAGGGAAGCTTCGCTTCGAGCGAGCGACCCATGCCGCGGACATCCGACAGAGGCTGGAGGATTTCCTGGCCATCGAGAACGCGGGGTGGAAGGGGCGGGCGGGCAGTTCCTTCCTGGCACGACCGCAAGATGCGCGTTTCGCCCGTCTCGCATTCAGGGGTGGGCAGGGGCTCGGTACGGGGAGCGGAACTGGGATCGGCACAGGGGCCATTCCGGGATCCGCGACGACTGTGACAGATAGCCTGCTGCTCGATGACAAGCCGATCGCCGTCAGCCTCAATCTCGTTGCCGGCAATACGATGTTCACGCCGAAGACGACCTACGACGAGGCCTATCGGCGTTACAGCCCCGGTCTCGTTCTGGAAGTTCGTGTCATGCAGGCGTTCTTCGATGAGCACGCAGGGAGCGCCGCGGCCAACGGGGCGGCGATGGACGCGGCCACGACCATGGATGGCCATCTCGTTCAAGGGCTTTGGAATACCACGAGAATGATGGGATCCGTGCTGATCGGCCCCGACAGGCGGCGCACTTATGCCCAAGCTCTCTATGAGAGTGGGCATCACCGCCTGCGCGAGGCGGCGAAGACATATTTGAAGGGGTACAGGGGTTTGAAATAATGGAAACAGCGCCGCATCAGATCTCGATCCTGACGGGCTTCAACCTTTTGGGCTACCGGCGATCGTCTCGCTCTCACCCCAACTTCCCGGTCGTTGCACCAACCCTCTTATGGGGTTGGTGCGGTCGAGAGGACTCGAACCTCCACTCCTTTTGGGAACTACCACCTCAAGGTAGCGCGTCTACCAGTTCCGCCACGACCGCATTCGCTTCAGCGGTTGATCACCGAAGCGAGCGTGGATCTAACAGATCGATCGGGAGCCTACAAGAGCCTCAAGACGCTTTCGTGAAGAGTTCTTGCGCTTTCCCATCGTTCTTTGCCTCGCTCTCTCACGCAAAGCCTTGCCAGCCTTCGTTCCGCAGCGCTTCAGCTGATCATCGGGGCTTGTGGAAACCTTGAATGAAGCCCAATTTGGCTAGAATGGAATCGCCCCAGAGTGCGGGTGGCGAAGGTGCGGGTACCGCCGGGAAGCGCGATCGCACATCGCGATTCATACGCGTGAGCTATCCGCGATACAGAACGGGAATCGGGAAGCGGGCTGTTGCCTTCGCGGCAGGTCTTCAGACTTCACTCCGAACAGAATGGCATGACAATAACTCCCGGTATAACAACTTCTGGCAAAACAGCTTCTGGCACGACCACTTCAGGGCAGACCCGTGAGAGCCTGGCAGGTGCGACGATGCGGTCGACGACGGGAGTGCCCGTCGCGTGGATCGTCACTGAGGGATTGGTCGGCTACGAGGCGGCGATGGCGGCGATGGAGGCGCGTGTCGCGGCGATCGCCGAGGGCTTGGCCAGCGAATGCGTCTGGCTCATCGAGCATCCGCCGCTCTACACGGCGGGCACATCCGCCAACGATGTGGATCTCGTTGATCCCGCCCGTTTTCCCGTCCACCGTACCGGCCGGGGAGGGCAATATACCTACCACGGGCCGGGCCAGCGTGTGGCCTATGTCATGCTGGACCTGAAGCAGCGCGCCCAGGATCTGCGACTGTTCGTCTCGACACTGGAGCAATGGCTGATCGCGACCCTCGACGGCTTCAATATCCGCGGCGAACGCCGCGAGGACCGGGTGGGCGTCTGGGTGCGCCGGCCCGACAAAGGAGCATTGACCGAGGACAAGATCGCGGCGATCGGCATTCGCGTGCGTCGCTGGGTCACCTTTCACGGCATCAGCCTCAATGTCGAACCGGACCTCGGGCATTTCTCGGGGATCGTTCCCTGCGGCGTCACCCAGCATGGGGTCACAAGCCTGGTGGATCTCGGGATTCCGATCACCATGCCTGAAGTGGACACCGTGTTGCGACGCGCGTTCGAGGACCGCTTTGGCCCCACGGTTTCCGTGGACGGACGCAGCCTGCTTTAGCGGGTCCGGGTGGGAATTTGCCCCCATAAGCGCAACCGGTCTTGCGTCCCTCCCGCCGAGCGTCCGATAAATGCGGCTCATACCGCGTTGAAAAGGCGATCGGGGAGAGAACGCATGGCTAGGAGTAAGGTGGCTCTGGTGACCGGGGCTGGTTCCGGTGTGGGACGCGCGGTGACGCTCGCTTTCGCCCGGGACGGCTACACCGTGGTGCTGGCGGGACGGCGTATCGACGCGCTGAAGGAGACCATCAGCTTGGCAGCGCAGCCCGAGCAGCTTCTCGCGGTGCCGACGGACGTGAGCGACGCGGTCTCCGTGAACGCCTTGTTCGAGATCGTGAAGGAGCGTTTCGGCCGCCTCGACGTGCTGTTCAACAATGCCGGTGTCAACGCGCCGGGCATTCCGTTGGAGGAGCTCACGGTCGAGCAGTGGCAGAACGTGGTGGACGTCAACCTGACCGGGCCGTTCCTCTGCACCCAGGCCGCCTTCCGGATCATGAAGGATCAGGATCCGCGTGGTGGGCGCATCATCAACAATGGCTCCGTCTCCGCCACCGCCCCACGCCCCAATTCCGCGCCTTATACGGCGACCAAGCACGCGATCACGGGTCTGACGAAGTCGACCTCTCTCGACGGGCGTAAGTACGACATCGCCTGCGGCCAGATCGATATCGGCAATGCCGCCACAGAGATGGCGATGCGGATGACCAAGGGCGTGCCGCAGGCTGACGGTTCGATCCGTGTCGAGCCGGTCATGGACGTGGCGCATGTGGGCGAGGCCGTGCTCGGCATGGCGAACCTGCCGCTCGACGTGAATGTGCAGTTCATCACCGTCATGGCGACCAAGATGCCCCTCGTGGGGCGTGGCTAGGGGCGAAACGCGAAACGTCGAGATCCTCCAGGGGGCATGATGTTTTCGCCGTTTCGGCTCTGGACAACCGTCCGGACATCTCGCATGTCCAGTTGCCGGGCCGAGCACCGGCGAGACTTTTTATCGAGGAGAGTTCGATGTCGATTGAGCGTTTTGGTGTCGGTCCGCGGATGAGCGAAGCGGTTGCCTATGGAAATCTCATCTTCCTCGCGGGTGAAGTCGCGGAAGATCGCACGCAGGACGCGGCTGGCCAGACCCAGCAGATTCTGGCGGCGATCGATGAGACCCTGGCGAAGGCCGGCTCCGACAAGACCAAGATCCTGAAGGCCAATATCTGGCTGTCGGACATCCGGTATTTCGCCGACATGAACAAGGTCTGGGATGCATGGGTTCCGCAGGGCCACACGCCCGCTCGCGCCACTGTCGAGGCCAAGCTTGCGGCGCCGGACGTGCTCGTCGAAATCATGGTCGTGGCTGCTCGCTGATTACATTACGCAGGTGAAGCCGGGGCGCAGGTTAAGGCGTTTCAAGGGAAGCCCGCCCCGGTGAGGCCGTATTGATAGGAGTAAACTGTACCGGAGCCATGGCCCGAGGCTTTTGTGAGAAGCCAGGCTTCTTTCAGGACACCACTGGCGAAGGCTCCGGCGCGCACTGGCTTCCCCCGTTGTCGAAGGCTGTTCCATGGCGCAATCAAGCCAGCCCGAAGGTCTTGATGAGATCCGCCGCGATTTTGCGGAGCGCGTCGCGGGTCGCACGCGTCCCCGGGATGCAAGGGTCATCGCGGCTTTCGCCACGGTCCCGCGCGAACGGTTCCTTGGGCCAGGACCCTGGCTCATTCGTTCCGCGGATGGCTATTTGCGCACGCCGGATGCGAACCCCATCCACATCTACCGCGACATCCTCGTGGCTCTTGAGCCTCTGCAGCGGATCAATAACGGACAGCCGTCTCTCCATGCAGCCGCCATCGCCAACCTCCGCTTGAAGGACGGGGAGACAGCGCTTCACGTCGGTGCGGGCACGGGGTACTACACGGCGATCCTCGCGGAGGTCATCGGCACGGCTGGCCGGGTTCACGGCTATGAAATCGAGCCCAGGCTGGCCGCGCTCGCAAAAGCCAATCTCGCTGAGCGCGACAATGTCACCCTCCATGATGAGGCTGATCCGCTCACATTGCCCCAGGCCGACGCGATCTACGTCAGCGCGGGCGCCGGCGGCCCGCAGCCGCGATGGCTGCATGCGCTCAATCCCATGGGGCGCCTCATTTTTCCGCTCACGGGCGATGACGGGAGTGGCGTGATGCTCCTCGTCAGACGAACCGATGACCCGCAGGTCTTCGAGGCGCGCTGCCTCGGGCCGGTACAGTTCATTCCACTGGTTGGTGGGCATGATGATATCGCGAGCCCGCATATCGCTGCTGCCTGGACCGACGGGCGTCTGGCCCGGGTTCGCACGCTCATTGCCGGCAGGCCGGTGGAGCCGTCATCCCGTCTTCTGGAAGGCGATGGATGGTGGCTATCAAGCCAGGCGATGGCGCCGAAGGCTGCCCCGCTACCCGAATAGGACAGTCCTGAGGAGCTTATCCACCGCCGTCGCCTCCTTTCAGGTTGTATGGCGGCGCGCCTTCATGACAATGGGATCATGGCACTCAATCTGATCAAGCTTTGTGTCGGCGTGGAAACGATCCAGGAACTCGAAGAGTGGATCGGCAGGCGTCTTGCGGAGAAGAAGCGGCTCGGCCAGCCCGTGGAGCAGCTTCATGTCACGCGCATGGCACCGAAGCGTGTTGATGAACTGCTTGATGGCGGGTCGCTCTATTGGGTGATCAAGGGCCAGATTTCCTGCCGGCAAAGACTAACGGATCTGCGCGTGTTCACCGACAACGAGGGCATCGGCCGTTGCGCGCTCGTGCTCGAGCCCACGGTCGTTCGTGTCCGGCCGAGACCGATGCGTCCGTTCCAGGGCTGGCGCTATCTCGCGGGGAAGGACTCTCCGGATGACCTCGCCGGTGGAGCAGATGCGATCGATGCCATGCCCGAACCGATGCGTCGTGAGCTGGCCTCCCTGGGGCTGCTCTGAGCGTGGCTTCAGCCAGCGAGAGGTGAGGGAGGGGGCCTGCAATCGCGGTCCCTGATCGCTTGCGTTCCAACCTCCGGATGAGATGTGCCGGAGGCCAGCACGGCGCCGCCTTTTCCCACGCTCTATCTCTTTGAACACGCATAGAATTCATCCAAAACCGCATACACTTTTCGGCGCGATGCTCTAAACTCGCCGCGTGCTGCTCTGGAGTTCGCGTCATGGTTTCTCGCTTTGCCGTTGTCGCCCTGACCTGTTGCCTCACGGGCCTGCCGGCCGTTGCGGCTCCCTGTATCGGGCCAGAGGCCTTGCCCGGCGTTTCCACCGGGCCACGGTCCGCCGCCGATGCGTTGACATCCAAAGGATCGACGTCTCACGCCCGCGCCGTTGGGCGGACGACGCGTCAATCGCAGGATTGTGACGCAGGCCTCGGGCCTGACGCTCGCCAAGCCTCGGGGGCGGTCACGCGCAAGGGTAATGCCCTGAAAATCGGCGATACGGAGATCCGGATCAACGGCCGGGTCAGGGTGGAAGGCGCTTATGGCCGCTGACCCCCCTACGGGACGACTGTCATGTCCCGTGGAGCCACCTTGTCGTTCCGATGATGTCACGGCCTTGGTTGCGCTGTGAGGTCGAATCCCGGCATCCGCATGCAAAAGGCGGTTGGTCTCCCGATATAACGGGAAGACACGCTGCCGCGCGAGGCAAGGGAGGCGAGCATCTCGGACAAGTCGATCACGGATAAGAGCAAGCCGCCGGTGGCAGGCAGGACAGCGGAGGTTGATCTGTTCCTGTCGCAGGCGAAAGCCGTCGCGCAAACAGCGCGCGAGGGGCGGCTCATCTTCGCGCTTGATGCGACCCTGAGCCGTCAGCCCACGTGGGATATCGCCTGTCGCCTGCAGGCGCAGATGTTCGATGTAACGGCGGCGCAAGGTGGCCTCAACATTCAGCTCGTCTATTTCCGCGGTCTTGATGAGTGCCGCGCATCGCGATGGCTGGCGAGCGCCGATGCGTTAAAGGGCCTGATGGAGCGGATCGATTGTCGTGGCGGCCAGACACAGATCGAGCGCGTGCTCGATCACGCCGCCGCTCAGGCGGCGAAGGCGCGGGTCGGGGCGCTGGTTTTTGTCGGGGACGCCATGGAGGAAAACATCGACACGCTATGCGCTTCCGCCGGCAAGCTCGGCATGCTCGGGGTCAAGGCATTTCTGTTCCAGGAAGGGCACGACCCCATCGCAGGGCAGGCCTTCGCGGAAATCGCCAGATTGACGGGCGGTGTGCATGAACGCTTCGATCTGCGCGCGCCGCACGCGCTGGCCGGCCTGCTGCGCGCCGCCGCCGCTTATGCCAGTGATGGCGTCGCTGGTTTGACACGCCTGGCGAGCGGAGAGCCGGAAGCACGGCGGCTGCTGGCGTCGCTCGGGGGTACGCGATGATTTTTCTGGCCGCAGGTTGTCTTACGCTACTGTTTTTCTGGTGGCTCGGCCGGAACTACGCGAAGGCGGACCCCAGGAAACTCGCTAGTCTTCTTCGGCGGGGAGGTGGCGTCGCCGCTCTGGGCGTTGCGGCTCTCCTCCTGTTCCGTGGCCGATTTGACATGGCCCTTCCGCTGGCGGGGCTCGGCTGGTGGATGATGAACGGCGGCGCGTTCTATCTCCCCGGCAATCTCGGCACATACTGGCCCGGCGGGCAGCGCGGAGGGGCCAAGCCGCAGCCGGGGAGACGCTCGTCTGTCCGATCCGTCACGGTTGCGATGGAGCTCGACCATGATACCGGCGATCTCACCGGGCAGGTGGTCAGCGGCCCCTATGCAGGACGAGACCTTGGCAGTTTCACGAAGGAGGAACTGGCCGTTCTGCGTGATACGGCTCTTGCCGCCGACCCCGAAGGCGCGCGGCTTCTAGAGGCTTATCTGGATCGCCGATTTCCCAGCTGGCGTGAACACGCTCAGGCGGACCTTAACGCGCGGGGCGGCGGCGGAGATCGCTCGATGACGCAGGAAGAGGCGCTTCAGATATTGGGTCTTGCTGCTGGCGCGGGTGAGAGCGAGATCCGCGGCGCGCATCGGTCCCTGATGAAGAAACTGCATCCCGACCAAGGGGGCTCGACGTATCTCGCGTCCCGGGTGAACCAAGCCAAGGATGTCCTGCTGAACCGTCATAACTAGCGCTCATTCATCAGCGGGGTGAGATAAGTACCATATCCGCGGTCGTTTCGCATCGGCCTCCACCCGGGGGCAGGGCGATGACGTGTTCTTCGTCACGCGAAGACGGTGGCTTCCGGGGGTATCCCGAGGCAGCCCTAGCTGAGCTGTCGCGGGAGTTATTGCTCTGCATCCTGATCGGCGGTCGGGGCAAAACAGCCATCTCGCGCCGCCTGACCTTGTCTTCTCAGGTCATCCGCGCGTGGCGAAGCACGAGAAGCCCTGCCTCTTCAGCGCCTTGCAGGCGGCCTGCGCGCTGTCCGTGTCGAAGCCGGAGAAGCGGGCGCGATAGAGCGTGGTGCCGCCCTTGGTGATCTTCTCGGTGAAGGGCGAGGCCTTCGCGAGGGTGCTGCGGGACTTGGATTTCGCCTGATTCAGAATGTCGTTGGCCTTGTCGGCGTCGGCGGTCGCGCCGAGCTGGATCACCCAGCCGCTGACACGCGTGACCTTGGCGGCCGGCTCGTCGCGCGGCTCCGCCTTGGGCTCGACCTTGGCAACGGTGGTCGTTGCCTGAGCCTTGGCTGCCGGTGCTTTGGCCACGGGGGCTTCCGGGCGGGCCGGCGGTGGGGCCATGGCGGTCGCCGCGCTGCGGTTCCACTGCATGCTCTGGGACGGTGTCGCCGTGGAGCCCGAGGCGGAGGCAACGACGGGCCGGATATTGGCCAAGTTGATCGCCTTCGGCTGACCGGACGGCGTGATGGAGCTTGTCGTCTCCTCAAGAGCGTCCTGGGCGGCGGAGGCGACCGCGACAGGTTTCGCCGTATCCCGGGTCTCCGTGGCCGAAGCGAAGGCGAGAGCCGACGACTGACGGGCCCCGGCGTAGGCCTGCGGCAGATTGTTTGTGATCAGGTCCGCCATGATATTGTCGCGCGACGCTGCCGAGCGGCCGCCGAGCACCGATGCCACAACCTCGCGGCCGCCTGATTTGGCGGAGGTCAGCAGGTTGAAGCCGGAAGCGCGCGTATAGCCCGTCTTGATGCCATCGACGCCATCGATGCGGTCCAGAAGCCGGTTGTGGCTACGGATCGTGCGGCTGCCGTACTGGAACGAGCGGGTCTCGAAATAGGCATAGTACTGCGGGAAACGCTCCTGGATCGCGCGTCCGAGCACGATGAGGTCGCGCGCGGTGGTGATGTTCGGCGGAGAGTTCGGCAGGCCATGGGGATTGTAGAAAGTGGTGCGGCTCATACCGAGCGCACGCGCCTTCGAGGTCATCATCCGCGCGAACTGGCTTTCCGAGCCGCCCAGGTTCTCGGCGACCACCATGGACACGTCATTGGCCGATAGCGTCACCATCGCCTTGATGGCATCCTCGACCTTGATCGTGGTGCCGGGCCGAACGCCGAGTTTCGTCGGGGGCTCTGCGGCTGCCTTGGCGGAGACCTGGAGTGGTGTGCTAAGGCTGATGCGGCGCTGATCCAGCTGCTCGAAGAGCAGATAGAGGGTCATCACCTTCGTGATCGAGGCCGGGATACGCGGCTCGTCCTCGTTCCTCGCGTAGAGGGTGCGGCCGGTCTTGGCGTCGACCACCATCGCGGCGTAGGGGGGGCTATAGGCCGGCGCCGCCTTTTTCTTGCGCGCTTCAGCAGGTGAAGTCGTCAAAATTGACAATGACGCAACGATACCGATGACGCCGACAAGTGCGACAGGGCGGTGACGTTTGGCCGCTACGCAACCCCAGACCATGTGTCTGTCCCCAACTCGAAAACTCTACTCTGCGCCTCGGTTCAATCGAACCGTTACATGCGCGGCACGGTCAACAACGCTAGGTCCATGCGGTTACGGATGAGTTAATGAGCTGGCGGCTTAAGTTATTAGAAAACAAGAGGATGTTTATCTTTTGTTAAGCTTGACGGCGGTTGACGCGTCGATCGGAAGCGGGGCGCAGCGGACCCTTCTTGTCGGGGGCCTTTTCGGGGAGGATTTCACTCTCTGCCTGTTGCGGCAGACTCGGACTATTCGTCACATTTGATCCTATTTTGCACCGCAACATTAATCCTTGACACTCATTGTGCGCTGCACCTATATAGCGGCAACGAGATCAGTGGTAGGGCGCCCGTGGGGGGCGCAGGCTGCCACCGTTAACGCCGCTTAGGGGCGCAGGAGGCTCACCGCATGTCTATCCAGTTCGAGAATTTTCAGAAGTATGGCAAAGAGCAGGTCGAGGCTACGCTGAAGACCTTCGGTACCGTTTCCAAGGGCGCCCAGAACATCGCCGTGGAAGTGGCTGACTATTCGAAGAAGTCTTTCGAGGATGGCACCGCTACGCTTGAGAAGCTCGTGGCCTGCAAGACCCTCGACAAGGCCGTCGAGATCCAGGCTGACTACCTCAAGACCGCTTACGAAGGCTTCGTCGCCCAGTCGACCAAGCTGAGCGAGCTCTATGCGGATCTCGCGAAGGAAGTATTCAAGCCTTATGAAGGTCTCTATGCCAAGGTCAAGTCGGCGGCGAATTGAGCCGGAAGGCAGGTGCCTTTTCCTGGATGATCGTCGAGCTTATCGACGAACTCGTTTCGGGACCGTGAACCACCGACATAGATCGTGATGCGAAGAAAGCCCGGCTCGTGCCGGGCTTTTTTTATGGGTTTCAAGGCCCTAGGAGCAGCTCGGTGGCTTTTCGCGGATCCCGTTTCAGGCAATGATGACGATGGCGTGTAGTGAACGCACTGGCGCCCCGCCCGTCTCGACACTAGATTAGCCGGGTGAGGGAGCGAGGCGGGGTCGCGGGGCGGCTCCGGGGCGCTGATCTCAGGTGGTGGATGAGGACCGATCGATTGCTTCATGGTCAGGATGACTGCGAGTGCCGATGAAACTGATGCCATGCTGACGCGCATGGCTGAACGTCGCCGTGGCAATTCAATCGGACCGGAAGGGCCCGGAACTGCCCTGCTTACGAAGACGAAGCCTCGGACGAAACGCCCGAGTATGTACCGGGTTTTATTGCTGAACGACGACTACACGCCGATGGAGTTCGTCATCCATGTGCTGGAGCGCTTTTTCAACAAGGATCGGGAGGAGGCAACCCGGATCATGTTGCATGTGCACCGGAACGGGGTCGGTGAATGCGGTATTTTCACCTACGAGGTGGCGGAGACCAAAGTGACCCAGGTCATGGACTTTGCCCGGAAGCACCAGCATCCTCTGCAGTGCGTGATGGAAAAGAAGTAGCGGCGGCTATCGCAAAAGGATTTCGACGTTGCCCACATTCTCTCGTAGCCTAGAGCAGGCCTTGCACAGGGCTCTCGCCTTTGCCAACGAGCGTCATCATGAATACGCGACGCTCGAGCACCTTCTCCTCGCGCTGGTCGACGATCAGGATGCGGCCGCCGTCATGCGCGCCTGCAACGTCGATCTCGAGGCCTTGAGGCGCAATCTGCACGAGTATGTCGACGCGGAGCTGACGAACCTGGTGACGGACGGGCGCGAGGACTCGAAGCCCACCGCGGGTTTCCAGCGTGTCATCCAGAGGGCGGTGATCCACGTCCAGTCGTCCGGTCGCGAGGAAGTGACCGGCGCCAACGTACTCGTGGCGATTTTTGCCGAGCGGGAGAGCCATGCGGCCTATTTCCTGCAAGAGCAGGACATGACACGTTACGACGCGGTCAACTACATCAGCCATGGCATCGCAAAGCGGCCAGGATTGTCTGAAAATCGTTCGCCCCGTGGCGCCGACGAGGAAAACGACAGCCGGGCCGCCAACAACGATGAGGCGGAAGGTCAGCGCAAGAAGAAGGGGGACGCCCTGGACGCCTATTGCGTTAATCTGAACAAGAAGGCCAGGGACGGACGCATTGATCCCCTGATCGGGCGCGAGCCTGAGATCCAGCGGACCATTCAGGTCCTGTGCCGTAGGCAGAAGAATAATCCCCTGCTGGTCGGTGACCCCGGCGTCGGCAAGACCGCGATCGCCGAGGGGCTTGCCCGCAAGATCGTCACCGGCGATGTTCCGGATGTGCTCGCGGATGCGACAGTCTTTGCCCTCGACATGGGCACGCTGCTCGCCGGCACGCGCTATCGCGGCGATTTCGAAGAACGCCTCAAGCAGGTGATGAAGGAAATCGAGGCGCATCCCAACGCCATCATGTTCATCGATGAGATCCATACGGTCATCGGCGCCGGCGCTACCTCTGGTGGCGCCATGGACGCGTCCAATCTCCTGAAGCCCGCCCTTGCCGCCGGCACGCTGCGCTGCATCGGCTCGACGACCTACAAGGAATACCGTCAGTATTTCGAGAAGGACCGGGCGCTCGTCCGACGCTTCCAGAAGATCGACGTCAATGAGCCGAGCGTGCCGGACGCTATCGAGATCCTGAAGGGGCTGAAGCCCTATTTCGAGGACTTCCATAAGCTGCGCTACACCAATGACGCCATCAAGGCGGCGGTGGAGCTTTCGGCGCGCTATATCCATGACCGCAAGCTGCCGGACAAGGCGATCGACGTCATTGACGAGACGGGCGCCTCGCAGATGCTGGTGCCGGAGGGGCGGCGCAAGAAGACCATCGGCGTCAAGGAGATCGAATCGACGATCGCGACGATGGCGCGTATCCCGCCGAAGACGGTGTCCAAGGATGATGCCGAGGTGTTGCAGCACCTGCATGAGACCCTGGAGCGGGTGGTCTACGGCCAGAACAAGGCGATCGATGCCCTGTCGTCGGCGATCAAACTGGCGCGCGCTGGCCTCCGCGACGCGGAGAAGCCGATTGGCTGCTATCTCTTCGCCGGCCCGACGGGCGTCGGCAAGACGGAGGTGGCGCGTCAGCTCGCGTCGGCGCTCGGCGTGGAACTGCTGCGCTTCGACATGTCGGAATACATGGAGCGCCACACCATCTCGCGGCTGATCGGCGCGCCTCCCGGCTATGTCGGCTTCGACCAGGGTGGGCTCCTGACCGATGGCGTCGACCAGCATCCGCACTGCGTCCTGCTGCTCGACGAGATCGAAAAGGCGCATCCCGACCTGTTCAACGTGCTGCTGCAGGTAATGGACCATGGCAAGCTGACGGACCACAACGGCAAGCAGGTGGATTTCCGCAACGTCATCCTGATCATGACGACAAACGCCGGCGCTGCCGACATGGTCAAGCCGGCTTACGGGTTCACGCGTACCAAGCGCGAGGGCGACGACCAGGAGGCGATCTCCAAGCTGTTCTCGCCGGAGTTCCGCAACCGTCTCGATGCCACGATCTCCTTCGGCCATCTGCCGAAGGAGGTGGTCTCCAAGGTGGTGGACAAGTTCGTGTTGCAGCTTGAGGCGCAGCTGGCCGACCGCAATGTCACGATCGAGTTGTCTGACGAGGCGCGCGAGTGGCTGGTCGAGCACGGCTATGACGAGACCATGGGCGCCCGGCCAATGGCCCGCCTCATCCAGACCATGATCAAGACCCCGCTGGCGGATGCTGTTCTTTTCGGGCAGCTGCGCGGTGGTGGCGCGGTGAGGGTCGTCGTTCAGACGGACGAGGCCGGACACAAGACGCTTGGGTTCGAGTTTCCCGCCGGCCCGGTGACGCCGAAGCCCGAACCTGATGTGGCCGAGGCCGTGAAAAAACACGTGAAACGTCGGCCGCCAGCGGCTAAGAAGCAGCCGTCATCGCGTCCGCGCCGCAGTAAGGGCGGGGCGGATGGTGATGACGACAGTGGGGGGCCGCTTGCGGTGCGCACGGTTCCCAAGGTGCCGTTGATCAGGAGTTGACGTGGTGTCGACGTATTTTCAGCGCCGTCGGGAGCGGCAGCGCAAGCGTCGGCGCTTCGAGGAGATCGTGGCCTGGATCGTCGTGCCCATCTTTGTCCTGGTGACATGGTGGGTCGGCGCTCAGCTCTATAAGACCTTCGAAGAGCCTGCCTCGCGGGTGATCCGCGAATTGACATCGCGCGGCGAACGCGTGCCTTAGGGCACGCCGGCCGACGACATCCATGGATGAATAGTTGGGCCGCTCCTGCTTTAGGGGTGGCCTCTTTCTTTTGCACCGTATCGGATGAGTGAAGCCATAGTCGGCTTGAATGGCTTCAGCTTGCGCGACGTCAGCCGGTCCAGCCGCTGAAGCCGATCGTCTTGCGGATCTTCTCGGCCTGCGACTTCAGCAGTTCGGGGTCGGCCATGGCGCCGGTGTGGCCGCGCAGGGGCACCCCCTCCCAGCGCGGGATGACATGCATGTGGATGTGGAAGACCGTCTGGCCCGAGGCGCTTTCGTTGAACTGCATCACCGCGACGCCATCGGCGTCGAAGGCGGCCTTCACGCCCTTCGCGAGCTTCTGGACGCTCGTCATCAGCGGGCCGAGCGCGGCTGGATCGACGTCGAGCATGTTGCGCGCGGCCGACTTCGGCACGACCAGCACGTGGCCGTCGCCCTGGGGCATGATGTCCATGAAGGCGAGCGTATGCTGGTCCTCGTAGACGCGCTCGCACGGCAGAACGCCGCGAATGATCTTGGCGAAGATATTGTTGGGATCATAAGCCGTCACGGTCGCAGTTCCTTACTTGACGCAAGTTCCTCACTTGACGCTTGCGCGATGGTCAGCCGATTCCGGCATGGTATCAAGCTTCCATATCACGTCAGGCAGGCGAGAGCAGGCGGGCATGGTCAGCAGGGCAGGGTCAGGAGGGCGCTGCCCGGGAGGCCCGATCGAAGGCTTGACGGGAAAACCCACGGTGGGGCGCTCAGTCCACGTCCTGGTGGCGGAAGGGTGTGAACTGGTCCAGCTCGCGCGCTTCCTCGGCTACGGCGGGTCGCTCCTGTTCGAGATAGGCGGCGACGGCCCGACGCAGAGCGCGATCGGCGATATCATGCGCTGAATAGGTGAGCACGGGACGGTAGCCGCGCGCCAGCTTGTGCTCGCCCTGGGCGCCGGCTTCCACGCGCCGGAGGCCGCGCGCGATGGCGAAATCGATGGCCTGATAGTAGCAAACCTCGAAATGCAGGAAGGGGTGATCCTCGATCGCGCCCCAGTTACGGCCGTAAAGGGCATCGTCGCCGATGAAATTGATGGCGCCCGCAATGAAGCGCCCGGCTCGCCTTGCCATCACAAGGAGGATGCGATCGGCCATCGCCTCGCCGATCAGGGAGAAGAAGCGGCGGTTGAGATAGGGCCTGCCCCATTTCCGCGAGCCCGTATCCTGGTAGAAGGCGAAAAACGCATCCCAATGGGCCTCGGTGATGTCGGAGCCCGTCAGCCAGTGGAGGGTGATGCCGTCGGCGCCGGCGTCGCGCCGCTCGCGGCGGATGGTCTTGCGCTTGCGCGACGAGAGGCCGTCGAGAAATTGCGCGAAGGTTCCGTAGCCATCGTTCGTCCAGTGGAACTGCCGGTCGATGCGCTGCAGGAAGCCGGCATCGCCGAGGGTCTGCCATTCGTCGTGCGGCAGGAACGTGGCGTGGATCGACGAGGCGCCGACGCGGTCGCGCATTGCGCGGAGACCCGTAATGAGCGCCGCGCTTGCCGCGGCGGGATCCTGCCCGTCCCGAATGAGGAGCCGACGGCCCGTCGCCGGGGTGAAGGGAACGCTCACCTGGATTTTCGGGTAATAGTCGCCTCCCGCGCGCTCATAGGCATCCGCCCAGGCATGATCGAACACGTATTCGCCCTGGCTATGGGACTTCGCATAGGCGGGGGTGGCCGCGACCATGAGGCCCGCGGCGTCGTGGACGAGGATATGGGCGGGCGCCCAGCCAGTGCGTGACGAAACGCAGCCCGATGTCTCGAGTGCGTTCAAAAAAGCGTGGCTTATGAATGGATTGAATCGCTCTTGTTGAGAGTTTGATTCAGGCGTGCCGGCGCCTGCCGCCGGATGTGAGCCTTCAATGACGGACGTCCCTGCCTGCCCGTCATCCCGGACGGCTTGAGGGGCGTCGGTGTGGCAATTCTTCGAGTCTTTCGCGTTGCTTATCGAGGGCGGTTGAGACGATGATTCAGGCCGGCGCGGGTTCGCGCAGGCGTCCCAGTCCGCGGCCGGGACGTTTGCAATTGCGTTGGTGACGCTGATGGTCGTCTTGCTGCCCGTCTCGGCGCGCGTTCTGGCGGTCATGGGGAGATCCTAGAGCGCTTTCCGCGTCCGGGGAATCACCTCCTCGTTACGGAACGAAGTCCTCGAATATCATCTGATCGGCGTGGGCCGAGGCCTGTTCGCGATCCCCGGGTGTCCGCACGGTCCAGGTCAGCACCGGCATGCCGAAATGGCGCGCCATGACGGTGGCCGTCGCCGGGAGGTCGCCGACACGCCAGGCGACGAAATCAGGCCGCGAGCGGTCGATATGGAGGAATTGCTCGAGCTCCCGCCGCTTTTCCGGACTCAAATGGCCCCAGTCCTTATCGTCGTAACGGCTCTCCGCCACGATCCCGCGCGGCACGCCTGGCGCGAGGTCCTTGAACGCCGCGATGAGATCGGGGTCGAAGGACATGACCGCGAGCGGCTCGGAGCGATTGTCGACCACTGCGGCCGTGCGGCGGATGAGCGCGAGATCGCCGTCGAAGCGGCTCTTCACCTCGATGACGAGCGGCACGCGGCCGGCGATCCTGTCGAGGAACGCCGACAGCGGTTCAATGCGGTTCTCCGTCGCCTTGAAGGGGACGGCCGCGAGCGCGGCGGCCGTAAGGGCGTCAAGGCGCCCTTGACCCTGCGTCAGCCTGTCGAGCACGAAGTCGTGGTAGACGACCGCTTCCCCATCGGCTGTCAGTTGCACATCGCATTCGATGGGGAAGCCGCCGACGATGGCCGCCTCGGCGGCATCGGCGGTATTTTCGATCACGTCGACCCGATTGTGCAGCCCGCGATGGGCAATAGGTCGCGTGCAAAGCCAATCGGGCGCGGTCATGATCAGGCAACCTCGAAGAGAGCTTCCACCTCGACGGCGGCGTCGAGCGGCAGCTGCGCGACACCGACGGTGCTGCGGGCGTGGCGGCCGAGGTCGCCGAAGACCTCAACCATCAGATCCGACGCGCCGTTCATTACGCCGGGTACGGAGCCATAGGTCGGTGTCGAATTGATGAAGCCGCCGAGCCGCACGACACGGGTGATCCGGTCGAGGCCACCGAGAGCTGCGTTCGCCTGGGCGAGAAGATTGATGGCGCAGAGACGGGCGGCCTGCTGGCCTGTCTCCAGCGAGATTTCGCCGCCGAGCTTGCCCTTGTGGGCGTCCGCGAGCTTGCCATCGGCACCGAGGCAGAGCTGCCCGGAGATCGTCAGCAACTGGCCGCTCAGCACGAAGGGCACGTAATTGGCAATCGGTGCTGCCGGGGTCGGAAGGACGATACCGAGTTCTGCCAGCCTGGAGGCGATGCGGCTCATGGAAGGGGTTCCTTGTCTTGCAAGCATGGACAATGCGGCCGCCCTCGCTGCCGAAGGCGGACTGAGAGCGTTGTCGCCCACTGCTGTCCGGATCGCAACGGCGGATATCATGGGGCTTGGTCATTGATCCCGCGAGATACTTGGCTGATGCTGTGCTAGGTGGACCGGTCAAGCGCCCTTGGATTCCGATGGAGGTCATCATGGTGAGAAAGCCCGTCGTCGTTACAGCGATGGCCCTCACGTCGCTCTGGACCTCGGGCGCCATGGCCGAGGTGGCGCCTGGCATTTCGCTCGCGCCGCACAGGGCCGTCTATGACCTGTCACTCGCCGACAGCAGCAATTCCATTCAGTCGGCGATGGGGCGCGTGGTCTACGAGATCACCGGCACCGCTTGTGACGGCTATGCGTCGCGCTCGCGGCAGGTCGTCGTTCTCGAGGGTGAGAGCAGCGCATCGACCACCGATATGCGCATGACGACCTTCGAGGACGCAAGCGGTGGCTCGTTCCGTTTCAAGGCGGAGACGCGCAATGCGAACGCGCCGCCGAAGCTGGTCGATGGCGAGGCGGTGCGACGTGACGGCGCGGTCGCCGTGAATTTCGTCAAGCCCGGCCGCGAGACGTTAAAGTTGGGCGACGCGATGTTCCCGGCGGCACATCTCAGGACGCTGATCACTGGCGCAAAGGCAGGCAAGCCTATCGTCGAGGCGCGTGTTTTCGACGGCTCGGAAGATGGGCGCAGCTTTTATGATACGCTGGCGGTGATCGGAAGGGCTGACGCGGTGAGCCCGGATCCTGGCAAGGCAACCACGGACAAGGACGAACTGACCAAGCGGGACGCCGGAGCGAGCGACGAAGAGGCAGCCGCGGAGCGCCAGCGCCGGTTCGACGGCCTGTTCGGCACCGCCGCGCATTGGCCGATCGCGATCAGCTATTTCAAGCAAGCGACGGCGCGGAGCGAGGCCTTGCCCGTCTATGTCCTGAGCTTCGACCTCTATGAGAACGGCATAGCCCGCTCCCTGACCCTCAAATACGACAACTTCACACTGAAGGGCGAGCTGAAGGAGCTGGAGCTGCTCAAGGCGGCCGTCTGCGAATAGGTCGCCGGCTCAAGCCTTGCGACCGTTGCCGAAGACGATGCCCTTGACCACGGCGCCAGCGCCGAACTTGGCGCGCAGATCATCCACTGCCCGCTCCATGCGGGCATCGCGTTTGGCGGTCTGATCGGCGAGGTCTCCCTGATCGGCTTCGACGGCGGGGTGAAGATCGGCCGTGCCGATCCCGATGAGCCGGAATTGCGTGCCATCGCATTCGGGCAGGAGCAGGTCTTTTCCCGTCTCGAACAGGCGACTGGCGAGCTGCGTGGCGGGGACGCCGCGTGAGCGGCTGCGCAGCTTGAAGTCTGCCGTCTTCAGTTTCAGCGTGACGGAGCCGGCCGCCAGCTCCGCGGCCTTCAGCCGCGCCGACAGCTTTTCACAGAGTCGCCAGAGGATGGGCAAGAGGTCGGCCGGTGCGCCGATGTCCTCGTTGAACGTCGTCTCGGCGGAGACGACCTTGGCCTCCCGGTTCGGGCTGACGGCTCGGTCATCGATGCCATGGGCGAGCCGCTGCAATCGCCCGGCCTCCTTGCCGAGGAGCGTCATCAATTTGTTCGGGGATGCCGCGCGCAGATCCCGGATCGTCCGGACGCCGGCGCGCTCGAGTTTTTCCATTGTCACCGCGCCGACGCCGAAAATGATCGAGACCGGCTTGTCGGCCAGAAAGCCATCGACCTCCTGTTTGCCGATGATCGCGAAGCCTCGGGGCTTGTCGAGGTCCGAGGCAATCTTCGCCATGAATTTGTTGGTCGAGAGGCCAATGGAGACGGTGATGCCGACTTCGCTTTCCACACGCCGCGCGAATCGCGCGAGGATGACCGCCGGGCTAGCGTGGTGCAAACGCTCGGTGCCGCCGAGATCGAGGAAGGCCTCATCGATTGAAAGAGGCTCCACCATCGGCGTCAGGTCCAGCATCATCTGCCTGATCTGACGGCCGACGCGCACATATTTGGCCATGTCCGGCTTGATGACGACGGCATCGGGGCACAGCTTCAGCGCCTTGAACATGGGCATGGCCGAGCGCACGCCGTAAGTTCGCGCCACGTAGCAGGCGGTTGAGACAACACCGCGCTTGCCGCCGCCGATGATTATCGGTTTTATTGCGAGCTCGGGGGAATCTCGTTTTTCAATCGCCGCATAGAACGCATCGCAATCGACATGGGCGATGTGGAGCGCGTCGCGTTCGGGATGGGTGAGGAGGCGGGGACTGCCGCATGCGGGACAGCGGGTGGGCTGGCGGGCCGTCTCGGTATCGGTCAGGCAATCGCGGCACAGGGAGCGCGATTGACCAGGCGTGTTCATAGGGGGACTCCAGGACCAGCAAGCTTTTGCCGTGCGATGGATATGGCCTCTGGATCGAGCCTGTGATTGGCCGCGAAGGTCAAAAGCAGGGCTTCGTCCGCAGCGAGATGGTCGAGCACGGCAGCCAGAAAGCCAGGCTGGCTGGCGCTTTCGCGTATCGTGTCCGGGCCAAGCCCGGTTGTGCCGAGGAAACGTTCCAGTCTTTCCTCGTCGGACGCAAGAAAACCAAGCGCCTGAAGAGCGATTTCCTCAGGGTCTGGAAGCGGTGAGGGGCGTTGCGGGGCCATAGCGTCGTCCAAAGGTGGCAGGGGATGAAATTGGATTTGCGTTTCGTCAACTGGTCAATGGTAATGATGCCGGCCTACGGCTTTGCGCGCGTGGACTCCCCACATGTGGGATTTACTCTAGATGATGGGAACAGCTGATGCGCAAGACGGTGCTGATCGTCGAGGATAATGAGCTCAATATGAAGCTCTTCAGCGACCTTCTGGAAGCGCATGGTTATGCAACGCTCAAGACCTCGAACGGGATCGAGGCGATGGAGCTTGCCCGGAGCGACCACCCTGATCTCATCATCATGGATATCCAGTTGCCCGAGGTTTCCGGGCTGGAAGTGACACGCTGGCTGAAGGCGGACGACGACCTGAAATCGATTCCCGTCATCGCGGTGACAGCCTTCGCCATGAAGGGTGACGAGGAGCGGATCAGGGAGGGAGGGTGCGAGGCGTATCTCTCGAAGCCCATTTCGATCTCACATTTTCTAGAGACGGTACGCACTTATCTCGAATCCGCATGAGTGGGGGACTCATTCCATGTCCGCGCGCGTTCTCGTCGTCGACGATACGCCCATCAATGTGAAATTGCTCGAGGCCCGGTTGTCGGCCGAGTATTTCGACGTGATCAGCGCCTCGAACGGGCGCGAGGCGCTGGAGATCTGTGAGCAGAATCGCTGCGACATCGTGCTGCTCGATGCGATGATGCCGGGCATGGATGGCTTCGAGGTCTGCCGCAAGCTCAAGTCGCAGCCGAGCACCGTTCACATACCCGTCGTGATGGTGACGGCGCTCGACCAGCCGAGCGATCGTCTGCGCGGTCTTGATGCGGGCGCTGACGACTTCCTGACCAAGCCGGTCGACGACATGGCACTGATCGCCCGGGTGCGCAGTCTCGTGCGGCTGAAGGCCGTGACCGATGAGCTGAGAACGCGCGTGATCGCCTCGCGCGAGTTCGGGCTTGAGGACGCGCTCGTTTCGGCGACCGCAGAGACGGGGCAGAACGCGCGCGTCTTCATTATCGAGGATCGCCCGGCGACGGCTGAGCGGCTGGCTGCCGCGCTGTCCATCTATCATCACGTCGATTGGGAGGCCGATCCCCAGCAGGCACTGGCGCGCGCCGCCACGGAAAGCTACGACGTCATCCTCGTCAATCTCGACATCGGCGGCTTCGACGGGCTGCGGCTATGCGGCCAGCTCCGCGCCTTCGAATCGACGCGGAACGCCGTTGTCCTCATGATGGCCCGGGCCGAGGACAAGGAGCGCATCCTGCGTGGGCTCGACATCGGCATGAACGACTATCTGCTGCGCCCGGTGGATCGCAACGAGCTGGTCGCGCGGGTGCGTACACAGATGCGGCGCAAGCGCTTCGCGGACCGGCTGCGCGACAGCGTCCAGGCATCGCTGGAACTCGCGGTCATCGATCCGCTCACAGGGCTGTATAACCGGCGCTTCCTCGATGCGCGACTGAGCGCCGCCTTTGAGGCGCCGACACTCGGCACGCGACCGCTCGTGCTGCTCGTGCTCGACATCGATCACTTCAAGGCCGTGAATGACCGTTTCGGACATGATGCCGGTGATGAGGTGCTGAAGGAATGTGCCAACCGCATCCGCGCCCAGACGCGTGGTATCGACGTGGTGGCGCGTTTCGGCGGCGAGGAAGTCGTGATCATGGTGCCCGATGCCACGCTGGAGGCCGCCGAGGCGATGGCAGAGCGCATTCGCGAGGCGATCGAACACAAGCCCTTTTCCGTGAACGGCGAGAACGAGACCGTCGACGTCACGGTATCGATTGGTGTCGCCGCGCGGCTGATGGACGATCAGGCGCCTGGCGACCTTCTGCGCCGCGCCGATCAGGCGCTTTACCAAGCCAAGCAGGCCGGGCGGAATCGCGTCGTCGCGGCTGCTGCCTAGGCTTTGCCCTTGCTCGACTGATCCTGTGATCGGACGATTCAGGGTAGCGGGTTCCGCTTCGTCAAGAGAGCATCACGGGGGGCTTAACCCTCATCTGGACTTATGCACCGCGAATGCGCGCAAAGCATTGCTTTCGCCAACGGCTTCGCTACTGTTCAGTCGTGGTGGGCCTTGATGGTGACTGCCCCGTTATTCCCCTACGGAATGCTCAGGTCCGCCGCATCTCCTGGGTCCCGTGGGGTTCGGCCGGTCTGGAAGCGGTGTTCTGTGGCCTCCTCGAACGCCGCCTCCGACCGGCCACCATTCCCTGTCTGGCCATCGAGATTGGTGCGAAGGCAACAAAAAAGGGCGCCGCTGGCGCCCTTTTTTGTGACCGCGTCCGCCGAGGCGACGCTATCGAAGCTCCATCAACCAGCGGGGGGTATCCACCCGCCGGGCATGGATCACTTGATCTTCGATTCCTTGTACTCGACGTGCTTGCGGGCAACCGGATCGTACTTCTTGATCGTCAGCTTGTCCGTCATCGTGCGAGCGTTCTTCTTCGTTACGTAGAAGTGGCCGGTATCGGCCGTCGACACGAGACGGATCTTGATGGTCGTGGCCTTGGCCATAGCGGAAACCTCTTGGCAATCTGTCGCGCTGGGCTGATAGCACGCGCAATAGGAGAGGGGCCGAGCAGGGCCCGGCTCCAACGTGACTTGGAGATGCTGCATTCGCGCGCGGAAGTCAAGCCTGCTGGGGATGCCGCGACACGCACAGGTGACAGGAAGGCGACATGGCGCGATAAGGCCTTACACCGAACAATCTTGTTGCCGGCATCGGAACCCCCTATAGCGATGACTTCAAGATGACAGCTTCACGCGCCGATCGCCCCCGCGAGTTTCCCCATCGCCATCTCCTCGGCATCGAGGGGCTGACACCCGCCGATATCATCGGTCTGCTCGACCGGGCGGAAGCCGCCGTCGAGGTCAGCCGGCAGGTCGAGAAGAAGCGCGCGACCCTGCGCGGACGCACGCAGATCAACCTGTTCTTCGAGCCCTCCACGCGGACGCAATCGTCCTTCGAGCTCGCCGGGAAGCGGCTCGGCGCCGATGTCATGAACATGTCGGTTGCCTCCTCCTCGGTGAAGAAGGGCGAAACGCTGATCGACACGGCGGCGACGCTGAATGCCATGCGCCCCGACATCATCGTCGTGCGCCATCAGGCGGCGGGCGCGGTGCATCTGCTCGCCCGGAAGGTCGACTGCTCGGTGGTGAATGCTGGCGACGGGGTCCACGAGCATCCAACCCAGGCGCTCCTCGACGCCCTCACAATCCGCCGCAACAAGGGGCGGATCGAGGGGCTGGTGATCGCCATATGCGGCGATATCCTGCATTCGCGGGTGGCGCGCTCCAACATCCTTCTCCTACAGGCCCTCGGGGCCCGCGTGCGCTGCATCGGTCCCTCGACGCTCCTGCCTGTCGGGCTCGATCGTTTCGGGGTCGAGATCTTCACCGATATGCGCAAGGGGCTCGATGGGGTGGACATCGTCATGATGCTGCGGCTCCAGCGCGAGCGCATGAATGGTTCCTTCGTGCCGTCCGTGAAGGAATATTTCCATTTCTACGGCCTTGACCGCGAGAAGCTGTCCCTGGCGAAGCCGGATGCGCTTGTCATGCATCCCGGGCCGATGAACCGCGGTGTCGAAATCGACTCCGAGGTGGCGGACGGCGCGCAATCCCTGATCCGCGAGCAGGTGGAAATGGGCGTCGCCGTTCGCATGGCGGTTCTCGAGGCTCTTGGCAGCCAGCTGCCGAATAGCTGAGTTTAGGAAACGGCGTCCAAACGCCTGCATGAGGTGTGTCATGGCTTCGGCCCATCCGCCCATCCTGTTCAATAATGCGCGTCTGGTCGACCCCGCGACGGGGCGTGACGGCCATGGCTCGCTGCTGATCGAGGATGGTGTCATCAAGGATATCGCCTGGGGTGCTGCCGCCGGCGTGCCGGAAGGTGCCGAGATCGTCGATTGCAAAGGCCATGTGCTGAGCCCCGGCCTTGTCGACATGCGCGCCTTCGTCGGCGAGCCCGGAGCCGAGCATCGCGAGACGCTGAAGACCGCGAGCGAGGCAGCGGCCGCCGGAGGCGTCACCACCATCGTCTGCATGCCCGACACCAATCCGGTCATTGACGATCCGGCCATCGTCGAATTCGTGCAACGACGGGCCCGCGAGACCGCGATCGTCAATATCTGCCCTGCGGCCGCGCTGACCAAGGGGCTTGCCGGCAAGGAGATGACGGAGTTCGGCCTATTGCGGCAAGCGGGCGCGGTCGCCTTCACCGACGGGGCGCGCTCGGTCACCAACGCCCAGATCATGCGCCGGGCCTTGACCTATGCGCGCGACCTCGATGCCCTGATCCTCCACCATACCGAGGATCCGGATCTCGTCGGCGACGGCGTGATGAACGCGGGCGAGCGGGCAAGCCGGCTGGGTCTGGCCGGTGTGCCGCGCGAGTCGGAGATCATCATGCTGGAGCGCGACCTGCGCTTGCTCCGCCTGACCGGTGGACGCTACCACGCCGCCATGATCACGACCGCCGATTCAGTCGAGGTGGTCGAGCGTGCAAAGGACGCCGGCCTCGGCGTGACCTGCGGCGTATCGATCAACCATCTGGCGCTGAACGAGTTCGACATCGGCGACTACCGCACGTTCTTCAAGCTCGCGCCGCCCTTGCGGCATGAGACCGATCGGATGGCGATGATCGAGGCCTTGGCGCGCGGCACGATCGACGTCGTGGTCTCCGACCATAATCCCCAAGACGTCGAGACCAAGCGGCTGCCCTTCGCCGATGCCGCCGACGGTGCCATTGGGATTGAGACGCTCCTATCGGTCGGGCTCAGGCTCGTTCACAACGAACAGATCAAGCTGCCGGCACTCCTGAAAGCCATGACGAGCCGCCCCGCCGAGCTGCTCGGCCTGCCGCAGGGCCGCCTCGCGCGTGGGGCGCCGGCGGATCTCATCCTGCTCGATCTCAATCTCGCCTATACGCTTGATGCGCGCGAACTCAGATCGCGCAGCAAGAACTCGCCCTTCGACGAAGCGCGTCTCGAGGGGCGGGTGCTGATGACATATGTTGCGGGGCGTTGCGTGCACCGCTACGCTGAATAACCTTTCGCAGGGGCGGGCAGCGGCCATGGGTCTGACTGAGCTTTGGCCGATCATTGTCGCAGCCGTTTTTGGCTATGTTCTTGGGTCCATTCCGTTCGGGGTCGTGATCACGCGTCTGGCGGGTCTCGGCGACATCCGCGCGGTGGGCTCGGGCAACATCGGCGCCACAAATGTTCTGCGCACCGGCAAGAAGGGGTTGGCCGCGGCCACCCTGCTCGGTGATGCCCTGAAAGCCACGCTCGCCATCGTGATCGCGGCGCAGTGGGGGGAGGGGCCGGCGCTGGCGGCTGCCTTCGGGGCCTTCATGGGCCATCTTTTCCCGGTCTGGCTATCCTTCAAGGGGGGCAAGGGTGTTGCCACCTTTCTCGGCTGCCTGATCGCGCTGAACATGTGGGTCGCGCTGTTCTTCGCGGTGGTGTGGCTGGCTGTCGCCTATTTCAGCAAGTTCTCGTCGCTCGCCGCCTTGATCGCGAGCGCCTTCGTCGCGCCGGCGTTGCTGATCGCCGACCAGCCGGCGGCCGCCACGCTTTTCGCCATTCTGACGATCTTCCTGTGGGCGAAACACCGCGGCAACATCGTGCGCCTGATGACGGGACAGGAGAGCCGGATCGGCAGCAAGAGCTAGCCGAGAGAAAACGTGGAAGCAGTCTGGAGCCTTGGGAGGCTGGGGAGCCGCTCTCGCTTCAGGATTTAACGGGTTATCGATAGGGGGAGCTATCGGATGGGGGGACTTAGCCTCAATGACGACCAGCGCCTGAGCTGGCTCAGGCTTACGCGGTCGGAAAGTATCGGTCCGCGCAGCTTTCGCGCGTTGATCAGCCGCTTCGGCAGCGCCGATGCGGCGCTCGCGGCGCTTCCGGACATCGCGCGACGTCGTGGTCGCCCCCTCCGTATCGTCACACCGGCAGAAGCCGAGCGGGAGATGACGACGGCCCGGCGGTTCGGCGTGCGCTTCGTTGCACTCGGCGAGGCGGACTATCCCGCACATCTGCGCGAGATTGACTCCGCGCCTCCGCTTGTCGCCTTGCGTGGCGATGCCGCCGTCCTTGGTCGCCCGATGGTCGCGATCGTCGGCTCACGCAATGCCTCGGCCGCCGGCCTGAAATTCACGGAGCGCCTGGCCGCAGGACTAGGTGCCGCGGGCTTTGTCGTCGTCTCGGGACTGGCGCGCGGCATCGACACGCGCGCCCATGCGGCGAGCCTTTCATCGGGGACGGTGGCGGTTCTGGCCGGAGGCCATGACAAGATCTACCCGGCGGAGAACGAGGCGCTGGCGGGCCGCATCCTCGCATCCGGCGCGGTGCTCTCCGAGATGCCGATGGGCTACGAACCCCGGGGACGGGATTTTCCGCGGCGCAACCGTATCGTGTCGGGGCTGTGCCTTGGCGTTGTCGTCGTCGAGGCGGCTCGCCGCTCCGGCTCGCTCATCACCGCGCGCTTCGCGGCGGAACAGGGGCGGGAGGTCTTCGCCGTGCCCGGTTCCCCGCTCGACCCGCGCGCGGAGGGTACCAACGACCTGATCCGCGACGGCGCCACCCTCTGCGCCGATCCAGACCACGTCATCGCTGCGCTCGCCCCGCTCATCGGCCGAGAAGCCCAGCCCGGCGGCGCCTGGAACGACCGGCCCGTTGATCGGAGCGGCGAGCCCCTCTGGGAGGAGCTGGAGGGGCTTGATATCGAGCCGCCTCCGGCGGTGCCGATCCAGCGGGATTACTTGGCTCAAGGGCTCGACCCCGATGGGGACGAGGCGGAAGGCATACACGAAGCCTCTCCCGATGGGGGGGCACTCGCGGAGGGCCATTCGCCCCATGGCCGACATCTTCTCGCGCTGCTTGGTCCGCAACCGGTCCCGCTCGATGATCTCAGCCGTGTATCGGGGCTCGCGGCACGCGAGATCCAGCGCGCGATCGTCGAACTCGAGCTCGGCGGCTTTGTGCTTCGCCACGCCAACAACAGCGTTTCACTGAAGTGACCGCGCGAAACAAAGCCTTAGAGCGCGTTTTGACCTGATTGCATCAGATCGGCGCTCTAAGCTCTTTTATTTCAAGCATAATCATCGATTCTCGTAACACTCCTGTCGGAGCATGCTCTAGCCTTGCGGGGTCAGCTCCACGGGCTGCCTGTCGCCCATCTTTTCCGCCATGACCGCGAAGTCGGTCACAGCGTAGATATGTTCGGTCTTGCGGCGGCCGCGCACGGTGATCTCATGCCGCGGACAGCCGTCGAGCGTCAGCCCCGAGCCGGCGAGCGCGGATTCGGAGACTACCGCGAAAGCCTTGAATTCCTTGGTCATCGCCTCAAGCCGACTCGCGGTGTTGACGGTGTCTCCCAGAGCCGTGAGGGCGCCGTTGTTGCGACCATTTATCGACAGCTCGGTCGCGGCGCCGACACGCCCGAGGACCGCCGGTCCGGTATGAATGCCGATCCCCATGCGCAGGGGCTGGCGCAGGGTCGCGGCGAACTCGCGATTGATCTCGTCGAGCGCGGCCTGCATGGCGCGGGCGGCGAGAAGGGCATTGCGGCTGCCGGCGCCCTGCGCCGGGGCTATGCCGAACAGCGCCATGATGCCATCGCCGAGAAACTTGTCGACGATGCCGTCGTGGGAGCGAATGGCTTCCGACATCAGCTCGAAATACCGGTTGAGGAGAAACACGGAATCGTAAGGATAGATGCGCTCCGTCAGCGCGGTGAAGTCGCGCAGATCCGTGAACATGACCGTGACACGGCGCTCGATGCCCCAGCGATAAGGATCGGCGCGGCTCCCCGGCGGATCGGGCTCGGCGATCGCGACCAGGCGACGCAACGTCAGGGAGTGGGTCGGCCTGATCTGGCACGCCAGGCGCACGCCCGTCGGCGCGTTGATGCGCTCCAGAGCCGCCGCCTCGCTCGCCAGCGGCGGCGGGAGATCGTCCAGCCCTTCGGTGATCAGGACCCGGCAGGTGCTGCAGCGTCCACGCCCGCCACAGGCGGCCGCGTGGGGAATGCCGTTGGCGCGGCTGATCTCCAGCAGCGTCGGCCCGGGATGCGCGCGGACCACCTTCAGGCCGGCGTATCTCACGGAGAAACCCGGTCGTATGCGCGCGATCACAAGCCGCGCCACGAGGACGAACAACACGCCGCCAGCGACAGTGAGAAGAACCGCGATGCCGGCGTTGGTCAGTTTCTCCAGATCCTGCGCTTGCTGCGGGGTTAGCGCGGTACCGGGGGCGATCACCTCCAGCCGGCGGGCACTTTCCGTGAAGCCGAGAATGCCGAGGGCGGGGACGAGCACGGCGAGCGCGAGAAGCCAGGGGACAAGCCGCGTGTAGAAGGCTTTTGTCGAGAGCCAGAAGTGCAAGCCGATGCAGCCATGCAGCCAGACGATAACGAGCAGCAGTGGCTGTTGTACGGCGAGACTGGGCCACATGCTCCGCAAAACATTCGCGTAGCGGTCGTCGAGGCCGTAAAGCAGGCTCATACCCCGGGTGGCGAGGATGTGCTGCAGCAGCCAGAATGGAATGGCGAGGCCAAGCGCGAGCTGAAGCGCCTCGCTGAAGGGCATGCGCCAAGTCGCGCGACGCACGAGTTTCCAGAGGCCCAGGCTGATATGCAGGACAAGTGAGCCATAGAGGAGCACGCTGCCAGGCAGCGAGCGCCAGAAGGCACGCCGCACGACCTCGAAAGCCTCCATCCATACGAGATCGACAACGCCGAGCGCGTTGTTCACGAAATGGGCGAAGGCGAAGATGAAGAGGACGATGCCGGATGCGAGACGCAGTCTGGCAATGGTCAGCTGGCTACGGGAGAACGGTTGGTGCAGCCACGCGGCTCCGGTGCCCCATACGCCTCTAAGGTCCATACAAATCCATCACCTGGCTCTCGCGCCTGACTCCCACGCAGAATCAAGCATAGCCTATTGATGGGGTCCATGGCGCCAAAAGTCCTTGTGTTTGGAGGAAGCCGTGCGCTTGGCGGCTTGCCGCTGTTCCGCGTGCACCCGGCCAATTTGCGCTGTGCTCAGCGCCGATGGCGAAAGCAAATGGGGCGTGCCTAAAGATGCCAAGGCCGCGCCAAGGGGCGTGTGCATCTTCAGGCCATGGCGACCTGGCAGCTCCGCCGACCAGGATCAATCGACACTCGAGAATTGCCGAGGAGATACCGTTGTCGTCACCGGGTTTGTCCCGAGGTCGGATTTATCTGATTTCGGCTAGAGCAATTGCGGCGAACTCCGGTTCACCGGAATTGCTCTAGGCCTTTGTCCTGAAGCATTTTCTTCACGCGAACCGGTTTCCACTTCGCTCGGAAATGCTCCAGTGATCCCGACCGGAAAGGCCCGCCAATCCACCGGGATGGCCGGGACAAGCCCGGCCATGACAGCTGAGAACACTGGATGTCGAACTGGTCCTAAAAAGGAGAGAGTGCCAAGCCTGATGGTTTCGTCACGGCGCCATGGTCTTATGCTCTGCATATGGCAGAGCGGGTGAGGGTGCTGCATATGCATCTGACAAAGGCTTAAGGTCGGTTCCCTCAGCGGTGGTGGTGTATCAAAGCCACGGAGTGCCGGTCGCGCGAAAATAAGAGCGCATCACGCAGCACTGACTTACAAGGCTGGATGATCCAAAAAATACCGCTCAATATTGTTTTCTGATCTGGCTATTGCGCGGATATTTCTTCAAGTCGATTTGCTTGCTATTTCTGTATCACTTGGTCGTGCGCTGTTAGCTGACCGGCCATCGGCGGGTGCTTGCGCCGGGCTGTCTTACGCGCTTCCTCACGGACCATTTCGAGAAAATAGGCAATCACGTCAAGCCGTGCGCTACGCGACATGGCTGCCATTTCGCCGGAAAGTTGCGCGATGTATTCAGCGACTTCGCTTGCGTTGGCAAATTTATCGGCGCTGTTCTCAAGAAGTCTGTATCGTGTATGGCTGCTTTTTGAAATGTCTTCATTGTTTCTGGCAAGCATAGTTGGATAATCCATCAATAGAAATGATATAAAATAGAATATTTAAAAGCTTAATCAAAATTGCATGGTAGTGATAAAAATACTTAGAAAAAGTAGTAGAGTTTCTAGCATGAGTACCTGCTTCCAGGCGAGCGGAAAATGCTAGTTCAGTGGGTCTGCGAGGCGGTTTTTTTTGGTCATCAGCCAAGCTCTGTGAGTTCGCGATTCTGGCGTGCGATTTCTGAAAGCCGGTCGAGCGCGCCCTGCAGAATGTAGCCCGCCGCGATCTTGTCGACGACCTCGGCCCGGCGGGCGCGTGAGGCATCGGCGGCGATCATCGCGCGATTGACGGCAACCGTGGTGAGGCGTTCGTCCCACAGGACGACGGGCAGGTCGAGATGCTTGTCGAGATTGCGGATGAAGGCGCGGGTCGCCTGAGCGCGTGGCCCCTCCGAGCCGTCCATGTTCAGGGGCAGGCCGATCACGAGGCCGGCGACGGCGTGGGACTGGCAAAGCGCGGTCAAACGCTCCGCATCCGCTGTGAACTTGACCCGGCGGATGGTCTCTAACGGCGTGGCGACGACCCGCTGCACGTCAGAGAGGGCGAGGCCGATGGTCTTGGTGCCGAGGTCCACGCCGATGAGGCGGGCGTTGCGCGGCAGGTCCACGAAATTTTCAATGGGTACGATCGTTGTCATGCTGCCATGTTAGCACGCTTGCCCTGATGGGCATGGGATGAGGGCGCTTTTATCCGCAAAGCGCTTCTTTCAGTCCCAGCGGGTTCGGTTCAAGAAACTCCTTGGGCTGATGAGCTTCATGGGCATACGAGCTTCTTGGGCATATGAGTTTCGTGGGAATGCGAGCGATACGGGGAGAGCGGATATGAGTGGTATTGTCGTTGCGGTCAGCCGCGCGGCGGGGCACGCTTTCAGCAAGGTCAACGAACAGGCGATCCGGCTTCTCGCGGGACAGGGTGTGGAGGGGGACGCCCACTGCGGCGCGACCGTGAAGCATCGGTCCCGCGTGAAGGTGGATCCCACCCAGCCCAATCTGCGCCAGGTCCATCTCATTCACAGCGAATTGTTCGACGAGCTGCGGCTCACCGGCTTCAGCGTCATCCCCGGCGCGATGGGGGAAAACATCACCACCCGTGACATCGATCTCCTGTCATTGCCGACGGGGGCGGTGCTGTCGATCGGCGATGAGGCTGCCGTTGAAATCACTGGGCTGCGCAATCCCTGCGGCCAGATCGACGATTTCCAGCCAGGCCTCCTGAAAGCGGTGCTCGGCCGAGACGCCAAGGGCGGTCTCGTCCGGAAGGCCGGCGTGATGGGCATCGTCCTGCGTGAGGGAATGGTGCGTCCGGACGATGTCATCTTGATCCATCTTCCGCCCGGTCCCCATCGCCCCTTGGAGCGGGTCTAGGGCGGGCCTGCCTGTCCCATCAGAAAGAGTGATGATCCGCCCGGCCGGTGCGGGCCGGCGGCTTCCCTCGTCAACCTGATCTGACCTATGGTCGGGACCTTTCGACCCCCTGGCGGCGCGCGGGCGCCCGCCGCTTCTGCGCAGAGGAGAGCACTATGAAGATTACCTGGTTCGGGCATTCCGCCTTCCGCCTCGACTTTGCCGACAAAGGGGTGCTGATCGATCCCTTCTTCACGGGGAACCCGGCATTTACCGCCGATGTGGCGAAGGCTTCCGAGGGTGTCAGCCACGTTCTCGTCACCCATGGGCATGCCGACCATGTCGGGGATACGCTGGCGATTGCCAAGGCCACGGGCGCGACCGTCGTCACCAACTTCGACCTTGGCATGTGGCTCGTGTCTCAGGGCCTCGAAAAGTTCGAACCGATGAACACGGGCGGTACGGTCGACGTGGGTGGCTTCCGTGTGAGCCTGGTGCGCGCCGACCATTCCGCCGGCCTTGGCGAGATGGGTGTGGAGCGCCCGCTCGGCAGCGCCAACGGGGTGATCGTCAAGGCGGATGGTGAGCCGACGGTTTATCACATGGGCGATACGGACATCTTCGGCGACATGGAGCTTATCGCCGAGGTCCACGAGCCCGAGATCGCGATGGTGCCGATCGGCGATCGCTTCACGATGAGCCCCCTGACCGCGGCGCTCGCCGTCCGTCGCTTCTTCAAGCTCAAGGCCGCGATCCCCTGCCATTACGGATCCTTCCCGATCATCGAGCAGAACGCTGACAAGTTTGTCGCTGCGATGCATGACCAGGACACGAAGGTGATCGTTCCCCACAAGAATGAAGCCTTCGTGGTTTGAGGCCGGCCGGCCGATGCCGGAGGGGGCTGCCGCAAGCCCCCTCAAAAATCCCGGCGCGGCAGGATCAAGCTGCATGGAAGTCGCTGTCCATAATAGATTGAGATCGAAGGCCTCGCGTGAGGCGCCTGTGGGTTGGCAAGGGCTCCATTAACCCTGTGGCCAGCCGGGAATCGCATCTGGCGGAATTTGGTGCGATAACGTCATTTACGATTTCTTTACCAAGGCGGTAAATGAGGCGTCCTCACCTTCATACCATTCCAGGCGGTTCGGGTCGCAGGAGCGCGGACAGCTCCGGCGGAGCGGATGCGCGCGCGATCGTAGTCGATGATGAAGAGCTGCGTGGGGGATGGGTCGCGGTCGAGATCGACCATCTGCCTTCCGCCCCTGTGGCCCGCTCCAAGATGCGTCTTGCCTGGCGGGTGCGGGGGCAAGCCGAGGGGCGCCTGGCCGCCCAGTTTCAATTGCCCGTGCCACAGGCCGCGGAGGCCGCTCCCCACGCACCTGAGCCGCCTTGCAGGTCCGCGACCGCGATCCCGCCCGATCGTATCGTGCGCGTCGGCCGTGAACTCGTGCCGGCACCCCGGGCAAGGGCCTGGGCCGACGCGGCGCGTCAACGTCAGCAGGAGCTGGATGCCGCAACGGCTGCCGATCAGCCGGAGACTGTCGCGCATGATGTGGAAGCTACCGGGCAGGCCGCCGCACCGGCGGCGAGCTTGCCTTCAGAGCTCGAGCGCGCCTGACGGCCGCGCCGCTCGCGGCTCTTCTGAAGGAATTGCGCCCGCCGCGCAGCCGGTTGCTGTCACGCGGGTTGCGGCGTGAAATGCCGGGGTGCTATAGCCGCATGATCTGAAACGAGATCCGGCTTGAGCTCATGTCCGTCGATGCCACCACCGTCCGCCGCATCGCGCATCTCGCGCGCATCGCTGTCACGGATGAGGATATCCCCCATCTCCAGGGCGAGTTGAATGCAATCCTCGCCTTCGTGGAGGAGCTCGACCAGGTCGATGTCACCGGCGTCGAGCCCATGACCTCCGTGACACCGATGGCCTTGGCGCAGCGCGAGGACGTCGTGAGCGACGGCGGCTATCCCGACCTCATCGTCGCCAACGCGCCGATGACGGAGGACCATTTCTTCATGGTGCCGAAAGTGGTGGAGTAGGCGAGCGTCAACCGGAACGCCGATGCCGGCTTTGCCAAACCACATCCTTCCAGTCGGCTCGTGAGATCCCGACATGATCTGCCCTATTTGAAACGAGAGCCCCAGTGACCGATCTGACGGACCTCACTCTCACCGAAGCGCGTGATGGCCTTGCGGCCAAGCGCTTTTCCGCGACGGAACTGACCAAGGCTCATATCGCGGCGGTCGAGGCGGCGCGGAGCTTGAATGCCTTTGTGCTGGAGACGCCGGAGCATGCGCTTGAGCAAGCGGCCGCCAGCGACGGGCGCATCGCGCGCGGCGAGGCGGGCCCGCTCGAGGGCATCCCGGTCGGCGTGAAGGATCTGTTCGCGACCAAGGGCGTGCGCACAACAGCCTGCTCGACAATTCTCGGCAATTTCGTGCCGCCCTATGAATCGACCGTGACGTCCCAGCTCTGGCGCGACGGCGCGGTCATGCTCGGCAAGCTCAACAACGACGAATTCGCCATGGGGTCTTCCAACGAGACCTCCAGCTTCGGGCCCGTGGTGAACCCCTGGCGGCGCGCGGGCTCGGACGCCAAGCTCGTTCCCGGCGGGTCCTCCGGCGGTTCGGCGGCGGCGGTCGCGGCGGGGCTATGCCTCGGCGCCACGGCGACCGATACCGGCGGCTCCATCCGCCAGCCGGCCGCCTTCACCGGCACCGTCGGCATCAAGCCGACTTATGGACGCTGCTCCCGCTGGGGCACGGTCGCTTTCGCCTCCTCGCTCGATCAGGCCGGGCCGATCGGCAAGTCCGTGCGCGACTGCGCGGCTCTCCTGAAGTCGATGTCGGGCCACGATCCGAAGGACTCGACCTCCGCGAACGTGCGCGTGCCGGACTTCGAGGCGGCGGTGGCGCGCGGGGTCAAGGGCCTGAAGATCGGCATTCCGAAGGAATATCGCGTCGAGGGCATGCCGGCCGAGATCGCCGATCTCTGGCAGGCCGGCCAGGACTGGCTGAAGAGCGAGGGCGCGACGATCGTCGATATCTCGCTGCCGCACACCAAATATGCGTTGCCCGCCTATTACATCGTGGCGCCGGCGGAGGCTTCCTCCAACCTCGCCCGCTATGACGGGGTGCGCTACGGCCTCAGGGTGCCCGGTCAGAACATCGTCGACATGTATGAGAAGACGCGTGCCGCCGGCTTCGGGTCGGAGGTGCGCCGCCGCATCATGATCGGCACCTATGTCCTGTCGGCCGGCTACTACGACGCCTATTATCTGCGCGCGCAGAAAATCCGCACGCTGATCAAGCGTGATTTCGAGACCGTGTTCCGCGAGGGCGTCGATGCCATCCTGACGCCGGCGACCCCGTCCGCGGCCTTCGGCCTCGGCGAGATGCAGACGGCCTCGCCGGTCGAGATGTATCTCAACGACGTCTTCACGGTGACCGTGAACATGGCCGGCCTGCCGGGCATCGCCGTGCCGGCCGGCGTCGACAGCCAGGGCCTCCCGCTCGGGCTCCAGCTCATCGGCCGGCCCTTCGACGAGGAGACCTTGTTCGCCACCGGACAGGCCATCGAGAACGCGGCCGGGCGGTTCACGCCGCCACAGGCCTGGTGGGCATGACTTCCCCGGTGGGTAGGACTTCCCCGGTGGGCATGACTTCGACCGTCGAAGCGCGGGCCGCGACGGCTCTCGCGCCGCTCAGGGCCGAGATCGACGCCGTCGACGTCGAGATCGCGGCGTTGCTCGCCAGGCGGATGGCGGTCGTCGAGCGTGTCATCGCGGTCAAGCGGGCGGCGGGGCTCCCCGCGCTGCTCAATGACCGGGTGGAAGAGGTGGCCGCGCATGTGCGCGGGCAGGCTCAGTCCAAGGGGGCGCCTCCAGACCTCGCCGAGACGGTATGGCGGGCTATGATGGATTGGATCATCGCCTACGAGGATCGCCGGCTCCGGGAGCCCTGAAGAGATGCCGATCCGCTTTCGTGCGGGCTTGACGGCACGGCAGCGGTACGCGAAGCCAAACACGCAGTATTTGATCAAGATGAGACTGACGCCATGAATGCGCACACGCGGCCTGCCGATCCGGCCAAGCTCATCAAAGGGGCGACCGGCGATTGGGAAATCATCATCGGCATGGAGATCCATGCCCAGGTGTCGTCCAATTCGAAGCTGTTCTCGGGTGCCTCGACGGAGTTCGGCGGCGAGCCCAATGACCATGTGTCGCTCGTCGATGCGGCGATGCCGGGCATGCTGCCGGTGATCAATGCCGAATGCGTGGCGCAGGCGGTGCGCAGCGGCCTCGGGCTCAAGGCCCAGATCAACCTCGTCTCGGTGTTCGACCGGAAGAACTATTTCTATCCGGACCTGCCGCAGGGCTACCAGATCAGCCAGTTCAAAAGCCCGATCGTCGGCGAAGGCGAGGTGATCGTCGACATGCTGGACGGCTCGCGCTTCACCGTGGGCATCGAGCGCCTGCATCTGGAGCAGGACGCCGGCAAGTCCTTGCACGACCAGCACCCCACCATGAGCTTCGTCGACCTCAACCGGTCGGGCGTCGCGCTTATGGAGATCGTCTCGCGCCCGGACCTCCGCTCCGCTGACGAGGCCAAGGCCTATGTGACCAAGCTGCGCACGATCCTGCGCTACCTCGGCACTTGCGACGGCGACATGGAGAAGGGCTCGCTGCGCGCGGACGTCAATGTCTCGGTGCGCCGTCCCGGCGAGCCGCTCGGCACGCGCTGTGAGATCAAGAACGTCAATTCCATCCGCTTCATCGGCCAGGCCATCGAGTACGAAGCCCGCCGGCAGGTCGACATCCTCGAGGATGGCGGCACGATCGACCAGGAAACGCGCCTGTTCGATGCCGGCAAGGGCGAGACGCGGTCCATGCGCTCGAAGGAAGAAGCGCATGACTACCGCTATTTTCCGGATCCCGACCTCCTGCCGCTCGAACTGGAGGAGGCGTTCGTCGAGGAATTGAAGCGCGGCCTGCCGGAACTGCCGGATGAGAAGAAGGCGCGCTTCGTCGAAAGCTTCGGCCTGTCGTCCTATGACGCGGCGGTGCTGGTAGCCGAGCGGGACACTGCCGATTTCTTCGAGGCCGTCGTCGCGAAGCCCGATGGCGGCAGCCGTGACGGCAAGGCGGCGGCGAACTGGGTGATCAACGAGCTTTTTGGCAGGCTCAACAAGGAAGGCGTGTCGGTCACCGCTTCGCCGGTGTCGGCAGCCCAGCTCGGCGCGATCGTCGATCTCATCGGCGAGGAGGTCATTTCCGGCAAGATCGCCAAGGATCTCTTCGAGATCGTCTGGAGCGAGGGCGGAGATCCGCGCCAGATCGTCGATGACCGCGGCATGAAACAGGTCACCGATACGGGCGCGATCGAACAGGCGATCGACGCCATCATCGCCGCCAATCCCGACAAGGTCGAGCAGGTCAAGGCGAAGCCCACCATGCTTGGCTGGTTTGTCGGCCAGGTGATGAAGTCGACCGGCGGCAAGGCCAATCCCCAGGCGGTCAACGGACTGCTGAAGTCCAAGCTTGGTATCGAGTGATTTGATACCTCGCCATTCGATACCTGGCCGCTCGATATCTGGCGATGTCGCATCGCGTGATGTGTCGGAACCGGGTGCCGCCTCCCTGCGTCCCGCGCGCGACAGCGACGCCCAGGATCTCTTCGGCCTGATCGCGCTCTGCTTCGCGGACTATCCGGGTTGCTATGTGGATCCGCACGAGGATCTGCCGGACCTGCGGGCGCCGGGCCGCTCCTACGCGGGGGAGGGATGCGGCTTCTGGGTCGTCGAGGACAGCCGCGGGCGCGTCGGGGCCTCGATCGCGCTGGATCATCCTGAACCCGGCATTGCTGAACTGCACCGCCTCTATGTCCGGCCGGATCTGCGCCAGCGCGGTCTCGCGGCACGCCTCGTCGCCCATGCCGAGGACCATGCGCGCCACCATGGGGCAAGGGAGGTTCTGGCCTGGTCCGATACCCGCTTCCTCGGCGCTCACCGGCTCTATCGCCGGCTCGGCTATAGCCAGGGCGCGGAGATCCGGGCGTTTGGCGACATCTCCCATTCGCGCGAATATCGCTTTGACAAGATGCTGTGACGCCGGTGGGCGCAGGCGCTTCAAGCCGGCCGGAAAACGCTCTATCCCCGTCGCGCGATCAGCGCCTTGACCTCGACGATTTCCTCGAACTGACCTGAGGGTGACAGAGCGGCGAGTTCGCGGCGCAGGTCCTCTTCAAAGGCGTCCTTGCTCGCGCCGAGCGCCTTCGGCGACGTCACCGACATGGAGAATGTCCGTCCGATGATGGCGTCGATGTCGAGCGTCTGTCTGAACAGGACGCTGTGGCGTTCGAGATGCCGGAATGGCGAAGCGAGCAGCACGGCTTCATGCGGCAGGCGCGCGGGACTGCGCCGCGCCTCTCGCTGCCGCGCTTCCTCGGGCGCGTAGCGCGTTGCGAGCGGGTCAAGCACAGCCTTGCGCCAAGCTTGACCGGGGTAGGGGATCTGGCCGTCGCTGAACAGGGCGACGGCGCCGCCGTCCGGGATCATGCGGTCGAGGCTCGCGAGTGTCGCTTCCCTATCCATCCAATGGAACGAGCGCCCCATGGTGACGAGCTGATAGCGGCCACCGAGGCGGTCGAGATCGAAGGACGATCCTTGCGTGAAAGTGACGGAAACGCCGGCTTTCTCGGCGGCATCCCGTGCCGCCTCGAGCATCGTGGGCTCCGGATCGATGGCGGTGACCTTGTGTCCGAGGCGCGCGAAGGCGATCGCGAGGAAGCCAGGCCCGGTGCCGAGATCGAGAACGGACGCGCCAGCAGCCAGCTGAAGATGGTTGGACACAAAACTGATGAGTTCGGCGGGATAATGCACGCGATAGCGTGCGTAGAATGGCACCGTCGTCCGAAAACGGTGAGGATTGAAGACCGGGTTGTTCATCGCCGCGCCTATCCGTTGAGGTTGCCGTCCGGGTCGCGGACGACGCTAACGTCGGCCCATGCCATGAGGGTGACAGCACGGCGGGAGCATCTCAAGGCAAATGAGGGAGAGATGGTGGCGCGGCGACGCGGAAGCCTCGACGCGCCGCGTTCCGTCACTCGGACACAAAGCGATCGCTTCGTGTTGCGCGGTGATTTTCCATCATGCCTCGGGTTCAAGGCCCGAGGCATGATGATTGACTGTCTCGCAATCAGTGTTGCTTCAGACACTCACTGGAGAACTGACGCCACGTCTTGCCACCTGTGGCGTTGGCCGTCTTGGCTTTTTGCCATTGGGCGCCGCAATCCTTCATCCGGGCGCGTGCCGCGAGCTGCGCCTCGGTTGGCGGCTTCTTTGCGGCAGGGGCGGCGGTCGTGGGCTTTGCGGCGGCTGTCGAGGCCGAGGGCGCCGCTGGCTTGGGCTTTGCGGGTGCCGTGCTCTGGGCGGCGGCTGGCGGGTTCTGCGGCTGCGACGTTTGGGCGCTGGCAGGAAGGGTGATGGCCGCGATAGCGGCAACTGCGGCAATGGAACTGACAATTGGCTTAAACATCGTTATTTCCTCGCAATAAGCGCGCTGAGGCGGCTGTTCAGGTTACCCCCAATGCACCGCCGGCAGGTTGCGCCCCGCTATCTGAACAGCAATTGAACGCAACGGGGCAACTCATGTTAATGCTTGTGGCGCGATTGTGCGCTATCCCACTTGGTATCGTTTCGCGATGGGCATAAGTTTTTCCATGGTGCTGTCGCGGGTGGGACAGCAGGCCGGATGGAGCTTCCATGAGCGACCCTAAACCGATCGAGGTCTTTTATTGGCCGACACCAAACGGCTGGAAGATTACGATCATGCTGGAGGAATGTGGGCTTCCCTATGTGGTCCACCCCGTTCACATCGGCAAAGGCGAGCAATTTCGGGAAGAATTTCTGGCGATCGCGCCTAACAACAAAATCCCCGCGATCGTGGATCCGGATGGGCCAGGTGGCGAGCCCATATCGATCTTCGAATCCGGCGCGATCCTGCGTTATCTCGGCGACAAGAGCGGCCAGTTCTATCCACGCGACGAACGCCAGCGTGTGGCCGTTGACGAGTGGTTGTTCTGGCAGGTCGCGGGCCTTGGACCCATGGCGGGGCAGGCCCACCATTTCCGTATCTATGCTCCCGAGAAGATCCCTTATGCGATCGACCGCTTCACGGCTGAGGTCGAACGGCTCTACACGGTCCTTGACCGTCGCCTGTCGCAGCATGCCTATCTTGCCGGCGAGGATTACACGATAGCCGACATCGCAAGTTTCGGCTGGGTCAAGCTGTGGGACCGTCAGGGCGTGGATATCGAGCGTTTCCCCGCGATCAAGCGCTGGCTGATGGCCATCAAAGCGCGTCCGGCCGTGCAACGGGCGCTGGCTATCGGCGCCGATGGCCGCAAGCGAGGCGATCACGAGGGCTGAACGGGCTCACCAACCGGCCTGTGTCCGCACGATGCCATGAAGACCGTCCTACGATGAAGACCGTCCTTCCGCGAGATCGTCTCGCGACGAAGATCGTCCTGCCAGCTTGTTTCGGCGGCTTTGCCTCGTTATAAGCCGCGCCATCGCTGCAACGCACAACCGATGATGAAACAATGGCCCTTGAGCGCACTTTCTCTATTCTGAAACCCGATGCGACCGCCCGCAACCTGACGGGCGCCGTCAACGCTGTCATCGAGGCCGCCGGCCTGCGGATCGTCGCCCAGCGCCGCATCCAGATGACCACGAAGCAGGCCGAGACCTTCTACGCGGTCCACAGCGAGCGTCCCTTCTTCGGTGAACTCGTCTCCTTCATGACCTCCGGCCCTGTGGTCGTTCAGGTGCTGGAAGGCGAGAACGCCATCGCCAAGTACCGCGAAGTCATGGGCGCCACCAATCCGGCCAACGCCGCCGAGGGCACCGTCCGCAAGCAGTTCGCGCTCTCCGTGGGCGAGAACACCGTGCATGGCTCCGACGCGCCCGAGACGGCCGCCGTCGAGATCGCGCAGTTCTTCTCCGGCAACGACATCGTCGGCTGATACTCAGGCTTTCTATCTCAGGCGCTTGCCTCAAGCCTTGTGGTCCGCGGCTTTACCGAGGCGCGGACCTTTGCCTTTTCAGCGGGGGTTATTCCAGCTGGTGGGCTTCTCAGATCCGGGGATAGCGGCGCAGGGGCTGTATCGCCGGGCAAATTCTCATCAACTTTTTTAAGTTACGCTTGCGGTCGTCGCCGGGAGCTCTGGCTTGCCGCTTCAAGGACGAGGGTGAGGATCATGATCCGTGTCTTGACCATTGCGGTGGTCTGCAGCGCGATGTCGTTGGCCGCGGTTGTCTCCGCGACAGCCGGTGGCAGGCCGCCCGCGGGCACCGCGGCGAGCTATGCCAACATGTCCGATGACGAAATTCGCACGTCGATCCTTGATGCCTGCGTCGTGACGCAGTGGCAGACCGCGACTTCGCAACGCGACAACTATGCCGACCGCTGCGGTTGCTACGCAAGGCGGGTCACGGCGGGCATGTCGCCGGACGAGTTCAACGCCTTCCGTCGTACCGGCTATTTCAGCGACGTGACGCGTCCCAAGGCCGAAGCCGCGCTGGCGGCTTGTAACGTCAGGCGCTGAGGGAGGACGGGGCGTCGGAGACGGCGCGCCTGGGGGCAGCGCATTCCGCTAAGCCGGGACCACAAGCACGGCGTCCGGCCGTGTCGTATCGCCGGTCAGCACCACGCGGCCATCGACAAGTTTTGCTCGTCCTGATGCCACCCGCGCCAGGGCTGCCGGATAGATCACATGTTCTTGAACAAGCACGCGCCCGGCCAGCGTCTGCGCGGTGTCGCCTTCGAGGATCGGCACGGCCGCCTGGGCGATGACGGGGCCGTCATCCAGTTCCGGCGTCACGAAATGGACGGTGCAGCCGTGCAGGCGGACGTTCGCGGCGAGTGCCCGCGCATGGGTATCGAGCCCACGGAACGCCGGCAGCAGGGACGGATGGATGTTGATGAGGCGTCCGGCCCAGCGGGTGACGAACCAGGGCGTCAGTACCCTGAGGAAGCCGGCGAGGCAGACGAGCTCCACCCCATGCTCGACCAGCACGGCATCGATCGCGCGCTCGAAGGCCTCGCGATTGCCGTTGAAGGGCTTGTGGTCGACCACCGCTGTCGCGATCCCGGCTTCACCCGCATAAGCGAGCCCCGCCGCGTCGGCGCGATTGGAAAGCACCAGAGCAATGTCCGCCGGAAAGTCGGGCGCGCGGGCGGCCTCGACCAGCGCCGTCATGTTGGAGCCGCGACCGGAGATGAAGACGGCTGTCCTGAGGCGGGAGGGCGTTGACGGCTCAGTCATTTTTGACGTCATGGTCTTTCGATCCTGGAGCCAGTCGGTCGGTCGCCGACTTGCTCCGCTTGTGGGAACCGCACTCGCGGTCAAGCACTCTAAACCTCTGTGGTGTCATTCCGGGCGGGGCCCCGGCCTTGCGCCCGGAATCGAGAACCGCTGTGGCTTTGAAGGCGAACGAGGCGCCGATCGCGCTTCTTGCGGACAGGGCATCGGTTCTGGATTCCGGGCTCTCCGCTGAAGCGAAGCGCCGGAATGACGGGGACGCTTCGACAGGACCAAGGCGACCGCTGTCCAAGCCCTAGCGCCCGTGCCGCAGGCTGCCAGTTGTCGTCACACGCGCCGCGTCCTCACTGGCCGGGATGATCTCGCCAAGCACGAAAGGCGCCTCACCCTGGCGGGAGAGGGAGGCGAGCGCCTCCTCCTTCGCCTCAGCCGGGACGACGACGATCATTCCGACGCCGCAGTTGAAAGTGCGCAGCATTTCCGCTTCCGCGATCCCGCCCTCCGCCGCCAGCCAGCCGAACACGGGGGGCACTCTGATCGCGTCAAGGTCGAGCCGCGCGGCGACACCATCCGGCAGCACACGCGGGATGTTATCGGGGAAGCCGCCGCCGGTGATATGGGCGAGCGCCCTGATCGCGTCCGTTTCCTTCAGCGCGGCGATCAGGCTCTTCACATAGATGCGGGTTGGCGTCAGCAGGGCTTCGCCCAGGCTTTTGCCCGGAGCGAAAGGCGCCTCGGCGTCGAAGCCAAGGCCGCTCAGCGAGACGACCTTGCGCACCAGCGAGAAACCATTGGAATGCACGCCCGAGGAGGCAAGCCCGATGATGACATCACCGGGCGTCACGTCACCGCGCGGCAGGAGCCGTCCCCGCTCGGCGGCGCCGACGGCGAACCCGGCGAGATCGTAGTCCGTGCCGGAATAGACGCCAGGCATTTCCGCCGTCTCGCCGCCGATCAGCGCGCAGCCGGCCTGCCGGCAGCCCTCGGCGATGCCCGCGACGATCGCCGTGCCGACAGCCGGCTCAAGACGGCCGGTGGCATAATAGTCGAGGAAGAAAAGCGGCTCGGCGCCCTGCACGACGAGGTCATTGACGCACATGGCGACCAGGTCGATGCCGACGGTGTCGTTGATGCCGGTCTCGATGGCGATTTTCACCTTGGTGCCGACGCCATCGTTGGCGGCGACCAGGATGGGATCCTTGAAGCCGGCCGCCTTCAGATCAAAGAGACCGCCGAAGCCGCCGATCTCGCCGTCCGCGCCAGGGCGGCGGGTGGAGCGCACCAGCGGCTTGATCGCCTCGACCATGGCGTTGCCGGCGTCGATGTCGACGCCTGCCTCGGCATAGGTCAATCCGTTCTTCGACCGGTTTTCGGGCGGCTGGGGCATGTCGGGCATCTCGCAACTCGGACGGAATTTCTCACGCGCCGGCGAGCAGCCGGCAGCATCCCTCGCGAGTACGACGCCAGCGCCCTCCACGCAAGGGGGCGCGGGAGCGATTGGTCGGGACGGTAACATGCCCGAACGCCGCGGAGACCCTCGCACTAGGCGGACTTGCACCTTAGATTACCAAATGAGGAGGGGCATGCCCTCCATAATCGTCCATCTCTGAGCGGATTTGACTGCATCTCTGATGACGTTGCCCAATATCATTACCATCGCGCGGCTGCTGCTTGTGCCAGTGGTCATCGCCATGATCGGCGCGGAGCGCTGGCAGTGGGCCTTCGCGCTGTTCGTCGTGGCCGGCGTGTCCGATGCCGTGGATGGGTTCATCGCGCGGCGCTTCGACATGAAGAGCGAGCTCGGTGCCTATATCGACGCGCTCGCGGACAAGGCGCTTCTCGTCTCAATCTATGTCGCCCTGGCGATCGGTGGGGTGTTGCCGGGCTGGCTCGCGATACTGGTCGTGTCGCGCGACGTAATGATCCTGATGGCGGTGATCGTATCCTGGCTCATGAGCCGGCCGGTCGAGATCAGGCCGCTCATCGTGAGCAAGCTGAATACGGGCATGCAAATCGCTCTGGCTGCTATTGTTCTCGGCTCGCTTGGCTTTGGATTAGACTGGGGACCGTTGATTGACATCGTGATGATCATCGTCGCCTGCTTGACGCTGGCGTCGGCGGGCGCCTATCTCGCGGTGTGGTCGCGGCATATGGCAAAGTAAGCTGCCGTCAACGGATATGGGTGCGTGATGAGCTTTCAGCGGCAGGTCGGCTTCTGGGTAACGGCGCTCGCTGTCGCCATTCTGGCGCTCATCCTGCTGCGGGGCATCCTGCTCCCCTTTGTCGCGGGTCTTGCGCTCGCCTATCTGCTCGATCCGCTCGCCCACCGTTTCGAACGGCTAGGCATCGGGCGGCTGCCGGCGACGATCGTGATACTCTGCCTTTTCGTGTTGTTCTTCATCCTCGGGTTGATGCTGGTCGTGCCGATCGCCGCCAACCAGCTCGCGGCTTTCGTCGCCAAGCTCCCGGCGACGGTAGGGCGTCTCCAGCAACTGGCCGTCGAGCACGGCGCGCCGATCATCGAGCGTTTCGGCGGGCCAGACGCGATCCGGGATGTGGAAAGCTCGCTCGGCAACATCATGAGCCAGGCGGCAAGCTGGTTCGGCACGTTCCTGCAGTCGCTTTGGTCCGGCGGTCAGGCTGTCGTCGGCATCTTCTCGCTGCTCGTCATCACGCCCGTCGTCGCCTTCTACCTTCTCGTCGACTGGGAGCATATGGTGAAGAAGGTCGACAGCTGGCTGCCCCGGCGCCATGTCGTCACGATCCGCCAACTGGCCAGGGAGATGGACCGGGCCATCGCCGGCTTTCTGCGTGGCCAGGCGCTCGTCTGCATCATTCTCGGCACATTCTATGCCGTCGGTCTTTCGCTTGTCGGCCTCAATTTCGGTGTCTTGATCGGCCTCGTCAGCGGCATCCTGACGTTCATTCCCTATGTCGGCTCGCTCACGGGGCTCGTCCTTTCCGGCGGGGTGGCGATCGTGCAGTTCTGGCCGGACTGGACGATGATCGCGGCAACCTTCGCGATCTTCTTCTTCGGCCAGTTCGTGGAGGGCAATATCCTGTCGCCGAAGCTCGTCGGTGATGCGGTCGGCGTGCATCCGGTGTGGCTGATGTTCGCGTTGCTGGCCTTCGGATCGCTGTTCGGCTTCCTCGGGCTTCTACTGGCGGTGCCCATCGCGGCGGCGATCGGCGTGCTGATGCGGTTCGCGCTGCGCCAGTATATGGACAGTCCGTTCTATGATTCGCGGCGGCTGGTTCTCTCGGCGGAACAGACGCGCGAGCTCCAGCAAGGACCGGTTCTGTCGGTGACAGCCCCCACCGATGGCCGGAAGAAGGCCATCAAACCTCCCAAGAGTTCAGACCCGGATGTTTGAGACACCGCGCCAACTGCCGCTGGATTTGCCTGTCGAGCCGCGGCAGGGCGTCGAAGACTTCCTGGTCGGCCCCGCGAATGCCGCGGCTTATGGCCTTGTCGAAGCATGGCCGCATTGGCCGGACCCGATCGTGCTGCTTGTCGGGCCGGAGGGCTCGGGCAAGAGCCATCTTGCGGCGATATGGCGTGAGCGTAGTGGGGCTACGCTCCTTTCGTCGAGCGGGCTCGACGAAAGGAGCCTTGAAGAGACGTTGCTTGTCGCCGACCCGCATGCTGTCCTCGTGGAGGATTGCGACCAGGGTCCGCTCGACGAGCACGCGCTGTTCCATCTCCTCAATGTCATGCGTACGCGCGGGCATGCCCTGCTCACCGCCCGCAGCCTGCCGGGCGCCTGGGGATTAGCTGTGCCCGACCTTCTCTCCCGCCTGCGCCTGGCCACGCTTGCTGAAATGGGCTCCCCCGACGATGCGTTGCTGCGCGCCGTGCTTGTGAAGCTGATCGTGGACAGGCAGCTCATCGTCGACGCGGGGGTGATCGAAACGCTGCTGACGCGGATGGAACGGTCTTTCGCCGCCGCGCAAAAGATCGTCGCCGCACTCGACCACGAGGCGCTCAGCCGGGGGCGCAGGATCACACGGGTGATGGCCAACGCGGTTCTGCAGGATATGACCTGATGCGAAAGTCTCCACCGCTTGGGAACCTGCCAGGCAATAAAAAGCGAAGGCGCGCACGGACAGTGCGTCCCGAAGCGGCGTCAGGGCAGACTGGGGCGAATGAGGCTTCCCGCCCCAAACCGCCGCCTCAGGGCGGAGAGGGGCGTCCACAAACCGAAAGGCCGGTCAAGGCGCGTTCGCGCAAAGGGGCGGCGCCCCTCAAGCCAGTCACGAGCCGTAAGTCCAGCGCGGCTCGCCCATCCGGTCGCCCGCAGCCAGACGTGTCGGATCCAGTTACCTTGGATTCAAATGTCTTGGAAACGTCGCGTAGTCTTGGGACAATCGCTTCCAAAATGCGCGTGGAGTCCGTGGAGGCGATGGTGAGCGTCGAGTCAGAATACAAGCCAGGTCAGGCCAACGCCGCTGGTGCCGGTGATACGGTCGACAAGTCGATCCTGGACAAGGCGATTCTGGAGACGCCAGCTGGCGAGGCTGTTGGCAGGAAAAGTGGAATGACGTCCGCAAGCGATCTCCGCTATTCGCCCGCCCGCTTCATCAATCGCGAACTGTCGTGGCTGCAGTTCAACCGCCGCGTGCTCGAAGAGGCCTCCAACCCCAGCCACCCGCTGCTCGAGCGGCTGCGCTTCCTGTCGATCTCGGCAAACAATCTCGACGAGTTTTTCATGGTTCGCGTGGCGGGCCTGCGCGGTCAGGTTCGCTCGGGCGTCCAGATGGCGTCGCAGGACGGCCTGACCCCGGCCGAGCAGCTCGCGCAGATCGGCAATGAGGTCTCGTCTCTCGCCAACGACCAGCAGCAGCGGTGGCGAGAGCTGCGTGACGATCTCCTGTTGAACGGGATTATCCTTGTCGACGGCGAGAACCTGACCAAGGCCGAGTGGGCCTGGCTCGGGGATTACTTCCTCGACCACGTTTTTCCGATCCTGACGCCCCTTGCCGTCGATCCGGCTCATCCGTTCCCGTTCATTCCGAATCTCGGCTTCTCGATCGCCTTGTCCTTGTTCAGGCAGAGCGACAATCGGGCCCTCAACGCGTTGATCCGCGTGCCGAACAAGGTCGAGCGCTTCGTCCGGCTGCCGGATTTCGCGGAGACGGGCGCCGCGCGCTTCGTCACGCTCGAGCAATTGATCGTCATGTTCACGTCGCGGCTTTTCCCGGGTTACACGGTGACGGGCGGTGGCGGCTTCCGGGTCATCCGCGACAGTGACATCGAGGTCGAGGAGGAGGCGGAAGATCTTGTCCGCCTGTTCGAGACGGCGCTGAAGCAGCGTCGGCGCGGCAGCGTCATCCGTCTGGAGATCGATTCGACGATGCCCGATTCGTTGCGGGCCTTCGTCGTGAAGGAGCTTAAGCTAGAACAGGACGCCGTCTTCTTGGTGGAGGGCATGCCGGCGCTGAACGAGTTGAGCCAGCTCGTCTCGCTCGATCGGCCCGATCTGAAGTTCAAGCCCTACAATCCGCGCTTTCCAGAGCGTATCCGCGAGCACGGCGGTGATTGCTTCGCGGCGATCCGCGAGAAGGACATCGTCGTCCATCACCCCTACGAGTCCTTCGACGTTGTGGTGCAGTTCCTGCATCAGGCCGCGCGTGATCCCGACGTCGTCGCCATCAAGCAGACGCTTTATCGGACGTCCTCCAACTCGCCGATCGTCAAGGCGCTCGCCGAGGCGGCCGAGGCGGGCAAGTCGGTGACGGCGCTCGTCGAACTCAAGGCGCGCTTCGATGAAGAGGCCAACATCCGCTGGGCGCGTGATCTCGAGCGGGCCGGCGTGCAGGTCGTGTTCGGCTTCATCGAGCTGAAGACCCACGCCAAGCTTTCTTCCGTGGTCCGGCGCGAGGGCAACCAGCTTGTGACCTACTGCCATGTCGGCACGGGCAACTATCACCCCGTGACGGCCCGCATCTACACGGACCTGTCGTTCTTCACCGCCGATCCCGTCATCGCGCGTGATGTGGGGCGCATCTTCAACTACATCACCGGCTATGCGGAGCCGGCCGGCCTTGAGCGCATGGCCGTGTCCCCGGTGACGCTGAAGCCACGCATCCTGCAGCACATCGCCGAGGAGATCGAGCACGCCAAAGCCGGGCGTCCGGCCGCGATATGGTGCAAGTGCAATTCGCTGGTCGACCCGGTGATCATCGATGCCCTCTACGAGGCGAGTTCCGCCGGCGTGCAGATCGATCTCGTGGTGCGCGGCATCTGCTGCCTGCGGCCGGGATTGAAGGGCCTGTCTGAGAACATCCGGGTGAAATCGATTGTGGGCCGCTTCCTCGAGCACAGCCGAATCTACGCTTTTGGCAACGGCCATGGGTTGCCGCATCCGCAGGCGCACTTGTATGTATCGTCTGCGGACCTGATGCCGCGCAACCTCGATCGGCGAGTCGAATGCCTATGCCCGATAACGAACGAGACGGTGCATCAACAGATTCTCGACCAGATCCTCTTGGCCAATCTGCTCGATAACGAGCAGAGCTGGACCATTCTGCCGGATGGGACCAGTCAGCGCGTGAAGCCAGCGGCGAATGAGCTGCAGTTCAACGCCCACCAGTATTTCATGACGAACCCGAGCTTATCCGGACGTGGAAAATCCCTCAAAGACTCCCGCCCACGGACTCTCGCCAAGAAATCCGGCCGAGGTGACCGCTGACCGAGCGATCGCGACCGGCTTGCGCAAGGCACTGCAGCCGGTCGCCATCGTCGACATCGGCTCCAACTCAGTCCGTCTCGTTGCCTATGACGGTCTGACCCCGGCGCCAACGCCCCTCTTCAACGAGAAGGTGCTGTGTGGCCTTGGTTACAATGTCGCGCTGACCGGCAAGCTCGATGAAAGCGCCATGACCAAGGCGCTGAGATCGCTCCGCCGCTTCCGGGTGATCTGCGAGCACATGCAGATTTCATCTGTCCACGTGCTGGCCACGGCGGCGGCGCGCGATGCGACCAACGGTCCCGCCTTTCTCGCGGCGGCCGAGGAAGCCATCGGGCGTTCGGTCGAGCTCCTGTCGGGGCGCGAGGAAGCGGAGCTCTCCGCCTATGGCGTCATCTCCAGTTTTCACAGGCCGGATGGTGTCGTCGGCGACCTTGGCGGCGGCAGCCTTGAGCTCATCAACGTCAAGGGCAGGGCACTGGCGGATGGCATGACCCTGCCGATCGGCGGCCTTAACCTGCGCGACGTGTCCGGCGGCTCCGTCCGCAAGGCCAAGAAAGTCGTGCGACAGGCGCTGCAGACCGCCGGGCCGCTGGATGGGCTGCGCGGCCGCTCCTTTTACGCCGTCGGCGGGACGTGGCGGGCGCTGGCGCGCCTCCACATGGGGCAGAAGGGCTATCCCCTGCATGTGCTGCACGGCTATACGCTGACAGCTGGCGAGGCGATCGAATTCGCCAAGATCATCGAGCGCACGGGCGTCGAGGCCCTGAGCGATATCGACGCGGTCTCCGATGCCCGCCAGCCGCTCCTTGCCTATGGCGCGCTTGTGCTTGAGGAAATCGTGCGGCGAGGCAAGCCGAAGGAGATCGTGATTTCGGCGGCCGGGGTGCGCGAGGGGGTGCTCCACACCCGCCTCGACGCCGATAGCCGCGTTGTCGATCCCCTCCTTTATGCCGCCCGTGAGATCAACTGCCTGCGTTCGCGGTCCCCGGCCCATGCGGAAGAGCTGATCATCTGGACCGACCGATTGATGAAGTCGCTCCACATCGACGAAACGCCGGACGAAAAGCGTCTGCGGCATGCGGCGTGCCTTCTGTCTGATATCAGCTGGCGCTCTCACCCGGACTATCGCGGGGACCAGAGCATGGATGCCATATCCCAGGCTGCTTTCGTCGGCATCGATCATCCCGGCCGCGCCTATATCGCGCTCGCCGTCGCGCTGCGCCATATCGGTCTGTCCGTCGATTTCGGTTTTCGTCTGCGCGAACTGATGACCGCGCGGCTCATGGACCGCGCCCGTATCCTGGCCGGCGCCATGCGGATCGCCTACATAGCCTCGGCCGCCATGCCGGGCACATTGCCGCGGATGCCGCTCACCTTCAGCCACCAGAAGCTGCAGTTGCATGTCCCGGCGGATCTGATGGATCTCGCCAATGAAAAGCTGCAAGGCCGCGTCAAGCAGCTCGCACGGCTGATCGGCTGCCAGCCCACGGTGGTGATCGGGAAATAGGAGAAGGGACCGCAACAGTCCGCCAGCCCGCGTCGACCCCTTCCCCGAGGGGAAGGGATCCTGACCGGCGTCAGCGCTCGAAGGTGACCACGCGGCCACGCTCGATGGAGAGCGCCAGCCGACCGTGTTTCAGAGCGATGGCCCGCTCGCCGAACAGTTCGTAGCGCCAGCCGCGCAGGCTGGGGACGTCGGCATGATCGTTGCTGGCGATCGCCTCCAGATCATCGACCGTGGCCAGGATCTTCGGCGCGACGCGCTCGTTCTCCGCCACGGCCTTCAGAAGCACCTTCAGCATTTCGAGCACGGCGCCATTGGTGGCCTTGCCGCGCGGCTTCTCCAGCGACGGTATCGTCTTGGGATCGCGCGCCAGACCACGCTCAATGGCGGCGAGAACATCCGTGCCGCCGCGCGAACGCTCGAAGCCGTTGGGGACGGAGCGCAGGTGGCCCAGCGCCTCCGCCGAGCGTGGCGCATGGGTCGCGATGTCGATCAGACTGTCGTCCTTCATGACACGCGAGCGCGGCACGTCCCGGGTCTGGGCTTCCTGCTCGCGCCAGGCCGCCACCTCCATCAGGACGGCGAGGTCCCGCGCCTTCTTCACCCGGCCGCGCAGCCGCATCCAGGCATTCTCCGGCTTCATTTCGTAGGTTGCCGGCGAGGTCAGCACCGCCATTTCCTCCTCGACCCAGCTTTCGCGGCCGGTCTTCGCCAGTTCGTCGGCGAGGGAGAGATAGAGCGTGCGCAGATGGGTGACGTCGGACAGGGCATAGGCGAGCTGTTGCTCGCTGAGCGGCCTGTGCGACCAGTCGGTGAAGCGCGAGGTCTTGTCGATGCGCGCCTTGGCGATGTCGTTGGCGAGCTGCTCGTAGGAGACCGAATCGCCATAGCCGCAGACCATGGCCGCGACCTGGGTGTCGAACAGAGGGCAGGGAATGACGCCGCCCTTCTGCCAGATGATTTCCACATCCTGGCGCGCGGAATGGAAGACCTTCACGGTCGTCTGATCCGCCATCAGCGCGAAGAAGGGGGAGAGGTCGAGCTCCGGCGCCAGAGGGTCGACCAGGATGGCTTCCTCGGGGCTCGCCAGCTGGATCAGGCATAGCTTCGAGTAAAAGGTCGTCTCCCGCAGGAACTCGGTGTCCACGGTGACGAAGGGGTGCTGGCGGAGCCTGTCGCAGGCGGCCTGCAGCTTTTCTGTTGAGTCGATCAGATCCATGAAACCGCGCTATAACCGAGACCGGCGCATTTGTCGCGCTCATCCTTGACAAGAAGCGCATCTCATGGGTTTTTCCGGCCTTTGAAATCGCGGGGCCGCAGGAGCCCCGCTCATCCCTGGGCGGTCTCGCTATGCATCGCTATCGTTCTCATACCTGCGGCGCGCTCCGCGGGGCCGACATTGGTGAAAAGGTCCGTTTGTCGGGCTGGTGCCACCGCATCCGCGACCACGGCGGCGTGCTCTTCATCGATCTGCGTGACCATTATGGGCTGACGCAGGCCGTCATCGATCCGGATTCGCCGGCCTTCAAGGCGGCGGAAGCCCTGCGCGCCGAATGGGTGGTGCGGATCGACGGCCTCGTCCGCGCCCGTCCCGCCGGGACCGAGAATGCCGAGCTGCCGACTGGCGAGGTCGAGGTCTATGTCAGCGAGATCGAGGTTCTCGGCCCGGCCGCCGAACTGCCGCTGCAGGTCTTCGGCGACCAGGTGTTCCCCGAGGAGACGCGTCTCAAGTATCGCTTCCTCGACCTGCGCCGCGAGAAGCTGCACAAGAACATCATGACGCGCGGCGCCATCATCGACTCGATGCGTCGTCGCATGAAGGACCAGGGCTTCTTCGAGTTCCAGACGCCCATCCTGACGGCCTCCTCGCCGGAGGGCGCGCGTGACTTCCTGGTGCCCTCGCGGCTTCATCCCGGCAAGTTCTACGCCCTGCCGCAGGCGCCGCAGCAGTACAAGCAGCTCATCATGATGTCGGGCTTCGATCGCTACTTCCAGATCGCGCCCTGCTTCCGCGACGAGGACCCGCGCGCCGATCGCCTGCCGGGCGAGTTCTACCAGCTCGACCTTGAGATGAGCTTCGTCACGCAGGACGACGTGTTCGCGGCGATGGAGCCGGTGATCCGTGGCGTCTTCGAGGACTTCGCCGAAGGCAAGCCGGTGACCCAGAACTGGCCGCGCATTCCTTATGCCGACGCGATGCGCAAGTATGGCTCGGACAAGCCGGACCTGCGCAACCCGCTCGTCATGCAGGGCGTGTCCGAGCACTTCCGCGGCTCGGGCTTCAAGGTCTTCGCGCGCATGCTCGAGGACGAGAAGAACCAAGTCTGGGCTATCCCCGGTCCCGGCGGCGGCAGCCGCGCGTTCTGTGACCGCATGAACGCCTGGGCGCAGGGCGAGGGCCAGCCCGGCCTCGGCTATATCATGTGGCGCGAAGGCGGGGAGGGCGCGGGCCCCATCGCCAACAACATCGGCCCGGAGCGCACGGCTGCCATCAAGGCCCAACTCGGCCTGAAGGATGGCGATGCAGCCTTCTTCGTGGCCGGCGACCCGGCGAAGTTCGTCAAGTTCGCCGGAGCCGCGCGTACGAAGGTGGGCGAGGACCTCAACCTCGTGGACCACGATCGCTTCGAGCTCGCCTGGATCGTCGACTTCCCGATGTATGAGTGGAACGAGGACGAGAAGAAGGTCGACTTCTCGCACAACCCGTTCTCCATGCCTCAGGGCGGCCTGGAGGCCCTTCAGGGGCAGGATCCCCTGACCATCAAGGCATTCCAGTACGACATCGCCTGCAATGGCTATGAGATCGCCTCGGGCGGCATCCGCAACCATCGCCCCGACGCGATGGTCAAGGCCTTCGAGATCGCCGGCTATGGCGAGGAGACCGTGGTCGAGCGTTTCGGCGGCATGTACCGTGCCTTCCAGTACGGCGCGCCGCCCCATGGCGGCATGGCGGCGGGCGTCGACCGCATCGTCATGCTGTTGTGCGGCGTCACCAACCTGCGCGAGATCTCGCTGTTCCCGATGAACCAGCAGGCGCTGGATCTCACCATGGGCGCGCCGTCCGACGTGATGGCGAAGCAACTGCGGGAGCTCCATATCCGGCTCAATCTGCCGGACCAGAAGTGAGGGATCGATCCCTCCCTGTCCGGGGAGGGTGGACCCGCGCCGCGCTTGGGGACGGGTGGGAGAGCGAGACGGCTCCCCATCCCCTCCGCTTGGTGGAGTTCACTCCCCCGAGGGGGAGGGATCGGCGGCGTTTGCGCGCAGCGGCCACGGGGACATCGCTGGCCCCTGTGTCGATGCCGGCCTGCCGGGACCGATAGATGCCAGCCGCCTCCGTCACCGCCGTCGTCGTCGCCTATGACAGCGCCCATGCTTTGCCGGATTGTCTCGGCGCCTTGGCGCGGGAGGGGGTGCCGGCAATCGTGATCGACAATGCGAGCACCGACGGCTCGGCTGAGGTGGCGGCGCGCCTTTGCGCTGAGGTCATCCGCAATCCCGTCAATGAAGGCTATGGCCGGGCGAACAATCGCGGCGTCGCCGCGGCGAAGATGCCCTTCGTGCTGATCATCAACCCGGACGTGATTCTCGACGAGGGAGCCGTCGCGGCGCTTCTCGACGCTGCGGAGCGCTATCCCGACGCCGGTCTTCTCGCGCCTGTCCTGGTCGAGCCGGACGGGCGTCATTTCTTCCAGCCGCGTTCGCTGCTGGCGCCTTATCTTCACAATCCCGCGGGAACGGAGCGGCTGCCCGAGGGCGATTGTTGCGCGCCCTTTCTCTCCGGGGCGATCTTTCTCATGCGACGCGACCTGTTCCTCGGGCTTGGCGGCTTCGATCCGCGCATCTTCCTGTTCTACGAAGATGACGACCTCTGCCGCCGGGTCGCGGACGCTGGCCATTCGCTCATCCATGTGGCGGGTGCGACGGCCCGCCACGGGCGTGGGCGTTCCAGCGCGCCGGCGCCGGGACGGATCTTTCGCGGCCGCTGGCATCAGGCATGGTCGCGCGCCTATGTCAGCCGTAAGTACGGCCTGCCGAACCCCGCTCCGGCGATGGCCTTCAGGAACGCGCTGAAATGGCTGGGAGCCGCGTTGATCTTCAATCGTGGCCGGATGGCGCGCTACGGCGGGTCGGCGGCTGGCGCCATCGCCGCCTTGCGCGGAATGGACGCGCTGGCTTATCAAGGAATTCCGAGCAAGGAGGAGTAGGCACGTCCTTGAGCTGACTTGGCGCGCATTCCCGGACGATCCGGTGAGCAGCCAGGGTGAGAGGGCGACCGATGATCCTTCGGGCGATACCAGCATCACCAGGTGATAGCAGCCGCAATGACCTCGACAACCGCAACGTCCTCCGCCCGGCCCGGGCTTCTGGCCGAGCTGCCGACCCTGGCGGACTGCATTGCGCGCCCTTACGACAATTTCTCCGTGCTGCGGCTCATCCTGGCGCTCGCCGTGGTGGTGTCCCATGCCTTCAGCGTCTCGACCGGCGGCCATGAGCCTTTTCACCTCTCCACGGGTTTCAGCCTGGGCGAATACGCGGTCAACGGCTTTTTCACGATCTCCGGCTTCCTCGTGACCATGAGCTTCGCGCGGCGCGGCTGGCGCGACTACATCGTCGCGCGCATGCTGAGGATCGCGCCGGCCTTCATCGTCGCGACGCTGGCCATGGCGGCCTTCGGCTCGCTCATCACCACCCTGAGCTTCGCCGATTATTGGCGGGATCCGCAGGTCAGCCGCTTCATCGTCGCGACGCTCACCACTTTCAAGAGCGCCGGAATTCTTCCGGGCGTCTTCGCGGACAATCCCCTGCGTTATCCGCTCGGAACGGTCTGGACGCTGAAATACGAGGTGCTGTGCTATCTCGGCGTGCTCGTCTTCGGCGTAACCGTCGGCCTGAGCCGCCGGGGCTTCGCGCTCGCTATCGTCGCCGGCCTCGGTGTCGCGATCGTTGTTCTGGACGCCCTCCATCCGGAAGCGGGGAAGGCTGTGCAGACATCCCTCAGGCTGCCGTTCCTGTTCGGCCTGGGCGCGGTATTCTATCTCTATCGGGACGAAATACGGATTACGTCATGGCTCGTCGTCCTGCTCGTGGGCGCGACGTGGCTCGCGCAGGACACGGCCTTCTACAAGGCGTTGAATTTCACGACGGGCGCCTACGGCATCATCTGGCTGGCGGTCGCGCCCGGCCTGTCATCGCGGGCGTTCGACCTGAAGACCGACCTGTCCTACGGCGTCTATCTGCTCGGCTGGCCGGTGCAGCAGACCCTGCAGGCCTTCTCGCCGCAGATGCCGATCGAGGCGATGCTGCCCATCGCGATGGGCCTGTCGCTCCTTGTCGCGCTGGTCTCCTGGCATCTCGTGGAAAAGCCGGCGCTTGGGCTGAAGGCCCGCATCCTCAACCACGCGCGACGACGGGACGCTCTCTCCGCCGCGCCGTGACGGCCGCGATGAGGGCGGCGATGTCGCCGCTCTGGAGAAGCGGAATGAGGGCCGCGACGTCGTCGCGTGGCAGTTCCCACCAGGCGCAAGCGACGAGCGCGGCGATCGTGGCGTCGTCGAACCGTTTGCGCATGACGCGTGCCGGCACGCCCGCGACCACGGCATAGGGCGGAACGTCGCGGCTGACGACGGCGCGGGCGGCGATGATGGCCCCCGGCCCGATCGCCACGCCGGGCAGGATGAGAGCGCCTGAGCCGATCCACACATCATGGCCGATCACCACGTCTCCCGTGGGGCCTTGATGATCGAGCCCGCCGGGGGCTTCCGGCCATTGCCCGGGAAAGGCGGAAAAGGGGTAGGTGCTCACGAAATCGGCGCGGTGATTGCCGCCGAGCATGATCTCCACCTGGTCGGCGATGGAGCAATAGGAGCCGATCGTCAGCCTGGCGCCCCAGTCGGCGAAGCGCACTTTCGGCCGGCCATAGGAATAAGGCCCGATGGACGCACCATGTTTGCGGACAAGCTTTTCAAGGTGAAGGCGGGTCTCGTTATGCGGATTTCGTTTCATCCCCAGACGCTGAAAAAGCCGCATCGCCCCTCTCATCCCGTTGCTTTGCTCCCAGCGCATTCCTGCGACGCCAAATCGACATTGACGCCATCGTACCTTAGCGCGCACAAGGCTTGTCGAACTGAAGCGGAAGGACGGGAGCGCGCGGCGATGGCTGATGAAATGTCGAATGATCTGAAAGCCGGAGCGCTTTACTACCATCGTTTTCCCCGGCCCGGAAAGCTCGAGATTCAGCCCACCAAGCCGCTCGGCAACCAGCGGGATCTGGCCCACGCCTATTCACCCGGTGTCGCGGCCGCCTGCGAGGCGATCGTCGCTGATCCCGCCGAAGCTTCGCAGCTCACCTCGCGCCAGAACCTCGTCGCGGTCATTTCCAACGGCACGGCGGTGCTCGGCCTCGGCAATATCGGGCCGCTGGCCTCGAAGCCGGTCATGGAGGGCAAGGCGGTCCTCTTCAAGAAATTCGCCGGAATCGATGTCTTCGATATCGAGGTGGCGGAAAACGACGCGGCGCGGCTCGTCGATGTGGTGGCGGCGCTGGAGCCGACCTTCGGTGGCATCAACCTCGAGGACATCAAGGCGCCGGAATGCTTCGAGGTCGAGGAGAACCTGAAGGCCCGCATGGGGATCCCGGTCTTCCACGACGACCAGCACGGCACGGCGATCATCGTCGGCGCCGCCGTGAGCAATGCGCTCGAGCTCGCGGGCAAGTCGCTCGCCGACGTCAAGATCGTGACCTCAGGCGCCGGCGCGGCCGCGCTTGCCTGCCTCAATCTTCTCGTCACGCTCGGCGCGCGGCGCGAGAACATCTGGGTCACCGATATCGAAGGCGTCGTCTATGAAGGGCGTGAAGCCCTGATGGATCGCTGGAAGAGCGTTTATGCCCAGAATACGGAGGCGCGAACGCTCGCGGAGGTCATTCCGGGTGCCGATGTGTTTCTCGGCCTTTCCGCCGGGGGCGTGCTCAAGGCGGACATGGTCAAGACCATGGCGGACAAACCCTTGATCCTGGCACTCGCCAATCCCTATCCCGAGATCATGCCCGATGCCGCGATTGCAGCGCGCCCGGATGCCATGATCTGCACCGGCCGGTCGGATTTCCCGAATCAGGTCAACAACGTCCTCTGCTTTCCCTACATCTTCCGCGGAGCGCTCGATGTGGAAGCCTCGACGATCAACGAGGCGATGAAGGCAGCGGCGGTCAAGGCCATCGCGGCGCTTGCCCGCGAGGCGCCGTCCGATGTCGTGGCGCGCGCTTACGGCGGTGATATCAGCGGCTTTGGGCCGACTTCGCTGATTCCCAACCCCTTCGATCCCAGGCTTATCCTGCGTATTGCCCCGGCCGTCGCCCGCGCCGCCATGGAATCAGGCGTGGCCCGCAAGCCGATTACCGACATGGCGGCTTATACCGAGTCTCTGTCGCGTTTCGTGTTCCGTTCCGGTTTCATCATGAAGCCGGTGTTTGCCTTGGCCCGCAAGGAACCGAAGCGCGTGATCTACGCGGAGGGCGAGGACGAACGCGTGTTGCGGGCGGCGCAGGCGGTGCTGGAGGACGGTATCGCCCAACCTGTCCTCATCGGCCGTCCGGCGGTCGTCGAGACGCGCCTGAAACGCTTCGGCCTGTCCATCCAGGCGGGGCGGGACTTCGAGCTCATCAACCCGGAAGACGACCCCCGGTATCGCGATTATGTGGCTACCTATCTCGACGTGGCCGGCCGCAAGGGCATCACGCCGGATATCGCGCGAACGCTGGTGCGCACCAGCACCACCGTCATCGCCGCGCTGGCGCTGGCCCGTGGCGAGGCGGACGCCATGCTGTGCGGGCTGGAGGGGCGCTTCTCCTCCCGTATCAAGCATATCGAGGATATTATCGGCCTTGCGCCCGGCGTGCGTGCCCTGTCGGCGATGAGCTTGATCATCACCTCGAAGGGGCACTACTTCCTCGCCGATACCCACGTCCGTGATGACCCGACTGCCGACGAGATCGCCGAGATGACGGTCATGTGCGCGGAGCACGTGCGCCGGTTCGGCATCGAGCCGCAGATCGCCCTGCTCGCCGATTCGGATTTCGGTTCGGCCGATACCGGCAGCGCGGTGAAGATGCGCGAGGCTTTGGCGCTCATCCGCGAGCGCGCGCCCGCGCTGGAGGTGGATGGCGAGATGCAGGCAGATTCGGCTCTTTCGCAAGTCATCCGCGAAAAGGTGCTGCCGACGTCCCGGCTGAAGGGCGCGGCGAATGTGCTGATCATGCCGAATCTCGATTCGGCGAACATCGCCTACCAGCTCACCAAGATCCTCGCGGATGCCCTGCCGGTCGGGCCTATCATTCTCGGGCCGGCAAAACCGGCCCATATCCTGACGCCGTCGGTCACGACACGCGGCATCGTCAACATGACGGCCGTCGCGGTCGTGGAAGCGCAGGCCGGCAGCGGCGAAAGCGCTGGCACCAAGGTTTGAACCGTGCGTTCAGCGCATTGATGGCTGGCTAAGCAAGGGCGGTGTGGCGCTGTTATTCGGCGTTCACCGCCCTTATCTTCGCAGTCTACGACGTGTGATGCCGGCGCATCGTCGGGTGGGTCTGCGGAGCCGGCGCGGCATGCTGCTGCTGCATCTGCTCCTCATTCAAAAGCCGCTGATAGGCTTTCACGTTTTCCTGAGCGTCACGAATGCCGGCGAGATTGTGATCCTGCTGCATTCGGGCGGTGTCTTGCTGTTGGAATATGAAGAGATCGGGGTCAGTGGCAAAAGCAGGTCCTGCACTGAGGGCTAAGCCAATGCCTGCATACAACGCAATAAGACGAGGCTTCATGGTTCCATGTCCTGATCACTCCAGCCCCGTTCCCTTTATACTGCGAGCCACTGCGCAAAGACTGCGACAAGTGCGCCTGAGCACTCTCTCGGTCTTCACAAGTTGAAGATCGGGAGAGCCTTCCGGACGGAAACGCGAAAAAGCCCGGATCGCGGAGCGATCCGGGCCGTCACACCCAGTACGGCCTAGGCCTGGAATGCGTTACTTCGCCTCGGCGCTCAGATCGATCTGCTCGAGGATCGCGGCGGGCTGGCCGCCGGTCGCGCCATAGTCGGCGAGGCCGAAGCCGGCGGGGTCCTTCGCCGCCGCCCTCACGGCGATCTGGCCCGGCTTGGCGATGAAGCGCGCGACGGCGGCGCCGAGCGCCTTGCTCTCCGCGCTGCCGCCGAGGAAGCTCGGCACGCCGACGGTGGCGATCATCCCGTATTCGGTCTTGAGCGCGTCCGGCGACTTGTTCTGCTTTGCCGCCTCTTCCGCCAGCAGCTTGTCCGCGAGGCCCGCATTGTCCACCGTGACGGCGAGGTTCTTCACGGTCAGCGCCATGCCGGCCGCATTGCGGACAGCCTCTTCCGAGGACAGCAGCTCAGGCGTGACATTGCCGACCACTCCGCTGATGGTCGCCCTGCCCATATCCTTGCCGCCAAAGGAAAATTCGTTGATCACGAGCTCCTTGCCGGACTCGTTGAGCTTGCCTTCAATAGCGAAGGACAGGGACAGGTCCTTGTAGCCCATGGCGGTCAGGCGCTTGGCGAAATCGTTGTCCGCGTCGGGGGGGATAGCTAAGGCGATGTCGTTGACGGCGAAGCGCATGCCGCCCTGGGTCGGATAGGCCGCGTTGGCCTGTTGCGGTGCCGGGTTGGTACCCAAACCCACCGTGAAATCGCCGACGTTGAATTTGAAGGGATCGGGGTCCGTTACCTCAACCGTGATAGCTCTGGCCGTCATTGCCCCGGACACGATACTCTCGAACATCGCCATGGCTTCGCCGATGATCTGGAACGAGCTCTTATCCTTGTTGGCATCGTCCATAGGCAGTTTTTGCAGGGTCTCCACAAGAGACAGCAACGGCTTCTTGCCGAGCCGCGCGACGAAGCCATCGCCAAAGATTTCCGCGATGTTGATCTTGGTGCCGTTGGCCTCCGTCATGGCCATATCCACCATCTTGAACGGACCATAGACCTGTACCGGAGGGTTGGCGCCAGTGCCCGCGCCCTCCGTATAGAGCCGCGTCAGGAAGGCGAAATCGATGTCCGCGACGCTGAAGGCGCCATAGGTGCCGGTCGTCGTGCCATCCTGCGTGGCGGCTTTCGCGGGTGCGTCGCTGCCGCTGTTGCCCTGCGGCGCTGCGCCGGGCGTTGGCTTGGGCGCTTCAGTGCGCACGGTGGTGCTGTAGCTGCCGCCGTCGGCGGTGAGTATCGCCGCGCGGCCATTGATGATATCGCGCGCGACCAGATTCACATAGTTGCCGGTCGATCGGGTCGTTACTTCGCCAAAGGTCAGGTTCTGTTCGAACTTCAGTTCGGGAATGGTGAGGCTGGATGCCGAGAGCTTCGTTAGCCGGTTGGCCAGCGTGTCCGACGCATTGGCGGCGAACAGGGCCTCTATACCGGCGCGATCGAGGTTCGAGCCCACAACTGTCATGCGCGGAATAATGTAGCGGAAAGGTCCGAAAGTGAGCGTGACATTCTCAAGCGTGACATCCTCGGCCGCCAGTGCGGGCGTGATCAGCGCGGGGCCGCCGGTGGCGCTGACGCGGCCGATGGTGATCGTCGCGTTTGCACCGGCCAGATACAGATCCCGCAGGACTATCCGTCCATCGATCGGATTGGCTTCGACCCTGCCGATGCTGGCGCCGGCCCGCGTGGCGGCGGCGGTGAGGCTCCGCTCGGTCGTGACTTTCGCGCCGAAGGCGCCGACGCCCGCCAGAGCGGCCAATGAGACTGCAGACAGCAAGACGGCTTTCGAGCGCGGCCGGGCCATGGTCGTTTTCCTCAAGATCCGTGGGAGGGGTGGTTCCTGCCCCAATCTACCGTAGTGCATGGAGCACCGCGCGGAAATAACCGTATGACGGTCGTCTTCGCCACGAATGGGCTCCACAGGGACTTCACATCCAGCTATTGGGCAGATGCGCTTTTATAGCGAGAATGACGTCCCGCAACCGCAGGATGCGGTCGCATGCGGATTTTCGATCTTGAACGACTGGCCGATCAGATCGTCAACGAAATCGATCACCGCGCCGTCCATGTATTGCAGTGACACGGAATCGACGAGAACCGTCGCGCCGTCGCGCTCGACGACGAGATCGTCGTCGCCGCGTTCGTGGTCCACATCAAAGACATACTGGAAGCCCGAACAGCCGCCACCATTGACGCTGATCCGCAGCATCGCCCCGGCTTGCTCTCCGGAAAGGACTTCCTGGATGCGCGTCACGGCCCGGTCCGTGAGGGAAATCGGCGTCATGCTCATGTCACCCATGCTGCTCATCGCGTCGTCACACTCTGACGCTTATATCTTAAGGCGTGGCAAGGGCCTTTGGCAAAAAGCGCTAGCCGACTAAACCGGCGTCGACACCGACACCCTTTACGCCAATAGCCCCTTGGCAAAAGCCTCTTGGCAAAGCGTCCGCCCCATAGATAAGTGCGGGGCGAAGGACGTTCAACGGTGGAGTGAGACGTGCGGCCCAATGGCGAGCGTTGGCGAGCGCCCTATGCCTGCGACCCCGGGGCGAGCCGTGGCAGGCTCCATCCGGAAGGAGATTCGCCGACGCGCAGCCCCTTCCAGCGCGATCGCGACCGTATCGTTCATTCCACGGCCTTCCGGCGGTTGAAGCACAAGACCCAGGTGTTCGTGTACCATGAGGGCGACCACTACCGGACGCGCCTGACCCACACCATCGAGGTCAGCCAGATCGCCCGCGCCCTTGCCCGCGCGCTCGGCCTCGATGAGGATCTGGCGGAGGCTCTCGCCCTCTCGCATGATCTTGGCCACACCCCGTTCGGCCATACGGGGGAGGATGCGCTGGACGCCGAGATGCTGGGGCAGGGCGGTTTCGATCACAACGCGCAGGCCCTGCGAATCGTTACAAGGCTGGAGCGTCGCTATGCGGCCTACGACGGGCTCAACCTGACCTGGGAGACGCTGGAGGGGCTGGTGAAGCACAACGGCCCGCTGGTGGATGCCGCGGGACGGGGGATCGGCGCCTATCGGGAGCACGGCGTGCCCGGCGCCATTCTCGACTATTGCGGCTTGCAGGATCTGGAGCTCGCGAGTTTCGCCAGCGCCGAAGCTCAATGCGCGGCGATCGCTGACGACATCGCCTATGACGCGCATGACATCGACGACGGATTGCGGGCCGAACTGTTTGACCTCACCGATCTCGCCGGCGTCCCGTTCCTGCGCGACATACTCACCGAGATCGATCGCGCCTATCCCGGGCTTGAACGTAGCCGGGTGATCCACGAGCTCGTGCGCCGCATCATCACGCGCTTCGTCGAGGACGTCATCGCCGAGAGCTGCCGTCGCCTCGCGTCACTCGCCCCGGCGGATGCCGACGCCATTCGCGCCGCCGACGATGCCGTGGTCGCCTTCTCAGCCGGCATGGCCGAAGCTGAGGCTGGCATCAAGGGCTTCCTCTATCCGCATATGTATCGCCACCCGACTGTGATGGCGGTGCGCCGCCAGGCGGATGGCGTCGTTCGCGACCTCTTCCGACGCTTCGTCGCGGAGCCTCAGCTGATGCCGGCGGAGTGGTGCGCGGACCTTCGCGGCGCCGACGACAGCCGCCTGATGAGGCGCGTGGCGGACTATATCGCCGGCATGACCGACCGCTACGCCCTGGAGGAACATCGGCGCTTGTTTGACGCAACACCTGATTTGCGCTAGTGGAACCGATCTGACGATGTGTCATGTCTCTCAGATTGGCACGTAAATTCAATTGGTTATAGCCAATCGTTCAATCAGTGTCTGCGCGATTGCCTGGCCTTGGCCGCGTTCGAGGCAGCCGTGGTCTGATTGATCTCCGGTTCTCGGCGGCAAAGCTTCCATGGACATCCCCATGAATATCTTCGACCTGTATCAGCGCCATTTGTCTGCCATCATCGAGGATCTGGTCGCTTCAGGGCGTCTGGCCGGGGGGCTCGACCTGTCGCGTGTCGTGGTCGAACCGCCGCGCGACGCCTCCATGGGGGATCTCGCCACGAATGCCGCGATGGTGCTCGCCAAGGACGCCAAGACCAATCCGCGCGCTCTCGCGGAACTCCTCAGCGAGGCGCTCAAGGCGGTGCCAGGGGTTGCCGGCGTCGCGGTGGCCGGGCCGGGCTTCATCAATCTCACGCTGGAGCCGGGTGTCTATCACGATGTGATGCGCGCCGTGCTGGCCGATGGTGCTGACTTTGGCCGTGGGACCACGGGCCCGGCGGCGCCGGTCAATGTCGAGTATGTGTCGGCTAATCCGACCGGGCCCATGCATGTGGGCCATGGCCGTGGGGCCGTTTTCGGCGATGCGCTGGCCAATGTGCTCGCATTCGCTGGCCGCCAGGTCACCCGTGAGTATTACATCAACGACGCCGGTGGGCAGATCGACGTCCTCGCCCGGTCCGCATACCTGCGCTATCGCGAGGCGCTTGGTCAGGATATCGGTGAAATTCCCGAGGGGCTCTACCCCGGTGACTATCTGAAGCCGGTAGGCGCGGAGCTCGCGGCGCGCTTTGGCGACGCGCTCCTGTCCAAGCCCGAGGCCGAATCGTTGCCTGTCGTGCGGGATATCGCCATCGAAGGCATGATGGCCATGATCCGCGATGACCTCGCGGCCCTCGGCATCCATCACGATGTTTTCTTCTCGGAACGCACTTTACATGGAGCCAACGGCGGGGCCATCAAGGCGGCCATCGATGAGCTGACGCAGCGCGGTTTTGTCTATCGCGGTCGCGTTCCGCCGCCCAAGGGGCAGCTGCCCGAGGATTGGGAGGATCGCGAGCAGCTTCTGTTTCGGGCGACGGATGTCGGCGACGACATCGATCGTCCGTTGATGAAATCCAATGGCAGCTACACCTATTTCGCGGCTGACGTTGCCTATCTCGAGAACAAGCACGCACGCGGCTTCCGCGAGCTGATCTATGTGCTTGGCGCCGACCATGGCGGCTATGTCAAGCGCCTGCAGGCCGTTGGCCGCGCCATCGGCGGAACGGAGACGGAGGTCATCGTGCTGCTCTGCCAGCTCGTCCGTCTCCTGCGCGATGGCGAGCCTGTGAAGATGTCGAAGCGCTCGGGCGATTTCGTCACGCTGCGCGAGGTGATCGATGAAGTCGGCCGCGACGCGGTGCGCTTCATGATGCTTTTCCGCAAGAATGATGCGACGCTTGATTTCGATCTCGCCAAGGTGGTCGAACAGTCTAAGGACAACCCGGTTTTCTATGTGCAGTACGCCCACGCGCGCTGCGCATCGGTCTTCCGGCAGGCCGCGGAAGCGCTCTCGGGCGTGTCCATGGCCGGCGAGGCCCTTGCATCCGCTGACTTTTCTCGATTGAATGATGATTCGGAAGTCGAGATTTTGCGTCGCTTGGCCCAGTATCCCCGAGTCGTGCAGGCGTCGGCTGCGTCACATGAGCCGCACCGGGTAGCGTTCTTCCTGTATGAACTGGCAAGTGCGTTTCATAGTTTATGGAATAGAGGCAAAGACTCGCCCCAATTACGATTTATTAATGCTGACGATCGAGATTTGACCACTGCAAGGCTGGGTCTAGTCCTAGCTGTCAGGTCCGTCCTTGCATCTGGTCTTGCAATTCTTGGGGTTGCGGCACCAGACGAGATGCGCTAACCGCGGCTTTTATTATGCGCGACATAATGTCGCTGAATCGCTGGCAAAGGTCGTAGGCGGCGTGCGAGTATTGGACAGGGGTAGCTCCTTCGGCTGCGCCGCGAGTTCGGACTGCGCCCATGATTGAGAGAAACAAGGCTCGCTTTGCTGAGGATCCCACGTTTGACGACCGTCCTGTGCGGCCGTCCGGGAACAATCAGCAACCCTTCGCCGGCGATGATCCGCTGGCCGAGCTGGCACGAATCGTCGGTCAGGACGATCCCTTCCGTGGATTGCTGGCTGAGGACAGGAATTTTCGCTCGCAGGGCGAGAACGGCACCGGTTCGCGGTTTTCACCGAAGCCGCTGAATGATGACTTCGCGTCCGGTTATAGCCATCCTGACGACCGGGCGCCGCTTCGTGGAAGCTTGCCAGGCTTCGGAGCGGATGACCGGATGGCGCCGCCGCGCGCCGATCACTACGACCCGGTCGAGCCGCCTCCATGGCTCACCCAGGCTCGCGGTGACCAGCAGGCCAAGTCTTTTCAGGCGGAACAGGATGACGAGCCGCGGCCCGGGCACTACGATCAATCCTATGCGCCTGAGATCGGCGCGGAGCCGCGCTTCGATCCGACGACGGGCACCTATGCCTATCCCGGCTACCAGGATAGCGGTGCTGACGATTTTCAGGACGGTGATGAGCGTCGGACCGAAAGTCGCGGCGACGACTATGACCAGTCCGCCTATGCCGACGAGACAATACCCGAGCGCCGTTCGCGCAAGGGTTTAATTGCCGTCGTGCTGATCCTTGGCATGGCGGCGGTTGGCGTCGCCTCGGCGCTTGTGTTCAGGGGCGGATCGAGCGTCTCCAGTGATGGCCCACCGGTGATTGCCGCTGACGACCAGCCGGTCAAGGTGCAGCCCGAGAATCCGGGTGGCGTGGTCGTACCGGACCAGAACAAGGCGATCTACGAGCGGGCGGGTGATCCCGTCGCCAAGGAGACGAAGGTCGTCAGCCGCCAGGAGCAGCCGCTCGATGTGAACCAGGCGCTGCGCCAGGAGCAGCCCTCGGCGACGGGCGCGACCGGTTCCACGGACATCCCCCCGAATGCGCTCTCCCCGTCGGGAGCGAGCGATATGGGCATGGGCGGCCCGACGGCTCCCCATCCCGCCACCGCCGTCCTGGGCGAACCGCGGCGCGTGAAGACGGTGTCCGTGCGTCCCGACGGGACGATCATGACGGACCCGCCGCAGGCGCCTCAGCAGCCGGCTCCCCGTGTGGCCGCGGCCGACCCGACGCCCGTCAACGCGACGCCGGCGACGCCACAGCAGCGTTCCAGCGAGCCGCCCGCTCAGGCAGAGGCCCAACCGGCCGTCGTGCCGCCGTCTCCGCCTCGTCCGCCGACACGGGCTCCGCTACGGATCACTCCGCCGGCGCAGCAGCAACGCGCGGCGACGCCCGCGCAGCCGGAGCAGGTCGCCGCGGTGAACACCCAGGCTCCGAGCCCGGGTGGCGCGGCGCCCGTCGCGACGAGCGGCGGCAGCTTCGCCGTGCAGCTGGGTGCCCCCGGCAGCGAGAAGGAGGCACGGGATCTCTTTGCCTCCCTGCAACGCCGTTACGGTGATCTCGGTGGCTACCGGCCGCAGATCCGCCGGGCCGAGGTCAATGATCGGACGATCTATCGTCTACGTGTCGGGCCGTTCTCCCGCGAGGACGCGACATCGCTGTGCACGCGTCTTCAGGCCTCCGGCGGGCAGTGCTTCGTCGCCCGTAATTGAGGTTTTCGGCCGCAGCGGTGAAGGATATCGCTGGTTGTGCTACCGTTGTTTGACCGTCCCCCGGGCGCGATGCCCGGGGGATTGTCATTTCAGAGGGCAGGGTGGTCGCCTATTTTTTTAACGGGGCTTTTTTAAACGGCGCCAGGACAGCGAAAGACGGATTGGCTCCAGAAGGACTCGCTGCTTCAGAAAGACCTGCTCCCGGGTTGTGCCTGCCGCCGGCAGGTCGCTACATTCACATTCAAGCCCCAATGGATTCGGTGTGCCATGACGCGCGCGATGATCGCCGGTTGTTCCGGCCTAAGCTTGACCGCAGAGGAAGCGCGCTTCTTTCGCGATGCGGATCCGTGGGGCTTCATCCTTTTCAGGCGCAACGTGGATACGCCGGATCAGGTGAGGGCCCTGACGGCGGCCCTGCGCGAGGCCGTCGGTCGCGCGGATGCGCCCATCCTCATCGATCAGGAGGGCGGGCGTGTGCAGCGGTTGAGGCCTCCCCACTGGCCCGATTATCCGCCCGGCCGGGCTTTTGGTGAGCTCTACGAGCGCGACGAGGCCTTTGGGCGTGAGATCGCGCGGCTCGGTGCCCGCCTGATCGCCCACGACTTGCTGTCGGTCGGCGTAACCGTGGATTGCATGCCTGTCCTCGACATTCCAATCCCGGGGGCTAGCTCGGTCATCGGTGATCGCGCCTATGGATCGCAGCCGCGCCTCGTCGCGGATCTCGGCCGGGCGGTCGCCGACGGCCTCATGGCGGGCGGCGTGCTGCCGGTGATCAAGCATGTGCCCGGCCATGGGCGAGCGGGCGTCGACAGCCATCACGAACTGCCAGTCGTTGACGTCGCCCTGGCGGAACTGGAGATGTGCGATTTCGTGCCCTTCCGCCTCCTGTCGGACCTGCCGCTCGCGATGACGGCGCATGTGGTCTACAAGGCCATCGACGAGCGTCATCCCGCGACGACCTCAGCGGTCATCATCAGCCGCGTTATTCGCCAGGCCATCGGTTTCGGCGGCCTTTTGATGAGCGATGACCTGTCCATGAATGCGCTCTCCGGCACCGCCGAGGAGCGCGCGCGGGCTTCGCTCAATGGGGGTTGCGACGTCGTTCTCCATTGCAACGGCGATCTTGACGAGATGCGTCGTGTCGCGGCGGAGGTGCCGTTGCTCGCCGGGGAGGCTGAGGCCCGTGCGGCCGCGGCGCTGAGGGCGACGGCCGCGGGGCCGGAGCCTTTCGATCCTGTGGAAGGCATGGCTTGCCTCAACCTAGCGCTTGCGACGGCCGCGCGAGGCGCTGAAGGTTAACGCTGGTACGAATCATCGCATCCGGAGCGAAATGCCGTGACTCGCGAACTTGTGTTCGAGGATGTCGCGCAACCTGAGCGCGACGATGACGATCCCGCCCTGATCGTCGATGTGGACGGATTTGAAGGTCCTCTTGACCTGCTGCTCGAACTCGCGCGGCGACAAAAGGTGGATCTCGCGCGGATTTCCATTCTGGCGCTCGCGGAGCAGTATCTCGGCTTCGTCGAGGAGGCGCGCCGTGTCCGCCTCGAGCTTGCCGCCGATTATCTCGTCATGGCGGCCTGGCTTGCCTATCTCAAATCCCGCCTCCTCCTGCCGGAGGTCCCGAAGGGGGAGGGCGATGAGCCGAGCGCGGCGGATCTGGCGACAGCACTCGCCTTGCGCCTGCGACGGCTGGAGGCCATGCGGGAGGCCGCGAAGAAGCTGGCGGAGCGGCCTCAGCTGGGGCGTGAGTTCTTTGCCCGTGGCCAGCCCGAGGCCATAGGCGACATCGCGCGTCCGCAATGGGAGGCGACACTCTACGATCTCCTGAGTGCCTATGCCCACCAGCGGATGAAGAACGTCAATGCGCGGGTGACGCTGCGCAAGCGCTTCGTCTGGTCCCTGGTCGACGCGCGCGAGACGCTGGAACGGCTCGTTGGCGTCGCCACGAATTGGACACAACTGGACGATTTTCTCGTCGACTACGCTGTCGATCCCGCCATGCGCACGACCGTGAGGGCTTCCGCCTTCTCGGCGACGCTTGAGATGGTGCGTGAAGGCCTGCTCGACCTGCAGCAGGATGGCGCCTTCACGCCGCTGTGGGTACGCAGGCGCGAAAAGCCCAGGCTCAAGACGGCTGATGGTGCTGACGGCATCGGACATGGTGTGCGGGGCGTCTCCCAATCGGATGAACCTGGGCACGAGGGGCGCGCTGCGCAGAGTGAGGTCCAAGAGGACGCGGCATGACGGCCAATATCAGGGCCATCGCGACTGACGACGAGGAGGCTTTCGTTTTCGCGCAGGCTGTGCGCGCGGCCGAGGCCGTGTTGTTCGCGTCGCGCGAGCCGGTCAGCGAGCGGGATCTCGCGAGCCGCCTGCCGCCGACCACCGACGTGCCGACGGTGCTCGACCGATTGCAGGCCCATTACGTCGGGCGCGGCGTCAATCTTGTTCGCGTCGCCGGCCTGTGGGCTTTTCGTACGGCGCCTGACCTCGCGGCCTCGTTGGCGCGTGAGGTCGATGAACCGCGCAAATTGTCGCGGGCGGCCCTCGAGACGCTGGCCATCATCGCCTATCATCAGCCTGTCACACGCGCTGAGATAGAGGACATCCGCGGGGTGGCGACGTCTCGCGGGACGCTCGACACGCTCCTCGAGAGTTCATGGATCCGGCTGCGCGGGCGTCGCCGGACACCGGGGCGTCCGGTTACCTACGGGACGACGGCAGCCTTCCTGACGCATTTCGGGCTTGATGCCATCGATGACCTGCCGGGGCTCGACGAATTGAAAGGCGCTGGTTTCATCGAGGGGCGCGTGCCATCGGCTTTCAGCGTGCCCCTGCCGAGCGACAGCCCCGCGCTGACCGGTGACGAGGATCCTCTGGAGGATGGTCCCCTCGAGGATAACCTGTTCGACCGGCTGAGCGAGGAGCGCGGGTCTGACGACGACAACACCTGATAAGCCTGAGCGTCGCTATTGTCCGGCATAGCGCGAGCTTCGCGGCAGTCACGCAATGGCGATGACGAAGTGCTTGTTTTCGCCGTGACGGACGCCTAGTTTCGAAGAAAGTTCAGCCCGCAGACCGTGCGGGCGATTGTGGTGCGCCGAAGGTGGTGCTCTCGGAGATTGAGTTATGGGTGGAGCTAGCATTTGGCACTGGATCGTCGTCGGCGTGATCGTGCTGCTCTTGTTCGGGCGGGGCAAGATTTCGGACATGATGGGCGACGTGGCCAAGGGCATCAAGGCCTTCAAGAAGGGCATGAGCGAGGACGAGGAGAAGGCGGCGCAGTCCACCGCCTCGGAGCCGCCGCGCCCGCTCAGCCATCAGTCCCCTCCCGGCGCGACCGTCGAGACGCCCGCCGGCGAGCGCAAGGCCGGCTAAGCACGATAATGCGCGCGGCGGCCCGGCCGCATTCATGACTAGGGTGCGATCGGATCGCCGGACGCCGTTGAGCCTGACATGTTCGATATAGGTTGGAGCGAATTACTCCTCATCGGTGCGGTGGCGCTCGTCGTCATCGGTCCGAAGGATTTGCCGCGTGCGCTGAAGACGGTTGGGCAATTCACCACCAAGCTCAAGCGTATGGCGGCCGAGTTTCAGTCCCAGTTCAACGAGGCGATGCGCGAGGCCGAGCTCGACGACATCAAGCGCAGCGTTGACAGCGTGAAGGACGCAACCAAGTCGTTCAACCCGCTCCAGAAGGTGCGGGATGAACTGCAGACGGTTCGGGACGATATCCGCAGCAGCGTCGAGAACAAGCCGGCCGATACGATGGCCTCGCCATCGCCGGTCGAACCCTCGCCTGTCACCGTCACCGAGGTGGCGGAGACTGGTGATACAGTCAGCGGCGCGACCTCCAACACGATACAGGTGTCGGCATCGGACAGCGTCGCCACGCCGCATCCGGACCATCCGCTGCCACCGCTCGATCTTGGCTTGGCCAATGTGCCCGCAACGCCCGAGCCTGCGGCGGTTCTGACCGCGGCGCGCGCGCCCGCGAAGCCAGTCGACCCAAGCAAGCCAGAAGCTCCCAAGGTCGCGCCAGCCGCGGCCGCACCGGTCACTGCCACCGAGCCGACAAAGCTCGCGGCGGCAGGTCCGGTCGGCCAGGTGGAGGAGGCGGGGGCAGCCAAGCCTGCCGCGAAGTCGAGACGGAAGACGCCTGCGACTGGTGTCGCTGATGATAGCGCAACTCCGGTGCCCCGGGCCCGGGCGGCCAAGCCGCGAGCCGCCGCGAAGCCTGCTGTTGCCGGCGGATCCGATGCCGCGGCAGGCCGCAGCGCCGAACCGACTACGGCTGGCAAGGCAAGGGCTCCCTCGACGTCGACCGCCTCAAAGCCTAAATCCGCGGCCAAGACCGCCTCCAAATCCGGGGCCGCCTCCAAATCCGGGATAGTGGCCAGATCAGGATCCGCCGCGAAGTCCAAGCGGGCTTCAGGATCCGAGAATGCCCCGCGAACGGAAATCGCTGCGCTTCCGGGCGTGGGCGAGGGTGCGCCGGCCGGCGGTTCCTCTGTGACCAAGCCTGACGTGCCGGGCGAAGGAAGCCTGACATGAGCGAGGTTCAGACCAGCGTGCCGCCCGTCGAGGAAGAACTCGACGAGGTCGAGGCCTCGCGGGCGCCTTTGATCGATCATCTCATCGAGTTGCGCTCGCGCCTGATCAAGGCGTTGATCAGCTTTATCGTGATGTTCTTCCTCTGCTTCCTCCTGGCGAAGCAGATCTACAACATCCTGGTCTGGCCCTATGTGTTCGCGGCCGGCCCTGGCGCCGACGTGCGCCTGATCTATACGGCGCCGCTCGAATATCTCTTCACCCAGATCAAGATCGCCGTGTTCGGCGCAGCCTTCCTGTCGTTCCCCGTGGTAGCGACGCAGATCTATAAGTTCGTCGCGCCGGGTCTCTATAAGAACGAGCGGCAGGCCTTCCTGCCCTATCTGGTGGCGACCCCTGTGTTTTTCGGCCTGGGCGCGGCCGTCGTCTATTTCATCGCCATGCCGATGGTGATGAATTTCTCCCTCGGCCAGCAGCAGGCGGGCGGCGCGGGCCACGCGGCGATCGAGCTTCTGCCTAAGGTCAGCGAATATCTCTCGCTGATCATGACCCTGATCTTCGCTTTCGGCATCTGCTTCCAGTTGCCGGTGATTCTCACGCTTCTGGCGCGGGCCGGGCTGATCGACAGCCAGTTCCTCAAGGACAAGCGGCGCTATGCCATCGTTGGCGTGTTCATCATCGCGGCCGTGCTGACGCCGCCTGACGTGATCAGCCAGGTAACCCTTGCCCTGCCTACGCTCCTCCTTTACGAGCTTTCTATCGTCTCGGTCCGCATGGTCGAGAAGAAGCGGGCGGAAGCCGAGGCCGCACGCGAAGCGGAGTGAGCCTTGCAGCAAGCACGCCGTTGATGATTGCCCGGCGGCTGAGATAGCACAGGCCCATGCACGACATTCGCCTCATTCGCGACAACCCTGAGCCCTTCGTGACAGGGTTGATTCGCCGTGGCTCCTCCAAGGAGGAGGCGCAAGCCCTTCTCGACAGGCTTCTCGGTCTCGACGACCGCAGGCGCGCGGCGATCGCCGCCGCCCAGTCGGTGCAGGAGCGGCGCAACGCGCTGTCGCGTGAGGTCGGCGAGGCGAAGAAGGCGAAGGATGAGGCACGCGCGCAGGCGCTGATGGCCGAGGTCGCGGCGTTGAAGGACAAGGCGCCCGAGCTCGAGGCCGAGGAGCGTGACGCGCTGGCGGAGCTCGACCGCGAGCTCGCGGCCATTCCCAACACGCCGCTCGATGAGGTGCCGACCGGCGCCGACGAGCACGACAACGTCGAACACCATCAATATGGCGCCAAGCGCAACTATGCCTTCACGCCGAAGCAGCATTTCGAGGTCGGCGAGGGGCTTGGCCTCATGGACTTCGAGACGGCGGCGAAGCTATCCGGCGCGCGTTTCGTCGTGCTCAAGGGCGGGCTCGCGCGGCTGGAGCGGGCGCTCGGCCAGTTCATGCTGGACGTCCACACCGGTGAGCACGGCTACACCGAGGTCAACCCGCCGTTGCTGGTGCGTGACGACGCCATGTTCGGCACGGCGCAGCTGCCTAAATTCGAGGACGACCAGTTCAGCGTGACGGCCGGCCGTCCCCAGGCGGATGGCTCCGCCGGCAGTCACTGGCTGATCCCGACCGCGGAAGTGCCGCTGACAAATCTGGTCCGCGAATCAATCCTTTCCGAGGAAGAGCTGCCAAAGCGATTCACCGCGCTCACCCCGTGTTTCCGCGCCGAGGCGGGCTCGGCGGGCCGGGACACGCGCGGCATGATCCGCCAGCACCAGTTCACCAAGGTCGAGCTCGTGTCCATCACCACGCCGGAGACATCCGGCGATGAGCATGAGCGCATGCTGGCCGCGGCCGAGGAAATCCTGAAGCGCCTGGAGCTGCACTACCGGGTCGTGACCCTGTGCACCGGCGACATGGGTTTTGCCTCGCAGAAGACCTACGACATCGAGGTCTGGCTCCCCGGGCAGAACGCCTATCGCGAGATTTCGAGCTGTTCGGTCTGCGGTGACTTCCAGGCGCGACGCATGCAGGCACGTTTCCGCGCGGCCGGCGCCAAGCAGACGCGGCTCGTCCATACGCTCAACGGGTCCGGCACGGCGGTCGGCCGCGCGCTGGTCGCCGTGCTGGAGACCTGGCAGAACCAGGATGGATCGGTCACCATCCCGCCGGCCTTGCGCCCTTACATGATGGGGCAGACCAACCTCGAACGTCCGGCCTGATAACTGCTCCTCAAGACGCGATCCGCCTGGTCGCGGGCGCGGGGGAGGCGGTCGTTGGCCGGGCGCATGATCCCGTCCGGAAAGTCGGGTAACTTTTCGGGCTTATGCTCTGGTCGTGGCCTCATGCGGCGACGACCAGAGATGTCCGGTTGGGCGGAGTTCCGCCCCTCCATGCAATTCGCGAGACAGGAACTGGATACGCCATGCGCATCATCGTGACCAATGACGACGGTATTCACGCGCCGGGACTGAAGGTCCTGCAGAAGATCGCGCATGAGCTGTCGGACGATGTGTGGACGGTGGCGCCGGAGACCGACCAGAGCGGCGTCTCGCACTCCCTGTCGCTCCACGACCCGCTTCGGCTTCGGCAGGTGGGCGATCGTGAGTTCGCGGTCAAGGGCACGCCCTCTGACTGCGTGATCATGGGGATGCGCAAGGTCCTCGCCGACAAGGCGCCGGACCTCGTGCTGTCCGGCGTCAATCGCGGCCAGAACGTCGCCGAGGACGTGATCTATTCCGGCACCATCGCCGGCGCGATGGAAGGGGCTATCCTCGGCTTGCCGGCGATCGCCATGTCGCAGGCTTTTCCGGCGGGGCAGCGCGACAAGACCCCGTGGGATTGCGCGGCCGCGCATGCCGCGTCGCTCGTCCGCAAGCTTCTCGAAGACGGGCTCGACGAGGGCACGCTCGTGAACATCAATTTCCCGGCCTGTCAGCCGGCTGAGGTCAAGGGCGTTGCCGTGACCATGCAGGGGCGCCGTGGCCTCGACGTGCTGCGGTTGGATGAGCGGGTGGACGGTCGCAACAATCCCTATTTCTGGCTGACGCCGACGCGCGGTACGCCGCAGCTCGCCAATGGCACCGATCTGAAGGCGCTCGCCGAGCATAAGATCTCGGTGACGCCGCTGCAGCTCAACATGACCCATGAGCCCACCATGACGCGATTTGCGCGGCTGTTTGGCTGATACGATGCCGCAACCGGCTGCTCCCTTCACGATCGCGGGCCCGCGCGTTGATACTGAACGCGGGGGCCCCGCCTCGGGTGCGGAGGAGACGGTTGCCTTCCTGCTGAGCCTCAGGGCGCGCGGCATTCGCGATACGACCCTGCTGCGCGCCATGGAGATGGTGCCGCGCGACCTGTTCGCCCCGCGGCGCTTCAGCGATCTCGCCCGGGCCGACGTCTCGCTGCCCTTGCCTTGTGGCCAGACCATGACAGCACCCGCCACGATCGCCACGATGCTTCTTTCACTCGGCGTCGAGCGCCAACACCGCGTGCTGGAGGTGGGAACCGGCTCGGGCTACGTGGCGGCCGTGCTGGGGCATCTCGGCCGGGTCGTGGTGTCCACCGAGCGTTTCCGGACATTGGCGCTGGCTGCAACGGAACGCATCGCCACGCTCGATCTCGACAATGTTGCCATCATGGCGGCTGACGGCCTGGCAATCGGCGAGGCGGGGGACAGCGAGGACGAGGATCTCGGGCCGTTTGACCGTATCCTCTTGAACGGCACCCTTGACGAGCCGCCTCCTCCATCACTCACGGCGAGGCTCGCCCCAGGCGGCCGCTTGGTAGGCGCGCGAACGACCGACGGCCGGCAACAGCTGCTTCGCATGACGCGGGCCGCCGACGGAGCGCTGACGGAAGAGCTGGGGGCCGCCATTCGTCTGCCGCCTTTGGCGCATGGCGTCGCCAAGGCGCTTTGAAGCAGGGGCGTTCTTGAAGATTGTGACGAATCGATAGCGGAAATTATCCATAACACCCCCCAAAGCAACGCTTGCTTAACCTGAATCCGTTTTTAATCAGCCTGCGGATTTGTTGCGTTGAAGTGGGTGTGTCGATGCGTGATCGTCTAGCGTCGTTGCGGCCGCGGCTGTTGTCGCGGGTGGCTATTGTGGGGCTTCTCGCGAGTGTCGCGTCCGGCTGCGGCTCGGACAGCATGCGCTTCGTCCAAAACCCCTTTTCAGACCCCTTCAAGTCGCAGGGGCATGACGAGGTCGCGACCGGCAGTCTCGGGGGCTCGGCGCCCGTCAGTGGCTACGACAGCGGGCAGGGTGGGTATGCTCCACCCGCGCAGGTCGCGAGTGCCCCGCTAGCGGCGCCCATATCCGCACCCCGCTCGACCGCGCCGGCTGAGGCTGTCGTCGGCAGCGCAACCGGCTGGACGGCGCAGGGCGGCACCCCCTTCGTGGTTGGCTCCGGTGACACGCTCGCCGCCATCTCCGGCCGTTACAACGTTCCGGTCTCTGCCCTCGTCGCCGCCAATGGCCTCAAGGGCTCGAGCGTGGCGCCGGGCCAGCAGATCACTATCCCGGTCTACAACCCCTCGGCTGCTCCGACGGTCGCCCGGCAGGTCGCGGCCGCGCCTGTCCAGCAAGTGAGCCAGTCGCTGACGGCCCAGCGCAATCAGGTCCAGTCCACGGTGTCCAACGGCCGCGCGGCGGTCGGCAATCTCGCCGCGCAGCCGCAACGCCAGGTCGCCGCGCTCGATCAGTCCGCGCGCACGCAGATTTCGAAGGTGCAGCCGCCGGCCGCTCCGCGCCTCACCACCGCCACGGTGACGAAGCCCGCGACACAGGCCGTCGACGCCGCGAAGACGCAGGTGCTCACGCCGCCGCCGGCGAAGACCACGGCAAAGCCCAGCGCGCCTGAAACGAAGCCGGCGCAGCAGGCGACCCCGGTCGCGGCGGCGAAGCCTGCTGCCGCCCAGCCGCAACCCGAGAAGCCGGCGGCTCCGCAGCAGGTGGCGGTGGCCCATCCCACCGAGCCGGAGACGACGGCGAGCATTCCGAAGGCAAGCGCTTCCGCCAACGAGTTCCGCTGGCCGGCGCGCGGTCGCGTCATTCAGGGCTTCGGCGGCCGTGGCGGGAACGAGGGCATCAACATCGCCGTGCCGGAAGGAACGCCCGTCAAGGCGGCCGAGGGCGGAACCGTCGCCTATTCCGGAAATGAGCTGAAGGGCTATGGCAACCTCGTCCTGATCCGGCATGAGGACGGCTGGGTCAGTGCCTATGCCAACAATGGCGAGCTTCTCGTGAAGCGTGGCGAGAAGGTGAAGCGCGGCCAGACGATCGCCAAGTCGGGACAGACCGGCAACGTCTCATCGCCGCAGCTGCATTTCGAGCTGCGCAAGGGCTCGACCCCGGTCGATCCCATGAATCATCTGGCCGGTCTCTGACCACCCGCAACAACTCCGCTTCCGAAACAGGAAACCCGGCACACGCGACGTGCCGGGTTTTTTACTGGTGACGCGGAGGGGCGGAGCCTGTCATCGGATGGCGCGAGGACGGGGGCATGCTGGGGAAGCAGGCCACGTTATCCTGGGACCGAGCGTAACGAGGTGCCCGGGATCCAGAAACACCAGCGTCTTGGCCATTAGGCGCTGGAGCACGGGCCGCGAGCATAGCGCATCGGTTCCGGATCCCGGGCTCGGTTTAAGGCCGCCCCGGGATGACACCGTAGTTCCTGGGCTCAATTCCGGCGAAAGCCGAAGCCCCGAATGTCGTTTCAATTCTAGCTCGGTATCACCGTGCCGATCCGGCCAGCGAGATCCTGGACGAATTGCCAGGCCGTGCGCCCGGAGCGCGCTCCACGCGTCGTCGCCCATTCCAACGCCTCGGCGCGCAGCTTGGCCTGATCATAGGAAAGGTCGAGGTGGCTGGCATAGCCGTAGACCATGTCCAGATATTCGTCCTGGCTGCATTTATGGAAGCCGAGCCAGAGGCCGAATCGATCCGACAGCGAGACCTTCTCCTCGATCGCCTCGCCGGGATTGATGGCTGTCGAGCGTTCGTTGTCCATCATGTCGCGGGGCAGGAGGTGCCTGCGGTTCGAGGTGGCATAGAACACGACATTGTCGGGGCGCCCCTCGATACCGCCTTCAAGCACCGCCTTGAGCGACTTGTAGGAGGTATCGTCCGTGTCGAAGGACAGATCATCGCAGAAGATGATGAAGCGATGATGGGAGTCTCGGATCAGCCCCATGAGACCCGGCAGGCTCTCGATGTCCTCGCGGTGGATCTCGATGAGCTTCAGGCGGCGGGCGTCGGAGGAGGGCCCGATATCGGCGAGGCGCTTGTTGGTCTCCGCGTGGACCGCCTTGACCAGCGACGATTTGCCCATGCCGCGCGCGCCCCAGAGCAGGGCGTTGTTGGCCGGCAGGCCGCGAGCGAAGCGTTCGGTATTTTCGGCGAGGGTGTCGCGCACCCGGTCGATGCCGCGGAGCAGGGACATCTCCACGCGGTTGACGCGTGGAACAGGCTGCAGCCGCGCCGGCGGGTGCCAGACAAAGGCATCGGCGGCGGAAAGGTCGGTCGGAGGCGGTGGCGGGGGCGAAAGACGCTCCAGGGCCTGGGCAATCCGCTCCAGCGTGAGATTGAGCACGCTTTCGTGAAGGCTCGGATCCTCATGCTGCTGGTTTTTCGGCGCCATTATCAGCTTCTCCGTTTCGCTCCGCAAATCTTGACCGTTGGATATTGCCTTTCTCGGGTACGGTCCATGCTCTAAGCACACGGCTGGATTGCTTTCCATCGATCGATGGGTATAGTCCGCGCCTCATACAAACGCACTCGTCTACCCGCCCTAGGGTCGGGCCTTGTTTCGGAGGGACTTCTCGTGATCACGCCAGCCTTCGCCCAGTCCACGGCTTCTGCCGGTGGCGGGGGCGACATGCTCATCCAGTTCGTCCCGTTCATCCTCATCTTCGTCATCATGTGGTTCCTGATTCTGCGTCCCCAGCAGAAGCGGCAGAAGGCCCATCAGGAGATGATCAAGAACGTTCGCCGCGGCGACACGATCGTGACCTCGGGCGGCTTCATCGCCAAGGTGACGAAGGTGGTCGACGACGGGGAGGTCGAGGCCGAGATCGCGGAAGGGGTCAAAGTACGCGTCGTGCGTGGTATGATTTCGGATGTGCGTTCCAAGGCCGAGCCGGTTAAGAGCTAAGGCGGAGGCCGCCGCCCATGCTGCGCTATTCAAAAGCCAAGATCATCTCGATCCTTCTGTTGACGCTGCTCGGCTTTGCCTATGCGGCGCCCAACCTGTTTTCCGAGACGACGCGCGAGCGTATCGCGGCATCGGTGCCTGGCTGGATCCCCGCCTGGATCGTGCCGCATCGCGCCATGGTGCTCGGTCTTGACCTGCAGGGCGGCTCGCACGTCGTGCTGGAGGTCGATGAGAACGACCTGATCCGCACGCAGGTCAACAGCCTGCGCGACGACGTCCGGCGCATCCTGCGCGAGACGCGCATCGCGCCCCAAGGCGGCATCGTGGCCTTGCCGCGCGGCATGCAGATGCGTGTGCCGAGCGAGGCGGACCGCCAGCGCCTGCTGGCGCGGCTCAACGAGCTGGCCCGTCCGGCGGGCAACGCCATCCTCGGCACGCCCGGAAACAGCACCATCAATGTCTCCGAGGGCGCGGACGGCCTCATTCAGGTCACCCTGACCGATGTGGGCGTCACCGATCGCGTCCGCCGCGCCGTTGACCAGACCATCGAGGTGCTGCGGCGCCGTGTCGATGCGCTCGGCACGACCGAGCCGAATATCCAGCGCGAGGGCGCCGGCCGCGTGCTGGTGCAGGTGCCCGGCCTGCAGGATCCCCAGCGCCTCAAGGACATTCTCGGCCGGACCGCCAAGCTGCAATTCCGCTTCATCGCGGAAGGCGGGGCTAGTCCGGGTGATGTCGACATGATCCCCTCGCGCGACAATGCTGGTCAGCCGGTTCCTGTCGAGCGGCGTGTCATCGTCGAGGGTGAGGATCTGACCGACGCCCAGCCGGCGTTCGATTCGCAGACGTCGCAGCCGATCGTCAACTTCCGCTTCAACCTGCGCGGGGCGCAGCGGTTCGGCCAGGCGACCTCGGAAGGCGTCGGGCGGCTGCTCGCCATCGTGCTCGACAACGAAGTGATCTCGGCGCCACGTATCCAGACACCGATCACCGGCGGTCAGGGCCAGATCTCAGGCAGCTTCAGCGTGCAGCAGGCCAATGACCTGGCCGTGCTCCTGCGCGCCGGCGCCCTGCCGGCGAAGCTCACGATCGTCGAGGAGCGTACGGTTGGGCCTGGTCTTGGTCAGGACTCCATCGAGGCCGGCACCATGGCGATCTACGTCGCGACGATCTTCGTGGCGTTGTTCATGCTGGCGACCTATGGCCTGTTCGGGATCTTCGCGAATATAGCCCTTCTGGTTCACGTGGTCTTCATCCTGGCCCTGATGTCGCTGCTTGGAGCAACACTCACATTGCCGGGCATCGCGGGCATCGTCCTGACCATCGGCACGGCGGTTGATTCCAACGTGCTGATCTATGAACGCATCAGGGAAGAGGCCCATGGCGGCCGCTCGATCATCTCGGCGATCGACGCGGGCTTCACCCGGGCCTTCGCGACGATCTTCGACTCGAACTCGACGATGTTGATCGCCGCCTTGATCCTGTTCTTTCTGGGATCAGGCCCCGTGCGCGGCTTTGCCGTCGTCTTTATCCTCGGTATTTTGACCACGGTGATCACCGCGGTGACCATGACGCGCATGATGATCGCGTTGTGGTATCGCGTCGCCCGGCCGAAACAACTGCCGTTCTGAACCGGAGCTTTTCGCGCGTGCGCCTGATCCGCATCGTCCCCGACAACACCAAGTTCCGCTTCGTCCGCTTCCGGCGCGTCACGATCCCGTTTTCGGCGGCGATATCGGTCATCACCGTTATCCTCGCCCTGACGATCGGATTGAACTTCGGCATCGACTTCAAGGGCGGCACGCTCGTCGAGGTCCAGGCCCGTTCGGGCAAGGCGGATGTGGGCGCCATCCGCCAGGCCGCCGAGAGCTTTGGTTTCGGCACGCCCGAGGTGCAGGAGTTCGGCAACTCGGGCGGTGTATCGATCCGCTTTCCGATCCAGGAGGGCGGCGAGGAGGCGCAGGGAACGGTGGTCCAGAAGACGCGTGACGTCTTCGAGAAGGACTACGAGTTCCGCCGGGTCGAGACGGTCGGCCCGCGTGTGTCGGGTGAACTGGTGCAGTCCGGCACGCTCGGCGTCGTGCTCGCGATCGTCGCCGTGCTCGCCTATCTCTGGTTCCGTTTCGAGCTGACCTTCGCCATCGGCGCCATCATCGGCACGATGCACGACATTCTCCTGACTGTCGGGTTCTTCGTCGTCACGCAGATCGAGTTCAATATGACCTCGATAGCCGCGATCCTGACGATCGTTGGCTATTCCCTGAACGAAACGGTCGTGGTGTTCGACCGGACGCGCGAGCTTCTGAGACGCTACAAGACTATGCCGATCGAGGAACTCCTCGATCTGTCCGTGAATTCGACGTTGTCGCGCACGTCCATGACGGCGACCACGACGATCCTGTCGCTGGTCGCGCTGGTGGTGGTGGGCGGCGAGGCCATTCAGGGCTTCGCCCAGGTGATGCTGTTCGGCGTCTTCGTCTGCACCTATTCCGCCATGTATGTCTCTACGCCCGTGCTGATCTATCTCGGCATGCGCAGTGCCCGCGCCCCGGCTCCGGCGGTTCAGGCGTCGGCGTCCGACAGCAAGAAGGCGCCGCGCCCGGCGTCCTGACGGAGGGTGTGATGGCCGAGGGCCGACGTTACGACGGTTTCGTTCCCGGCCGGTTCAAGCTCGATGCCTATGGCAACGGGGGCTTCCGTTTCGCCGAGATGTCCCACCGTGGCTCCATCCTGACCCTGCCATCCGGCATCAAGGCCTGGGACGTGACGGACCCTGACGCACTCACGGTCGGTGATTTCGCGCCTGTCATCGCCGAGGCGGCGGATATCGAACTCCTGTTGATCGGCACCGGCCTCGATATGGTTCCGCTGTCGCCCGCCATCCGGCAAGCACTCAGCGAGGCGGGCCTCAAGATCGATGTCATGCAGACGGGAGCTGCGGCGCGCACCTACAATGTGCTGCTTGCGGAGGACCGGCATGTCGCGGCCGCGCTGATCGCGGTGGGCTAGTCATGATGGCCGACGGAGCTGGCCCGGGCGACGATGCGGCCTTATCAGCGGCATTCTCCCATTGCGAGCAGCTCGTCCGCGAGGCGGACATCGACCGCTTCCTCGCGGGCCTTTTCATCCCTATCGAGAAGCGGCGCTACTGCTTCGCGCTCTATGCCTTCAGCCATGAGATCGCGCGGGTCAGGGAACTGGTCAACTCGCCACTGCCGGGGGAGCTTCGCTACCAGTGGTGGCGGGATGCGCTCGGTGACGAGGAGGCGCGCGGCGACGTCGCCGCCCATCCCGTGGCGGCTGCCCTGCTCGCGACGATCGCGCGTTTCAAGCTGCCGCGGCAGGCCCTTCTCGATCTGATCGACGCCAGGATCTTCGACCTCTACGACGATCCGATGGGGCCGACCAGCGATCTAGAAGGCTATAGCGGTGAGACGACATCGGCGCTGCTGCGGCTCGCCTCCCTCATTCTCGCCGATGGGGAGGACGCCGGCGCGGCTGATGCGGCGGGCCATCTCGGCGTCGCCCAGGCCGTGACCGGTCTCATCCGGGCGTTGCCCTGGCATCTCAGGCGCGGTCAGGTCTATGTGCCGGCGGATATCCTGGCCGAGGCCGGACTGCCGGCCGCGACGCTTCTGGCTGGGGAACGGACGCCGGCACTCGCGAAGGTCATCGCCGCCATGCGCAGCCTGGCGGAACGGCATTATCGCGCAGGCCTCGACGGGCTCGCTCAGGTGCCTTCGCGCGTCCGTCCCGTTTATCTGCCGGCGATGCTCGTGCCGGCCTATCTCCGCGAGTTCGACCGACGCGACTATGACCCCTATCGGTCGATCGTCGATCTGCCCCAATGGCGCAAGCAATGGCTGCTCTGGCGCGCCTCGCGGCGGCTGCGCTGAAAGAAAAGATCTGTCCGATCAGGCCACAGCCAGCGCCGGCTCGGGCAAGGTCGCGCGCCAACTCGCGAAATCGGCCCTCGCCCGGTCCGTCAGCGCCTTCTTCTTGGCGACGGCCTTGGCGGGGCCGCGCAGGCGCTTGCCGTCCGGGCTCTTGACCGCGCCTTCGAGCGGCGGGAACAGGCCGAAATTGACATTCATCGGCTGGAAGGACTGCGGTCCGGCATCGATGGCCGCGATGTGGCCGCCAGTGATGTGGTTGAGAAGGGCACCGAGCGCCGTCGTCGCCGGCGGCAGGGTGATCTCGCGGCCCTCGCGTTCGGCTGCGGCGAGCCGCCCGGCCATCAGTCCGACCGCCGCGCTTTCGACATAGCCCTCGCAGCCGGTGATCTGGCCGGCGAAGCGCAGGCGTGGCAGAGCCTTGAGGCGCAGGCGCGGATCAAGGAGCTTGGGCGAATTGAGGAAGGTATTGCGGTGCAGGCCGCCGAGGCGCGCGAATTCCGCGCGCTCCAGGCCGGGGATCATCCGCAGCACATCGACCTGTGCGCCGTGGCGGAGCTTCGTCTGGAAGCCGACCATGTTGAAGAGCGTGCCAAGGGCGTTGTCCTGCCGGAGCTGCGCGATGGCATAGGGTTTTACGTCGGGGTTGCGCGGATTGGTGAGGCCGACCGGCTTCATGGGCCCGTGACGCAGGGTTTCGCGCCCGCGCGCGGCCATGACCTCGATCGGCAGGCAACCGTTGAAGTAGGGAGTGTCCTTTTCCCATTCGCGGAAGTCGGTGGTTTCGCCCGCGAGCAAGGCATCGACGAAGGCCTCATATTCCTCGCGGGTCATCGGGCAGTTGAGATAGTCGGCGCCCGTGCCACCCGGACCGGCCTTGTCGTAGCGGGATTGCGCCCAGACGATGTCCATATTGATGGAATCGCGATGGATGATCGGTGCGATCGCATCGAAGAAGGCGAGCTCACCCTCGCCGGTGAGGCTCCTTATGGCATCCGCCAGCGATGGAGAGGTGAGGGGGCCAGTGGCAATGATGGCTTCGCCCCACTCATCCGGCGGCAGGCCGGCAACCTCCGTCCGGACGATCTCGACATTGGGGTGGGCGGCCAGCGCGGAGGTCACCGCGGCGGAGAAGCCCTCCCGGTCGACAGCCAATGCGCCTCCGGCCGGCACCTGGTGACGGTCTGCCATCGCCATGATGAGTGAGGACAGCCCGCGCATCTCCTGATGAAGAAGACCGACAGCGTTTGTCTCGGCGTCATCGGAGCGGAAGGAGTTGGAGCACACGAGCTCCGCCAAGCCTTCGCCTTTGTGGGCGGGCGTCGCCGTCGTCGGCCGCATCTCATGAAGGACGACGGACTGGCCGGACTGAGCGATCTGCCAGGCGGCTTCGGAGCCGGCGAGACCACCGCCGATGACATGAAGCGGGCGAGAGGAGGAAGGGGACTGAACCATGCGGCTGTTGTGGGAGCGGCCACGTCGGCCGTCAAGCTCTTACCGCCTGTCCTTATGAGTCGGACAGCAAAAGCGTGCCCGTTCTTAACACTCGGCTTCCTGGCTACACGCGGTGGCATGGCTTTCCGGAAAATGGGCTAGGTCGGCGAATCCGCTTCTGACACGTCGGCCGATTTGAGCTTACGCACCTCCAGACCCACAGCAATCACATTCGAACAGCAAGGCCGAACAACCAGAGAGTGCTCCTCGGTGAACACACAGAGCACGAGGTCGCCCCGGCGCGTGTTCCCGTCAGATGGGCAATGGACTTCTAACTCGACGCCATCCTGGGTTCTGAACTTGAAATTATCGACCGGAAATTCCGAGGAAGAACCATCGGCATTAGGCAGGATAATCGTCGCCATGAATTTCAGCTCCGCAATATCGACTGGCACAATGGTCGACAGCGGTATGGATCGATATCGGCTCCTTTGTGACGTCTGGGGCGCTATCACCGCATTCGTCGTCTCAAAACACGAACGCCCGCCAAACGGGCGGGCGTTACGAGCCAGGATCTATGTGATCCCGACGATCAGGCACCGACCTTCGTGTGCTTGCGCGCAATGAAGGGGATATCCCAACGGGACAGGCCGAGATCGTTGAGTTCGCGGTCCGACAGGCGGGACAGCTCACGGACGGTATCGCGGTAACGCAGGTAGCTGCGGATCTTGGCGAGGATATGCGTGACAATCATTTTAATCTCCTGCTGGCGAGGGGCTTCGCGGATGCTGCCGATCTCGCCTTGTTGCGATGCAGCATATAGGCCTTTGCCTCGATTTCAGGCAGGGGAGATTCTGAATGACAGTCATGCGCTGGAAGCATGTCCATGGTGCCGATAGGGTAAGAATTTAGTTACATATGGGCCGAAATCCCCAAAAAAGGGCAAAATCGAGGCTAGGAGCTATTCCGCAGCCGCTTGGTTGCGTGTGCGAAGTGGTCGCCTTTCGAGGACCTCTGCCAAGAATCTGCCCGTGTGACTGCTCGAAGATTTGGCAATTGTCTCCGGCGTGCCTTGCGCCACAATGGTGCCGCCGCCGTCGCCGCCCTCCGGGCCCATGTCGATGACCCAGTCGGCCGTCTTGATGACCTCCAGGTTGTGCTCGATGACGATGACGGTGTTGCCCTGCTCGACGAGCTCGTGCAGTACCTCGAGCAACTTGGCGACATCGTGGAAATGCAGGCCCGTGGTCGGCTCGTCGAGGATATAGAGCGTGCGGCCCGTCGCGCGCTTGGACAATTCCTTCGACAGCTTGACGCGTTGCGCCTCGCCGCCCGACAGGGTGGTGGCCTGCTGACCGACCTTGATGTAGCCGAGACCGACACGCGACAGCGTTTCCATCTTGTCGCGGATCGCCGGCACGGCATGGAACAGGTCACGCGCCTCGTCCACCGTCATATCGAGCACATCGGCGATGGAGCGCTGGCGGTACTTCACCTCCAGCGTCTCGCGATCGTACCGCTTGCCTTTGCACACGTCGCAGGTGACGTAGACGTCGGGAAGGAAGTGCATCTCGATCTTGATGACACCGTCGCCCTGGCAGGCTTCGCAGCGCCCGCCCTTGACGTTGAAGGAGAAGCGTCCCGGCTGGTAGCCACGCGCCTTGGCCTCCGGCAAACCGGCGAACCATTCGCGGATCGGGGTGAACGCGCCGGTATAGGTGGCCGGGTTCGACCGCGGGGTGCGGCCGATCGGCGACTGGTCGATGTCGATGACCTTGTCGAGATGTTCCAGGCCTCCGATGTCATCGAAAGGCGTGGGGTGCTCCAGCGCATTGTTCAGCCGCCGCGCCACCGCCTTATAAAGCGTGTCGATGACGAGCGTCGACTTGCCGCCGCCAGACACGCCCGTGACGCAGGTGAAGGTGCCGAGCGGGAAAGCCGCAGTCACGTCCTTGAGGTTGTTGCCGCGCGCGCCTGATATGGTGAGCTGGCGTCCCTTCTGTGGCTTGCGGCGCTTCGCCGGCAGGGGCACGCCGAGTTCGCCGGTGAGATAGCGGCCGGTCAGCGAGGCTGGATTGGCCAGGATGTCGTTCGGTGTGCCCTGCGCGACGATCTCGCCGCCATGGATGCCGGCGCCCGGCCCGACATCGACAACATAGTCGGCCGTCAGGATGGCGTCCTCGTCATGCTCGACGACGATGACCGTGTTGCCGAGGTCGCGCAGCCGCTTCAGCGTCTGCAGCAACCGCTCGTTGTCGCGCTGATGCAGGCCGATCGACGGTTCGTCGAGAACGTAGAGCACGCCTGTCAGCCCCGAACCGATCTGACTCGCGAGGCGAATGCGCTGGCTCTCACCGCCGGACAGGGTTCCCGAGGCGCGCGCGAGCGTGAGATAGTCGAGGCCGACGTCCAGCAGGAACACCAGACGGTCGCGAATCTCCTTGAGGATACGGCCGGCGATCTCGTTCTGCTTGGCGTTGAGCTGATTGGGAACGGCGTCGAACCAATCCCGCGCGTCGCGCACGGAGAGCTGCGCCACCTCGCTGATGTGGCGATGGCCGACCTTGACCGCGAGCGCTTCCGGCTTGAGGCGGTGCCCGCCGCAGGCCGCGCAGGGCGTCTCGCTCATGAAGCGGCCGATTTCCTCGCGCGCCCAATCGCTTTCGGTCTCCTTCCAGCGGCGTTCGAGGTTGGAGATCACGCCCTCGAAGGGCTTGTTGACCTCGTAGGCGCGCAGGCCGTCCTCATAGGAGAAGCGCACCGACGTCGCGCCGCTGCCGTAGAGGATGACGTCTTGTGCTTTCTCCGGCAGCTCGCTCCACGGTTTCGTCACCGAGAAGCCGTAGTGGCGCGCCAGCGCGTCGAGCGTCTGCCCGTAATAGGGTGACGTCGAGCGTGCCCAGGGGGCGATCGCGCCGCCGCGCAGGGTTAGCTTATGATCCGGCACCACAAGGTCGGGATCGATCCGCATCTCGTGCCCAAGCCCGTCGCAGACCGGGCAGGCGCCATAGGGATTATTGAAGGAGAAAAGCCGCGGCTCGATCTCCGGGATCGTGAAGCCGGACACCGGGCAGGCAAATTTCGACGAGAGCACATCGCGGCGGGGAGCGCCCTTGGCGTCTGTTTCGTCGGCGAACTCAATCACCGCGATACCTTCGGCGAGCTCAAGCGACGTTTCTAGCGATTCCGCCAGGCGCGCCGCGATGTCGGCGCGGACGACAACGCGATCGACCACCACGTCGATATCGTGCTTCAGCTTCTTGTCGAGATTGGGTGCGTCGGCGATCTCGTAATAAGTGCCGTCGATCTTCACGCGCTGGAAGCCGCGCTTCATGAAATCGGCGAGTTCCTTCCGGTATTCGCCCTTGCGGCCGCGCACGACAGGCGCCAGCAGATAGAGGCGCGTCTTCTCCGGCAGGGCCAGGATGCGGTCGACCATCTGGCTGACAGTCTGACTCTCGATCGGCAGGCCGGTGGCCGGCGAATAGGGCACGCCGGCGCGTGCCCAGAGAAGGCGCATGTAATCGTAGATCTCGGTGACCGTGCCAACCGTGGAGCGTGGATTCTTCGAGGTGGTCTTCTGCTCGATGGAGATGGCAGGCGACAGGCCGTCGATCTCGTCGACGTCCGGCTTCTGCATCATCTCCAGAAACTGCCGGGCATAGGCCGACAGGGATTCGACGTAGCGGCGCTGGCCCTCCGCATAGATCGTGTCGAAGGCCAGCGACGATTTGCCCGACCCGGAAAGGCCCGTGAACACGACCAGCTTGTCACGCGGGACCGCGAGGTCGACGTTCTTGAGATTGTGCTCCCGTGCTCCCCGGATGGTGAGCATGCGCGTCGGCCCATCATGGTTGAGACGCCGGCTTTCCGGCAGGACGACCGCGGCTTTCTTGACCGGTGTCGCGGCGGTCGTTGCCACGGCAATCGATGCCTTCTTGGCCGATGCCTCCTTGGCCGGTGCCTTGTTGGCCGACGATTTGGCGACCGATGATTTGGCCGTCGATGATGTGTCCGCCGGGGAGGCGGTGACCGTGGGGTTCTTCTTCGATTTCTGAGCCATGGCTCTCAACGGACAGGTGTGATCGACAGGAGCGGACGGCGCCTGGAGCGCTGAACGACGAACGACATGAAAAAGGAGCCCGCCCTTCTCACATGGCTTGTCGTCATGCGCGAGGGACGAGATCAACAGCCCGTATCCCGGGGCGGGTACGGGCAACTACATGGGCCTTCCGGTCCATTTATGCCAGTGGCTCGCGTTTTGCACGACAAAGCCCCGCGCCTCGACCCGGACGATCGCGGATCGGGTCGCGTGACAGCGTACGGTTCCGTACCGGCGCTGTTACCGGACAGATGCCTATCGAGGCCGCGGCTCCGATCTCTGAATCATCCACGTGTCTTGCATCCACGTGTTTTTGACACCGGGAGAGTTGCAGACTTTGGATATTCTGTCTAGAACAGAAAGAGAACATTTTATCGTGCCGCGGTTCGGTTTCATTGCGGGTTATCATCACGACTGCCATTGCATGTGGACAAGCCCGTGCCCTCGGGCGACGGCGGCGGGGATGATCGGCTAGTGTCCGGACCAATTGTAGGCTTTGGAATGTGCTGAGCCAGATCCCGGTGCCCGCGAGTGGAGAGCCTGCGCAGTCGTTCTGCGTCCCGTTGGGTCTCGACCGGGTGGCTGCGTTCGTGGTTTGGTTCGGCTTGGCCGTGGAGGTCCGTTATGGCAGGCAGCGTCAATAAGGTCATTCTGGTCGGAAATCTCGGGCGTGACCCCGAGACGCGCCGGCTCGGCTCGGGAGATCCGGTCGTCAACCTGCGCATCGCCACATCGGAGACCTGGCGCGACAAGGCCACCGGTGAGCGCCGTGAGCGCACGGAATGGCATAGCGTGGTGATCTTCAACGAGAACCTCGCGAAGATCGCCGAGCAATATCTGCGCAAGGGCTCGAAGGTTTATCTCGAGGGCCAGCTCCAGACCCGCAAATGGCAGGACAAGGACGGTCAGGAGCGCTACACCACCGAAATCGTGTTGCAGCGCTTCCGTGGCGAGCTCACCATTCTCGACAGCCGGGGCGGCGAGGGCGGCGGCGCCATCGAGGACGACAGCTACGGCGGTTCGCGCGGTGGCGACTTCGGCCGCGCCTCGCCCATGGAACAACGCTCTTCAGACAGGCGCCCGGCCGCGAGCGGCGGTTCGAAATACGCCAGTGACCTCGACGACGATATTCCGTTCTAGTCTGAAACGCGGCGCTGGACCCTTCCGCGCCGGGCATCGGGCATGCACGAGGCCGTCTTCGCCGATCCCTCCCCTGAAGGTTAGGGATCGGGCGTTGTTGGACAGGATGGGGCAGGATGTCCCGTCACACACCGGGAGCGCTACAGTCTCCCCACGCTAATCCCCGGACTTCTCGATGACCTCGAAGGCCAGGAACTTGGTGGTCTGCGCGTCGTTGAAATTGTCATCGGAGACGATGACCAGCGTGCGGTTGCCGTTCTCCAGCCGCGGACCGAAGTCCATGCCCTCGAAATTGTCGAGGGCAACGCCAAGGGTTGTAAGATCCAGCACGAGCGCCTTGTCGAGGGGCGTCCATGTCGCGCCGGAGAGCGCGTCGATGGCGGAGACGTCCGTCGCGTTCCGCCGGTGCGTGCGATAGAGACGGATATCGTTGCCCTTGCCCGCGCTGTAGCCGCGCTCCATGACGAGCAGCGTTTCCGCGTCGAGCGCGAGAATGTCCGATACGCCATTGTCCGCGAAGCCGCCCGCCTTGGCCGGGGCCATGCGGATCGGATCGGTCACATAGACCCATTCGGGGCCGGCCTGCCCTGACGCCACGTCGAAGGTGGCAACACGCACGGGGCTCGTTTCCGTCAGCGAGGCTTTCGGACCGTCCTGCACAAGCGCGTTTTCCAGGGCGACGATCAGGGTTGCCGCGTCCGGCGTCAGCGCCAGTCCTTCGAAGGCAAGATTGTTGCGCGGCCCGCGCTTGGCATCGACCTTGGCGTCGATGCTGACGCGGTAGCGCTCCGGCAGCTTGATCTCACGCAGGAAACGCCCGTCGGCGGTGGCTGCCCGCAGCACAGGGTCGACGCCGGTGGTCGCGTCGCCTTCGCTCGTCCAGTAGAGCGCGCCGCCTGCGGGATGAAGGCGCAGGGCTTCCGGGTCGATGCTCCGTATTGGGAATGGCTTGCCGTCCGTTTCGAGCAGTGTGACGGCCCTGTCGACTGTCACGCCGCGGAAGCCGGAGGCGTCATAGTCGAGCCTCAGGGTGTAGAAGCGGGCGGGGGCCTTCTCCGAGCGGTCGTCGCTGAGGGCGATCCAGGTCTTGCTCGCGCCGTCGAAGGCAAGCCCCGAGAGCCCACCGACCCGCGTTCCATCCACATCAGTGTGGGCGGGAAGGCTTCTCTCGCCGATGAAACGCAACGTCACGGCGCGGGGCAGGTTCTCGGCGGCGAGGGCGGCAGGCGCGAGGCCAATTTGGGTGAGGCCAACGAAGGCGGCAGCCAGCAATGAAAGGCGTGTTCGGAGCATCGGCTTGTTCCAGGAGGACCACTGACGGGCTGGCGTTGGTGCGGATCTGGGGCCCGGAAGGTCGCGACCTTAGGGCAGTCCGGCGACGGTCCGGTGACAGGTGGAGGCAGCCGGACAGGTCTTGGCTCGGGGGCGTTTGCGGCCGCCGGCGGCGGGAAAAATGCGCCGCGAATCGTCAGAATCGGCCGTTGTGCGCTTCGCGCGCGGCCGATGGATGCGGATCGAATTACCCGGTTCAGGTAAGTTATTGATATATATTGATAATTAAATCGTGAACAGGGGGTGTCAGCGCTGGCTTTTCGCCCGCGGATGCGTTAGAGCATGGTACTGGTAAAGTGCATCCCTTTCTTCGATGAGATCGCTCATGAAATCGTTGAATCAGGTGCGTTTCCCCATCATGCGGGCGGGTTGCGTCCGGCGGGCTGGGGCCTGAATGGAATGGCTGTCGTGGCATAGACCGCCCTCCATTGCGGATGAGGTCCGTTCGGACGCTCCAAAGGCCCCTTTCTGATTTTTTTGTTGGAACTCTCTCTTGGCAGATGATGACGAGAAGATCGGCGGCGGCATCGCTCTGGTGTCGATCTCCGATGAGATGAAGCGCAGCTATCTCGATTACGCCATGAGCGTGATCGTGAGCCGCGCCTTGCCGGATGTGCGTGACGGCCTGAAGCCTGTGCACCGCCGCATCCTCTACTCCATGTATGAAAACGGCTATACGCCCGACAAGCCCTATCGCAAGTCGGCGCGCGTGGTCGGTGACGTCATCGGTAAATATCACCCGCATGGCGACCAATCGATCTATGACGCGCTGGTGCGCATGGCGCAGGATTTTTCCATGCGCCTGCCGCTGCTCGACGGGCAGGGGAACTTCGGCTCCGTCGATGCCGACCCGCCGGCGGCGATGCGTTATACCGAGGTGCGGCTCGCCAAGCCCGCCATGGCGCTCCTGGACGATCTCGACAAAGACACGGTCAATTTCCAGGACAACTACGACAACAGCGAGCGCGAGCCCACGGTTCTGCCGGCGGGCTTCCCGAACCTCCTGGTGAATGGTGCGGGCGGCATCGCCGTCGGCATGGCGACCAACATCCCGCCGCATAATCTCGGTGAGGTGGTGGACGCATGCTTCGCCTATATCGAGGATCCGGACATAAGCCTCGAGGCGCTGACCGAGATCGTGCCCGGACCGGACTTCCCGACGGCCGCGACCATCCTTGGGCGTGGCGGCATCCGGTCGGCCTATTCGACCGGTCGCGGTTCGATCATCATGCGCGCCCGGGCCTCCGTCGAGCAGATCCGGAAGGATCGCGAGGCGATCATCGTCACCGAGATTCCCTATCAGGTGAACAAGGCGGCGCTGATCGAGAAGATCGCTGATCTCGTTCGCGAGAAGCGGATCGAGGGCATTTCCGACCTGCGCGACGAGTCCGATCGCGATGGCATGCGCATCGTGATCGAGCTGAAGCGCGACGCGGTCGCCGATGTGGTGTTGAACCAACTCTACCGGTTCACCGCGCTGCAGACGAGTTTCGGCGCGAATATGGTGGCGCTGAACGGTGGCCGGCCGGAACTCCTGAACCTCTATGACATGATCCGCGCCTTCGTGGATTTCCGTGAGGAGGTTGTCTCCCGGCGCACGAAGTATCTGCTCAACAAGGCTCGCGACCGCGCCCATATCTTGGTCGGCCTCGGCATCGCGGTCGCCAATATCGATGAGATCATTCAGCTCATCCGCTCGTCAGCCGACACCAATACGGCCCGCGAAGCGCTGATGTCGCGCCACTGGCCGGCCCATGACGTCGCGGCGCTGATCGCCCTGATCGACGATCCGAACCATCGCGTGGCAGAGGACGGCACCTACAGGCTCTCCGAAACCCAGGCCCGCGCCATCCTCGACCTGCCGCTGCGCCGCCTGACGGCACTGGGTCGGGACGAGATCGCCGACGAGTTGAACAAGCTCGCGGTCGAGATCGCGGATTACCTCGACATCCTGCGGTCGCGCGCGCGCATCCTGGGGATCGTGAGGGACGAGCTCGCGGCCATCAAGAATGCCTTCGCTACCCCGCGCCGCACGGAAATCCTCGATTGGGATTCCGATGTCGATGACGAGGACCTGATCCAGCGCGAGGACATGGTCGTCACCGTGAGCCACGCCGGCTATATCAAGCGTGTGCCGCTCTCGACCTATCGCGCCCAGCGGCGCGGCGGCAAGGGGCGTTCCGGCATGCAGACGCGCGACGAGGATTTCGTCACACGCCTCTTTGTCGCCAATACCCACACGCCGGTGCTGTTCTTCTCCTCGCGGGGCCAGGTCTACAAGGAGAAGGTGTGGCGGCTTCCGCTCGCCGCGCCGAACGCCCGCGGCAAGGCGCTCGTCAACATGCTGCCGCTGGTGGAAGGCGAGCGTATCACGACGATCATGCCGCTGGTGGAGGACGAGGCCAGCTGGGCGACGCTCGACGTGATGTTCGCCACCGCCTCGGGCGGCGTGCGTCGCAACAAGCTGTCGGACTTCGTGCAGGTCAACCGCGCCGGCAAGATCGCCATGAAGCTCGACGAAGGCGATTCCATAGTCGACGTCGGCATCTGCACCGAGTCGGACGACGTGCTGCTGACTACGGCCAGAGGCCAGTGCATCCGTTTCGAGACAACGGACGTGCGCGTCTTCAAGGGGCGTGACTCGACTGGTGTGCGCGGCATATCGCTGGCGGCCGGCGACAAGGTCATCTCCATGGCGATCCTGCGTCATGTGGAAGCTTCCGCCGACGAGCGCGCGGCCTATCTCAAGCTGGCGGGAGCCGCGCGTCGCGCGGCCAATGGCGAGTCCGCCAACGGCGATGCGGTCGAGGCCCAGACCGATGCCGACGCGGAGGAGGCAAGCGACACGCTCGAGCTAGGGCAGGAGCGCTACGCGGCCATGGGCGCGGCGGAGCAGTTCGTGCTCACCTTGTCTGAAAACGGCTACGGCAAGCGCTCCTCGGCCTATGAGTATCGCGTCACCGGCCGTGGCGGCAAAGGCATCGTCGCGATGGCTGTCAACAGTCGCAACGGTGCTTTGGTGGAATCCTTCCCCGTGGAGGACAACGACCAGATCATGCTCGTCACCAATGGCGGCCAGTTGATCCGCGTGCCCGTCGATGGCATCCGCATCGTCGGCCGTTCGAGCCAGGGCGTGATCGTCTTCAACACCGCCGACGACGAGAAGGTGGTCTCCGTCGAACACATCAGCGACGACGGCAGCGAGGATGGCGGTGGAATCGACGACGTCGATGAAGCCGGCGCCGACATATAGGTGCTGTCCGGCTGAGAACCTTCCAGGCACGTTGAAAAAGCCCCGGCAATGACCGGGGCTTTTTTGTTGCGCGACGGCCGGAGGCCTCCTCAAGGCGCGATAGTGGGCCATTGCATGTTATTGTTGTGATTCAGATTATTACAATTGCTTCTTGTTTCATCAGGTGAGCTTTCTGCAGTGTGAGCCCTGGCATCCGCGGCTGTCTGCACGCAAGGCTTGGCCTGATCCTTGTTTGTTGCGCGGCCGTAGCCGGCGGCGGGTCGGCCTATGTCGAACGGTTGTCATATTGAAGCTGGCGGCGGTTGTGGGCAGGATGGTGGCGTCCCGTCCTGCATCTTTCTGTTCCTCATGACTTGAGTTCGCCCCATGTCGATCTCCGCTCCGACCTATGATGATGTCGTCCGCGCGTCTGAACGCATTGCCGGCCTGGCGCATCGCACACCTGTCATGACGTCGCATACGGCTGACGAGAGGACAGGCGCATCGCTGTTCTTCAAGGCCGAGAATTTCCAGCGCGTCGGCGCCTTCAAATTCCGGGGCGCTTACAACGCGCTCGCGGCGCTTGATGATGACCAGAAGGCGCGCGGCGCGGTGGCTTTCTCCTCGGGCAATCACGCCCAGGCGGTGGCGCTGGCCGGGCAGCTTCTCGGCGTGCCCACGGTGATCATCATGCCGAAGGACGCGCCGGCGATCAAAGTCGCGGCCACGCGCGGCTATGGTGGCGAGGTTGTGTTTTATGACCGCTACGCCGAGGACCGCGCGGCCATCGGCCGGCGGATCGCCGGTGAGCGAGGGCTCGCTCTTATCCCGCCCTTCGATCATCCCGAGATCATCGCCGGGCAGGGCACGGCGACCAAGGAACTTATCGACGACGTGGGGGAACTCGACCTCCTGCTCGTGCCTCTCGGCGGCGGCGGCCTGCTGTCCGGCTCGGTGCTCGCCGCGAAGGCCCTGTCGCCGCGGTGCCGGGTCATTGGCGTCGAACCGGCGGCCGGCGATGACGGCGCGCGCTCCTTCCGCGAGGGGCGGATCGTCACCATCGATGTCCCCACGACGTTGGCCGACGGCGCGCAGACCACAGCGCTCGGGGCGATCACCTTCTCGATCATCCGGGAGCTTGTGGACGACGTGGTCACCGTGCCGGACGCGGCGCTCGTCGAGGCCATGCGCTTCTTCGCCGAGCGGATGAAGATGGTCGTGGAACCCACAGGCTGTCTCGCCGCCGCGGCTGCCTTCAGCGGCGTGGTCCCGGTCAAGGGCCAGCGGGTCGGCGTCATTCTCAGCGGCGGTAATGTCGATCTTGCCACTTTCGCGCGTTTGCTGATGCCGGCCTGATGGGGCTTGATCGACAGGCGGGAGCGTATATGCCTTCAGGGCGTTTATTGCAGGAGTTGAGCGCGCGATGCCCCATTGGCTCTTCAAGTCTGAACCGTCCACTTGGTCGTGGCAGCAGCAATGCGATGCCGGCGAGAAGGGCACGCATTGGAATGGCGTCCGCAATCATGGCGCCAAGCTGAACCTGATGGCTATGAAGATCGGCGACCAAGGCTTCTTCTACCACTCGAATGAAGGCAAGGAGATCGTCGGCATCGTCGAGGTGATCAAGGAGTATTATCCCGATCATACAGACGCTTCCGGCCGGTTTGGAATGGTTGACGTGAAGGCGGTGGAGGCGCTCCCGCAGGCCGTGACGCTGGAGGTGATCAAGACCGATCCGGCTCTCAAGGACATGGTCCTGGTCAACAACTCGCGCCTGTCCGTCCAGCCGGTGACGGATGCGGAATGGACGCATATTCTGCGCATGGCGGGCCGCAAGGAGTAGGCTGCAAAGCCTCCCTGGGTACGGGCCGATGGTGGCCTGGGCGGCCACGTCACCAGGCGACGGCGGGAGGGAAGCGATGGCCGTTGAGGCCGGACGTGTGCGCGAACTCGCGCTCGGTTTCCCGCATGCCCGGGAGGCGCCGCATATGGACCGGGTGGCGTTTCGCACGCCCCGCAAGACCTTCGCGACATTGGGCGCGGGCGCGAACGACCTCAACCTGATGTTTAATGCGGATCTTCGTGACTTCCATTGCGAACAGGAGCCTCAGGTGTTCACGCCTTTGCCGGGAGGCTGGGGGCGCATGGGAATCACCCGTTGCGACCTCGAAACCGTTGATGAGGCCACCTTGATATCGGCGCTTCAAGCCGCCTATCGGCTTGCCTTGCCTAAACCGCGGCGGCGATAAGGCTCTGGCGCCGCATCGGGGCGACACCGCCGGGCAGCCTGTTCTCAAGCGCCTTTGACGCAGGCGTGAACGCTCCGCGCTTCAATCCGCTTCAAGCCGCTCGCGGAAGCCGAGCAATTTGTGCTGCTCGACTTCGCCAAGCTTCGGATAGTCCAGGCCGAGCTTGGACATCTCGGTGATCAGGGCGGTCATGACCGCGAGCCGCGTGAACCACTTGTTGTTGGCGGGAATGACATACCAAGGTGCGGTGTCGCTCGCCGTGGCCCGGATCGCCTCCTCATAGGCGTGCATATAGGCCTTCCAGTAGGTGCGTTCGTCGACATCCTTGCTTTCGAACTTCCAGTTCTTGGCGGGGTCGTCGATACGCTGGAGCAGGCGCTTCTTCTGTTCGTCCTTCGATACGTTCAGGAAAAATTTGAGGATCAGCATGCCATTGCGGGCGAGATAGCGCTCGTGGTGGCGGATATCCTTCAGCCGGTCATCCCAGATCGACTCGGTCACGAGTTTGGGCGGCAAGCCCTCGTTATCGAGAATCTCCTGGTGGACGCGCACCACCAGCACTTCCTCGTAGTAGGAACGATTGAAGATGCCGATACGGCCTCTCTCCGGCAGGCGCTGGTGGGTTCGCCAGAGAAAATCGTGGTCGAGCTCTTCCGACGATGGCGCCTTGAAGGCATGGACCTGGCAGCCCTGCGGATTGATGCCCGACATGACGTGCTTGATGGTGCCGTCCTTGCCGGCGGCATCCATCGCCTGAAACACGAGGAGAACAGACCAAGTATTGTCGGCAAAAAGCTTTTCCTGGATGGCGCTGAGCGCGGCCACGCCGCGGTCGAGCAGATCCCGCGCGTGGTCCTTGAGGTCAAGGCCAGCGGTATCATCAGGATCGTGATCCTTAATCCGGAAGTTCTTGCCGTCGGTGATCCGATAGGGTGCGATCAGCTTGTCGAGCGCGGACAGCTCGATTTGTACCGGAAGTTTCTTCTTCTTGCCGGTCTTGTCCTCAGCGATCCGCGCGCTCTCCTTGACCGCCGCGTCGGCCAGCGCGTCGGTTGCAACCTCGGCTGGCGGAGCACTGGAGGATGGGGAGGCCGCCTTGCCGTTCTTCTTGGACGATCGGGTCATCAACACTCTCTCGCAGCACGATTGCGGCTGCCATGATAGCCCGCCGGCCCGGAAAGGATATAGCGCCTGTCGCTCGTCGCAATCCATCCGGGCTTGCAGTCGCCGGACCGCCCTTGTAAGCCTTTTGGCCCAAACGGCATCCCATTGACCGCCGCCAACACGGGGGACGCAGCAGACCATGCCGCTCGCCACAGGCTTCTATCCCGGCTCGTTCGATCCGGTGACCAACGGTCATCTCGATGTGGTGCGGCAGGCCTGCCGTTTCGTGGACCGGCTGGTGATCGCCATCGGCGTCCACCCCGGCAAGGCGCCGCTGTTCCCGGCTGGGGAGCGAGCGGAGATGCTGCGGGAGGTCTGCGACCCGGTGGGGACGGCGGCGGGTTGCGCGATCGAGATCGTCACCTTCGATGATCTCGCGGTGACCGCCGCGCGCCGTGCGGGCGCCTCGATCATGGTGCGCGGTCTCCGTGACGGCACGGACCTGAACTATGAAATGCAGATGGCGGGCATGAACGATGCCATGGCACCCGACATCGGCACGATTTTCCTGCCGTCGTCCCCGGATGTCCGCCCCATCACCGCCACCTTGGTGCGCCAGATCGCTGCCATGAAGGGTGACATCTCGTCCTTCGTGCCGGCTCCCGTCGCGGAGCGGCTCAAGGCCAAATTCGCCGGCGGTTAAAGGTCGGCCGTCCCCACCGTTCTCTTGGAGATTATCTGATGAAGCGTTCGACGAATGCGGTTGCTTCCTTCTCGTACCGCGCCCGCCTGTGCGCCATCGCCGGCGCCGCGGCCTGCGCGCTGGCTCTCTCGGTGCTGCCGGCCTCGGCCCAGACGGCCAAGCCGCATCAGGTTGTCCTCGACACCAAGGATGGGCGCGTCGTCATCCAGCTCCGTCCGGACCTTGCGCCCAAGCACGTCGCGCAGATCGAGGCGCTGACGAAGCGCGGCTTCTATGACGGCATCGTCTTCCACCGCGTGATCGACGGCTTCATGGCCCAGACGGGTGATCCGACAGGCACGGGCATGGGCGGTTCCGACCTGCCGAACATTCCCGCCGAGTTCACGAAGACGCCGTTCAAGCGCGGCACGGTCGGCATGGCGCGTTCGCAGAACCCGAATTCCGCCAATTCCCAGTTCTTCATCACCTTTGCCGACGCGGACTTCCTCAATGGCCAGTACACGGTCGTGGGCGAGGTGGTGTCCGGCATGGATGTCGTCGACAAGATCAAGAAGGGGTCGAAGGCCGACAACGGCACGGTCACCAGTCCCGACAAGATCGTCAAGATGCAGATGGCGACCGGCGCCAAGTAGACGGCTGCCAGTCATGTGTCGGCGCGGCGCTCGCCGGCGCCTGCTATCGCGTGGCGCGGGATGGGGATGAACACATTCGACCCTGTCCCTCGGCGCCAATCATGCCTATATCGTCCACCTTGATCAGCGTGGCTGCTGCGAACCGGCGACCGTCGGGCGCAATCCCGCAGCCGCATCGATAGAATCCTCGACCCAAGAAGGAACGCCCGATGGCACCGTCTCCTGAGAACACGCTTATCCTCGACACGACCAAAGGCAAGGTTGTCATCGAGCTCCTGCCGGACCTCGCGCCCAACCATGTGGCGCGCATCAAGGAACTGGCCTCGTCCGGCTTCTATGACGGCATCGTCTTCCACCGTGTCATCGACGGCTTCATGGCCCAGGTCGGCTGCCCGCACGGCACCGGCACCGGTGGCTCGGACCTGCCCGACCTGAAGCAGGAGTTCAACGCCGAGCCGCATGTGCGTGGCATCTGCTCGATGGCCCGCACGCAGAACCCGAACTCGGCTAATTCCCAGTTCTTCATCTGCTTCTCCGACGCCCGTTTCCTCGACAAGCAGTATACGGTGTGGGGCCGCGTCATCGAGGGCATGGATAACGTGGACAAGCTGAAGCGTGGCGAGCCCGTCCGCGATCCCGACAGCATCGTGACAGCCCGCGTCGGCGCCTGAACGGATATCCGGGTTCCGGCGATGCGCGTCGATCTGTTCGATTTTGAATTGCCGGAGGACCGCATTGCCACCCGGCCGGTGAAGCCGCGCGACGCCGCGCGGCTTCTTGTCGTCGGGGGCCCGGAAGGCGCCCTGGCGGATCGCGTTGTCCACGACCTGCCGGATCTGCTCTCGCCCGCCGATACGCTCGTTCTCAATGATACGCGCGTCATTCCCGCCCGGCTCGTCGGCACGAGGCGCAGGGCGGATTCATCCGCCCGTATCGAGGCGATGTTGCACAAGCGCGAGGCGAGTGACCGCTGGCGCGCCTTCGTGCGTCCGGCCAAGCGCCTCGCCATCGGGGATGTCATCCGCTTCGGCGAGGACACGGAAGGCGCCTGCCTCCTGTCCGGTCTCGATGCCACCGTGACTGAGAAGGGTGATGGCGGCGAGATCGTGCTGAAATTCGCCCTGAGCGGCCCGATCCTCGATGAAAGCATCGCCAGCCTCGGCCATATTCCGCTGCCGCCCTATATCGCCTCGAAGCGCCCCGACGATGCCGAGGATCGCGTCGATTACCAGACGGTCTATGCGGCCGAGGAGGGCGCGGTCGCCGCGCCGACGGCTGGATTGCATTTCACCGATGAGCTCTTTGCGCGGCTCGCGGCACGGGGCATCGACAGGCAATTCGTGACGCTCCATGTGGGCGCGGGGACGTTCCTGCCGGTAAAGGCCGACGACACGGCGGAGCATCGCATGCACGCCGAATGGGGCTCGGTGAGCGCCGAGACGGCGGCGGCCCTGAATGCGACCCGCGCGCGGGGCGGCCGGATCGTCGCCGTTGGCACGACCTCCCTGCGCCTCCTCGAAAGCGCGACCACGGCGGAGGGGCATGTACAGCCCTGGGCCGGCGATACCGACATTTTCATCACGCCAGGCTACCGCTTCCGCGCGGTGGATGTGCTGATGACCAATTTCCACCTGCCGCGATCCACCCTGTTCATGCTCGTCTCCGCACTCGCGGGGCTTGAGCGGATGCGCGAAGCCTATGCCCATGCGATCGCCGACGGCTATCGCTTCTATTCCTATGGCGACGCGAGCCTCTTGTTTCGTCAGGACATGCCTGATCCGGAGACTTCCCGATGAGCGACAGCTTCACCTTCTCCGTGACGGGGACTGATGGAACCGCCCGCACGGGTGAGATCCGCATGCCGCGTGGCGTCATCCGTACGCCCGCCTTCATGCCCGTGGGCACGGCTGCGACCGTCAAGGCGATGTATCCCGAGCAGGTCAAGGCGCTGGGTGCCGACGTGGTGCTCGGCAACACCTACCATCTGATGCTCCGGCCCGGCGCGGAGCGCGTCGCAGAGCTCGGCGGCCTCCACAAGTTCATGAACTGGCCCTATCCAATCCTCACGGATTCGGGCGGGTTCCAGGTGATGTCGCTCGCCAAGCTGCGCAAGATCGACGAGAACGGCGTGACCTTTCAGTCGCATGTGGATGGTGCCACCCACCTCCTGACGCCTGAGCGGTCGATCGAGATCCAGGGGCTTCTCGGCTCGGACATCCAGATGCAGCTCGACGAGTGCGTGAAGCTGCCGGCCTCCCCTCAGGACACCGAACGCGCCATGCGTCTCAGCCTGCGCTGGGCGGAACGATGCCAGCGCGCCTTCGGCGATCAACCCGGCAAGGCGCTGTTCGGTATCGTGCAGGGCGGCGAGGACAAAGCGCTCCGCATAGAGAGCGCGCGCGCTCTGGTCGACATGGATTTCAAGGGTTATGCCATCGGCGGGCTGGCGGTAGGCGAGCCGCAGGCCACCATGCTCGCCATGATCGAGACGGTCATTCCCTATCTGCCCACCACGAAACCGCGCTATCTCATGGGCGTCGGCACGCCGGATGACCTCGTGGCGGCCGTGACCCGAGGCATCGACATGTTCGATTGCGTGATGCCGACCCGCGCGGGGCGCCATGGCCTCGCCTATACGCGTTTCGGCAAGATCAACCTGAAGAATGCGCGACATGCGGATGATCCCGCGCCGCTCGATCCCACATCGAACTGCCCGGCTGCCAACAGCTACAGCCGCGCCTATCTCCATCATCTCGTCAAATCGGGAGAGATCCTCGGGATGATGCTCCTGACCTGGGCCAATCTCGCCTATTATCAGGACCTGATGGCGAACCTGCGCAGGGCGATTGTCGACAACACCCTGGAGGACGTCTCCGCAGCCATCCGCGCCGGTTGGGCCACGGCCGGGACCGGTGCGGATGACGGGGCCGATCAGGCCTCGTAGGACGGCAGGCGGACAGTCACCACGTTCGCGACGCCCCAGCGGCCCTTCTTGTCGCGTTCCATGACGAAGAAGGCGAGCCACGGTTCGCCGCGGGCATCCACCAGCCGCAGGAGCTGGGTGAGGCCGTAGGAGGTCTGCTGGATATCGTCAAAGGAGACAAGCTGCGGATTGATGATAACGGGAAACTGCTCCCGCACCATCGTCATGAAGCTGTTGCTGTCAGTGAAGCGGGCCTTGAGTTTTGGCGACACGATCGCGAAGGCGGCTGTCGCGTCCTCCTTCTTCAAGGCGTCCATCTGTTGCGAAATCGTGAGGCGAACGGCCGTGACCTCCGTGCGATCCAGGGCCACGGCCGGCGAGACGCCAAGAGCAATCATCGAAGCCAATAGCAGGGCGCGCATGCAAGCGATCCTTTCGTCGTATTCACCGGCCGGCTCGACCCCCACGGCCGGATTTCGTGGGGATCGTTTACAATCGGGACATGACAACAACGGCGCCGCAACGCTCCCGGTTCCATCCAGGACTTACACTTCGGTAACCATGGCGTTAAAAGATTCGTGAAGTTTCTACGCTACGGGCTTCAGGCGGACGCGTTTGCTAGCCGAGCGCCCCGGCGAGATCGGCGACCGCCCGGCCCGCGCGCATGAAGCCCTGCGCCTTGGCTTGCAACGCCGCCACATGGTCACGATCGTCGATGAGGCGTTGGATCGCCACGGTGAGGGCATCGGCGGTCGCTTGAGCCGCGACCTCGCCCACAGCCCCGAAGCCCACCTGTTCCGGGAGCGCGCCCACCGGCGTCACGATGGAGGGGGTCCCCAGGGCGAGACCCTCCGGGATGATGGCGGACTGGCTTGCCTCCACATAGGGGCAGATGAGGGTGTCCGCTTCGGCGATCAACCCCTGCAAGTCGGGCTGCGAGAGCCATTCCGTGCGCAGGGTGACCTGGGGCATGTCCTTGAAGGCGTCATCCGCATAGGCCTTGTCGGGCCCGCTGCCGGCGATCGTCAGGCGCCAGTCGTCACGCGCCTTCAGAGGCTCCAGCGCGGCGCGCAGCAAGCTGAGGCCCTTGTAGGCGATCAACCGGCCGACAAAGAGCAGCTGCAACGGGCGGCCAATGGGCATCGGACGCCGGTGTGCGGCTGCCGGCTGAAGGGCGTCGGCATAGAACGCGTTGATCGGGACGATCCGCAGCTTGTCGTTGACACCGCGGTGATGGGCGAGAACGTCAGCGCCGACAGCCTCCGACAGCGCGAGCACGCGGTCGGCCGCGGCGACGAGCCGCTTCTGCGTGCTTTCCTGCCACAGTCGCGCGTAGTCGCCCGGATGGGGGGTGTCGTCATGGACGACATAGGTCACGCGGGTGCCCCGTGGCACGAGATGCACCAGCGGCCAGGCGAAGGCGAAGTTCATCGGGATGACCACGCGGCGTGGCTGGAGCCGCTTCATGTCGCGGCGAAAGCGAATGGCCATTGCCAGCACAGCCTGAGCCTTTGCGAGATGCGAGCCGGCGATGCGCGGGTCAGGCTCGACGACGAGCGGCAGGCCGCTGGTGCGCGCTGCCTCCAGCTCCTCGCTGGTCTCCGAAAAGGATAGCAGAAGCCTTTCGTCAGGACGCGCCTCGGCGAGCCAATGCGCGAATTTCAGCGCGAAGACTGGTCCTCCACCGCGCCGTCCCCAGAACCAGACGAAGGTGTCTATAGACCCCGCGGTGCTCATGCGTCGCCGCGCAGTTGCTGGAGGAATCTCTCGATATTGTAGAGCTCCTCGATCCGCTCCCGCGCGGCGACGGCCCGGGTCGCGAGCGCGACTGGCGACCGCCTGATATATCGGAGAATGTCGGCGGCGGCGTCGACATCCGCATCCGCCCAGCGCGCGCCGGGCAGGGCATAGAGCCCGGAGGCGTCCTCCACCGGAATGAGCGAATAGGGAATGGGAAAGCCGCAGCTGTCATCCACGAATTCGGTGGGAGCCGACCAGTCCGTGACGGCGACGGGAACGCCGAGCCGCATCGCTTCCGCGATGGGCAGGCCGAAGCCTTCGGAACGGTGCAGGGACAGATAAAGGTCGAGATTGGCGAGCCAGGTGAGGCTCGCCTCCCGCGACAGATCCCCGGTGACGAGTTCGAAACGCGGCCCCAGGCGCTGCGCGACCTCCCGCAGTTTCGCCTCGACCGCTGGCGAGGCGGACGGATCACGCACCTTGAGCGACAGCATGGTATCCGCCTTGGTCGCGAAGGCCTTCTCGAAGGCGGCCACCACGGCGAGCGGGTTCTTGCGGGCTGTCGTCGAGCCGAAGTCACAGGCAAAGCCAACACGAAAATGGTGGCCGGGCAGGACATGGCTGGCGCGGGTGATCTCCGGCAAGGGCTCGGCGGTCAGCGGATGCACGATTTGGCGCACCGGCTGTCCGAGGGTCGTGGCGATGGCCGCGCAGCCGAACTGCGAGGTGGAGACGACCTCGTGCAGTAACTTGGCGTCCCGCTTCCAGAAATTCGGGGCGCGCTCCAGCTCCCAGAACCAGCAGCCGATCACACGCTTGCCGGCGAGAGCCCGTTTGCCGATCGCCCTCAGCGCATGGCCGGTGGTGGGGGGGACGCCGAAGAGGATCACGGTGCCCGGCCCCTCCGGCAGCGGCGGGCTTTCGATGGGAGGCAGCGCCAGCGGCTGTCGCAGCGCGGCGGTCACATCAGCCGCGAAGACGGGCTCGCCGCTTGCCTTCAGAGCCTCGAGGGCGAGGCGGGCGGCCTGGCCGAGGCCGGTGGGGGAGCGCAGCACCCCCGCGACGATCCAGGGCGCGGTGGCCTGCCGTGGCGCGGCCGGGTCCGGGCGCGGACTGATGAGCGCCGCGAGGCGCGCGTAGGCCGCCTGGCGGGGACCTTTGGGCAAGCGGCGCCAGATCGCGTGGCTGACGGCGTATAAATTCATGATTTCCATGTCATCGGGCGCGGAGAAGCGCAGCCCGGCTATAGGCCAAACTTGAGTTGCCAGCAATGTTGGTATAGTCCGCTCGGGACCGCATTTCGAAGCAGTCTAAACGTCCGTTAGGCCCCTTGCCTTAACGAGACCATGATCGCATGGAATGCCCGCGTTTTCTCAGAAGGATCGAGGCGAATGGCAAAACGGGCGCTGGTAACGGGGATCACGGGACAGGACGGGGCTTATCTCGCGAAGCTGCTTCTCGAGAAGGGCTATCATGTCGTCGGATCGATGCGCCGGACCACTGTGGCGTCTCCCCTGCGCCTCATTGAGCTCGGCATCGCTGATTCCGTCGAACTATGCGACATCGACCTCTTCGAATATAGCAACATCGCCCGCGCGCTGGAGCGCGTGAAGCCTGACGAGATCTATAATCTCGCTGCCCAAAGCTTCGTCGGCCTGTCCTTCGAGCAGCCTTTGTACACGAGCGAGATCGACGGCATCGGCGTCGCCCGTCTCCTGGAGGCGATCCGTTCGGTCGTGCCGACCGCGCGCTTCTATCAGGCCTCGACCTCCGAGATGTTCGGTAAGGTCCAGGAGACGCCGCAGCGCGAGATCACGCCCTTCTACCCGCGCAGCCCCTATGCGGTGGCCAAGCTCTACGCGCATTGGATGACGGTGAACTATCGCGAGAGCTACGGCCTGCACGCGACCTCCGGCATTCTCTTCAACCACGAGTCGCCGCTGCGCGGCCGCGAGTTCGTCACCCGCAAGATCACGCATGGGCTCGCCCGCATCAGCGCCGGCGAGATTGACCGCATCGAGCTCGGCAATCTCGACTCCCAGCGCGACTGGGGTTTCGCCGGCGACTACGTTGATGGCATGTGGCGCATGCTGCAGCAGGACGAGGCCCTCGACTATGTGCTCGCCACCGGCCGCACGACCTCTGTCCGGGCTTTCGTGGAGCAGGCTGCAAAAGCGGCCGGGTTCGATCTGGCATGGCGCGGGGCCGGCATCGAGGAAGAAGGCTTCGATACCGCGACTGGCAAGGTGATCATTGCCATCAGCCCACGTTTCTTCCGCCCGGCGGAAGTCGATCTGCTCATCGGCAATCCCGAGCGCGCCAAGACCAATCTTGGCTGGGAGGCGAAGACCAGCCTGCAGGACCTCGTCACGATGATGGTTGAGGCGGACATGCGCCGGGTGCGCGACGGCAAGTCCGGCATCTGAGGTTGAGATAAGGCAGTCGGGCCGCTTGGCTTTTTCGTGAGCAACACGGCATCGGCCGTGTTGCTTGAGTGACGGGCAGGGATCCGTCTGTCAGGTGCTGTTGATCCCTTGATAGCGTTCCCGGACCGCATTGCGACCCGCCCCGATCGCTCCCCTCCAGGGGGGTGTTGCCTCCGGCTCGACCGGCGTGTCCGCTCAGGCCTGCCCCGAACCGTCGAACTTGCTTTGATAGTTCATGACGGCCTTGATCTTGGCCGCTCTCTCGCGGCCGAACATGCGCTCGAGCGCGGTATCCGCGCGCGCCGTCAGGTGGCGATAGGCCATGCTGGAGCGCCGCTCCTCAGCGAGATCCTTGATGGACAGCAACTGCTCGACATAGGTATCGGGGCCGTGATGCGCCGCCAGATGCCGGAAGCCGTTCAATCCAGTCTGCGCGTAGGCAAAGCGGTCCCGGGCCAGTGTCGTGAGCACGCGATCAAGGTCCGCCGCCTCGGTGTCCTGTTCGATCTTGATGACGGTCTCGTTGGGCAGGTCGCCATACCAGCCCGTATTGGTGACGACGGAGGGCGCCCCGGCGGCCCAGATGCGCATCTGGCTACCCGATGCCTCGCCGATCGAGGGATAGCGCAAGTTGAAGACAAGGTCCGCCCGCGCGATCGCGCTGTCGAGGATCGGCTCCGCGACAAAGCCGACGATCGACACGAGATCGTCCAGCCGCTGCCGGCGGATTTCGGCGCGGACCGCATCAGGATCCCACAGTTCGCCGAAGATGCGCAGGCGAAATGGATGCTTTTCCCGGAAGCGCGAGAGCGCTCCCAGTATGCTGAAGAGACGGCGTTGTGGGCCGATGTAGCCGAACTGCACGAATTCCAGGACGCCAGATGTCCGCGACTTCGAGGGCGGGTTTGGCGGGGCCTGGAAGGCCAGCGGCAGCCTCAGCGCCCCGACGCCACGCGCCGTCACGGCCTCCTCGACGGCCCTGGTATGGCATACGACGGCCAGCGAGGCATCGGCGAGATAGTCGATGAACGGATACTGGCGCGCCAGCTCGTCGATATGCGGCTTGCCCTTCTCCATGTGCTGCTTGGCGGCGAGCAGCCCGGCGGCCCCATACCGCTGCTCGACGAGGGCAAGGTAGCCCGCAGGGTCCTGCCGACGGACCATGTAATCCCAATACATCGAGTGGTGATAGCTCAGCTCGTGCGCCACTAGCACGCCCGGCACCTTGAACATGACCTCGCGGATCGCCGCATGGAAGCGTCCGTCGTTGCCCATGTTGTAGAAGATGAGGTTGCTCTTGTTCAGCTTGCCGAGGTCGATGCTGCGCGGATCATAGACAATGACCTCCGCGTGCCGGGCCAGCGCGGGGTCGGAGCCCGGCTGGTCGGTCCAGAGCCTCACATCAGCGCGTGCCGACAGGGCGGGCAGGATGCGCGCGGAGAAATGGGCGATATCACTGCGGGCTGGCGGTAGCGGCGAGAACCAGTCCACCAGCGGACGAGCAGTCTGCGCGGCCATCACGCTTCCCGCAGCTCGGGCTGGGCCATGAAGGCCTCGAAGGTCGCGCGTTTGAGCGGAAGCAGCACGGAGTTCGTCGTGTCGAGGATGTCGAACCACCCATGCCCGAGATGGAACAGGCGGATGCTAGCCGCGCCCTCGTAACGCTCGGGCTCATCTCCCAGGCGTAGGCGGACGTCGAGCGTTTCACCCGGCCCGACGCTGCGGGGCAGGGCAAGCCGGACAAACTCCTGGGACAGCTCACCATCGTCGTTGAGCCAGCGAACCTCGAGCTGCACGGGGTCCAGGCCATCGTGAAGCCAGGTTACCGGGCTCTTGTTGGACAGCGAGACCTGCACGTCCAAATCCGTCGGGCGGCGGCGCGTGGCCAGAATTCCGCCACGATAGCGCCGCGGATCGGAGCTGTAGAGCTCCAGCGGCGCCTCGGAGGGGCGCAGGTTGCGCGTGCCGCGATAGAGGGTCGTCTCGCCCAACAGAACCGGGTTGCGGCGCCAGGCCATCAGCACGTCGGCGGTCTTGGCCTCGACGGCCTGGTCATAGACATCGGCCGTGCTCAGGCGGTCGGTGTCAAAGCCCGCCTTACGCATCAAGAGTTCCACCTCATGGGGCGTCCACTCGCGTTGATGGCGCCCATGGATACCCATCAGCGGCATGAAGATGCCGAATGAGTAGGGTGAATGGCCGTTGAGGAGGCGGGCGGCCGACTGATGCGACGTGATGTTGGGCGTCGTCACCAGAACCTGGCCGCCTGGGCGCGTGACGCGCGCGATCTCCTCCGCGAAGAAGGCTGGATTGACCGGCAGATGTTCAAGGATCTCCATCGCCAGGACGACATCAAAGCTCGCGTCGGGGAACGGAAGCCGCTCGCGCTCGACGTTGCACTTGACGCGATGCACGTCGAAATCAGGAACTCCAGCGACCTTGGATTTGATCGTGTAGTTCATCGGCGCCGCCGAACCGCGCTCCTCGACGGCGGATATCCACACGTCGGGCGCATAGCGCTTCAGCAGTGCGCCAAAGACGTAGGGCTCGGAAGCGCCGATATCCAGCACGCGCATGCCGGGCTTGAGATCGAGCATTGCGAGCGATGTGAGATAGCGGATGAAGTGGCGCTGGTAGTAGATCACCGCATCCGGCGTATTGAACGCCTCGTCGAGTTCGAAAACCTTGCTGAGTTCGGCGACGCTGTTGATCCCCGTCTTCGCGATGACAGGCGCGATGTCCGGAAGCACGGCGCTGGCGACAACCGCGCTCGGGCTTGGCCTGTGTGCCACGGGAGGCACGTCGATCGCGGTGGCGGCCTCGGTATGCTCGTTCGTGAGCTGCGCGATGACGTTCTGCCAGGAGATGCCCATCGATTGATAGCGATCCCACGCGGCGGAACCCATCCGCTCGGCCTGCGCGGTGTCCTCCCATATTTCATCCATCGCCGCGGCGAGGGAGGTTGGATCGGGCGCGGTAATGAAACCGCTTACGCCATCCTCGACGAATTCAAGCGGACCGCCGGAATCCGCGCAGGTCACCACAGCCTTGCGCGACAGCATCGCCTCAAGCGTCACATAGCCATAGTCCTCATCGCGCGGCGGGTAGACGACGGCCCGGGCGCGGGCGTAGGCGTCCACCATGCCGTCGTCGTTGATCGCGCCGCGCCAGATCACGCGGTCGTCGACCCCGAACTTCACGGCAAGCTCATGAAGCTCCCGTTCCTGCTGCGGGTTATCGGCGGCCCCGGCAAACATGACCTTGACCGGCGCGCGCGTCCGCGCCAGCGCCTCGACCACCAGCGACTGGCGCTTCGGGAGGGAAAGCCGGCTCGGGAAATAGAGGTAATCCTCGTATCCACGGCAATCATGGCGTTCCGCGAGCGGCGGGGGATGATACAGCGCCGTGGAGGGTACCCCGTTATACCGTTGCAGCCGCTTGGTCACGTTTTCCGAGATGGTGAAAACAGCCTTGGCGCGCCGCATGGCCAGGTTGTCGGCCTGCCGGATGGCATCCCGTGCCAGCTTGCCGTCCTCGTGAAAAAGGAGATCGCCATGGCCGGAATCCCACTCGTCATAGGCGCCGCGATATTGGTGCAGCAGCCACATCACCATGTTGGGGTGCTGGCCGAGATAGGCGGGGAACTTGAGGCCGATGGCAAGATCCACCGGGACCGCGTTGTAGTTGCTGAAATCCGTCAGCGTTGCCGCGACCATATGATCGAGCAGCGTCGACGGCGGATACCACTTGAAGGGCAGCGAGACAATTTCGGCATTGTGCCCGTAGAGACGCAGCTGGTCGCGGAGCCTGTCGGCGAGCAACTCCGCGCCGCCGCGAACGAATGGCACCTGGGCCGTGATGATCGCGATGCGCATGGCCTCAAACCCCCGGCTTGCGGGCGAGGACTGCGTAGTCACGCGGCCCGAAGAGCAGTCGCGCCACATCCTGCGGCAAGCTGCCGTCGCGCAGATAACGGTCGCGCCAGGGATGGGGATGAAGCGGACGGATCTTCACAGGTGTGAAACCGATCACTTCCATCAGGCAGGTGGTGAGCTCGGGAGGCAGCGGCTTGATATGGGTCGGGTCGAGGTGGAAGCTGAAAGCGCCCACCAGAAGGCTCTCTGGGTTGGGTGTTTCGAACAGCGCCAGTCCACCCGGCGCCAGCACCCGCATGACTTCGGACGCGAACTGCGTCAGCACCGCAAAGGGAAGGTGCTCGATGAGGTGGAAAGCGGAAATCATCGGTATCGATGCGGGGGGCTGCTCCTTCAGCCAGGCGAGGGCGTCGGCGTTCAGCACCGGCAGCCCGTGCGCGCGCGCGCTGGCGAGTTGCGCTTCGTTGTTGTCGACACCCAGGCAACGGATCCCCGCGCGTGACAGCACCTCGAGCCATTCTCCACGGCCACAGCCGAGATCCACCACGGGGCCTGTGCTGCCGACCGCGCCAATAGTTTCCTGGGCTTCCGGCAGGAAAACAGAGACCCGTTCGCGAATGTCCTCACGCGAACCGCGAAAGCGGTCCTCGAACGTGGCATAGAACGTCGTCAGGAGCGGATCCGGGGTGCCATCGGCCTTATCCTGGAGATCGGCTCGCGAGGTGCCCGCCGGCAGCTTCCGCACGTCCTCGAGCAGGAGCGAGAGGCGATGGGCAAGCTCGGTATATGAGCGCCGGGACGCGCCCCACTCGTGGTCGCCCCGGTCCATGACATCGGCCACGCGCTGCTCCAGTCCCTGCATGCGCAGGTCCAGCCGCTGCACCGTCTGGCCGACGGTTCCCTGAATGCTCGCTTCCGAACGGGCCTGCAATTCGGCGAAGCGTTGGTCTATGCGGCGGGGGTCGATGACAGAGCGAATCTCGTTTTCGATGACCGCGCGCATATCGCGGACTTCATACTCGACACGGGTGAGGCGCTCGGCAAGATCCGCCATGTCATGGCCAAGCCGTGGCAGTTCCAGACGCGCCGCGCGTGCCAGGGCCACCGGCGCGGTGGCCAGCTGATATGTGCGCCGAATGAGGGGGCCGAAGAATGGAATGCGTGCGACGCCAATCTTAAGTTTCAAGAGTAGGGACACGTATTGCTACCTCGACTGCCGCTCGATACTGACAATGGCTCTGCGATTGGAAAGCAGGTCCATATCAGCGCCACATTCTGGATATTGCACAGCATGCTGTTTCCAGCAGATGGCGCCTGTTGGCCTAGCTATATGACTGCGCCTGCCTAAGCAACGCCCGATATGGGCCTTGCGATCAAGGCAGGGGCGCATGTTTACCGCGCTTTGACACTGTTTGGTTAAGAACCTTCATTCGCGTTGCCGCGACAGGAAAATTGAGATTCTCATGGTTGTTTCAGTCTGCGTGGATGTGACACCGGTGCGATCGCGCCTCACCGGAATTGGTCACTATACGCTTGAGGTCGTCAAGGCGATATTTGATATTTCTCAGAATGAGTTATCGCGCAGTAATAATAACGATGAGGTAAGAGTTGACGTATTTGATGGCTTCCGGGTGAGGTCTATCGAGGAATTCGTCTCTTTTTCAAGAGCGCGCGAGAGCGGTAGTGGCCAATATTGGGGAGATAGGCTCGAGAAGCAGATAGGTATCCGCGCACGCGCTGTATTCGAGCGCTATGGCGGAGCGCTGGCGCGGCGCTACCACGGCCGCATCGGCCGGGGGCGCTATGACGTCTTCCATGCCATGAATTTCTTCGCGCCAGCGCCGCTCGGGCGGGTGACGATCCCCGAGATCTACGACATGTCGGTGTTGCGCCATCCCAATCTCCATCCGGAGGAACGCGTGCGGTGGTTCAACAACCGGCTCGCCTCCATTGCGGAAGCTCCGCGCGTGCTGACGATTTCAGAGTTTTCCGCCCGTGAGATCACCGATCTCATCGGGATTCCGCCAGAGCGCATACGTGTCGCCTATCCGGGCGTCGACACGCGCTTTTTTGAGCGGGAGCAGGTCGAGGATGGCGCTGTCCTGTCACGCTTCGGGATCACCAAAGGCCAATATGCCCTCAGCGTATCGACGCTTGAGCCTCGCAAGAACCTGCGCACGCTCGTCGATGCCTATTGCCGTCTGCCCGCGGAGCGCCGTGCGTCCATGCCGCTCGTTCTGGTTGGAGGGGCTGGCTGGGGCGAAATGCATTGGCCGGCAGCCACCGAGGCCCTCGTGCGCGACGGGCAGATTCGCTTCACCGGATATGTCGACGATGTGGTGTTGCGCACGCTCTATCGCGGCGCGGCGGGCTTCTTCTATCCGTCGATCTACGAGGGATACGGGATGCCGGTGACTGAGGCGCTTGCCTGCGGATCCCGGGTCGTCGTCGCCAGCGGCGGAGCCGTGGAAGAGGCCGCCCTTGGCCAGGGTTTACTGGTCGATCCGCTCGATACGCCCGCGTGGACACGGGCTTTCGAGCAGATCGGCGACGAGGCGGGCGGTGAAACCGAGGCGATGCGGGATGTCCGCCGTACCGCTGCAGCTCATCGCAACTGGCGGGAGACGGCCCGCATCACGCGGGACGTCTATATCGAGGCGGCAACGTCCTGACGCCGGCGGTAGTAAAAAATAATACGTGGATAATTTTTACGACGACGCGTGACGGCCTGCGATGCGGCGGCAGTGATTCAATGCCGCCTCGATCAAATTGTCGCTCGCCTCCGGCGTACGGAAAGCCGAATGGGCGGAGAGGGTCACATTGTCGAGGCCGGTCAGCGGGTGCGTGGCGGGCAGGGGCTCCGTCTCATAGACGTCGAGCGCCGCATGGGCGAGCTTGCCTGACCTGAGCGCCTCGATCATCGCGGTCTCGTCGACGAGAGCGCCGCGTGCCGTATTCACCAGGATGGCGCCATCCCGAACCTTGGCCAGCCGCTCACGCGAGAGAAATCCCCGGGTTTCGTCGTTGAGCAGAAGATGCAGCGACAGGACGTGGCTCTCCGCGAGCAAGGTGTCCATGTCGACGAAGGTGACGCCGGGGCAGCTCTTGGCGCTGCGATTCCAGGCGAGTACGCGCATGCCCGCACCCGCGGAGAGGCGCGCCATTTCCGCCGCTATACCACCGAAGCCGATCAGCCCGAGGGTCTTGCCGGTGAGTTGCACGCCGTTCGTCAGGCGCCACTGCCCGGCCCGGATCCCGCGATCCATGAGTGTGAAGCCCTTGGCCGCAGCCCACATCAGGGCAAAAGCACATTCGGCAACCGCCGTGTCGCCATAGCCGCGGATGAGATGCACGGTGATTCCGAGGGCGGCGAGCTCCTCCACATTCATGTAGGAGCGCGCGCCCGTACCGAGGAAGACCACGTGCTTCAGCCCCATGCATTGGCGGGCGATCTCGGTCGGAAAATGCGTGTGATCGATCAGCGCGATCTCCGCATCCGCGATGACACCCGGCAATGCCGCCGGGCGGATATCCGGCTGACGGTTGATATGCAGAGAAATGTCATCAGGGCGATGAAGTCGCTCGGCGACTGCGGCAAGGGTGGGGCTGGCATCGACAAAAACGGCCTTCACGCGGATGGGTCCTTATGTGGCGGCGAGCGGACAGTTCACTCCACGCGCTGCGAAACGGCGAGATGGTCGCAGTGCGCATATCCAATCCGGAGCAGTGCTCGCTCAAAGACAGAGCTTCACCCCGATACGATCGGAGTGCCGTCACTCTAGAGTATGCGGACGGCAGCATGAACCGCTTTTCCCCCTTAAAGGGGCGTATTCATGCTGAAAACAGTTCTCTCCGCTGCTTGGATGATCATCACGTGCAGGAGCTTCTATTTCTTGTCGCCGCCGGGCAGCGTCCATTGGCAGATGCCGCGCCCCGGGCGCCTGGGGATCAGGTCTACGTGCAGGTGATCCTCGTGATAGCCATCCGATCCCGGACCGAGAACCGTGCCGAAACGGTTGCAGGCGCTGGCTTTCAGCAGCTGCCGGGCGTTGACTGTCAGGCCGTCGCCGCGGATCGTCAGGCTCCGCTTGTTCGCGAGCGTCATGGGCCCGAGATCGAAGGCGAGGCCGTTTCCGTGAGCGGAGGGCTTGGCGCCCGCCTGCCGGTTGCGCGGTCGGCAATTGTAGGAATCCGCAACCGCGATCGCGGTGAGCGGCGAACCGGTCGCATCGGCGATCGGGACGATGTCGTCCCTGACCCAGGCGGCGATGGCAGCGGCGGTGGCGCAGGCGAGGACAGCAGGCGGACTGAGTGTGACGCGTCGGTTTTCGCCGATCAGGATTGCTTCCAGCTGAACCGGTCGTTCCACGGCGCATGCGCCCGCCACGGGGACGCGCACCGCCGGTTTGACGATCATCTGGGCGACGCCGTCGCAAGCCTTCGCCAGATCGGTTACCGCAGGCTGTTCCACGGCAGGCGGTAATGCTGGTGAGGGCGCGTCAGCACTTGCGGGGGTATCGGTGGGGGCTGGTTGAGCAGGGGGCAGGCCGATTTGCGGGGGGCGTCGCGGTGGCGCCGGGATATTGGCCAGCGGGACGGCGGGTGAAGCGCCGCCCCTCGCGGCATTGCCGGGCAAGACCGGACCGGGCGTTTCAGCGGAGGGGGGCACGGAAGATGGAGCGGTTTCTTGATGAGGGCGCGGAGGGGGCAAGGGAGCGGTCGCGGGAAGGCGCCCCGCGACCTGCCCTGCAATAAGGCTCTGGCCTGCCTTTCGCTTTTCCGGCTTCGACGCAAGATCAAGCGGTGCCGCGTTCAGACTGGATAGGCCGCAGCCAGCGAGAGCCGCGGTCAGCACCAGATCGCGGAGCTTGATCATTCAACCGCACGAACCGGTCAGCATCCGCGGCAGATACTTTTAATGGCGCGGCGGCTGCTTTCGTTGAGGCGCGCGTCAAGAATAGCCGCGCGGTCCTCGATCACCCGCCCCTCCGCTATATTCTGGCCGACGATTCCGGAAGGCGGCTGGGAGGAGGATGACGGTTGTCGGTGGACGCCGGCCGGCCGACCGATCTGTTCTCCGGACGGTGACGGCGCGGGGACGATCGCTCCAGCGGCCGGCATTCCGGGTGCTGGCGTATTCGGGATTGAGGATGACTGCGCCATCGACGAGAAGGTCTGGGTCATCGACGCCACGGCGAGGGCACCCAAGAAGAGGCTCGTGCGTCGCCACCGCGGCGACGAAGTTGGGGTCGTTAACATCTCAAGCCTCCTTTGGCACTGCACCACAATAGAAAGATCATCCTCCCATGCTCAGGTAGCTATATGCGTCCCAAGAGAAGGAGAATGAGCAGAACTATAAGAATCAATCCAAGTCCGCCGCTCGGATAATAGCCCCATCCTGAGCTGTACGGCCATGTAGGTAGTGCACCGACGACAAGTAGAATGAGTATGATGAGGAGTATGGTTGACATCATATACTCGCAATTGATCGAATTTCTTTGTTTTCGAAGTCCATGTCGCAATTCTCCTCCCCTGCCGAGAAGTCGATCGCTTCATGACATTCCTAGTGCAACGCGCGATCGCGGCATTTTGTTTCCAAATTGTAACACTTTGCCATTGAAAACTGCTCAGGCTGAAGCTTCGCTCCCTAGGTAGGGACGTGTGGCGTGAGGATCGCGCTGTTTCCGGGCAGGCCGCAGGCCTGCTTCCTCGATCCAGAACCAATGCCGCTTTCGATGGTGAGCGGGGGGCTGGCTGCGCTTGTTGCGGATAGGGCATCGGTTTTGGATGATGGCGCCTCGTTCAGCCGAGGTCGCAACATGACGGCGCAGGAGAAGTGTCCAAGCGGTGCATCGCCCGCGATGCGCGCTGGCGATAGCCGAATGACTCAATCAGTGCCGACCCTCGCAAGGAGCCTTAGCGCGCCGGACTGGTCTCAATCGGCCATGCTCGGAAGAGGGGACGTGATGGCCCAGGTCGCCGCTCGATTGCGATCGGTCGGCGACGATCCAAGTCTCAGATAAACAAGTGGGGGCCAGCCGGCTTGCGACCGACCGGCCCAGGGAGTGGCGCGTTACTGCGAAATCTCGTAAGTGACACGGATACGCACGTTGAAGTCCCGCTCGCCGGCCTCGATCGGCACGGCCGATGATTTGGCAAAATCAGCGCGGGCAGCCATCATCATCGGGCGCGGCCCTTCCATTGACGGCTCGGCGATGGCGATGACGCGGCCGAGCTTCACGCCGGCCGCGTCGGCATAGAGTTCGGCGCGACGGCGCGCATCCTTGACCGCCGCGGTGCCAGCCTTGTCGAGAAGTGCTGATGGCTCCGCCACGTCAAAGCTGATGCCATTGATCTGGTTGGCGCCGGCAGTGATCGCCGTGTCGAGAATGGCACCCAGTTTGCTGAGGTCCCGGATCCGGACGGTGACGCCGTTGCGGACCTCGTAGCCATCGATGCGCGGCGCCTCGTCCTGCTGCTTGGATTGCACGTAGCGGGGCTGCACAGAGAAGCCGGAGGTCGAGAGATCGCGGGCCTCGATGCCCGCCGCCTTGAAGCGCTCGATGACCGCCGTCATGGCCTTGCTGTTGGCTTCGGTCGCTTCGCGCGCGGACTTCGCGGTCGTCACGACATTGGTCGATAGCGTGGCGATGTCCGGGGCGGCGGAAACGCTGCCTTCACCGGTAATGGTGATCTGGCCGGGGCGTGCGCGCCCGGCACCCGCTCCATTGTCCTGTGCATTCGCGGCGCCGGCGGCGCCGATAAGGGCAAGGGCAAAGACAAGAGGAGCAGAGATTTTCATGGGACCGTCCTGACAAAAGAGATAGGCAGCGAGAGCTTGACGCAAGAAATACGACAAGCGTGAGGCGACCATACCCGCCGCGAGCAGCCAAAGCGATCTGCAATGGACGCACCGAAGCATGCGCGCACCGTCGCCCGAGCATGATCTTGGCCTTGTATTACGGTTCGGGACAGCGGCTATCATGCCGGCGCACTAGATTTCCAGTGTTGCTGCTCCGCGATCGAGCGGGTAACCTTCAGCCAAGGCGCGAAGGAGCGTAGGCTTGAGCAATGTCCGACCCAAGTGAAGCACACGTCTCCGCGGCCCCATCAAGTCAGTCACGCCGCGCCGATCCCTCCGCTCAGGGGAGGGGGCGGCGCAGGCGCCCGCGGCTCAGCGCTTCCGTCAGATCGGGACGTGCTGGACGTGAACCGCCGCATATCCGAGTTCAGCTCGCGGACCCTCCAGGTTGAAAAGCTGCGCGCGGTTGCTCCCACGCAATAGCAGTCGGCTGAACGGGGACATGCCGGAACGTTCACCTTCCGGCGCATTTATAACTGCCGCCCAGCCTGTCCAAAGGACAGGCGCGACATCAGTCGGACCAGTCTGCTCGCGACAGGCCGATTGGCCCCGCGCTGAAGCGGGCCTTTGCGTGATGGCTCAATGGGCGCTGGCGCTTAAGGCCGGCGACATGCTCTCGACATCGTCGGCCAATGTCCAGATCACGCTGTCGGCATAGCGACGCCCCTCGAGCGCGGCCCTGCCGGGGAGTTGTCCGCTTTTCTCATAGGCCTGTCGGCGCATCTCGGCGAGAAAAACGACAGCGAGGTCAGTCCGCCCTTCCTCTACGGCTCTGCCGCAGAGCATCCACATGGCGCCACGTGCAATGACCTCAAGCACGGCCAGCCGGCCGGCAATCTCATCATCGGACAATGAACTCTCCAATAAAAATTCAGCAGCAATATCTTACGATAACAGATTAGATGCCTGCGGGCGATATGATTGAAGAGAAATAATTCAGATAGTCTTCGATGTGATGTGCATTGCGGGGATGCAATCGAGCGAGGATATGACCATCTGCATTATAAAATTCATGTAAATTGTTGATTCTAATCCCTAATTTACGTCAAAGAAATCACTCTCCCGTGGTGGTGGGACTGTCCGGGCCGGGTGTCGCGCCTCACGATGATCAGTTGTTCTAAGTGAAAGCGTTCCAAATATCAGCGCTCATTATCATTCGTAACCATCGCGCCGATGCGACCGCCATGCGCCATGCAGTCGGGCGGGGGTTTACATCGGGGTGCGGATTGGCAAGCTGACGATCCTTCGATCCGGGCTCGCCGGGCGGCCAACGACAGGGGAGACGGGATGGGGCGCTATGTGGGGGCAATCGATCAGGGAACGACGAGTTCCCGCTTCATCCTGTTCGACCGGCAGGGGGACATCGTCGCGCAGGCCCAGAAGGAGCACGCGCAGATCTATCCCCGGCCGGGTTGGGTTGAGCATGACCCCGCGGAGATCTGGCGCAATACGCAGGCTGTTATAAGCGAGGCGCTGGCTTCGGCGCACATAAGGCCGACGGATATCACGAGCGTCGGCGTCGCCAATCAGCGTGAGACCACGGTGGTGTGGGATCGCAAAACCGGCACTCCGCTCCACAATGCGCTCGTCTGGCAGGATACGCGCGTCGACGCGATGGCGAATGCATTGGCGAGCGACGCGGGCGCCGGCGGTCGCGATAGGCTGCGGGCCAAGACTGGGCTTCCACTCGCGTCCTACTTCTCGGGATTGAAGCTGCGCTGGCTTCTCGATCATGTCTCCGGCCTCCGGGCGAAGTCGGAGGCAGGCGAGGCGTTGTTCGGCACGATCGACAGCTGGATTGTCTGGAACCTCACCGGCGGCCCCGATGGCGGATGCCATGTCACCGATGTGACCAATGCCAGCCGTACCCAGCTGCTCGATATCAACCGGCTGGCATGGGACGAGGAAATCCTTGATCTGTTCGCCATTCCCGCCGCCATGCTGCCCCGTCTCGCATCGTCCAGCGAGGTCTATGGGGAGGCGCGGGGCAGTCTTGCCGGGGTGCCGGTCGCCGGCATTCTCGGCGACCAGCAGGCGGCGCTCGTCGGCCAGACCTGCTTCTCGCCGGGCGAGGCCAAGAATACTTATGGCACGGGCTCCTTCACGCTGATCAACACCGGTGAGAGGCCCTTTCAGTCGACCTGCGGGCTGATCACGACAATCGCCTATCAGTTCGGTCAGGCCAAGGCGGCCTATGCGCTGGAGGGCTCCATCGCCGTGACGGGAGCCCTGGTGCAGTGGCTGCGGGACAATCTGGGGCTCATTCCGTCGAGCAGCGACATCGAGCGCCTGGCGCGTTCCGTGGACGACAATGGCGATGTGTATATCGTGCCGGCGTTCTCCGGCCTCTATGCCCCCCATTGGCGTCCCGATGCGCGCGGCGTGATCTGTGGGCTGACGCGTTTCGCCAACAAGGGGCATATCGCCCGCGCCGCGCTCGAGGCCTCGGCCTACCAGACCCATGACGTTCTGAAGGCGATGGCGGAGGATTCCGGCATCGAGATCACCGCGTTGCGCGCTGACGGCGGCATGGCGGCCAATGAACTTTTGATGCAGTTTCAGTCCGATGTCCTTGGGGTGCCGGTCGTGCGTCCCAAGGTCGTGGAAACGACGGCGCTTGGCGCCGCCTATGCGGCGGGACTGGCGACGGGCTACTGGACAAGCCTCGAGGATCTCAGGGGCAACTGGGGCGTGGACCGGCGCTGGGAACCGGCTATGCCGGCTGAGGCGCGCGCGAAGCTTCTCGCCGCTTGGAACAAGGCCTTGGAGCGGTCTTTGGGGTGGGTGGAGTAGGGGCAAGCTCGGGTTCCGTTGCCCGATCGGCATTGTGGGCGGCGGCAGGCGCACGGGAACCTCACCGTGTCATCCCGGAACGATCGTCAGATCGTGTCCGGGATCCATAACCGATCAGGTCGAAGCGGCCCGGAAGGCCCCCTCAGGGAATTGGTTCGACAGCGGCGATAAGGCCACCCGTCAGCTTGGCCTTGAAAGGCAGATGGTGCCAATCGTTCTCGGGCGTGTCGGCCGAGGGAGGCGGGCTGTCGTCGACCAGCGGGATTGAACCGGTCGCAGCCCCGCGCGCCATGACGGCTCCATCGCGCCCGATATCGACCTCCAGCAATGGAATTCCACCAGGAGCAAGCGCGCCAAAGGCGCCCAGCTTCAGCGTCGGTCCTTGCGCGTCGCGCGCCGATGCCATGAGCGCGACTTCGCCGACCGTCAACATATCCACGACTTGCGCAGCATGGGCCCTGCCGAGCGGCAGCTCAACCGGCGCCTTGTGCACAAGCACGCAGGTGAGCTGGTCGTTGTCCAGAAGACCCGCCTCGGCGAGCAGATCCTCGATCCAGCCCGGAGCGACCAGGGTTGCTGGCGGGTCGGCGCTCAGGTCACGCACGAGTTCGTCGCCGTCGAACAGGGCCTGCATGGTGAGCGGGCAGTCGGCGGCGAGCGCCGCGACGAGGCCGCTCGCCAGGCCGCCGAGATCGTCGGGCGGGAGAAGGCTGACGACCCGGCTTTCGCTGCCGAGCCGGGCGGCGAGCACCAGGGGCAATGTCGCGGCGATCAACGTCGACTCAGGCCTCAGCAGCGGCAGGAAGCTGTCACCATATCGCTCGAAGGTGATCAGTCCGGGCGAGGGGGGCGGGCCTCCGATGTCGCCGAGCTCCTCGAAATCCCTGAGCACCTGGTCGTTGAGTGCCTGGTCCAGCGAGATGACCCCGTCCGGTATTTCGTGACCAAACGAGCAGATGAAGCGCAGGCCGACATTGTCGGCGGCAATCGCACAGGCGAGATCGGCGGGACGCACCTCGCCGAGGCGATCAAGCGTGATGATGGCTGGGATTTTGGCGGCTTCGACCGCCGTCACCAGGTCTTCGCTGCCCCAGCCCAGCGACAGTAGGCAGGGCGTGTAGCCGGCCCGTAGCGCGGCGAGGATGGTCACGCAGGCTTCCGCGCCGTTCGGCAGCAGAATACCCAGCGGGCCGCCGCGTTCGAGAGGCAGGTGCTGCAGAAAGGAAGCGAGGCGCCGCACCTGCGCATAGGCGGCTGTTGTGGTCAGCCCATGGCGGGACCAGGCGGTCACCATGTCCGCAGGCGGCGACGAAAAGGCCATGCGGCTTGGCTCGCGCGAGGCGGCGCCGGCCAGGAGGCGGCCCAGCCTTAACTGTGGTGTCGGCACGTTAGGCCGGCCCGCATCGAGGGGCGCATGGGGCGCGACCAACCTCAACTCCTTGTTGCGATTCGTATGGTGCGAGTTTGCCCTGTCAGGGCACCGCGTGCCACCAGCTTTCGATCGCGGCGCCCGTTAGTGGGGTATAATTCGGGCGTTTCACGTCGGCGCGGCGCGCGATCCATTGATCCGGCGCATAAAACAGCGGCACCACGTAGTTTCCTGAAAGAAGAACACGGTCGAGCGCACGCACTGCGGCGACATAGTCCTCCCAGGATTTTGCGGCGAGCATAGCGCGGATCATGGCCTCCGCCGCGGGCTCGCGGACGCCGGCGTAGTTGAGGGACATCTCGCGATCAGCCGATGCCACGCTCCAGCGATTCATCTGCTCGCTGCCCGGCGAGGCCACGACGTTCCATATGTTGAGGATCATGTCGAAGTCAAAAGACTTCAGACGCTTCCAGTATTGCGCCTCGTCGACGAGGCGGACGCTGGCGATGACGCCAATCCGCTGCAGCGAGCGCGCATAGTTGAGCGCGAGCCGCTCCTGGTCGCGAGAGACGACCATGATTTCGAAATTGAGCGCCTCATCGCGCGGCCCATCCGCGATGGGGCGAACCATATGGGAGCCATTGAGCTCATAGCCGGCGCTGGCCAGGACATCGATGGCGAGCCGGGCGCTCTGGCGATCGCCGCCGGACCCGTCGGATTGGGGTGGCGACCAGCGTCCCTCCATCACATCAGGGCTGACCGCACCGGGAAACGGAGCGAGGAGGTCGCGCTCACGCTGGCTGGCCGGCCGGCCGTGAGACGACAATTCGGAGGCCGCGAAATAGCTGTTGCTGCGCTTGTAGAGGTCGAAGAACAGGTTCTGGTTGATCCATTCGAAGTCCAGCACCTGGGTGAGGGCTTCCCGGACCCGGATATCCGAGAACAGGGGCCGTCGTGTGTTAAAGACGAAACCGGACATGGGCTTCGGCGTGCCCGTCGGCAGATGCTCGCGGATGACGAGGCCGTTCCGCAGTGCCGGAAAATCATAGCCTGTCGCCCAGCGGCTCGCGCTTTGTTCCAGCCGCAGATCGTACGCCCCGGCCTTGAAGGCCTCGAATTGCGTGTTCACGTCGCGGAAATAGGTCAGTCGAATTTCATCGAAATTGTAGAGACCTCGCGTGGTCGGGAGATCCTTGGCCCAGTAGTTCGGATCACGTTGGAAGGTGATGCTGCGGCCCGCGTCGACGTTTGCGACCACGTAAGGGCCCGAGCCGATCGGCGTCGTGAAGGTCGTCGTCTCGAAGGTATCTGGATTGATGGCGTGTTTGGGAAGCACCGGCATCTGCGCGATGACCAGCGCCGTTTCGCGGTTCCCGGCGACGAGGTCAAAGCGAATCGTGTGGGGGTCAATGATGCTGACCTTGGAGACGTTGCTGTAGTAGCCACGCTGGTAAAGCTGGCCCTTTTCCTTCAGGAGCGCCCAGGAGAATTCCACGTCGGCGGCCGTAATGGCCACGCCGTCGGAGAAACGCGCCCGCGGATCGAGGTGGAAGACGATAAAGCCGCGATCATCCGGCAGTTCTACAGCCCTGGCGATGAGAGCGTAGAGGGAGAAGCTCTCGTCCTCTGACCGCGCCATCAGCCCCTGGAAGACGAGCATCGAGGGCGCGCCGATCTGGCGGTTGCCGAGCCAGATGCCCTGTGCGGAGATTCCCTTCGGCACGAACGGGTTGAGGTTGTCGAAGGTGCCGATGATGCTCAGGCGCAGAGTGCCGCCCTTGGGCGCATCGGGATTGGCATAGGGAAACGCCTGAAAGTCAGCAGGAAGCGCGGGTTCGCCATAGGCCGAAATCGCCGTGCGCGATTCGCCTGCCACGGCGATGTCCGAACCGAGCGCCGCGACCAGCAGCGTCACGATCATCAGGATTCGCTCAAGGCAGCGGTATGGCATGCGACTCATTTTTTACTGGCTGCTCACGGGCTCGCGTGTTCCGATTCGACCGCATATTAGTGTATGTGGATTCGCCGGATATACCCGCCTCCGATCACAATAGCAGATGTTATCCGCGGGAGCGCGGCAACCCGCGAACGGCTTGTTGGGGAATAGCGCCCTGCTTGGCGCGGAGATGCGCATTTTCACCGTAGAGCAGGGGCATCACGCTCTGGAAACATCATTGCGAACTCGCTAAAGAGACAGCAGTAAGGTCATTCAATAGCCGCATTCGACGCAGATGCAGCAGGCTGCTTCATCGGTCCGGATCGGAACCGGATCGATGGGCAATGAGCCGGAGCCGCTCTATGCGTATCGAGCTTGGTCAACGCTAAAGAGGATTATTTGATGCCCCGCGTGAGAAAATCGACGCCGATCCGGTTGTCGGTCAGCGTCACAGCGACACTGCTGGCCGGCATCACCGCGCTTGCCCCTGTCGCGGCTTTTGCTCAGGCCCGGCAGCCGCAGCGGCCCCAGGCGCAGCAACAGCAGCAGCCCGCCCAGCAGGCGCCGCAGCAGCAAGGCGGCCCTACCCTGGTGCAGGTCAAGCCGGAGCCGTCGCAGACCGACTGGACGAAGGTTTGCGGCAAGGATCCGGCCAATAACAAGGAAATCTGCTACACGACGCGTGATTTCGTCTCGGATCAGGGGCAGCCCGTCCTGGCGCTCGCGGTCTACGACGTGAAGGGCGACCAGACGCGTATCGTCCGCTTCCTGATGCCTCTGGGCCTGCTGCTGCGCCCGGGCATCCGCTTCACCGTGGATCAGGGCGCGGCGACGCCCGGCGCTTACGCCATCTGCTTCCCGAACGGCTGTTTTGCCGAGGCGCAGGTGAAGGACGACTTCATCAACTCGTTGAAGAAGGGCAATACCCTCAACGTCAGCGTGCAGAACCAGGTCGGTAACGAAGTCACCTTCGCTGTTCCGCTGGCCGGTTTCACGAAGGCCTTCGACGGCGCGCCGATCGATCCGAAGGTTCTCGAGGAGCAACAGCGCAAGCTTCAGGAAGAGCTCCAGAAGCGGTCTGAAGAGATGCGCAAGAACATGGAACAGCAGGGCGCGGCGACGGGTGCCGTTCCGGCTCCTGGGTTGGCTCCCGCTCCGGCAGCCCCGGCGGCGCCCGCGCCCGCGCGTTGATCGAAACAGAGTGACGGGCGCACTTCCCTCAGTCACCCATCATTGGAATGGCCGCCCGACAGCGCTCGGGCGGCCATTTCTTTTGGTTAAGGTCGATCTTAGCGTGGGGACATTGTCCGGCTGTCGTTGAGCGGAGCCCGTCCGGGAGGGGCACAAGCCTGCTCTAGTTCCGATGGCTGCGGCGCATATGGTAGAGCCCGTCGTTGTCCCGCTCGAAGGCCTCATCGACCTGCGGGTGACGGACGGGATCGCCTGATGTATCGGGCACCAGGTTTTGCTCCGACACATAGGCCACATATTCCGAATCCGCATTCTCGGCGTAGAGGTGGTAGAACGGCTGGTCCTTGGACGGGCGGCGATCCTCGGGAATTGCCTGCCACCATTCCTCGGTGTTGTTGAACGTTGGATCGACGTCGAAAATGACACCGCGAAACGGATAGATGCGGTGTTTGACGACCTGGCCGATCGAGAATTTTGCAGTGTGATGTTTCATCAGGCTGGTCGTTCCGAAATTCTGAGGCCTCGGCGGGAAACAGGTGCCGCCATTGGATCGCATCCGCGCGTTCCGGGTGCGCTGTCCCAAATGCCGAGGCGCCGAAGATTTCAATGGTTTCATGATCCTGGATGTGGTCCGCCTGATCCACAGCCATGATTGTGTCTTTTGGGTGAGGTGCGATTTCCTTTCAATCAGCGGTGCGCATCAGTATCAATGATTTGATTGGTGGCGGGCTTAGAGGCCTGTCTCCACGCTCGGTTTCGACGTCAAACGCGCCAGGCGCGATGGCAGGAGCGATGGCCGCAACCCTTCCCGCATCGCAAGTCGCCGGATTGGCGTGACGCTGGCGAGGGCGAGGAGGGCGGCGCCGCGAAGCCCGTCAACGGGCAGCAGATCGGTCATGAGCGAGCGATTCATCAGATCGATAGCACCGGTCCGCAAGGCTATGTCTGTCTTGCGATCGCGGGCGTAGCGGGCGAGGGTGGCCTCCGCGCCGATATCGCCGCCGCGCCCGCGAGCCTCGACAACGACATCCCGCAGCGCCGCGATATCCCTCAGCCCCAGGTTGAGGCCCTGCGCGCCGATGGGGGGCAGGACATGGGCCGTCTCCCCAACCAGCGCCAGGCGTCGGGAGCAAAGGCGGTCGGCCGTCTGCATCGTCAGCGGGAACGCCCCCCGGTCGCCCTCCAGGCGCATGGCTCCTAGCATCGATTGCGCCTGCCGTTCGACCGCGCGTCCGAACGCGGCTGCGTCAAGGGCCTGGAGAGCTTCCGCTTCCTTGTCCGCGCACACCCAGACGAGGCTCGAGCGGTTGCCGGGCAGGGGCACGAGCGTGAAGGGCCCCTGGCGGGTGTGGAACTCGGTGGACCGGTCACGGTGCGGCCGGTCGTGGCTCAGGATGGCCGTGATCGCGACCTGAGGATAGGCGCGCTCATGGCAGGTTATGCCCGCCTCCGCGCGCATGCGGGACTGGCGGCCGTCGGCGGCGATGACAAGTCTGGCCTTAACCGCGGATCCGTTATCCAGAATGACGGTTGCGCCGGTATCGCCTTCGCCGGCATGGAACTCCGTCGCGAGACGTGGAATGAGGACGAGGCCCGGATCGCGCGAGGCCTTGTCCATCAGGAAAGCCACGAGATCCTTGTTCTCGACGTTATAGCCGAAGGCCGGCAGGTCGAGTTCGCCCGCCCGGAATATGACGGGTGGTATCCGGAACAGGCTTCCGGTGTCATCGATGATACCGAGTTCTGCGAGGGGCGATTGTCCGAGCGCGTCCTCGTCCCAGGCGCCGATCGCCGTGAGAAAGCGCACGGATCCATCAAGAAGGGCGGTGGTGCGGCCGGGAGCGGGGGGCGCCTGCGTTGGACCTACAACGGCGACCGCCAGTCCCTCGCGGGCAAAGGCCATCCCGCCGGCGAGGCCGATGGGGCCTGCGCCGACGACGACGATATCGAAATATCGGGGCTCGCGCGTCTGGGCCAAATCGCCGTCCGAATCATTGGTCAAGCCGTTGTTGACCCTATTTGTCTGCATCTCAGTCGATCCAACCACATCCCATCGGCACTGTGTCTCATCGGGCGCTGCGGTGGTAGCGTTCTCGCCGATCAGGCGCCACTTCAAACTTCGTCGCACAGCATGATACAGCGTCTGGACGGTGGGCACGACAGGCATTTTTCGCCGAAACAGAGAGCAGGTTGAGAAGATACGCGCACTGCCTGGGGTTTGTTCTTTGGAATTTCACAAAACTGGGCAACGATGACTTAGCTTGCGAATTGCTGCAGAAGTCATCGTGATATCTCCGTAATAATGGAGCGCCGGGCATGTTTGCATGGATGTCGGATCCGAGTGGCTGGGCGGCTCTTGTCACACTGAGCGCGATGGAGATCGTGCTCGGCATCGACAATGTCGTCTTCATCTCGGTGCTGGTCTCACGCCTGCCGACGGCTCAAGCGGAGCGCGCCCGACGGATCGGCCTGCTGCTCGCCCTCGTCTTTCGCGTGCTGCTGCTCTTCACGTTGACCCTCATACTGACCCTGACGCAGCCGGTGTTCACCGTCTTCGGTCACGGCGTGTCCTGGCGGGATATCATTCTTCTCGCCGGCGGGCTCTTCCTCATCGCCAAGGCGACCCACGAAATCCATGCGGAAATCGAGGGAGACGAGAACGACAACGACGCGGCGGTGCCGGGCGGGATGGGCATGGCGATCCTGCAGATCGCGATCATCGATCTCGTCTTTTCCGTCGATTCGATCGTGACGGCGATCGGCATGGCGCAGGACATCTCGATCATGGTGACGGCCGTGGTCATCTCGATGGCGGTCATGTATGTGGCCGCCGGCGCCGTCAGCGGCTTCATCACGCGCCATCCGACAACCAAGATGCTGGCGCTGAGCTTCCTGATCCTCATCGGTGTATCGCTTGTCGCCGATGGCGGCGGCCTGCACGTGCCGCGCGGTTATATCTATGCGGCGATGGCTTTCGCCGCAGCTGTCGAGGCCATCAATATCTGGGCCGGGCGAAACCGGCGCAAGCGCCGCGCGGCCCAGCGCTGAGGGCGGGGGCGCTGCTCAGGGCGTGGAAGCCAATGTTCCGATCGTTCGGATGGCGAGGGCGCGGGCGCTCTCCACATCCGGCGCATAGGAGACAACCGGCGGCTTCAGCCCCTCCTGCTTCAGAATATGGCGCACCTCCGGCTTCGCGCCACACACGACGACTGTGGCGCCGTTGCTCCTGAGCGTATCGACGGCCAGCTTCAAGGAGAGCGCCGCGGTGGAATCGGCGAGCGGGACCGGTGACAGATCGAGCACGACCGCCTTGGGGAAGATGCCCATCCGCTCGAGGACCGACCCGATCGTCGAGGCCGCGCCGAAGAAGAGCGGGCCGGAGATCTGATAGACCTGCACGTCGCCATCCCCGGATGCGCTGTAGGAAGGCGCCTCCACTTCGCTGTCGGGTATATCGGCACTGCCGGCGGCAATGCTGGCGCCGCCCGTCGACACGGAGACGAGATCGGCCATCCTGTGCATGAACAGGAAGCTGCCCATGACGACGCCGACCGCGATGCCCATGGCGAGGTCGTGGAGAATCGTGACCAGGAAGGTCGCGAGCAGCACGAGTGCCTCACCGCGCGATTGCCTGAGGATCTGCACGAAGACATGGCGCTCGGCCATGTTCCAGCAGACGACCGCGAGCACGGCGGCGAGCGCCGCGAGGGGCACATAGGCGATCAGCGATGCCGCGAAGAGGAGAAACAGGAACAGGAATATCGAATGCAGGATGCCCGACACGGGGCTCGTGGCGCCCGCCCGGATATTCGTGGCGGTACGGGCGATGGTGCCTGTCGCGATCAACCCGCCGAACAATGCGGTGACGATATTGGCCGCGCCCTGGGCAACCAGCTCGCAATTGGAGCGATGCCGGCGGCCTGTCATGGTATCGGCGACGACGGCCGAGAGCAGCGACTCGATACCGCCGAGCAGCGCCATGGCGAGGGCGTCCGGCATCACCGCGACGACGGTATCAAGGGTGATGTCGGGCAGGCGCGGGGCCGGCAGTCCATCCGGGATGGCACCGAAGCGCGTGCCGATCGTCTCGACGGGAAGGCCGAGCAGCGATGTGACGGCGGCTGCCAGCACCACGGCGATCAGGAAGCCCGGCCAGCCCGGGCGCAGCTTTCGCAGTCCGACGATAAGGGCAATCGCACCGAAGGAGAGGATGGCGGCTGCGGGGTTGATCGTGCTGATGCTCTCGCCCAGGGCCTCAAGCTTGGGGATGAGCGCCGCCGGCTCGGTGCCTGGAAGCGTCAGGCCCAGCAAGTCGCGGATCTGGCTTGCGAAAATGATGATGGCAATGCCGCTGGTAAAGCCCACGGTGACCGGATGCGGGATAAACTTGATGTAGGTACCGAGCCGCAGGGCCCCGACGAGCATCAGGATGATTCCGGCCATGATGGTGGCCAGCAGGAAGCCGTCGTAGCCGTGGCGCGAGATGGTCGCGGCGACAAGCACGATAAAGGCGCCTGCCGGACCGCCGATCTGAAAGCGGCTGCCGCCGAAGGCCGAGATGATGAAACCGCCGATGATCGCGGTCACCAGGCCGCGATCCGGCGAGGCGCCGCTTGCGATGGCGATCGCCATGGACAGGGGCAGGGCGACGACGGCCACCGTGAGCCCCGCGACCGCGTCGGCGCGAAGGCGCGCGAGCGTATAGCCCTCGCGCCATACGGTGACGAGTTTTGGTGTGAAAAGGTTGGATGGCGTCGTGGCGGAAGAGGGGAGCGGGTTCATGGCTTTTCGGGAGTAAATTACATTGCGCATTTGTAGTATATGCTATTCGCGAAATCGTTGCTCCGGCGCCACTTGCATAGCTAACATGCGCGCGCCATAAGGAGTTGATCATGAAGGCCATACGCGTTCACGCCCCCGGCGGGCCCGAGACCTTGCGTTTTGAGGATGTCGAGGTCGGCCAGCCCGGCCCGGGCGAGGTACGGATTCGCCAACTCGCGATAGGCTTGAACTTTCTCGACGTTTATCACCGTAGCGGACTTTATCCCCTGCCGACGCCCTTCATTCCGGGCTCCGAGGGTGCGGGTGAAGTCGTCTCCGTCGGCGAGGGGGTTGACGAGTTCGTGCCGGGCGACCGGGTCGCCTATGCTGGCGCCATCGGCGCCTATGCCGAGGAGCGTCTCGTTCCCGCGTCGGTTCTCGTCCACCTTCCAGGCGCCATCGATTTCGAGACTGCGGCCGCGATCATGCTGAAAGGCCTGACCGCGCAATATCTGTTGCGGCGTACCTTCAAAGTGGAAGAGGGCCAGACCATTCTGTTCCACGCGGCGGCGGGCGGCGTCGGCCTCATCGCGACGCAATGGGCCAAGCATCTCGGCGCCACCGTCATCGGAACAGTGGGATCGCCCGAGAAGGCCGAGCTTGCCAAGGCCCACGGCTGTGACCACGTCATACTCTATCGCGAAGAGGATTTCGCGAAACGCGTGAGGGACATCACCAACGGTCAGGGCTGCGCGGTGGTTTATGACAGTGTCGGCAAGGCGACCTTCCCGGCCTCGCTCGATTGTCTCACGCCTCTCGGCATGTTTGTCAGCTTCGGATCATCGTCCGGACAGATCGACGCGTTCAATATCAATATTCTGTCGCAGAAGGGGTCATTGTTCGCGACACGCCCCTCCTTGAACGCCTATATCGCCCGGCGTTCAGATCTCGTCGACATGGCGGCGGACCTGTTCCATGTGGTGCAGAGCGGGGCTGTGCAGGTGCGAATTGAGAAGCGCTATGCGCTCGCCGACGCTGAGGCCGCGCACCGGGCTCTGGAGGGCCGGACGACCACCGGCGCCACGGTTCTTCTGCCGTGATGGAGGACGCGTCGTCGCTCACCGACGGCCTGCCGCAATCCTCGTCGCCCTCGCTCGTCTCGCTGGAGCGCATCTCGAAGCGCTTCGGCGATCTCCTCGCCAATGACGCGGTCGACCTCACCATCGGGCCGGGCGAGATCCATGCGCTGCTCGGTGAGAACGGGGCGGGAAAATCCACCCTCGTCAAAATTCTCTATGGGCTGATCGAACCGACCGAGGGCGAGATCCGCTGGAAGGGCGAGATCGTTTCCCTCGACGGGCCAATGGCGGCGCGGGCTCTCGGCATCGGCATGGTGTTCCAGCACTTTTCGCTCTTCGACAATCTCAGCGTCATCGAAAATGTCGCCGTGGCGCTGTCGCCGGACCTTTCGCTCGACACCATCGCCCGCCGGATCCGCGATCTCGGGGGTACATTCGACCTCGCGCTGGATCTGAACCGACCCGTGTGGACCCTGTCGGCCGGTGAGCGACAACGCATCGAGATCGTACGCTGCCTGCTTCAGGATCCCGAGCTCCTCATCCTCGACGAGCCGACTTCGGTTCTCACGCCGCAGGAGGCGGAGGACCTTTTCGGTACGTTGCAGCGCCTGGCCGCGCGCGGCTGTGCCATTCTCTACATCTCCCACCGGCTCGAGGAGGTCCGGCGGCTCTGCCACCGCGCCACGGTGCTGCGCGCCGGGCGCGTCGTGGCGACGCTCGATCCATCCTCGGTCTCCGCGCGCCATCTCGCCGGATTGATGGTGGGCGCCGAGATCGGGGACGTGAAGCCCGCGCCCGCCCATGACATGAGCATCGAGCGGCTTGTCGTGACGGGCTTGTCGCTGCTTTCGGAAGAGCCGCACGGCATCGATCTTCAGGACGTCGGGCTGAGCGTGCGGGGAGGCGAGATCGTCGGTATCGCCGGGGTTGCCGGCAATGGCCAGAGCGAGCTTTTCGCCGCGCTCTCGGGCGAACGTCTCTGTGACGACCGCGCCATCCTGCTCGACGGCGAGGCGATTGGGCATCGCGACATCACCGCCCGGCGCGACCGGGGCGGGGCCTTCGTGCCCGAGGAACGCCTCGGCCATGGTTCCGTGCCCTCGCACCGGCTGGGAGAAAACACTCTCCTGTCGCTGCACGGCGCGGACGGCTTCGTGACCGGAGGGGTCGTCCACGCAGGCCTCGCGCGCCGATGGGCCGCCCGTATCATCAAGGCTTTCGATGTCCGCAAGGAGGGTGTCGACCCGCGCGCCGAGACACTCTCGGGTGGCAATCTCCAGAAATTCGTCATGGGCCGCGAGATCCTGCGGGAGCCCGCAGTACTGGTGGTCAACCAGCCGACCTGGGGCGTCGACGCGGGGGCGGCGACGACCCTGCGTCAGGCGCTGATCGATCTGGCGGCCAAGGGGTCGGCGGTCATCGTCATCAGCCAGGATCTTGATGAGCTGTTCGAGATCGCCGACCGCATCGCCGTCATTCATGCGGGCGAACTCACCGTCGCGGAGCCCACGTCACGTCTGACGCGCGAGGCGATCGGCCTCGCGATGGCCGGCGCCCGGGAGCATGCCGGGGCGGCGGCGCAGGCCGAAGGCAGGGGCGCGGCGCATAAAGGTGCGACACATGCGCATTGAACTTCTGCCACGGCGCAATGTCTCGCCTGTGGCGCGCATTCTCGCCCCCCTTGCGGCGCTCGCGGTCTCCTTCCTGATCGGCGGTCTCATCCTGGCCGCGATGGGGCGCTCGCCCGTCGGGGCTTTCGACGTTTATGTGGTGCAGTCGCTGTCGGACGCGTGGGCGCTCCAGCAGCTGGCGCTCAAGGCGACGCCCCTCGTCATCATCGCCGTCGGGCTGTCGTTCTGCTTCAGGGCCAACCTCTGGAACATCGGCGCTGAGGGGCAATATGTCGTCGGCGCGTTGTGCGGCGGCTGGGTTGCGCTGGTCACCCATGGCAGCGATGCGGGTCTATGGGTATTGCCGGCGATGCTGCTGGCGGGGATCGTGGGCGGCGCGCTCTGGGCGCTAATCGCGGCGGGTTTGAAGGTCGCGTTCGGCGTCAGCGAGATCCTGACGAGCCTCATGCTTGTCTACGTCGCTGAATACTGGCTCGATTATCTCGTCCGCGGCCCCTGGCGCGATCCCAAGGGTTTCAACTTTCCCCAGACCGTGACCTTCGATCCCTCCGCCACACTGCCGATGCTTGGCGATCTGACCCTGCACGCGGGCGTCGCGATCGCCATCTTGGTCGTTCTGGCTGCGGCCTTCATCCTGCGTTTCAGCCTGTTCGGCTATCGGTTGCGCGTCACGGGCGAGGCGCCGCGTGCCGCGCGTTTCGCCGGTTTCTCGCCCGCCGCGACCACCCTTGCGGTCTTCGCCATATCCGGCGGGCTCGCGGGGCTTGCCGGTGTCATCGAGGTGAGCGGCTCGATCGGCCAGCTCAAGCCGAGCATTTCGCCGGGTTATGGATTCACCGCGATCATCGTCGCCTTTCTCGGCCGTCTTGATCCCATCGGCATCCTGGTCGCGAGCCTTGCCATGGCGCTCACGATCCTCGGTGGCGAGGCGGCGCAGATCGCCCTGCGCGTGCCCTTCGATTTCACGCGGGCTTTCCAGGGCATCCTGCTGATAGCCATCCTCGTCGCCGATTCCCTCGTCACCTATCGCCTGCGCATTTCGGCGGGCCGCCGGGCCGTTGCATGACCATTTTCGAGGCCATCCTTCTCACCATCGTCACGGCATCGACCCCGCTGCTGCTTGCCGCCCTCGGAGAGCTCGTGGTGGAGCGGGCAGGGGTGCTGAACCTCGGCGTCGAGGGCATGATGGTGATGGGCGCGGCCTGCGGTTTCGCCGGCGCCGTGACATTCGATTCGACCATCGCGGGCATCCTGTGCGGCATCCTCGCCGGGATGGTGCTCGCCCTCGTTTTCGCGATCGCCGTCCTCGGGCTGGCGGTCAACCAGGTCGCGGCGGGGCTGGCGCTGACCATCCTGGGCCTCGGGCTCTCCGGCCTTATCGGCCAGCCCTTCGTGGGGGCGCAGCGGGACGTGATCGCGCATCTCAGCCTGCCGGTGCTGACCGATCTGCCGGTCGTCGGGCGTCTCTTCTTCGGCCAGGACGCCTTCGTCTATATCTCGCTCGCCGCGACCATCGCGGTCGCATGGTTCCTGGCGCGCAACCGCGCTGGACTGAGCTTGAGGGCGATCGGCGAAAATCAAGGCTCTGCCCACGCGCTCGGGCTGCCGGTCATCAAGACGCGCCTCATCGCCATTCTCTTCGGAGGCGCCATGGCCGGGCTCGCGGGGGTCTATCTATCGCTCGTCTACACCCGCTTCTGGTCGCCGGGGATGACGGCCGGGCGGGGATGGATCGCCGTGGCTCTTGTCGTCTTTGCCGGCTGGCGGCCCGGGATCCTGCTCATCGGTGCCTATTTATTCGGCGCGGCGACGGTGCTGCAGCTCCATGCCCAGGCCGCCGGCTTCGGTCTGCCGTCCCAGGCGCTCGCGGCCTTGCCCTATCTTGCGACCATCGTCGCACTCGTGCTGCTGTCGCTTCGCCGGAAGGGGGCGACTGCGGCGCCTGGCTCGCTCGGACAGCCCTTCGCGCCGGACAGATGATGCGCGTGACGTGGCGAGCGTCGCAACAGCTGGGGAAAGTCCCAGGCTCACCTGCTCCCGCGGCATGTGAGCCGGCATCAATAATTGTGTGGCACGAGGCTCGCATGTAGTGTCCCGCAATCATTTCCAGCTCGGGATCAGGGGACGGCTGCCTCATGAAGCAATTGATGTCATTGGCCTTGGCGGCGCTCGCGCTTGGCCTCTCGCCAGTTTCCTCCTCGGCGCAGGAGAAGCTCAAAGTCGGGTTCATCTACGTGGGGCCGGTCGGGGATCACGGCTGGACCTACCAGCATGATGTCGGCCGCAAGGCGGTCGAGAAGGCTTTCGGCGACAAGGTCGAGACGACCTATGTGGAAAGCGTGCCCGAGGCCGATTCCGAGCGGGCCATCGAGCAGCTGGCGCGGACCGGCCACAACCTGGTTTTCACGACCTCCTTCGGTTTCATGGAGCCGACGCTGAAGGTCGCGCGGAAATATCCGAAAGTGCGCTTCGAGCACGCCACCGGCTACAAGCGGGCCGACAACGTGTCGACCTACGGCGCGAAGTTCCATGAGGGGCGTTACATCCAGGGGCAAATCGCCGCCAAGATGTCCAAATCGGGTATCATCGGCTATGTCGGCGCCTACCCGATTCCCGAGGTCGTGGCGGGCATGAATGCCTATTTTCTGGGCGCCCAGGCCATCAATCCCAATATCAAGCTGAAAGTCGTCTTCGCCAACACCTGGTATGATCCAGGCAAAGAGGCCGACGCCGCCAAGGCGCTCCTCGACCAGGGCGTGGATGTCCTCACCCAGCACACTGACAGCCCTGCGCCTCTGCAGGCCGCCGAAGCGCGGGGCAAGCTCGCTTTCGGCCAAGCCTCCGACATGGCGCGATTCGCGCCCAAGACGCAGCTAACAGCCGTCGTCGACCATTGGGACGATTACTATATCGAGCGGGTCAAGGCGGCGCTCGAAGGAAACTGGAAGTCCCAAGATACCTGGGGCGGCATGAAGGAGGGTATGGTGTGGATGGCGCCTTACGCCAACATGCCGGAGGATGTGGTGAAACTCGCCAAGGAGACCGAAGAGGGCATCAAGTCCGGCGCGGTCCACCCCTTCGCGTGTCCTGTCTACGAGCAGGACGGCTCGGAAGTGGAGTGCAAGGGCGGCAAAGCTCTGTCGGACGAGCAGATCCTCGGCATGAACTTCTTCGTCAAGGGCATCGACGACAAGCTGCCGCAGTAGGCCACCTGTCCCCATAACCGGCTCGCTCAGTTATCGGCCTGTGGCGTGCCGGCCAGCGATTTTCGGATCAAGGAGGCCAGCCCGGAGGGGCTGGCTTTTCCTTGGGGTGGACGACCGCGCCACCGGCGCCGGGACTGGCCTCGTTGGAAAGGCCGTCCCGTGAACCGTTCCTCCCGGGGTATCGTCGGGGCAGGGCGCGCGAGCCGTAGCCCCCGCACAACGCGCTTATCCCAAGCCCGTGGAGGCCATGCCCGTCAGACTCGTGGGGACTTCATTCAGGGTGAGCGCAACTAAACGGTTCTGGCGGTCGGCAGACGCGCGGTCTTGGCGCTTGGGAGCGCGTGAAGAGAGCGCCGCGCCGGCTTCAGGCGCTCGTATCTTCAAAGCGCTGTTTGGTTGTCCGGCCGTCTCCGGAAATCTCAGCGGCGTCGTTGTCCGCGGCGGCGAGTGCAGGCGTCGGACTCACCATCTGCGGCAGACCTATATTGCGCTGTGAAAGCCTCTCGCGCAGAAGCTCGTTCTCAAGGGTCTTCTTGCCGAGAAGACGCTGCAATTCGCGGATTTCGTTTTTCAGCGCCAGATAACTATTCTGGTCGACCTTGGCCTCCGACGAGACCGGGGCAGACACCTTGCCCGAAAACAGGTGCTTGTGGATAAGTGGTTCATAATACTGCAGAACCTGTACGATAAACTCGTTCACGTCGACGTTGAGGGCTTTTGCCCAAACCGCGTATTTTTCAGTCGGAATTCGACCGCGGCCAATCTCAATCTGTGAGATAAAAGTATAATACTCAATATCGATCAGTCGCGCGAAATCCCGCTGCGAAAGACCGGCGCTTTCACGAAGTGCCTTCAGCCAACGTCCGCCACGACGTCGTAGTTCGAGAGCCTCATCATTCAGGCTTTTATTGCCAGCCATTCATCGGGATCCATTTGTTTACTTACGCGCGAACCTCCCCCCACCTAATTAGTCCAGATCAAGCTCCGGAAATCTCCCAGCAAATTCAATTGCTAGGCATGCCAGCTGAACAAGCTGTATGTGACTTCATATATCGGCGAAAGCCAATCGTGGCAAGTCGGCGTCCAATCGTAGCGTAAGTGCTATACGGATTCGAAGAGCCTTTACTTCTGATTACTATAGTACCGTCAATCGATATTTTCGATGCATTCGCGATCTCTCCGCCACGCAGGCCCCTCGCGTCGGGCGGTCTATCGCGGTTGTAAAAAACTATATGTATTGTCGTATGTTAAAGCGAAAGACGCCGACGCGGGATCATATACGTCGACGCTGTTGCTCCTGGTGAGACGCATGCCTGCCCTGCCAAGGGCGGTTGGCTTGCAATGTGTAACAATCGCCGATTTTTTCAGATTTATGACGACCAGTTCGTTTTGAACTCGCCAAACAGCGTCAGACCGCCGCAGGCATAAATGGTCTGTCCGGTTATGTAGCGCGCCTCATCCGAGGCGAGAAAGGCGAAGATCGGGGCAATTTCCTCGGAACTCGCGGCATAGCCCATGGGAATATGACGCTCGACGTCCGCTCTTTTCCGGGGATCGTCCACCCAGGCTTCGTTGATGTCAGTGGTAATCGCACCAGGGGCCACCGCGTTGACCCGCACATTCTTGTCCGCGAATTCAAGCGCCAGCGTGCGCGTGAGGTTAGCCATGCCTCCCTTGCTCATCGAATAAGCAAGGTAGGTTGGTTTTGGAATAATTTGATGCACGCTGGAGGTGTTGATGACGATGCCGCCTCCCGGTCTGGACAGGAAATGGTGTATAGCACCGCGCGCGCAATAGGCCGCTCCCAGTAGATTGACGCCGAGGATTCGCTGCAGGTCGTTGTCGCTGACCGTGTCACTTGGTGCTGGCGCCTGAATGCCGGCGTTGTTGACGAGGATATCGAGGCGCCCCCAGCCCTTTACCAGGGCCGCGATCATGGCTTCGACGGCGCTGCTTGATCCAACGTCAGCCAGCACCACACGGTGATCGCGTTCGCCGAAGCCAGCTTCCGCGCTCGCCGCCTGGACCGCCGCGAGGGTCTCGTCCGCTGCCTGCCCGTGGGAGACGGCGTTGATGGCGACCGTCGCTCCCTCACGGGCATAGTGTATGGCGACGGCGCGGCCGATGCCGCGCGACGAGCCGGTGATCAAGGCGAAGCGGTCTTTCAGGCGCTGGGGAGTGGAATTCATAGACTGTCCAAACTGTCTTGACGGTGGGGCGCCATAACTGGCGAATACTTAGCAATGCTAACTATTGCCTTCAGGCTCGACGGCGGCGCGGCTCGTCGTCGGCCCGCGTAATGTCATCTCGCGGTGTCGGGCCTCAGTGCGCCGTGCGCACGGAGATAGACAGCGTAAAGGGAGGTTGTGGCGCAAATGTAAAGCCTGTTGCGTTTCGGCCCCCCGAAGCACAGGTTGGCGACGACCTCGGGCACCTTGATCTTGCCGATGAGCGCGCCGTCGGGATGGTAGCAATGCACGCCGTCGCCCGCGCTCGTCCAGATATGGCCGGCAGTGTCGAGGCGCAGGCCGTCGAACAGTCCCACCGTCGCCGTGGCGAAGACCTCGCCTCCGGAGAGCGCGCCTTCGGGCGACACGGCGAAACGCCTGATATGGCGCGGGCCGTTCTTCACGTGGGTCGCGCCGGTGTCGACGACGTAAAGCATGCGTTCGTCAGGGGAGAACGCCAGTCCGTTCGGTTTTACGAAATCGGTGCCCACGGCTGTGAGCTGGCCGTCCGCAGACAGGCGATAGACGTGCGATGCGCCGATCTCCGATGCAGCCGCATCGCCTTCATATTCAGAATCGATGCCGTAGGTCGGGTCGGTGAACCAGATGCTGCCGTCCGATTTCACAACGACGTCGTTGGGGGAGTTCAGGCGCCTGCCGTCGTGGTGGCTGGCGAGCACGGTCCTGCGGCCATCATGCTCTGTGCGCGATACGCATCGCCCGCGATGCTCGCAGGAGATGAGACGCCCTTCAAGGTCGACGGTATGCCCGTTTTCATTGTTGGCGGGCGCCCGGAAAACAGAAACTGAACCATCCGTTTCGTCAAACCGCATCAGGCGGTCGTTCGGGATATCCGACCAGACCAGGTATCGGCCGGCCGGAAAATAGGCCGGGCCTTCGGCCCAGCGGCTGCCAGTCCATAATTTTTCGAGATGCACATTGCCGAAGACGAGCGATTCGAAACGATCGTCGAGAACTTCAAAGGCTTCCGTCAGCATCAATTTCCCCCTTTGTCCCGGTCTTTGTGATTGTGTGGACAATCGCCGATCGACGCTTAAGCCGATCGACCACATAGGATCCGTATTCATTAGGTATCGCGGCCATTGTGGCCGGGCGCAACTCCTTCCATTGGTCGTTTCGCGCGCTGTCGAAAATATGTGCGTCACATGCGTGCGAAATGACGGCGATGGCTATCGGAATTGATCGTGGGAGCAAGGACAGGTACTATCCGTTGATAGATAGCGGCCGGAGCCGGGCTCAATGGACTCGGCAAGTGGACACCACGACTCTCGCCGTTGCGAATTGGCGAGGGACAGGCGCGCTTTCGCCACAATTTTCGGTAGTTTGGTCGTCGGGCGTGAGGCCCGTCGCTTGAGGAAGAGCAGAGCCTCCGCATGAACAGCGATGATCGCAAGGACGATCGCCAGCCCCGGTCTAAGCCTTTGTCTGCGCCCATGCGGGCTTTGCGCATCGCTCCCCGTAGCCCAAGCGAATCGATCAAGCCCATGGCCGCACCTCCGCCTCCACCGCAGATTCGACGCGAGCGCCGACGCAGTGGCTTCGTGTCGCGTTTGAGCGGGGCTCTGACCTTCCTTCTCGTCGCCGCCGTTGTTGTCGGCGGGGCTTTCTACATCGGACGGCTGGAGTATCAGCTACCGGGCCCCCTGCAGGAGGACAAGATTATCACCGTGCGCGGTGGTAGCCAGACGGTTGCCCAGACGCTCGAGCGGGAAGGGGTTATTTCAAACCCGCTGATGTTCGTGATCGGCCTGCATCTCTATGGCGTGAAGGACGACATCAAGGCTGGCGAATATCTGTTCAGGCAGCGCTCGAGCCTCAAGGACGTCATGGACGTGATGGTCACCGGCAAGAGCGTGCTCCATCCCATCACGGTGCCTGAAGGGCTGACAAGCGAACAGATCGTCGCGCGCCTGATGGAGAACGATCTCCTGACAGGCGAGATCAAGACCATTCCACCGGAGGGCAGTCTCCTGCCGGAGACTTATCGCGTACCACGCGGCACACCGCGCCGGCAGATTCTCGACAAGATGATGGCTGACCAGCAGCGGATACTGCAGGAGGTATGGCAGGCGCGCGCGCCAAGCGCGTTGATTGCCTCGCCGGAGCAACTCGTCGTCCTGGCGTCGATCGTCGAGAAGGAAACGGGCCAAGCTGATGAGCGCCCGCGGGTCGCCGGCGTTTTCGTCAACCGCCTGCAGAAGAAGATGCGTCTTCAGTCGGATCCAACCATCGTGTACGGCCTCGTCGGCGGCAAAGGCACGCTGGGGCGCCCGATTCAGCGCTCGGAGATCACCCAGGCGACGCCTTACAATACCTATGTCATCGATGGGCTTCCGCCAGGACCCATCGCCAATCCCGGGCGCGCCGCGCTGGAAGCCGTCGCCAAGCCTCTGGCGACGAAGGACCTTTATTTCGTCGCGGATGGCACCGGCGGTCATGCCTTTGCCGAAACCCTCGACCAGCATAATCGCAATGTCGCGCGCTGGCGCCAGATCGAGGCGAGTGGACGCGCGTCGACGCCGGCTGTGGACCACATCGAGCCCCCTAAGGATGAGACCCGCGGCGAGGCGGCGCCAACGGGCCCTGGGGACGTGCAGAGAACCGTCGCCCAAGGTAACAACGGGCCCGGTTTCGACGCCTCTGAAGGCAAGGCCTTCGACCCCTTGCGCAATACCACCTATGACTTGAACTCGCCGAAGACGGTGCCGCCGGCTCTTCTGAAGCGCTGACCACGGCAGACCCTCGTCCCAGGCGATGAGGGTTGCCAAAGATGCCCAGCGACGTGAGGCGCATCGCCGACGATCCCATGCCCAGGCCGTGCGCGCGGTGGCCAACCCTGGCACCCTGGTCTATCCTGTTGTCAACGCGGCGTATTTTCCGCAACCTTCTACACATCCTCTGCTGATGGGATAAGGTGCCGCCTTTCGCAGGCTGCGATAGATGGGTTGAAGGAAGGCGGATCGTTCGATGACAATTGCGAGCATGACCGGGTTTTCCCGTGAGACCGGCGTTAGCGGGCCATTCCGCTGGGCCTGGGAAATCCGCAGCGTCAATGGGCGCGGACTCGACATGCGCCTCAAGACGCCCGTGGGCTATGAAGCGTTCGGTGAGGAGGCGCGGCTGGCGCTGGCCAAGGCAGTGACACGCGGCACCTGTCATGTCGGCCTTGTCGTCAGCAAGGTTGAGGCCGATCCGACTATCCGCATCAATGAAGAGGCGCTTGCTGCCGTGCTCGCGGCCATCAGCCGCGTGGACCTGCCCGACGGCATCCGCCCGGCCTCGCTTGACGGGCTTCTCGCCATTCGAGGCGTCGTCGAGGCGAGCGTCGAGGATGATGCGCCCGATGTGCAGGAAGCGCTGGCTGCTGATCTCAAGGCGGGCCTCGGCCGGGCCGTTGCCGGCCTCGTGGCTGCCCGGGCAAGGGAAGGCGTCGCGCTTGCTACGGTTCTGAGCGAGCAGCTTGATCGGATCAGCGCTGCAACTGCGGCCGCGGAGGCCAATCCGGCCCGGCAGCCGGAAGCTGTCCGTGCTCGTCTCGCAGAGCAGGTCGCGCTTTTGCTCGAGGCGACCCAAGCTCTGGACGCCTCGCGTCTGCACCAGGAAGCCGCATTGCTCGCGGCCAAGGCGGATATTCGGGAGGAGTTGGATCGTCTGGCGGCCCATGTCGTGGCAGCCCGTGGCCTTCTCGCCGAAGGAGGCGCCTGCGGGCGCAAGCTCGATTTTCTCGCCCAGGAGTTTGGACGCGAGGCCAATACCTTGTGCGCCAAGGCCAATGACGTGTCGCTCACCACGATTGGGCTTGATCTCAAGGCGACAATCGATCAGTTCCGTGAACAGTCCCAGAACGTCGAGTAGGCTGATGGCTTCCGCTGATATTTCCCGCCGCGGTTTGATGCTCATTCTGTCGTCGCCCTCCGGTGCCGGCAAGACGACGCTGACCCGCACTCTGATCGAGCAGAAAGAGCTTGAATTACAACTGTCGATCTCCGTGACGACCCGCGCGCGGCGTCCGTCCGAGGTGGGCGACGTGCACTATCACTTCATCGAGAAGGACCAGTTCATATTCCGGCGCGATCGGGGCGACTTGCTCGAATGGGCCGAAGTCCATGGCAATTTCTACGGAACACCACGGCAGCCGGTCGAAAAGGCCCTTTCCGAGGGGCATGACATGGTGTTCGACATCGATTGGCAGGGCACCCAGCAGATCGTCGAGAAAATGCGCGACGATGTGGTGACGGTGTTCATTCTGCCACCGTCCTTCGCCGAGCTGCGCAGTCGCCTGGACCGTCGCGCCGAGGATGCGGCTGACGTGATCGCCAAGCGTCTGGAAAACGCCCGCACGGAAATCGCGCGTTGGGAGGCCTACGACTATGTCCTGATCAACGACGATCTCAATCAGGCCTTCAAGCAGCTTGTCGCCATTTTAACCGCTGAACGCCTGAAGCGCCAGCGCCGGATCGGCCTGCCCGCCTATGTGGAAGGCTTGCTCGGCGAGAACTGATCGGCTGAGGAGCGCTCCGTCGGGGGGGGGGCTGATCCGATTTGGATGGATTTACATAGAAACATCCAAGCCTTGGTTCTTCGCCGATGTCCGGTCGATACCGGTTTGTAACAGGCCTGATCTTTCCTGAAAAAAAAGCGGAGGGTGCAAGCACCGCTCCGCTTTCTCTGGACCGTTTGTCCGGGCGAATAACCTATGAAGGCTCCGCCCGGACGGTAACGCGATCAGAAGCTCGAGAACTTGTAGTTCAGACCAGCGCGAACCACACCGAACTCCGTGTCCTTGCGGTTGCTGCCACCGAAGGCGGCGGCGTCGTACACGAAAGCGTTGTTGCCGCTCTTGCCGAGGTTCACATAAAGACCCTCGATGCGGGCAGTGATGTTGTCGGTGAAGGCGTATTCCACACCACCACCGACCGTCCAGCCGGTGCGAGTATCGTCACCGTTCTTGTAGTACAGGCCATTGTAATAATAGCCGTTGCTGTCACCACCGCCATAGGCGAAACCACCGGTCGCGTAAATCAAGGCACGATCGACAGCGAAGCCAAGACGGGCGCGCACGGTGCCGAACCAATCGACGCCGTTGCTTTGCGAGCCGATATAGCCCGCGGTGCCACCGTAGAAGCCACCATTGTTGTTCGACTTCATATCGGCGTACTGGATGTCGGCTTCGACACCCGCAACGAACTGACCGAACTGGTAGTTATAGCCGATCTGGCCACCACCGACGAAGCCGCCGTCGCTGCCGCTGCTGCCCGTGCCGACGTAGCCGCTGCCCGGGACATAGACAACGTTGTTGTTGTTATTGTTCGTGTTCCAGCCGTAACCGGCGTTCACACCGACATAGAAGCCGGTCCAGGTGAATATCGGAACGATGGGCGCGATGGGGGCCACCGGGGCCACCGTGCGAGAGGGCAGATCCGCAGCGAGGGCCCCAGTTGCAAGCCCAGCGCTCGCTATAACCGCGGATGCCGCGACTGCTGCGAGAAAAGTGGCGCCTTTCATGATCAACTCCATTTGTACCGTAAGCGCATGGGGCAGGCTGTCCGCCCAGCTAAAAGAAGACCAGCAGCTAAGATCTCGTGCTGCTGACCCCAGATAAGCAATCCCGACCCTCACAGAACTGCTTATGAGCTATCGTTAAGTGCCAAAAGAAGGGCAAAAAGCGGCGAGGGAATGGCACGATTAGGAAAATCGGCCTTCAGAATGCATCTGTAGCGAGTGATGTATTCAAGACACAATCAAATCCCGACGTGTAGGTACTCAGTGCCGCTTCGGCGGGGTTTGCGCGGGCGTCTTACGGTCTGCACCGGTTGGTGGCGGATATTTAGTGGAAGATTTATCGGCTGGTGCCCGCGTCATACTCGGCGGGTCGCTCGCCGGGAAACTGTCCTCAAGGCTCTGGTCGAGTTTGTCTTCGATGGCACGGGCCGTTTCCTTGCGCGCCGGCCCCTTTCGGTCGGAGCCAGAGGCTGGTTGCTGACGCATCCGTTTCTCCCTTCAAGTCTTTAACCTTGCCTTTGCCGAAAAGGTCCTCTGGAAGGGTGGCTTCCAAAGGACGAATGCATGCCCGGCATATCAGCCGGAAAAACAGCTCTCACCGGGGCTAGCGGGTGCTGTGCGAGGCTTGGCCGCCCTTGCGTCCCGCTTGTGCGGCAAGATCGGGATTCTGCGAGAAGCTGCGCTTCTCATCAGGAACGCTACGTCCTCCCTTGCGGCCCGCCTTGGCAGCAAGCTCGCGATTTTGGGAGAAGCTGCGCTTCTCGTTTGGCACGCTTTGTCCGCCTTTCGACGCAATTGCGCGCTGTTTCGCCTCGTCCATAGAGGCAAAGCCTCGGGTCGATGATTTCTCTTTTGGCATACGCCTCTCCTCAGCGTTGATCGCGGCGCTCGGCGACGTCGAGGGGTAAACGCGTTGAAGTAGGTGAGGTTCCCGTCATGATTACGTTTGCTCGACTTCGTCGCATCTGGGGACTGTTGTGGCGAAAAGCCTCTGACGACGCATACGTTCAGGAAGGCTTCCTAGCCTGTGCAATTTTAAGTACGGCGAAGTGTCATGTGGCTACTTAGGCTTGCATCGTTTGCTGCTCGTTGTCCAAAGAGCGATGGCAAAGATTGGGAGTTCGGCGACGATTCGACGGTTGGTCGAATGCATGGATTTTGCCTCAGACTTGCCGCGAACGGAGCCAAGAGGCCCCAGCGGTTCACGGGAAGCGTTGCAGCAATGACGGGGGCGGCCGTCAGATAATCTTTTTGCGGCTCGATCAAGCTGCCTTTTTTCGGCCAAATCCAAAGCGGCTAATGAACCGTTCGATCGCACCCGTTGCGATTTGGAATAAGATATCCACAGGGCCGCTTGACAGCGGGCAGGGGCCCCATTAATCACCCCTTCACACCGCAGCGAGCTGCTGGCTTGCCACGGGGGTGTAGCTCAGTTGGTTAGAGCGCCGGCCTGTCACGCCGGAGGTCGCGGGTTCGAGCCCCGTCACTCCCGCCACCGTTTTCCATTTAATATCAAAGACTTAGGAAAAACGGGCTTTGGCGCGTTACACTTTTGCGACCGGCGCCGTTACACTTTCTGTCGGGTTTTGTTCTCCCGAAGCTTCGCCCGGCCCTCGCGCCTTGCCGCATCCACATCCCGCACGGTCGCCAAGTTGACCGGGTTGTACGTCTTCTGAAGGCGCGACGACGCCGCGAGCGTGTTGGCCATTTTGGTTGAAACCGCATGGTCGCTCGCGCCTCCTGAAAATGCCTCGACGGTTCCCGACCTTCGCATATCGGCAAGTTGCCGCTTATCACCTTCGCCGAAGACCAGGGTGCGGATGATTCGGAAATCTCTTCCCAGTCGGTCCTTTGTATAAGGGGAAGGCGGGTGCGGTTTCCCGCCCTTGGCGCCCGGGTCGAAGCCCCGCGTGCGAAAGATGGGCGACGTCTCGTGAAGCTCGAAGCCGAGCCCAGCGACATAGGCATTAAGAATGGCCGTCGCGCGCCTGCCCAACGTGCCGGCGGCGGCGCGCCCTGTCTTGGCCCTGCTGACGAAGAACACGTCGCCGTGATCGTCGCTGAAGCGCTGGCCTGCCGTGAGCTTCCGCGCGTCGACCGGGGAGAGCTGGCTATCCCAGGCCGTTGCCATGAGCGCCGCCATTCCCTTGAAGTCTTGCCGCCACGCCGCCTTACAAAGGCGGGCAACCTCTCCCTCCGTCCAGAGATCCTGTCGCGGGTCGGCGGCGGAGTTCGCGAAGGCATGGGAGGGGTCCATGTCCTTCTCGCAATATCCCATCGCGGCCATCCGCTTCCAGAGCGCCCGCCACACCTTGACCGTGCGGTGGCGCTCGGTCGCGGACACGCGTGATTCGATCTTGGGGATAAGGCCGCGCAGCTGACCCGTCTTCGGGTCGGCGCTCATGAAATGCTCAGGCTGGATGGTGCGCGGGTCAAGGGTGGCGAACACTTCCAACCAGCGCCAGGCCCTCGGCCAGTCGTCCCGGCTCTTATGCTCTGTTGTCCAGGCTTTACCCTTGTTGGTGCGCTCGGCGGCGCGCAGCCGCATGGCGCGCTCGTATCCATCGCCGACGCTGCCCAGGGGGTATTTTGGAGCCGCAGGCGCCTCGACCTGCCGCCTGATACGGTCCCAATCCTCATTGAGCCTGATGGCCTTGGCCTTATCCTCAGCCGATGGATAAGGCTTGCCATCAATGATGATGCCGGGGCCGAAGGTGAGAAAGTTGAAGCCGTGGGCTTTCATGGCTGCTGTCGGCTTATACCGCCAGCGATTGCGCATGAAGATCAGGTAGCGGATCGAATCCTCGCCCATGTCACAGCTTGTCTATGAGGTTGAACGCGCACTCGCGAGCATCGTGCATGCGGCTCGGTTCGGTCAAATTGATCTGTCTGTCCATCCATAGATCGATCGCCTTGAGGTCGTAATGTCCCGTGTCTGGGTCGGGCGTGGGGAAGCCGCGGGCGCGCAGGCGCGGCTCCACACTGGCGAATTCCGCAAGGGATAGGTGCAGGCGCCGGGCGGCTTTCTTCCTCGGTACGCAACGGGGCTGGACCGTGAAGCGGACAGGCGAGGGAGCTGGGGTCGCGCGACTAGCCATCGCGGTCTCCAGCGTTAAGCACCTGATGAATAACCGATGCCGACGCAGGCTTGTCGCCCTGTATCAGCCCTGCGCCCTTGCAGCGCTCGCAGCCCCCCATCGCGCTGAAGTATCCCATGCCGCAACCGGCGTTGTAGGTTTGGGAATATCGCCCTCTGCCCTCGCACCATCCGCACAGTTCGGCCGTGAAATTTGAGGGAAGGCGTGCCAAACCAGCCTTTAGCGCCTCGGCGTGCTTGTCGTTCTCGCCGTAGGGAATGTAGAAGCCGCGCATCAAATCCCCTCCGGCTCGCTGAGGGCTGGCATCCGCGTCGCCAAGCCGTTCTTCTCGGATGTGGCGTTGAACTTGCGCACGACGGCGCCGGATAGGTCTATTCCCGCTGTCATGGCCGCGAGATCGGCGCAGATCACAACATCTGCCAGCTCGTCAGCGAGATCCAAAAGTGTGGCGCGAGAGCCAACCCATCCATGCCGCTCGCGCTCCAGCTTTTTGATGACGTTGCAGGCCTCCCCGGTTTCGCCCGCAAGCTCATTGCCGCGAAATGCGAGGTCTGGCTTAACGTCCGGCGCCCACTCAGCATCGCGAGCTACGTTCGCGGCGCGCAATGAAACCAAGCTCGCGAAGGGTGCCGCCTCCACATCGGGTTTGCATTCCTGACTAAGATAGCGCCCAAAGTCGCTGTAATCGGTGGTGTCCCATATAGCGCCGATACCGCCGCACTCATGGCAACCAAGACCCAGATGGCATGAAAGCGCCTTGCTGTAGCGGCCGGTCGGACACCCATCATTAAGCTCATGGCACCCGCTGCATGAACGCCAGAAGCCTCGCCCATCTTCTGATGCGCTTTTGACGGAATCAGCGCTGATTGCCTCGATATCCGTCGCCGATTCGGCGCGCTCGGCCGCAACGAGGGTATGCGCGGCGATCGTTGCCGCGAGCGCGATGCGCCGGGTTACCTCGTCGTTCGGTCGGGCTATCCATGCGCTGTTCTCATCAAGAATCCGCTCGACGGCTTTATAGACGGGTTCGAGCACGCGCGGCGCTTCGTTCGCCAGCCTCAGAAGATCCGCCTTGCTATCCTCGTATTCCTGTTTTGAGGCGCCTATCCCGGATGTTGTTGAGCCTTGATCGCTCTGCCATCCCCATTCCATGGCCGCGGCATCAAAACGGGCGATAGCTGCCACGAGTACGTTCTGCGTCATCGCTCACCCTCCAAACAACGAGACGGCCGGCGCCTCAACCTCGATCGCCCTGGCCCTGCGCTTCGGCGGCGGGGTGCATTCAGCTTTCAGGGCGGCGACGGTGGCCTGTTTCATGGCGGCGCGGGCGGCGGCGACGCCCGCCTTCTTGCGCCGGGCCGCCGTGGCGAAGGCCTCGATCCGGCGGGCGCGGACGGATTCGAGGTGGTCAATGGCGCTCTGCATTGGCCTGCTCCGATGTCGCCTCCATCAACAATTCAGCCCTCGTACGCGCATCAAGCAGCGGAGATTCGGCTGTCGCATTGTCGAATGCGCGTTGAAAGCGGTTGATGCACAACCTTCGCAGGCTCGCCATCGAGTCGCGATCAGGCTTGTGCGCGGCCCCGGCGGTCACCGCCACGAGCGCCGCCGCATCGAGCGTGCCGCAAATGGCGGCGGCTGCTTCCTCGCCGGTTATGCCGCTGGGGTAGTGGTTGTCCAAATGCGCCTGGAAGGCCGCAACGACGGCTTCAGCGAAGCCTCCGCCTATCTTGCGTGAGTCCGCCATATCACCCCTCAAGCAATGTGCGATGTGAATGCGATTTCGGACAGGTCATCCGGCGCGGCGCCGGCCGGCGTCAGTCGCCAGGGGATGCCGGGGCCGAAGATCGCGATGGCGACGCTGTTGGCCTTGGTGGCCTTCAGGAGATCGAGCGCCTGCCTGGGGTAGACCTTGAAGGCCTGCGCGCCCTCGCGCTCGCTGTCGATCGCCACCGATGCCGCGACCTCCTCCGCCCCATCGCCGCCGATGGAATCGCGCACGGACAGGGACAGCATCTCGCTCGCGCTGAAGTCGATCGAGGCCGTGCGGCTGCTCGCTTCCTTGGCAACAAGCACGCCGGAGAGGCGATCGAGCGCCGCCGCGAGCGCCGCGCGCTCCACGGTGATGACATGCCAGGGCTCACGCGGAAACTGCCCATCAAAGTCCGGCCATTGCGCCTCCACCACCTTCGTGGTGAGGGTGACGCCGTTGCCCTCCACGCGAATAAGATTGGCCGCGAGGTGCAGCGTGATGCTGGCGCTGTCGGCGGCAATCTTGATGAGGCTGGGGGCAACCTCGCGCGGCACGATCGCGCAGGCACTGCCTGCGGCCTCCTCCACCAGCGGCGCGGTGCGGCGGGTGTATATCTTGCGGGAGTAAGCCTCGACGCGCAGATCGCCACCGCTGAGAGACAGCCGCGTGCCGGCGTTCTGCCAGTCCTTGTCGTCGGCCTGGGCATGGGCCACCGCCGCCATGGCCTCCGCCAGCTCGGCGCCGGCGATGATGAGGCGCGTGGCGCCATCCGGCGCGGTGAGGCGCGGGAAGTCCTCCGCCAGCAACGACGGCATCTTGTAGCGCGAGCGCCCGCATTGGACCGTGACGTCTGCGCCCTGGGGGGTGAGGCGGATGACGCTGCCGGCGGGCATGCCGCGCACCAGGTCCACCAGCTGTTTCGCCGGCAAGGCGACGGCGAAATTTTCCTCCCACTCGGCGCGGGTGATATCCGCCCGCACCTCGCAATCAAGGTTGCTGCCCATGGCATGGGCGCCCTCGCCATTGCCGGCCGCCAGCAGGAGATGCGAGACAATCGGTATGGCTGACTTCGTGGGTGTGATGCGCGAGGCCGCCTCGATGGCCGGCAAGAGGTGATCGCGCTCGACGGTGATGCTCACGGGCGGGCTCCCATGCGGGAAGGGGAATTGCGCGGCGGCACGGCCTTGCCGCAGGCTTCCATGGCCCGGACATAGGCGGCGGCGCAGTCGGCGCGCTTGCGCCACTTCGGGTTGACATAGCTGCGCAGCCGCACTTGCGCCGCGTCGGTGTCGCCCGCCTGAAGGAGGCTTTCGGTTTCCTCGACGATCTGGCGCGCCAGGGTCATGGTGTTGGCGTCTGTCCAGCCCCATTCGGCCTTGCGCGCCTCCGTCATCAGGCTGAGCGCGCGGGGGGCATCGCCATGCTGGAGGCATTTATAGGCATCCTCAATATGCATCATTCCATCCCCAGCGCGTTCTTGTAGAGGTCAACGATTGCGTCTTCCTCGATCCGCTCGTCGCGAGGCTTCTTGCGGATGGAAACGATGCGGCGGACGGCCTTGGGGCTGAAGCCGCGGCCCTTCAACTCGCCGTAGACTTCCTTGATGTCGCCGCCGATGCCTGCCTTTTCCTCTTCCAGGCGCTCAATACGCTCGATGAATTGCTTGAGTTCTTCGCCGGCAACACCGGAATCGGCAACGTCGGTCACCATTGGGATTTCTCCGTTTTAGCGGGGTCGGCAAGCGCCGGCAGGAGGCAGCGGAACAGTTGGGCGAGGCGGGCGCGGGCGATGGGCGATGGCCATGGCACGATGCGCTGATCGAGGGGCGAGGCCTCCTCGACGTCGTCGCCCCACGGGCCGACATCGATCATCAGGTCGCGCTTCTCGGTGTGAAGCAGGCGGCAATCCATCGCGTCGACCGCGAGCGCGACAGGCGGGGTAAGGGGCCACGGCACACCAGCCAGCACATGGATGGCGGCATCGATCCGGCTGCGAAACGCCGCCTCGGCGCGGCGCACGGCCCGATAGGCATCCGGGCTGTCCGGCGCGATCTCCCGCGCGATGGCGCTGATCAGGGCCATGCGCTTCGGCCGGGTGTCGTCGCCGATCAGGTATTCGTGCACATCGTGGAGCAGGAAGGCGCGCGCTTCGGCGAGCTTCTGCATGCGCAGGAATTCTTCCGTACCGATGATGATGTGCTGGGCGACGGAATAGAGGCAGGCCGCGCCATCAAAGCGGGTGGCGCCGTTGAAGCGGTTGGTTGCCGCGAGGTGGATCGCGGCATCCTCGAAATCGAGCGTCTTGATGTCCGGCTCCAGCAGATCGACGTAACGGCCGGAATAGGTTTGCAGCATCGTTGGGGAGGGGCGGTTCATGGGTGATGCTCCCGGCGGGGTTCCCGGTGGAGATCCTGGCGGCGCGGCAGGCCGTGCTCGTCATAGGTGGTGCGGCTGCGGTAGAAGGCGCGCGTCGCCGCAATCGCCAGGAAGAGCGAGCCACACAAGGTGACCGCGATGCCGAACAGTGTGGCGAGGATGGAGGCTGCGACGGCGAGCGCGCCGGCATCGCCGACATTGGCTGCCGCGGCGCTGGCGGGCGGACACAGCACGATGTACCAGCCGAAGAAGGCAGCCATCATGAGCGCAAAGCCGAGGGTGTCCAGCGCGAGAGAAGCGGGGCGGCTCGCACGCCCCTTCCGGCTCATGTCCCGGATGACCCTGATGCGCCCCCCTCGGCCCGCAGGCGTCCTGCTACCGGTGCCGGCATGGGGCGTTTCGGCCTGCGGACCTACGCCCAGGTATGCCTCGCCGCTCGTGCTTATATCACGCTTAGGGGGGCTCGGTGGATTGGGTGCCGTCTCTCCGGCTGTCACGCGAAATCCTTTTTCTCGGCCCGCGTTCGCCTCTGCCCGTTGGTAGACATTTATTGACCGTCTTGAACGGGGCCGAAGCCATCCAGTCATCTCGGGAGCGGGGCGGGGCGTCATGCGCTTGCCCTCCGCGGTGCTGCGTCGGCGATGGCCTGGCGCGCCTCGACGAGGGGCGGAGCCTCGTAGATTTCCTTGAGCGTTGCCTGCGCTGACGCGAGCGCCTGAATAACGCCCGGCAAATCATTGGCGCCGTAACCATGCACCGAGTGAAACCCGCCGCGCTTGACCAGCATGTAGGCGGCAGCGAGCGCCTCGGCGTCGAAGGTCCAGTTTTGGATATCCTGGCCCGTGATGCGCTCGAGCTTCTCGGCGATGGCGATTGCCGCTTCCGTTCTCGATGACGTCTGCGTGCTTTTGTAGCGCGCCTCGCGCTCAACGGATTCGTCGAACGACTTCCGCCGTTCCGCGTCGCGCGCGGCGACGAGACGGTCCACCAACCCCATATCGACAGAATTGGCGTTGCGCAGCACGGCCATCATGAAGCCGGGCGTCAAGGGTTCCGGGTCCAGCTTCGGGGGCTTGACCTTGGTCTTAATCGTGCCGTCCTTCAGGGTGAGCATGCCCCATGTCGCCGGCAGCTCATCCGGCTTCACCAGCCCATCCGGGCAGGCAAGGCACCAGCGGGTGCAGAAACGCATGAGCGCCTGCGCCTTGGCCGGCTCCTTCAGCTCGCGCAGCCAGTCGCCGCGCGAAACCTTGATCTCGATGCCGGTGATCTCGTAGCCCGTGGAGGGCCATATCCCGACCGCGACGGCGTCGATGTGGCGGCGGGCCTGCGCGCCGGTATCGTTGGAAACCTCGAAGAAGACACGATGGGACGGCGGCGCATAGGCCTTCATCAGCCCCGCGCAGATGTCGGTGGAGGTGACGGTCATGGCCGCGCCTCCGAGCAAAGACGGATGCGGCCTCTCCCGGTTCCGTCAGGGCGCTTGCCGTAAAACTCTACTAGGCCAACCCGTGCGAGCGCGTTCCACGTACTACGGGTATGCGGGGCCGTTTCTCCGGCGGCGAGCACAACGCCGTTGCCATCGAATAGACCATCGCCGTTGTGCTCGCGAAGCCATTTCAGCGCATCGGCCTCGGCCTTACTCAGCTTTGGAGGGGGAGGCGCGCGCATCACGTATCCCTCACCATGGCGCCGCGCGGATGCACGGGCTGGCCGATGCCGGAGGCCTCATAGGACAGGGCCACGCGGGAGGTGCGGCGGTGGGAGCGGGTCAGCGCGATGGCGCGGGCATCGTCGGCGTAAAGCTCGATCTGCGTGGCGCTGAAGCCGCGAAGCTTCAAGTCATCGATCGTGCAGCAGCCGCGCGCCGCATCGATCTCGCGCATGGCATCCGCCATCTTGTCGATGACGGTGAATTTCTTGGCGACTGCGGCTGCGTCTGCCTCGATTGCAAGCTGATGGTTGGCTTGGGCGGGCAAGGTTGCCTCCTATGTGGGAATGGAGGCAACGTATTGCGGTTTATTTCCCGCGTCAACAGTTATGCGGGATATTTCCCGTAAATTGTCAGATCATGCCCGCTCTGCGCCGCAGGCGCACGTCCGCAGCGCGCTCGTCCTGCTCGCGCTGGGCGCGCTTGGCAAGCACGTCAAAGGCTTCCGTGACCTGTCGTCGGGGTATGCCGGTATTGGCGAACATGCCCTCGGTCAGCATGTCGTCCTCCAAGGCCGCGCTCAGCACACCTCGAAGAAATCCGGTTGAGGTCGCAGCATTGCGGATGGTGTCGCCGCGCAGCCCTGTCGCGAGCAAGAAGCGTCGGATTTTGCGCTCGTCCTGGCCGATGTAGCCCAGCGTGCGAATGGCGACCGTTTCCGCCCAATCAGCTTCTATGTCAGGCATAGCAAGCCTCCTGCGCCGGCAGCGGCAGCTTTTTGACCGCAACCAGTGTGCCAATGTTGTGCTGGCATCCCGAGCAGCTGAAGGGAAGCCGTAGAATTAGCGCGCTTTCGACCAGATCATCCACGGTCGTCGGCGCGTCCTCCTCGTCTGGTACATCGACGCTCATGACCATAAGCCGCCGGCAGTTGTGACAACGGGTATGAAGGCTGAAACGCGCGACCAATACCGGATGCTCGCCCATGGCGACCTCATATGTTCCTGATATGTTCTCAGTGTCTCAGCGACGATCAGGTGAGTCAATGGGCGCAGTTGACATGATAAGAATTTTTTAACGAGTGGTGATTCGCGTGCGCGGCACCGGCAGGGAGACGCGCCGCACCAGGGCCAGAATTCTCACGGTGCCGTCATCGGCTTCAGGGTCGTGCGAAACGACTATCGGGCGATGCTTCGGGTTGGTCGATCGCGGGTGGTACTCGATCCGGTCATCGTGAAATTCAACTTCCTTGACCGACCACTCGCGCAGGCTCCCGTCTTCCTTCGTCCTCTCTACGACGACGATCATTCCATCCGATATCGCCAGCCCTGTGTCGTCGAAGTCTACGCAGATGACCCGGCTTCCATCAGGGATGGGCGGGGCGGCAGCGTTCATCGAGTCCCCGTGGACCGCAAAGGCTACAAGGCGCGCCTGCGGAAATTCAGGGTCCGGCTCGTCGTATAGTGTTTCGGGCTCATCCTGAGTGAACTCGTCAACCTCGCGAAACCAGCCGGCCTGAACAGGGCCGGCAACAACAATCTGGCGCAGGCGATTTGAGGCAAGGGGAGCCGCCGTGGCGCCTGACGGGGCTGGGTTACCAATTCCAAACGCAAGCCATTCGGCAGTCGTCTCCAAGGCGATCGCGATGCGTTCCATGGTGCGCAGGGAGGGTGACGAGGAGTCCTTGCGGAATATGTCGCGGATTGCGTCGGCGCTCATGCCCGCCTTCAGGGAGGCGGCGCGCATTGAAAGGCCCAGCTCGTCAAGGCGCTGCTGAAGGCGCTCGCGGATGTCGCTGCTCATATGCAGGCTTTTACCCGCATGGCGCGGGATTGCAGAGCGGTCAATTGCCCGTTGACATATGCGGTTTATTTCCCGCATATAAGCGCCATGATGACTGTCGAGCATGTCCTTCGCCTCGTCGATAATTTCCGGGCCGCCCGTCCGATTTCCGACGCGCGCCTGTCGGTGATCCTGTTCAACGACGGGAAGCGCATTGCGCGTCTGCGGGATGGTCATGACGTGGGCTCCCGAAAAATCGGCGGCCTGATCGCGCATCTCGCGGAGATCTGGCCACCTGGCGCCGCTTGGCCTGAAGACATTCCCTGGCCCGCTTCATCCCCCGCTACGGGCAAGGCCCCACATCGCCCCACCGCAGAGGCCTCACCATGAAACGCCGCTCATTCTTGGCCATGGTGGGCTTGGCTCCCGCCGCTGTGATTGTCGGGATAGGGGAAGCCACGGCGAGCATGCCCGTCTTTGTGGGACTCGATTTCTCAACCTCGCCCGATTTCACAGTGCTCGCGGCACGCCTTGACGGGGGCCGAGTTGCCCTTGCCGGCGGCGAATTCCTCATCCCCGCCAACTTCCTCCCTGGCGGGCAAACTGCCCCGCTGCATCCGTCTTTCCCCTCCGGATGCAGCGGGGCGCCTTTGTCTTGAGCGTGACGGCACCCTAGCGGCCAGCGGGCCGGGGCGCAGCGCGTAACTGAATTGGCCTTACCCCTCAACCAGCGAGGCGACCGCTCCATGACCCGATTGCCGCGTAAGACATCAGAGAGCGAGCGGCTGGCGCTGAAGGTCGCCACCCGCCATCTCGTCGACGCCTGCGGCGGCGGCATCAATGCCGCCAGCATCACCCGCGTCGGACAGCAGAAGCTCTCCGACTATGGCAACCGCAATGTCGCCGACGTGTTCGCCGGCATCGACGTGATCGCCGACCTGGAGCGCGACTGCGGCGAACTCTTCGTGACGCGCGCGCTCGCGGACCTCGCCGCATGCGACGTGGTGCCGAGGCCCGGCAGCGCGGCGCCGCTCGCGCCCGCCGACATCCTCGCCCGGATGATCCGCGAAAGCGCCGACGTCTCCGCCGCCATCGCCACGGCGCAGGCCGCGGGCGGGTGGACGCGCGAGATGCGCGCCAAGATCCGCAAGGAAATCCTCGATCTCTATGACGTGCTGGCGCCGCTCAAGGCTGAGATGGAGGTGGAATGATGAGGCTAGCGCAAGCTGCGGTCTTCCATGGCCTGCATGAGGCCAGACGCTTCGATATGTTCTCGCTCGATGGTGATCTGCAGCTGGAGCAGCGCGACCTCGATCATTCTAACGGCCCGACGAACCGCGTGCAGCCGGTCGCGCGCACCTTGTGTAAACCTTTCAACGCTTCCAAAGCTCCATGCTCGATTGGTCTCATAATCAATGCTATTTATTTCCTCGCAGGCCGATCTAAGCGATTGCATTTTTTCATAAATGCGAGCTCCACCGATGATCCCTGCAATATCGTCACTCAGAAAGCCGATCGCCACGCGAGCGGCATCATCAATTTCTTGGAAATAAGGTCGCTTAATTATTGCGGGAACCTCGCCGTCGTCGGTGGCATTCTCAATTACAAAGGGGTCTTCGCTCTCCACATTGAGGCCCATGAGGTGGTATTCGACGGCATCGTATGTCGATTGCGCTCGGTCTATCTCCAGCAATCTTCGCCGCAGAAATTCAAAGCGCTGCAACGCGTTAATTTTCTCCGATTCGGAATTCTGCTTCCACAGCAAGTTCGCGGCAATAATCGCGGTGATCAGAGCCAAGATGCCCGCCGTCAGAGTCTGGTACCGCTCGAACCAGAATTCGGCGCAGCTATAGGCCCATTTTTTTTCAATCGCTGCAATGCAAGCCGGCCCGTCATTCACTGCGGCAAAAAATGCCGCCGCGATTGCCGTCGCCACGAGCACCGCCACGACGAGACCGATTGGCCTCCGGTATTCTCGCCATACCACATCCCCGGGTCTCATCCTCACCCCCCACGCGCCGACAACCGTCGCGCTCAGGATTCCTTACAGGTGGCGACATGAGCAAGCGCGATTCCCGCGAAGGAGGAGTGACGATCCTCCTCGGTGACGTCCGAACGCGTCTGCGCGAGTTGCCTGCCGACTATTTCGATTGCGTCGTGACGAGCCCGCCCTATTGGGGGCTGCGTGATTATGGCGTCGCGGGACAGATCGGGCTCGAGGCGACGCTCGGCGAGCATCTTGCCGTCATGGTGGATCTTTTCCGCGAGGTTCGCCGCGTGCTGAAGCCGAGCGGAACCCTTTGGCTCAACTATGGAGACTGTTACGCGACAACGCCAAATGGGCGCAGCGCGGCGGATGTGAAAGCCGCCGGCGGCGATGATCGCACCTTCCGCGATAAACCGATGTCGACGATCGGCGGGGCCATTAAGGCCAAGGACCTCTGCATGATCCCAAACAGATTGGCGATCGCGTTGCAGGAGGATGGTTGGTGGGTGCGCTCGGAGATCGTTTGGGCGAAGCCAAACGCCATGCCGGATTCAGCGAAGGACCGGCCGGCAGTGGCGCACGAGAAGGTTTTCCTGCTCAGCAAGAGCGCGCGATACTTTTATGATGCCGAGGAGGTGCGTTTCGCCCTCAGGCCGAAGACACTGACGACATACGGCACAACGCGCGCTGAATGTGCCGATGACGGGTCGGGGAAGGTCAAGAAGGCGAATTTCGCGCGCTCGCTCCCGGCGAGAAAGCCACGGGAGGTACGCGGCAGGGACACCTATGGCCGCCACACCCTTGGCGAGGTGCTGCCCGATAATGAGGAGCGAGAGGGTAGAGAGAAGATCCGGGGGCTCACGCCGCGGCATGCCGGGCAAATCAACCATACACGCCTGGACGAAACACCCCGCGGCGAGGGGCGCAACCTCAGGAATTACGAACCCGCGCCGGTCGATGTGTGGGTGATCGCGACGAAGCCTTTTCGCGGCGCGCATTTTGCCACATTTCCCCCGGAGCTCGTAGAGCGATGCTTGCGCGCAGGCTGCCCGCCTGACGGGCGGGTGCTCGATCCCTTTGGCGGGGCAGGCACGACAGCCGTCGTGGCGGAAGCCTTTGGTCTTGAGTGCACGCTGATTGAGCTCAATCCAGAGTATGCCGAAATCGCCAGGGGTCGGCTTGCCCTGATGCGCGCGTCACCGCTCGACGCAAAGCGGATGCGGGCGGTTCAAGCGGGCGCGCGGCCTGAGCCGGGGATTTTCGGGGAGGCCACTTAATGACCTTCCACTTCGGCTCCGTCTGCTCCGGCATCGAGGCCGCTTCCGTTGCCTGGCATCCGCTCGGCTGGCGCGCGGCGTTCGTTTCCGAGATCGAGAAATTCCCCCGTGCCGTGCTGGCGCATCACTATCCCGACGTGCCGCTGCATGGGGACTTCACCACCATTCAGGCGGGTGACTATGAACCAATTGACCTTCTTGTCGGAGGCACGCCCTGCCAGTCCTTCAGCATCGCCGGATTGCGCGGCGGGCTGGGCGACGACCGTGGCAACCTGGCCCTCGAATTTCTTAGGCTTGCTGACCGCCTACGGCCCCGCTGGCTGGTCTGGGAGAATGTCCCCGGCGTTCTTTCCAGCCTCAGCCACGCCGCGCCCGATCCATGTCCGCCGCCGCCACCGCTGGATATGGGATGCAGCGGCGCAGAGCTGGACACTGAAGACGAGTACCATTCGGAAGAGCTACACGCCTTCTACTGCTTCCTGGCCGGACTTTCAGACCTCGGGTATGGGTTCGCCTACCGAATGCTGGACGCTCAGTACTTCGGAGTTCCACAGCGGCGCCGGCGTGTGTTTGTTGTCGGATATCTTGGAGACTGGCGACCTGCCGCAGCGGTTCTTTTTGAGCGCGAAAGCCTGCGCGGGGATCTTGCGCCGCGCCGAGAAGCGGGGGAGAGAGCTACCGTCGGCGCTCTCGCGGGCACTTCGCCAAGTGGCGGATGGCGGATAGGTGCTGATGAGGCAGCGGCTGGGCAGTTGGTCGCATTCGGCGGGAACAACACGGCAGGCCCCATCGACGTCGCGACGGCCATCAATGCGCACGGCGGCCCCTATGGCCGTATGGATTTCGAGAGCGAGACCTTTGTCGCCCACGCCTTCGATGCCCGCCAATCCGACGTGGTCCAATATGGCGATATGACGGGCCCGCTTGATACGGATGGATGGGGTGTCGGCGTTCAGGATGCATCCGCCGTCCGCCGCCTAACGCCCCGCGAGTGCGAGCGCCTGCAGGGCTTTGAGGATGATTGGACCCTCATCCCCTTTCGGGGAAAGCCCGCCGCTGACGGCCCTCGCTACAAGGCCCTCGGCAATTCCATGGCCGTGCCCGTGATGCGGTGGATTGGCGAGCGGATAGCCATGACTGACATGAATCTCAAGGAGGCAGCATGACCTCGCCCTATTTGCGCGCCGGGGAGTATGTGAACCTGCCGCGGCGCACGCCTGACGGCGGCATTGTCGTGGAGCGTGTCTTAAGCTCGACCCTAGTGCCCCCGGCCAAACCGCCCACCAAAACCCCGGCCGAAGTTGCGAAGAGAATCGCCCTGAAAGCCTTGCCAGCCAAGCCCCTGGAGCCGGCCGGGCCTCCGCAGGAGATCGCCTCGCCCGAGGCTGATGCGGCGCGCCAGCACATCGTTGATGAGATCCTTGCGGCGGTCGTCAGGCAGCTCGATGTGCCGCCGGCCGAGATCCTGTTGCGCCAGAGCGGACCGGCGGGACTTGGGCGGCTGATTGCCTGCTACCTCCTGACGGCGATCGGCAAGGTCCCCGCCGGGGAGGCGGAAGCCATCCTGCAACTCTCCCCCGGCGCCGCCCATTCGGCGCGACAGCGCTTCGCCCGCATCATGGCGCGCAGCGGCTTTTCCTTCGCCGCCGAGACGGACGCGGCCGTGAAGCTGCTGTTCACGGCCGAAACCCTCGACGACGACGCCTATAGCGACATCCCGCGCGTGAGCTTCCGCCAGTGCATGGCGGCAGTTGTCGAGGCGACTGGCATATCCGAGGCGGAAATCTGTTCCCCTCACCGGGTGAACCCCGTGGTGCGCGCCCGGCAGATCGGCTTCTGGCTCTGTCGCACCTTCACACAACTGTCCCTGCCGGACATCTCGCGCCGCTTCGGCGGGCGGGACCATACCACGGCCATGCATGGCGTGCGGCGCGTGGAGCCGATCGCCGAATCGCTCGACCTGCCGGGCACGGCGACACCGGAGGAATGGGCGGCGGCGCTATGGGCGGCGGATTGGTCCAAGGTGCCTTCATACAGGAAAGGGGGCGCGTGATGGCGCGCATACGCAGCATTCATCCGGGGCTCTTTACGGACGAGTCCTTCATGGCCGCTACGGCGCATGCGCGGCTGCTCCTGATCGGGCTTTGGACCGAAGCCTGGGATGACGGGGTTTTTGAGTGGAAGGCGCTGACCCTGAAGGCGCGCATCTTCCCCGTAGACGGGGTCGATGTCGCCGGCCTGCTCGACGAGCTTGAAGACCTCTCCTTCATCAGGCGGTTTGAGGTCGACGGGCGAAAGTTCGGGGCCATCCGCAATTTCCGCAAGTTCCAGCGCCCCCAGAAGGCGAATAGTTCGGGAGCGCTTCCCGCCGAGCTGTCGGCTTACGTGGGCATCGACGCCGCCAGTCCGCGACCGGTACGCGACCAGTCCGATACTGGTCAGGGAAAGTCTCCGCAGATGGAGGATGGAGGAGGGAAGAGGGAGAAGGAAGAGGAAGAGAAAACCGGCGGCGGTTGTGCTCTGCCTCCCCGCGTGGCGGCTCAGGGCCGCGAGCCGCCGCCCGCCTCCGAGGATCGGACTGACAAACCAGATCAGGAAGGCAGGGGCCTCGACCATGGCCAGATGCTGGATGCCCTGATGGAGGCTGGCGGGGACGCGCTCGACACGACCTCGCCAGCGCTGGCGCATCTCGGCACCGTCAACGGCTGGCTGCAGGGCGGGGCTGACTTCCGGCTCGACGTTCTGCCCACGGTGAAGGCCCGCTGCGCACGGCGAACGCGGGCCAGCATCAGGGCCTGGGGGCTGTTCACCGACGACGTGCAGGCCGCCTTCGCCCGCCGTCTGGCCGCTTCCGACCGGATGGGCGAACCTGTGCCCATTGCCGCCGCCGCCACCTTCCGGCGGACGGGAAAGGTGGACCGGGCAAAGCTGTTCGCCGGCATCGACCCGGCCAAGCTGCGGGATGCGGGCATCAGCCTTGAGCCCGTCGGAGGTGTGCAATGAGCGGATATCAGCCGGCCTCCTCGGATGAGACGGTGAAGCTCGTCTTCGTCGCGGCGCTGGTGAAGTGCTTCGACGACCCGCCGGGCTCGGACGAGGATGGGTTCTTCAACGAGCTGATTTCGTCCCTCCGGGCCTTCGACGAGCAGGCCTTGCGGGCTGGCGCCAAATCCATCATCCGGTCGCGCTCATCCCGGCGCTTTCCCTCCATCGGCGAATGCGTGAAGGCCTGCGAGGCCGAGGTGCCACGCGAACGGCGCAAGGCCGACACCGACATGGAGCGGGAGAAGGAGGGCTTCGCCATCCGCATCGCCCGCGGCGCCCTTGGCCAGCGCGCCTGGCAAGAGGGCTGGGGCTATGCCCTGTTTGATTTCGTGCAGAGCCACATGCGCACCCCCAACGCGGAAGAGGAGCTTGACCTTGTTGACCTCGCCAAACGGAATGACGACCTCCTCCGACGCGATCGCGCTTCGCTCATCCCCATTGAGATTAAGGTCGTCGATGCTGTCACCCACCGCCGGGAAGTCATCCGAGGAAAGGTGCATGGCCATGACGGCAGGCGGTGACGCCTCGGGCGCCATCCAGGCGGCGGCCAAGGCTGGCGGCTTCGCGTGGATGGTGGTGCGGACCAACATCAAATGCGAGCATCGCGCCAAGACAGGGCTGATCGCGAAAGGGTTTGACGTCTACCTGCCGATCCTCACGCGCTGGAAGACACATGCGGGGCGAAAGCACATCGCCTCGTTTCCGCTGTTCGCCCGCTACATCTTCCTGGGCATCGATCGGTCAAGGCAGTCGATCTATGACATCCTCTCGGTCGATGGCGTGGAATCACTGCTGTCGGTGAACGGGAAGCCGGCGGTTGTCCCCAACAAGATCGTGGCTGATCTCAAGGCCGCAGAGACGCTTGGGCTGATGGATCGGACGGTCAATCACAAGACCGTCAGCATCAAGAAGGGCCAGGATATCCGCGTGCTTGACGGGCCGTTCGCGACCTTTCCTGCTAAGGTGCTGGCAGCGCCAGAGGGGCAGCGCGTCTCGATCCTGCTGTCGATCTTCGGCCGCAAGTCCCGTGCGGTGATTGACGTGCGGGCGATCGAGGTGGTATGAACATTGCCATTGCAGGGCTGGTGTTGCACAATTGCATCACCCGTCCTGCGGATGCATTGGTTAGACCGCCGCCCGGAGCCTCGCGCTGCCGGGCTTTTTTGCGTGTCGATGGGAGGGCGCCATGTAATGCCGACGCGTCCCCCGCTCTTCCGGCCGTCGCAATACAAGGGCAAGCAGCAGCGCGACCGTGAGCATGATGCCAAGCGACGCGAGGCCAAGCCCTGGCGCGCGTGGTACAAGCGGCCCGCATGGCAGGCCGCGCGCGAGGCGCAGTTTAATCGCCAGCCTCTCTGCGAGCGCTGCCTCGCCGAAGGCCGGCTGGAGCCCGCCACCGTCGTCAACCACCGCAAGCCCCATCATGGCGACTGGTCGCTGTTCATCGACCCCGCCAACCACGAGTCCACCTGCAAGCCGCACCACGACCGCGACATCCAGCGGGAGGAGCGGCGAGGGGCTGGGTGATAGCTACTTCTTCTTCGACGGCCTTTGCGTCAACGCGGACGCTGCTGCGGTCTTTGCGGCAGGGCTCGCTTTAGGGTCGCGCAGTACCTTGGAGGCCGCCGTGCCCGCCTTCTTACCGGTGACTTCGTTTGTTGGCTTCTTGGCCATGATCGTCTCCATCGAAAAGCGCGACAACGTACCACGAGCGCCGAGCTCCGCGTAACTCAATACCAGGGCGCGACGGCCCTGGGTCGCGCCTCCCGCGGCCAGCGTCGCCGCCATCCAGGGGGGGGGGGCGGTAAAGTCGAGGGCCTGGGGGCCGGGACCGGTGGGGGAGTGACGCGTTTTTCCCCGCGATATTCGCTGAAATCTTTTTTTGGAGGGGTCGGTTTCGGCCCGTGTGACGATGGCACGTGGACGCAAACCTGACAGCGCGGCGCACCAGGCAGCCAAGGGCTCGCCTGGAAAACGACGGACGCGAAAGCGTACTCCGGAGCAGAAGGCGTCGGATCTGGCGGCGGCTCGCCGCGCTGGTGGTGAGTTCGACCCGCCGCTGTTCCTTCGCGATGAGGGCTTGGCGGATGCCGTCGCGATTTGGAGCGAGCTGGCGCCGGAGCTGAGCCGCAACAATTTGCTCGGCAAGCTCGACCGCTACACCTTCGCGCGCTGGTGTGTCTATCAGGCGGAATGGATCACGGCGACGCGGTCGCTCAGCAAGGATGGCATCTGGCTCAAGGCCAGGAACGTGAATGGCGATGAGATGCCGCGCCGCAATCCGGCCGGCATGCACCGTGATCGTTGCGAGGCCAACATGCGGGCGATCGAGACTGATTACGGCTTAACCCCCGCGAATCGCTACCGTGTTCTGCGCGACCAGTCGCTTGCGCGCGATCAAAACCCCGACATGTTCACGACTCCGAAGGACGCTGCGGCCCAGGCGCCCGCGCCCATCGATGCGGACGAAGCTGAGAGCGGCGCCGATCCTATCGGCTTTATGGGGCGCCATGCGGCGCCTCCGCCGGGCTCGCGGCCGAACTGAACGATGAACATGCACGCGCCGCCGCCGGAGCCGGACTGGCTCGCCGCGGCGAGGACGAAGCCGCAGCTTGCCTTTGCCGCCCTGGGCTGGGATCGGGCAAAGGCCGTCGAGGGAGCCTGGTACGATCACGCGCTCGCTGAGCGGGTCATTGAGATCTGGCCAACCTTCTTCCGGCACACCGAAGGTCGGTGGGCCGGCAAGCCCTTCCATCTCACGCCTTGGCAGGCCTGCGTTGTGCGCCTGCTCGTCGGCTGGAAGATGGCGGACGGCTTCCGGCTCTTCCAGCGGATGTTCCTCTGGGTCGGCCGCAAGAACGGCAAGACCGAGTTCATGGCGGCGCTCTCGCTGCTGTTCTGGCTGCTCGATGGGGAGATGGGCGGACAGGCCTACGCCATGGCTCGCGACGAGAAACAGGCCAAGCTCGTCTTCGACAAGGCCAAGCGGATGATTGCCCTGTCTCCCGCCTTCGCCAAGCGGGTGCAGCAGTTCAAGAAGTCGATCTATTGCCCGCAGCTCTGGGCAAAATTCGAGGTCCTGTCCGGCAACCCGGAGGGCAAACACGGGCTATCAGCCTCGGTCATCGTCGGCGACGAGATGCACGAATGGCGGGACGACCTCCTGTACAACACGCTGCATCAGTCGATCGCTGCGCGCGATCAGCCGATCGAGCTGCTGGGGTCGACGGCCGGCTTCAAGGGGAGGGGCTACGGCTGGACCCTTTGGGAGGAAAGCCTCGCCATCCTGGAAGGGCGGCGGAACGACCCGCGCTCACTCGTCGTCATCTTCGCCGTTCCTGCCGACGCGGACTGGTCTGACGAAAGCCTGTGGCCTCTCGCCAATCCCAATCTCGGGATTTCGCCGAAGCTGGAATATCTGCGCGATGAGGCCGCCAAGGCCGCCGACAATCCGCGGCTCGAATCCAACTTCCGGCGCTATCACCTCAATCAGTGGGTCGCGAACGAGTCCCGGTGGTTCCCTATCCATCGTTGGGACGCGTGCTGCCTCGGCCCGGATAGCTGGCGCCAGCGCGAAGACAATATGCGCGGGCGCGCCTGTTACGGCGGCCTCGATTTATCGCGCACTCGCGACGTCACGGCCCTGTTCTGGTGGTTCCCGCCCGAAGATGGCGGCTCGGTGTGGGATATCCTCTGCCGCTTCTGGGTGCCGGAGGACACGCTCGAGGAGCGGGTGCGCCGCGACCGCGTGAAATATGACCTCTGGCACCGCGAGGGCGCTCTGCTGACGACGCCGGGCGATTGGGTCGACCAGAACGCCATCAAGGCGGCCATCCAGGAGGATGCGTCGCGGTTCGATGTGCGTGGCATCGGTTACGACCCTTGGGGCGCGACCAAGCTGGCTCAGGAACTGCTCGACGAGGGCGCGCCGATGGTTGAGGTGCGCCAGGGTATCCCGTCACTCGGTGAGGCCTCGGTCGAATTCGAGAAGATGGTCTACGCCAAGACCATGGACCACGGCGGACATCCCGTCCTGCGGTGGATGATGGAAAACGTCGTCCTCCACATCGACCGCAACGGCAACTTCAAGCCCGACAAGGGCAAGTCTTCCGAGAAAATCGACGGCATTGTCGCTGGCGTTACCGGGCTCGCGCTGGCGATGCGGGATGTCGACACGACGTCCGTCTACGAGACTCGCGGCATTCTGGAGATCGAGATCTGATGGGCTTTTGGGGTCGCATCTCCGCCGCCGCATTCGGCGCCTCGCAAGGTGTTTCCGACGACGGGCACTGGATTCTTCGCGTTGTCGGCGGCGGCAAGACAAAGTCGGGCGTGAGCGTCGCCGAGATGACCGCGCGCAATCTGCCCTCGGTTTACGCGTGCGTGAATCGGATCTCGAATCCTCTTGCGCGATTTCCGCTGAAGATCCTGCGCCGCAGCAAAACCGGCGGCGCCGAGGAAGTGTTGGACCACCCGCTTTCTGGGCGGCTCGGTGTCCGCCCCAATGATTTCATGTCGTCGCGCACTCTGAGGAAGACGACGCAGGGTCATGCGCTGCTTTGGGGGAACGGTTATATCGAAATCGAACGCAACGGCGCGGGTCAGGCGGTTAATCTGTGGCCGTTGATGCCGGATCGCACGCGACCGATCCGCGAGGATGGGCGCTTATTCTATCGCACAAGCATCGGCGGGCGTTCTTTCGACATAGACCACGAGAATGTCATCCACATCATGGACCAGAGCCATGATGGCTATGTCGGCTTATCGCAGGTGGCGATCGCGCGTCAGGCCATCGGCATGGGCCTCGCGATGGAGGAGTTCGGTGCGAAGTTCTTCGCCAACGACGCCAAATCTGGCGGGTTTCTGCTGCATCCCGGCAAGCTCGGCGCGCAGGCGCGCGCCAACATGGGGCTTTCGACGGATAGGCGGTCAGACCCTGGCGCGGATCTGGAGCGTCAAGGGGGGCTCGACAACGCGCATCGTGTCAAAGTGCTCGAAGAGGGGATGAAGTTTATTCAGACCACCATACCCCCGGAGGATGCGCAGTTTCTTGGCTCGCGCGAGTTCCAGATCGCTGAAGTCGCCCGTATTTACGATGTCCCGCTCGTCCTGTTGCAGAGCCATGAAAAGTCAACGTCCTGGGGTTCGGGGATAGAGCAGCTCATGATCGGCTTCGTCCGGCAGACGATCGACCCTTGGGCAGACGCCTGGGAGCAGGAGCTTAATTGGAAGCTCTTCACCGAGCAGGAGCGCGCCGCGGGCTACTACGTGAAATTCAACATGAATGCCATCCTGCGCGGTGACATGGCGGCGCGGGCGGCGTTCTACCGCGAGATGTTCTCTGTCGCGGGGCTCACGCCGAACCAGATCTGCGCCCTTGAGGACATGGATCCGATTGGCCCGGATGGCGATACCCGGTTTGTGCCGTCCAATTTTACGACGCTCGAGCGCGCCATCAACCCGCCTGACCCACCGCCGCTAGCGCCTGCTGTCGGCGCTCCGCATGGCACCGAGGCGGACAGCGAGAGAGATGCGGCATGAAATACGCACACATCATCATGGCCGTCGCCGGCGAGGTTTGGGCCATTGACGGGATCAAGATGCAGGAAATCGTCGCCTTCCTTGCGGCGCAGGCGTCCGGCGAGAAATTCTCCGCCGAGGAGGTCGAGGCCCGCATAGGGAAATCGCAGGAGCGCGACCTTGCGAGACGAGAGGGCTCGGTCGCTGTGCTGCCGCTCCGCGGGGTCATTGCAAACCGCATGAGCCTGATGGGGGACATCTCCGGCGGCGCCAGCAATGAGGCCTTGAGCCGCCAGTTTCAGGCCTTGGTTGCGGATGACACCGTTAAGGCCATCGTTCTCGATGTCGATTCTCCGGGCGGCGCTGTAGCTGGCACTGATGAGCTGTCGGCTCAGATCTTCAGCGCCCGTGGCATCAAGCCTGTGGTGGCTCATGTGAATGCGACGGCCGCAAGTGCGGCCTATTGGATCGCCACGGCGGCCGATGAGGTCGTTGTCACCCCGAGCGGCGCTGTCGGGTCGATCGGCGTGTTCGGCGTCCATGACGATATCTCGGCCGCCCTAGAAAAGATGGGTGTACGCAAGACGATCGTGAGCGCTGGTCGCTACAAGACAGAGGGCAACCCCTTCAGCCCCCTCGAAGGCGCCGCCCTGGAGGCCATGCAAGCGCGCGTCGACGAGTCCTATGAGGCATTCGTTGCCGCTGTCGCGCGAAATCGCGGCGCGTCCGTGAAGCGGGTCCGCGAAGGTTTTGGCCAGGGACGAATGGTTTCGGCTCAAGAGGCTGTCGCCCAGGGGATGGCCGACCGCGTCGCTACGCTCGAAGAAACGCTGAGGCGGTTCGGCGCGAGCCAATTCACCCCGCCGCCATCGGCGGCTGCGCCTCGGCGGCGCTCTTTTGCATTCGAGCGCGAGAAGAGAGCGCTTGATCTCATCTGAATACCCTCTTTCCCCGAAGGGATTTTGACCCGCCTGGCCGCCGGCCCAGGCGGGTTTTTCTTGGGCCGGCTTCTTCTCGACAAAAGGAACAGCACCATGCTGACCCGCCGTCTTTCTGCGCCGTTTGGTGTGGCGCTTTTCAGCTTGTTCGCCGTGGCGTGCACAGTCGCTTTCGTGGTCGCCGATCCGGCGATGCCCGCCAGGGTGGCCTCCGGGTTTTTTGATCATCAGTTCGTGGCCGCCACCGCGGTTGGCCTTGCCGCTCTGCGCTCACAGCGCGTCGAAGTGGTCGATCAGATGCGCGCTCTGATTACTGGCGCCGAAGCGGAGGACCGCGACCTCAGTGCCGAGGAACAGGCGTCCTATGACGAGTTGAAGGCTCGGAAAGCCAGTCTGGATAACCGCATTCAGCGCAGCGAAGAGCTTGCCAGCTCGACCGCGGCGCTTGATGCGGTTGTCCCAGCAGCCGCTCGACACCAGGGCATTGTTCGCTCCCTCGGACCTGAGGCCTCGCGTGAATTCGAGAGCTTCGGCGAGTTCATGCATGCGGTTCGGTTCAATCCCAACGATCAGCGCCTGAACTTCGTGGAGGGTGTTGGCGCTCAGGCGGATGAGAATGGCCTGCGCTCCGAGATGCGGATGGATAACGACGCATCCGGCGGGTTCATGGTGCCGCCACAACTGCGCCAGGTTCTGCTTGAGGTCCCCCCGCAGGAGGCGCTTGTCCGCCCGAGGGCGCAGATCATCCCCGCGGGATCTCCGCCTGATGCGGGCGTAACCATGCCCGCGCTCGATCAGACCGGCGCAAACCCGGCCAATATGTATGGCGGCGTCGAGGTGAAGTGGATCGGCGAGGGCGAGGAGAAGCCCGAGACGGACGCCAAGCTCAGGGAAATCACCCTGACGCCTCACGAGGTGGCCGGTTTTGTCACCATCACGGACAAGCTGCTGCGAAATTGGCAGGCGGCCGGTGCATTCGTGGAGCGGCTGCTGCGCGGCGCGGTTGCATCGGCGGAGGATTTTGCATTCCTGCGCGGAAGTGGCGTGCACCAGCCTCTCGGCGTCTTGAATGCCGGGGCGACGGCCTATGTTAACCGCGTGGGCGCAAACCACGTGGTCTACAAAGACCTCGTGGCGATGGTCGGCAAGCTTCTCATGCGTGGCGGCGGCCAACCCATCTGGTCTATGCCGCAGTCTGCCCTGGTGGATATAGCCACGCTGAAGGACGACCTTGGAAACCTGATTTGGCATCCCAATGCGCGAGAAGGTTTCGCTGGCACTCTGCTTGGTTACCCGGTGCGCTGGAATAATCGCGCCCCGAGCCTCGGCACAAAGGGAGATATTCTTCTTGCCGACCTCTCGTACTACCTGGTCAAGGATGGCTCTGGCCCGTTCGTGGCGACCTCAGAGCATGTAAAATTCACCTCAAACAAGACGGTCATTAAGATTTTCTGGAATGTTGATGGTGCCCCCTGGCTGACGGCACCAATAAAAGAAGAAAACGGATACACGGTGTCGCCGTTTGTTGGCCTCGACGTCCCGGCTTAGTCGACGTGAAGCCGAGATAAATCTCGGCTCATCTCATCAATTCTATCTCTGACGAAGGAATCGTGCGATGCGCGACTTTGCAAGTTCCATTCACCCCGTACGGGCGATAAGCCCTGCTGCGGCTGTAACCGACAATACCCCTATCGTGTCCCAGATCATCGACGTGTCTGGCGCCGAGGGGCTCGTCTTCCTTCTGATGCTTGGCGCGCTGGCCGATGCGGACGCCACCTTCACGGTCCTCGTTGAGCATGGTGACCAGGCCAATCTCTCCGATGCGGCAGCGGTGCCGGACGCCTACCTCACTGGCACTGAAGCGCTGGCGGGGTTCGCTTTCGACGACGATAACGAGACGCGAAAGATCGGGTATGTCGGGTCAAAGCGCTATGTGCGGCTGACGATCACGCCCGCCAACAACAGCGGGAACGTCTTTGTTTCGATGCTCGCGCTGAAGTGCGGGCTGCGTTACGCGCCCGCAGCAAACCCGCCCGCGTAGCGTCGTCAACGCCCTTTTGGGCAACGCCCCATTCCTTAATTCCATCGGGAGTTCATCCAATGCCTTACGTAGTCAAGGCGGAGTGCGTCGACGTGCGGAGTGGGAAGCGCTTCTTCCCAGGCGACAAATTTCACCCGGAACCTGATGAAGATCAGGCGGCGCGTCTGATCGCGGCGGGGTGTCTTCGCCTGGATGGCGCGACTCCGCCCCGCCCCGCCGCGCCAGTCACATCCCCGTCCAGCAACGAGGGCGGCGTCAACATCGAAGACATGACGGTTGACGCCCTGAAGGCGCTGGCCGCTGAAAAAAGCATCGACCTCGGCGATGCCAAGCTCAAGGCGGATATCATCGCCGCGATCAAGGCGAAGCTGTCGGAAGGCGGCGCCTGACATGACCGTTGCCGTGATCACGCCGCCGGCCCCGATCATCTCGGCGGCTGAGGCGCGTAGCCAGCTATCCATTGGCCCTGAGATCGCTGACGACATTCTCGACGCGCTGATCGCCGCGGCGACGGAAGTACTGGACGGCCCCGATGGCTGGCTTGGCCGGGCCTTGGGCGAGCAGACCCTGGAGCAGCGCCATAGCGGCCTGTATTGGGTCTGTTCGCCCGTTTTCATGCTCTATTACCCGCCTCTCATCGAGGTGGTCAGCGTCAAGTACCGTGATCCCGATGGCGTCGAGCAGACCGTTGATCCCGCCGACTACCGCGTGATCGGCGGGGCTGGGGCCACGGGCATCGCGCGCCTGGCGCCGACCTATGGGACCCCTTGGCCGCGGGCGCAGGCGAGCGAGGAATCCGTCAGGATCACCTTCAGGGCCGGATATCCCGTGGTCGACGGCAAGAGCACCGTGCCGGCGCCGATCCGCCATGCGGTGCAACTCGGCGTGCGCGAACTGCTCGATGTCGGGCGCGAATTATTCCTGAAGCGTGAGGATGTCGAGGGCGTCCTCAACCGCGAATGGGTTGTCTCCGAAGCTGCCGGCAAGGTGATTGGCGGCGCCGTCGAGAAGCTTCTTTCACCCTATAGGGTCTGGATGTCATGAGCCTCGCCGCCGCGACCATAGCCGCGCTCGACCGGGCGATTGACCGCGCCGGCACGCCTGTCACCTTCCGCCAGATCAATCCGCATCCCGCGGCGCCGACCGATACCGCATGCCGCGCCCATGTTCGCGATGGCGACGCGGTTGTCGCCGGCAATGGCGTGTCCCAGGTCAAGGCCGTCGTCATTCTCTCGCCAACTGGCCTGCCTGGCCTGCCGAAGAAGCTCGATCAGATTGTCATCGACGGCAAGGTGCGGACGGTGGATCTGCCGCGCTTCAAGCGGATCGATGGACAGGTCGTGCGCATCGAGCTTGATTGCATCGGGGCGGTCGGCTGATGGCCGTCCGTGTCCGCGCCAAATTTGTCAACCGCGATGTCGTCGCCTTCGTCAAGCAGGGCGTTTCGGCGGAAGCGACGGCCAAGATACGCGCCAATGTCGCCCGGCAGGTTCTTGCCGATGCCCAGGAACAAAACCGCAGGGCCACCGGACGGGTGCCTGAGCATGAAACTTACGTCGATGGCCGCAAAGGCGCTCCCCTCGAAAGCGTGAAGCCTACAGGGACGGTCGTTTTCGAGTTCGATCTTTATGAGGGTGTATTTGCCTGGATAGGCGAGCAGCTCGTGCTGCATTCGCCTGCGTTGACAGGGGACTATCGGGCGTCCCACCTGTTTCTGGCTGACGGTGTCCCGATCGAAGCCGGCGCGAAGGTGCCCGAAGCTGGCGAGTACGTCTTCGTCAATAGTCAGCCCTATGCCCGTAAGATTGAGCGGGGCCAATCCGATCAGGCGCCGGATGGCGTCTATGAGGCGGTTGCCGCACTCGCGGCGCGGCGCTTCGGAAACATTGCCGCCATAAAGTACAGCTTCCGCGCGCTCGATAATGGGGCGCTGCTCGCATACCAGCCGGCCGCCCGCGTGGTGAAGCGCATCGCGCGTGGGCAGTTCGGTGCTGGGCGCTTCACGGCCACGGGTGAGGATCGGACCGCGCAGCGGCGCGAGCAGTCCTTGAGGCAGCCGGCTATCGTCATTCGGTTGAGGTAATCATGCCGAGCCAGCTTGTTGTAAATGCTGTTGAGGCCCGTCTTGCCGCTCTCTGGTCGCGCTGCCCTGTCTTCGGCATCAACCAGGAGGCGACGGCGCCGGACGACGCCTCGCCCTATCTCGCGGTGCAGTATCCCGTCGCCAACCGTGATCAGATCACCATCGGCGCGCCGGGCAACAACGTCTTTCGCGAGGAAGGTGCCTTTCGTTTTGTCCTCCACACCGAGCGCGGCGCCGGCCCCGCCAAGGCCTTGGCCTGGGCGGACGAACTCGCGCTGATTTTCCAGGCCAAGCAGTTCGGCGGCGTCACCACCTGGGCGCCGTCGCCGCCGACGCTCGATGAACGCAACTACGACGGCAATTACTGCGTCGTCTCCTTCGCCGTTCCCTACTTCGCCGACACGCGCGGCTAAGCGCTTTCCCCCTTTTCACCGGCGGGCGGGTTGCCCGCTTTTCACGGGTCGCCTGCGGCTCCCGCACGACCACGCATGGAGGCTCGTATGGCCGAACTTCAGTCAACCAACCGCGTCAAGCTGTCCAAGGTTCGTGAGTCCGTCGCCGGCACCACGCCGGCCAATCCCGCTTTCAAGGAAATCCCGCAGACCTCCAGCGGCCTCAACGCCGCGCCGCAGACCGTGACCTCGAATATCATCCGTTCCGATCGCCAGGTCGCCGATCTCATCCTCGTCGGCCTCCAGGTCGGCGGCGATGTCGGTGGTGAGCTCGCCTTCGGCGCGGCCGATGAGGATTTCGAGGAGGCCCTGCAAAACCTTTGGGTGAACAGGCCGGCGATCGTGGTGGCAACGGCCGACACGGAAATCTCCGATGTCTCGGCGACCACGCTGACGGTCGCCTCCGGCGGCACCAATTTCAAGACCGGCCAGCTGGCGGCGCTCAGCGGCATGCCGACCGCGGGCAACAACAAGATCGCCCGCGTGACGTCGTCAACCTCCACTTCGATCGTGTTTCCGGCCGCGTCCTTTGCGGCCGAGAGCGCGCCGATCCCGGTTGGCGCCGAGGTGCGCGTTGTCGGCATCGAGGGCGCGGCGGCGGATCTCGCGGCGGTCACCGCCGGCGGCAACGGCCTCACCTCGGCCGCGCTCGACTTCACGACGCTCGGCTTCAATGTCGGCGAGTGGGTGAAGATCGGCGGCGCGGCCGTCGGCGCGCAGTTCGCGCCGGCGGCGAATAACGGCTGGGCGCGGATTGCGGCGATTGCCGCGGGCAAGCTCAGCTTTGACGAGGTCCCGGCCGGATGGACGGCCGATGCCGGCACCGGCAAGACCATTCAGCTGTTTGCCGGCGACTTCCTGAAGAACGGCACCACCAAGCTGCCCTCCACCTTCGAGCGCCAGTATCTCGACCATTCCCCGGTGTCCTACGAGTATTTCCGGGGGCTGGAGCTCAACACCCTGAGCATCAGCGCGCCGGCGCAACAGATCGCCACCTATGCCAAGTCCTATATCGGGCGTTCGGCGGAGATCCTGTCCGCCCGGCTCTCCGGTGCGACGGATGTGACTCCCGACGTGGGTGACGTGCTCAACACCTCATCGAATGTCGGGCGCATCAGTATTAGTGGAGTGGAAGTCACCGGCCCCAACTTCGTCATGTCGGCGACCATCGAGATCAACAACAACCTGCGCGCCCAGAACGCGGTCGGCTATCTCGGCGCGGTCGGCATCGGCAATGGCGAGTTCACCGTCACCGGCACGCAGGAATTCTACTTCGGCGACAAGTCCGTCTACGAAAAGGTGCTGGCGAATGCGCCGTCGAATTTCACGATGGTGCTCGGCCGCCAGGACGGCACCCGGCAGTCCATCCTCGTCGATCTCCCGCGCCTCAAGTATTCGTCAGGCGCCCCCGCCGTCAGCGGCAAGAACGCCGACGTGATGCTGTCGGCCAACTACCAGGCCATCCGCCATCCGACGCTTGGCTACACGATGGCTGTCCAGCGCTTCCACTACCTGCCGGCGTAACCCGGCTGCACCGACGTCGTGAGGTCCCGGACGGATCCCTCGCGACCGGCGGGAGGCGGGTCACAGCGCCTTCCGCCACCCTTTCTGTGACAAGGAGATCATCACATGGACATGCAATCAACGAAGGTAGACAGCGTCGTTATCGAGGGCGGCGAATGGGTGAAGGACATCCCGCAGATGGATGACCTTGAACTGAAGGTGCGCGGCCTCGGTTGTGCGGAATTCAAGCGCCATATCGCCAGGCGCCAGCGCGCGCTGCCCAAGGGTGCCCGGCATCGCGACGGTTCCATCGATCCCCAGTTGCAGGAGACCATCGCCACGGAAGCGATGATCGAGACCATTCTGCTCGACTGGCGCAATCTGGATGACGGCGGCGTGCCTGTCCCCTACAGCAAGGAGAAGGCCCGCGAATATCTGACGAATCCGGATTATCGCCTGTTCCGCGATGCGGTGTCCTGGGCGGCGAACACAGTCGCCAATGGTGACGCGCTGGCGGACGACGATATCCTGGGAAACTCCGCGCCTACGTCGAATGGCAGCACGGGTGGAGCCGCCATCACGACGCCCTGATCGCCAATTTCGAGCGGATCGGCCAGCCGGTGCCGGAACATCTGCTGGCGCCGGAGCTTGACCCCGTGGAAGCGGAGATCGTCGAGGCCTTCAACGAGCTGGCATCAGACCGGCCCGTGGCCTTCGGGATCGGCCCGATTCCCTTCTCGTCGATTGCCCGTTATGCCGCTTTTTGCGGCTTCGACACGCTTGGTGAGCGCGACTTTCTCCGCCGCGCCCTGCGCGCCATGGACGCGAAGTTTCTGGAGCTGACGGCGAAACCGCGCGGAAAGACTTGATCCCGCGCGGATCGCGTCGCTAGCATGCCCAAAACTTGGGGGTGATGATGCGTTGGATCGTCGTTGTCGCGCCGTTGGCGTTGGTGGGGTGTGTGGCCGCGAAGCCGGGCGCTGAGACTGTTAGGCTTACGTCGAATGTCGAGCAAGTGAGGGGCTGCTCCTTGATTCGGCAGGAGACGGTCGGCATTCACAACCTCGAAAGCATTAATGCGGTGACGATCCAGAAGGACATTGTGACGAAGTTCAGAAACGCCGCTGCTTCGGCCGGCGCCACTGACGCTCTTACGCAAGGCCCATCCCTCAATGCTTTCGGCACGGCCGCTACGATGACAGGCGATCTATACCGCTGCGGCTAAGCAGCCGCGGGCCAAAGGTATGACCATCACGGGTATACCTTTGCTGAAAATCGGATCACGCAGGCCGCCTCCCGAGGCGGCCTTTTCTTTTGGAGCCGTCCATGGATCTGTCGAGTGCAAGGGCCGTCGCGCGCTCCGAGCTGCATTTCGTCTCGGAAGGGGCGGAAAAGGCGATCAGCGATGCCGAAAAGGTTGCCGCCAGTCAGGAAAAGGTGGGGCGGTCCGCTGATGTCGTCGCCATCACAACCGATAAGGCCTCCAAAAGCATTCTCAGCGCCGAGGGCTCCTACAAGCGCCTGCTGACCTCGGTTGACAAGCAGTTCCGCGCGCAGTCGCAATTGGCCTCCGGGCAGGCGCGGCTCGATCGCGCCTTTGAGCAGGGCGTCATCGACGCGCGCGAATACGACCGTGTGATGGGGTTGATGCAGCAGCGCTTCACCGTGCTGCGCGCCGACAACGATAATTATGCGGCATCCGTTGGCGGGCTGGGTGCCCGGCTCGGCTTGTTGGGCGGCGCTTTCGCGGCCGCTGCGGCCGCCGCGGCCGGCATCACGCAGGTGTTGTCGCCGGGGGCGGTTCTGGCCGTCTCGCGCGAATTCGAGAATCTGGAAGCGTCCTTGCGCACGGTGACCGGCTCGGCGGAGAATGCCAAGACCGCGATGGGCTTTATTGACGACTTCGCGGTGCGAACGCCATTTAACCTGCAACAGGTCACCGAAGCCTTCATCCGGCTGAAGTCCCTCGGGCTCGAGGCGGGCGAGGACGCCTTGACCTCTTATGGCAACACCGCATCCGCCATGGGCAAGCCCATCATGCAGATGATCGAGGCGGTTGCCGACGCCGTCACCGGAGAGTTTGAGCGCCTGAAGGAGTTCGGAATCCGCGCCAAGCAAAGCGGTGAACAGGTTACCTTTACCTTCCAGGGCGTCAGCAAGACGGTCGGCAAAAGTTCGGCGGAAATCGCGAAATATCTCCAGGACATCGGCAACCAGAAGTTTGCCGGCGCCATGGACGAGCAGATGAAGACACTCGGCGGCGCGCTGTCGAATGCGGAAGACGCGATCGCTCGCTTTCAGCGGGAGATCGGGCGCGGCGGCTTTTCCGATGCGGTCAAGGAGGCGGCTGACAGCCTCGCGCAGTTCCTGTCATCGAACGGGGATCTGGCGCGGGGAATAGGCGCCGTGCTCGCCGAAATCACCCGCACCGGGACGCAGATCGGCAATGAGGTCGCCGGCATCGTCACCCGGGTGATCAAGCAGGTGGAGGATCTGCGCCAATGGGCTGAGTCACTAAGCGCGCTCGGCGGCGGCATTCTCGGTGGCGCGAAGACGGGGGCGGATGCGACATCGTCGCAGTTGGGTGGATACTTCCAGCAGTTCGATGACTTCATGACCGACCTGCTCGGCCCAAAGCTTGACGCGCTCGTTGCTGATCTTGCCAACAGCCTGATTGGCGGCTTCGTCGGAGCCTATGAGGCGGTTGTCGCATCATGGGGCCAGTTGCCGGCGGCCTTTGGCCAGTTGGGCGCCGGTGCCGGTAATGCGTTGCTGTCCGGCCTGGAGACCATGGTCAATACCGCCATTGGCTGGATCAATGCCATTATTCGCGCCGTCAACACGGTGGGCGGCAGCCTTTCGGAGGTCGGCACCGTCCAGTTCAAGCGCTTCGAGTCCGGCGCCTCCGAGGCCCTGGGAAACGTTGGCGAGGCCGCGAAAAAGGCTTTCACCACGGCGATGAACACCGACTATGTCGGCTCAGCCGCCCAGGCCGTGAAGGGCCTGGTGAAGCCGGTCGCTGATCTCAAATCCGCCTACGAGCTCGCGGGCGCCGAAAATCAGCGCTTCGCCGGCCGGCTGTCCATGATGGAGGCCGACAAACAGGCGAAGTCCATGGGCTCCCTCGCGAGGGCGACCGACGCCGCGGGAAAGGCCGCGGGTGGCGCCGCCAAGGGCGCGAAGGAGGCCGCCAGCGCCTATGAGAACCTGCTGCAACGCACGCAGGATCGTATCGAAGAGCTGGAGATGGAGCGGCGCTATGTCGGGCAGACCACCGATGCGGTGATCAAGCTGAAGCTCGCCCACGATCTTGAACGGGCCGCGAAGAAGAGTGGCATCGAAGTCACGGCCGATATGCGGCGGGAATGGGACCTGCTCGGCGATGGTCTCGCTGGCGCCACGCGCCGCCTTGAGGACGCGAAAGAGGCGCTGAAAGAGATCCAGGAGGCGCAGAAATTCGTCGGTGGCCTCTTCGAGAACTTCATCGGCGACCTGATCTCCGGCTCCGGCAAGCTGGAAGACGCGCTGAAGGGCCTGGCGGACACGTTCCTGAAATCAGGCCTTCAGGCGCTTCTCACTGGTGAGGGGCCTCTTGCCGGGATTCTTGGCGCCAGCGCGACCGAGAAGGGCCAGCAGGGTGGGCTCGTCGGCATGTTGATGGGCAATGATGTCAAGCTCTTCCGTGAGACGATCGCGAAGGGGACGTCCGATGGCCTGAAGGACTTCGGGAATTATATCGGTCCGCGCACCAGCGACGAAGCGGCGGCGGGGCTCATCAATGGTACCGGCATTAGCGGCAAGGAACTGATGGGTGGCATCACAGCGCTCGCTAGCATTGGCGCTGCTTATGGTAGCGGCTTGTCTTCCGGAAGCCCAATGATGGGAGCTGCGACGGGAGCGCTTAGCGGCGCGCTTGGTGGCGCGATGGCGGGGATGGCTATCCCTGTGATTGGGCCGATTGTCGGCGCGATCATCGGCGGCGTTCTTGGTGGGGGCTCGGGCTTCCTCGGCGGCTCATCCGCGCAGAAGCAGAGGAAGGACGAGCTCAAACGCCAGGCGGAAGAAAACTACCAGGCCGCAAAGCCGCAAGTCGCGCAGCTTGGGCAGCTCTTCCGCGGCGACGACCTTGGCAACATCCAGCAGCAGATTCAAGCCGGCATCGACAAGCTCAACGAGTTGGGTCCGGTGCTCGTCAATGCGGGTCATGTCGATGAGCTGATCGCCCTGCAGAACGATTACAACACCTTCGTCAGCCGGATGAAGGACGAATTCCGGGCTGACTTTGACGGCACGATCGAGGAACTGCGCGCCGGGCTGGGGGCGCAGGGTCCGTTCAAGCAGGCATCCGACGCGGTGAAGCAGTTCGGCGACAGCGCCAAGACCTTCATTGCCGATACGAAAACGGCCTTCGGGGATGGCGCTTGGCAGATCGACGCCGCCCGGGATGCCTCGATCGCCTACGCTCTGTCGATGCTCGATCAGGCCAAGACGCTCACGGAAGTGCAGCAGTCCATCCAGTCGATCAACGGCACGGCAGCAGGCCTGTCGAAGGTGCTTCAGGATCTCGGGATGTCGGCGGAAGATGCCGCCAACGCCATCAACCAGCGCGTCGGCGCGGCAATGGATCGGCTGCGGTCGGCCTTCACCGATGGCCTTGAGCGGCGCCTCAATGAGGCGAGTGATCGCGGTTATATCAATGAGATCAGCGATCAGATCGCGCAGTACCGCAAGGATTTGTCGGATGCGGCGGCGCTCGGGCTCGATGGCGCGCTCGCGGCCAAGGTTTTCGCGGCCGAAGCCCAGCAGATCGTCAATGGCGCCGAACTCGCGGGCGACGCCTTCAACGCCCTCGTGCAGCAGTTCCCGGAGCTGGCCGGCGTCGTGAAGGAGTTCTCGCAGGCGCTCGCCGACATGGGCAACGACCTCGCTGCCATCGCCCAGCGCCAGCAAGGCTACTACGATCGCATCTTCAACGCGGCCAACGACAACAGCACGCTGGAAGGCGCCTTGAAGGCCTTCGACCGCCAGGCGCAGCGCGAGCGTGAAGCGGAAGTGAAGGCCGGCGGGCAGGCTATCACCGATCTCGAGCTTGCCCTTGCCGCCGAGCGCGTGAAGATCGTCAATGACTTCGCGGCCAAGGCCAAAGCGGCTGAGCAGCAGGCGGCCGAACAGGCGGCGCGCGCGGCACAGCAGAAGGTCGACGAAGCGCAGCGCGCGGTCGATGACGCTCGCTCGGATCTTCAGCGGGCCTATGAGCAGCAGGCGTCAAGTATCAGAGCGATTGTGACCCGCCTGGAGGGCGTCTCCGCATCTATTCGTAAGATCAGAAATGATCTGCGCTTCGACGACGCGTTGTCGCCTTACAACGATCGTCAGCAACAGAAAGAAGCCGAAGCGCTCTATCAAGACGTGAGAGCGAAGGCCCTTGCCGGCGATCAGACGGCGATGGACCAGCTGGCCGACGCAGCGCGCCGGTATCTGGAGGAATCGAAGGCCTATTACGGTTTCAACGAGGTCTATGCCCGGATCTTCGAGGAGGTGCAGTCGACCCTTGAGGCTGTCGGCAGCAAGGCGCAATCGGAACTCGACATTGCCCGCGCGCAGCTCTCGGCGCTCGACGCGCAGGTCAGCGGCCTACTCACCGTCAACGACAGCGTGCTGACGGTGGCGGCGGGCATCGAGAAGCTGAATGCGGCGGTGGCCGCCTTGGCGGCGGCGCAGGCGGCGCAGATCGGCAACGGCACGGGCACGCCCGACCAGCGCACGGCCTATGTCACCTCGCTCTACCAGAAATACTTCGGCCGCCAGCCCGATCAGGCGGGCCTTGATTTCTGGGTGAAGTCGGATCTCTCGACGTCGCAGCTCGACCAGGCTTTCGCCGATGCGAAGGCAGCCGGGGCCATGCGTCTCGGCGGCATCGTCGGGGCCTATGCCCGTGGTGGGCTGATCGGCAACGGCATCTTTGACGTCGACAGCGTCATCGCGCGCTACGCAGGCGGCGGCAACATCGCGCTCGCGGGTGGTGAATATGTCATGCCGGCGCATCAGACGCGGGCCAACTTGCCCGTTCTCGAGGCGATGCGCACCGGCCGCGCGCCAGCCAATGACGACAGCGCCAAGGAGGAGATCCGGGCGCTTCGGAGTGAAGTCGCCAACCTCACTGGCGTCGTCCAGCAGCTCCTTGGCCAGAACGTCGAAGCGTCGCGCGCGACGGCGTCGGCGGTCAACAAGCAGACCGTGGCGATTGAACGCCAGGCCATCGGGCGCCGGTAAAAGGACCCTCCATGCTCTATCTCGTCGAGATCGACGCCCATAACGGGGCGGCGCTGCTGACGTTTCGCTTCGCGACAGAAGCCTACATCACCAGCCCGTCTGACAGCCCGGCCAACACCATCTATGAGCCGCGCATCGTCGACCCCGGTTCCTTCTCCGCCAATCTCTACAACGCGGGGCAGACCGGCGGCAGCGCCTCCATCGGCTTCGGCGATCTCATCCTCGCCAATGCTGATGGTGGGCTCGATGCCTGGTTTGACTATGGCTTCGACGGCCGCCGCGTCGAGATCAAGCAGCTCGCGAGCGTCGCCTCGTCCTTCTCGTCGGCGGTGACGGTGTTCAAGGGCACGATCGAGACGATCGACACGACGGACGCCTGGAAGACGCTGCGGGTGCGGATCTTCGACAGCCGGCTGACCCTCGACCGGCCCTTGCAGGTCAACCGCTATGCCGGGACGACGTTGGGCGCTGGCAACACCGCCGAGGGCACCGAAGACCTGCGCGACCAGCCGAAGCCGCTTGTCTTCGGCAAGGTTTTTGGCATCCGGCCGTTCGCCGTGAACCCGTTCGATGGTGTTTTTCAGGTGGCGGACAATGCCGTCAATGACATCGACGTCTTCGACGGCGGCTCCCCGCTCACGAATGTCGGCAATTACACCTCGCTCGCGGCCCTCATCGCCGCGACTGTCCTGCCGGGCCGCTACGCGACCTGTTTCAGCCTTGGGCTCTTCCGCATCGCGCGCTCCGCCTTCCAGCTCACCGCCGACGTGCAGGAGGGCACGCAATGGTACGAGCGTAATGCTGCCGGCCTCGTCCGGCGAATGTTGCAGCGGGCCGGGCTCACCACGGCCGATTACTCGGACGCCAGCCTGAACGCGCTGAGCAGCCTCAGCTCGGCAGAATGTGGCATATGGATCGACAGCGATCAGCATATCCTCGATGCCGTCCAGCAGGTGTTGAACTCGGTCGGCGCCTGGATCGCGCCGAACGCCAATGGCGTGCTGGAGGTCGGTCGCTTCGAGGCCCCGGGAACGCCGGTCACCACCATCACGATGGACGACATCATCCGGCCGGAGAATATGACCTTCGAGGTCACGAATGATGCGGGCCGAGGCGTGCCCGTCTGGCGCGTCGTCGCCCGCTACAAGCGGAATTACACACCGCTGTCGGGATCGGAAGTCGCCAAATGCACGCAGCAGAACGAGGATTACAAAGCCTATCTCGCCACGGAATGGCGGGAGCGTAAGGCCGAAGATGCCGCGATCAAGACCAAGTACAAGAACGCAGGCGAGCTGACGATCGAGACATGCTTCACGCAGCCGACCGATGCACTTGTCGAGGCGACGCGGCTGCTCGCGCTCTACAAGGTCAGGCGTGACCGGGTGAAGGTCGTGCTGTGGGCTGAGCGGGCCGCCGGCATCAAGCTCAACGACACCGTCACCGTGCAGGTTCCGCGCTTCGGCTATGGGGCTGGGCGCCCCATGCGCGTGATCGGACGCAATGAGAACCGCGCCGAGAACATCGTCACCCTTGATCTGTTCGGCTGATCCTCATGGCAGATAGCGCAATCGTCATCACGTCGGTCAACAAGGCTGGCGGGGCGGGCCAGATCACCTTGCTTGTCGGCACGAGCGGCGGGGGAGAAGACGAGTGCCTGATCTACATGACCTTGAACAGGGTCGAGATCTACGCCTCCAAGACCAACAACCGCGCCACCGCCACCAAGATCGGCGACACGACCGGCACCTTCGTGCATGGCAACCTGGGTGTGTCGGAAACTTGGTATTATTGGTTCCGGGCGATCGACAACAACAGCCCGCCGCTGGTCGGTGAATGGTATCCGTTTTCGCCCACTGACGGCGTCGTGGCGACGACCAGCAATCAGGTGCCGCCGCCGAATTCGGTCGGCACGCCGCAGCTCCAGGATGGTGCGGCGACCGCGCAGAAGATCGCCAATCTCGCCGTTGGCTCGGCCCATATTCAGGCGCTCGCCGTCAAAACCGCCAACATCGACAACCTTCAGGTGACCGACGCCAAGATGGTCACCATGTCGGCGACCAAGCTGACGGCCGGCGTTGTTACCGCCACGCTGACGATCAACGCGCCACTGATCAACGGCGGCAGCATCAACGGCGCCCGCATTCGCATCCAGGCGACCGATGGCACGCTCGTCGAGCCTGGCATTATCTTCAATTCGACGGTCGCGCCTAACGTCTCGTCGGTGCGCATCAGCCAGACCGGCGCGAATGGCGAGGCGGCTGTCTATGGCACCAATCTCGGAACGGGGCCGCAGTCGCACGGCGCGCGCTTCAACAGCGTCCCTATTACCGGTCCGGCGGGCGGGGCGGCTCTGCTTGGCCTGCCGCCTGCATCCGGCGGCTATGCTGTGTGGTGCGAGAATGGCACGGTTGGGCCTTTCACGGGTTCTCATCCCGGCTTCATCGACAAAGACGCGCCGGACATTCCGCTCGGGTCAATCCTGGTCGACGGCGATGTCATTGATCGTCGAGGCGTCGATGACACCGTCACGTCGGTTTCGCTGTCGAGAAAGGCGATGGACCCGGCGGCGATTGGCATTCTGACGCGCCGGCACGCTCTCGATGAGGCTTCTTTGCACGCCGTGGTCGATGGATCCAACGTCCCGCCGATGAAATTCGACGAGACGGTCAGTCCGCAACAGCGCCTTGGCAGTGGCGCATTGGCCCTGAGGAAGCATCGCGAAACCTGGAAGCAGAGCAAAGCGAAGCGCGCGAACTGGGCGGGCCGCTTTGATGGCGTCGTGATCAACGGCCTCGGCGAAGGCCAGGTCCTCATTTGCGGGCGGGGCGGCGATATCGAGAAAGGCGACCTGGCCTGCACCTCGGATCTGCCGGGCATCGGCATGCGCCAGCCTGATTTCGATCTCGGTGGCCAGCGCGCCCAACTCGTCACGCACTACACCGTGGCCCGCATCCGCGAGGCCGTGACGTTCTCCGATCCCGACGAGGTCAAGCTCGTCGCCTGCATCTATCTCTGCGGTTGAGGCGCCATGGCCGACAACAGAATCATGCTTCTTTACAACGCCCTATCGGACGGCGGCGCCTTCGCGGCCGGCTATGGCTCGTGGGTCACGGGCCTGCCGCTCGCGAATCTCCAGAACAACCAGCTGTTCAGGCGCGCCCGCTCCACCAATCTCACCCTGACGAGCACGCGCTTTCGCATCGGCTTCTCAGCGCCGATCGCCCAGCGGGTGTTCCTGCTCGGGCCGCATAACGGCTCCGGCGGCATGCAATACCGCATCAGGGGATATTCCAACTCCGGCTATTCATCCCTGATCTTCGACACGGGATGGATAGGCCGCTCGGTCTCGTCGCTCACCCTGCCATGGGAGACCTTCAACTGGTGGCTGGGCGGCGCCGGCACCGAGAACGACGACCCGGAGGTGAGGCCCTGGATCATCCATGTCTTCGACGACCAGGTCGCCGCCCAATATTGGCAGGTCGAGATCGACGACACCGGCAACGCGGCGGGCTATTTCGAGGCGGGCCGGCTGTTCATGGCCGATTGGTGGGAGCCGTCCATCAATTATCAGTACGGCAACAACGGCCTCACCTTCGAGCCCAATGTCATCCGGGAGACGTCGGCATCGGGGGCCGAATATTCAGAGCGCCGTGGGCCGGCGGTGCGTGTCTTCTCCTTCAATCTCGACCACCTGCCCGAAGCCGAGCTCTATTCCTCCGGCTATCGCATGATGCGTCTGGCGGGTGATGACCGGGAAGTCTTTGTGATTCCCGATCCGGCCGACGCCTTTATTCAGCGCCGCTCCTTTCTGGGCCGGCTGCGCTCTTTTGGCTCGCTGTCGCAGAACACGTTTCAGCGCGGCGGGGCCTCCTTCGAACTCAAAGAACGCATCTAGACCGGAGGCCTATCATGGCTTTTGACCCGACCGCACTCGCTGCGGTGGCGCGGCTTATCGCGATCATTCCAGCCAATTTCACCGGCTTCAATCATCAGACCGCGTTCCCCCAGACGGGGAATGACATGGGCGTCGTCGCCAATGCCATCGCGGCGGAGGCCTTGCTCGCGATCAATGCGGCGGCGAATCTGGCGGGCACCTCGACCACGTCAACCGCGATCGGCACCGGCTCCAAGTCGTTTGTCACCCAGGCCGGCAAGTCGTTCAATGTCGGGCGCTATGTGCAAATCGTCTCGGCGGCGAACCCGACGACGCGGCAGATGTCGGGGCAGATCACGGCCTATTCGGGCACGTCGCTGACGGTCGAGGTCACCACCGCGCTCGGCAGCGGGTCGGCTGATGACTGGACGATCTATCTGTCCGGCCCGGCGGGCAAGGGCGAGAAAGGCGACAACGGTGCGGACGGCGCCAATGGGTCGAACGGCGCCAACGGCAGCACTATTCTCAGCGGCACGGGGGCGCCTTCGTCGGGAGCGGGTGTCGCGGGGGATTTCTACCTCGACACAGGCACCATGCTTTTTTACGGTCCCAAGGTCGGCTCGGCCTGGGGATCGGGTGTCAGCTTGAAGGGCGCCAACGGCACCAACGGGTCTGACGGCGCCTCGGCGACGATCGCAGTCGGCGACGTCACGTCCGTTGCGGCGGGGCAGCCGGCGACGGTCACCAATGTAGGTACCCCCCTTGCCGCCGTGCTGGATTTCGAGATCCCGGCGGGGCCGGCTGGCGTGGATGGCGATGACGGGGCCGCCGCGACTATCTCCGTTGGAACCGTTTCCACCCTGACGCCCGGCGCTTCGGCCACCGTGGCGAATGCCGGTTCACCCTCTGCCGCCGTGCTCAACTTCGGCATTCCGGCGGGAGTTCAAGGCCCGGCTGGTCCCGTTATCGCGGCGTCCTGGAATTTTTCCACCACGACGACCGACGCCGACCCCGGCAACGGCAACGCGCGGCTCAACCACGCGACCCCGGCAAGCGCTACCGTCATTTATTTCGACAACCTCGACGCCGGCGGCGCCACCGTCACCGCCTGGCTCGATGCCCTCGACGATTCCACGACCACGGGCAACAAGGGCCGCCTTCGTCTCGTGGCGGTCGATACCCCGACGATCTTCGCCGATTATCGCGTGACCGGCTCCGTCGTCGATGGCACAGGCTACCGCAAGGTGCCGGTCGCCTATGTCGCCGGAAACGGCACGCCTTCCAACGCCGCGAGGCTTGCCTTCAGCTTCGCGCCGACGGGGGATGCAGGCGCGGCCGGTGCGGGCTCTGGCGACGTGACGACGGCTGGCGCTGTGTCTGCCGGCAATATCGCGGTCTTCGCCGACAACACCGGCGATGTCCTTGAGGATGGCGGCGCATTCAGCTCCTATTCCGCCTCGCTCCTTGGTGGAGCCAATGAGGCGGCGTGGAAAGCGGCGCTCAACCTGGAGATCGGCACCGACGTCCAGGCCTATTCCGCAACGCTGGGTTCGTTCGCCTCACTGGCGACGGCGGCCAACAAGGGCTTTTACGCGACTGGCGCGGGCGTCGTTGCCGAATACAACCTGACGTCCTTCGGCCGGACGCTCGGTGGCCTTGCCGATTATTCCGCATTGAAAACTGGCCTCGCCCTGGTCAAGGGGGATGTCGGCCTCGGCAATGTCGATAACACATCCGACAGCACGAAATGGTCGGCCGCAGCCACGCTGACGAACAAGATCATCAACTTCGCCAACAACACGATCAGCGGCATAGCGACGTCCCACTTCGCGGCCAGTGTCGTCGACACCGACAACACGCTGGCTGCCGACAGCGACACGCGCCTTCCGTCACAGAAGGCTGTCAGAGCCTATATCAACAACCTCCTGGCGGGCGCTGACTTCGCCTCGATGAAGGGCGGCATCAACGCCTCAACGAACCCGAACTACCCCGCCGCCAATGCGGGCGATACCTACCGTATCACGACGGCAGGCCGGATCGGCGGCGCTTCCGGCCCTGTCGTCGAAATCGGCGACATGGTGTTCTGCTTCGTGGATGGATCGAGCACCGGCGTTCAAGCCGCTGTCGGCGCGAATTGGAATGTCGTTCAGACCAACATCGACGGCGCAGTGATAGGCCCGGCGTCATCGACCTCCGGCAACGCGGCATCCTTTTCGAACAGCTCCGGCAAGAGCATCCAGGACAGCGGTAAGGCTCTTCCTTCTGGCGCGATCGTTGGCAGCACCGACATTCAGACGCTGACCAACAAGACGTTGACCTCCCCGGTGATCAGTTCACCAACGGGCCTGGCTAAGGCCGATGTTGGTCTCAGTAGCGTCGATAACACCTCAGACGCCAGTAAGCCGGTATCCTCACAGCAAGCCGACGCGATCAAGGCCAAGCCCGAGGCCTTCATCCTCGCCTGCAGCGACCTTACCACGGCGCTCGCTGCCGGCACGGGCAAGGCTTATTTCCGGCTGCCCTATGCCTTCACCCTCACAGCCGTCAAAGCCTCGCTTCTCACCGCGCAGGCATCCGGCAGCATCTTCACCGTCGACATCAACAAGAACGGCACTTCCGTCATTTCGACGAAGCTCACGATCGACAACACCGAGAAGACGTCTGCCACGGCCGCGACGCCCGCCGTCATATCCTCCGCCGCCTTCCTCGCTGACGACGAGGTAACGATCGACATCGACCAGATTGGCAACGGCACGGCGGCCGGCCTCATCGTCGAACTGATCGGGAACCAATCATGAGCCTGATCATCAACCCATACGTTTTCGCATCCGCAAAAAAGCCCCTCCTAATGATAAGCGGGTTCGTCGGCGGTGTTTATCGCATGATCTATTCGCGCGACGGCATCACCTGGACGACGAATACCGGATTTACAGTCCCGAGCAACTATTCGTGGTATGCGGTTGGCTCGCTGTCCGGAACTCCCTGTTTCCTGGCGGGCGAGAATTCTAACGTCAATTCGTATCTCTACACGAACGACCCCATGGCCGGGTGGACTGGGGGCACGGTTCCCGGAACAGCCGGAGGGTCGGGTGCATTCTCTGCGACTGAGGTCGTTATCCTTTCTCTCTCAGGCTCCGGTTCGCAGCGCGCGACGGCGATTGCTGGCTCTTGGACGGCGATAGCGACGATCAACGCCCGCTGCGTCATTCATGACGGGACGGTGTTTGTCGCCGCTGGGACGAACGCGATTTACACGGCAGCGTCTGCGTCAGGTACGTGGACCAATCGAGCCTCCGCGACATACACGATGAATGACGTCGCGAAAGGTGACGATGGGCTTTATGTCGCGGTCGGTGTCTCGGGCGCCATGCGCACTGCGACGTCGCCGACTGGCACGTGGATTTCCCGCACATCGTCATTCGGATCGGATAACATCAACGGAGTTTGCAAGGGCGCATCCTATTGGGTTGCGGTCGGCAATGCCGGAAAGATTGCGACCGCTACGGATCCAACCGGAACCTGGACGCAGCGAACTAGCGGGACATCGGATGCCATCAATAAGGTAGTCTACAATGCCGCGCTGGGGCTGTATGTCGCTTCCACGACGAGTGGAATACTCACCGCCACAGACCCAACCGGCCCATGGACCGCAAGGACAACACCGTCTTCGACAGCGGTTCGCGGTATACTAAGCTTGGAAGAGTGGTGATCCACCGACCGCTGCTTCGCACCCCGGCCTGATTTCTCCCTCAAGAACCGCTCACCCGCCGCCCTCCGAGGCGGCTTTTTCAATTCAGGTGCAAGCCCGCCCCCGGCTGCTGGCTTGCGCCGGGGGAAGTGAGCAGCCAGGGGCGGTGCCTCATCGCCGGGGGAGCGGGTCTGAGGTCGGCCATCGGAACACGGCCTAGACCGCGCCGCAAGCGAGTTTGATCTTCGGAGACATCCAAATGAAACTTTTGCTGATCGTGGCGCTCGTCGCCGCGAGCGCGAGCGCTTGCGCGTCTCGCGACAAGACCGATTGGGCAGGTGTCGCCAAGGGCGCCCACTGCGTGGTGGAGGGTTGCCGGCAATGAGCTTCAACCGCTCCACCTTCTTCGCCTATGCGCGCCGCTCGCCCTTCGGCGACAGACTCACGCAACAGCAGGTCGACGGCATGACCGACATCCTCAACGAGTGGGATGCCCATTACAGCCATCTGCCGCTGGCCTACCTCGCCTGCTACCTCGGCCAGGTCTTCCGCGAAACCGGCGGCACGATGGTCCCGGTTCGGGAGACTTTCGCCACCAGCGATAAGCAGGCCATGACGCGGCTCGAGACGGCGTGGACGTCCGGCAAGCTGCCCAGCGTGAAAACCCCGTACTGGCGCAAGGGCTGGTTTGGTCGCGGGCGCATGCAGATAACCCATGCCGAAAACTACGCCTATGCGCAGGCCAAGTCCGGCCTGCCGATTGTGGCTGACCCGTCGCTGATGCTCGACAGCAAGGCGGATCTCAAGGTCTCGCTGCCCGGCACGATCGAGGGATGGTGGACGCGCGGCAAGCACCGCATGTCGATGTATCTCGATCGCCCGGACCCGGACTTCGAGGGCGCTCGGCGCATCGTCAACGGCACGGACAAGGCGAAGTTGGTGGCGACCTACTGCGAGGCTTTCCTCGCCGCCCTCAAGGCCGCCGAGATCGGCAAGGCGCAACCGGTCGACGCGCTGCCGGCGCTCGCCGTGCCCGATGATATCAAGCCGGCTGAGAGCAAATCGCTCTGGTCGGCGCTGCTCACCTTCGCCACGGGCGGCGGCGGCCTCGCCTTCCTCGGCGCCATCGACAACCCGATGTCGCTCGCCGCCTTCGCCCTTGTGCTGGCGGCCGGCGGCATCGGTCTTTGGCTGGTGCTGACCGGGCGCGTCACCTTCAACCGGCGGCCGGCTCCATGATTGCCGCCGCTCTTGGTGAGGCGCTGGCCTTCATCAGGCGCTACCCGCGCCTCATCGCCACGCTGCTCGCGGCGCTCGCGCTCATTGTCGTGGCCGCTCTCATCTACCGCCAGATCTACACCAGCGGCTACGAGGCCGCGCAATCTGCCATCGCCGAACAGGACAAGGGGGCCGTCGATGCGGCTGACAAAGCTTCTGCCCGTCGTCGGGCTTGCATTGATTCTGGCCGGATGTGGAGCGTCGCGACCGGCCAGTGTCGCTGAAGGTGAATGCCGGGTGTTTCGCGCTCCTGGTGTCCTGATCGATGGCCGCACCGCCGCCGATCAGGACTGGATTGACGACACGATCGAGCGGGGCATCGCCGGCTGCGGCTGGGCGCGGCCGCGACTGAGGGGGCTGTGATGGATGAACAGAAGGCGCCCGCCACGCGCTTGGCCGAACTGCCGGAAGAGACGCTGGATTTCTTGGCGCAGCTCCAGCCCGGTGACATCGTCCTGATGCGCGAAGGGATAGGGCTGTTGCGGGCGGTCTCCACCCTCGGCCGCTTCGCCCGCTGGGTGGCGATCACCGTGCTCGGCCTCGTCGCCGGAAGCGTGCTGTTCTGGGAGAGCGTGACCAAGATCCTGACATGGACGAAGGTCATCAAATAAAAAACATACTGTGTAGGCTAAAAGGCTTGCCTCCGCCTACTCAGTATGCGATAACAAACCACCGAAGCAGTTCAGCTTCGGGTTTGAAGGGAGGTGAGCCGTTTGAAAATCCGGAAGGTAGTGCTGAAGATCAAGTTCCTCGGGTGGCACCTGGTCCTGATCATCAGCTAAGCCAACGGGGATCGGGTGAAAGCCCGGTCCCCACCGGAAAGGAAGCGGCTCACCTCCTTGACAAGGATATTACCATGACCCCCGAGCAGTTCAAGGCGTGGCGCAAGCACATGAAGATCTCCCAGGCAAGCGCCGCCGGGCTGCTCGGCATCAGCGTGCCCTCAATTCAGCTCTATGAGAAGGGCAGCCGCCATGAGGATGGCCGCGCGGTGGTCATCCCGAAAGCCATCGAGCTTGCCTGCGCCGCGCTCGCGCTCGGAATCCGGGAATACGAGGGGCCGCAGGTGGGGTAGGGGCGAGGCGCCGCCCTGTCCTTCGAGATGGGCTGTTTTTTGCGTTGTTTGTTCTTTTTCTGTTCTCATATCGTGGGCTGGCGTAGGATGCCGGGCTATGAACATGACATTAGAAAACATGCGGTCACTGGGCGTGAGATCGCTCCACATTTGGTGCACAGGCCCCCATAGTTGTGGCCGACATGCGATAGCGTCCCTGGACGCACTCAATGATGCGGTCGATCTCGTGGTGCTCTCTCGACACTTTCGGTGCCATGTCTGCGGGAGCCGGGCGAGCTATTCGATGCCCAACTGGACAGAGCGGTCCGCTCGCAATGGTTCGGTGCGAGCGGAGCCGCCGCAATTCTCGGTCCTGCCAAGTCCGCAAAGATGGGGCGGGTGACGGCGGATCGCGTTACACTTCCCCTCAAATCTCGCCCCGTTTGGGCGAAAGCGAGTGTAACGGGGCCTTGAAACCGCTCATTTCGTCCGGCCTGTCACGCCGGAGGTCGCGGGTTCGAGCCCCGTCACTCCCGCCATTGGTTTCAATGGCTTAGCCGGACTTTACGCATAATCGTCCGAGCCGCTGTCGCGAGTGTTCTGATATCCTCCTCTCTGTTCTTCTAAGGCTGAACCCCGACGGCGTGTTCAATGTGTTCCGGCGGATGCGGCGACGTTCGGCTGGCTGTACGGCATGGACAACCATGGTCGCGGACTGGTTACCGCGAGGCGTTCATCGGACGATGTGGTGCGACAGGAGGAGACGGATGAACAGCATCAATGTCATCGCGCCCTACAAACATTTTGGCATGTGGGTATTCGATGACGCCGAGGTGGGGCTGAAGCAGGAGCCGTTTGTCGCGGGCGCCGATAGTCTGATCGACTTCGCGACGGCGGGCATACCGGATGCGGCGCGTGGCTTTGTCATGGTCTTCTCGGCCGCCGCTTTTCCCGGACATCAATACACATTGGAGTGGCGCCGCGCCGAGGGCGACGGAAACGTTTACTACAATGGGGAGTTCCGTCAGGAGGGTTGGCTTTGCCCGGCCCTACTGCGTTATTTCGACCGCCCTCCGGCCCGGATTTATGTCCAGATCAAAGAGCGGGAAAGAACGGCACGTTCGCGCAACCTGCTCGGCCGCTGGGCCGAGCGCTGGCTTTCTTGACGCTCCTCCCACCGAATGGGGCTCCAGGGCGAAGGCCCTCCAGTTTATGGAGGGCATCGACTCATGACGCGATGCGCGTGGGCTGCATGTCCTCAACGAGCGGCAGCCGGCCGCGACAGCGCTCGATCAACTGCTGACCGGCGGCCCCGATGATTTCGCCGAGGGCGTGGAAATCGTTGGTACGAGGGGAGCTGCGCCGCCATGCAAGCCCAATCGTGCGCAGCGGAACCGGGTCCCGGAAACGTGACAGGTTCACGCGGGTGTCCTCGGCCACCTCGACGGCTGCCGCCATTTCGGGCAGGAGCGTGACGCCGTAGCCGTTGGCGATCAGCTGCACCAGCGTCGAGAGATTGCTGGCGCCGTTCTGCTGACGGACAAGCGCGGGCGGCACATTGCAGTAGCTGAGAACCTGCTCGCGCAGGCTGTGGCCGTCTTCCAGCAGGACGAGCTGGTCCGCGGCCACCAGGCTCGGCGAGAGCATGTGTGAGGGCGGGTTGCCGTGGTTCTGCGCCGGCGTGACGTAGAGCAGGTGCTCGTCGAATAGCGGCAACGTTTCAATGTCGGGATGTTCAAGCGGAAGGGAGACGAGAATCGCGTCGATCCGGCCTGAGATCAATTCGCCCACGAGGGCACCCGTCATAGTCTCGCGCAGCGTCAGTTCCAATGCCGGGAAGCCTGCCTTGATCTGGGGCAGCGTACCTGGAATGAGATACCGGGCGATCGAAGGCTCGGCGCCGAGAACGAAGGGGCCGGACAGCGGTCCGCTTGTGCGCCGTGTGAATTCGGTGAGATCGAGCACGGTTGCCAGAATATCACGGGCGCGCCGCGCAACCTCATGGCCGACCTCCGTCAATTGAACGTCGCCGCGCCGGCGTTCGATCAGAGGAGTTCCGAGCAAGGTCTCCAGCTCGCGCATCTGCATGGAGAGCGCTGGCTGCGTCACCGAACATTCTTCGGCGGCGCGTCCAAAATGCCGATGCCGTGAAAGGGCTTCGAAATAACGAAGGTGTCTAAATGTTATCATCATGGAAATTCATTTCTTTTCTAAATATAAAGAAAATAATGAGGAATAATATTGCAAGGATTAGATGATTCCAAGTTTTCGCCAAAGAGGAAATTTATTTTCTATTATTGGCTGGATCTGATTTTCCAGGAAACGTGTGGCTTCTTCGTCGTCCGTGAGGGCGGTGCCCTCGCGTTGCGGGCGCCGCTCCAGCAGCTTGAAGATGTTCAAGGCATGCCGGGTGATGCTGGACAGGTCTTCATGGCAGCCGTCGAAGACGGCGCTCAAGGCAAGAAGATCGAAGTCGTCAACGGGTAATCCGCTGCCCAGAACCGGCGAAGCGATGGAATGATAGACCCGCCCAATTTTCAGTCGCTCCGTGATCCATCGGTTGAAGCGCTGCGAGGGAGCTGGGTCGGTTGGGACGCCAGGCGTCAGCGCGAAGACCTGATGCGAATGGATGAGCAGCGCCAGGCAGTCGAGCAACGTGCCGAGGCTCTCGTTGCGGAAGGCGGGCAGGGCGCGCAGCTCCTCGACCGTTGCGGGTTTCTGCGCGACGAGATCCGCGACAGGCTTGTAGAGTTCCTCCTTTCCTGTCAGCTCTCCGAGAGGGCCTTGGAAAGTGAATTTGAAATCCTCGCGCGGTCGGACGCCGACGAAGCGAACACGTTCCAGCAGCTCGCGATGTTCCGCCTTGGTGAGTGGCGTCATACCTCGGGAGAAGATGTCCCGGCGGAAGCGCTTGTTGGCGGCGTAGTCACGTATCGTCTCCCTCAACCCCACATCGTGGGCGCTCGCCACCATCTCATGAAGGGCCGAGGGTACGGCATATTGATCGAGGTTCTCCGCAATGGTCGCGGAGCCGACATATCCGAGCTTGGCCTCGTCCAACATCGCGGCGACCGTGGCGAAGGGCATGATCTCCCAGTCCGCCCCGAAATATTCGTGCGCGAGATAAATCTTATCCTGTTTCAGCAGGTGATCGAGATGGGCCGCGGCGGGTGGGTTGGCCGTGAAATAGGCGGCACCGCCATTGCGCAATTGTGTCAGCTGATCGAGCGCGAGGCCGACTTGCGTGTCGGAATGGCCGGGGTTGCGCTGGCGGGTATCGAGCATGAACTGCCGCATGGGCAGAATGGAGGCCCAGCCCGGTTGGCAATTGTATGAGATATAGACAAGCCCCTCCGGCCGAAGGCGTTGCCGGATGATCGACAGGATCGCGTCGCGGGCGTCGGCTGAGACCCAGCTCCAGATGCCGTGAAGCGATACGATATCGGCAGGCTCCCGCTGCCCGGCCGCCGCCTGTTCCTGAAAGCTCGCCTCGATGACTTCGATGTTGGACAGTTCGGCATTGGCAATCAGGCGCGAGGCGTGGACCACATGCGCGGGGTTGAAGTCATAACCCTCGAACGCGATGTGGGGGTTCGCGGCGGCGAGCAAGGCAAGACCGAAGCCTTGTCCGCATCCCAGCTCGACGACGCGTCGCGGAGCAAAAGCTCCGCCCGGTGAGCGGCCGGATACCAAGGCAGCGAATGCCAGATGTGCGGGTGCCATTTCTCTATAGAAATGCGCAGTGTAACCGACATCGGTTACGTAACCTCGGGTCCAGTGCATGTGCTGAAAGCTCCACGCTTGAAATTAGATATTGAAATCAAATTCAACCAATGCGTGTAAGTCATCAGAAATTGCTGACTGTGGCAAGCTTACACCCGCAGTTTTTCCCCTTCTCCCGGCCCCTCTCGGCTCGCATTGAACGCAGGAATGATTGCACAGTCCGTAAGTGTTTACGAATCATAAACTAAGTTATGGATGGGCGTCGCGGTCTGGCGGCGTCTGGCGGTGCCTTGGCCATAGCGCCGTTGACTATCAGGGCCGCGCCGATCAGCCCGGGCTTCTTACAGCGCATCGAGGAGGGCCGGGTGATCGGTGTGCTCACCGCCCGGCCCGTCGCAAGGCCGGCGGCGTGGCATCCATGGACACGCGCTGTTGAGGGCGCGAGGCGACTTTTCCGGGACAGGAGGCGGCGACTATGCTAGGCGACCCGTGGGCCTGCTGCGATTGGCGCGGGTTGAGATCGAAGCTTGGGACGGCCACCAGTTCATGACCGACATTTTCCGTGAGATCGAAGACGATCTGAAACGCGACAGATATCTCAAACTGTGGGGGCGCTTTGGCCCGCTGCTGGTGGTCCTTGCCGTTCTCATCGCACTCGCGGCCGGCGGGTGGAGCTTCTGGCGCTATCGCCAGGTGGAGGCGGCGAGAGCCGCGGGCAACCAGTTCGAACAGGCGATCGATCTGTCGCGCGACGACAAGGAGACGGAGGCGGAGGCGGTTTTGCAGGAGCTCGCGAAGACCGCTCCCGCAGGCTACCGTGATCTCGCGCGTTTCCGCCTCGCGGCAGAGATCGGCCGACGTGACGCAGCCGCCGGCGCCAGCGCCTTCGAGGCGCTGTCCAGCGATGGGAGCGTGCCTGCGACGATGCAGCAGCTCGCGACGCTGCGGGCGGCGATGCTGCGGCTCAACGCCGGTGACACGTCGACGATCGAGGCAAAGCTGACCCCACTTGCGGCCCCTGGCCAGGCTTGGCGGAATTCAGCCCGCGAACTCCTCGGTCTCGCTGCGCTGAAGGCGGGCAATTATGAAGCCGCCGGGCGCTGGTTCGATCAGATCGCCGCCGATGCCGAGGCGCCACCCGCGTTGCGCCAACGCGCGGAGCTCTACCTTGCGCTGGTGCAGGGCGGTCCCGTCACCGTCAAGTAGCCAGTACAGAGCCTGCTCCGCTCCCTTATTCGTTTTCCGTCAGTCGAGATCATGGTCGCCACAGTCGCAATCGTCGGTCGTCCCAATGTGGGTAAGTCGACCCTTTTCAACCGGCTTGTCGGCAAGAAGCTCGCGCTCGTCGATGATCGTCCGGGCGTTACCCGTGATCGCCGCGAGGGTGAGGCCCATCTCGGCGATCTGACTTTCACCGTGGTTGACACGGCCGGCCTCGAGGAGGCCGACGCCGACAGCCTGACGGGCCGCATGCGCGCCCAGACCGAAGCGGCCGTGATGGCGGCCGACGTCATTCTTTTCGTCATCGACGTCCGCAGCGGCATCACGCCCTCGGATCGGCAGTTCGCCGATCTCGTCCGCAAGTCCGGCAAGCCCGTCGTGCTCCTCGCCAACAAAGCCGAGGGGCGCAGCGGGCTTGAAGCCTCCTACGAGGCCTTCACGCTCGGCCTCGGCGATCCCGTGCCGATCTCGGCCGAACATGGCGAAGGCACGAGCGACCTCTATGACGCACTTGCCGCCCTTCTGCCCGCTCCCGAGCATGACGATGAAGAGGACGAGGCATCGCGGTCCATTCGCATCGCCATCGTCGGTCGTCCCAATGCCGGCAAGTCCACGCTCATCAACCGCATGGTCGGCGAGGACCGTCTGCTCACCGGTCCCGAAGCCGGGATCACGCGTGATTCCATTTCTCTCGACTGGGAGTGGCGCGGCCGGCCGATCAAGCTGTTCGACACCGCGGGGCTGCGCAAGCGCGCCCGCGTCGAGGACAAGCTCGAGAAGCTGTCCGTCGCCGACGGATTGCGCGCCGCGCGTTTCGCCGAAGTCGTGGTCGTGCTGCTGGATGCCACCATTCCCTTCGAGAAGCAGGATCTCACCATCGTCGACCTCATTGAGCGTGAGGGGCGGGCCTTGGTCATCGGGCTCAACAAATGGGATCTGGTCGCGGATCAGCCCGGCCTCCTGAAGACACTGAAGGAAGAGGCCGCGCGGTTGCTGTCGCAGGTGAAGGGCGTGACGATCGTGCCGCTGTCCGGACTTGCCGGGCGCGGCATCGACCAACTGATGGAAGCCGTCGTCGCCGCCCATGAGGTTTGGAACAGCCGCATATCGACCTCGCAGCTGAACCGGTGGCTTGCCGACGCCACAACGGCGCATCCTCCGCCGGCCGTCTCGGGCCGCCGCATCAAGATCCGCTACATGACGCAGGTGAAGAGCCGGCCGCCGCATTTCGCGGTCTTCGGCAATCAGCTCGCATCGCTGCCGACGTCTTATTCACGCTATCTCGTCAATGGCTTGCGCGAGACTTTTGATCTTCCGGGTACACCTATCCGGCTCTCGCTGCGCCAGGGCGACAATCCCTACGACAAGAAGAAGCGCTGATATCTCGCTTACTCAGGGAGGGGGGCGGTAGCGCTAAGTCCCTTTCCGATCAATGTGAAGCACCTGATCCCCTCCGGTGCCATCCCCGGTCTTGTGCCGGGGATCCCGATCGGAAGGACAAGAAGCCCCACTTATCGGGATGGCCGGGGCAAGCCTGGCCATGACGGCAGAGTTTCATCGACGGCAGAGTTTCATTGCTTCAACCAGATCGGGAAGCGCTGAAAAAAATCAGGCCGGCATTTGCGGCGTCAGGACCCGGCCGGCGGGGAAATCGAAAATCTTGCCCGTCTCGGTCCAGTCCGGCGAAGCCAGCGTCACGAGATGCGGAGCGAGGTCTTCCGGCGTCTTGAGCGTCTGCGGATCCTCGCCCGGCATGGCGGCGCGGCGCATGGCGGTGCGCAGCGGGCCGGGATTGACCAGCATGACGCGCAGGGCGGTTTTTTCGGTCTCGGCGGCGTAGCTTCTTGCCATCGCCTCGACCGCCGCCTTCGAGGCCGCGTAGGGACCCCAGAACGCACGGCAGGAATGAGCGGCGCCCGACGACAGGAAGATGGCGCGGCCCGCGTCCGACACGCGCAGCAGCGGGTCGAGCGATCGGATCAGCCGCCAGTTCGCGGTGACATTGATCGCCATGACATTGTCCCACACCTTCGGCTCGATATGGCCGAGAGGCGAGAGCACGCCGAGAACCCCGGCATTCGCCAGGAGGATGTCCAGCTTGCCCCAGCGCTCATGGAGCGCGGCGCCGAGGCGATCCAAGCCGTCATAGTCATTGAGGTCGACGGGGACGAGCGTGGCGTTTCCGCCGGCGGCGCGGATCTCGTCATCGAGTTCCTCGAGCGCGCCGACCGTGCGGGCTAGCGCGACCACATGGGCGCCGGCGCGGGCATAGGCCAGGGCGGCGGCGCGGCCGATGCCACGGGATGCGCCGGTGACCAGCGCGATGCGATCCGCGAGGGGACGGGACATGGGCATTCCGTTCTAGGTTTAATTGATAGTCAGTTTTCAGTTGTCATGGCCGGGCTGGTCCCGGCCATCCCGATGAATGGAGGCGTCTCTCCGGTCGGGATCACCGGGACAAGCCCGGTGATGACGGTGGTATCTCTTGGCAATTCTTGAATGTTGATTGGCCCTAGAGCATTTCCAGCTAAAGCGCGGAGCGGTTCGGCGTCCGAAAGTGCGTAAAATCAATGAGATAGCGCTTTTCCGGCGCCATGGATTTCACCGGAAAAGCGCGCAGGACGCCGATCAGCCGGCTTCCGCAAGGAGGGACAACTGCGACGTGCGCTCCCCCATGAGGTCTGTCAGTGTGGTGGGATAATCACCGGTGAAATAGTGATCGGTGAACTGCGGCTGGGAGGGGTTGCGGCCGTCCTTCTCGCCGAGCGCCCTGTAGAGGCCGTCGACGGATACGAAAGCCAGGCTGTCGACGCCGGTGAACTCCCGCATCTCCTCCAGGCTCATGCGGGCCGCGAGCAGTTTCTCGCGATCCGGCATGTCGATGCCGTAGTAGTCGGGATACATGATCGGCGGGGAGGCGATGCGGAAATGCACTTCCGTGGCGCCGGCGTCCCGCATCATCTGCACGATCTTGACCGATGTCGTGCCACGGACGATCGAATCGTCGATCAGCACGATGCGCTTGCCCTCGACGAGAGCGCGGTTTGCCGAGTGCTTCAACCGCACGCCGAGCGCGCGGATGGCCTGGGTCGGCTCGATAAAGGTGCGGCCGACGTAGTGGTTGCGAATGATGCCGAGTTCATAGGGGATGCCCGCGGCCTGGGCGAAGCCGAGCGCCGCCGGCACGCCGGAATCGGGCACTGGCACGACGATGTCCGCATCGACAGGCGCTTCCCGCGCGAGTGTTGCGCCGATGGCCTTGCGGACACCGTAGACGGAACGGCCGTTCACGACCGAATCCGGCCGGGAGAAATAGACATATTCGAAGATGCAGGGGCGGGCCGGCTGGGCCGGGAAGGGCCGATGGCTCTCAAGGCCGGCTTCCGAGATGACCACCACTTCGCCATTCTCAATATCCCGGACGAATCGGGCGCCGATAATATCGAGGGCGCAGGTCTCGGAGGCGAGGATGTAGTGGCCGTCGAGTTCGCCAAGCACCAGCGGGCGAATGCCGAGCGGGTCGCGCGCGCCGATGAGCTTCTTGTTGGTCAGGCTGACGATGGCATAGCCACCCTCGATCTGGCGCAGAGCGTCGATGAAGCGCTCAAGAAAGCGCGTGCGGCGCGAGCGGGCCACGAGGTGGAGGATCGCTTCCGTGTCGGAGGTCGACTGGCAGATCGCGCCTTCGGCGACCAGCCTGCGCCGGAGCGTGAGGCCGTTGGTGAGATTGCCGTTATGCGCCACCGCGAAACCGCCGCTCGCAAGTTCAGCGAACAGGGGTTGCACATTGCGCAAAATCGTCGCGCCGGTAGTAGAGTACCGCGTATGGCCGATGGCGATATGGCCCTTCAGGCGCTCTATGGTCGCGGGATCGGAGAAGTTATCGCCGACGAGGCCAAGATGCCGCTCCGACTGGAAGCGGGTGCCGTCGAAGGACACGATGCCGGCGGCTTCCTGGCCGCGATGCTGCAGCGCATGCATGCCGAGCGCGGTGATCGCGGCGGCGTCGGGGTGCCCATAAATGCCGAATACCCCGCACTCCTCATGCAGGGTATCAGCTTCGGAATCGAAATCGTCGAATCCGCGGCTATCTTCCATCATTGAGTCTCCCGCCGGTAACCGAACGCGACCGCAACCGCGGTTTACCGGGACGCACCTGTAGCACCAGTGGCACCGTTTCTAACCGGCGCCTCGCTGCGGCGTTGCGGCGCAGGTTGCCCATTGGCGGGCGTCTGCGGCGATGTCTCGGGTTCGGCCGGGACATCAGCATCTCCATCCGGGCTCGGACGGCGCAACTTCTGCAAGATGGTGCTTTCAGGGTCATCCGGCAACATCGCCACCAGACGATCGCCTGTCGATTGCAGCAGAGGCTTGGTTCTGGCCTGCTGCACCCATTCAGGTTGCATGTCTGGCTTCACGAGCCAATTGAAGAAAAGAAACCCGACAACGCAAATCAGAAAGCCGCGAGCTGCGCCGAAAATGAAGCCCAGCGAACGATCCACGGCACCGATGCGGGAATCCAGCACCAGGTCGGACAACTGCACCGTAATGAAGGACACGATGATCAGCGTGACAAGAAAGACCGCCGCTATGGCAACGACCAGCGCGATCGTCGGGTTAGCGATATGCGGCTTCACATAGGGAAGCACCTGGGCGTGCAGGAAGAGGGCAGCGACGGCCGCGGCAACCCACGAGGCGATTGCGAGGACCTCGCGGGTAAAGCCTCGCACTGCCGCCAGAAGGGCGGACAGCAGGACGACGCCGATAACGATAAGGTCAAGAAGTGCGACGGGCATGATCGAGCCTGGAAACCGCGAATCAGGGCGGGTGTACGGGGGCGTAACGTACTATCAGGTTGGTATAGCTCGCGTTACGGCGGTCGTCACCTCTCGCAAAGCTCTGTCCAATAAAACTTGTTAACCTTTGGAAAGACGCTGATCGCGCCGGTCGCGTTGTCCGCCGGCCGCGATGCGCGCCACGAGATCGACGATGTGACCCGCCGACATCACGTCGAGCGGCGCCTTCTCGCCCTGGTCGCGCGCTGGCGGCGGGGCCACGGCGCGATGAAACCCGAGCTTCGCGGCCTCCTTAAGGCGCGCCTGAGCCTGGGATACCGGCCGCACCGCGCCGGACAGGCCTATTTCGCCGAAATGGACCGTATCCGAAGGCAGAGCGACGCCCGCGAGCGAGGAAACGAGCGCGGCAGCCGCCGCGAGATCGGCCGCGGGCTCGGTGATCTTCAGGCCACCGGCGACATTGAGATAGACGTCGTGCTGACCGAGCTTCAACCCGCCGTGAGCTTCCAGCACCGCAAGCACCATGGACAGCCGGCTCGGATCCCAGCCGACGACCGCGCGGCGCGGGGTGCCAAGGCTCGATGGCGCGACCAGCGCCTGGATTTCGACGAGCAGGGGCCGGGTCCCCTCCATTCCGGCGAAGACCGCGGTGCCGGCCGCGGAGAGATCCCGGCCGGACAGAAAGAGCGCGGAGGGGTTCGACACCTCGGCAAGCCCACGCCCCGTCATCTCGAACACGCCGATCTCGTCGGTCGGGCCGAAGCGATTCTTCACCGCGCGCAGGATGCGGAAGTGGTAGCCGCTGTCGCCCTCGAAGGAGACGACGGCATCGACCATGTGCTCGACGACGCGAGGACCCGCGATCTGGCCGTCCTTTGTGACGTGGCCCACCAGGATGACGGTCGTGCCGGTGGTCTTGGCGAAGCGAATGAGCGCCTGCGCGCTGCCGCGGACCTGCGTCACGGTGCCGGGCGCCGCCTCGACGCTCGAGGTCCACATGGTCTGGATCGAATCGATGATGGCGAGGCGTGGCACCGTCCCATGCGACAGGGTGGCGATGATGTCCTCGACATGGGTCTCGGCCGCGAGCTCGACGGGCGCGTCGTTGAGGCCGAGCCGCTCCGCGCGCAGGCGCACCTGCGCGACCGCTTCTTCACCGGAGATATAGGCGACACGGTGGCCGGCTCGGGCCATGACAGCGCTGGCTTGGGTCAGCAGCGTGGACTTGCCGATGCCGGGATCTCCGCCGATGAGAATGACCGAGCCGGGCACGAAGCCGCCGCCGGTGACCCGATCGAGCTCGCCGATCCCGGACGGCACCCGTGGCGCATCCATGCTGGAGCCCTGCAGACCCTCCAGCGGAAAGATGCGTCCCTTGCCGCGCGCCGCCGCGCGGCTCGCGCCCGGAACGGGCACGGGCGGGCCGGAGGCTTCCTGCGCCAGCGTGTTCCAAGCCCCGCAAGCGTCGCACTTGCCCTGCCAGCGGTTGTAGACCGCGCCGCAGCTTTGGCAGATGTAGCTGACCGCCCCACGCGCCACTAGTCTTCCAGCCCCTTGTAGCGCCGCGCGAACCGGTGGCCGAGACTGGTGAGGATTTCATAGCCGATCGTGCCGGCGCGCGCGCCGACCTCGTCGATGCTGATGCCGTCCCCTATGAAGGTGGCGTAGTCGCCCCGCTTCACCGCGTCCTCGGCGAGCGCCGAGATATCGAGGGTGACGAGATCCATGGAGATTCGGCCGGCGATCGGGCATCGGATGCCACCGACGACAGCGTCGCCGCCGGGTTTCAGGTTGGTGCCGCTGAGGCTGCGCAGGAAGCCGTCGGCATAGCCGAGGCTCACCGTCGCGATCCGCCGACGCCCTTCCGCTGTCCAATGGCCGCTGTAGCCGACGGTTTCCGCGTCCGGCACCGTCCGGATCTGGATGATCCTGGCCGCGAGCCGGACGACGGGCGCCATGGGATTGTCCCGCCCCGGGCGCGGATTGCCGCCATAGAGCGCGTAGCCCGGGCGCAGTAGATCGTAATGCGGCCGCTCCGGCAGATAGATCCCTGACGAATTGCAGAGCGAGGCGGGGACGCCGGGAAGGAGGGCACGCGCGGCCTGGAACGCCTTGACCTGCCTGGCGTTGACCGGCAGCGCCGGAACCTCGGCGGATACCAGGTGGCTCATCACCAGCGTCGGCATGAAGGTTTCCATCAGCGTGGTCTCACTGACAAGCTTCGTCGCGCTGTCCAGCCGTAGGCCAAGCCTGTTCATGCCGGTATCAATATGGACCGCCGCGGCCAGTTTGCTCCCGACGGCGGCGCAATAGGCGCCCCATTCCTCGATTTCCTCGCGCGAACCGAGAACCGGTCGGGCGTTGATCGCGGCGAAATGCGCGGCGGTTCCCGGCAGGAGGCCGTTGAGCACGTAAAGGGTCGCGGCGCTGTTGACGGAGCGGAAGCGCTCGGCTTCGCTGAGATGGGCGACGAAGAACGTCGTGCAGCCCGCATCCGTGAGCGCGCGCGCCGCCTGCTCCAGACCTATCCCGTAGGCATCGGCCTTGATGACCGCGGCGCATTCCGCGTCCGGCGCCTCTCCGGCGAGCGTGCGCCAGTTCTTCACAAGGGCTTTGAGGTCGATGGTCAGCAGGGCGCCGGCGTCTGGCTCACGGACACCGGCGAGGGAAGCATCGGGGAAAGCGGAAGCGGTCACAATGAGGGGAACCTCATCTCAGCGGATGTTGGCGCGGCGCGCCCACCGTCAGTATTGCTCAGGCAGGTGATCTTCCTGCGCCAGATTGCCGAAGCGGGTCACATCAGCCTGGAACGAGAGTTGGACCGTGCCGGTCGGACCATGGCGCTGCTTGCCGATGATCACTTCGGCCTTGCCGTGGGCCTGGTCCATCTCGGCCTGCCACTTGAAGTGCTCCTCGGTGCCCATCTTGGGCTCCTTGTTCTTGAGATAATATTCGTCACGATAGACGAACATGACCACGTCGGCATCCTGCTCGATTGAGCCCGATTCGCGCAGATCCGACAGTTGCGGCCGCTTGTCGTCGCGCGACTCGACCTGACGCGAGAGCTGCGACAGCGCCACGATCGGCACGGCGAGCTCCTTGGCCAGGGCCTTCATGCCGGTGGTGATCTCGGTGAGTTCCTGCACACGGTTTTCGCCCTTCTTGGACGAGCCGGAGAGAAGCTGCAGATAGTCCACCACGAGAAGATCAAGGCCACGCTGGCGCTTCAGGCGGCGCGCGCGGGCGGCGAGCTGGGCGATCGACAGGCCGCCCGTCTGGTCGATGTAGAACGGAATGGTCTGCATCTCACGCGCGACATCACTGATCTTGTAGAACTCATCCTCGCGGATGTCGCCGCGCCGGATCTTGTAGGAGGGAATGCCCGCCTGTTCGGCGATGATACGATTGGCGAGCTGCTCCGACGACATTTCCAGCGAGAAGAAGCCGACGATGCCGCCATTCATGGTCTTCACGGCGCCGTCGGGCTGCTTTTCGCCGCGATAGGCCTTGGCGATGTTGAAGGCTATGTTGGTGGCGAGCGAGGTCTTGCCCATGGCGGGGCGGCCGGCGAGGATGACGAGGTCCGACGGCTGCAGGCCGCCCATCATCCGGTCGAGATCGTGGAGCCCGGTGGCGAGGCCCGAAAGCTTGCCTTCCCGCTTGTAGGCGGCGGCCGCCACATCGACGGCGGCGGTCAGCGCCGTCGCGAAGTTCTGAAACCCGCCGTCGTAGCGCCCCGTCTCGGCCAGCTCGTAGAGGCGCCGCTCCGCTTCCTCGATCTGGTCGCGCGGCGAGACATCAACGGCCGAATCATAGGCCTCGTTGACCATGTCCTCGCCGATCTCGATCAGGCGGCGGCGGACGGCGAGGTCGTGGATGGTCCGGCCGTAGTCCTCGGCGTTGATGATAGTTGTGGCTTCGGCGGCAAGGCGCGCCAGATACTGCGGGATGGTGACGCCGCCGAGATCCTGATCGCCGAGGAAGGTCTTCAGGGTGATCGGCGTCGCGATCTTGCCGGCTTTGATGAGGCTGGTCGCGACTTCATAAATGCGCCGGTGCACCTCCTCCTGGAAGTGCTCCGCCTCAAGGAAGTCTGAGACGCGGAAATAGGCATCGTTGTTGACGAGAACGGCCCCGAGGAGCGCCTGCTCGGCATCGATGTTATGCGGCGCGAGGCGGAACTGTGCCTCACTCACCGTCTCAAGCCGCGCTACCAGACTATTCACCGCCACCTTACCGCCCTAACACGTGAGTCGCTTCGCTCACTCTAGCACGGACCAAGGGTCGGCCTACGCGACGGCTGGGGAAGTCCCGCAACTCACTCGATTCACAACCAGCGGATAAATATTGTCCACTGTTGCCGGATTGCCCGTTGACTGTTCCACGCGCAACCAGCGCGCCGACAGTGCGGCTCGTTCCGCGCTGGAGTCGACACCGAATTATTCACCTGCGAGACGCAGGTCGCGAGGCTTGCCTTCCCGAGCGCGCAGGGCGTTCTCCCGGCGGGCGATATAGTCCCGGGTCAGAGGCACGCTTTCCTGTTGCTTGGCGAGCTGAACCTGGAAGACCATCATACCGTCGTGGCGGAAGGACATCTCGGAACCGGCGAGATAGAAGTCCCACATGCGCAGGAAGCGCTCGTCATAGAGGGCTAGAACCTCCTCCCGGCGCGCGTGGAAACGCTGACGCCAAGCTTTCAGCGTCTCCGCGTAATGCAGGCGCAGGATCTCGATGTCCGTCACAACCAGGCCCGCCTTCTCGATGTGGGGCAGGACCTCCGAGAGGGCAGGGATATAGCCACCTGGAAAAATATACTTGTCGATCCATGAGTTCGTGCTGCCGGGCGGCCCCATCCGTCCGATCGAGTGGATCACCGCCACACCATCGTCGGCCAGGCGATCCCGGACCGTTTCGAAATAGGCCTTATAATAGGGCACGCCCACATGCTCGAACATGCCGACGGAGATGATGCGATCGAAAGTCTCCGTCAGTGAGCGATAGTCCTGCAGGCGGAATTCGACCTGATTGCCGAGCCCGCCTTCCGTCGCCCGGTTGCGCGCGACCGCCAGCTGCTCCTGCGAAAGCGTGACGCCGGTCACCTTGGCGCCACAGCGCTCGGCGAGGTAGAGCCCGAGCCCACCCCAGCCGCAGCCGATATCGAGAACCTTCTGCCCCGGCTCCACCAGGAGCTTAGCTGCCAGATGTCTCTTCTTGGCCAATTGGGCATCATCGAGCGAATAGCCCGGTTCCTCGAAATAGGCGCAGGAATACTGCCTGTCCGAATCGAGGAAGAGCGCATAGAGCCTGCCATCGAGATCATAGTGATGGGCGACATTGCGTTGGGATCGCGACGCGATATTCCGCTGGGTGAATCCGCGACGCAGCCTGCGCCAGCCGCGGAGTAGCCTGACGGGGAGGGTCTCGCCGGTATCGCGGAGGTTGATCATCCCAAGGGCGATCAAATCCGCGATGTCACCGCGCTCCATCACAAGGCGGCCATCCATGTAGAGCTCGCCGAGCGCCGTGTCCGGATCAAGAATGAGGGCAATGGTGGCCCGCCTGTCAATCAGGCGCGCGTGGATGGGATCTCCCGTCCCATCGCCGAAAATCATGGGTTGGCCGTCTGCAATGGAGAGGGTGAGAGACCCTCGCTGAACAAGCCGACCAAGCAAAAATCGCAGTAATGCTTCCATTACTCGCCTCGTCGCACCAAAGCGTCGCCGTCGCGATCGCCGTGATCAGATAAGGGTAAGCTAAGAAGCAAAGCCAAAAAGCGCAACGGGTGCCAGCGGACTGGCACCCTTTACCTCAGCGCATGCCAAGCGCTTGTGTAGGATAACGAATTACTTACTCGTCGTCGCCCGCGGCTTCGGCCAGGGCGGCGCCCACTTCGAGGCCGAGGTCATCGAGGTTGGTCTCCTCACGGGTCGTGACGCTTTCGCCACGGGCCTGGCGCTCGGCTTCCTCCGGGCTGCGGGCGACATTGACGGTGATCGTCACTTCGACTTCCGGATGCAGCGTAACCGGCACGCTGTGCAGCCCAAGCGTCTTGATGGGTGCGTTCAGCACGATCTGCTGGCGGTTGGCGCTGAAGCCGGCGGCTGTGAGCACCTCGGCGATGTCGCGCGGCGAGACCGAGCCGTAGAGCACGCCGGATTCGCCTGCCTGGCGGACGATGAGCACGCTCTCACCATCGAGCTTGGCGCCGACGGCTTCCGCCTCGGTCTTCAGCTCGAGGTTGCGGGCCTCGAGCTGGGCGCGCTGCGCCTCGAAGCGCGACGCATTGGCCTTCGTGGCGCGCAGGGCCTTGCCCTGGGGCAGGAGATAGTTGCGGGCATAGCCGTCGCGGACGCGAACGGTCTGGCCCATCTGGCCGAGCTTGGCGACGCGCTCGAGCAAAATAACTTCCATGTCAGTCTCCTTGTAGAACGTTTGAATGCTTTGGATCGAACGAAACGGGACTTAAGGGGCGGAGCCCGCGATACCTGATCGGCGCGCCCGCAGTCCCATGAGCGTGTCGATGATTCCGAAAAGGGCGAGGATTGGCAGGATCCACACGAGGAAGATCACCAGAACTGCGTAGGTGAGGCCGAGAATGAACGGGCGCCCCGGCTTGCCGCGCGTGAGCGCATGCAGCGCCGCCAGTCCCTGCAGGGCATAGGCGCAAATAAGGGAGCCGACGAGGGCCGTGGCGATGAGGCCGATGAAGCCGCCGCCGACCACCGCAATCACCGCCGCGACGACGAGCGCCGGAAGCATCACGCGCGGCATCGCGGTATCGGCGATAGCGGGCCACGGTCGCGGCAGGCGCTGCGATATGGAGACGGTCTTCGCCGCGAGCCAGAGGTTCAGTGTCAGCATCAGGACGAAGGAGGCGGCCGCCAGCGGCGGAACCGCCGTGATGATGGCGTCAACCAGATCATCCACAGCTATGCCGGATGGCAGGCCAAGCGCGTCGGGCGAGGGGGCCGGCTGTCCGCCGGGCGCGCTCTCCATCGTGAGAAACGCGCGGATGGCACGACCCATGGTTGCCTCGAAGTCGGCATAGCTGCCGCCGATCCCCCAGGCGCCCGCGAATGTGACGCCGGCGGCGATGCCGGCGGCCCAGGCGAGAACCCGCCCGATGGGATACCAAACAGGTCCGTTTTCGCCCGGACGGGCGAGCAGTGTGAGATAGCCGAGCCACCAGGCTGGCAGGCCGATGCCGATGGCGTAGGCGAGGCCGCTTGTCGGGGCGAAGATCACGGCGAGGCTCGCGGCGCCCGTGGCGACCGCAATGAGGCCAGCCCGGTGATTCCAGCCGAGCGCCGCTACGAGAATGGGCAGGGGAGCGATGTAGGACAGCAGCAGCGCCAGTACGGATCCGGAGATCACGACCGCGAAAAGCAGCGCCGATACGATGCCGGCGCCAATGCCGACCAGGAAAGCTGTAGCCATCGTCTGCTGTCCCGCTGCGTCCTGCAGGGTTAGGGAAGGATCAAGGTCCAACCCAACGGATTGTCCCCGGACAGGTCTGTTCGGGGCGATGTTTCACGACGAAGCCGGAGCATGAGGAGCCTTTGCAACAAGAGCCTTGCGTGACGTCGGCTCCGGCACCTCCGGCGGGCAGTCCACGGTCATGGCGATCGAGACGCCATGACCGGTCGAAACGTATCTTACTTGATCACGTAAGGCAGAAGGCCGAGGAAGCGTGCGCGCTTGATGGCCTGGGCCAGCTCACGCTGCTTCTTGGCCGAAACGGCCGTGATGCGCGAAGGAACGATCTTGCCGCGCTCGGAGATGTAGCGCGAGAGCAGACGCGTGTCCTTGTAGTCGATCTTCGGCGCATTGACGCCCGAGAACGGGCAGGTCTTGCGGCGGCGGAAGAACGGACGGCGGGGAGAAGATGTCGTGCTCATGGATCAAGCCTCGTCGGAAGCGTCGTCGTCATTGGAGCGTTCGCGGCGCGGGCCACGATCACCGCGATCACCGCGGTCTCCACGATCGAAGCGGCCACCGCCGCCCTCGCGATCGAAGCGGCCACCGCCTTCGCGACGATCATCGCGATCGCGCTTCTGCAGCATGACCGACTGGCCTTCCTCGAGCTCCTCGACGCGCAGCGTCATGAAGCGCAGGACGTCTTCGCTCAAGCCCATCTGGCGCTCCATCTCGGCGACGGCGGCCGGGGGGGCATCGATGTTCAGGAGCGTGAAATGCGCCTTGCGGTTCTTCTTGATCCGGAAGGCGAGGGACTTGACGCCCCACGGCTCGACCTTCGGAACCGAACCGCCGCCGGCTTCGATGATACCCTTGTACTGCTCGACAAGGGCCTCGACCTGCTGCGACGTTACATCCTGGCGCGCCAGGAAAACGTGCTCGTAAAGTGGCATGACTGGCCTTTCTGTTCATCCCTCGCGTTGCCGCCGGCGCCAAGCCCTTCGAGCCTGCCAAGGCCCGAGCGGAATGTTCGAAGGCGGGAACACGGGACGCTGGGGCAATGCCCCTTGCATGGCCTCATTCAAGGCCACACCGTCCGTTCAGCCCCCGGCCAGGCGAACGCGAAGGCTGCTCGTTAGCGCATCAGGGTGGGAAACGCAAGCTGCGATCGCGGCGGTGGGCTGCCTGCGTCTCTTTCGCGAAGCACGGGTACACAGCCGCGCCTGCCCCCCAATCGCCTTGCATACCCGAGCCGGCCAGGCTCGGTGCGCTCCGGGGTCAACGCAGACGCTCGACCACCCGTGACGGAATGTCAGCCGATTTGCCGGCCGCCGCCATACGCTTGCGGAACTCGGCATAGCTTGCCCGCGCGTCCGCCGTTTCCCCGGCGGCATATTGGGCATCGCCGAGATTGAGATAGGCGATGGTCCGGTCGGGGGCGGCGTCCGTGATGTCCTTCAGCACCGCGATCGCGGGTGTCAGTTGGTTCGACTGGGCGAGGTAGAATCCGAAATCGTTGAACTGGCGGGCGAGCTTCAGGTCGCCGGCATCATTCGTGACGGGGTAGCTCGTCACCACGAGGCCGAGCTCCTTATCCTCTATCGCGGCCTTCATGACAGTCGCCGCGCCGGCAGCGTCTCCATTCTTATAGAGCGTTTGCGCCTTCGCTGCCGCCGCATCGAGCTGCCGTATGAATCTTTGTCGATCGGGGGAGCCGCCGCTGAATCCGACGACAATCCGGCTGACGACCTTGTTGGGGTTTGTCGTGAGATCGGAGACCACCTCGATGATGAGATTGCCATCGATCTCGCGGCTCTCGCTGCGCACCGCGACGGCACGATGGCCGGTCACCTCGTAGTCGTAGTTCGTATATTCGACCGCGCTGCCGAGAATGTGGGCGACCAGCCGGTTGTCCGGACCCACCGTCAAGGTCGTCTCGATGCCGTCATCGTTGAGGCGTTCCAGCGGCGCGAAGCTCTGCGTGTCCGGCTGGTAGATCCAGTAGAGCGCGTTCGTGTTGTTGGCCGCGATCTGCGTGGTGATGGAGAGATCGCCGAGCTTGTCGAAATTCATGTCGGCCGTGTCGAGGGTGAAGCCGTCGGGGAAATCGGCCGTGGCGATGGGAAATTCTCCGGCATCACGCTTGTTGATGCGCAGCCGCTGGGGCTGGCCACCGTCCGCGCGGGCGATCTCGAGCGCTGTCAGTTGCCGTTCCTGGCCACTCCCGGTGAAGACGAAGGTCAGCGCGAACTCTGGCTGGCCGGGGCCCGGCGAGAATCGGCAGGGACGGCAGTCCTTGACAGGGGCCGCGAAGGGATCTGCGGCAAGGGTCGGGCCGGCGATCGCGGACAGCGCCAGGACTGATAAAGCTGCAATTGATAAACCTGAAAGCCGCCCCATCGTCCGATGTCCTCTTGCCGTGATATATCGATCTGCTTCAGCGTCCACGCGAGGCTGAGCGGCTTCCGTATCGTTGCATCAGAGCCAGCGATGGTCCTCCGTCGGTTGAACCGCGGTTCAACCTTTGGCGTTCCCGTGCGACCGGGATAAACGTCTGAAGTGACGAGACTGGAGCGCGACAGATTCGTCCAAGCCTTCACGCGTGAGATCTATCGACCGATGTCCATATATACAACGGCCCGATCCAATCTGCGGCTCGGCGTCAATATCGACCATGTCGCGACCCTGCGTAATGCGCGCGGCGGCTCCTATCCCAGTCCCGTTGCCGCAGCGAAGGTTGCGGCCGCCGCTGGGGCTGACGGCATCACCGCACATCTGCGCGAGGACCGCCGGCATATCCGCGATGAGGATATCGTCGAGCTGCGCGCCGCAGTGGCCCTGCCGCTCAATTTCGAGATGGCCGCAACATCCGAAATGGTCTCGATCGCGCTCAGGGTGAAGCCGCACGCTGTCTGCCTGGTGCCTGAGAAGCGCGAGGAGCGGACGACCGAGGGCGGGCTCGACATCATCGCTGGCCGGGCGCATCTGGCGCCCGTGATCGCCGAGCTGAAGGCGGCCGGCATTCGCGTGTCGCTGTTCGTCGAGCCCGAGCGGGCTGTGATGGAAGCGGCCGCGGCACTCGGCGCGCCGGTCGTCGAACTGCACACCGGCACCTATTGCCACGCCGTCATCGACGGTGAGACGGGGCGTGTGGGAAGGGAAATCGAGCGGCTCGCCGCAGCGGCGAGCCATGGCGCCTCGCTCGGCCTCGAGATCCACGCCGGCCACGGCCTGACGGTGGCTTCGGTGGCGCCCGTCGCGGCCCTGCCGGAAATCGCCGAGCTCAACATCGGGCATTCCCTCATCTCGGATGCCATTTTCGTCGGCCTCGATCAGGCCATTCGGACCATGCGTGCGGCCATGGACGCGGCGCGTCCCGCGTCATGATCATCGGCATCGGCTCCGATCTCTGCGATATCGATCGTATCAGCCGTTCGCTTACGCGCTTCGGGGACCGCTTCACCCACCGTATCTTCACGGCGGGGGAACGGGCCAAGGCAGACGCGCGCAGGGCGCGCGCGCCGACCTACGCACGGCGCTTCGCCGCGAAGGAGGCCTGCGCGAAGGCACTCGGCACCGGGCTTTCGCGCGGTGTGTTCTGGCGGGATATGGAAGTGGTCAATCTGCCGAGCGGTCAACCGACCATGCGTCTGACCGGTGGCGCGGCGCAACGGCTGGCGGCTATGCTGCCACCCGGCCACGAGGCTTTCATCCACGTGTCGTTGACCGATGACCCGCCCATGGCCCAGGCTTTCGTCATCATCGAGGCGCGGCCCCGGTGAACTCTGGTCGGTCCGCGCAGGGTGCATGGCTGGAAACACCCCGGCGCCTTTCCCATATGCTCCAACCGGAGTACCGCAAAGCGGTTACAAGCAGGGCAGGACGAGCCCGGCCCTGCGCAAGGCACGTTTCGGGTGACACGTTGGCGTGATCAGATCTGCCCAAGCATATTTTCGCCGTGCGGCGAGACGTTGATGCGTCGCGTTGCGGGATCGGGAACAGTAAGGTAGACCACACGGCGTGCCGGCTCCGATCGGCGGAAAGGCCAGACATGGATCAGGGCACAGTGAAGCAAGCGGAAAACAAGCGGGCCGATGGCGGCATCTGGGATACCGTCAAGGTTATCGTGCAGGCCCTGCTCATCGCCCTGGTGGTCCGCACCTTCCTGTTTCAACCGTTCAATATTCCCTCGGGATCGCTCATCCCGACGCTTCTGATCGGCGATTACCTGTTCGTCTCGAAATACGCCTACGGCTATTCGCGCTATTCCTTCCCCTTCGGCCTGCCGCCTTTCTCCGGCCGGGTCTTCGGCTCCGAGCCGCAGCGGGGCGATGTCGCCGTCTTCAAGCTGCCGAAGGACAATTCGACGGATTACATCAAGCGCGTCATCGGCTTGCCGGGTGATACCGTCCAGATGATGTCCGGGCGGCTCTACATCAACGGGAAGATCGTGCCGCGCGAGCAGCTGCCGGATTATAAGTCCCAGGATCTCTGGGGACGCGAGGTATCGGTGCCTCGCTACATGGAGACACTGCCCAACGGTGTCAGCCATGTGGTTATCGAGCGCGAGGGTGATACCGGCTATTGGGACAACACCTACGCTTACAAGGTGCCGCCGGGCCATTATTTCATGATGGGCGACAACCGCGACAATTCCACGGATTCCCGTGACGAGAACGTCGTCGGCTTCGTTCCGTTCGAGAATTTCGTGGGGCGGGCCGAAGTCATCTTCTTCTCGGTGGAAGAGGGGGCTTCGGGATGGAAGTTCTGGGAGTGGCCCTGGACCGTCCGGTGGAGCCGGCTGTTCACGCCTGTGAAGTGATGAAGACGAAGAACTCAGGTCTGCGCGCCATCGAGGATCGCATCGGCTATCGGTTTGGCCGTAGCGATCTCCTGGTCCAGGCCTTGACCCATATCAGCGCCGTGCCGTCCGACAAGGCGCAGACTTATCAGCGGCTCGAGTTTCTCGGCGACCGGGTGCTCGGTCTCGCTGTCTCGGACATGCTATTCCGTGCCTTTCCGGATGCGGAGGAGGGCGAGCTCTCGCGCCGTCTGGCCGAGCTCGTCCGTCGTGAGAGCTGCGCCGAGGTCGCGGCCACCTGGGGCGTGAGCGACCATGTGCGGCTCGGTGATGGCGAGATTGCCGCCGGCGCGCAGCAGAACGCGGCCATCCTCGCCGATATCTGCGAGGCGATCGTCGGCGCGGCCTTCGTCGATGGCGGCGCGGCGGCAGCGCAGGGCATCGTGGAGCGCGCCTTCGGCGAGCGACTGCACGCGCCGCGCCGACCCCTGCGCGACGCCAAGACCGCCTTGCAGGAATGGGCGCAAGGGCGCGGACTGCCAACCCCGAGCTATATCGTTGCCAGCCGGTCCGGACCGGATCATGCTCCGCACTTCCGCATCGCGGTCATGGTGCGTGGCATGGCGCCGGCCGAAGGCGCGGGCACCTCGAAACGCGTGGCCGAGCAGGCCGCGGCACGGGAGTTTCTCGTGCGTGAACAGATCTGGACGGCTGATGGTACCTGAGAACGAGAGCGGCGCGGTGAACGATGGCCCGGACGACACGGGACAGGAGGCAACGCGCTGCGGCTTCGTCGCCCTCATCGGTTCGCCCAATTCGGGCAAGTCGACGTTGATCAATCAACTGGTTGGCGCCAAGGTGTCGATCGTCTCGCGGAAGGTGCAGACGACACGCGCGCTGGTGCGTGGCATCACCATCGACGATGCCGCGCAGCTCATTTTTGTCGACACGCCCGGCATCTTCAAGCCAAAGCGCCGCCTCGACCGCGCGATGGTGACCTCCGCCTGGGGCGGGGCGGGCGATGCGGACGTGGTTGCCCTTCTCCTCGACGCGCGCAAGGGCCTTGATCAGGAGAGCACCGCCATCCTCGGCAAGTTGCCTGAGCTGCGGCAACCGAAGATCCTGATCCTCAACAAGATCGATCTCGTTCCACGGACATCGCTGCTCGAACTGGCGGCGGACCTCAACGCCAAGGTCCCCTTCGACGAGACTTTCATGATCTCGGCGCTGACAGGTGACGGCGTCGCGCATCTCCGGGAAAGCCTCGGCAGGCGGATGCCGACCGGTCCGTGGCTCTATCCGGACGACCAGATCTCGGATGCGCCGCTCAGGATGCTCGCCGCCGAGATCACACGCGAGAAGCTGTTCGAGCGCCTGCACGATGAACTACCCTACGCGGTCACCGTCGAGACCGACCAGTGGAAGGTGCAGAAGGACGGCTCCGTCCGCATCGAGCAGACTGTCTTCGTGGAACGGGAAAGCCAGCGCAAGATCGTGCTCGGCAAGGGCGGCCAGACCATCAAGGCCATCGGTTCTGCGGCGCGCCACGACATCACCGAGGCGGCCGAAACCAATGTGCATCTCTTCCTGTTCGTGAAGGTGCGCGAGAATTGGGGCGATGACCCCGAGCGCTACCGCGAGATGGGGCTGGAATTTCCCAAGGGGTAACCAGTGGCCGGGCGGCCTCGGCAAGAGCATTTTTGGGCGGCCCTGCCTTCGGCGAGATGCTTTAGGTCAATCGACATTCGGCATTCTCGGCCGTCATGGCCGGGCTTGTCCCGGCCATCCCGATGAATCGAGATGCCTTTCCTATCGGGATCACCGGGACAAGCCCGGTGATGACGGTGGTATCGCTTGGGCAATGCTCGAATGTCGATTGCCCTTAGGACGAGCCGGGGATCCGGTAGTGGTAGCGATAGGCCTCGCGGAAGCCGATGCGATCATACAGGCGGCGCGCGCCATCATTTTCCGCGCGGACCTGCAGATAGGCGTGGTCGGCGCCAGCTTGGCGTCCCCGTGCCACCAAGGCCGCGACCAGCGCGCGACCATGCCCCCGCCCACGATGCGCGGGGGCCACGACGATATCGAACAGTCCCACCGCCGCGCGCTCATGGACCGCCAGCCCGAAGCCAATGGGCTCGCCACGATCACGCAGGGTCGCGAAGGCGGCCGGCATGGCGATGGATTCAAGAATGCCGTCATGGCTTCGCCGTCGCGACGCGGACACCTCGTTCGCCGTGGCGAAACCGGCAAGCCAAGCGGCGGACGGCTTCGTGGTGATCTCGACGGGGCCGTCGGGAGCGCCGAGGCGGATGCAGCTCGCGGGCGCCCCATCAAGCGGCATCCGCAAGACGATCGACGGATCGAAATGACGATAACCCGCCGCCTCCAGTTGCCTGTCGGCCTCGGGCGGCGCGAGCGGTGACAGACGGAACACCGCAGGCAGCCCATGCCGGCCGTAGACGGCTTCGGCTGCCGCCAGCACGCCCGCGAAGGAAGCACCGGCGACGAGCGCATTGGCGGAATTGGCGCGCTTGGTATAGCCGTCGGTGAGACGGAACAGCCAGCCGCCCGAGATGACGGACTGGCGTGCCGGCCAGGCGTTGAAGGCGCGGTGCTCGAGCGCCTCGATGTCACGCGCGGTCAGCGTCACGGGTCGTTCCTGTGCCGGGTCACCTCGTCAGTTCAATCCGCCGCGCCGGTGGCGATCGGCAGATCCTCGCGGCTACCCCATTCCGACCAGGAGCCGTCATAGAGGCCCGCCACGGGCTTACCGGCGGTCTCCAGCGCGAGCGCCAGAACAGCCGCGGTGACGCCCGAGCCGCAGCTCGTGATCACCGGCTTATCGAGATCGACGCCCGCCTTGGCGAAGGTGGCGGTGATCGCCTCCGGGGTCTTGAGCCGGCCATTCTCGATGAGGTCGCCGAAGGGAACGTTGCGGGCTCCCGGCATGTGGCCGGCGCGCACGCCCGGGCGCGGCTCCGGCGCGTCGCCGCGGAAGCGGGCGGAGGCGCGGGCATCGACGACCTGGGCTGTCTTGTTGGTGAGGCTGCCAAGAACACGGGCGGCGTCCGCGACCTGGGCGGCGTCAAACGCGACGTTAAAGGTCGTGGCGTCGCGCTTGGCGGTCCCGGTTTCGAGCGGCCGGTTCTCCGCTTTCCATTGCGGCAGGCCACCATCGAGGACCGCGACCTTGTCCGCGCCGAAGACCTTCAGCGTCCAGCGCACGCGCGCGGCGGAGAAGAGGCCGGCGCCGTCATAGACGACGATGCGCGCCGTATCGGACACGCCGAGTGCCCCCATGGCCTTGGCGAAATTCTCGGGGCTCGGCAGCATATGCGGCAGGTTGGACGTGGTGTCGCTGATCGCATCCACATCGAAGCGGACAGCGCCGGGAATGTGGCCGGCCTGATATTCGGCATCCGCGTCGCGGCCCTCCGTCGGCAGATACCAGGAGCCGTCGATGACCACGAGATCGGCTGCGCCGAGGTTGTCGGCAAGCCATGCTGTGCTGACGAGAGCCGGAAAATCACTCACGAAACAATCTCCTGTGATGCAAGTCGCCGGTTGATCGCTCATCCGACGCGGGTGTCGGGGCATCCGTAGCACGGACCGCGCAGCGGCGGCCATGACGGGTTCCGGATTCGCCTTGCCGACGGATACCCAACGCGGTTCTCGTGCAAAAGTCTAACGCGCCAAGGCCAAGAGAGACCAAGGCTTCGGATTGTCGCAAAACTGAAATCGAAATAACGTCATGTCCAGAACCACGGAACTGTGGCGCGGCCGGCGGACATCCGCGTGGCCGATCTAAGGGAGACGAACATGACATTGCGCGGTTTCATTCCGGGCTTTGCGGCGGCGCTTGCGCTGACCGTATCGGCCCCAGCGCTCGCGGCCACCGAGATTTCCTGGTGGCATGCCATGACCGGCGCCAATAATGAGGTTGTCGAGACTCTCGCCAAGGAATTCAACGCAAGTCAGAGTGACTACAAGGTGGTGCCGGTCTTCAAAGGCACCTATCCCGAGACGCTGAACGCCGGTATCGCCGCCTTCCGCGCCAAGCAGCCGCCTCACATCATCCAAGTGTTTGACGTCGGCACCGGCGTCATGATGGGCGCCGAAGGCGCGGTCAAGCCGGTGGCGGAGGTGCTGAACGAAGGCGGCGCCAAGTTCGACAAGAGCCAGTATCTGCCGGGCATCGTCGCCTATTATTCGAAGCCCGACGGCACCATGCTGTCGTTCCCGTACAACTCCTCGTCGCCGATTCTCTATTACAACAAGGACGCCTTCCAGAAGGCGGGCCTTGACGTCAACGCGCCGCCGAAGACCTGGAATGACGTGTTCGAGGCCGCGCGGAAGATCAAGGCGAGCGGCGCGGCACCCTGCGGCTATACCTCCACATGGCTGACGTGGATTCACCTCGAGAATTTCGCCGCCTGGAACAACCAGCCCTATGGCACCAAGGAGAACGGTCTCGCCGGCCTTGATGTTCAGCTCAAGATCGACGCGCCGATCTACGCCAATCACTTCCAGGCCGTGGCGGATCTCGCCAAGGAAGGTGTCTTCCGCTACGGCGGGCGGACGTCTGAGGCCAAAAACCTCTTCCTCAGCGGTGAATGCGCTATCCTGACCGAATCCTCCGGTGGCCTGGGGGATATCGTCAAGTCGGGCATGAATTACGGTATCGGCCAGTTACCTTATGACAGCGCGGCGGCCGGTGCGCCGCAGAACACCACTCCCGGTGGCGCGAGCCTGTGGGTCTTCGCCGGTCATAAGCCGGCGGAATACAAGGGCGTGGCAGCTTTCTTCGAATTCCTGTCAAAGACGGATATCCAGTCTCGCCTCCATCAGGTGTCCGGCTATCTGCCGGTGACGCTCGCGGCCTATGACGCGACCAAGAAGTCGGGCTTCTATGAGAAGAACCCCGGCCGTGAGACGCCTATCCTGCAGATGATGGGCAAGGCGCCGACGGAAAATTCCAAGGGCGTGCGTCTCGTCAACCTGCCGCAGGTCCGCGACATCCAGAACGAGGAGTTCGAGAAGATGCTCGCTGGTCAGCAAACGGCAAAGCAGGCTCTGGACAGCGCCGTGAAGCGCGGCAATGCCGCGATCAAGCAGGCCTTGGGTCAGTAGCTTCGGTGTCCCTCTGTTCCGCCCGCGGGTCAACCGCGGGCGGCTCGCCTTTTTTCGATCACCGACCGCCAGGTTTGCCGCGTGACGTCACGAGTGATCTTCCCCCACAAGGTGTTGCCCTATCTGCTGCTTTTGCCGCAGATCGCCATCACGCTGGTCTTCTTCTATTGGCCGGCGTCCCAGGCGCTTCGCCAATCGACCCTGCGCGAGGACCCCTTCGGCCTTGCTACCACCTTCGTCGGCCTTGGCAATTTCCGGCAGGTGCTCAGCAACCCCGACTACATCGGTTCGGTCCAGACGACGATCATCTTTTCCGTGGCCACGGCGCTCATCCCCATGGCGATCGCGCTCGTGCTGGCTGTCATGGCCGACAAGGTGATCAAGGGCAGGGGCTTCTACCGCACGCTCATGATCTGGCCCTATGCGGTCGCGCCGGCCATCGCCGGCATGCTGTGGCTCTTCCTGTTCAACCCGACCATCGGCACCTTCGCCTATATGTTGCGTCGCGCCGGCTACGACTGGGACCCGCTGCTCAACGGCAACCAGGCCATGATGCTCGTCATCCTGGCCGCGGCCTGGAAGCAGATCAGCTATAATTTCCTGTTCTTTGTCGCGGGGTTACAGGCTATCCCTAAGAGCTTGATCGAAGCGGCGGCCGTGGACGGCGCCCGCGAGATGAAGCGCTTCTGGACCATAGTTTTTCCGCTGCTCGCGCCGACGAGCTTCTTCCTGCTCGTGGTGAACACCGTCTATGCCTTCTTCGACACCTTCGGCATCATCCACGCCGTCACCGGCGGCGGGCCGGGCAAGGCGACGGAAACGCTGGTCTACAAGGTGTACAACGACGGCTTCGTCAATCTGATGCTCGGCAGCTCCGCCGCCCAGTCAGTGATCCTCATGGGCATCGTCATCGCCCTGACGGCAATCCAGTTCCGCTATGTCGAGCGCAAGGTGCATTATGCCTGAGCGCGTCAAGAAAAAGAGATCCTGGCTCAGCCATGCCGTGCTGATCGTAGGCATCCTCGTGGTCGTTTTCCCGATCTACTACACCTTCGTGGCCTCCACGCTGTCGTTGCAGCAGATCCTGCGGCCGCCGCTGCAGCTCGTGCCGGGCAGCCATTTCCTCGATAATTATTATGAGGCGTTGTTCGGGGAGCTTGGGCGCGTGGGCGGGGTCAATGTCTGGCGCCTCCTGATCAACACATCGATTGTGGCGCTCGCGGTCGCGGTCGGGAAGATCGTCATCTCAATCCTGTCCGCCTACGCGATCGTCTTTTTCCGGTTTCCGTTCCGGATGACGTTCTTCTGGGTGATCTTCGTCACGTTGATGCTGCCGGTCGAAGTGCGCATCCTGCCGACCTACAAGGTCATGGTGGATCTCGGGCTCATCGACACCTACACCGGGCTCACCCTGCCGCTGATGGCCTCGGCGACGGCGACGCTCTTGTTCCGCCAGTTCTTCATGACCATTCCGGGTGAGCTTCTTGAGGCGGCGCGCGTGGACGGAGCGGGGCCGTGGCGGTTCTTCTTCGATTTCGTGCTGCCTTTGTCGAGGACCAATATCGCGGCGCTCTTCGTCATCCTCTTCATCTACGGATGGACACAGTATCTCTGGCCGCTTCTGGTCACCAACAGCAACGATATGAACACGATCATCATCGCGCTCCGCAAGATGATCTCCTATGCCGATGCCGACACCCAATGGCACCTGGTGATGGTGACGACGATTTTTGCCATCCTGCCCCCGGTGGCCGTGGTCGTGCTGATGCAGCGCTGGTTCGTGAAGGGCCTTGTCGAGACGGAAAAGTAAGATGGCGACAGTTGCTCTGAAGACGGTGCGCAAAGTTTATGCAGGTGGCATGGAAGCAGTGAAGGGCATCGAGCTCAGCGTGCCGGACGGCGCTCTCTGCGTGCTCGTCGGGCCCTCCGGTTGCGGCAAGTCCACATTGCTGCGCATGGTCGCCGGGCTCGAGGATATCACCGCCGGGACCATCGAGATCGACGGGCGCGTCGTGAATGCGCTTGAGCCAGCGGAGCGGGACATCGCTATGGTGTTCCAGAACTACGCCCTCTATCCGCATATGAGCGTCTACGACAATATGGCTTACGGTCTGCGCAACCGTGGCACGCCTAAAGCCGAGATCGAACGCAAGGTGCGCGAGGCCGCCCGCATGCTGGAGCTGGGCTCCCTGCTGGACCGTCGGCCGCGCCAGCTCTCCGGTGGCCAGCGCCAGCGCGTGGCCATGGGCCGCGCGATCGTCCGCGATCCCAAGGTCTTCCTCTTCGACGAGCCTCTGTCCAATCTCGACGCCAAGCTGCGTGGCCAGATGCGCGTCGAGATCCGCCGCTTGCAACGCGATCTCGGCGTCACCAGCATCTATGTGACGCATGATCAGCTTGAAGCGATGACGCTCGCCGATGTTCTCGTCGTCATGAACAGCGGGAGGATCGAGCAGGTGGGGGCACCGCTCGATGTGTATGAGGAGCCCGCGACGACCTTCGTGGCGAGCTTCATCGGCGCGCCGCCCATGAACCTGCTCGCCCCGGAGCGCCTTTCGGCCGTTGGCGCCGCGCTTGAAGGCGTTCTGCCGGCCGGTGCCGTGACAGTCGGCATCCGTCCCGAGGATCTCGGCACCGTTGAAGCCAAATCAGCCGAAGCCGGGTCTGACGGCCTCATCGCCTTCGATGTGACCATCGATGTGCTGGAGCCGGTCGGGGCTGAGAGCTATCTCTACGCCCGCATCCAGGATGGCCCGATCGTCGTGCGCCTGCCGGGGCGCGCGGCCGTGCCGGAGAGCGGCAAGCTCAAAGTCGCGGCCCCCATCGACAAGCTCCATTTCTTCGACGCTGACGGCAGAAGGCTGGATCCCCTTCCTGGCGCCGCGCGGCCGACTTGATGGCATGCCAGGTTTGATCCCTGCCCGTTTGGGGAGGGTGGCCTCGCGTGAGCGAGGTCGGGTGGGGGCACCAGCGCATCCCCACGCTCACCTCTCCCCGGCGGGGAGAGGTCGCGCCCCCGCCAGGTCGAGTATTGCCGACTTGGCGCCTTCCTGATGAGCAACACGGCTACAGCCGTGTTGTCATGCGCGGGTGAGGGGGAGCGCCTGCCGGGGAAGGATTATCTCCTCACCCCAGCCCTCTCCCGGCGGGAGAGGGAGAGCGGTTGCGGCTGACTTGATGGCCCGCGCATTCCCGCGTTCACCTCTCCCCGGCGGGGAGAGGTCGCGCCCCCAAGTCGGGTATTGCCGACTTGGCGCCTTCCTGATGAGCAACACGGCTACAGCCGTGTTGCCATGCGCGGGTGAGGGGAGCGCTTGTCGGGGAAGGATTATCCCCTCACCCCAGCCCTCTCCCGCCGGGAGAGGGAGAGCGGTTGCGGCTGACTTGATGGCCCACGCATCCCCGCTCTCACCTCTCTCCGGCGGATGAGGGGGGGGCGCCCGCATCAATGAAAGTCGCGTGAGCGCGGCAGGATCCGGACATTGCGCGGGTGGCCGCCCGTTCGTGCGGCCCGTCTCACAGCGCCATCATCCTGAAGGTCTTCTCCCTCGCGGAGGTGGCCGAGATCGCGGCTGCGGTCGGTTAGCCGTCGGGCGATGACATGGACGACATCGTCCTCGCTGCGCTGGATCTGCCCGGCGACCTCGATGATGCGCGCGCCCATGACCTCGCCACGAAAGCGCGCGAAGAGATTGGCCCAGACCACGATATTGGCGATGCCTGTTTCGTCCTCGAGGGTTATGAACACGACATTGCCCTGGCCTGGACGCTGGCGCACCAGCACGATCCCGGCCGTGCGCGCCCAGAGGCCGTTGCGGCTCTGTCGCACCTCCTCGCAGGAGAGGAGGCCCTCACGTCGGTAGAGCGGGCGCAGGAAATGGACGGGATGCGCCTTCAAGGATAGCCGGGCCGTCTGATAATCGGCGATGACATGTTCGGGAAGCGGCATGGCTGGCAGGTGAACATCCGGCTCGGCCGCCAGTTCGGCCGCATCCGCGGCGGCGAACAGCGGGAGAGGCACACTGTCGGGCAAGCGGCGCACAGCCCAGGCCGCTTCACGCCGGTCCAGGCCTATCGAGCGGCAGGCATCGGCATCAGCCAGGATCTCCAGGGCGCGGCGGGGCAGGGCGGTGCGCCGGGCGAGCGTTTCAAGATCGGGAAAGCCCATGCCGCGGCGGCTGGCGAGCGTCGCTGCCCAGGTCTTCTGGAAGCCGTCAAGCTGGCGCAGGCCGAGGCGCAAAGCGTGTTTTCCCCCTGAGCAAGCCTCCAAGGTGTTGTCCCAGTGGCTCGCATTGATATCGACGGCGCGGACTTCAACATCATGCTCGCGCGCATCCCGCACGATCTGCGCCGGGGCATAGAAGCCCATGGGCTGGGAATTGAGGAGCGCGCAGGCGAAGACGTCGGGGTAATGGCATTTGATCCAGGCCGAGATATAGACGAGATGGGCGAAGGCGGCGGCATGGCTTTCGGGAAAGCCGTAGCTGCCGAAGCCCTCGATCTGCGCGAAGCACCGCTCGGCGAAGTCGCGCTCATAGCCGCGCCGCACCATGCCCTCGATCATCTTGGCCTTGAAGGTGTGGATGGTGCCGACATGGCGGAAGGTGGCCATGGCGCGGCGCAGTCCATTGGCCTCGTCCGGTGTGAAATCGGCCGCGACGATGGCGAGCCTCATCGCCTGTTCCTGGAACAGCGGCACGCCTTCGGTTTTGCCTAGGACATCCTCAAGCTCATCCTGAGGATAGCCCGGCCCCGGCGAGGGGAAGACAACAGCTTCCTTCTTGGCCCGTCGGCGCAGATAGGGATGTACCATATTGCCCTGGATAGGGCCGGGCCTGACGATCGCCACCTGAATGACGAGATCGTAGAACTCCCGGGGCTTCAGGCGTGGCAGCATGCTCATCTGGGCCCGGCTTTCCACCTGGAAGAGGCCGATCGAATCGCCCCGGCACAGCATGTCGTAGACCTTTTGGTCGTCAGCCTCGATCGAGGATAGCGATTCCTCTCGGCCCTTCTCATCCTTGAGCAGCACCAGCGCCTTGCGGATGCAGGTGAGCATGCCGAGCGCCAGCACGTCGACCTTCATCAGGCCGAGTACGTCGATGTCGTCTCGGTCCCATTCGATGAAGGTGCGCTCCGGCATGGCCGCATTGCCGATGGGCACGGTCTCGTCGAGCCGGCCGCGCGTGAGGACGAAGCCGCCCACATGTTGGGAGAGATGGCGCGGCGCGCCCATGAGGCGATTGGCGAAATGGACAGCCCGCGCGATCTCCGGATTGAGGGGCTGGTGCCCGGCCTGGCGGATATGGCCCTCCGGCAGTTCCTCGCCATGGCTGCCCCAGACCGTCGAGGCGAGCGCGGCGGTGACATCCTCGCTCAGACCGAAGACCTTGCCGACCTCGCGGATGGCGCTGCGCGGGCGATAGCAGATGACCGTCGCGGCAATGCCGGCGCGCTCGCGGCCATAGCGCTCATAGATATGCTGGATGACCTCCTCGCGTCGCTCATGCTCGAAATCGACGTCGATATCCGGCGGCTCGTCACGCTCCTTGGAGAGGAAGCGCGCGAAGAGCACATCGATCTGTTCGGGATCGACATTGGTGATGCCGAGGATGAAGCAGACCACTGAATTGGCGGCCGAGCCGCGTCCCTGGCAGAGGATGCCCTTATCATCGGCGAAGCGCACGATGTCGTGGATCGTCAGGAAGTAGCGCGCATAGTCCATCTCGGCGATGAAGGCGAGTTCCTGTTTGAGCAATGCCTCCACCTTCGCGGGCGTGCCCTCGGGATAACGTAGCTCCGCGCGCCGCCAGACGAGATCCTCCAGATGACCCTGAGGCGTCTTGCCCGGCGGCACCGGCTCCTCGGGATAATCATATTTGAGCTGCGACAGGCAGAAATCCGAGCGGGCAAAGAGATGCTGGGTCTCGGCGATGGCCTCCGGGACGTCCCGGAACAGGCGCGCCATCTCCTCCGGCGCCTTGAGATGGCGCTCGGCATTGGCTTCCAGGATGCGCCCGGGGCTGGCGATCTTCAGCCCCTCGCGGATGCAGGTGACCACATCCTGCAAGGGGCGTTCCTCAGGCGTTGCATAGAGCGCGTCAGTGGTGGCGATGAGCGGCACGTCATGGACGGCCGCCAGTGCCTTCAGGTCGAGGAGGCGCCGACGGTCCGCCCCGCGCTGGGGCCGGGTGGCGCCGAGCCACAGCGCCCCGGGGGCGGCCTCCGCCAGGATGGGCAGCACGTCGGCGCAAGCCCTGATGTCGCGCGGCGGCATGAGGATGAGGAGGAGGTTGCGCGTGTCGGCGATGAGGTCATCGCGGGTGAGGAGGCATTCACCTTTGAGGCCGCGCCGGTTGCCGACCGTGAGCAGCCGGCAGAGGCGACCCCAGCCATCGCGATCGGCGGGATAGACGACGATGTCAGGTGTGCCGTCGGTGAAGGCAAGGCGGGCGCCGACCAGGAGCTTGAAGGGCAGGGCGGCGCCAGCATTCTCCTTGGCATAGGCGCGCGCGGCATCCCGCACCGGCACATAGGCGCGCACGACCCCGGCCACGGTGTTGCGATCCGCGACGCCGATGCCGTTCTGGCCGAGCGCGGCGGCGCGCCGGACCATATCGGCCGGATGCGAGGTGCCGCGCAGGAAGGAGAAATGCGTGGCGGCGACCGGATCGCCATAAAGAAGAGGGGGCGGGATGATGTCGTCCGGCATGGCGGTGTCTCGATGCTGGCCTCAGGCAAACAGGCCGTGCAGGAACCAGCGGGGATGCTTGATCTCCACCGCATAGAGGCCCTCGCGGAACAGCCAGAAGCGGTGGCCGTTGCGGTCCTCGACCCGGAAATAATCGCGGGTCAGCGCGCCCTCAGCCTCGCGCCACCATTCCGGCGCGATGCGTTCCGGCCCTTCGGCGGCGGCGATTTCATGTAAGATCCGCCGCCACAGGAAGCGCAGCGGCGGCCCATCCGGCACCTCGGCCAGGGTCTCAATGGGCTGCGGCGGATCGAACAGGCAGAACGGCTGGGCCGGGGGATCACCGGCGAGACCACCGCCGGCCAAGCCAGTGCCGGCCAGATTCTGGAGCCAGGCTGTCCCGGATTTGTCCGGCCTGCCGCCAGGGGCGATCGCCGGAACGAGGCGCGCCATGCGCTCCGGGACATGGCTGTCCTCAGGCGTGAAGCGCAGAACCCGTGCCTGGCCATAGCGCACACTCAGCCGGTCGATGAGATCGGCCAGGCTTTCCGTGTCACGCTGGCGGCCGTCGAGGCCGCTCTGGACCGTGGTCATGGTCTCGGCGGCGAGAACGTCAAGGCGTATCATGTCGAAGCCGAAACCCGGGTCGATCGGATCGGCGAGGGCGGCTATCCTCTCGGACAACAGTTTCATCACGATGGCAGCGTCGCGCAGGGGGCGTCCCGTCTCGATCCGGACGCGGCGGATGGCGCCATCCGCCCGATAGAGGGAAGCCTCGAAATGGCGCCCGCCGGCGCCCCGCTCCGCCAGCATGGCCTCCAGCTCCCGCCCCAGCCCGCGCAAGGTTGCCAGCACCGTATCCATGAGGGCGATCGGCTCGGCGAAGCGACGTGTCGCGATGAGCTCCGGCACAGGCCGGCGCGGCGAGATGGGATGCTGGGCCTCGCCAAGGGTGCGGGCCAGCCGGTTGACGAGATCCGCGCCAAACCGCGCGGCGAGCGGGGCACGCGGCCGGCTGGCGAGATCGCCGATGGTGGTGAGGCCGGCGCGGGTGAGGGCGCGGAGGCTCTGCCCCTCCAGGCCGAGGGCCGCGACGGGTAGGGGGCGGACGGCGTCCTTTTCCTGGCCTGAGGGAACGAGCCCTCCCCGGCCGTGGCGGGCGACGGCCCGCGCCGCATCGGGCGTATCGGCGATGGCGCTCAAGGCGGTAAAGCCCTGCGCCGCCAGGCGTGCCATGAGATCGTCGCGCAATTCAGCCTCGCCCCCGAAGAGATGCGCGCAACCGGTGATATCGAGCTGGAGGCCGTCCTCGCCATCGAGACCGACCAGCGGCGTATAGCGATCACACCAGTCAGCGATGTGATCGCGCAGGGCAAGATCCGCCCTCTGATCCTCATCGGCCAGAATGAGATGGGGCACGCGCGCACGGGCATCAGCCAGGGTAAGGCCAGGTCGCAGTCCAAGCCTACGTGCGTGGGCATCGGCCTGGACGATGCGCAGGGCGCTCTTGATCTTGGCGACGACGACAAGGGGAGGCGCGGGACAAGCGGCCTCAGCCCGCGGCCCGTCTCCGGCCGGTCTGGCTGGGGTGCTCGACACGGCTGTCGCCATGGAAGGGACCTTGGAGGGGGACGACATTCCAGCCGGCCGGCCGGTTCTCGCGGACAGGCGATGCAGGCGGTCGGTCGCCAGAAGAGGCAGCCACAGGGCGAGATAGCGCCGCTTTTCGGAAGGCACGGTCATCGCGATTCCACTCCACGCGGAAAGTCTGTGGTGGATAGCCCTCCCTGTGCAGCAGCAGGCCGATCTCGAAGGCCGGCGCGCCGGGAGCCCCGGCCGCGAGAGGAGAGGAGGGCGCCGCGCACACGCTCCAGCGGGTCAGCGCGGCGCTCGGCTGCGGCGTGGCACCCGTGCCGCTGCGAATGAGGAGGGCGGTGACGCCGGCCTTGGCCGCGGCACGGTTGAGGCGCTGGCTCGCCGTGAGGTCGAGGGCCTTCGGCGCCCCCCAGAGTTCGACGACCACGACGCCGGGCGCCTGGCAGCGTAAGGCCTCATGCCCTGCCCGCAACGCCTGCAGGGCATCAGGCATGCGCAGCAGCACGACGTCTTCAGGCGGCAGGCCGAATTCCTGGAGGCCGGGCGCGTGCAATTCACCTTGTTCCTGCGCGACCATGTCCTGACGGACCCAGATGATGGGACGGTAGGCGGCCGCGCAGGCGGTGAGGGCGAGGCCGAATCCGCGCGTGGCAGCTGCGTCCCCCGCGCTGGCCGCGAAGATTTCATGCAAGGCCGCCCGCCGCAGCCCGCCGCCGATGGCCGTATCGAGGGCAGGCAGCCCAAGGGGAAAGCGCCCTTCATCCAAGGCCTGCGGCGACACGGTCTCTATCGCCCTCTCAGCCGTGACGATGGTGGCAATATCGTGCCGAAGCCCGACGAGAGACCCCCTCGCGGTGCCCATGGAAAAATCCTTGCAGTATAATGTTCTCTGTTTGTTCTAAAATAGGCTCCTCTTTCGGATGAGTCAACACGTGCGAATCGAGGGCTGACGGGCTGGGATGTGCCTCTTCGGCATCCCGGGCAGGCATTTTTCAAGCGAAGAGAGGAGTGTTCGCGAGGGGACGACAGACGACGAGGCTGGATTCGCAAGGAATTGTTAACATTATCAAGTAATTGCGACCTAATGGCGCAGTTGGGGCTTCATGGTTATCCAAGCGTTGACTGGCGCGGCGGACAGCCGCCACCCGCATAGTCCCGAACAGCGGAACAAGAAGGCGGACTGCTGCTGAGCGATGCCAGATTCAGCCCGCGATATCGGGGGCGCGGCATTCATGGGAGATGGGAAACAACGGGGACTGCGGCACGCCTTCGGCGGGGCTGATCACAGATCGCTGTCAGGCCCAATAGTGATCATGAACCATGTTGCCCAGGCGGTGCCTGTCAAAGCCATGCTATCCCCGAAGACAAGGCTAAGCGGGCATCAGGGTGCGCGCCAGCAAGGCAAGCAGCCCAATCAGCGATGAAACAGAGGAATCTCAAGGGATAAGGGGCGTTGCGGCGTGAATACAACCCAGCCTGTCATCCAGTCCATAAGCAGGTTTATAAGCACCGCCGCTATAAAGACCAGATTGTGGATTGATTGGCTCCCCGAGCAGGACTCGAACCTGCGACAAAGCGGTTAACAGCCGCTTGCTCTACCAACTGAGCTATCGGGGATCGCTAACGCAGGGCAGTGGGTACAGTATGTCCGTGGGGACTGCAACCCCCCTTTTCGAGGAACGCGAAATTTTTGCGCGAGTTGTTCCGAGTTTTTGTGAATGGGAGGGTGCTGGACCAATTTAGCGCACATTGCGGTGTTGCGGCGGACGGTGGAGCTTTGCTATGAACCCTCCACGAGGCCTCGTGGCGGAGTGGTTACGCAGAGGACTGCAAATCCTTGCACCCCGGTTCGATTCCGGGCGAGGCCTCCAACAAGTTAGACCATGCGCCGATGGAAGTGCCAGGCGGCATCGACGCCCGTCTGAGGGCGGAAGTCAGCGCTTTTTCAAATATTTAGAGATGCTTCTTAGCTCTGTGAGGCTTTGCGTATCTCCCACTTGCCTACGGTGGAGTAGCCGATGAATGACTTCGCGCGGTTGCGCCGGACCATGGTGGATAATCAGGTCCGAACCTATGATGTCACGAGTCGTGGTCTGCTCGCTGTCCTCGAGGATGCGCCTCGTGAATTGTTCCTGCCGGAGGGGCAGGAGGATTTAGCCTATAGCGACCAGAATCTGGTGTTCGGCGATGCCGCCGGCGGTCGTTATTGCATGCTCGCGCCGATGATACTGGCGCGCCTCATTCAAGCTCTCGATATCGCGCCCGGGGCCCGTGTTCTCGATGTGGGGAGTGGCTTTGGTTATAGCGCTCTCATCATGTCCCGGCTCGGTGCCGAGGTTGTCGCAGTTGCCGGTGGACAAGAGCTGGCGGAAGAGGCGCGGAGACGGCTAGAAGCTTGTCAGGCCTCGGGAATCGACGTCGTAATCGGAGACGTTGCGTCAGGTCACGTGGCCCGCGCGCCCTATGATGCCATTCTCGTCAACGGGGCGTTCGAGGTGTTGCCCGACGCCTTGAAAGAGCAGTTGTCCGATGGGGGGCAGCTTGCCGGGATCGACGGAGCCAGCGGTGCTGGTAAAGCTGTCGTATATCGGCGCAGCGGAGTTTCGTTCGGTCGCCGCGCTCTGTTCGAGGCATCGGCCCCTATTCTCCCAGGCTTCGCCAAGGCTGCTGCGTTTGATTTCTAACGTTTGTCAAGTGTCATATTTTTGCGGCACAACTCGATAGATTAGTAATGCTGCGCTTGCGCCTGTTTCCGCTGAAGAAGCATCGGACTATCTTCAGATTAGGGCTGGGGCGAGATGAATGGTGTTGAGCATAGGGAAACCGGTTCGGTGTTTCTCCGCTTTGGGAAGGTGATCGTGGCAGGAACAATCCGAGCTACAGGCAGTCATGCTCTTCGTCTTGGCCTTCTCGTGGGGGCGGCGTGGGCATTTCCACTGTCGGGTGTCCATGCTGAAACGCTCTATGGCGCCCTCGGCAAGGCCTATACCGCCAATCCGACGCTCAATATGCAGCGGGCATCGCTGCGGGCGACCAACGAAGGTGTGCCGCAGGCCCTGTCAGGTTATCGGCCGACGATCACGGGATTGGCGAATGCCGGTGTGCAGAGTTCCAACTTCCAGATACCGGCCGGGGTGACCGCCGCAGGAGGCGGCGAGGCGGCCTGGAGCACGCTTTATCCACGGGGGCTGACGCTCCAGATCAACCAGAACATTTTCACGGGCGGCAGGACCATGAACTCCGTCCGCCAGGCCGAGGCGGCCGTGCAGGCTGGCCGCGAGCAGCTGCGCTTCCAGGAACAATCGATCCTGTATGATGGCGCGCAGGCCTATATGAACGTGCTCCAGGATACCGCTGTGCTCAGCCTGCAGCGCAACAACGTCGAGGTGCTCGAGGAGCAGCTGCGTCAGACGCGGGACCGCTTCAACGTCGGCGAGGTGACCCGGACCGACGTGGCGCAGGCCGAGGCTGCGCTTGCCACCGGACATGCCCAGGAAGCCGCGGCTGCCGCCACGCTGAAAAGCAGCATCGCGACTTATCGCCAGATTATCGGCGATGATCCGCGCCAGCTGGCGCCGGGGCAGCCCGTCGAGAAGTTCCTGCCGCGCAACGTTGATGCCGCGGTGAAGGTTGCGCTTGGCGCCCATCCGGCGATCATTGCCGGGCTCCACAGTGTCGATGCCCAGGAATTCCAGGTCAAGATTCTGGAGGCTCAGCTGCTTCCGCAGCTTGGCGTCACCGGTTCCGTATCGCGCACCTATGACAACAGCTATCGCAACGATCTAAGGACATCCGCGTCCGTGGTCGCCCAGCTCAATGTGCCGATCTATGAGGGCGGCTTGGTGTACTCTCAGGTCCGCCAGGCCAAGGAGCAGGTGGGGCAGGCGCGCATCCAGGTCGATGTGACGCGCGAACAGGTCCGCCAGCAGGTGATCGCGTCTTGGGCGGCCCTCGATTCCGCCAAGCAGCAGATCGCCGCGTCGCAGTCGGCGGTCGAGGCCAACGAGATTGCCCTGGCCGGTGTTCGTGAAGAGGCAAAGGTCGGCCAGCGCACGACCCTCGACGTTCTGAACGCCCAGCAGACCCTGCTCAGCTCGCGCGTGCAACTTGTCCGCGCCCAGCGTGATCGCATCGTTGCATCTTACAACGTGCTCGGCTCCATCGGCCGGCTTTCGGTCACGACGCTTGGCGTCAGGGTGACGAAGTACGACGCGAAGAAGCACTACGAGCAGGTGCGTGACAAGTGGGGCGGTCTCCAGACGCCAGACGGCCGCTGACGGAAATGGGCGCGGGAAACCGCGCCATCTCGGCCCTTATGCGTTTTCATCATGGTCCGCAGGCAGGCTGCGGCTGTCCGGTCTATCCGTTCAGGTTCACGCCACGGTTTGATCGTGGCGCGCCTCCATGACGCCGTTCTCGCCTTCGAGCCTCTTTCCAGGCTATCAGCGCTTCCTATCCTGCTGCGGCGCGCGGCGAAGTGGCCTTCTCGTGCTTCAGCAAATCCGTCTATCGTGGACTTGCGCCCTTGAAGGGAGCGACGAGCCAATCGGACTGGATGGCATCCCCGTGATTCAATGCAGGCCGGATTCCCCAGCGACCTGATGATAACTCCGCCCATTGCAAGCTCAGCTATTGATCTTTGAGACGCGTTCAAGCTTTCTGTGCAAGGCTATTGTTTCGTCAGCCTGTACCGCCTCGGCCGGGTAGGATTCTGGCCAAAGGCCAATATGGTTGGATCATCGACAGGTTGATTCTGGCCTGTCATTCAAGGCGGTGGAGCGGCATGAGCTCAGCTAATCCCAAACTCCATGATGCAGCTTCAGACATGGCCCGGGCCGACGCGGCACGTGGTGCGGAGCCCTCGATGGACGAGATCCTGGCATCCATCCGTCGCATCATCGCCGACGATCAGGCGCAGGGATTCGCGGGGCCAGCCCGTCGCAGCCCGCCGCCGGAGGCTTATGCCGCGGAGCGTGGTGAACCGCGTCCCGATCCCAGGCCGGAAGTGCGGGTGGAGCCGCGCCGCCCGTCTCGTCCTCTCCTTGAAGGAGCGCCCGACATGCGACTTGGCGATGCGGACCGTTTGGCTCGAGCACCGAAAAGTCTCAACGAGACCGTCGAGGTGAGGTCTCCGGCTCCTCCCGTCATGCGCGAGCCCGCGCCGCATACTTTCAATCCTCCGCCCGCGGAGGCCGTTCTGCGTGCGCAGGCCGTCCCGGCCGAGACCCCGGATCCGGCACCGAAGCTTCGCCGCAGCGAGGGCGCCGACATCGCCGAGCGCCTGCTTTCCCCGCATAGCCATGCTTCCGTTTCCACCGCTTTCGATGCCTTGGCTTCATCGGCCGCGCAGCATGTCAGCCCGTCCATGGAAGATTTCGTGCGGGAGATGCTCCGGCCGATGCTGAAGTCCTGGCTGGACGAGAATCTCCCATCGCTGGTCGAGCGTCTCGTCAGGCAGGAAATCGAGCGCGTGGCGCGGGGACCGGGCCAGCGCTGATCTTCGCGATCGAAACGCGTCGCTCTTATGCGGATGCGACGCGTTGTTGAAGACCGCGCCCTTGAAGACGCTTTTCTCGAGCCTCCTTTCCTTGGAAAAAGCCCGAGGCTACCGGTTGGTGGCCTCCTTTGCATTGACTCAAGACCCCGCTTCGTCGTCTACCTCAAGCCAATAGTATCGGCGCGATAGCGGTTGGCATCATGGATAAGACGTTTGAACCCTCCCTCGTCGAGGCGCGGATCTCGACAGTTTGGGACGAGGCTGAGGCCTTCAAGGCGGGCCGTCCGGAGCGGGCGGGCGCAGAGCCTTACTGTATTGTCATTCCGCCGCCGAACGTGACCGGCTCGCTCCACATGGGGCATGCGCTCAACAACACGCTCCAAGACGTGCTTTGCCGGTTCGAGCGCATGCGCGGCAAGGACGTGCTGTGGCAGCCGGGGATGGATCACGCGGGCATCGCCACACAGATGGTGGTCGAGCGCCAACTCGCCGAGCGCCAGCAGCCTGGACGCCGCGACATGGGTCGCGAGGCTTTCCTGGAGCGGGTCTGGGCGTGGAAAGAAGAGTCGGGCGGCACGATCGGCCGTCAGCTCAAGCGTCTTGGCGCTTCCTGTGACTGGTCGCGCGAACGCTTCACCATGGACGAGGGCCTTTCGCAGGCCGTGCGCAAGGTGTTCGTCGAGCTTTACCGGCAGGGCCTGATCTACAAGGACAAGCGGCTGGTCAATTGGGACCCGAAGTTCCAGACAGCCATTTCGGACATCGAGGTTCAGCAGATCGAGGTGAAGGGCAACCTCTGGCATCTGCGCTATCCCGTGGTCGACGATGCCGGCGCGCCAACCGGCGAGGTTATCGTCGTCGCGACGACGCGCCCTGAGACTATGCTGGGCGACACCGCCGTGGCCGTTCATCCGGATGACGAGCGTTATGCGCATCTGCATGGCCGCCATGTGCGTCTGCCTCTCGTGGGCCGCCTCATTCCCATCGTGACGGACGCCTATTCCGATCCCGAAAAGGGGACCGGTGCTGTCAAGATCACTCCGGCGCATGATTTCAACGACTTCGATGTCGGCAAGCGGCATGGCCTCGCGGCTGTCAACATTCTCGGTCCGGAAGCGCAGATGCTGCTCGCGGGCAATGAGGATTTCCTCGAAGGCGCCGAAGCCGGTGACGATCTCCAGTGGGTGCTCGGCCTTGATGGCCTCGACCGGTTCGAGGCGCGCAAGCGGCTCGTCGCGCGGTTCGAGAAGAGTGGCGTGCTCGATACGATCGAGCCGCATGTCCATATGGTTCCGCACGGCGATCGCTCGAATGTGGTGATCGAGCCGTGGCTCACCGACCAGTGGTACGTCGACGTCAAGCCTCTGGCGGACAGGGCGCTGGCGGCGGTGAAGGATGGCAAGACCTCCTTCGTGCCGAAGAACTGGGAAAAGACATTCTTCGACTGGCTGGAGAATATCGAGCCGTGGTGTGTCTCGCGCCAGCTCTGGTGGGGGCATCAGATTCCGGCCTGGTACGACGGCTTCGGGCATGTCTTCGTTGCGGACAGCGAGGAGGAGGCTCTCGCAGCCGCGCTTGGCCAGAACGTCGCCGACGGCAATATCGACGAGACGGAGGCGGCCGCGATCATGGCCGATGCGGGCAAGAGCGCCGCATTCCTGACGCGCGACGAGGATGTGCTCGACACCTGGTTCTCATCGGCGCTGTGGCCGTTCTCGACGCTCGGCTGGCCCGACGCCACGCCGGAGCTCGCCCGCTACTACCCGACCAGCGTGCTCGTGACCGGCTTCGACATCATCTTCTTCTGGGTCGCCCGGATGATGATGATGGGCCTCCATTTCATGGACGAGGTGCCGTTCCGGACCGTTTACATGCACGCGCTCGTCCGTGACGAGAAGGGCGCCAAGATGTCGAAGTCCAAGGGCAATGTCATCGATCCGCTCGAGCTCGTCGACCGCTACGGCGCGGATGCCGTGCGCTTCACGCTGGCGGCCATGGCGGCCCAGGGACGCGACATCAAGCTCTCCCCACAACGCGTTGAGGGATATCGCAATTTCGCGACAAAGCTGTGGAATGCCGCGCGTTTCGCCGAGATGAACGGTTGCGTCCGCGTTGCCGGCTACGCACCGGCCAACGTGACGGAGACCCTTAATAAATGGGTCATCGGCGAATGCGCGCGCGCTGTGAGCGAGGTGACGTCCGCGTTGGACGCGTTCCGCTTCAACGATGCGGCCGGCGCCGCCTATCGCTTCGTCTGGAACGTCTTCTGCGACTGGTATCTCGAGCTCGCCAAGCCGATCCTGCAGGGCGCCGATGGCGCGGCCAAGGATGAGACCCGGGCGACGACAGCCTATCTCCTCGACCAGATCTGCAAGATCCTGCACCCCTTCATGCCCTTCCTCACCGAGGAGCTCTGGGCGATCAAGGGGGCCGAGGGCCCGGCGCGTACATCGGTGCTCGCGCTCGCCCGTTGGCCTGATGTCACTGGTGTGGACGATGCCCAGGCGGAATTGGAGATCGGCTGGCTGGTGGAGCTCGTGTCCGAGATCCGCTCGGCGCGCGCCGAGACGAATGTGCCGGCCGGTTCCCAGGTGTCCCTCGTCCTCGTCAAACCGGGTGCGGAAACCGCTGCGCGGGCCGCGCGCTGGGATGAGACGCTGCGGCGTCTCGCCCGTCTCGGTGACGTGACCGTTGCCGACACGGTGCCTCCCGGTTCGGTCCAGCTGGTGGTGCGAGGCGACATAGTGGCCATGCCGCTCGCGGGCATCGTCGATCTCGCGGCCGAGCAGCAGCGCCTTGCCAAGGAAGCGGCCAAGCTGACGTCCGACATCGCCAAGATCGACGCCAAGCTGGGCAACTCCGACTTTCTGGCGCGGGCGCCGGAAGAGGTCGTCGATGAGCAGCGTGAGCGGCGTGAGGAGGCCGAGGTCCGCCTCGTCAAGATCCGCGATGCCGCTGAGCGTTTGGCGCGCGCGGCAGGATAAGCCGCGCGCCGCTGAATCTGTGGCGAACACGCAACAGGCCTGCTGCAATCGGTGTTGGTCTTCAGGACGACCAACGCTCGCCGCGATGCCGCCATAAACCCGTTGCTAGATAAGCTCACGAGCAACTTGTTGAAAGCATTGCTTTTTGCCGATGCTTACGCGTTGCTTGGCTTGTAGCCGGCAACTTGCCAAACGTCAGCGGGGCATTTGCATAACGGGATGCCTCCGTGTCATTTGGTGAGACTGATCGAGGAACATGCGACGATCGGCAGAGGCCGGAGCCGGGCATGTCGATCGGTTGCTGGTGTTAATCGACCGGGGTGGGGCTGCCATGGTCTCGCGCGAAGTTTTCGGACTTCGTCGAGGGGGGGCGTGGTTGTGGTTTGAATAGCTCTTGGGATGAAATTGAGAGCGATGCGGATCAGCAAGCTTTGTGCGTGGGGTTTTTCTGCCGCAATGGCTCTGGGGGGAGCTTTGCCGGCAGCCGCTTTTGACGGCCCGCGGCCCGCCACACCCCCAGCCGCGACGCCCAATGCGCCCGCAGGGGCGTTCAAGTCCGTTCGTGAAGCGTTCCGGAGCGGCATGAAGAATTACAATGCCGGCGACAAGCGGAGCGCCGTGCAGGCTTTGGAATATGCGGCGACCCAGGGGCATACGCCAGCGCTCTGGAAGCTTGGCCGCATGTATGCCGAGGGTGACGGGGTTACCCACGACGACCTCAAAGCCTTCGAGTACTTCTCCAAGGTTGCCGATGAATACGCGGACGAGAGCCCGGATTCGCCGAATGCGCGCTTCGTCGCGAGCGCTTTCACGGCGCTTGGCGGCTATTTCATCGATGGCATTCCGAACACCTATGTGAAGGCGGACCTGCGCCGCGCGGTCGATCTGCTGCAGTATGCGGCGTCCTATTACGGCGATCCCAACGCGCAGTACGATCTCGCCCGGCTCTATCTCGACGGGCAGGGCGTCGCCAAGGACGCCCGGCAGGCAGCGCGCTGGCTGAACCTGTCCGCGGAAAAAGGCCACCACCAGGCTCAGGCATTGCTGGGCCATATTCTGGTCAACGGTCTCGGCGTGCCGCGGCAGAGCGCTCGCGGTCTGATGTGGCTCACGATGGCGCGCGAAGCCGCCGATCCGGACAAGGACGAGTGGATCATCGAACTCCATCAGAAGGATTTCGCCAACGCCAGCGAGAGCGATCGCCAAGCGGCTCTTGCCTATCTTGAGGGCTATCTCAAGAAGGACCGCTGATCGTGATCGCGGCCTCGTCAGCCCCTCCCAGTGACATTTGGTGAGGCATCGGATTGGCGTCCGGAACCATCGAGAGATCCTGGTTCACGCCTATCGACGCCTATTGTGAGCGTCTCGACCCGAGCTTCTGGTCAGAACCCGTCAACGCCCTCACCAACGGGGCATTCTTCGCTGCGGGTATCGCTGCCTATCTAATGCTGCGCGATCGCCGCGATTGGCCGGCCCTGTTGCTTGTCGGACTGACATTTCTCATCGGTGCCGGCAGCTTCCTCTTTCACACCTTCGCCAATCGCTGGTCGGCTCTGGCCGACGTCGTGCCGATCGGCATTTTCATTCTGGTCTATTTCTTCCTGGCCATGCGTCGCTTCCTGGGGCTGTCCCTCGTCGGCGCCGTCGTCGCGACCATCGGCTTCCAGGGGGGATCAGTCCTCATCACATGGATCTGGCGGAACGCCATCGTGACGCCGCTCGGCTTCGACCCCATCAATGGCTCGGCCGGCTATCTGCCGGCTCTGATCGCCATCGTGGGCGTCGGCTTGGCAGCCTGGCCGCGCGATCCCGCCACGGCGCGGCGGCTTTGCCTTGCTGGCGGGGTCTTCATGCTATCGCTCGCATGCCGAGCGCTTGATGCGCGGATCTGCGGCGCGGTCCCGCTCGGCAGCCATTTCCTCTGGCATCTCCTCAACGGCACCTTGCTGTTTCTTCTGATGCGCGCGGCGATCATCCGGGGGCGCGGGACAACCGTGGGGTCCGGACGCGCGGTCAGAGCCTGATGTCGACCGATACGGGGACGTGGTCGGAGGGCTTTTCGAGGGCGCGCATATATTTGTGAATCGCTGTCGTCTCCAGGCGATCAGCCGCCTGCGGTGACAGGAGGAGATGGTCGATGCGGATGCCGTTGTTTTTCTGCCAGGCACCGGCCTGATAGTCCCAGAACGTGTAGAGCCCGCTCTCCTCGGTGCAGGCGCGCACGGCATCGGTCAGGCCGAGATCAAGGAGAGAGCGGAAGGCGCTGCGAGTCTGCGGCAGGAAGAGGGCATCGTGCACCCAGGCTTCCGGCCTTGCCGCGTCCCACGGCTCTGGAATGACGTTGTAGTCGCCGGCGAGAACGAGCGGTTCCTCGAAGGCGAGAAGCTCGCGGGCATGCGCCGACAGGCGGTCCATCCAGCGGAGCTTGTAAGGATATTTCGCGGTATCTGGCGGATTGCCATTGGGCAGATAGATCGAGGCAACGCGTAAAGCACCGCTCGCCGTCGAAATGGTCGCTTCGAGGTAGCGCGCTTGGTCGGGGCCTTCCTCATCAAGGCCATCGCGACCGGGCAAGCCTCGCCGGACATCCTCCAGAGGCGCGCGCGAAAGAATGGCGACGCCATTGAAGGTCTTCTGGCCGTAAACGGCCAAGTTGTAGCCGGCAGCCTCGACTTCCGCGACCGGGAAAGCCTCGTCGACACATTTGATCTCCTGGAGGCACAGGACATCCGGTGTCTGTTCGGCCAGGAAAGCCGTGAGATGGCCAAGGCGTTGCTTGACGGAATTGATGTTCCAGGTGGCGATGCGCATGCTTCACGACATTTGAATCGAAGAGCCTATCGCCACCTTTGCCACATCATGTCCGTCAAGTCATGTCCACCGTGCCTCGCCAATTCTGGCGTCCGGTGCGTGAGCCGATCCGGATCAACCGATCAGCGCTGCCAGCATACGCGAACCCGTCGCGGACCCCAGGGCGAGGGTTGCCAGCGCCAGCCACATACCACTCGCGGGCGGTACCGTGGCGGGCCGTAGCCATAGCCGTAGTAGGGCCGGGGCCGGTAGTAGCGGCGGGGTGGTCCGTAGTACCTGCGGCCGTAGTAGCCGGGTGGGCCCCAATACTGCACCTGCTGCACGAGGTCCGCGGCGCTCGCGGGGAGAGCGGAGGCCGCGCCGCCGGCAATAGGGCCGGCGGCTTGGGCGCTGCCACCAAAGCCTATCCCGCCAGCCGCAATCGCGACGGCCAGGAAAGCGCCTTTGAGGGAAAAGTGCATCGATATCGTCTCCTGACGCCCCCGATCCACCTCACAGCCCCCGGTGAGGTCTAACCCAACCTATTTCACTCTGCCGTGATCCAACTGAACCACGGCTGTTTGAGCTGTTCAGTTTCAGTTCACGAACGGAACTGTTGTCCCAAGGAAACGCGCGGAGAACGGCTGAGTTCCCGCTCAGGCTGCGGCGTCAGCCAAGGACGGATAGTCGGTGTAGCCTTCCGCCCCACCGCCATAGAGCGTTTCGCGCTTGACCTCGGCCAGAGAGGCATCGCGGCGCAGGCGTTCCGGCAGGTCGGGATTGGAAATGAAGGCGCGGCCAAATGCGATGAGATCGGCATTGCCCGATGTGAGGGCGGCGATCGCCAGATCACGTGTATAGCCGTTGTTGGCGATGTAGGCGCCTCGGAAGGCCTTGCGCAGCGCCTGAAAGTCGAACGCCGCGATATCGCGTGGGCCACCTGTCGCGCCTTCGATGACATGGATGAAGGCGAGTTCGAGTTTGTCGAGCTCGGCAACGAGATGATTGAACAGGGGCTGTGGATTGCTGTCGGAAATATCGTTGGCGGGGGACACCGGCGAGAGCCGGATGCCGACGCGGCCCTTGTCCCATGCCTTGACCGCGGCTGTAGCCACTTCCACCGCGAAGCGGACCCGGTTCTCGATCGAGCCGCCATAGCGGTCGGTGCGATGGTTCGTGCCGTCCTTAAGGAACTGGTCGATCAGGTAGCCGTTGGCACCGTGCAGTTCGATCCCGTCGAAGCCTGCCTCGCGTGCATTGCGCGTGGCGGCGGCATAGTCGTCGACGATGCCTTGGATCTCCTCCAGCGCCAAGGCACGCGGCGCGGACACCTCGGCAAAGCCTCCGGAGAGATAGGTCTTGGTGTGGGCCGGTATCGCGGAGGGCGCGACGGGTGCGCCGCCGCCGGGCTGGAGTTCTGTGCTCGATACGCGGCCGACATGCCATACCTGGGCGATGATCTTGCCACCCAAGTCATGAACCGCGTCGGTGATTTTGCGCCATCCCGCGATCTGCGCCTCGGAATAGATGCCGGGGGTCGCCATATAGCCTTGCCCCTGAGGGGAAATCTGTGTCCCTTCCGAGATGATCAATCCCGCGCCCGCGCGTTGACGATAATAATCGATGGCAAGATCGCTCGGTATGTCGCCGGAGATCGCGCGGTTGCGGGTCAAGGGCGCCATGACCAGACGGTTCGCGACGTCGATGGCGCCCAGGCGAAAGGGAGAAAAAAGGATCGAGGCGTCAGCACTCTTAGCGGCACTATTGGCGGCACTCGCGTCAACACTCATCGGGAACTCCATCCGAGCGATGTGGATAAAGGGATTATCCAATCAATATGGTGGAGATGGCGTGAGCTGAGCAGGGGCAGATGGATGCATCCAGTGCATGTGACCCCTGCTTCAAGCGACGACGTCGCCGGGTGTCTAGAGGGCCTGATGCCCCACCGCGGCCGATCCGCTTAGAACGGATCGGGAATTGCTATGGCGCTGCAAATTTCTCCGCCGAGGCGGACCCGGTCGGGACTAATGCTGCTGCGGCGCCTCAGGAGGAGCATTACGCTTCACGGCGCGCGCAAGGAACTCGGCGAGACGGCCGCATTCCGCGAAGGGAACGGCATAATGCAGCCACCCGAAGCGGGGGTCGCGCAAGTGAAGGACGGTGAAGTCCTTGTCCTGCGGGAGCTCGGCCGAAAACCGCGGGTTGGAGATGGCCTGAACAGGGCGCCCGGGCTGCCAGTCCGCCTCGACGCGTGGCTCCATCCGCGCCCGCATTTCACCCAATCCCTGCAGGATCTGCTCAAGCTGCGCGGCATCGATCTCGAGGGCAATGGCGGGGTTATTCTCATCCGACAGGGTGATGGTTTGCGTCTCGGGATTGTGGTGCAAGCGAACGACAGCCATACGGATCTCCTGACAAACATTAAGCGACGCTAGAGGACCCGCCCTCAACCGTCCACCGTGAGCTTAGCGGGCATAGAGTGTTCGCTATATCAGGCTTTTGTAAAATGCATACCGTGCAAAACCGGTCTTCCAAAAGGATCACCCCCGGCTGTGAGGGCCGGGGGTGATGGAAAATAATCAGCGGGGCGCTGAAAAGAGAGCGGCTTTACAACCGGTCCGGGTTACCGACGGTAGCACCTCTGAACACGTTCTGTCCGCCAGCCGCCATAGGGACCGCGTACACGCACAGTCTCCCACCGGCAGACGCGACGCGGGGGCGGGCGGTAGCCATATCCGGGAGGTGGCGGGGGACGGTAGCCGGGGCGATAACCTGGAGGCGGCGGCCGGCGATAGCCGGGCGGCGGCGGCGGATAATACTGCGCGGGCTCGACATTCAACACGGATGTCGGCGTCGAGAGTGGCATTCCCGCCGGCGCTGCCGAGGCGGGGGCCGCGACGAGGCCCGCGCCAACCAGCAGGCCCGCGGTAGCCAGGATACGACCTAAGGATTTCAACATGTATTGGTCCTCCTGTAGATGAAAGTCTTGCCTGCCCGCGCGGTTCCAATGCGGGATGTATAACTGTGCATCTGTGGCAATTCAGTCGACTGCCGGTGATGCGAGGGTCGCCGTGATCTCACGCTTCCCTGCCGGTGACGAGCAGGCATTCATAAACCTCGTTGAAGACTTGGCGGTAATTGCCGTTGCTTTGCCATCTTACGAAGCAAGTAGAGAATTTTTCAGATGAACCGCAGATTAATGGCCCTCAATGTTACAAAAGCTTAATGTGAACCGTACTGGATAGGATGTGTCGCAATATGGCGCCATGGTTAATTTTTAATAAATCAGAATTTTTGATGTTTTGACAATCGAGCGACATACTTTCGCTAAGTTTCTTGTTCGCCGCGTTTATATTGATGCATCCCAGTCTAATGACGCATGATGGTTCTTTCGCGGCTTCCACTATCGACTCGTCGCGCGATCGGCTTGTCGGCTCAGCCTGATGGTTTCCTCCTTTCCCGCTGTCACCTAGAATTGGCTCTGGAATGGAGAGTTTCATGATCGATCGCTTGCCCGATTCCCCGCGTGCACAGAGCGGTGCCAATCCCTTGCCGGAATCCAATCCCTTGCTCTCCCCTTGGGAGACACCGTTTGGCGTAGCCCCCTTCGCGCGTATTAAGCCGGAGCATTTCGAGCCAGCCTTCCGGGTGGCGCTCGCGGCGCATGAAGCGGAGATCGAGGCCATAGCCGGCAATCCGGCCGAGGCGGACTTCGACAATACGCTCGCGGCGCTCGAACGCAGCGGCCGCGGTCTCACGCGGGTGGCTGCCGTTTTCTACAATCTCACGGGCGCCCATACGAACAAGGAGCTGGAGGCGATCGATCGAGCCATTTCGCCGGTGCTCGCGGGCCATCGCAACGCCGTCTACCAGAACGCCGCGCTTTTCCGGCGCGTCGAAGCGGTGGTGGAGAGCGGAGAGGGGGTGTCGTCGGCTGAACAGGCACAGGTTCTTGACCGCTACCACAAGGCTTTCGTGCGGGCGGGGGCGGGGCTTGAGTCGGCGGCCAAGGAACGTCTGGGGACGATCGCCAAACGCCTTGCGCTGCTGGGCACAGAGTTCGCGCAGAACGTCCTGGCCGATGAGGCCTCCTACAGCCTCGTGCTGAAGGGCGAAGAGGATCTCGCCGGCTTGCCGGACTTCCTGCGCGACGCGGCGGCGCAGGCGGCGACCGAGCGTGGCCATGACGGGCAGCACGTCATCACGCTCTCGCGCTCCAGCGTGGAGCCCTTCCTGATGTTCTCGGCGCGGCGCGACCTGCGTGAGCAGGCCTTCAAGGCCTGGATCGCTCGTGGTGAAGCGGGCGAGACGGACAATCGCGGCCTCATCGCGGAAATGGTTGCCTTGCGCGCCGAGCGTGCGCGCCTGCTCGGCTTTCCGACCTTCGCCGATTTCCGTCTGGATGATTCCATGGCAAAGACGCCCGGGGCGGCATTGGCCTTGTTGCATTCGGTCTGGGAGCCGGCGCTCCGGCAGGCGGATGCGGAACGCGCCGCGCTCGAGGCGCGTATGGCGGCGGACGGGGTCAATGGCCCCCTGCAGCCCTGGGACTGGCGCTATTATGCGCAGCAGGTGCGCAGGGCCGACTTCGACCTCGATGAGAGCGAGATCAAGCCCTATCTCCAGCTCGACAACATCGTCGACGCCGCTTTCGATGTGGCTCACAAGCTCTTTGGTCTCAGCTTCAACGAGCGCCGCGATCTCAGCCTCTATCACCGGGACGTCCGGGCCTTCGACGTGAAGAACGCGGCGGGGGATGTGATCGGCCTTTTCCTGGGGGATTATTTCGGCCGCGCTTCCAAGCGCAGCGGCGCCTGGATGAGCTCTTTTCGCACGCAGGAGAAGTTTGACGGCGAGGTGAAGCCGATCATCGTCAATGTGATGAATTTCGCCAAGGCGCGGGACGGGGAACCGACCTTGCTCTCCTTCGACGACGCGCGCACGTTGTTCCACGAATTCGGCCATGCGCTGCATGGGCTTCTGTCGGATGTCGATTATCCGATGATCGCCGGTACGAGTGTGGCGCGTGATTTCGTGGAGTTTCCCTCGCAGCTCTACGAGCATTGGCTGGAGCGGCCGGAGGTCCTGCAGCGTTTCGCGCTGCATTACCGGACGGGGGAGCCGATGCCGGACGCCTTGATCGCGCGCATTCTCGCAAGCCGCAACTTCGGGCAGGGCTTCGCGACGGTCGAATATGCCTCATCGGCGCTGGTCGATCTCGATTTTCATAGTCTCACGTCGGCGGATGACCTCGATGTTACGGCTTTCGAGGCCGCATCGCTCGCCCGGATCGGCATGCCCGATGCCATCGTCATGCGCCACCGGCCCACGCATTTCACCCATGTCTTCGCCGGCGAGGGTTATTCCGCAGCCTACTACAGCTATCTCTGGTCCGAGGTGCTCGACGCTGACGGCTTCGGCGCCTTCGAAGAGGCCGGTGACATCTTTGACCCCGCCACCGCGCGGCGACTGAAGGATTGCGTCTATGCGGCGGGCTACCGGCAGGCGCCGGATGCGGCCTATCGGGCCTTCCGCGGCCGTGATCCCGATCCGGCGGCGTTGTTGCGCAAGCGCGGCCTCGCCTCGGCTTGAGGCGGGGCGCGCCGATCCCAATTCAGTACCTTTGGTGGGATTGGACGCTCAGGAACCCCCGTGTCATCCCGGAAACCGCAAAGCGGCTGTCCGGGATCCAGAACCATCGCGCTCAAGAAAAAAGCGCCCTGTGCAAAGGCATATGGCGACTCCAGAACGGTAACGGTTCTGGATCCCGGGCCCGCGCTGATGCGCGTCGCGGGATGACCGGCGTGGCCGACCCTTGCATGTCGGTTCGGTCCACCCCGTCCCCATGTACCCGATCGGCTATCTCCGCCGTGCCGCCAGGAGCGGCATGGCGAGCCCGCTCGCAATGATGAGGGCCGTGCCCGCGAGGGCGAGCGCGTCCGGCATGATGCCCAGAACCGCGATATCGAGCGCCAGCGCCAGCGGAACGCTCGTGTAGCGCAGGGGGCTCGTGATCGCGAGTCGCGCGTTGCGGATGCCCTGCGCGATCAGGACGTTGCTGGCGATGTAGAGTGCGACGGCGGCGACGAGAATGCCGATGTCGCCGATGTTGATGGGCTTCCAACTGCTTCCCAGGGAGAGCGCGAGCCCCAGCATGAGCGTTGCCGCGTTGGCCATGGCGGTCATGCGCAGCGCGCCATAGTGGCGCGGCATGGAGCGCGTCAGCACGTCACGCAGCGCGAAGGCGAGCGCACTGAGCGTCACCATGGCAAGGCCCGCCGGCGAAGCATCGAGGCCGGGACGCAGCAGCAGCAGCGTGCCCGCAAGCCCGAAGCCGATGGCGACCCAGGCCGTCGCCGGCGTGGCCTCTTGCAGCACGAAGCGGCCGATCAGCGCCGTCATGATCGGGATGGTCATCAGGACGGCGGTGACCAGGGCGAGCGGCATCCGCGTCACGGCGAAGATAAGGCAGGCGGTGGCGGTGGCCTCGCAGGCCGCGCGGACGAGAACCGCGCGCGTGAAGGGTGACGGCCGCGGCGGCTGGCGCTGGCTGCGCCAGGCGATCAGCGGCAACAGCACCAAGAGGGCCGATCCTGAACGCAGAACGATGATCTCCGAGACAGGCAGCGTCGCGAGCAACTTGAAGAAGAAGTTGTTCCCGACACCCGCTGCCACCGCGACGAAGGTCTGCAGAATCCCAAGCCGCTCCTGGTCAAGCCGCTCCTGGTCAAGCCGTTCCTGGTCATGCCGCTCCTGATCGAGGCGCTCCTGGTCGTTCGTCTGGGTGGTGACCGAGGCAGGGGCCGGCTGGCCTGCGCGACCGGGCTCATCTGGGGCGGGGGAAGGAGACGACATGAGGTGAAACGACCGAGCGTGCGTCGGGAAGCGGAGGTCCGGGCGTCGCCGCAGACCGCTTGACGGTAACAGGCGTTCGGCATAAGGTCCACAATGAAAAACATGAGATCCAATATATGGATCAAAAAGGAGGATCGATTGCTCCAAGGCCTATCGCTCACCGGCATCCTGCCCGTCCTGCCCACGCCTTTCCGCGGCGATGGGGCGGTCGATCTCCCAGCGATGGAGCGCATCGTCGATTTCGCGCTCGCCTGCGGCGCCAATGGCCTCGTCTTTCCAGGCTTCGCGAGCGAGGTCGATGACTTGACCGCTGATGAGCGCGCGACGCTCCTGCGCAGGGTAGTGGCGCGCGTCGGCGGCCGTGTTCCCGTGGTCGCGGGAGCCAGCGCGCCGAGCGCGGAAGAGGCCATTGCCCATTCTCGGGATGCGGTTGCGGCCGGCGTCACCACGGTGATGATCCAGGCGCCGAAGAGCGTCGGCGTGGGGGCTGAGGCAGTGGGCGCCTTCTATCGGACGATTGCCGAGGCCGTTCCGGAGATCAGTATCGTCCTGCAGAATGCGCCCGCGCCGCGCGGCTCGGATCTGAATGCGGAGACCATCCACACGATCGTCGCAGGCAACCCGTCCATCACCTATGTCAAGGAAGAGACGCTGCCGTCAGGTCCGCCGATCTCCGCGATTCTCAAGGGCAAGCCGGCGCATCTCAAGGGCGTGATCGGCGGCGGCGGTGCGCGCTACATCATCGATGAATATCAGCGCGGTGCCTGCGCGGCGATGCCGGCCGTCGAGATCACCGACGTCCATGTCGCCCTCGACCGGGCCTTCCGCGCCGGCGATGTCGCCAAGGCGCGCGAGCTCTACATGCGCACCTTGCCGCTGCTCGTGATCCAGGCGAACTACCGCATGCGTTTCACCAAGCATGTGCTGAGCCGCCGCGGCATCATGGACAACGATGTCGTGCGGGCGAAGCTGCTCACCTTTGACGATTACGACGTGGCGGAGATCGACGCCTGGCTCGATCTGGCGCACGACCTCCTGACCGTGGAGGGCGCGCATGTCTGAACGGCCGGCCGGTCATAAGGCTGATCAAGTCGCCAAGGTCGAGGTCTTTTCGATCACCATCCCACGTGACACGCCCTATCTCGGGGCGCTTCGTCCCGGCGAGAGCGTCAACGAGAAGGGATACATCGTGCGGCTCGGCAACCGCACGGTCTATCCGACCGCCGACCGCACGGTCGTCGTGCGCATCGAGACCCGCGACGGGGCGGTCGGCTGGGGCGAGACCTACGGTATCGTCGCGCCCGGCGCCGTCATCGCCCTGATCTCGGATCTGCTCGGCCCCTTCGTGGTTGGGCGCGACCCCCATGACGTGGTCGTGATCCACGAGGATCTCTACGATCTGATGCGGGTGCGCGGCTATACCGGTGGGTTCTATCTGGATGCCCTAGCCGCGATCGATATCGCGCTGTGGGATCTCTCGGGCCAGCTCGCCGGACTGCCGATCGTCAAAATGCTGGGTGGCCAGCGGCATGATGATTTGCCGGCTTATGTTTCCGGGCTTCCCAAGCGGACCCTGGCCGAGCGGGCAGATTTCGCGGCGGAATGGCAGGGCAGGGGCTTCGACAGCTTCAAGTTTGCCGCGCCCGTCGCCGATGATGGCGTGGTGGCCGAGATGGAGAGCCTGCGCGGCCGCCTCGGGCCGAAGGCGCGCATCGCCTGCGACATGCACTGGGTCCATACCGCAGAGGAGGCGGTTGCGCTGATCCGCGCGATGGAGCCGCATGGGCTCTGGTTCGCCGAAGCCCCCGTGAAGCCCGAGGATATCGACGGGCTCGCCCATGTCGCGCGGTCGGTTTCGACGACGGTGGCGGCGGGTGAGGAATGGCGCACCGTCTTCGATCTCGTGCCGCGGGTCGCGCGCCGTGCCTGTGGTATCATCCAGCCGGAGATGGGCCATACGGGGATCACCGAGTTCATGCGCATCGGCCGTTATGCCGAGGCGCATCATCTCAAGGTCATTCCGCATGCGACCATCGGCATCGGCCTGTTCATGGCGGCGAGCCTCCATGCGAGTTCGGCGCTCACCGTGGTCGAGTGCCACGAGTACCAACATTCGGTTTTCGAACCGAACAGGCGTCTTATCGAGAGTGACATGGACTGCGCGGCGGGACTCTACAGTCTGCCAACCGGGACAGGGCTTGGCGTCAAGCCCTCCCAGGAAGCGCTCAAGCTGCTGCAGAAGCACTGATGCGGAAGGCCGCGTCGGCGGCCGTCCGTTCTGAATGAATTCTCCAGTCCGGGTGGCCGACAACGGCCTCCTTCGTTGAACAGATAATTGTCGGGAGGGACACAGAATGACATTCAATGGGATGAAACGCTGGGCGGTCGGCGCGGTTGCGGCGGCAGCTCTCATGGCCGGCTCCGGCCAGATCTTCACGGGCCAGGGCTTCATGGGCCAGGCTTTCGCCGCCGACAAGGTGCTCAAATTCGTCTCGTGGCAAAAGGACGAGCGCGGCGTCGGCGACTGGTGGGCTTCGATCATCAAGGAATTCGAGGCGAAGCACCCCGGCGTCAAGATCGAGTGGACGAAGGTCGAGCGCGGGGCCTTCGCCGACACGATGACAACCCTCTTCGCCGGCGGCACACCTCCGGATATCGTGCATCTGGCGTCATTCGAGTTCCAGAAATTCGCCGACAACGGCTGGCTGGCCGACCTCGATCCCTTCATCAAGAAGTCGAAGCTCGATCTCAACAACTGGGCCGGCCAGGAAAAGTGCAAGTGGGACGGTGAAACCGTCTGTATCATGATGCTCTATTACGGTGGGCTCATGGCGTATAACGAGGATCTGCTCAAGAAAGCCGGTGTGAGTGTCCCGAAGAACTGGGACGAGTTCATCGAAGTCGTTCGCAAGACCACGAAGGACACGAACGGCGACGGCATCATGGACCAGTTCGGGACCGGCCATGAGACCAAGGGCGGTGGCGGGCAGTATCTTGCCGAGATGATCAGCTATCTCCTCGACGCCAAGGCCGCCTTCACCGACGCCAAGGGCAACGTCACCATCGACACGCCGCAGATGATCGAGGGTCTGCGACGCTGGAAGACGGTCATCAAGGACAATCTCACGCCGCGCGACCTGTCGGCCGGTGAAATCCGCCAGCTCTTCGCCGATGGCCGCATCGCCATCCGCATCGATGGTCCCTGGCTCTATCCGATTATCGAAAAGGCCAAGCCCGAGGTGCGCCCGAACCTGAAGCTCGCCGCCCCGCCGTTCAACCCGCCGCTCGGTGGCACATCGAATATCCTCGGGATCGCAAGCGAGGTGTCCGAGGAGAACCAGCAGCTTGCGTGGGATTTCATCGCGATCGCGACGTCCGACCAGTTCCAGTCGAGCTTCGCTACTCTGGCCAATTCAACGCCGCCGAGCCCGCGCGCCGACGTGACGGAGGCCAAGAAGACGACGCCGCATTTCGATCTCCTGATCGAGACGCAGCAGGCGGCCTCGAAGGCGGGTGTCGACCGCATCCCCGTCGGACTGGAGATCCAGTTCAACGAGTTCGCCAAGATGATCATGGAGGAATCCCAGCGCATGATCATCCAGGACCTCGACCCGGCCCAGGTCGCCAAGACCATGCAGGCCAAGGCCGAGGCCATGAAGTAGGGCGTAGGACCCCCACCCCTTACCCCTCCCCGCAAGGGGGAGGGGCATCGGTTGGCGGCGCACCTCTTTCCCGAGTGCACAGCATGGTTTCGGATTTATCCGCAACGGTGCCGCGCCCCTCCCCCTTGCGGGGAGGGGTAAGGGGTGGAAGGCGCAGCCTTCCCGCGGGTGACCGCAAGACGTCGATCCGTGACCGAAGCCCTGAATAGCGACCCGGACCGCTCATGACCGCTGAAAGCCCGACCATCGCAGATGCCGCACCGCGCGAGGATTTGGCCGCCTTGCGCGACCGCGCGACGTCAGTCAGCGCGCAGATTGAAAAAGAGCGCCGCCACGCCGGGATCGCGTGCCGGGACCTCAGCCCCTTCGCGCAAGGCGCGGGCGGCATCCCTTATGCCTTCACCTTCGACAGCGGCCGCGCCGGCCCGCATGTGGTGGTGACCAGCCTCGCCCATGGCAACGAGCCGGGCGGGCTCGAGGCAGTGGTGACGCTGCTCGAGCGGGGCATTCGCCCGGAGATCGGCCGGCTGTCACTCGCCATCTGCAACGTAGCCGCCTATGCCGCGACCAATGGCGTGGATCCCTACGGCATCCGCTTCATTGAGGATGACTTCAACCGACTGTGGGATGATGCGATCCTGAACAGCGATCGCCGGTCCATAGAGCTCGATCGCGCGCGGCAGCTCAGGCCACTCATTGCCGGCGCCGACGTGCTGCTCGACCTTCACGCGACGCCCTATGAGGCGACGCCTTATTTCGTCCTGAAGCCGGGCTCGCGGGCGGCCGCGCTTGCAGACCGCATCGGCCAGCCGCATACCCGCTTCGTCTTCAACACGGGCAGCGTCCACAGCCCGACCCTGACGAATTACAATCAGTTCAGCGATTCCACGGGAACGGCCGTCGGCCTGACCGTCGAATGCGGACTGTTTTTCGCGCGCTCGGGCGCGGATGTGGCCCTGTCGACCATCGGCAAGCTGCTCGCCATAGAGGGCCTGATCTCTGACGAGACCGCCGCCTCGCTCATCGTCTGGCGGGATCCGTCGCCGCGCCGGCTGATCACGGTCGAGGAGACGCAGGCCGTCCGGACGGCCGATGTCCGCCTTCTCAGCCGGCCCGGCGACTTCATTGCCTATGCCAGTGGCGAGGTTGCCGCCTTCGACGGCGAGGCGCCCATCCGCGCGCCGTTCGACGGGGCCGTTCCACTCTGGGTCAAGCAGACCTTCGTCGCCGGCGACACCGCCTTCATGTGGGCCCGCCAAAGCCTGGAGAGCCAATGAACCAGCACCACACCATCGCGCGCCCCTTTACGCCACGTCCGGCCCCGGCACGCCGGAGGTTCGGTCTTGATCTCGCCAGGCCGAGCCGCCGTCACTGGCTGGGCTATCTGCTGCTGGCACCCGCCGTGGTGCTGATCGCGCTGATCATCATCTATCCGCTGTTCGTTTCGGTCGACATGTCCTTCCAGAACGTCGGCCTCGTGCGGCTCGGCGCGCCGCGGCGTCCCTTCACGACGATCAACTACGAGCGGCTGTTCACGTCGCCCGAGTTCTGGATGGCCTGCTGGGTGACCTTCAAGCTCATCGTCGTAGTGACGATCTCCTGTTTCGTGCTGGGCGTCGGGACGGGGCTGTTGGTGAACAACAAGTTCCGGGGCAGGGCGATCGCGCGGCTGTTCGTGGCCTTGCCCTGGGCCGTGCCCGAGATCGTCGCCGTTGTCATCTTCGCTTGGATCTTCGATTCCTCCTTTGGCCTGATGAATTGGTTCTTCATCAAGCTCGGCCTCGTCAACACGACCATCAACTGGTTCTCCGACCCGACCGCGGCCTTCGCGGCGGTGGCGGTGACCATGGTGTGGAAGGGCTACCCCTTCGTCTCGATCATGACGCTGGCCGGCCTCCAATCCATCCCGGAGGATTTCTACAACGCGGCCCGCGTCGACGGCGCCAATGCCTGGCAGCGCTTCATCAACATCACCTTGCCCTGCCTGATGCCGGTGCTCGGCGTGACCATGGTGCTGACGATCCTGTGGGTGTTCCGCGATTTCTCCATCATCTACGTGCTCACCGGCGGTGGCCCGCTGAAGGCGACCCAGACCCTGTCGATCATGACCTACGAACAGGCCTTCAGCTTCTTCAAGATGGGCTATGCCTCGGCGGTCGGCGTCGTCACGTTGATCCTCTGCGTCGTCGCGAGCCGCCTGATGGTCGGGCGCTCAACTGAATCGATCTACTGAGGAGGTATCGCGATGCGCGCACGCTCCAGCCGTCAGGCTCTTCTCTATCTCGGCGTCGTCCTCACCTGCGGGGTGCTTCTGTTCCCCATCTACTGGCTGGTGGTCACGGCGCTCTCGCCGGCGGATTCATTGCATCACCTGCCGCCGAAGTTCTGGCCGGACGTGCCCCAGTGGGGCATCTTCCGTGAGATCATCGAGCAGCGGCCAATTCCCCTGTGGCTCGGCAACTCGATCCTCGCGGCGCTCGGCTCCGTCGGCATCTCGATGTTCGTGTCCGTCTTCGCCGGCTACTCGCTGTCGCGCTTCCGGCTCAGGGGCGGGCCCTCGCTCGGCCTGTTCATCCTGACGGCGAAGATGCTGCCGGCGACCCTGCTCGTCATTCCCTTGTTCGGCATCTTCCGCCAGCTCGGCCTGATCGGCAGCCTGTGGTCGATCATCCTCGCCCACGCGACGCTGATCGTTCCCTTCAGCACCTGGATGTTGAAAGGCTATTTCGACACCATTCCGCGTGAGCTCGAACAGGCAGCCATGGTCGACGGCTGCTCGCCGCTCGGCGCCATGTTCCGCGTCATCCTTCCAGTCGCGACGCCCGGGCTCGCCGCGACCGCCCTCTACGGCTTCGTGCTGTCCTGGTCGGACTATGCCTATGCCCGCACCTTCCTGACCAACTCGCAGACCAACTGGACGGCCAATCTGGGCATCACGACCATGAAGGGCGAGTACATCACCAACTGGAACCAGATTTCGGCCGCAGCGGTGCTCGTCGCCCTGCCGATCATCGTCATCTACCTGTTCCTTGAGCGCTACCTTGTCGGCGGGCTGACCGCTGGCGCCGAAAAGTGAGGCCGTGAAACACGCATGGCGGGAATCCGTATCGAACACGTCACGAAATCCTATGGCCCGCTGGCGGTCCTGAAGGATTTTAATCTCGACATCGCCGACGGTGAATTCGTGGTCTTCGTCGGCCCATCCGGCTGCGGCAAGTCGACCATGTTGAAGATCCTCGCGGGGCTTGAGGAGGCGACATCAGGTCGCGTGCTCATCGGCGACCGCGAGGTCACGGACCTGGCGCCAGGCGATCGCGACATCGCCATGGTGTTCCAGAACTACGCGCTTTATCCGCATCTGACGGTCGCCAAGAACATGGGCTTCGGCCTGAAGATGCGCGGGACGCCGGCTGCCGAGATCGACAGGCGCGTCAAGGACGCGGCCCGCATTCTCGGCGTCGAGCACCTGCTCGACCGTCGCCCGCGCGCGTTGTCCGGCGGCCAGCGTCAGCGCGTGGCGCTGGGCCGCGCCATCGTGCGCGAGCCGCAGGCCTTCCTGATGGACGAGCCCCTGTCGAACCTCGACGCCAAGCTCCGGGTGCATATGCGCGCCGAGATCAGCGCGCTGCACAAGCGGCTCGGGGTCACCACGATCTATGTGACGCACGATCAGATCGAAGCGATGACCATGGCGGATCGCATCGTCATCATGCGCGACGGCGAAATCCAGCAGATCGCCGCGCCGGACGAAATGTTCGCGGATCCTGCCAATCTGTTCGTCGCCGGCTTCATCGGCTCGCCGGGGATGAACTTCCTCAAGTCGAAGCTGACGCTCGGCAGCGGGGCAGGGACGGTGTCGCTCTATGGGCAGGACGTGAAGCTCACGTTACCGGCGGAACGCCTCAAGCCCCTCGATGGCCGGGAGGTTATCCTTGGCCTCAGGCCCGAGCATATCACGGAGGGCAACAGCCCGGTCACCTTCACCGTGAGCCCACGGCTCGTCGAAAGCCTCGGCAGCGAGAAATACGTCTATTGCGACATTCCGGAGGCGAACCGGACAGACATCGCGCGTGCCGCCGGCGTCGATGACGAGCGGGGCGACGCCCAGATCGCGCGCCTGATCAACGCGGGCGACATCGCCCTCGGGCGGCCGGTGCAGCTCGGCTTCGATCCGGCGCGCCTGCATGTGTTCGACGCCGAGACCGGCCGTGCGGTGCGGTGAGGGGAGCTCGAATGCGGCGGTCATCGGGAAGGTGTTTTACCTCTCCCCGGCGGGGAGAGGTCGGACGCGCAGCGTCCGGGTGAGGGGGAGCATCCCTCGCGGTATCGGTTGGCTCACAACAATAATCGTTCGGCAGAATAGAGGACAGTCATGACCATCGTCGTCACCGGCAGTGCCGGCCGTATCGGCTCCAAGGTGGTGCAGGCGCTTATTGATCGCGGCGAGCAGGTCGCGGGCTTTGATTTGCGGCCGCTCGGGCTCGCGCATCAGAACTACCGCGAGGTGGTCGGGCCATTCGACGATCGTGAGGCGGCGAGGCGCGCGCTGGAAGGCGCGACCGCGGTCCTGCATCTCGGCGCCTTCATGTCCTGGCTGGCGGCCGACGCCGACAAGCTGCACCGCGCCAATGTGGACGGGACGCGCGTTATCCTGGAGGCGGCCGCCGCCGCCCGGGTCGGGCGCATCGTGTTCGCCTCGTCCGGCGAGGTCTATCCCGAGAATATGCCGGACTATCAGCCGATTGACGAGAAGCATCCGCTGAAGCCGCGCTCGCCCTATGGACTGACCAAGCTCCTCGGTGAGGAACTGGTGCGTTTCACCGAGCGCACGGCCGGCATTCCCTCCGTCATCCTGCGCTTCTCCCACACGCAGGACGCGCGCGAACTCCTTGATACCGGGAGCTTCTTTTCTGGGCCGCGCTTCTTCCTGCACCCCAAGATCCGCCAGCAGGAGGCCTTTGGCAACCGTGCGGCCGTCGAGGCCTTGAAGCGCGTCGACGATGGCCGCGAGGCGCTCGTGCTATCGCGCAACGAGAACGGCCGACCGTTCAAGATGCACATCACCGACACGCGCGACATGGTGTCGGGCATCCTGCTCGGGCTCGACCATGAGAAGGCGATCGGCGAGGCCTTCAACCTGGGGGCAACCGATCCCGTTGACTTCGCCGATGCACTGCCGCAGATGGCCGCAGCGACAGGCTTGCCGCTGCATACCGTCGATCTGCCGGGGGCGGGCGTCTACTATCACACCTCCAACAGCAAGATTCGCCACCTATTGGGGTATCGACCGACATGGACGATCGATCGCATGATCGGCGAGGCGGCACAGACATGGACCAAGATGCGCGCGTCCTGACGCCCGAGGAGCGCGATGTCCCGACGGGCGCCGCTGCGCTCGCCAAGGGCCTCTATCTCCTCGACGTTATCGGAGAATATGCCTCGCCGCCGCGCTTCAAGGATCTGCAGGCGGCGACCAAGCTGCCGAAGGGCACGCTCGCGCGCATGCTCAACACGCTCGTCCTGTTTCGCCTCGTGCGGCACGAGGACAGCGACAACACCTACAGGCTCGGCCACCGGCTGTTCGAGCTGGCGCACCGGGTCTGGGAATCCTTCGACCTCCGGGGTGTTGCAGGGCCCGTGCTCGACCGGCTGGCGGACGAGACGCGCGAGACGGTGGCGATCTGCGCGGTCGACAACGGCGAGGTGCTCTATATCGACCAGCGTTCGCGCGGCGGGGCCTTCGGTTTCCGCATCGAAATCGGCCGGCGCGCCCCGCTGCATTGCACGGCGGGCGGCAAGGCCCTGCTCGCCTTCGCCGCGCCGCATGAGCAGAGGGCGCTGCTCGATGACTTGACGCTCGATCGCTATTCCGAGCGGACGATCACCGACGAGGGGGCACTGGTGGCCGATCTCGCTTTGTCGCGGGCGCGGGGATACGCGATCTCGCTGGCCGAGCACGTGCCGGGTGTATCCTCGGTGGCAGCGCCGGTGTTCGACCATACGGGCAAGGCGGTCGCTGCGCTCGGGGTCTACGGGCCGAGCTCGCGCCTCTCCAACGATCGCCTGCATGTCACCGGCCGCGACCTGATGGCCGCCGCCCGGCAGATATCCGGCAATGTCGGCGCTTCCCAGCTCAACATCACCTCTTACGTTCGTCCGGGGCGCGCCGCCGACGCGGATGTGGAATGCGTCCTGCCCTGGGGCGCCCATCTCGCGGAGGGGCCGGTGTGGTCGACGCGGGAGCAGCGCCTCTACTGGGTCGATATCCTCGCGCCCGCCGTCTACCGCTTCGATCCGGCGACGCGGAGCAACGAGGAAGTCGTCATGCCGCGCCTCATCAGCGCGGTCGCGCCGCGCCACGACGGCGGGCTCGTGGCCTTGACCCAGGATGGCCTCGAAGCCTTCGATTTCGCGACTGGCCGCCTGACGCGGCTCGTCGATCCTGAAGCCGATATCCCTGATAACCGCTTCAACGACGGCAAATGCGATGCGCGCGGGCGCATGTGGGCCGGCACCATGCGCCTCGACGCGAGCCGAGCCGCGGGCGCTCTCTACGCCATCGGGCCGGATCTTTCGTGGCAGCGGGCCGATACGGGCTTCACCGTGGCCAACGGGATAGACTGGAGCCCGGACGGTCGGACGCTCTATTTCGCCGATTCGGCCGGCCGCATCTATTCCTATGCCTTCGATGTCGAGAGCGGCACTGTTGGCGAGCGTCGCATCTTCGCCTCGGTCGACAAGGAGGAGGGCCGCCCGGACGGCCTCGCCGTCGATGCCGAGGGCTATGTCTGGTGTGCCATCTGGGATGGCTGGTGCGTGAGGCGCTTCGCGCCGGATGGCAGCCTCGATCGCGAAGTACGCCTGCCCGTGCCGCGTCCGACCAGTGTCGCCTTCGGCGGGGCCGATTTGAAAACGCTCTTCATCACCTCCGCGCGCATCCGCCTGCCGTCCCGCGTGCTGACCGACGCGCCGTTCTCCGGTGGGCTTTTCGCCTTGCCGGTCGACGTGCCGGGCCTTCCGGCGCACGCCTTCGCGGGATGACATCATGAGCCAGGCCCGATATCCCGACCTCGCAGCCAAGCCCGTGCTCATCACCGGGGGCGCCGATGGCATCGGCCGCGCCATGGTGGAAGCCTTTGCGGCGCAGGGCGCTCCTGTCGGTTTCCTCGATATCGACGCGAGCCTTGGCCAAGCGCTGGCCGACAGGCTCGCCGGGGAGGGCGCGACAGCCCACTTCGCGGCTGCCGATCTGCGTGACATCGCGGCGACACAAGCGGCCATCACCGCCCTCTCCGCGAGGCTCGGCCCCTTTTCCGTGCTCGTCAACAATGCGGGCCACGATGAGCGGCACCGTTTTGACGACGTCACGCTGGCTTATTGGGACGACCGGATGGCGGTGAACCTCCGGCACATGATGTTCGTGACGCAAGCTGTCGTACCCGGCATGCGCGCGGGCGGGAGCGGGGCGGTCATCAACCTCAGTTCGACCTCGTGGATGCAGGGGGCGCCCGGCATCATCGCCTATACGACAGCGAAATCGGCGGTGGTCGGCTTCACGCGCTCGCTGGCGCGGGAACTCGGGGGCGATGGCATTCGCGTCAATGCCGTCACCCCCGGCTGGGTGATGACCGAACGCCAGCGGGCAGCCGCCACGCCGGAGCGCCTGGTCAAGGCGCAGGAGCGGCAAGCGCTCAAGGGCGAGATCATGCCCGGCGATATCGCGGCCATGGTCCTGTTCCTCGCCTCCGAAGCGGCCCGCATGTGCACGGGCCAGAACTATATTGTCGACGCCGGAGTGGTTTGATGGCCGTGGACAAGCTCGGCGCGCTCACGAACGTCCTCGATCCCGCCGCGATACTGGTGGCCGATGACGACATGGCGCCCTATCTCGCCGACTGGCGTGGGCGCTATGTCGGTCGGGCCCAGGCGGTCCTGCGCCCGCGCAGCGTGGAGCAGGTTTCCGCCGTTCTGCGCTGGGCCAGCGAGACCCGCACACCGGTTTTCCCGCAGGGCGGCAACACCGGGCTCGCGGGTGGCGCGACGCCTGACGAGGGCGGCACAGGGATCGTGCTGGCGCTCGGCCGGCTCAACCGGATCCTTGATATCGATACAGCCGGCAACACGATGGTGGTGGAGGCCGGCGCCATCCTCGCCGACGTCCAGCGGGCGGCAGACGATGCGGAGCGTCTTTTCCCGATGAGCCTCGGCAGCGAGGGAAGCTGCCAGATCGGCGGCATCATTGCGACCAATGCGGGCGGGATCAACGTGATCCGCTATGGCACAACCCGCGAGCTCGTGCTGGGGCTCGACTACGTGCTGGCCGACGGCACCATCGTGCGTGGCCTCAAACGCCTGCCGAAGAACAACACGGGCTATGACCTGCGCCACCTCCTGATCGGCTCCGAGGGGACGCTCGCGGTGATCACCGCGGCTGCGCTCAAGCTCTTCCCACGCCCAACGGCGAGCGCCAGCGCCTTCTGCGCGGTGTCGAGCCCGCAGAAGGCGGTGGATCTCCTGTCCCTGCTCAGGCAGCGGCTTGTCGGGCGTATCTCGAGCTTCGAATTGATGTGCGACGGCGAGATGGGTTTCGTGCTCGACGGTGACGTTGGTGGAGATCTGCGCTTGCCTGTCGCGGAGAGAGCGCCCTGGTATGTCTTCATCGAGGTGGCCGACAGCGGGGAGGAGGCCGTGCTTGTCGAGATGCTGACGGCAGCGCTCGGCGAGGCGTTTGAGCGGGATTACGTGCTTGACGCCGCGATCGCGCAGAGCGAGGGCCAGGCCAAGGCGATCTGGCATCTGCGCTTCGCCGTGTCGGAAGCCAACAGGCGCGCCGGCCCCAATGTCTCCCACGACACGTCCGTGGCGACCGCCGATGTGCCCGCCTTTCTCGCGGAGGTCTCGACCACGCTCGCGGACCGATTCCCTTCGGTGCGCCCCTTGTTCGTTGGCCATGTTGGAGACGGCAATATCCACGTCATCGCGCTTTTTCCGCATGACAGCTTTGCCGATCGCGCAGCCTTCGAGACGGCTGCGTCAGCCGTGAATGATTGCATATTTGGCGTGGTCGACCGTTTCCATGGCAGCATCAGCGCCGAACATGGAATCGGGCGTTCGCTCGCCCGCCGTTTGCCCGATCATACCGATAAAGCGGCCTATCGGCTGATGAACGGCATCAAGCAACTCTATGATCCGCTTGGGATCCTCAATCCGGGCAAGGTTCTTCTGAGGGGCTGAACAAGCGGGGTCGGCGAGGGCCGGGATGCGGTCCTCGCCAGGTCAACTCTAATGCGCGGGCTCAGCCACGGCCGCGGCCTCGAGGGCCGCGAGGAATTTCCGCGCGTCTTTCTCGAAAACACTCCAGTTTGGCTTGGTCTTCGGAACCTCCGTCGTGCTGTCACCAACCTGGATGGTTTCCGTCAAGCCAGTGCCGAGAAGCTTGTCGGGATCCTGTCCCTCAGCCTCGCACAAAGCGCGCGCCACGCGCTCAATCGCTTCGTTCGTCATAGCGACTCCTTCTCGATCTGTTTTCCTGTCGCGACCGCGGTAGCACGGAAGCAGCATGGAACACAAAACCTGCGCTCCGCATCGTCTTTGTGACGAAGCGATAAAGGCGATCGATTTTGTCCGCATTCAATGACGAAATCCGGGAAGCGCTTGCTCTTCCCGGATAGAACGCGCCCGCTTGGATATCGCCTCAAGCGTGCAAAGGATGCGGAAGCTCAATTTCCAGCTGATGCGACTTGTCGATGACACCTCTCCACCAGGGGCGCGCCTTCTGGAGTGGGGACAAGGAAGCGTTGGCGTCTTCCGGCAATATCATTCCTCTCAGAAGGAATTCCGTGCGCAGGTCGCGCCGTGCGGTCCCGGCTGCTTCTGCGGAATCAGCCGCGAACAAATCACCCAGAATTTTGACCCAACAAGGATCCGGCTCATATTGAATAAGTTTCTGCACGACGATGATAGCGTCATTAATATTGGTAATATGCGCGATATTCCCTTCCCAAGGAAGGTAGACGTCCAGACTAGGTCTTATGGATATATTATGCTTATCCAACGCGTTGTACATGAGACCCTCTCCCCCAAATCTCATTCAAACCTAGCATTTTTTGCGAAGCCCATAGGTTCCCCGCTCCGCATAAATAATGTGGCAAACAGTGCAACTTTCAGTCTATTAGACTAAAGTATAATTCTTTGCTTCAGGACGGTGAGATGCGCTCAAAATGAGAGGGGCTGCATGCCGGGGCGGGTTCAATCGTATTGTTTCCATGCATTTTTTTCTTTTGCCACGTTCGAGCGGGGAAGAAGAGGTTGCACAAAAAATGTTGCGCGATGCGCATCACAATCAACCGGACGGCGTTTTTAGAGGGATGCTGATCAGCCTGCGAACGATGAGGATCGTTCGCGCCGGAGCTGTTCGGCGAATGGCGCGCGCATCTCGCATCTCGACGACAAGAAAGCCGGCGGAGATCCGCCGGCTTTGTTCAAGGTGGTCTGTGATCTTTTGAAAAGAGATATGCTCGTATATTAATATGATTTACTTAATCGGAATTGTATTGAAAATTGACAAATTTATCATTTTGAATATTATATAAAATACTCTATCTTAGAAGCCGCCGAATCTATAGTTTAGTCCAGCTCGGACGACGGCGAATTCCCTGTCATTTTTTTGCCGTGCTCCGTAGTAGTAAGGATATGCTACGGGGGTTGTGTAGTTGTACGCATACAGATAGTCGCCATCATTGTTCTTGTCGCTGCCGAGGTTGACATAAAGGCCCTCGAGCTTGGCTGTCAGGCTGTCGGTGAAGGCGTATTCAAGTCCACCGCCGACAACCCATCCGCCCGAGTTGCTGTTGCCACGTCGTCCACCATAATACCAGGGATAGCCGGAGGCCGCTGCTTCGCCGCCATAGTAGCCGTAATAGCCGTTGTTATTATTGTTGTCGCCGCCGCCGTAGGCGAAGCCGCCGGTTGCGTAGACAAGAACGCGGTCGAAGGCTACGCCGAGCCTTGCACGTACCGTCCCAAACCATTCGACGGCGTTATTGCGACCATTCTGACCGTAGGCGTAAGGCCAGCCACTGTTGCTCTGGGCATAGTAATAGGCGGAATAAGAATAGGCCCAGTCATTGTTATTGCGAGACGATCCAAGGTCCGCATATTGAATATCGGCTTCGACACCCGCAACAAATTGTCCGAATTGATAGTTGTAGCCGACCTGGCCGCCGCCTACGAAGCCACCATTCGATGAGTCGTTGCCATAAAATACGCCCGTATAGGGATCGAAGCGGTCATTGCTGTCATTGGTGCTGCTGCCATAGCCGGCGTTGACGCCAGCATAGAAGCCTGTCCACGTGAATAGCGGGATGACGACGACTGGGGCGACCGGAACGACGGTTCTGCTGGGCAAATCCGCTGCCAGCGCCGAAGCGCCTCCGGCGGCAACAACGGCAAGCGCGACGCAAGATGACTTGAACATCCTCATGTGGAAATCCCTCCAATGGTCGAGGCTTGGCAAAAACCTAGCAGCGAATCCCGGCCATTGGGAGGGGTGTAGAGGACTTATCCATGCTTTCGTTCAGTATGTTGCTTTTTTGTTGTTTAGTAGATTTTATGGTTATTTATAAATCGTAATGTTTATCGTGATTTTTGATGTATATTTTCTTATATAGATCGAAATGTTCGTAATTTTATTTGATGATATAAGTATTTCTGTCGGTCACGGCGTTTGCCGTGACCTTTTCTTGCCGCTCCGCGTCAACGCGCGGCGGATGGAGCCCTCGGCGCTGCTCCCTGCATTGATGGAGGAGGTGGAATCACCGTTGTGTCCTCAAGAACGCCCGGGGGACGTTTCTTGGAGCAGCCTGTAAGCGGCACGAGGCCAACGATGGCGCCAATAACAAAGACAGCGAGGAGCGGTTTGACAGGTTTCATGCGCAGTCCTTTCGGGTCCGAAACGCAGGGGCGAACAGTCAATTCCCTGTGTAGCTTCCCTGCCGTCCCAGGCCAAGGCAGCTCTGATCTCGCCCAGGCTCCGGCGGCGCGGGCGCGGAGCAGCCGTGTGACTGCGACGGTTCGGCAGGGACGGCTGGCGCCAAGGCGCGGCGAATCGCCCTACGGCCGCTGCGAGCGCCCACCGTAGACAATAGATATAGCAGCGCGATTGCGCCCGAGGCGTGCCCCCGATAATACACGCTCACATCGGGACGACAGGATTGTCGCCCGAGCGGGCCGACGGTGGGGCGCCGGGAAGGTCCGCATTGGCGGGAAGGCGTTTTCGCGGCGGCGTGCCGTGGTTCCGCCACGCATGATACGGCGAGATACAGGAAGCGGATGGCTGCCCTGAACGGTACGGATAGCAAGGCGCTCGATCGGGGCGCGATGATAGGCGGTCCCCTTGCTGGGGGCCGCTTCCTGGACGTTGTCGGGAGCCGCCATTGGATCGCGGTCACCATCCTGCTGCTGATTGCTCTGGCGGCTTTCCTGCCGGGATTTTCATCCCTGCAGCCCATGGATCGTGACGAGCCACGCTTTGCCCAGGCGACGAAGCAGATGTTGGAGAGCGGTGACTTCATCGATATCCGCTTCCAGGACGAGGCCCGCCACAAGAAGCCGGTCGGCATCTACTGGCTGCAGGGCGCGGTGGTCGCCTCGGCAGAGGCGCTCGGCGTGCCGCAGGCGCGAACCACGATCGCACTCTACCGTATTCCCTCGCTGGTCGGTGCCCTCGCGACTGTCCTATTGACCTATTGGGTGAGCCTGGCGCTGGGTCTCGCCCGCCGTGAGGCTTTCCTCGCGGGCGCCTTCATGGCGTGCTCGGTCCTTCTCGGCGTCGAGGCGCGCTTCGCCAAGACCGATGCGGTGCTCACGGCCTGCTCGGTTGCTGTCATGGGCGGGCTGGCATTGGCTTTCCTGCGGCCGCAGCAGCGCTTTTCCCTGCTCGGGACCATTGCCTTCTGGGGGACGGTGGCGCTCGCAATCCTCGTGAAGGGGCCGATCACGCCGATGATCGCGGGCCTCGCCACCGTCATCCTCTGCATCCACCAGCGCTCCGGCCGGTGGCTCATGGCGCTGCGGCCCGGTCTCGGCGTGCTGCTGGTCGCCTTGGTCGTGGCCCCCTGGTTCATAGCCATCTCGGTCAAGAGCGGTGGCACCTTTTTCAGCGAGGCCATCGGCAATGACATGCTGGGCAAAGTGGCAAGCGGACAGGAGAAGCACGGAGCCCCCCCAGGCTTCTATCTCCTGGCGTTCTTCGGCACGTTCTGGCCGGCAGCGGTGCTGACAGCCATTGCCGTCCCCTTTGTCTGGCGCAGTCGCCGCGAGCCGTGGGTGGTCTTCTGCCTCGCGTGGATCCTGCCGTCCTGGCTCGTTTTCGAGGCAGTGCCGACAAAGCTGCCGCATTATGTCCTGCCGCTCTATGCGGCCATCGCGGCGCTCACGGTCCGCGCCATTTTCGCGGGTGCGGTTGGCCCGCATCGGCCGCTGGCAAAAAGCGCCACCGTCCTCATCCCGCTCATTCCGCTCGGGCTCGGACTCGGGCTCAGCTATTTCGGCCTGACATATGATGGCGTTCTGCCCTATGCGGCTATCCCCGGATTCGTGCTGACGGTGGCGGTTGCTACTGTCGCCTGGCTGCTATTTTTGCGGGGCAAGGTCGTCGGAAGCGCTCTCGTCTCGCTTGTCGCCGCGCTTGCCTTCTCCGTCTCCGTTTTCGGCCTCGCACAGCCGCTCCTGCGTGCCTTGAAGCTGTCGCCGCGCCTGGCGGAAGCTGTTGCCGCTGTCGGCTGCGAGAAGCCGGCGGTGGTCACGGCAGGCTATCGCGAGCCGAGCCTCGTGTTCCTCGTGGGCACGGATCTCGCGATGGCGGACGGCGTGAGCGCCGCGCATTTCATGAACGCGCCGGGATGCCGGGTGGCGTTGATCGAGGCGCGTGAGCGCGATGGCTTCACGCAGGCGAGCGCCGCGTTGGGACTTTCTCCCACGCTCGTCACAAGCGTGCCAGGATTCAACATCAATGGGGGACGGCGCCTTGTTGTCGACGTCTACGCGGTCGGGCGGGATTGACCCGGCGCGCGCGGGCGCGCATCCATCCGGGCGCACTCCTTCGTTTCGCTCCAAAGGGTTCTGAATGTCTGAAACTTCCAGCGTCGCCGGCGAACGACAAGCGACCGCGTTGGCGCCGCTTCTGAGCGTCGTCGTGCCCGTACGCAACGAAGCAGGCAATATCGCCCCTCTCGTCGCGGAGATCGAAAAAGCCTGCGGCCCCCTTGGCGCCTACGAGATCATCTACGTCGACGATGGGTCGACGGATGGCACGGCGGCCGAGCTCGCCGCGCTCGCGGCGGGCCGGCCCTATCTTCGGCGGCTTCGCCATGCCGCGAGTTGCGGCCAGAGCGCCGCTGTCCGCACGGGCGTGCGGGCCGCCGCTGCGCCAATCGTGGTGACGCTCGATGGCGACGGGCAGAACAACCCGGCCTTCATTCCGCAGATGCTGGCCACGCTTCAGGCCGGCGGCATGAAGGCGGGCATGGTGCAGGGCCAGCGCGTCGGCCGAAAGGACACCGGCTTCAAGAAATTCCAGTCACGTGTCGCCAATGCGGTGCGGGGGCGCGTGCTGCGCGATGGCACCCGTGATACGGGCTGTGGTCTGAAGCTGTTCCGACGGGATGTCTATCTGTCGTTGCCCTATTTCGATGCTCTCCATCGCTTCATGCCCGCGCTTGTTCGTCGCGACGGCCATGAGGTCCTGCTTGTTGACGTCGTCGACAGGCCGCGCTTCGCGGGGGTCTCCAACTACGGGTTTTTCGATCGCCTCTGGGTGGGAATCGTCGATCTCATGGGGGTCCGCTGGCTGATCGTGCGGCGCAAGCGCGTACCGGTGGTCGAGGAAGCCGAATAATGCTGATTTCCCTGTCTCAGGCCGTCGGTGGCTATCTCTATGAGGTGTTCATCGAGAAGCTGGACTTCTGGCTGGTGCTCGGCCTTTTCGGCCAGATGCTGTTTGGCGCGCGCTTTATCGTCCAATGGCTGGTCAGCGAGAAGGAAGGGCGCAGCGTCATTCCCGTCGCGTTCTGGTTCTTCTCAATCGGCGGGGGGCTCATCACGCTGGCCTATGGCCTGCATCAGCGCGAGCCCGTGATTATCCTCGGGCAGGCGTTGAGCATCTTCATCTATGTGCGCAACCTCATGCTGATCAGCCGCGCCAAGGTACGCGGCAAAAGCAAAGGGGACGCTCCGCAATAGCGCGCCTCAAGGCTTGAGGCGGACAGGGCCAGGCGTGGTCAGGGCGTGATCAGGATTTGGCGCGGACGGCCGCGAACCGCTCCAACCCATCGTTGAGATCAGCCTTCAGGTCCTCGACGTCCTCGAGGCCAATATGCAGGCGTAGCGCTGGGCCGCCAGGCGTCCACCGCGTCGCCGTGCGCAGTGGCGCGCAGTCGAACGGAATGGCAAGGCTCTCGAAACCGCCCCACGAATAGCCCATGCCAAACAGCGCGAGCCCGTCGAGCAAGGCAGCGACCGCCTCGTCCGGCCCGGGTTTCAGCACGATCGAGAACAAACCCGATGCGCCGCGATAGTCGCGCGTGAAGAGCGCATGACCTGGATCTGTCGGGAGCGCAGGGTGCAGGACGCGCTGGACTTCCGGATGGCCCGCCAGCCAGCGTGCCATCTCCAGCCCGGCCTGATGGTGCCTGGCCATGCGCAGCGGCAGCGTGCGCAAGCCACGCAGGACGAGAAACACATCGTCCGGCGCGACCGTGACGCCAAGATCACCCCAGGTGCGCTTCAGCGCCGGCCAGGTCGCGGCATTGGCGGAGATCGATCCGGACATGACGTCGGAGTGGCCGCCGAGATATTTCGTGGCCGCCTGGATCGTTATATCGGCGCCATGCTCGTGCGCGGAATAGAACAGGGGCGTCGCCCAGGTGTTGTCCGTGAGAACGACCGCGCCATGCGCGTGGGCCACTGCCGCGATGGCGGGAAGGTCCTGCACCTCGAAGCTCTGCGAGCCGGGCGATTCGGTGAAGACCGCACGCGTGTTCGGCTTCAGCAACTGCGCGATGCCAGCGCCGAGAAGCGGATCGTAATAGGTCGTCTCCACACCGAATCGGCGCAGCACGCCGTCGCAGAAATTGCGGGTCGGACCGTAAACGCTGTCGGTCATCAGCAGGTGATCTCCCGCTTTCAGGCACGAGAGGAGGGCGGTGCTCACAGCCGCGAGCCCGGACGGGCAAAGGACGACCCCTGCACTTTCCTTGCCTTCGAGCGCCACCAGCGCTTCTTCGAGCGCGCCCATCGTTGGAGAGCCGCGGCGGCCGTAGCTGTAGCGGCCGGTATGGCCGAGGAGATCGGCCATGGTGGGGCTGAGAACCGTCGATCCGTGCACGACGGGTGGGTTCACAAAACCAAAATTCTCGTCGGGATGACGCCCGGCCACCACCATCCGCGTGCCCTCACCCAAGCCTTCGATATCGCTTGTTGTCAGCTTGCGCATGTCGGCGCCTCCCGGATTTCTGCCAGTCGAGAAAAAGGTGTCGTGCTCACTGCACCGTGCACGGCATCTCCGTCAAGCCACACGAAAGCCCTATGATGCGGCTCTTGACCGCCGCCTTAATCTCGAATGTGATGCGATTATCGAGGTTTCGTGCTGACTGGATCGATCTGCAGGTGCCGGAGGAGCGGTACTGGCAGGCGCCAAGAAAGGTCCGTCGTCGGCGGGTAAGCGGAACCAGAGCGGGAGAACTGCAATGAAGGCAAAATTCAAGGCGCTTGCGACGGCGCTGGGTATCGCAGCGCTCGGCGCCACCACTGCCATGTCCTCCGCCGCGGCCGCGACGCTGGATCAGGTCAAGCAGCGCGGCGTGCTGCAATGCGGCTCGAACACCGGCCTTGCCGGTTTCGGTGTCCCGAACGACAAGGGTGAATGGACTGGCTTCGATGTCGATATGTGCCGCGCCATCGCGGCCGCGATCTTCGATGATCCGACCAAGGTGAAATTCGTACCTCTGTCGGCGAAGGATCGCTTTACGGCGCTTCAGTCGGGTGAAGTGGACGTCTTGATCCGCAACACCACCTGGACCATGTCGCGCGATACATCGCTCGGCTTGAATTTTACGTCCATCAACTATTACGACGGCCAGGGCTTCATGGTCCGCAAGGGCTTGGGCGTGAAATCCGCGCTCGAACTCAATGGCGCTTCGGTCTGCGTGCAGCAGGGGACGACCACCGAACTGAACCTCGCGGATTTCTTCCGCTCCCATAACATCAAATACGAGGTGGTGGCCTTCGCCTCGTCCTCGGAAGCCGTGAAGGCCTACGACTCCGGCCGTTGCGACGCCTTCACCACCGATGCGTCGGCCCTCTATGCTGAGCGCCTGCGTTTGGTCGCGCCGGACGACAGCATCGTCCTGCCCGAGATCATTTCCAAAGAGCCTTTCGCTGCGGCGGTTCGCCATGGCGACGACCAGTGGTACGACCTCGTGCACTGGACGTTATTTGCGATGATCAATGCCGAGGATCTTGGCGTCGCGCAGGCCAATGTCACCGAGCAACTGCAGTCGCAGAACCCGGAGGTGAAGCGCCTGCTTGGCACGGAAGGCAATTATGGCGAGAGCATTGGGCTGACGAAGGATTGGGTGGTGCGCATCGTCAAGCATGTCGGCAACTATGGCGACGTGTTCGAGCGCAATCTGGGTGAGAAGACACCGCTCAAGATCAAGCGCGGCCTGAATGCTCTGTGGACCAAGGGCGGCCTGATGTACGCGCCGCCGGTGCGCTGATCACGACGAGACCGGGCCGATCATATCCGGCCCGTGCTTGACCTCCATCGATGAGCGGTGCTTCGGCGGATCGCCCGCCAGAGCGCCGCTCACGTAAAGCTTGGCGAGCGGCGCCCCAAGGGTCTCCGTCGCGGTGGGCATCAGAGGGGTATCTCGTCAGGCGTGACGTATGGGCCGTCGAGGGTCGCCCCGTGTTCGGCGTCTTCTGCCACGGTCGCAGCTGTAACGCGCGTCTTGACTTGATCAGCCTCGCTTCGGGTCGGGCGTGTGCGTCGACTTCGACTGCGATCTCATGGCCTGATGCCGCTATTCCAGGTGCGAGAATTCCGCTGTTGTGCCCCCGGAGCCGCCAGGCAGCAGAAGGAGGGGTTTCCATCCAACGCCAGCGCGTGGCTTGCCGGGCTGGGCCCCGCCCTGACGGCTCCGTCCGCTATTCGCTGGCCAGATGCATTGCTCGTTTGTTGGTCTCTTAGACTATTGATGGAGCAAATTGCGTGTGACTTGTTGCGCATGCAAAATTGCCAAAGCCCGTTAGTCTGTTAAGGTTTATGGTTAAGCAATCGCAGTCTTCGCCGCGAGCAAGGTGAAGCGCCGACTTCGTTGATCTTGCGCCGTCATTGCGGCTCGTCAGGAGTGGCGGTGTCTTGGGATTGTGGTTTGGGATCGTGGTTTGGGATTGTAAGCGCACTACCGCAATCGTTCCGCGGCGGGCGGGCCATGCGGACCTTGAGCTGAGCCCTGTTGGCATGGGTTGTGCGTGGAAGACATGGGTTGTGCGTGGAAGAGTTGACTTGATGCGCGCGCAAGCTGCGCGACAGGCGCCCGGTCGTGATCAATGTCGGCGACGGATATGGCACGGAGCGGTGGACCTCCGCAGGAACGGGCGACGGCTTCTGTGCGTTGAATGCAAGCAGCTGGAAAGAAAGAAGTATCGGGCTGGGAGAAGCAGGTACGGCCGGCCCTATGGCATCCGCGGCCGACGCGTTCCGAACCAGACTTCGTGCGCATATGGCCAAGAGTTTGCGGTTCTTCTCCTGCTCTTTCGCAATCAGGATTATGATGAATTTGACGCGAAATTCGGATCATAGGGCGACAACATCGGGGAGTGGCCGTGTCCAGCGCTGACGTTTCCGGACCCAAACGCGGGTCGCTGATCAACGACCCGAAGATCAGAGGCCTCATCTACCAGTTCGTATTGGTCGCTGTCCTGGCATTCCTCGTCTATGGAGCGGCCAGCAATGCCATCGAGAATTTGCGTGCTGCGCGCATTGCCTCCGGCTTTGGCTTCCTCAATCAGCCCGCCGGCTTCGACGTCAACCAGAAGCTCATTCCATTTTCCTCGTCGGGCTCCACCTATGCTGACGCGTTCTTCGTCGGCCTGCTGAACACCCTCCTCGTCGCGGCCATCGCGGTGGTCGTCGCCACCGTCCTCGGCTTTGTGATCGGCGTGGCGCGACTGTCCCAGAACTGGATCGTCGCGAAGCTCGCGGCGGTCTATGTCGAATGTGTCCGTAACGTGCCGCTGCTGCTGCAGCTGTTCATCTGGTACAACGCGGTGCTGAAGCCGTTGCCTGGTCCTCGGCAGTCGCTCGAGCTCGGTGCCGGAACCTATCTCAACAGTCGCGGTCTCTTCCTTCCCCAGCCCTTGTTCGGTGAGCGGTTCGGGTGGGTCTGGATCGGTCTCGCCGTGGCGATCGCAGGCTCTTACCTGTTCCATCGCTGGGCCCACCGTCAGCAACTGGCGACCGGCCGGCAATATCCGGTGATCCGCATCGCCATCGGCCTCATCATAGGCTTGCCGTTGGTGATCTATTTCCTGATTGGGCAGCCGCTGACCTTCAATTATCCCGAGCTGCGCGGTTTCAACTTCGCCGGCGGCATCCAGGTCTTTCCGGAATTCGTGGCCCTTCTGATCGGCCTCGCGACCTACACGGCCGCGTTCATCGCCGAGATCGTGAGAGCAGGGATTCTCTCCGTCTCGCGCGGGCAGACCGAAGCCGCCTACGCGCTGGGGCTGCATTCCAGCCCGACGCTGCGGCTGGTAGTGATTCCCCAGGCCATGCGGGTGATCATACCGCCGCTGACCAACCAGTACCTCAATCTCGTCAAGAACTCCTCGCTGGCGGTCGCGATTGGCTATCCCGATCTGGTCCAGGTTTTCATGGGCACGGTGCTCAATCAGACGGGGCAGGCGGTCGAGGTCATCGCGATCACGATGGCCGTCTATCTCGCCATCAGCGTCGTCACTTCGCTGCTGATGAACATCTATAACCGCCGCATGGCAATCGTCGAACGGTGAGGCTGCGATGTCGATGCTTGTGACCCAACAGCCCTACCTTCGTCAGACCCAAGTGGATCCGGAGCCGCCGCCGGCCCTTGTCAGCGGTCCGATCGCCTGGGTCCGCGCCCATCTCCTGTCGTCACCGCTCAATATCGCGATGACGGTCATCACGCTGTATCTGGCCTACCTGGTCTTCGTGCCGCTGATCAAATTCGCGTTGATCGACGCGGTCTGGACCGGGCAGGATCGCGAGGCCTGCCTCGCCGGTCCGGGTGGAGGCGAGGTCGGCGCTTGCTGGGCTTATGTCAGAGCGAGGTTCAGTTATTTCGTCTATGGCTCCTATCCGTGGGAGCAGCGCTGGCGGGTTGACGTCTTCTTCGTGCTCACGGCGATCGGCGTCGTCTGGATGCTCTGGCTCGATGCGCCGCGGCGGAGCCTCGGCGCCATCTATTTCTTCATCATCTATCCGATCGTCTCCTTCATCCTGCTCAGCGGCTGGAGCGCCATCGGCCTGAGCATCGTCGACACCTCGCTGTGGGGCGGCATTCTCGTCACCCTGATCGTGTCGATCGTCGGCATCGTGTTTTCTCTGCCCTTTGGCGTGGTGCTAGCACTTGGCCGGCGGTCGGCGCTTCCGGCGATCAGGCTCGCCAGCGTCATCTTCATCGAGGTCATCCGAGGGGTGCCGCTGATCACCGTGCTGTTCATGGCCAATACCATGCTGCCGCTGTTCCTGCCGGGCAACATGACGCCGGATAGGTTGCTGCGTCCGCTGGTCGGCGTTGCGATCTTCGCCGCCGCCTATATGGCGGAGGTGGTGCGCGGGGGCCTGCAGGCCATCCCGAAGGGACAGTACGAGGGCGCGATGTCGCTTGGCCTCGGCTATTGGACGATGATGCGTCTGGTGGTGCTTCCACAGGCCCTGCGCATCGTGATCCCCGGCATCGTCAATGTGTTCATCGCGCTCTTCAAGGACACGACGCTGGTGTCCATCGTCGGCATCTTTGATCTCCTGCGTACCATTGAAGCGACTTTGACGGACCCCACCTGGAGCACGCCCACGACCCGTTTCTCGGGTTACGCTTTCGCGGCGGTGTTCTATTTTATCTTCTGTTTCGGTATGTCTCGCTATTCACTCGCGATCGAACGGCGCTTCGCGAGGGGACACAAGAGGTGAATGCGACAATGGCCACTGCAACTGCCCCTCAGACATCTGCCCGTTTGAAGCCGACACCCCTGAACGGTGAGGTGGCGGTCGAGATGGTCGACGTGCACAAGTGGTATGGTGAATTCCATGTGCTCCGAGACATCAATCTCAAGGTCACCCGTGGCGAGCGCATCGTGATCTGCGGGCCGTCAGGCTCGGGCAAATCGACGATGATCCGCTGCATCAACCGCCTCGAAGAGCATCAGCGCGGCTCGATCGTCGTCGACGGGATAGAGCTGACGAACGATCTCAAGCGCATCGACGAGGTGCGGCGGGACGTCGGCATGGTGTTCCAACATTTCAATCTCTTCCCGCATCTGACTATTCTCGAGAACTGCACGCTCGCGCCGATCTGGGTCCGCAAGATGGCCAAGAAGCAGGCCGAGGAAGTGGCCATGCATTATCTCACGCGCGTGAAGATCCCCGAGCAGGCCAACAAATATCCTGGCCAGCTCTCGGGCGGTCAGCAGCAGCGCGTGGCGATCGCCCGTTCGCTCTGCATGAACCCCAAGATCATGCTGTTCGACGAGCCGACCTCGGCGTTGGATCCGGAGATGGTCAAGGAGGTCCTCGACACCATGGTAGGGCTTGCCGAAGAAGGGATGACGATGCTGTGCGTTACCCATGAGATGGGCTTCGCGCGGCAGGTCGCCAATCGGGTCATCTTCATGGATGCCGGGCAGATCGTCGAAATGAACACGCCCGACCAGTTCTTCGCCAATCCACAGCACGAGCGCACGAAGCTGTTTCTCAGCCAGATCCTCCACTAAGACCATCCGGGTCGGCTCTGCGGCGTGTCATCACCGCGGAGCCGGTTCTCACCGGAGGCTCGTGATGCGTTTCCTGATCATTGCTTTCGCCGCAATCGCCGTGGCTTTCGCCGTTTCGCTCGTCCTCGGACGGCGCGGAATCTATGTGGCCACGGTCGCCTTGCTGATCGGCGCCGGGATAGCGCTGCTCTCGGTTTTCATCACGAGTTGCTCGCAATGCTGGACGTCGGCATTGCCGGTGGGCGCCTTCTTTTCAGCGCCCTTCTACATCGTCGGATGGATCGCCCTGGCGCAGGCGGAGATGGTGGAGAGCAGACGCTCTCTGCTCTACGGCTTGTGCGGCGTGATGGTCGTGCAGGTCCTATGGGCGAGCAGGGTCATCCTGTTCGCGACGGTCGATGGCCGCTGCCCGTGTGGCGCGGGCCTTTTCGGCCTCATCACCACCGAACTGTCGGCGGTCGGGTTCGATCGCTGGGCGGGTCCCTGGTTCCTGGCCGAGGCAATCGTCACGCTGGCCATTCTCATCGCCGCCCTGCGGCGGCCAACCGAGCTGCCCGCCGCTTGATTCGGCTATCTCAGATGGCCGGGTAAGTGCCCACGTTCCCGCCTCTTGCTCCTCTTGCCCATTTTGCCGGCTAGCCTATCCCGGCCATTCGGCGGACAGTCGACGCGGTTGTCATGTGACGCGCTCAGTTCGATGCGGCGCGCGTCCCTTCAAGGCGCGAGGCAAAGTAGCCGATCGTGCGCGAGTAGACGCTCGCCCGGTTCCATTGCTTCAGCACCTCGGCATTGGCGGAGCCCGGCTCCCACGAGCCGCCCGCGACCCAGCCGTGGCCTTTCAGGAAGTTGGCGGTAGAGGCCAGCACGTCCGGGACGCTGCGAATGAGGTCACGACGGCCATCGCCGTCGAAATCCACCGCGTAACGGTAGTAGGACGTGGCCATGAACTGGGTCTGGCCTATTTCTCCAGCCCAGGCGCCACGCATCTCGGAGGGATGCAGATCGCCGCGATCGACAACGCGAAGCGCGTCGAGAAGCTGCGCGCGGAACATGTCGGAGCGCCGGCAGTCAAAAGCCAAGGTCGCGATGGAGCGAATGGCCGGCAGTTTGCCCATATTGCCGCCGAAATCGGTCTCCAGACCCCAGATGGCCACGATGATCGCGGGCTGGACGCCATAGCGCTGTTCGATCTGCCGCAGCAGGCCGGCGTGCCGCTTCAAGAGGCCTGAACCTTTCTGCACCCGATAGGGCGGCACCATGCGCTGTGAGAACTGCTCGAAGCTCTGGCGAAAATGGCCCTGGCGCCGGTCTTGGCGCACAACGGCGGGATCAAAGGTTACTCCGTCGAGCGCCGCCAGGCCGCGCGGCGATACGCCCTGGCTTGCCGCCTGCTGGCGGAAGCTGGCGATAAAACCCTCAAAGCTGCCAGTCGTCTGGCAACCCGCATTGGGCTGGGCCTGTGCGGGGCTCAAGGACGACAGGAGCAGGACGGGGAGCGCGGCCAGCAGAGACCTATGGAGGGAACTCAGTGAAACTCGACGCAGTTTGGCCGATATCATGGCGCGCCTCTCGCGTTGTTTCCAAAGAAGTGCCGTTTCAAAACGGCATCGGTGATGGTAGGCCGCAGCCTGTAGCTTTTGCAATGTCGCGCGATCGGCGAACCGCTCATGCAGTGGCAGGATGATGGTATCATTATAGGGGTCAAGCGTCACGGTGAGGGGAGTGTCATCCTCGAATTGATGACGAAGGTCCACGGACGACATCTCGGTCTCGTCCGGGGCGGCCGCTCGCCACGCCAGCAAGCCACCTTGCAGGCCGGCAATCGTGTTGATGCGGTCTGGCGCGCACGCATCGAGGAGCAGCTCGGCACCTATGCGGTCGAGGCCGTGAAGCTGAACACGGCGCGCTTTCTCGGGGTGCCTGCCGCGCTTTACGGGCTGGCGTCCGCCGCGGCGTTGCTGCGCCTGTTGCCCGAGCGCGACCCGCATTCCGGCCTTTTCGATGCGCTTGGGGTGCTTGTCGACCACCTGGACGATACGCGAATCGCGCCTGCGCTGCTTGTGCGCTTCGAGCTCGAAATGCTGGCCGAGCTGGGGTTCGGCCTCGATCTTGGGGCCTGCGCCGTGACGGGCGCCACGTCAGAACTCGTCTATGTGTCGCCGAAATCCGGACGCGCGGTGTCGGCTTCGGCCGGCGAGCCCTATCATGAGCGCCTGCTCGCTCTTCCAGGCTTTCTCCGTGAAGATCGATCCCGCGATCATCCGACCCATGCGGAACTCGTGGCCGGGTTCACACTGACGGGCTATTTCCTGAGGCGGCATGTATTCGCGCCGCGAGGTATCGCCTGGCCTGACGCGCGCGATCTATTCGTTGCTCGGCTCAAGGATTGAGCGAGGAGGGGCTCGCTCGGAGCTCCTCACCTGAAAACGCCTACTGGTGCAGGTCGATCATCTCTTTGCGCGGCGCTGTGCGTGGCGGCCATTCCGGCGAGCGCTCGATCATGCGGTGAACTTTTGGCCGCTCCGGTCCGCTGTGCAACGCGCGCAGCCGTTCGCCCACGGCGGCATCGGCCTTCGTGATCCGCTGGTTGTGCCTGATGTAGTCGATCCAGGTAGGCGTCTGGTAGCTTTCCCACCAGATGTCGGGCTTCTCAAGGCTGCGCGTCAGCGTCCAGTAGCGGGCGCCGTCGCGGCGACGGATCCGGCGCCGCTCGGCCATGGCGCTCAGGAAAGCCGGCAAGTTCTCATCCTTGATGATGTATTCGATGATGATGACGATCGGCCCGCTTCGCGGCAGCAGATCGAGCGCGAGGTGCGGCTCCTTCCAGCTGTTGAGCGGGTCGAGGTTGAGGGCGGTCTGCTCTGGAAGACCGAGGCGTTTCAAGCCGAGTGCAGCACCGGCCAGCATAAGCGCCGATGCGATCATCAGCGCGGTCGCCGGCCCCGATTGCTGCGCGACCGCGCCCCAGACCCAGCTTCCGAGCGCCATGCCGCCAAAGCTCGCGGTCTGGTAGAGCGAGAGGGCCCGGCCCACGACCCAGCGCGGCGTGGATAGCTGTACGGCGACGTTGAAGAGCGAGAAGGCGATGACCCAACTCGCGCCGCCGACGAGCAGCGCCGCGCCGGTGAGCCAGGCCTCCCGGCTCAGCGCGAGCGTGAAGGCGCACACGGCGAAGCCGGTGAAGGCGAGGCGGATGCGGATTTCCGCCGAGAGCGTCTGTCTCAGCCATTCCGCGATGAGCGCGCCGCCGACAGCACCCACACCAAAGGCCCCAAGGAAGATGCCGTAGAGAAGGGGGCCGCCGCCAACGATGTCACGCGCCACGAGTGGCAGCAGCGCGACGACCGAAATCACCGTGAAGCCGAAGACGCAGGAGCGCAGAAGGACCTTCTCGATGTTGGGCGACATCGCGACATAGCGCAGCCCGGCGGCGATGGCCGAGCCGATGGTCTCACGGGGCAGGGTGCTGGCGGGACGCTTGAGGTCCCAGCGCCAGAGCACCGCGATCAACGCGAGATAGCTCATGGCATTGACAGTGAAGGCCGCGGCCGCGCCACCGAACGCGACGATGGCGCCGCCGATCGCCGGCCCCACGCTGCGGGTGAGGTTGAAGCCCATGCCATTGAGCGCGACCGCGGCCGGAAGGTCTTCGCGCGGGACCATGTCACCGACCGATGCCTGCCACGATGGATTGTTGAGGGCGGTGCCGCATCCGATCAGGAAGGTGAACGTCAACAGCAGCCAAGGCGTGATCACCCCGAGATAGGTCGTGACGGCGAGGCCGACAGAGACCACCAGCATCGTGCTCTGGGCAACCAGCATGACGTCGCGGCGGTTGAAATTGTCGGCGATCGCGCCGGCCGCGATCGAGAACAGCATGATCGGCAAGGCCGCGGAGGCCTGCACAAGGGCGACCATGTCGGCAGAATCCGAAATGGTCGTCATCATCCAGGCGGCGCCGACGCCCTGAATCAGCGAGCCGAAGTTTGACGCGAGATTCGCGGTCCATATGGCACGGAACGTCTCATGCCTGAACGGCGCCAGCGGCGAAATTTTCTCGGTCAACGAATCAGTCTCGATTACAAAGACGGCACGCATGCCGAAGTTGACTAATTAGAAAGCATCGAAGGCAGGGATACCAGTCCCGCGGTACGGAATCGTAAATTCTGCGGCCGGCCGTGCTGAATGAGTGACCTCGCGACCGGGAGGGCGAGGAGCGCTCGGCGGTGTGGCGGCGAAAAGCCGGGCCTGGTATCTGTTATGGACCGCTTGCGCCGCGGTTGTTTGTTCGCTACCTGTTCTCTCTTGCGGGAGCCTGTTGTCGCGCAACGCGTGTCGGGGCTTGGGATACACGTTATGGACCGACAATGCCTGGCGGTGGATAGCGTGTCGTGAGGGCAGAAAGTCGCCTTTCGCTTTCACGGTCCATGCTCTAAGGAGCGAACTATGGGAAAGCCAGTCGACCCGCCGGATCATGACGGCGTCGAAAGCGTCGGTTTGAAGGACGCGCTCGAGGAGCGCTACCTCGCCTATGCCTTGTCCACGATCATGCACCGTGCCTTGCCCGATGCGCGCGACGGCTTGAAGCCGGTGCATCGTCGCATTTTGCACGGCATGCGGCTGCTCAGGCTTGAACCCGGCGCCGCCTTCAAGAAATCGGCCCGCGTCGTCGGTGACGTCATGGGTCAGTTCCACCCGCACGGCGATCAGGCCATCTATGATGCGCTGGTGCGGCTCGCGCAGGATTTCTCGCAGCGCTATCCGCTTGTCGACGGGCAGGGCAATTTCGGCAACATCGACGGGGATAGCGCGGCGGCGATGCGCTATACCGAGGCGCGCCTGACAGAAGTCGCACGGCTTCTCCTACAGGATATCGACGAGGATGCCGTCGATTTCCGCGACACCTACGATGAGGCCAACCGCGAGCCGGTCGTCTTGCCGGCGGCCTTTCCCAATCTCCTGGCGAATGGAAGCCAGGGCATCGCGGTGGGCATGGCGACCTCGATCCCGCCGCATAACGCAGCCGAGATCTGCGACGCGGCGCTCTATCTCATCGGCCACAAGGATGCGAGCTCCGACCAGTTGCTCACCTTCGTGCAGGGACCGGACCTGCCGACGGGCGGCATCATCATCGATGACCGCGACAGCATCGCGGAGGCTTATCGCACGGGGCGCGGCTCGTTCCGTGTTCGCGCGCGCTGGCACCGTGAGGAGACCGGTCGCGGCGGCTGGATTGCTGTCGTCACCGAGATCCCCTATGGCATCGCCAAGGCCCGGCTGATTGAGAAGATCGCCGAGCTCCTTCAGGAGAAGAAGCTGCCGCTTGTCGCCGACGTGCGCGACGAGTCGGCGGAAGACATCCGCGTCGTCTTTGAGCCGCGCTCGCGCACCGTGGACGACACGCTGCTGATGGAATCGCTGTTCCGGCTCACCGAACTCGATTCGCGCGTGTCCCTGAACATGAACGTGCTGACGAGCGGGCAGATCCCGAAGGTGCTTGGCCTCGCCGAGGTGCTGCGCGAGTGGCTGGATCACCGCCGCGACGTCCTGCAGCGCCGCTCGCGCCATCGGCATGGTGTGATCGAGCGTCGCCTCGAGATCCTGAACGGCTTGCTGATCGTCTATCTGGACCTCGACCGGGTGATCAAGATCATCCGCGAGGAGGACGAGCCGAAGGCCGAACTGATCAAGGTCTTCACGCTGACCGATGTGCAGGCTGAAGCCATCCTCAACACGCGCCTGCGCAGCCTGCGCCGGCTCGAGGAAATGGAACTGAAGCGTGAGCTGGAAAGCCTGACGGCCGAGAAGGCTGACATTGAGGCGCTGCTTGCGTCCGAGCCCACCCAGTGGAAGCGGGTGACGCAGGAAATCCGCGCGGTTCGCAAGACATTCGGTCCGGAGACGCCGCTGGGGCGTCGGCGAACCACCTTCGCTGCCCCACCGGCGGCCAGCGATATCGATCTCACCGAGGCGATGGTCGAGCGCGAGCCGATCACGGTCGTCATTTCCGAAAAGGGCTGGATTCGTGCCCTCAAGGGGCAGGTGTCGGATCTGTCCGGCCTTCAGTTCAAGGGGGACGATCGTCTCAAGCTGTCGCTCGCCACCGAGACGACCGCGAAGCTTCTCGTCTTCGCCACGAACGGCAAGGTCTTCACGCTCGATGCAGCGAAGCTGCCCGGCGGCCGTGGCTATGGCGACCCCATACGCCTGATGGTCGATCTCGACGACGGTGCGGATATCGTGACGGCAATCGCTTTCCTGCCGGACACGAAGCTCCTCGTCGCCTCGCACGAGGGCAGGGGGTTCATCGTCAAGAGCGAGGACCTGACCGGCACTACCCGCAAGGGCAAGCAACTCCTGAACGTCGATGCGTCGGGACGTCTTGCTCTGGTGGCACAGGCCGAGGGCAGCCACATCGCGGTCATCGGCGAGAATCGCAAGCTGCTCGTCTTCCCGGCGACGCAGGCGCCTGAGATGACGCGCGGTCGCGGCGTCCGCCTGCAGAAATATCGTGATGGCGGTCTTGCCGACGGCAAGGTGTTCAATCTCGCCGACGGTCTGACATGGAAGGACAGCTCAGGCCGCACCTGGACCGTGGGCGAGGCGGACCTGCGTGATTGGGTCGGTAACCGTGCCGAGGCCGGACGGCTGCCGCCAAAAGGCTTCCCCAAGAACAACCGGTTTGGAGATTAGGCGAGGGGGCCATTTTGCCGCCGAGCGCTCAGAATGCGAACGGCGCCGACCGGGTGCCCTATGAAGCGTCTGGCGGTGAATAGTCGGACTGACCGACGAGGCCGGGTGTTTGCGGATGAGACCCGGCATCCGTCGTCGAGCATGGCGGCCGAACCGGCGACGAAGGCGAACTCTTTAGCCAGCAGATCGCCCAGCTTAAAAAATTCGAGCTGTCGGGGGCGTTATTCTGCCCGGCTTCCTGTTCCTCGTCCTGAAAATGCATGTGAAACATGAGGTTGCTCCTGAACGCATGCGGCGATGGGCGCCAAGTATTATATTTTTGATGGGAGGATCTCCCTGCTGTGGATATTTCTGTATCAGTGATGTTTTTTATTTCTCGATTTTCCTGATAAATTTGATTTATCTGATTTATATTCATGTTTTTATTTTCAAATCATCGGTATTTATCGATGTGTTAATGTGATTGCACTTATAGGATGCATTATTCAACTACCACAATCCCGAGATTTATATCAAATGTTTGAATTTCCGGGCAAAATGCCTGGATTTTCCAGATCCGCTGAAGGCTGTCGGAGCGTCGCAAAGGCCGTTTGCTCGCGGATCGCGTCAGCCTTATTTTGCGTCAGCTGGTGATGACACATGGCGGACGCATCCACTCATGAACGCAGTCGCATTCTCGGAAGACGAGCTTATCTCCCAATTCTTCGCGCCCCTGGCCGGGGCAGGGGGGCTCGGGCTCCGGGACGATGCGGCATGCTTCCCCGCGCCCGCAGGCGCGGACATCGTCGTGACGGTCGATGCGCTGGTCGCCGGCGTGCATTTCTTTGCGGACGACCCAGCGGGCGACATCGCCCGCAAGGCACTCCGCGTTAATCTCTCCGACCTTGCGGCGAAGGGCGCGGCACCGCTGGGCTTTCTGCTCACGCTCGCCATGCCGGCGCCTTGGCCGGATCAGCTCGTGCCGCCGACCGGTTGGCTAGGGGCTTTTGCGCAAGCGCTGGGTGAGGACGCTAAGGCCTATGGCTGTCCGCTCATCGGCGGAGATACGGTCAAGACACCGGGACCTCTCACGCTCTCGGTGACGGCTTTCGGGCGGGTTCCTGCCGGCGGGATGGTGGCGCGGACCGGGGCCCGCCCTGGAGATCTCATTGCGGTCACGGGCACGATCGGCGACGCTGCGCTCGGCTTGCGCTGTCGGCTCGACCCGGATGCTTCGTGGATCGCGATGCTTAAGCCGGTGTACCGGGAGCATCTGGCCCGGCGCTATCTGCTGCCTGAGCCGCGCAATGCGATCGCCGGTCTCCTCGGCGCCCATGGTCATGCGGGGATGGATGTGTCTGACGGCCTTGTCGGTGATCTCGAGAAGATGATGCGTGTATCCGGTGTGTCGGCGCGCGTGGCGCTCGACGCGGTCCCGCTGTCAGACGCGGCACGCCACGCGATCGCGGCTGAGCCTGCGCTGTTTGAGAGCGCGATGACCGGCGGGGACGACTACGAAGTCCTGTTGACGGCGACGCCGGCGGCAATGGAGCGTCTCAGGGCGGAGGCCGGCGCGGTCGGGGTCGCAATCTCTGTCATCGGAGAGGTGCTTTCAGGCACCGATGCCGTCACTTTCAGCCGCGGGGGAGCGCCCATGACCGTCTCGCGGCCTTCGTATAGCCATTTCTGAGCCGATTTCGGGGTCTTGGGCGCAATGGCGTTTGCTTTGTTCCCGCAATTTTGATGCACTGGCTACCGCCAAAAAGGGCTGGGGGAATCCGACGTTCAGAATGCAGGATCGCACCGTCCGAGGGTGCGTAGACCCCCGTCGATCAAGGGACGGAAACATGACCGCATTGCTTATCATTATGCTGGCAGGCGCTCTATCCATCGTCTACGGCGTTTATACGATCCAGGTTGTCATGGCGGCGGATGCCGGCACAGCACGTATGCAGGAGATCGCGGGAGCGATCAGGGAAGGGGCGCAGGCCTATTTGCGTCGCCAGTACAGCACCGTCGCGGTTGTTGGCGTGGTGCTTTTCATAGGGCTTGCATGGTTTCTGGGTATCGTCGTGGCCGTGGGCTTCGCGCTCGGTGCCGTCCTGTCGGCGGCCGCTGGCTTCATCGGCATGAATGTTTCCGTCCGCGCCAACGTTCGCACCGCCCAGGCCGCGACGCATTCGCTGGCGGCCGGACTTGACCTCGCCTTCAAGTCCGGTGCCGTGACCGGCATGCTGGTCGCGGGCCTCGCCCTGCTCGGCGTCGTCGTGTACTACACCGCGCTTGTCATCTTCATGGGGCACGCGCCGGGCGACCGGCTGGTGATCGACGGCCTCGTCGCGCTTGGCTTCGGCGCCTCGCTCATCTCGATCTTCGCGCGCCTCGGCGGCGGCATCTTCACCAAGGGGGCGGACGTCGGCGGCGACCTCGTGGGCAAGGTCGAGGCGGGCATCCCGGAGGATGACCCACGTAATCCCGCGACCATCGCAGACAATGTCGGCGATAATGTCGGCGATTGCGCCGGCATGGCGGCCGACCTGTTCGAGACCTATGCGGTGACGGTGGTCGCGACGATGGTGCTCGGCTCGATCTTCTTCGCGGGAGGGCCGCTGCTCGAATCCGTACTGATCTATCCGCTGGCGATCTGCGCGGCCTGTATCGTCACGTCGATCATAGGCACGTATTTCGTGAAGCTCGGCGCCAACCAGTCGATCATGGGCGCGCTCTACAAGGGGTTCATTGGCGCTGGCGCACTGTCGATCGTCGCCATCGCGCTGGTGACCTGGCTCGTGTTCGGCGGCTTCTCGACCGTCATGACGACGACGACGGGCGTCACCTTCACATCGGGGGCGCTTTTCATCTGTGCCTGCGCGGGCCTCGTCGTCACGGCGCTGATCGTCATCGTGACGGAGTACTACACGGGTACGGGCTACCGGCCGGTGACCTCCATCGCCTCCGCCTCCGTGACCGGGCATGGCACCAATGTGATCCAGGGGCTTGCCGTCTCGCTTGAATCAACGGCCTTGCCGGCCCTGATCATCATCGCCGGCATCCTGGTGACCTATGGCTTCGCTGGCCTGTTCGGCATCGCGATCGCCGTCACGGCCATGCTCGCGCTGGCGGGTGTCGTCGTCGCCCTCGACGCCTTCGGGCCGGTGACGGACAACGCCGGTGGCATCGCCGAGATGGCCGGGCTGCCGAAGGAAGTGCGTGTGTCCACCGACGCGCTCGATGCGGTCGGTAATACGACCAAGGCGGTCACGAAGGGCTATGCCATCGGCTCCGCCGGCCTCGGCGCGCTGGTGCTTTTCGCGGCCTACACCTCCGACCTCGCGCATTTCACCAGCAACAGCGCCAACTATCCCTATTTTGCCGGTGTGACGGTCGATTTCTCGCTGTCAAATCCCTATGTCGTCGTCGGCCTCCTGTTCGGTGGCCTCCTGCCTTTCGTCTTCGCGGGGATGGGTATGACGGCCGTCGGCCGTGCCGCTGGTTCCGTTGTCGAGGAAGTGCGTCGGCAGTTCCGCGAACGGCCCGGCATCATGAAGGGGACCGATCGTCCCGATTATGGCCGGGCGGTCGACATGCTCACCAAGGCAGCCATCCGCGAGATGGTGATTCCATCATTGCTGCCGGTGCTGTCGCCGCTCGTCGCCTATGGCGTCATCTACGCCGTAGCCGGCAAGAGCAATGCATTCGCCGCGGTCGGCGCCATGCTGCTGGGTGTCATCATCACCGGTCTTTTTGTCGCAATCTCGATGACCTCTGGCGGCGGGGCCTGGGACAACGCCAAGAAATATATCGAGGAAGGCCATCACGGCGGCAAGGGGTCGGACGCGCACAAGGCGGCGGTGACCGGTGATACGGTCGGTGATCCCTACAAGGATACCGCGGGTCCAGCCATCAACCCGATGATCAAGATCACCAATATCGTGGCCTTGCTCCTGCTCGCGGTGCTCGCGCATTTCTAATCATAAAAACGTTCGGCACGGCCCGGGTGAGGGCTGTGCCTTGCTGGAATTGCTGGAAAAATGTCGCAAAAAAAGGCCCCGCGAGCGCTCGCGGGGCCTCTTGCATAGACGAGGTTCCTGGACGTCAGGCGCCGAAGGGGTTGAAGCTGCCGCCACCCGCGCCCCGGAAGATCTGGCGGAGGAAGTTCTGCTCCTGACCGCTCGACGCGGTGGTGCGGGAAATGAAATCGAAAATCTGGCCGTCCTGGATGCCGTAGTTGGCGACGCGCTCGACCTTGAAGGCCGAATTGAAGTAGACGGCGATCACGCGCTGATCGACGATCGACGGCTCCATGAACTGGACCGTCCGTTTCAGCGTCTGGCTGATATAGTAGAAGGTCTTGTTGCCGACGGTTGAAACGGTGGAGGGCGTTCCCAACTTGGCGAGGACCGTATCGACGCTTGTTCCCGGCCTGATCTCCGCCAACGCGCGCTCGTCCAACACATAGCCGCGGGTAATGGTTTCGCGGCCGGAGCAGGCGGCAAGGCCCGTGAGAAGAGTGGCGCCAAGCGCCAACGTCATCGAACGCCGTGAGAGAAGTCGAGTCTCGCGCAGTTTCATTCGGCCCATCCGTGTCGTTTCAATGCCGTCTTTGCAGCTATCATATTCTCGCTTGCACTAACGTAGCCCGATGCCGTAACCCGCGGTTATGTCTTTGGCAAGGCGATGCGGAGGGCGTTGCCCGTCATGATTCTCAAGTTATTTCGTTCCCGACCGCGTGATGATGCCGCGGCGTCGCTGTTCGAGCGCGTGAACGCTGCCGCTCGGGCGCCGCAACTTTACCGCGACGGTTGGATCGTGGATACCGTCGAAGGCCGATTTGAATCGCTTACCCTGCATGCGGTCTTGCTTCTTCGGCGCCTCAGGGGCATGCCCGAGCCGGCTCCCGATCTCGCGCAGGAATTTGTGGATCGTCTGTTCCTTGAAATCGAACGGGCTTTCCGAGAGATCGGAATCGGCGATCTCGCCGTGCCGAAACGCATGAAAGCTTATGCCAAGGCCTTTTATGGGCGCGCGGCGAGCTACGACGAGGCGCTGGCGGAAGAGGATGATACGGCCTTGCGCGCGGCGGTGGAGCGCAACATCGGCGTTACCGGCGGGGATGCGCAAGTTGAGCTGGCTGCTTATATCAGAGCCGCGGACAAGCATCTGGCCGGTTTCGATTTTGACGCGCTTCTTGCATCGGCGTCGCTTTTTCCGGAACCGGGCGTGATACCGAGGTGATAGATCGATCGGGGCAGGGCTCCGGATGCGAATCCTGATAGGAAAGGAGACTGATCACAGCAGTCGGCCGGGTGATTCGTCCTGCTCGCGGTGATCGAGGGAACTGCCATGGCAGCACGAGAAGACCATTTTTTGCATTGGCCTTGCGCCGTTGTGGATATCCCGCCGCAGGGCCTTGAAGTGGAGCGTAGCGCGACACCCGAGGAACGCGCGGCTCTGGCCGAAAGTTTCGGGCTGCCTGCGATCCATCGGCTTGATGCGAGTTTTCGCCTCTCCGGTACGCCGAAGCGCGTCAAGGTGAAGGGTGAGGTGCGGGCGCGGATCGAGCAGATCTGCGTCGTGACGTTGGAGCCGTTCGCCAGTGATGTGGTGGAACCGATCGAGGTGGACTTCGCGGCGGAGCCATCCAAACGCGCGCTCGAGGAGCGTCGGTTGGACGACTGGGACGGGGACGAGAGCCGTTCTCGCGGGGGACGGCGGGGAAGCGAGCCCGAAGGCCGCAGCGCGGAAATGCGGTTGTCGGATGCGGATCCACCGGATGAAATCGTCGATGGCTCGATTGATCTCGGCCAATTGGCGGCCGAGTTTCTTGCCCTTGGGGTCGACCCTTATCCCCGCAAGCCCGGGGCGGTCTTCCAAACGGAGGACGAGGAGGGTGACGGCGCGTCTTCGCGAAGGGATGAACTGAGGGAGCAGGTTGACAAACCGTCGCCTTTTGCCGCGTTGTCACGGTTGAGAACAAAGTCCGAGGGGCAAAACTAGCAGTCCTGCTTGCATTTTGGTCTGCGATCATCTCAGCTGATATCGTTAGGTTTTCCCGACTCCCACCATGACCGGCGCCTATTCAAAATACAGGTTGCGAGCCTATGACGAGGCGCTATTGTCCGCCGCGCGTCGACTGCGGCCCTCGGCGTTGCGGAGATCAATATAGGCACCATGTCCTCACCGATTAGGATCGCTCTCGACGCGATGGGCGGCGATCACGGGCCTGCCGTCGTCATTCCCGGGGCCGCCAAAGCGCTTGAGCGGCGGCCGGACATCCGTTTCATCATCTATGGTGACGAGGCGCAGGTTCGGCCTTTGATTGACGCGCATCCCGCGCTTGCCAAGGCTTGTGAGCTACGCCACGCGGAAATCGCCGTGCGGATGGATGACAAGCCGAGCCAGGCGCTTCGGGCTGGCCGCTACAAATCATCCATGTGGCTCGCCATCGAGGCGGTCAAGAAGGGCGAGGCGGACGTCGCTGTCTCGGCGGGCAACACCGGCGCGCTCATGGCGATGGCCACGTTCTGCCTGAAGACGCTGGTCCAGGTCGAGCGGCCGGCGATTGCCGCCATCTGGCCGACCTTGCGCGGGGAGAGCATCGTGCTCGATGTCGGCGCGACGATTGGCGCCGACGCGCGCCATCTCGTGGAATTGGCGGTGATGGGCGCGACGCTCGCCAATGTCATTTTCGACATCGAGCGCCCGACGGTCGGCCTGCTCAACGTCGGCGTGGAGGAGATCAAGGGGCTCGACGCCATCAAGGAGGCGAGCCGGATCCTACGCGAGGCCAACCTTCCGCAGATCGAATACAAGGGCTTCGTCGAAGGCAGCGACATCGGCCGTGGCACCGTGGATGTCGTGGTGACGGAGGGCTTCTCCGGCAATATCGCGCTCAAGACGGCCGAGGGAACGGCAACGCAGATCGCCACGTTCCTCAAAAACGCGATGGGCCGGACACTGATGTCGCGTATCGGCTATCTCTTCGCCAAGGGCGCCTTTGATTCGCTGAGGCGGACCCTCGATCCGCGCCGTTCGAATGGCGGTATCTTCCTTGGGCTGCAAGGCAGCGTCATCAAGAGCCACGGCGGCACGGACGCGCTCGGTTTTGCAAGCGCCGTGGAACTCGCCTATGACATGGCGCGGCATGATTTGGTCCATCAGATCCGCGCCATGTTGGAGAAACTGCAGCTTGAGCCGGTCGTTGACGCCTGACGGGGTCTGCGCCGGACAAGAAGCGGCCCGCCGCCGCGAGAAGTGGTGGGCGAGGGACTGAGGAGCAAACAAGTGTCTCGGCTGAGATCAGTCGTTTGCGGCGGCGGGGCTTACCTGCCTGAACGCATCATGACCAATAGTGACATCGCCGGTTTGGTCGAGACCTCCGACGAATGGATCGTGCAACGCACGGGCATACGCGCGCGACACATCGCGGCCGACGGGGAAACCACGTCGATGCTCGCCGTGCGCGCCGCGCAGGCCGCGCTCGCCGACGCAGGTGTCTCCGCCGATGAAATCGATCTCATCGTCGTCGCGACATCGACACCAGATTACACCTTCCCGGCAACCGCCACCCAGGTGCAGGCGGAGCTTGGCATCACCCATGGTGCGGCTTTCGATCTTCAGGCAGTCTGTTCGGGCTTCGTCTTTGCCCTGGCCACGGCCGACAAGTTCCTGACCTCGGGGTCTCATCGCCGGGCTCTCGTCATTGGCGCCGAGACTTTCTCACGCCTGCTGGACTGGAGCGATCGCACCACCTGCGTGCTGTTTGGCGATGGGGCAGGCGCCCTGGTGCTGGAGGCGCAGGAGGTCTCGGGCGGCGGTGCCGGTGATCGAGGGGTCTTGACCACTCATCTGCGGTCCGATGGCCGACATCGCAACAAGCTCTTCGTGGACGGCGGTCCCGGCTCGACCCGCACAGTCGGGCATCTGAGGATGGAGGGGCGTGAGGTCTTCCGTCACGCGGTCGGCATGATCACGGATGTCATCGAGGACGCTTTCCGCGCCACCGGCTTCACGGCCGAGGATATCGACTGGTTCGTTCCTCATCAGGCGAACAAACGGATCATAGACGCCAGCGCCCAGAAGCTCGGCATCGCACCCGAGAAGGTGGTCATCACAGTCGACCAGCATGGCAACACGTCCGCCGCGTCCATACCGCTGGCGCTGGCTGCGGCGCGTGCCGACGGACGCATCAAGCGCGGTGATCTGGTGCTCCTCGAAGCCATGGGCGGCGGTTTCACCTGGGGCAGCGCGCTTGTCCGCTGGTGAGGGGCGGGGATCGACCTGCCATCTGGTCCGCTCTTTACGGGCCGACAATATATGTCGTGGAACGGTCGCGTCTGTGATTGACCGGGCTGCCGCGACTGAATATCGTTGTAATTCAGTGAGATGCTTCTGTTGTTAAAGGTTGCTTGCAAGAGGGTGCCATGGCAGGTCGGACGGTAACGCGCGCGGACCTCTGCGAAGTGGTCTATCAGAAGGTCGGACTATCCCGGACTGAATCGGCCGCGCTCGTCGAGCTCGTTCTCAGCGAAATGTGCGATTGCCTGGCGCGCGGCGAGACTGTGAAGCTCTCGTCCTTCGGCTCGTTTATCGTGCGCGACAAGGGCGAACGTGTGGGACGCAATCCCAAGACCGGCATTGAAGTGCCGATCGATCCCCGGCGCGTGATGGTGTTCAAGCCCTCAAACGTGCTGCGCGCCCGCATCAATGGCCTGGAAGTCGAGGACGAAGCCTGAGGCTTCGTCGTCGTTTTTTGCACGAGCGTGCCTTTTGAGGGCCGCTAAGGGCGGCTGTCGAGATTCCTGTGCGCTTTTCTGAAAACGCTCATGGCTGCGCCATCCACAACCAAGCGGCCTATAACGTGTCCGCTTTTCATCAGTTTTGCCATTAGCTTTTGCAAGCGAGTGCAATCGCGTCTTATTCTTGGAAGGTCGCGTCATCTGAGTCGGTGATGTTTTCAGGGGCAGACCCGGTTGAGCCAGGACGGTTAGGTCTGAGCGGGGGGACGATTTCGGATCTCAGGCATAGAGCCGAGGCCGGCGGAATCGAGAACGAGTGCACGGAGGAGTAGACGGTGGACAAAGGCCCAGACGCCTTTCGCACCATCAGCGAAGTCGGGGAAGAACTCGACGTTCCGCAGCACGTCCTGCGTTTCTGGGAAACGCGTTTCACACAGATCAAGCCGCTCAAGCGTGGTGGTGGGCGACGCTACTATCGCCCCGATGATGTCGAGCTTCTTCGCGGTATCCGCCATCTGCTGTACGGTGAAGGCTACACGATCAAGGGTGTCCAGCGCATCCTGAAGCAGGAAGGCGTGCGCTTCGTCCAGCAGGTCTGGCAGGAACCCCATCAGCTTTCGTCGATCAATGCCGGCCAACGTTTCGCCGATGATTTCGATGAAGCCGACACCAATGACGGCCGCGGTCATGCCACCGCCGCAACGGGTGAGATGAGGCCGGCCGGCGGCCCAGAGCAGCACGCTCATCACGGCGAGCAACAGAGCCTCGAGGCGGTGTGGCAGCAGACCCCGACCATGCCCGTGGTCGATGCCGATCTGCGAGAGCCAGTCGCCCAAGCGGGTCCAAGAACCTATCAACTGCGCAACCACGAGGCCTTGCACGGCCCTGACATGGCCCGCAGCGCGCGGAACGTGGATGTTGACTCGCTCGACAGCGCGGATGAAAGGCTGGAGCCTGACGATGCTTTCGCGGCCCTCGGACATAGCGGCCTCGATGAGACGTCGGCGACTCGCCTCAGCATGGTGCTGGATGAGTTACGCGAATGCCGCCGCCTGATCGCCATCGCGCGTGGCGCGGTTGATGATGACAATTGACATTATGTTTTTTGTTTAGTTGATTGAATTGTCTTGCTTATTATCCGATGCGTGACCAGCCGTGCGGCAGCAGGCGTTCCTGGGGGCGGAAGCGCGTCTTGTAGTGCATCTTCCGCGAGCCTTCGACCCAGTAGCCCAGATAGACATAGGGCAAGCCGAATTCCCGCGCCTTGGCGATATGGTCTAGGATGATGTAGCTGCCAAGGCTGCGGTTGCCGTCATCGGGCTCGTAGAAGGAATAGACCATCGACAAGCCGTCGGCGAGAATGTCGGTCAATGCCACCGCCACGAGATCTCCAGCGCCGGAGCGGTCGAGATAGGGCCCGGTACCGGGCGTCCTGTACTCGATGAGGCGAGTCGTGACGTGGCTGTCCTCCACCATCATCGCATAGTCGAGCACGGTCATATCAGCCATGCCGCCATCGGCGTGGCGTGTGTCGAGATAGTGCCGGAACAGGCCATACTGCTCGGATGTCGGTGTGGCGCTGCGCACCTCGGCCGTGAGATCGGAATTGGCGGTGAGGATCCGGCGGAAGCTGCGCGATGGCGCAAACTCGTTGACCAGGATGCGGACAGAAACACAGGCCCGGCAGGTCTCGCAGGCAGGGCGATAGGCAATGGTCTGGGAGCGTCGGAAACCGCCTTGCGTGAGGATATCATTGATCTCCGACGCGCGTTTTCCCACAAGATGCGTAAACACCTTGCGTTCCTCGCGCCCAGGCAGATAGGGGCAGGCCGAGGGAGCGGTCAGGTAAAACTGCGGAGTATCGCGCGGCTGTGTGGTCACGCTGGCGCCCGCTCATTCAATTGGTGCGATCCTTTCACCCTCTTCACGATAGCACCGAGCCCGCGGCTCTTAAATATCGAATACGCGCGAGCCACGGCTGGGAAACGAGAACCGGGTCGATCGTTCAATCACGGATCACGGTGAGTTGCGCGAGCACATCATGGAGCATCCGCCGGTCGCTCCGCACGAAGGCGGTGACGATGTCGATGGCGAGGAGGAAGCCTGTGCTGGCGGCGACATAGAAAAATAGGGCGTGGATGGCCGCCGTGATGAAGTCCGGCCGACCATAGGGGCCGATGACCTTCAGGCCCATAAGGCGCATGCCGATGGTCGACTGGCGTTCGCCGCTGACCGTCACCGCGCTGTAAAGAATGCCCGTGCAGGCGCCGATCAAGGGAAACAGGAACCAGGCGAGGCCGAAGGTGATGACCCCAAGGACGGCCACAACCATGAACAGCACTAGCATCAGTAGCGCGATGACGACGATGTCGATGAGATAGGCGAAGAAGCGCGGCGTGATGACCCCGCGAATCGCACCATAATCGTCCATTGTCATCGGCTGGGGCGCCTGGCGCGGCGGCAAATGGCTCACAACTTCACTCCCGTACGATTCGCACGCTTAGTGAATGATAATACGAGAGCGAGGTTCCGTCGCGGGCCTCAATGACCCTGTTCGGCCCGACTTCTGGCATCGACCCGGGTCGGGGCGAGGCCATCCTCGGCGAGCGCGCTGAGAATGCGCCGCGAGTGCTCGGCATCCCGGGTCTCGATGGTGAGGTCGATCGACACGCCCTTGGCCGGCACGTCAAGGAAAAGGCGCCCGTGCGAGACCTCGAGAATGTTGGCGCCGAGTTCGCCGAGCCGGCTCGCGATGCGGCCGAGCAGCCCCGGGCCGTCGTTGGTGATGACCCGGAAGGAGACAATGCGGTCGGCGCGCTCCAGCGCCCGCACCATCACTGAAGCCAGGAGCCGGGCATCGATATTGCCGCCACTCAGGACCAGCCCGACCTTGCGGCCCTTGAAACGCTCGGGATAGGCAAGGAGGGCGGCCAGCGCCGCCGCGCCCGCGCCCTCGGCCATGCTGCGCTGAAGCGTGGCATAGGCGTTCACGGCGCCTTCCAGCACCTCCTCATCGACCACGAGCACGTCGCTGGCGAGCTGGCGCACCACCGGCAGGGTCAGCTTGCCGACGTTCTTCACGGCGATGCCCTCGGCGATGGTCGGGCCGCCGATCGGCGTGTCTCTGCCTGAAAGCGCGTTGGAGAAGGACGGATAGAGCGCCGCCTCGACACCGATGAGCTCGATCCCGGGCTTCAGCGCCTTGGCTGCCGTGGCAATGCCGGCGAACAGGCCGCCACCGCCGATGGGAATAACCAGCACATCGAGATCGGGATTGTCGGTCAGGATTTCGAGTCCGACCGTTCCCTGGCCGGCCATGATGGCCTTGTCGTCGTAGGGGTGGATGAACACCAGGTTCTCAGCGGCGGCGATGGCCTCCGCCCGGACGGCGGATTCGGACAGGGTCTCGCCATCCAGCACGACATGCGCCCCATGGGCGCGCGTATTCTCGACCTTCACCAGCGGCGTGGCCTGCGGCATGACGATTGTCGCGGGGATACCAAGGCGCTTGGCGTGGTAAGCGACAGCCTGCGCGTGGTTGCCGGCGGACATCGCTATGACGCCGCGCAGGCGTTCCTCCGGTGTGAGGCTTGAGAGTTTCACGAGCGCGCCGCGCTCCTTGAACGAGCCGGTCGGCTGCATGTTCTCGTATTTGACGTACACATCCGCACCGGTCAGCGCGCTCAGGGACGGCGAGGCGAGGAGTGGCGACCGGACAACGGCGTCGCCGAGGATGCCGGCGGCCCTTTCGATATCCGTAAGGTTCAGGATTGCATCGGTCGTTGTCGGCACGGCGGAATCTCCACTGGTGACATTGTCTTGCTTCGTTCCGTCACCGCTTAGCACAGATTTTTCGTGCATCTGTGATTGCGGCTCAAATCACGATTTGAATCTATTATTTTATAATGATATCAATAAATTAAAGAATATTTCTCATGTTTTTGACGAATTGTGGCTTATCGTGTGATCCGGGTCTGCTCCGAACAGACCCTGCGGACGCAGGACGAGAATGACCGCAAGCAGCGCATAGATCGCGATGTCGCGGCTCTCGATGGGCAGGGTGGCCGACCACAGCGCCTCGGCCGCGCCCACAATAAGCCCGCCGAGAAAGGCTCCCCCCACGGATCCGACGCCGCCGAGGACGGCAGCGATAAGGGCCTTGAGGCCCAGGGACATGCCCGAGGTATAGCCGACATTGCCGTAGTAGATCGCCATGATGAAGCCGCCAAAGCCGGCCAGCATGCACGCCAGCAGGAACGTCTGGTCGAACAGTCGGCCGCCGTTGATGCCGCACAGCGCCGCGGCGCCCGGATCATCGGCATAGGCACGCCATGCCCTGCCAAAGCCGGTCAGGCGCATGACGGCGATGAGAGCGATCGCGACGACGAAACCGGCCATGCTGATCGCGAGATTCATGGGTGTCGTCGTCACGGCGAAGCCTTCTGCTTCGGCCAGCGGCAGGGGATTGTTCCAGAGCGGTGGCAGCCACTGGGCATAACTACCCTGCGCCAGGCGTAGATACTCCGCCATGGCAATGGACAGGCCGAGGCTCGCTATGAGAACGCGCTGGCCGCTGGCGTCACGCAGGGGGGCGATCGCAACGCGGCCAAGCACCACCCCATGCAAGCCGGATGCGAAGAGCGCGAAAACAAGTCCCAGGCCGATGCCGACGAAGGGGGTGGAGATGCCCCCAGCGAGCGCGATGGCGACGCCAAGAGTGGCGGCGGTTCCGCCAAGAACAGCGAACTGGCCGAAGGCGAGGTTGATGCGGCCGATCAACCCGAAGATCAGGGCATACGTGCTCGCGATGAGGCCGTAGATGGCCAGCAAAGGCAGCGCGGAGACGGTCTGCTGGAGGCCGAGGCCGACGCTGCGCGATACCTGTGGTACGGGCCTTGCCGTCGCAATGTCGGCTTTCTCCTCCTCGGGAGCGTCCAGGTAAAAGCGCTTCAGGAAGTAGAAATTGGCATCGGAAACCGGCCCCCGTTCCGTGGCGATGCCGATCAGAAGCGACTTGTCGGCCGCGAGGCCCGTGCCCGCGAATCGGCAAAGCAGGACGCGCCCGCGCAATCGTCCGGCCGGGTCCTTCGCGGTGTAGTCGATGCGCAGGCTGTTGGGCAGGGGCCCCGATAAAGGGGCCGCGACGTCGACGATCTCACTTTCCAGATTGATCGCCGGCAGCACGGCGCGGCAGACCCTCTCCTGGTCGGCGTCCACCAACCTGGAACAGGCGGCCACCGTCATGACGCCGAGACCGATCAGGAGCAGGACGACAAGGCGGCGCATGGACAGGCCAACGGTGTGAGTGGGTGCCTTGCACAGGCTGGTCCGGCCTTTGAGCGGCCGGCCGATATTTCCGGATTGCGCGGGGCCGCCCGCCACCGCGGCCGACCGTTCCTGTATCAGCGGCGCCGCCTACTTCACCGCCTTGAGCATCGCGGCGACCCGCGGCGCGAAATACGTCAGAATGCCGTCAGCGCCGGCGCGCTTGAAGGCGATGAGACTTTCCACCATGGCCTTGTCGCCATCGATCCAGCCATTGCGCGCCGCACCCTCGATCATCGCGTATTCGCCGGATACCTGATAGGCGAATGTCGGCACACCGAAGGTTTCCTTGACCCGGTGGATGATGTCCAGATAGGGCAGGCCAGGCTTGACCATCACCATATCAGCACCTTCCTCGAGATCGAGCGCGACTTCGCGCAGGGCCTCGTCACTATTGGCGGGGTCCATCTGATAGGTACGCTTGTCACCCACCAAAGTCACGTTGCTGCCGACCGCATCACGGAAAGGCCCGTAGAAGGCGGAGGCGTATTTGGCCGCATAGGCCATGATCTGGACATCGGAATATCCGGCCTGGTCGAGCGCGGCCCGAATCGCGCCGACGCGTCCGTCCATCATGTCGGACGGAGCAATCACATCAGCGCCAGCGGCGGCGAGGGTCATGGCCTGGGCGACCAGAAGCGCGACGGTTTCATCATTGAGAATGGTGTCGCCGTCCATCACCCCGTCGTGCCCGTGACTGGTATAGGGATCGAGGGCCACATCGGTGACGACGCCGATGTCGGGGACAGCGGCCTTGATGGCTCGAACCGCGCGGCATACGAGATTGTCAGGATTCACGGCCTCGCCGCCCTCGGCGTCGCGGAGCGCCGGATCCGTATAAGGAAAGAGGGCGACGGCCGGGATATCGAGGTCGCGGGCGCGTCGCGCTTCAGCGACGATCTGCTCGATCGGGAGACGCTGGACACCCGGCATCGACGCGACATCCTGGGATTGGTTGCCCTCGATCACGAACAACGGCCAGATGAGGTCGTTGGTGGACAGCGTGTTCTCGCGGACCAGCCTGCGAGCCCATTCACTCTGTCGGTTGCGTCGCGGCCGGACAGTCAGGCCGAGCGACGCCGCTCCGGTTCGTGCCGAGCCGTGAAACGCCGCGTGCCGTGCATCGCCGGCAGCGTGACCGTTGACATGGCCCGTGAAGGGGGAGGGATTCTTGACAGACATCGGATCCGATCCAGCCTTGAAGTGATACTCTCTCGCTTAGCATCTCATCCTTCATATCGAAATGCCGGACGAGGCATCTTGCCCGCCATGACGTCGCAGGGGCATGGCGCCGGGGCGTCTTGCCAGGGCATCCTGCAGGGGGCATCTTGCAACGCGATTGACGTCGCGCCCTCTGGCCTCCAGTCTCTCGCCCCTTCGCCATCCGTCGGTACCCGGGTTGATCCTCGCAAGGACTTTTCCGGGGACTCCTGCGCCAAGGGCGGTGGGGCTGCAACGGCGCTCGCCGCATTTCGCGTATACCAGACGCGGAGCGTGAAGGGGATTCGTCTCCCGAAGTGACCTGCGCGACGTGATAGTGGGTAGGAATGGCAATGGCAAAAGCACGGCAAGACCGTTCGGGCGCACAGCAGGGCTTTGCCGATGCCCTGACGAATGATGAATCCCCGGGGCTGCAGTGGGATGTGGTGCTGGTGTGGTTCCTGCGCGCGATGGCTGTGGTCTGGCTGGTCACGGGCGTCGGGCATTGGGCGATCTTGCTCGGCGTATTTCCCGGTGACGCGCCTTTCGAGGGGCGGCCGATGGCCTACCAGGCCACCACGATCTACTTCGCGATCATCGATCTCGTCGCGGCCGTCGGCTTGTGGCTGACCAGCACTTGGGGCGGCGTCATGTGGCTGCTCGCCGTGATGAGCGACCTGATCCTGGCGATCTTCTTTCCGCATATCATCGGTCACGGATTTGTGACCATTGCAGCCATGGTCATTCTCGTCGCGACCTATTTCCTGATCTCATGGCTTGCCGCGCGCGCGACTGATTAAGTCTTTGTGGCTGTGATTCCAGGAGGTTTTCATCGTCGGATTTCGCGCAATTTGCACCAGAATTACGTCCGATGAAGAAATATCTTGTTCATTTTATTGATTAAATCGCTTTTCAGAGATCTAGCGTAGTCTCTGCCTCATTGGTTCGCAGATCCGATCAACGGATCGCAAAGATAATTTATGAGGCGTCAAATGACTATTGCAGCACAATTGATTGGAAAAAGTGTTCCCGCGCCGGTCGAAGACGAGATCAGCGGGCTCTATCTGGAATCGCTGACGCTCGTCGAGCGTCTCCATCGCCGTCTTCTCGACGTCATCAAGGATGAATTCGAGCGGCGCGGTGGCAACGAGCTGAACAGCGTGCAGGCGCTTCTGCTCTACAATATCGGCGACAAGGAACTGAGCGCCAGCGAGTTGCGCTCGCGCGGCTATTATCTCGGCGCCAACGTCTCCTACAACGTCAAGAAGCTCGTCGAGATGGGCTATCTGCAGCAGACCCGCTCCCGCGTCGACCGTCGCTCGATGCGTATCACGCTGACCCCGAAAGGCAGGGCGGTGCACGATGTCGTGACCGCGCTCTACGAGAAGCACATGCAGACGATTGCGCCGCTCGGCGGCATCTCATCCGAGGACTTCAAGCTCATCAATCGCTCCCTCCTGCGATTGGAGCGCTATTGGACAGATCAGATCCGCTACAAGCTCTGAGTGGGCAATGGCATCGATGCAAAAGGTGGCAAGTAGATCTGGCATGTCTCCTGGGGCGCGCCGGGATCTCCTTGCCGCTTGTTGCGCGGTGGCAACACGGGATTGACGATGCGATACAGGTCCCGCTAGATGCCACAAATTAGCCCGACTGCTCATGGTTGTTTAACGGACTACCGCTTACAGTTCGACCGATCGGACCCGGCGGTTGTTTGCCTGCGCAGATGCGCGGGCGTCGGGGCATGTTGAGTTCAACAGTGGGATTGGGTCTGTGAGCCTTCGGTACTCATTATCGAACGTCGGATTGCTGGCTGTCACGCTCGGCGTAACGTCGATCGCGGCGGTCGAAGTCGTGCAAGCGCAACAAGTGGCACTCGGCTCTCAGGCCGAGTGGGTGCAAAGCTACGATGCCGCATCAAGCATGCGGCTGCGCCGTTCCAATACGCCGACGCTGTCGGCCGAGGCCGTCGCGGCGACAGAAGCAGCGATCGCACAGTATCGCGATATCGTGAACCGTGGCGGCTGGGGACAAATCCAAGGCCGCCAGACGCTGAAGGTCGGTATGCGCAGCCCGGCTGTCGTCGCGCTTCGCCAGCGGCTTGCCATCAGCGGCGACCTCTCCGTCCAGTCCAGCGATACGGATATCTTCGATTCCTACGTCGAGGCCGCCGTGAAGCGCTTCCAGGGGCGCCATGGCCTCGCGCCGACGGGCGTCGTCAACGCCAGCACGATTGCCGCGATGAACGTGCCGGCGCAGGTGCGCCTGCAGCAGCTTGAGACGAACCTTGTCCGCCTGCGTTCGCTCTCCGGCAACCTCGGCCAGCGCTACGTGATCGTGAATATTCCGGCTGCCCAGGTGGAGACCGTCGAGAACGGTCACGTCGCGACGCGCCACGCGGCCGGCGTCGGCAAGATCGATCGGCAGTCGCCGATCATGAACGCCAAGATCACCCAGGTGAACTTCAACCCCTTCTGGACCGTGCCGGCATCGATCATCCGCAAGGACCTGATCCCGAAGATGCGGACTGATCCGAGCTATCTCTCGGACCAGAAGATCCGCGTGTTCAACGGACAGGGACAGGAAGTCCCGCCCCAGAGCATCAACTGGAACTCGAACGAGGCGACGCGCTACATGTTCCGGCAAGACCCGGGCGCGGACCTGAATTCGATGGGCATGGTGCGCATCAATATCCCGAACCCGCATGGCGTCTACATGCATGACACCCCGTCCAAGGGTGTGTTCGGTGACGATTTCCGCTTCGTGTCGTCCGGCTGCGTGCGCGTGCAGAACGTGCGCGACTACATCACGTGGCTGCTCAAGGACACGCCCGGTTGGGACCGCAGCCGCATCGACGCGGCGATTGCTTCGGGCGACCGCATCGACGCGACGATTACGTCGTCGGTTCCGGTCTACTGGACCTATATCACGAGCTGGGCCACGGCTGACGGCGCTGTGCAGTTCCGTGACGACATCTACAATCGCGATGGCTTGAATATCGCGAAGGTGATGAACTATTCGGCGATCGACGAAGACATCGACGCGACGAACTGATCGCTCTCAACGCAATGAGACGAAAGGCCCGCCTCTTCGGCGGGCCTTTTGTTTGAGCGGCAGCCTGGCCTCTAGAGGTGCCTGGGCTCAGCCCCTGCCCCTAAAGAGCCAGCGCCCATTCATGTCCCGGATGGAGGCGATCAAGGCATCCCTTCAGCCACGCGCGTTCCGCCGGCGGCATAAGCGGCATGGCTCGCGCAAAATCCGCCTCATCCTTCGGACGCCGATATTTGGCCTTGAACAGAAGGACAGCGGAAGGCTTGAGGTAAGGGATGCCTTCGGCGGTCGTTGCCACCATTTCGGCCCGTGGAAGCCTGATCGTCGGATCCCGTTTGTAGACCCATGTCTCAGGCGTGCCGGCTTCGATCATCATGTCAACCCGCCATCTCTGCGCGGCGCGGTCGAAGCACCAGATCTGGACGACATCCGGGGCCGGCTCCTGGTTGGGCGACAGCCGTTCGATCAAGCCATCCCTGACGCTGTAGAATTCGAGCGCCGCGAGGCTCTGGCGGAAGGTGGCGAGGTTTTCGCGCAGAACAGCGAATTCGAGATCGCCATGCTCCCGCGTCTCACGGCCGTGCCAGAGATCGAGCGCCCAGCCTCCGACGATGCACCACGGGCTCGCCACGCCGGCGATACGGCGGGATAGAGCGGCCGGGTGCCACGAAGCCCAGGCATCCTGATCCGGGACAGTCGATTGATTCGGCATGTCGGCCCATGAAGTTGGTTGTTGTGGCTCCGGCCGCTCCTTAGAACGAGGCGCGCGATCATGCAATTCACGCAGGACGGGTCGTCCTGTCCGCCGACCAACGGCCATCACGCCCTTGGAGCTGTGCCCGAGGTGCGTCCAATAGCCCGTCCGCCGCTGTTTTCGCCGTCCTGTGTTGGCCTTGATCGTGGCGCGTGATATGGGGACGGCGCGGTCAAGACGCCGTCGTTCCAGCACATCGTTCGGCACGGCTGGCCGAGCTTGGCACCGCTTGCGGTGGCGCATACATATCGCGCCATCGATACCGTTCTGTCACGGGAGTAGAGACGATGAGCGCACATGAAGCCGCGGCCGGAAGCCATTTGACCAACAGCTTTTTCTCCGCGTCACTCGCGGACGCCGATCCGGAGATCGCGCGCGCCATTGAACTCGAACTCGGTCGCCAGCGCGATGAAATCGAATTGATCGCCTCCGAGAACATTGTCTCCCGCGCCGTCCTCGAGGCCCAGGGCTCGGTGATGACGAACAAATACGCGGAGGGTTATCCGCGCCGCCGCTACTACGGTGGCTGCCAGTTCGTCGATATCGCGGAGGATCTCGCGATCGAGCGGGCCTGCCGCCTGTTCGACTGCCGCTTCGCCAACGTGCAGCCTAATTCCGGCTCCCAGGCGAATCAGGCCGTGTTCATGGCGCTGATGCAGCCTGGCGACACGTTCATGGGACTGGACCTCGCCGCCGGTGGCCATCTGACCCATGGCGCACCGCCGAACATGTCGGGCAAGTGGTTCAAGCCCGTCCCCTATCCGGTTTCGAAGACCGACCACCGGGTCGATATGGACGAGGTGGAACGTCTCGCGCACGCGCACAAGCCCAAGGTCATCGTGGCGGGTGGCTCGGCCTATGCCCGCCATTGGGATTTCGAGCGCTTCCGCGCTATCGCCGATGCCGTCGGCGCCTATTTCATGGTCGATATCGCCCATTTCGCGGGTCTCGTGGCCGGTGGCGCGCATCCTTCGCCGTTCCCGCATGCCCACGTGGTCACGACCACGACCCATAAGACCTTGCGCGGCCCGCGTGGCGGCATGATCCTCACCAACGACGAGGACCTTGCGAAGAAGATCAATTCAGCGATCTTCCCCGGTCTTCAAGGCGGACCGTTGATGCATGTCATCGCTGCGAAGGCGGTCTCCTTCGGTGAGGCGCTGAAGCCGGACTTCAAGATTTACGCGCGGGCGGTCGTTGATAACGCCAAGGTGCTGGCTGATGGAATCGCGGCCGGCGGCTATGACATCGTCACGGGCGGCACCGACAACCACCTCATGCTCGTCGACCTCCGGCCGAAGAAGCTGACGGGGAAGGCCGCCGAGGCCGCACTTGGACGCGCTGGCATCACCTGCAACAAAAATGGTGTGCCGTTCGACCCGGAGAAGCCGACGATCACATCCGGCATTCGTCTTGGCACGCCGGCGGCGACCTCGCGCGGCTTTGGCGTGGCCGAGTTCAAGCAGGTAGCGTCGCTCATCGTCGAGGTGCTCGACGGCCTGGCGGCTCATGGTGACGTCGAGAACGCCGCCACGGAGGCCTCCGTGCTGAAGCGCACCCATGGACTGACCAAGCGCTTTCCGATCTACGGGTGATAGGACTCGCCTGGCCTTATCGGAGCCTGATATGGTTTTCGGACGCAGCGCCGGGGGGCGCTGCGTCGTGAAACCGGAGTGAAACCATGCGTTGCCCGTTCTGCGGCAGTCTCGACACGCAGGTGAAGGACTCCCGGCCGACCGATGATCATTCCTCCATCCGCCGTCGGCGTGTCTGTCCGGACTGCGGTGGTCGTTTCACCACGTTCGAACGCGTTCAGCTGCGCGAGCTGATGGTGTTGAAGCGGTCCGGGCGGCGGGTGCCCTTCGACCGCGACAAGCTCACGCGATCCGTCAATGTCTCGCTGCGCAAGCGGGCGGTCGATCCGGAACGCGTCGAGCGGCTTATCAACGGTGTGGTCCGCCAGCTCGAGAGCACAGGCGAGTCTGAAGTCACCAGCCAGATGATCGGCGAGGTCGTAATGAAGGCGCTGCGCAATCTTGACAGCGTCGCCTATGTCCGCTTCGCTTCCGTGTACCGGAACTTTCGTGAGGCGCAGGATTTCAAGGCGCTCATTGGCGAGCTCGCCCTTGAAGAGTTGCCCGTCGAGGCCGATGTTGGGGAGGCCGCGCGAGGGGTTGACGCTTCCGGTGGGGCAGATGCTCCCGGCTCGGCTGACACGAAGACTTGAGCTTTGTCCGCGACCGATCGCCCCTCGCCGCGCCAGATGTCCCTGGATCGCCGTTTCATGCGCGATGCGCTCGCCCTTGGCGCGCGGCATCTGGGGCTGACCTGGCCTAATCCCTCTGTCGGCGCCCTCATCGTCGCGCCGGGGCCGGAGGGGATCATCCTGGGCCGTGGCATGACCCAGCCCGGGGGGCGCCCCCATGGCGAGCCCGTGGCGCTAGCCGCTGCCGGCGCGGCGGCGCGCGGCGGGACGCTCTATGTCACACTCGAGCCCTGTTCGCATTGGGGGCGAAGCCCGCCCTGCGTCGACGCGGTCATCGCCGCGGGCATCGCGCGCGTCGTCTCGGCGCTCGAGGATCCTGACCCGCGGGTCGCGGGCTCGGGGCATGCGCGTCTCAGGGCGGCGGGTATCGCCGTGACCACCGGCCCTTTGGCCGTCGAGGCCGAGCGCGCCCATCGCGGCCATATCCTGCGTGTACGCGAGGGACGACCGGCGGTCACCGTGAAGCTCGCGATGACCGCGGACGGTTTCGCCGGCGTCGCGGGTGAGCGCCTGCGCATCACGGGGCCCATCGCCAACGACCACGTCCATCTCATGCGCGCGCATGCCGATGTGATCATGGTGGGCGTCGGCACGGTGCTCGCCGATGATCCCGCCCTGAATGTGCGGCTGCCGGGGATGGAGGCTCGCTCGCCCGTGCGCGTGATCATCGACACGGCACTCCGCACGCCACCCTCAGCGGTGGTCGCGCGAACGGCGCTCAAGCATCCGACATGGATCATCGCTGGCCGGGACGCGCCGGTCGAGGCCGAGCGAGCACTGGTCGCGCAGGGCGTCGAGGTGATGCGGCTTGGCTCCGTCGGCACGGTCGATCTCGCTGCGGCGCTGCGGCTTCTGGCGACGCGTGGTGTGACACGCGTCTTTTGCGAGGGGGGCCCGCGACTGGCGGATGCGCTCGCCGCCGCCGGCTTGGTCGATGAGCTCGTGACCGTGACGGGACCGCGCGCGCTGCGGGCGTTGTCGGCGCGACTGGGCATCACCGCTCTTGGACCGCATCTTGGTGGACTTGTTCGCGGCGGGATTGTCAAAGCCGCCGCCACATGGGATGTCGCCACATCTGACGTTGCAAGGAATGACGCGGGCGGCGCGGTCGACGGGGCCGTTGATCGCTTCACCGTCCTTGAAAGGCCAAGTTCATGTTTACCGGAATCGTGACCGATGTCGGCGAGATCGTCGCCGCGGAGGACTTCCAGGGGACCCTGCGCCGTCTGCGCATCATTTCCCGCTATGACCCGGAGACGATCGCGATCGGCGCCTCGATCGCCTGTGGCGGTCCTTGCCTCACGGTTGTCGCAGTCGGCCCGCACGGGCAGGGTTCGTGGTTTGAGGTCGACGCGGCTGCCGAAACGCTTGCCTTGACGACGGTGGGCGACTGGACAGTCGGCACGCGTATCAATCTCGAACGCTCCCTCAAGATCGGTGACGAGCTCGGGGGACATATCGTCACGGGCCATGTGGACGGGATCGGCACGATCGTCGCGCGTCAGGACATCACGGAGGCGGGCGAGGGGAGTTCCTGGGGGGCGACCGCCCGGTTCGACATCCGCGCCCCCGAGGCTATTGCCGCGTTCATCGCCACCAAGGGTTCGGTTGCGCTCGACGGCTGTTCTCTGACGGTCAATCACGTCGAGGGCAGCGTGTTCTCCATCCTCCTCATTCCGCATACGCTCGAGGTCACGACCTGGGGCGCGAGAAATGTTGGCGACCGCCTCAATCTAGAGGTGGATCTCATGGCTCGCTATGCCGCACGCCTTGCGGAGGCGCGGGGGGCGGGTTACTGAGCACAGGTTCGGTTCGTGGCGAGGTTTGCCCGGACCCCAATTTTTCATCTGTCCCGTTTTATCTTGTCCGGATCATCTCATGGCCGCTCCACGCCAAAGCACACCTGTCGCCTCCTCCTCGGGCCCAGCGCGCGTTCTTATTGTCGAGGCGCGCTTCTATGATGACCTGGCAGACGAACTGCTGCGGGGCGCGCGCGGCGCGTGCGAGGCTGCAGGCGCCGCCGTCGACGTTCTTACAGTGCCGGGCGCGCTTGAATTGCCGGCTCTTTTGGCGATCGCGCTTGACGCGGCCGAGGCGCGGGGCCTTCCCTATGATGCGGCGGTGGCACTCGGGTGCGTCATCAGGGGCGAGACGGGCCACTACGAAATCGTTGCCAATGAGAGCGCGCGCGCCCTCATGAATCTGGCGGTGAGCCGCCGTCTGCCGTTCGGCAATGGCATCCTGACGGTCGAGAACGACGAGCAGGCCTGGGCGCGGGCGCGGGTCAGCGAGATGGACAAGGGCGGAGGTGCAGCGCAAGCGGCGCTCGCCGTTCTTCGCATCAAGCGCGATCTGGCCGTGACGGGAAAAACCCGATGAGCGACGCGCAGATTTCCAAGGGCGAACGTCGCAGCGCAGCGCGCCTCGCGGCCGTGCAGGCGCTCTATGAGATGGACGTCGCTGCAACCGGCGTCATCGAGGCGGTTGCCCAGTTCGAGGCGCACTGGATGGGACAGGAGATCGACGGTGTCTCCTTCAAGCCGGCGGAAGCTGCATTTTTTCGCGATATCGTTGCTGGCGTCGTCCGTGAGCAGAAGCCGGTGGATCGCAAGGTCGACGCCGCCCTGGCCAAGGGTTGGCCGCTGACGCGCGTCGAGATCGTCCTGCGCGCCGTCTTGCGTGCCGGCTGCTATGAGCTGATGTTCCGCAAGGATGTGCCCGTCCGCGTCGTCATCTCCGAGTATGTGGATGTATCGCGAGCCTTCTATAGCGACGATGAGCCTGGCTTCGTCAATGCGGTGCTGGATGCCGTCGCTCGCGAGGTTCGGCCTGGAGAGCTCGGGCCGCGCGGCTGATCGGCGAATATGACTGGTCCGGCGTCCTCTGACGTTTTGAGTGCCTGAGATCCGAAGGTCGGCATTCTCTATCGCCCGCCAGGGCCGTTAATCCACTTTTTCCGGTGTGGTGACACCAGATGTCTCGGCTGTCGTCGGATAGGTTTTGGCGGCTTCGTCGGTCGTGGATGTCGCAGGCGGCTTGTCAGAGGCCGCAAACAGGTGGATTGACACTCTTTTGCCGCGAATGCGGACAGGCCCGAGATCCTCGAAATGCAGATCTTCCATGCCTCCAGCAGCGAGGAGGTCATGGGCGGCCGCGGATACAAGGTAGTCTTTTCCGAGATCCCGACAGAGCGACTCAATCCGTGAGGTCGTGTTCATCAGGTCGCCGAGCAGCACGATTTCGCGTTTGAAGTCTCCCATCTCGCCGACCACCAGGGGGCCGACGTGGAGAGCTCCCCGGAAATGCGGCGACGTGCCGAAGGTGGCCTCGTAGCGCGACCTGTTCGCGGCGAGCGCGTCGCGAATAGCAAAGAAGCAATCGAGCACGTCGTGGCGCCGCCGCGCCGATTTCAGCAGTGACGGCACTTGCCATGTCACGATGACCTCATCGCCGATGTAACGGTAGATTTCGCCACCGCGATCGAGGATCGCGTCGGTCATGTCGGTGAAGAGGGTGTCGAGGAAGGCATGGAACCGCACGTCACCCAGCCGCTCCGCGGTTCCTGTCGAGCCGGCGAGGTCAAGGAAGAGAACGGCCCGCTCCTCCTGCCGCGGCTGCCTGTAGCGGCCGGTGACCAGCGCGATGAGGTTGGTGGTGCCGAACTGCCGTCGCAGGACGAAAAGGAAGTTGAAGCCGAAAGTCAGCGCGAGCGTTCCCCAGATGTCGCTGCTGCTCGCCTCATAGGGGATGCCCGTGACGAGACGGACGAGCTTCCCGATCATCAGCACGATGGCAAGATAGGCGACAAGACGAAGCGCCAGCGCCGCGCCCAGGCTCACGCGCCGTAGGCGGTCGTGGAAGGCCATTTCAAAATAGCAGACGCAGGCACCGATCAGCCCGACGACAAGCGCGCCGATCATCGCAGGTGTCAGATTATCGATGGAGCGCCATTGGATGACGGCGCCGATCAACGCGCATATGGCCGTGACCGCAATCATAACGCGTATTCTGAAGCGGGTCTTGATGCTCATGGCCATGGCTCGCTCCAATATATCCGTTGGCTTCGCCGATGAGGCCCTTCAGTCGAATTGCCCACGGTGCGCTGCTTCATCTTCCAGCTCCGGGGGTGCGGGCGCGGTCGAGGTTCTGGTAGCCATTTGATCGAGCGTGTATTATTCGAACCGAGCTTCGTCTGCAGATGAGCTTCCTGGGGAAAATAGCGCAGAATAGGCCAGCTCCCCAAGGCTCTTCACGAAGGGAAGGAGCTAGCCTGGAAACGCCGTGTAAGCACCGCGTGTTGCCTCACCCCTAGATGGGATCGGTGGTGAGGTTTTGGGGGAGGGGAATGGTTCGGTTGACGAATGGCAAGTTCGACGCTTTTCGTAGCGTCAGCCACGGTATCGCTTTTGAATTTCGAGACTTCCTGACTTTGCGGAAGCGTTCACGAGAAAAGCCGGCTTTTGGGGATGGCAGGCTCTTTCCGACGCCGAATGAAGTCACGGTGGCGTGGCTTACCCCTCGCTTGCGGGGCGATTTCGCTGTGGAGAGTCGAGCGGGCGGCATTACCCAATTGGTGATGCTCGCCGATGAGGCGGACGCGCAAGCCTTGGCGCAAGACTTGCGGCTTTCCTTCACGCCGGGGGGGCACCAGCGCTGCACCTATATGGCGCGCTATGAGGTGACAGCTTTCACTCAGCTGAAATGGGCGACGCAGGCCGGGCTGATCTGAGCCGCTGATGATCCATCACTGAGCCAGTGCTGGCTTATGGCTCGGTGAGGGCCGTCTCCGTCATTGACGATTTGCGACGTGAGGCCGGAGCCCGCCGCCCCTTAGGTCAGGGGCTTTGTGACGCAGATCGCGTATCGATCCTGGAAGAGACGGTCCAGCCCACGCAACAAGGGCATCTTGCGGGCCTGCGCCAGATGAATGTCATGCATTTTCCGGTCCACCACGGTGCCGGTGAAGCCAGCCTCCTCGAGGAGCGTCACCACTGATTCCGCGGTCATGCCCTTGGAAAAAAACAGCTGCGACCGAATTCGCTGATCACGATCGGCGAGATCCGCATCCCGCATTCCAGCTATCGGCTTGCCGGTGATTTTCTCCAGCGATGCGCGGAGCAGACCGGCCCATGTCTTTTTGTCTTGGTTCAGGTCGACGACCAGTAGTTTTCCGCCCGGCTTCAGTAGCGCATACCATTCCGCGAATGCGGCCCTGGGATCGACCAGGGTCCAGACGAGGTGGCGCGTAATGATGACATCGTAGCTGCCACGGGCCTCCATGGTGTTCTCGGCGTCGCACATGATGAAGCGGATATCGCTGCCGCGCTTCGCCGCCTTGGCGCGTGCCCGGGACAGCATCGCCTCCGACCAGTCGGCGCCTGTAACAGCGAAACCCAGGTCGTGCATGAGATGCGAGATGACGGCCGTGCCACAGGCAAGGTCCAGAGCTGCTCGCCCCTCTCCCTGACCGAGATGCCGCGTGATCAGCCGATGCCAGCCGCGCCTCTCCGCGTCGGAAAAAATTTCGTGTCCTACGCCCAAGTCAAAGGTTTCGGAGCGTATTGACCAATATTCGCGGATTTCGTCGCGCAGTGAATAGTTTGAGCTATGCACGTCCGTCATGGAAGCGAACTCATTGGAATTATTACAAAAGATAGCGATTGACGATCTCTCGTCGATTTTCTATCGGCGAACTCAATAGCAAATTTAAAGGACGGTCGGAATGGGTTTCCTTCATCGAACCGTGGTCACGGTCGTCGCGCTGGCAGCGCTGACGCCGGCCGCCGTCATGGCTCAGGCCTTCACCGTGAAGGACGTAGCCGGACGCGAGGTCAAATTCGACAAACCCGTTGATCGCGTCATCCTCGGCGAGGGGCGTCTTCTCTATTCCGTCGCGGCCATCGAGCCCGATCCCTTCTCGAAAGTGGTGGGATGGCGCAACGACCTCATGCGCAACGATGACGACACCTACAAGGCCTATGTCGCCAAGTTTCCCAAGGCCAAGGATGTGCCGTTTCTCGGCAACCTGACCGACGGAACGTTGCAAACCGAGACGGTCGTCAATCTCAAGCCCGACGCCATGATCTTGACCATCGGCGACAAGAAGGCCGCCGATGAGGTCAAGCTTGAGGAGATGCTGGGCAAGATCGGCGTGAAGGTCGTCTACGTCGACTTTCGCGAGCATATCTTGAAGAATACGGAGCCCAGCCTCAAGGTACTCGGTCAGCTCTTCGGCAAAAGCGAGCGCGCCGACGAGGTTGCCGCTTTCTGGCGCAAGGAGCTCGCGCGCGTCGCCGACAAGCTGAAGGCCGCCAATCCGAAGCGCCCGAACGTCTTCATGTACCGCGCCGCCGGGCTCGTGGAGTGCTGCGGGACTTTTGGCCCCGACAACTTCGGGCTGATGGCGGATCTGGCTGGTGGCCATAACATCGGCTCGGATTTCCTGCCTGGTTATACCGGCTCCATCAATGCCGAGCAGGTCGTCGCGACCAACCCCGACGTCATCGTGGTGACCGGCGCCAACTGGAGCCAGACCCCGAATGCCAAGAACTTCGTCAATGTCGGTCCGGGCGCGGTCGCGTCGGCGGGGGCGAGCCGGGAGGCGCTGGCGGCGTTGATGAAGGAGCCCGCCTTCACCGGATCGAAGGCCGTGAAGAACAATGATGTTCACGCGATCTGGCACCAGTTCTACACGAGCCCCTACCAGTTCGTGGCGATCCAGCAGATGGCCAAGTGGTTCCATCCGGAACTCTTCGCGGACCTCGATCCTGACGCGACGTTCAAGGAGTTCCACAATAAGTTCCTGCCGATTGCCTACCAGCCGGGTTATTGGATCTCGCTGGACGGCGGTAAGAAATAATGTCGACGCTGCACATGGCAGATCCTGCTGTCGGTAGCCTCGAGGGGCGCGGTCAATACCGCGCCCTTATTCGCAGGAAACTCGCCATTCTGACTGCCATGGTGTTGGCGCTGTGTCTGTCCTTCGCCATTGATCTGGCGTGGGGCCCAGCGCGCTATAGCCTTTTCGACGTGATTCTCGCGGTGTTCAATCCCGCCGCTGTTTCGGATTCCATCCGCACGGTGGTCTGGGACATCCGCATGCCGGTTGCGGTCATGGCAATCGTGGTGGGCGCGGCGCTTTCCGTCGCCGGCGCGCAGATGCAGACCATCCTGGCGAACCCGCTCGCGAGCCCGTTCACCCTTGGGATCTCGGCGGCGGCCAGCTTTGGCGCCGCCTTCGCCATCGTTGTCGGCGTGCCATTCCTGCCCGTGGTGGCTTCGGGCTTCATCGTTCCGCTGAACGCCTTTCTGATGGCGCTGGTCGCCACGCTGTTCATCCATTTCATCTCCCAGATGCGCGGCGTATCCGTCCAGACGGTGGTGCTTCTCGGCATCGCCCTTGTCTTCACATTCAACGCGGCGCTCGCCTTCCTGCAATATCTCGCCTCCGAGCAGGCGCTTTCGACTGTGGTGTTCTGGACCATGGGCAGCCTCACGAAGGCGACATGGCCGAAGATCTGGATCACGCTCACGGTGCTGCTGATCGCGCTGCCCCTGTTCGCCCGCAACGCCTGGGCTTTGACCGCCATTCGCCTGGGGGAGGACAAGGCCGCGAGCTTCGGCGTGAATGTGCGCTACATCCGTCTGGAGACCATGCTGATCATCTCGCTTCTCGCGGCCATTCCGGTCAGCTTCGTCGGGACTATCGGCTTTGTCGGGCTTGTAGGCCCGCATATCGCCCGCATGATTTTCGGTGAAGACCAGCGCTTCTTTCTGCCCGGCTCGGTCGTCTCCGGCGCGCTCCTGCTGTCGGTCACGTCGATTGTCAGCAAGTCGATCATTCCCGGCGTCGTCTTCCCGATCGGCATCATCACCGCGCTCGTCGGTGTGCCGTTCTTCTTCTCGCTGATCCTAACCGACGTGAGGCGCACATGGTGACGCTCCAGCTCGATCAGGTCGGAGCCTATTACGGCAAGAAGCTGACGGTCTCCGAGATCAGCACGCCTGTGCTGACAGGGGGCGAGCTGGTGGCCGTCATCGGCCCCAACGCCGCGGGCAAGTCGACCCTGTTCAAGCGTGTCGCCGGGCTCCTGAAAGGGCCGGGCCAGATCCGCCTGAAAGGCAGCGCGAAGGGCAAGCGGGCCATCAGCTACATGCCGCAGGACAGTTCGGCGAATGCTGTGCTGACGGTCTATGAATCCATCCTGCTGGCGCGGAAACAGGGCCAGTCGTGGAGCGTCGGCGACGATGACCTGCGGCTGATCGATCACATCATGAGCGCGCTCGATATCCAGGATCTCAGTTTCCGGGATCTCGGCGCGCTCAGCGGGGGGCAGCGGCAGCTCGTGTCCATCGCACAGACACTGGCGCGCGAGCCCGATGTCGTCATCATGGACGAGCCGACCAGCGCGCTCGATCTCCATCGGCAGATGGAGGTGCTGGCCTTCATGCGCGCGCAGGCGCGACAACGCGGCATGATCGTCCTGATCGCGATCCACGACCTCAACCAGGCGCTCCGGTTCGCTGACAAGACGCTGATCATCGCCAAGGGCCGCATGGTCGCTTGCGGCCTCTCCGGAGACATTATCACCGCCGAGATGTTGCGCGACGTCTATCGCGTCGAGGCCCGGATCGAGCGGTGCTCGCGCGATCTCAGCCATGTCATCGTCGACGCCAATATCCCGGCCTGATACGCTCAGGGGCCGCTGTCTCCGCTGCGGTCATGCTTGCCCTGATCACGCGGCGGTGGGATAACGTCTCCTGCTGGAAGCGGGATGTGAACGATGATGATCGAACACGCAGCAGTTATCAGGCGTATCGCTTTGGCCGGAAATGAAGGCGAGCCTGCTTATCCCTGGTCTCTTGTCACTCAGGACGCGATTGATCGTCTGGTGGAACTCCACCTCGTGGAAGTGGTGGGGACGGACCGTGATCACCGTCCGCTGTATCGCCTGACCAAAGATGGCCGCGAGGTCTCCGGCGACATCGCTCCGGCCTACGGCTGAGCGCTTTATCTCCGTCGCGTGCGGGTTTTAAGTGAAGGTGTGGATGACGAATGCCAGGCCGATAAAGGCCGCGATCGTGCCCGCGATCGCGAATTTCAGCGCGAGGCTGGGATCGCAGCGCGGCGTCAGTCCATCGTCGTAGTCACTCTGATCCAGCACAATCGTTCTCCGGCATAATCTCCCGTCCGGATATGGCGGGGATGCTTCAGTTTCGTGACGGATGCTCCAATCGTAGAATACACATGTGACGCCGGTTGTCTCGCATTGCCTGCCTTCGGCTCCATGCCCGCCCTCTGCATAAGGTCGCTCAATCGAGAGCTCTGAACAAAACGGCTCGCCTTGGCGAGATCGGCGGTCTCGCGGATGGGGGTGCTGAAGCAATCCCACCTGGGGCAATCTCTTTCATGGCCGTTTCGTCGTTGCGACCAACGACGCTCCGTGAAACCGGGTTCTGAAACCTCGCTATCCGACGAAGAAGCGGATTGCGCCGCATAAAATCAGTGCGCCACGACGGCATTTTCACTTTCATGACTTGCGTCATGCTCATGCTGTGGACTATCTGAAGCGCGGGAGAGGTGGCCGAGTGGTTTAAGGCAGCGGTCTTGAAAACCGCCGTGCGGGCAACCGTACCGTGGGTTCGAATCCCACCTTCTCCGCCAGCAACGCTTTGATTTAATTGATATAATCTGTTCGAAGGCTTGCCTTTTTCAGCCCCTCTCCGGCTTGGCCAAAGCGAAGAAATCGGGAACATTCCACGTCAATATTGAGGTTTCGGGACAGAGAGTCCCGAAAAAGTCCCGAAATCTGTTCCCTTCTTGTTCTTGTCTTCAAGTGCTCGGACTTTGCCAGCCAAGTTAGCCGCCCTAAGGCGAAGTTCGTTGAGGGTCCCATCATTCTGAAAAACCAGATCGGGCTCTCCCGGTAACACCTCTGAGGGGTGGTCGGACAACGGCCCGACACCCGGGCGTTGCACCTCGACGAGAAACGCACCACGTTGACGAAGCGCCGCGACCTCGTTCGCAAAGCGTACGCTCTCCTGCACCACATGGCCGCCGGCGCGGATGACGCGATCGACCTTCGCGAGCCAGAGCGACAACCAGAAATCGTCCGCCACACACTGGCGACCCCATTCGGTGCCGAGCGTCTGCTGCGCCTCTGTCGAGGTGATCCCCAATTCCGGAATGAGGTCGCGCTTCAGGTCGCCGTCGACGAACCGCACGATGGTCGCCTCGTCATAGCCTATTTCCCGTAGTAGTGCGGCGAGCATTTGCTTGAGTGGCCGGCCGATGTGCGGCGCCACGAATCCATGGCGCCGGCATAGATGGCGAGCGACCTCGCTCTTGCCGGCGCCGGCATAGCCCATCAGACCAATGATCATGCCGCCGCCCTCGCCATGGTGGCGGTATCCGCAGGCGCGGCAGGGGAGGAACAGCCGGATCTTCAAGCTGGATCTCGACACGCTCGCGCAGCTTCCAGCGCTCATGCAGCAGGAACAGCCATTGCATCGGCGGCTCGAGGCTAGCGCGCAGACCGTTGCCGTATTCGGTATAGCCGGGCACCGAGCCGTTGCTGAGTACAGTCCCTGGATTGGCCGAGGTGTGGTAGTGCCCGTGCAGGATGAGATCGGGCCGCCGCCCGGCGCGAGCCTGTTGCGCCTCCACCTTCTTCGTGCCGCGAACAATCGGCGCCAGCGGCCCGATGAACCCTTGGCCGCCGCCCGTGCCCATGCCGTCGCCGTGGTTGACGAAGACCGTGTGGCCGAGGACGGGCACGACGGCGTCCCTTGAGGCGCCGATCTGGAACGTCACCCGTTTATCGCCCGCATACCGATCGGCAATCATCGAGGCGGCGAGGGTGTCATAGGACGTGCGCGCATAGAGTTTGGCTGTCGGCTTCACCGTGACGCGGCCGTGGTTACCCGGCACCGACACCACATGGACGCGGCCGAAGGTGTCGCGCAGATGCCGGATGCCGGCCGCGATCTCCTCGACGACGAAGCGCACCTGATCGTGAGCGGTGAGGGCATTCGTGATGCGCAGTTCCTCGTGAATGTCGCCAGAGATGAGATCACCACCCAGGACGAGGAGGACGCCTTCGTTCTGGCAATCGACCGTCCAGCGCGGGCCGATCTCGCAGGAGGCCGCGAAATACCGGCGCAGGCGGCGGCGGCAAATCTCGACATCGAAGGCATTGAGGCCGAGGATTTCATCGGGATCCACCCGCTCACCCGCATGCACATCGCTGAGCAGAAGGCCGATGACCGATCGGCTTCGTTTCGGTGACGCGGCGGCGAGCAGCCTTTCGGGCGGCTGCACCGGCTGGTTGCGAATGCCGGCCAGCTGCTCGGCCATCAACTCGACCTTGGCGAGATCCTTCTCGGCCGTCTTCAATCGCTTGCGCCAGAACGCGGCATCATGCAGCTCGCGGCGGGCTGCCTGGGGCGATGTTTCTGGCGTCTGCGCCAGTCCAGCCAGCATCGTGGACAACGTCCGGCTTGCCGTCTTCCGGCCTATACCGAGTTCGCGCGCGGCAACCGCTGGTTTGACGCCAGCGGCCAAGCGTTGGCGCAAGGCGGCTTTCTGCTCGGCCGAAAGGTGGGCGACCACCGCTGCTGCATTGATCATATAGGCCGGATCGTCGATGATGCGCTTCGGCGCCACGAACTTGCCGACGAGCTCGAAGACGGCGCCGGCCTCGAATTCGATCGCATCCGGGTTGAGGTTGATCTCGACGCCCGGCGATGCCGTGTCGATGGCACGCGGGGTTGCTCAGCGCTTCGAGGGCGAACTTCTGCGCGGCGGTGATGATGAACTTGTTCTCGACGCTCATGATACGGTCCTGATCCTGGTGATGTAGTTCTGGATGACGGCGTTCAGATCGGCTTCCTTGCCGACCATCGAAACCCCGAGCATTGCGAAGCCGACGCGCCGCGTGCTGAACGTCGAAGGCGAGCGGCCGCAGATCCGGAATCGCTAGTGGGGCGGCCGGCAGCCGAGACGGTGGCTTCAGCCATCTGGACGCCGTCGCGCCAGATCCGTTCGGTCGTGGCATCAATGCGGGAGATTCCCGAAAGCGCGGTGCACGAGGCCGGCTGACGACAGCGGCGATTTCCCGTGTCTGCGGATCGAGCAGGAAGGCCGGGGAGAGGAAGCGTTATTCGCGATTGGCGACCTTCGGCGTCCAGCTCACGTCACCCCAGATGCCGTCCGGCAGAAGTTCGAGCCGTTCGACCTAGCCGACGGCCGGCCGTGCCTCCCCATCGGCGTTCTTCTCGCTGGCGTGCTCATAGTCGATCGGCAGTGGCATGCCGTTGGCTGCGAAGGCATCGACGACGGCTCGGGGGTGGCTCATGCGCCAGGATCGCCCATCACGGCCAACGATCTCGGGCCCGCGCGGCAGAATGTGGATGCGCTTGGGCGGACCGCCCTCCGCCTGCAAGGCGACGACTCGCGTCTCAACCAGCAGTCCTGTGGGCTGTGGCTGGTCGTTCCGGGCAAGGGCGAGGTGCGAAATCATGGGGCGACATTGCGTCGTCGCCCCGGCGCTCAATACGGATGCGGATGCATCTCACTCGGGGGAATTCGACCATGATCATCGGGGCTGAACTCCCCGGAGGCAAGTGCGTTCCTCGATCAAGCTCTAACGCGGCTTTTAAAGGGTTTTAAAGGGGCCACGTGGCAGACACGAAAGAAATTGCCCCTATACTCATTGGTCACTTTCTCCGGCCGCAGATTACTTGACTGGTGCTAGCGCCTCTCCAAGATTCTCTGGAGCGTTGCAATGGAACTAGGCACCCTGATTTATTCCAAGATACCGCAGCACCCATCTGGTCGCACACTGCTTTGCAACCTCAAAGCCGACTTTCAAGCCCTCTTTACCCGTGTAGTTCGCGGTGTCAGAAAGCCACTTTTCGTCTGTTCGCCCAAGGTAGGCTTGCCAGCGTCAAGCTTGGCATCATCCTCCATTGCGCGCTTCAGGCTGTCGAAAGCTGATCGGTCGAGGCCAAGCTCACTCAAAACAGTTCGAAGCTCCTCAAGCTTTCCCTCGCTTACAGTGAGAGAATGGATCTGCGAGAAGTTGGCAGCGCTTGAGGCAATAACAACGTTTCCGCCATAGATGCTTGCGGTCACCGATCGTTCCACTGCACTTGTAGCTATAATGCTGAGATCATCTGCAAGGCATTCGAGGCTATAAGGAAGGTGCCCGAGCCACAGCGTCGCAAGACGCGCCGATGAACCGGCCTCGAGCCGTGTGGGGTTATTGGCCGACCGGGCGCATCATCTCTTCTCTCCCTTTTCAAACAGGACGTGGACGAGACGGCTAAGGCGAACGCCAAGTTCGCGCTCGGCGATGGCCGGTTTGACGCCCGCGGTAAGGCGCTGCCGCCTGGCCGAGAGGTGGCCGCCCATAACGGATTTGCATGCGTGCTCCTTTGGAAACAACGAAAGGCCCCGGCTCGCGCGACGCGAGTGGTAGAAAATCCGCCGGCGTTAAAGCGAACGTTGCGGAGGGTGCGCCAGCAACCTTGTGTTTGCCGCCCAATCAGTATATGTGAGCTCGGTAGGATTTAGTGGTTAGCAAATCGCGAAATTTTACTTTTATAATTTAGATATATCGAATATCTATAACGTATAATTTTTTTGTATTTTTAATATAAACTGGAAATCAGGTTGCGCTATGCCATTTTCGCCGCCCTTCAAGAACTTCCAGGCAGGAGATATGCTCTTTGGCTTGGGCTCGATCCTCGGGGCTGGATTGGGTAGATATACGAAGTATCTTGCCCCTGGTGTTTGTCGACAGTTATTGATTGTAAATTGTTATCTTATAAGGGATGAAACATCGTTCCTTGGGCCTGCGAAGCATAATAAGGATTTTGTTTTGATGCTTTCTCAGCACCCGAAATATCGAGAGGCCTTGAACCCCGATCTCGATTACAATACTTGGAGTAGAAAAAAATCAAAATTTGGACTATTCTGGAACGCACACAATGGGCTCAATACAACCGCTCATTTCATTCTAGATGATTTGGATTTACTTGATGTAATCAAAAAGAATAATGAAGGCGATTCGTGTCCGGAAATGGGTATAAAAGGAAGATCAATAACTGGCGCTGAGTTGCGATGGATATACCGGAATAGGTACGATCCAAAAGTGCAGAGATCTGTTCAATTCTGGCTCAATGGAGAGCCATCTTACCCTCCCTGGGAGGCGGGCTTTGATGAAGGCCGCGTGTTCGCGAGGAGTGAATACTGGACATTGTACCGTCCGCGATCACAACAGCGTAGCTAGCTGGCTGGTCAAACAGGAAGGCCGGGACCGCCCGGGTGATCACGGCCCGACCCCGCGGTGGCGGCAATCCTAATTTTTCCCCACGAGCGGGACGATCGATGGGCTGGCTAAGCGGTCCGACGTGAACCGGTTCACTCCCTTGCCTGGCTATCGTCCCTAGTGCTTGCGCTGTTTAGCGGCGACCAGTTGCGCGGCCAGGCGTTGAGGAGATTGGCCGCGAAGTCTCCCTGGTTTCCGAGAGCCGTGAATGCTCGGTCTCTAGCGCTAGGGAGCTCCGGGCGACATCGGCGGTTTGAAGCGCACGACGAACCGGTGGCGATCGCCAGGATAGATCAGCCGGACAAATGTGATGAGCTGGCCATCCAGCCATGTCCTGCGCGCGATGGAGATGCAGGCCGTGCGCTCGACCACCTGCAGTCTCCTGGCAAGGATAGCGTCGGCGGACACCGCGCGTATCGAATGCTCCCCCTCAGTGAAAGGAACATTCTGGAGCAGCCAGCTGCCCGGTGGCTCGTCCTTGAACTGCAGCCGCTCCACTTGCGGGACCGCATCAAGATTGATCTGACGGGTCTCCATCGTAAATGGCAGATTGTCGGCATAGTGCATGACCTCGAGGGTCAGGAGACGGGTTCCCACGGGAACGCCGACGTGCCGTGCATCAAGAGCGTCGGTTGCTTTTCGTACGCTGCGATCCGTGATCTCGAACGAATAAGTCCGGTCAATCGCCAAGACCTCCGCGCGAATATCCTGAATGTGCATCAGCGGTTCTTCGATGCGCGGGGGCGCCACGAAAGAACCCGACCGGCGCTTTCGAGAGATCATTCCCGCGGCGGCAAGACTTGATAAGGCCTTGTTCACCGTCATTCGCGAACAGTTATAGATGTCGACTAATTCACGCTCCGGAGGAATACGGGTACCCGGTCCCCATTCACCGGTCGTAATCTTGCTCTCGATATCGCGCTGTATCTCCAAGTAACGAGACGAAGCTTGTTTTTCCGTCGAAAAATCATCCATGGGCGGGCGATGCTACCTCCTGGATACCGGAACCGCTCATAGACTTGCCTCCCTCATCATCTGGAAAACTTCTAATTGGTATATAACATATGGCGATTTAACCGTACATCAAAGACCATATGGATGCCTCCAATGGCCTGTGGGGTGGTTTTCGACTGGCGGGGGCTTCGGACGCGGCGGCGACTATCCATGTCTTCGTCGCCGCCAAGCCCGTCAGAGCGCGGGGAGGGGTTCATTGGCAACCGGCGCGATCAACCGGCCGCTTCCGACAAGTTCCGCCGCCAGCGTGAGGTCGCGAGCCATATAGCGGTCGTCATCGAGTTTCGGAATCTCAGCCCGGATGGCCTTGCGAACGGCATCAAGCGCCGGACTGGAGGTAAGCGGCGCGCGCAAGTCTATGCCCTGGGCGGCGCTGAGCGCTTCTATGCCCACGATGGAGAACAAGTTCTCCGTCATCGGGAGGAGGCGGCGGGCGCCGTGGCACGCCATGGAGACATGATCCTCCTGGTTTGCTGATGTGGGTGTTGAATCCACCGAAGCGGGATGGGACATCTGCTTGTTTTCTGACATCAGCGCGGCGGATGTGACCTCGGCGATCATGAAGCCGGAGTTCAATCCGGGCTTGGGTGTCAGAAAGGCCGGCAGGCCGTAGCTCAAGGCGGGATCGACGAGCAGGGCGATGCGCCTTTGGGCGATCGCGCCGATCTCGCAGACAGCAATGGCGATCTGGTCCGCCGCAAGCGCCACGGGTTCCGCGTGGAAGTTGCCGCCTGAGACGATCGTGCCGTCGGAGAGCACAAGAGGGTTATCCGTCGCTGCGTTCGCCTCCACGATCAGTGTGCGGGCGGCCTGACGTAGGACATCGAGACAGGCGCCGACCACTTGGGGCTGGCAGCGAAGGCAGTAGGGATCCTGAACGCGTTCGTCGCCCTGCTCGTGGCTCGCCCGAATCTCGGAACCGTCCATCAGCGCCCGCAGCGCGTCCGCGGCGTCGATCTGGCCCTGGTGACCGCGAAGAGCGTGGATCTCTGGATGAAAGGGGGATGTCGATCCCATCGCGGCGTCAGTGGACAGCGCCCCTGAGACAAGCGATGAGACCAGCGCGCGATGAGCACGGAAGAGCCCGGCGAGTGCCAGCGCCGTCGAGGTCTGCGTGCCGTTGATCATCGCCAGCCCTTCCTTGGCCTTCAGGATGATCGGGGCTATCCCCGCTTTCGCCAAGGCTTCGCTGGACGGCAAAACCTTTCCGTCGAGTTTCGCCTCGCCCTCGCCGATCAAGGTCGCGGTCATGTGGGCGAGCGGAGCGAGATCGCCAGAGGCGCCGACCGATCCCTTTTCCGGAATGACCGGAAGGACGTTCCTCTCAAGCATGGCAGCCAGACAATGGATAACCGCAGGTCTGACGCCTGAGGCTCCGCGCCCGAGAGAGATCAGCTTCAGCGTCATGATGAGCCGAACGATACCGTCATCCAGAGGAGCGCCGACGCCACAGCAGTGTGACAGGATGAGATTGCGCTGTAGCTTTTCGATGTCGTCTGCGGGAATCCGCACGCTGGCAAGTTTGCCAAATCCGGTGTTGATGCCGTAGTGCGCCTGCTCTCCGCCGGCGATCTCCGTGACCTTGGCGGCTGACGCCCGAACCCTCTCCAGCGCAGCGTCATCCAATCGCGGGATGAGCGATCCCTCGTAGACGGCGGCCAAGGTTTCGAGGGGGACTTTTCCGGGAACAAGCGTATGGGCCATATCGGTACCTGATGAGACGAAGGCTGGGCAGACATATACGCGATCATGCCCGCATTTGTATATACCATACTAAGTTCGGGTTGATGTAAAGCGCACTCTCCGCAAATGGCATGGGCGGCCTTCCGAGGAAGGGCCGCCCATGAAACGAAAGCGCATGCTAACTATATGATCAGGATTGCTTAACTGGATTGAAACGGCCGGGGAATTCCTGACCGTTCACGGCGCGCCCGTAGAACATTCCCAGGTACCAGGGGAAGTAGTGATACGACCACGCGCACAGGCGGTTGCCATACATAATGAAAGTCCGCAGGATCGTGCGGAGTTCTTCCTTGTCATCCGTTTCGCGGATGGCGACCCGCAGCTTGTTCGAGAAATCGAGAAGCGTGTTCAGGCCGGAGTAGCCAAGATACTCGGAATAGGCCGGGTCGAACGCTTCGACCGCCGCCACGAAGTCATCATGAGACAGCGTGTCGATCAGTTTCAGGAGCGGATAGGCCGTGTACATGATGTAGTCACGGAGCATTCCGTTCGCGAAATCCCAGGCGGTGAAATACTGCCCGTATGTACCCGTGTCGCCGATCTCGCCGGTGCGTATACGTCGCAGGTCCTCGGGCTCAAGGGTCTGGATTCTTTTCGCCTCCGCGTAAAACTCCGCCGCGACGCCTTTGAGATTTGAGAACCGTCCTTCGCCTTTGTAGGCCTGCGCCGGATCGTGCGGCTTCACCTCAACGAAGATCTGCTCTTTCGCGAAGAAGAGATTGGTCCAGATTGCCTTTCCGACGCCTTGCAGCAGGTGGTGGTATTCCGGAAGGACTTTTCCAAGCACGGGCTGGGCGAGAGGCTCTAGCCCCTTGCCGTACTGGATCGAAAACTTGTTGCCGGTCGCTTGAGAATACCTCAGGTCCCCGACCGCGCAATCAATGATGCGGCGTCGCAAGCGGACTGGTGCGGTGCTGATGGTTGGCGTCCACGCGTAAAGCGACTCTCCCGACACCACGGGATGCGCCTGCATCACCTTGAACGGAAGATCTTGCCAGAATTCTTCACACAGTTCCGGATTGTCTTCGTCCGCGAGCTCCGCCACGACAACGATGCCCAGTTCCGGCCATGCGATATCAACCAACCTGCCCATTTCAGTCCTCATATTTCGGTAATGGCTCAGGCCAAATAAGATCATTAGCCCGATTAGGTATATACCATACGAGGTGTCTGGCTTTCCGCAAGGCCGTTTTCCGCGAAAGAGCCGGAGATTCAAAGTATTTCATCAGGCCAAATGGCACATTTGTCTAATTTCTCGCGCGCATAGGGCTCTTGCCATGGGATTGCGCTCGGGGGGCAGGGCAGTTCCATTCGCGCGCAGCGACGTGAATTTCGCCCGTCTGAGGATCGTTTCCCGAGCGAGTTTCGCCTGATATCCGCACGAGCGAGGTCGTTCGGGTCATTTTTGTGAACAAAAGCGACATATGGTCTATACAAATATCGATCATTGCATATGCTTGTCCCAGGCGGCCGTGACCGCCTTCTGCTCAAGATGGGAAGTTGGCAAATGACATATGAAAGCTTGGGTGATGTCACCAGGGCGGTGAAGGAGAAGACGGCGGCTTATGAAAAAACTGAGCCGAAGGAACTTCAGGATATTCGCACCGGTGCATTTGCGGTTGGTACCAACAATCAGTATTTCACCAACCTCGATTTCGTGAACGGTATGCTTCGCGATCAGTCCATGTACACGTGGTATCCGCTTCTGCTGACATTCCAGGATGAGCGGTTCACGCTCGAGCAGGCCTGCGTGCTCGTGCATCGCTTCGACTATGCGTACAGCAATTATCTGCGCTACAGCGGCCTGCAGGAGATGGGCGCCTTTGCGGAGGCGATCACAAAGCATCTTCCGACGGCTTCCAGCCGCGAAGAGGCCGTCGAGGCGGTGAAGGCGTTTCTCGGGTATCTCAACAGGCTGGCGGCATGGTCCTTCCACTATTTTCCGTGGAGTATCGGCAAGCATCTCACTTACGAGACGCCCGAGGGCTCCATCGCGGCTCTGGCAGACCCCGCGCGTCGCGTGAAAATCGTGGGAGGCCAGAAGGTTCGCTTAACCTGGCAGCCGCTCGGCGTAAGCGTCATTGCCTATCTGGCCACCAGAGAAAACCCGGAACTCTGCAACGACATTATCGAGGCTCTGCCGTTCACCGTTGTCCAGGATCACGCCGTCGTCAGCGGTGAATCCATGTATGCCTGGGCGCCCGTCGTCAGTACTTCCCCGGTCAATGTGAAGGAGCGCCAGTGCGACGCTCCGGTGGGACGCATTCGTTACTCACAGGGTACAGGCAACAAGATCATCGTGCAGTATGGCGAGGTCACCGAGGATATCGCAACACCGGTTCTTGGTGAAATACTGCCGGAGTACGCGGCGGACATCTACAAGGTCGGCCGAGCGGTTCTTGAAAGCAACTTCGGCGACAAAGCGCCCATCATGCTGACGGTTGAGCTCGCATAGCTCCCGTGTATTGCGCGACCACGGGATGGGTTGCCCTTCCCCTGGCCGTGAAAATGTGCCTTGATTGGCCATGCCTTTCTGATAATATGTATAGACCAAACGCAAATAATGCGGGTAGAGGAGAACGGCGCAATGGCTTTCTGGTTCGAATTCGGATCTATCGGCGGCGCTCCAAATGGTTCAGCGCCTGTTGCGAAAGCGCCTGCCGGCTTACCAGCCTATGAGACGCTTCCACGGTGATCATCCCTTGGCCGGCAATGGCTTTGGAGGGCCGGGCGCGAACGGGATCGGGCCTGCGGCTTCAATATTCTTTCCAAAGCTTCCGGCCGTAACCAGGCAATAGCCGACTGCTGCCCCAGAAGCAGGCGGGGCCGCTCATGTAATCGCAGATGAACAGGATGCTCGCTTCCTTGGCGAGAGCCAGATGCGAGACGCTTAGTTTCTAGAAAAATATCGCAATACAGATCCGAACTTAAATATAAGGGGAGCGTATCCATGAAATGGAGCTTTGGAAAAACCGTCGTCAAAAGTGTGATGATGGTTGCCGCTTGCGCGCTGAGTACGGCCGCGATGGCACAACAAAAGGAGCTTATCCTTAGCGGCTTTGGCGGCGCCTATGACGAGGCGATGGCCGCAAGCGTCAAATCCTTCGAGCAGGAAAACGGAGTCAAGGTCACCATTGTTGCCGGCTCGGGCGCGAACAATATTGCGCGCGTCCGCAACAAGGAAGTCGACGTTATTGTTTCCGACCCGGTATTCGCCCTGCGTATGGAAGCGGAAAAGGCCTTCTCGCCGCTCGATCCCAATCTCGTTCCCAATCTGAAGACCCTTTATCCGAACGCCATCTACTCTGACGCAGTGGTCGCGGCGAACTTCGGCGCCTACGTGATTGCTTATAATCCCGCTGAAGTTAAGGCCCCGGAATCCTGGTACGATCTGGCAAAGCCCGAATACAAGGGCCGGGTTGCTCTCCGGGGGTTCCGCCCGGAAAACATCGACCTGATTACCCTCTTCGCGAAGCGCGCCGGCGGCAGCGAGCGCAATCCGGATGCCGGCTTCGCCGAACTGGCGAAGATCGCCAAGAACATCGACGTCTGGGTCGATGCCCATGCCAACCATCTTGAACTTTATCGCAATAACCAGATTTCGATGAGCGTGTGGACCGACGGTCGCATTGCCTGGGCGCGCAATACGGAAGGCCTCAAGATCGAAGGTGTCATTCCGAAGGAGGGCTTTTTCCCTCTGTCCTCGACGCTCAGCGTCGTCGCGGGACGGCCGAATGGCGAACTGGCTCAGAAACTCGTGAACCACCTGCTCAGTCCGGCCTCTGGCCTCAACATGGCATCGCGCCTTGGATATTTCCCGACAAACCGCGAAGCCAAGCTGCCGCCTGAGATCCAGGCCAAGATCATGATCACGCCCGACAACGTGAAGGATCTTCAAAGCGCCGATTGGAAGTATATCGTCTCGGTCTATGATAAGTGGCAGCAGCGCTGGGAACGGGAAGTTCAACGCTGATGGCCGAGCAATTTGATATTGAGCTGTCGCATTGCCGCAAGCGTTATGGCGCGTTCAGCGTCCTTGACGACGTCTCGCTCCAGGTCAAGAGGGGTGAGTTCATCACCGTTCTCGGCCCGAGCGGCTGTGGCAAGACAACGACGCTGCGTGCTATCGGGGGGTTCATGACCCCCGATAGCGGCCGCATCTCGATCCGGGGGAGGGAGGTGACCCATCTTCCTCCCTACAAGCGCAATATCGGCGTTGTTTTTCAGAACTACGCTCTCTGGCCGCACATGACTGTGGCGGAGATCCTCGGCTTCGGCCTGCGCATTCGCAAGCTGCCACGCGAGGAGATCGCCCGCCGTGTCGACCGCGCGTTAGGCATGGTGCAACTGACCGGCTTGAAGGATCGCTATCCACGGGAGCTCAGCGGTGGCCAGCAACAGCGTGTCGCCATGGCGCGCGCGCTGGCGATCGACCCCGAGGTGATCATTCTCGACGAGCCCCTCTCCAATCTCGATCGCCGGTTGCGGGAGGAATTGCGTATCGAGCTGAAGCGTCTCCAGCGTTCCCTCGGCGTGACGATGCTGTTCGTCACGCACGACCAGGAAGAGGCGTTGTCGATGTCTGACCAGGTCGTCGTCATGCAGTCGGGACGGATTCAGCAGGTCGCCGATCCGCGAACGGTTTATGAGCGTCCCGCGAACCGTTTCGTCGCGGGCTTCCTCGGCAGCGCCAACTTCCTGACAGGCGAGTTGGTGAGCGACGCCCAGGAGGACAAGGCGCAGGTCAAGCTCGGCAATGGCGCAGTCGTCGGCGCATACACCCCTTCGGCGAAATTCGCGGGGGATAGGGTCACCGTCGTCGTTCGGCCGGAGTGGTTCGTGCTTGAAAGGCAAAGTGACCAACCGCGTGAAAATCAGCTCGAAGGCACGGTCGGAGACGTGATCTACGAGGGATCGGCGGTCCGTTATGGGATCTCCCTCGATCATGATCCCGCAGCGCCGGTCTTCCTGCAGGAGCGATCGAATGCTGACGTCCTGAAACCTGGAGACAAGGTGAGGCTCAATGTCACTAACGCTGTCATCGCCACAGACTGACGACCGTGGCGGGCTCCGGGAGCGGTGTGCAGCTTGGGCTACCCGCGCGCCGCTGTTTGTGCCGTTCCTCTTCGTCGTCCTTTTCTTTTTCGTGCCCATGGCGTGGCTCGTCGCGACGAGCATGTCCACACACGAGGTCGGCAGTCCGCCCGTGTTCACCGGCACGCTCGAGCACTACGCGCGTTTCTGGACAGATCCATTCTATCTGGAGACTGCGCTCTGGACGACCGTCAAGCTTTCGGTGGTTTCCACAGCGCTCGCCTTGATCATTGGCTATGTGCTCGCCTATTACATCGCTGAACTTCCACCTGATCGGCGCGGCTTTCTGACGAGCATGGTGGTCGTCTCGCTCTCCGTGAACATCGTCATCCGGATCTTTGGTCTGAATGTTCTCCTGATGAGCGGCGGCCTTGTCGATAGCGCGCTCACTTTTCTCGGCATGCCCAGAGTCCGCATCATGTACACCGAGCTCGGCGTCCTTATCGGCCTGGTACAGATTGCCGTACCCTATGTCGTTCTGCCCCTCATCGGTGTCATCGCGGCCATCGATCCGGCTCTGAAGGAGGCGGCCGCGAGTGTCGGCGCCAACAAGTACAGGACGTTCTGGGCCGTGACATTTCCCCTGTCCTTGCCAGGAGTGGTCGCCGGCACGCTGATTGCCTTCACGCTGAATGCCGCGGCATTCGCCATTCCGGCCCTGATGGGCGGCGGCCGGGTCAGGATGATGGGCATGATGGCCTATGAGCAGGCGACCGTGCAGGGCAACTTCCCGTTTGCCGCGGCCGTCGGGATAAGCCTGACTATCCTTAGTATCGTGATCACGGCCATCTATCTGTTCGCCATCAATAGAACCTTCCGGACGGCGAGGAAAGCAGCATGACCGCCACCACAACGATGTCGAGCGGGAAGGTGCGCTGGCCATTGCCCACGGGGTTGGGAATCGCCGCATCTTGCGCGTTCATTTTCGTGGTTGCCCCCCTCATCGTGGTCGCCGGGGCCGCCTTGAACGCGGAGGCGATGTTCTTTCCGCCCCGGCAATTGACCCTTCACTGGATGATCGCGGCGCTGACGGAGGGCAGCTTTGTCAACGGCGCGCTGATCAGCTTCGTCGTCGCAGCCGTGGCGGCGACGGTTTCGACGCTTTTCGCGCTGCCGGTCGCACTCCAGTTGAGGAAAGCACCGCCCGCCGTCGCGCGGATACTGACCCTGTCATTCATGGGGCCGCTACTCGTCCCCTCGGTCATCTTCGCCTTGGCGCTCTATTCGGTAATGATGTACGCGTTCGGTGTAACCAACCTGTTCATCCTGATGATAGGCCACGTCATCATCACCATGCCCTATCCGGTGCGGACCATCACGGCGGTGACCGAGCATCTTGATCCCGCGCTGGAAGACGCGGCGAGCAGTGTCGGCGCGTCGCCCTGGCGCACCTTCGTCTCGGTTACACTGCCACTGATAAAGCCTGGTGTGATCGCCGGATTTCTCTTCGCCTTCATCACGTCGTGGAACGACTTCTCGATTTCTGTCTTTTTGACGCCACGCGAGCTGCAACCCCTGCCGATCAAGATCTACGAATATCTTCTATTCCAATACAGGCCTATCATCGCGGCGGTCTCCACCTGGTCGGTCATTGGCTCGGCCATCATCGTTCTGATCATCGATCGGCTTGTCGGTCTGAACGTCTTCACCGGCCGCCGCGCTTAGAGCACTCCCCGCTCTCATCGGATCGCCGAGACGTCCTTGTCATGGCCGGGCTTGTCCCGGCCATCCCGATTGAAGTGGACGCTAGGCGCTCTCCCGATCTGTCTCAACGCTGCTGCGTTCGGGCCGACAGCCCGAGCGATGTCGCGCTCAAGTGGCGCGGGCCTTGGCCGCGTCCCGGTATTTCACCGTCTGCAGGTGCTCGGCATACAGCACGAGCTCACCCTCGTTCTTGAAGATCTCGTAGGAGCAAACGACGAGGCCCATGTCGGGATATTTCGGCTCCTTCCGCAACCACGTGCGAATGCCGTAGATGGTGTCGCCGATGAACACCGGCTTCACGAACCTGAGCTTGTCATAGCCATAGCTGAAGCTCTGGGTGTTGTTGTGGGCGAAGAGCCCGAGCCCGTAGGAAAACACCTGCGCGCCGGAGACCAGCCGCCGGCCGAAGGCGCCTTCGGTCCTGGCGAAAATCTCGTCGCCGACGTAAGGGTGCATGTCGAGCACGAGGCTGTTGAACAGCATCGCCTCGCCCTCCGAGATCGTCCGGCGGATAGAGCGTTTGCGCTCACCGACGGCGAGATCCTCCCAGAGCCAAGTCTCCATGTTCCAGACGGGAATGTCGGCGTGGGTAGCGGGATCGGGATTGGGGTTCTTGCTCATCAGCCGACCTCTTCCTCGACGCCCAGGCCATATTCGCGCTCGATCTCATGGGTATGCTCACCAATCTTCGGCGCTCCGCGCCCCGATCGCAGCCGGTCACCGTCAACGGTGATAGGGCATCGCGTGGTGGTGAGCCTGGCGCCGCTCGTGCGCGCGACCTCCTGGAGGAAATCGAGCCGCTTGAAGGCCTCCGTTTCCAGAAGCTCACCCCAGGTCATTACCGGCGCGCACCAATAGTCGGCTGGCACCAGCCGGTCCAGCCAATGCTGCGTCGTTTGCGTCTTGAGATGATCGGCCAGGAGCGCCTTGATCGTGTCGCGGCTGTCGAACCAGGACTTGGGGTCGGCGAAGGCTTTCAGGGGCTCGCAGCCGAGGAGTTCGCCGAGCCGGACCACCGAGCCCATGGCGATGGCGATATGGCCGTCGCGTGTCTCGTAGAGGCCGTAGGGCGCGCCGAGATAGGCATGCGCGTTGTTGACGGCGCTCCGCTCGGGCTGCTTGCCGCCGTCATTGAGATACGTACTCAGCACCTCGAACTGGAAGTCGAGCATGGATTCCAGCAGGCTTACCTCCACATGGCCGCCGCGCCCGGTGACGCCGCGCCGCACGAGGCAGGCGAGCAGGCCCTGCACGAGATGGGCGCCGCAGAGAATGTCGGCGATGGCGAGCCCGGACGGCACCGGCCCGTCGCCAGCATCGCCATTGAGCCAGACGAAGCCCGAGCGGCTCTGGGCGAGCAGATCCTGGCCGGGCAGGTCCGCCCAGGGACCATCGCGGCCGTAACCCGTCACGCTGCCGTAGACGACGCGTGGGTTGACCTTGGCGACCGCTTCGTAGCCGAGGCCGAGCCGGTCGATCACGCCCGGTCGGAAGTTCTGGATGAGGACGTCTGCGCGCTCGATCAGCTTCCACAACTTGGCGATATCGGCCGGGTTCTTGAGATCGGCCGCGTAGCTTCGCTTGTTGCGGTTGATGGTGTGGAACAGCGTGCTGTCGCCATCGAGTTCGAGGTTGGAGATATAGAGCTGGCGGCAGAGATCACCGGTGCCCGGGCGCTCCACCTTGATGACGGTGGCGCCCATGTCGGCGAGGCGCAGCGCGGCGCTCGGGCCGGAGAGGAACTGGCTCAGGTCCAGCACCATGAGACCCTCGAGCGGGCGCGGGACGGTGTTTGTCATGTCAGCCACCCCCGCCGACGCCGGCCTTGCGCTGCGCGGCGGCGAACTGCGTATTGAGCTCCTCGATCAGCGCGGCATCGTCGATCTCGCCCTTGAGGCAGGCGGTTATCCGCTCGCCGAAATGCTCGAACACGGGGATCCAGCCGTCGAAGCGGGGCCGCACATGGGCGCTTTCCAGCGTCGCGAGCGTGTCGGAGAAGAAGCCGCCGCAGAGCGCGTCGTTGCCTGCGTCGGTCCAGGCGGCGAGGCTTGCGGGCTGGCCGCCGTGGGCCACGTAGTCACCGCTCTGGTGCTCCTTGCCGGCGAGCCACTTGGCGTAGGCGATGGCGGTGTCGCGGTTCTTCGAGAGGGCGCTGACGGCGATGCCGGTGCCGCCGAGCTGCGTTCCGGCCGGTCCGCGATCGCTGTGCGCCGGCGCATTGGCAAATTTGAGCCGCGGCCGCCCGTTGTCCCGGGCGTAGTTGGTGTAGCCGTAGCCATAGGCGCAATAGACGATGTCATCGCCCGATACCATCGCCTCATAGGCGTGGATCGGGTTCATGGCGGGCGCCTTCGGATGCGCGACATCGACAAGTTGGTGGAAGCGGCTGATGACCTCGCGGCCGAGCACAGGCGGCAGGAAGGTCTCCGTGTCGTCGACGATGGGATGCCCCAGATTGGCGGCGATCGAAATCACCGTGCTTATGGCATCAGTCGGGAAAGCGGTGGTGGTGATCCACTGGCCTTTGGCGCGCGCCCGGCGGCCCAGGGTGATCACCTCCTCGAAAGTCCGGGGTATCTCCGCGCCGAGATTCTCGAGAAGATCCGGCCGGCAGGAGGAGACCTGCGTCGCCGCATCGAGTGGCAGGGCCCAGATGCCCCCTTTGTAGTCGTAAGAGGGCCACGACTGGCCGACGCTGTCGGCGGCGAAGTCGGCTTTCTCCCTATCGCTCAGCACTATCGCCCAATCAACGAGATAGGGATGGGCCGCGGCGAAGCCGACGAAAGGATGATCGATGACGATGAGGTCATAAGCGCCCGCATAGTCCTCGAGCGGTGCTTCGCCGAATTCGCGCAGGCTGCGCTTGTCCCATTGGATTTCAAGGCCGGGATGGCGCGCTTCGAAGCTGGCCGCCCCGCGGGCCAGCGGATCATAGCCGCGCGGGTGGTCCCACGTCATGCCGCGGAGGATGGTCTGAGTCACGGTATCAATCCCGTCAGTTGTAGAAGAAATTCGGAAGCCAGAGCGAAAGGCCGGGGAAGGCACTCAGGATGACGAGCAGCACCATCATCATGAGGAGGTAAGGGCTGACCTCGATCGCATAGTCCTTCATCGGCACCCGGAGCACGCGCGAGGCGATGTACATCATGCCGCCGACCGGCGGCGTGACGCCCGCGATCGTCAGGTTCGCGACCATGACGATTCCGAATTGCACCGGATCAACGCCAGCTTTCTGGATGAGCGGCAGCAGCATCGGCGTCAGGATGATAAGCGCCGAGGACCCCTCGATCGCCGTGCCGATTATAATGAGCAACACGTTGATGGTGAGCAGCAGGCCGAGCGGGCTCCACTCATAGCTGGCGAGACCGGAGGCCATTTTTTGCGGCACCTGCTCCCAGGCGAGATAGAAGCCCAGCGCCGAGGCCGCGCAGATCATGATCATCACCGCGCTCGTGTCGAGCACCGCCTCCTGGATGATCGACGGCAGTTGCCGCCAGGAGAATGCGCGATAAACGATAAGGCCGATGAGCAGGACATAGACGACGACAACGGCGCCGGACTCCGTCGTCGTGAAGATGCCGTAGCGCGTGCCGAACAGGATGACGAAGGGCACCGACAAGGCCCAGAGCCCGTCGAGAAGAGCCTGCTTCACCTCCGGCAGGGTCGCGCGGCTGGTGCGCTGGGCCGCGTAGCCGCGGCGCTTCGCCACGAAATAGGTGGTGATCATCATGCCGGCGCACATCATGAGGCCGGGCACGATGCCGGCGGCGAACAGCCGGCCGATCGAGGTCTCGGTGAGATAGCCGTAGATGATGAGACCGATCGAGGGCGGCAGCAGCGAGGCGATGATCGAGGAACTGGAGGTTACCACCGCGGCAAAGGCGCGTGAATAGTTGCGCTCGGCCATCTGCAGGCCGATCGTCTTCGACAGGATGGCCGCGTCGGCGTTCGAGGAGGCGGTGAGCCCGCCGAGCAGCGTCGCGAGCACGATGCACATTTGAGCCAGAGCGCCGGTCATGTGGCCGACAAGGATCTCGGCGACGTTGAGCAGGCGCCGCGTGATGCCTGCCGCATTCATGATCGCCCCGGCCAATACGAAGAATGGCAGCGCGAGGAGCGAGATCGACTGGGTTCCTTCCGCCATCTCCTGGGCGAAGGTCGACAGCGGCACGTCGTTGCGGTTGATGATGAAGAACAGCAATGCCGGGATCGCCATCGCCCAGGTGATGGGCGTGCGCAACGCGAACAACACGAACATGAGGATGGAGGGAAGCCAGGGCGAAAGCGCGCTCATGATATATTGGCCTCATGGACATGGCCGGGAAAACGTTGGGGATCGAGCCACAGCTGGACGTGCCTGAGCAGCATCATCGCGGAGGCGAGGGCGAGCGGCGCATAGATGATCGAGCGCGGCAGGTTGAGCGCGATTGTCAGCGACTTCTGCGCATCGACAGCATGAATCGCGAAGAAGATCGTGAGTGCCGTGAAGAACGCGGCGAGCAGCCAGAAGTTGAAGAGCGCGACGATATGCTGCCAGCGCTCCGGAAACATGACGACGAGAACGTCGATATCCGAATGGAGCCGATAGCGCACGCCCGCCGCCGCGCCAAAGAAGACGACATAGGCGAAGGCTATGGTCGCCACCTCGTAACTCCAGGCAGCCGGCTGCGGAAAGATGTAACGGGTGATGACGCCCCAGATGACCGAGCCTACGACGATCACCATCGAGACGCCGGCGACGATTTCCTCAAGGGGCCACATCAGGACGCGCTGCCAGCCCTCGGCCGGGGCGCCCGCTGCGGATTGAGAAGTCATGAAGGGAACTCCGGGCAGTTGATCCACGGGAGGGGGAAGGGCCGGCTGGATATGACCCCTTCCAAGCGGCCGCAGGCATGCAGGGCGCTTTCGAGCGGGGGAGGCTGCCGGCATGCCCCCTCCGTCGCCGCTGCGCGGCGCCACCTCCCCCTGCGGAAGAGGATCGCGCCACGTTCTTCACGAATGGGGCCGGCTTGACCCAGGGCTGACTTGACCTGAGCCCACTCGCCTTGGCCGAACCGACCCGATCAGTTTGCCATGGCCGCGCGGGCCTTGGCGACGAAGCCTGGGGTGAGGTTCGGCAACTTCTCGTAGACACCGGCGCTCGCCTTCTGGAAGGCGGCCACGTCGATGTCGGTGACGAGGGTGACGCCGGCCTTCTCCAGCATCTTCGCGAACTGGTCGTCCTGCTCCAGCGTTGCCTTGGTCAGGTTCCTGGCCGAAACCTTGCCTTCCTCGATCAGGATGGTTTGCAGTTCCGGCGGCAGCTTGTTGAAGAAGCTCGTGCTTGTCACCCAGGCCGTGAACATGAGCTGGTGGTTGGTCTTTGACACGACCTTGCGCACCTCCTGGAGCTTGGAGCCCCAGATGGCGCCGAAGGGTGCTTCAGCCGCGTTGACCACATTCGACTGCAGTGCGTTATATACCTCGCCCCACGGGATTTCCGTCGGCCGGGCACCGAAGTCCTTGAACGTCTCGACCATGATGGGGGAGGGCGGCACACGCACCGTCAGGCCCTTGAGATCGTCGGGCTTGCGGATGGGCTTCTCGGAGAGCATGTGGCGCGCGCCGAACAGGCCGTTCGCCATGATGATCTTCATGCCCTTCTGCTCGAGCTTGTCCGAGACTTCCCTGAAGACCGGGGAGGCGAAAAGCTTCTCCGCCTCGTTCAGGCTACCGAAGATATAGGGCCCGGCGAGGACGCCCGCGTCGGGGACGAACTGGCCGAGCTGTCCGTAGTCCGTCATATTCATGATATTGGCGCCGGAAGAGATCATCTCGTTGACCTTCTTCTGCGCGCCGAGCTGTTCAGCCGGGAAAAGCTGCAGCTCGAGCTTGCCCTTCGAGCGCTCTTTGACGCGCGCGGCGAGGGCCTGCATCTCCTTGTAGGACGCTTCCTCCGTATTCGCGACGGACGTCGCGAAGCGGAGCTTGTAGTCCTGCGCCGCCGCAGCGCCGATAAGTGCGACAGAGATCCCGACAGCCGACAACAATGCCTTGATGGACATATGGCCCTCCCTGTAATGCAGGCGCCCCGTTTCGGGATCAGCTGCGTATTTTTACTAGTGAAAATAACTTTTATATGCCAAACCTAGGATGCCATGATGAAGTTTGTCAAGAGTATGAGAAAAGACGCGGAGGAGGACGACGGCAGCGGTAGCGGCCGCACCTACACCGTGCCGGCACTGGAGAAGAGCCTCGACGTCATCGAGTTTCTGGCGGTGCAGGACCAGCCTGTGAGCCAGAGCGGGATAGCCCAGAGTCTCGGGCGGTCGGCGAGCGAGCTTTTCCGCATCCTCACCGTGCTCAACCGTCGCGGTTGGATCACCCGGCTGAAGGACGACAGCTATCAATTGTCGTCGCGGCTGTTCGAGCTGGCGCACGGCTATCCGCCGAACAAGCGCCTCATCGATGTGGCGCTGCCATTGATGCGGGCGCTGGCTGGTGAATTGCTTCAGTCCTGCCACCTCTCTGTCGCGGACCAGGGGGAGATGCTTGTTATCCTAGGCGTCGAATCGCCCGGCCAGGCCGGCCTTTTCGTGCGCTCGGGCACGCGCTACGAGTTCGCCTCGACCGCCTCTGGCCGCGTTATGCTGGCATTGGGCTACGCGGAGCTGCTTAACAGCGAGACTACGGGCAAGGCCGAGCGGAGACCTGCGCGGGGCGATCTCGCCGCACGGCTCGAGCAGATCCGGATGAGAGGCTACGAGGAGGTGGTGGGCGAATGGCTCGATGCCGTCGTCGACATCTGCTGGCCGATCTTCAACGTGCGCGGCGAGGTCGCCGCCGTTCTCGCCATGCCCTTTCTCGCGGTGCCGGCTCTGGGCCAGGATGTGGCGACGGCCCGCGACCGGGTGAGGGCGGTGGCGGAGGAGATTTCCAGGGCAATCGGTGCTGGCGACTACCAACGCTGGCTGGACGAGGCGCGGCAAAAGGATCGCTCGCAAAAGGAGCGCCCCTCATCCTGAAGAGGCAGTCCGTTGGTTCGGCATCGCGTGTCTCGCTCCATAGCCGACGAACCTTCTTGATCTTATCCACTCTGGAAAATGCTGAGATCAAGTAGAAATCGATAAAGAATAGGGATGGAAAATGGCAACTCAGTATTTTGATGATTATGTGATCGGCGCTGAGCGCAAGACCCATGGGCGGACCATTACGGAGACAGATTTCGTGGTGCACGCCGGCCATTCCGGCGATTTCTTTCCTCACCATATGGATGAGGAATTCGCGAAGACCACGCCTTTCGGCCGGCGTATCGCCCATGGAACGATGGTCTTCACCATCGGCGTCGGGCTCACGGCCTCCGAAATCAACCCCGCGGCCTTCACCTATGGCTATGACCGCATGCGCTTCGTCAAGCCGGTGTTCATCGGCGACACCATCCACACGCTGCTTACCATTGCCGAAAAGTCCGGGGATCCCAAGCGACCGAACGTAGGTCGTGTCGTCGAACGCGGCCAGGTTCTCAACCAGAAGGGCGAGACCGTGCTCGTCTTTGACCACATCCTGATGGTCGAGCGCGGAATCCCGGCGGTCGCCTGAGCCGCGGGAAGCGTTGGCATCGCGGCAGCGGCTGCGTTGCCAGCGATCAAAACCGATGCGGGAAGAAACACGGCGTTGTCCTGTTGAATTCACCACATGCGGCAGTTACCGCCGCTCAAAACTCGTCGTTTGGCCGCCTAGATTGACGCCGTGACTTGCCGTCACTAACGTCGCGCTTGGAGCTGTTTGGCACTCAGTGGTTTATTGAGGATACAACAGTATCCGTCGATCCGTTATTGGGCGCCGTATGAATCCCGACATCACGCTGTCCTCCCCCGACCCCGATGCCGTGCTCTCCGAGGCGGATGTGCGTGACATTGTCAGACTGCTTGGCGAGGTCATCGCCTCTCGGCGTGATTTCTCCGGCGTGAAGCGGCTGCTGGTGGAGGGCATCTGCCGCCTCGTCAAGGCGGATGCATGGACCTGGAGCCTTGGCTGCGCCGTCCAGCCGGGCGAGCAGCCCATCTATCTCGGCATGGCGCATGGTGGCTTCGACGATGAGCGCTATTCCCGGCTGATCCAGGCGGCCGGTCATCCCGACATGGCCTGGACGTCGGAGAAACTCCTCGGGGAATTGCGTCAGAAGGCGTCGCACATTACGCGGGCCCGACAGCAGATCGTCGATGAGGACACCTTCGCCGCCTCAGGCGTGAATGCCTATCTTTGTAACGCGGATATCGGGCCGTTCCTGTTTTCGCTTCGGCCGATCGACAAAGGCGCCGTCAGCACCATTTCTATTTTTCGGCGCAGAAACGATCCTGCGTTCTCCGAACGCGAAGCCAGGATCGCCCATATTCTTCTCAGCGAATTGCCCTGGCTGCATGAACAGGGATGGCCCACGGACCGGGGGGTTACCGTTCCACGGCTCTCGCCACGGCTTCGGCTGGTGCTCAATCTCCTGCTTGATGGCCGCACGCGCAAGGAAATGGCCGCCAGCCTGGCGTTGTCTGAGTATACCGTCGCCCAATATCAGAAAGCTGTTTACAGCCATTTCGGTGTCAGCTCTCACACGACACTGCTGAGGCGCTTCCAGATGGGCGATGGCGGGCACCGATAGGCCCGTTGCAGAGCTCGATTTCACGATCAGGCGCGTCGCGGACCTGCGTCAAGCGCGTTTGAAGCCGCGAAAGCGAAACGGCCTCCCACGCGGCGGCGGTGCTTCCCAATTCCCCGTTAGGCTTAATATAAATCCCTCAAATGGGGGAATAGGCACTACCACTTTTGATTTGCTAGAGCTATTCCAGACAGGGTTAGGATTCGTCGCGTCGGACGCCACGGGAAAGCAAAAATAGGACTCCCGTGTCGGCGGTTTGCAGGTCTTCCAGGGCAGCGTTTGTGCGATCAGTATAGAATTGTATAACCAGAAGCACAGTTCGGATTCGATGCGGGGGGCAGCGAATAGACTATGGTCGAAATAAAATCATTGATGGGATGCTCTCATCCCAGCGACGACTGCGAGAGGGTTGCGAAGTCGAAGATCAATGGCGGCTTGCCGAGGCGGGTCAACGCTTTGACAGGCGGTCCAGATGTCTTCCTTCGCTAAATTAGGTTCTCCCAAAGAATAGACGTCCGGCGTTTCGTTTCTTGGAATGCTGACCGTTTTCCTACATTACTTGTACTCTCCCAGGATCGCGAAGACATGCATCCCTCGCGGCGCGAGTTTTTGAGGTGGGGCACCGTGAGCGGTATCATGCTGAGCATGAGCCGCTTTGCGGGCGCACAAGCCCCGAGTGTTCCCGTGGGGGCGGCGGCGGGTAGCCAGGCTTCGCCGTTCCCACCCAAGGGGCGGATCGACGGCTTCGCCAAGGTGACGGGGGCCAAGCTTTATCCCTCCGATTTCCGAGCTGCCGACATGCCCGGCTGGCCCGCGGAGACGGCCCACGCGCTGCTGGTCCGCACCCCCGATGCCACGCGTATCTATCAGGGCATCGATCTTGCCGCGCTCGATGCGGCGTCACGGCCGACGATGGTGGTGACGGCGGAGGATGTCGCCAAGGCGGGCGTGCGGGTGCCGGCTTTCTATGCCGGGGATCTCTTTTGCCCCGCGGGACAGACGCCGCTTTATCTCGGCCAGCCCGTGGCACTTCTGCTGTTTACCAGCTTCGATGCCTATGACAGGGCGCGCACCGCGTTTCGCAATGGCAATCTGTTGCGGTTCGGCGCCGAGACCGGGCCGATCAAGCAACCCAACTACACGGCGCTCCGTTTTACCCGGATCGCCGGCCCGACCCCGAACGCGCCCGACGTGTATTCCCCCGTCCAGGAGGGCTGGGTCGGCCCCGGCTTCACGGAGAGTTCCGGCCGGCCGATCTGGAAACCCCTTCCGGTGTCCCAGGGCGGCGATTACGCCAAGGGCGCAGCCTTCGGCGAGGAGGTCCGCCAGTCTCTCGCGACGCCGGCGCCTGGCCTGTTCGTGCTCGACCGGAGCTTCGAGACGCAATCGATCGACCCGATGTTTCTCGAGCCGGAAAGCGGCCTAGCCTGGTATGAGCCAGGTTCGCGGACGCTGGACATCCTGCTCGGCGTGCAGTCGCCCTTCGAGGCCGCGAGTTCCGTCGCTTTTCTTCTGGGTGAAGCGCAACCCGGCTTCAAGCCCGCCCGTATCAACGCGCGGTTCGCCTCGATCGGTGGCGGGTTCGGCGGGCGCGACCACACGCCCTTTCCCCTTTATGTCGCGCTCGCGGCGATGTTCCTGCCCGGCCGTCCCGTCCGCCTTGCCCATGACCGCTTCCAGCAGTTTCAAGGCGGTATCAAGCGACACGCTTTCAAGATGCGCTCGCAGATCGCCATCGACCGCGCGACCGGCAAGATGCTGGCTTTCGCTGCCGATCATGTTCTCGATGGCGGCGGCCTCGCCAATTATTCGGCAAGTGTCGCGGTGGTCGGCGCGACCGCCGCCATCGGCATCTACGACATCCCCAAGGTGGACGTGACCACCGTCGCGGAACACACGCGCGGTGTGACCGCCGGGTCGATGCGTGGCTATGGCACGTTGCAGACGCTGACCGCGCTGGAGACCTTGATCGACGAGGCGGCCAGCGCCTTGAAGATCGACCCGATCGAGCTTCGGCGGCGCAATCTCCTCAAGACCGGCGGCCGCACCATGACGGGCAATCCGTGGACCGTCTCGGTGCGGACGCCGGAGATCCTGGACAAGCTCGCCGCTCACCCCATCTGGCGGGATCGCGTCGCGCGGAAAGCCGCGGGCAAAGGCGTGCTGGTGGGCACGGGTGTGGCCTGCTGCACGAAGGACTACGGCACCGGCGCCGACTGCTCGCTCGGCCGGGTGGAGGTCGCGCCCGATGGCGCCATCACAATCCATGCCGACGCCGTCGAGATGGGCAATGGCATCGGCACCGCGATCGCCCGGCGCGTCGCCGCGGTCCTCGGGCGAACGGCCGATGCCGTGAATGTCGCGCGGATCAACATGTTCGACGAGCTGGGCCTCGTCACATCAGGCGATCCCTACACGATGAGCCAGGCCGAACAGGACGCGGCGGCGAAGGATCCGCGCTGGGTGCCGGAGATTTCCTCCGCCACAAGCGCCTCCATCGGCGCGCATGTCGGCACGCAGGCGGCGGCGCAGGCCGCGCGTGTGGTCTTTCGCTTCGGGATGTGGCCGGCGGCGCTGGACCTGTGGGGCATCAAGGCCGGCGATCCACGTGAGTTCCTGTTCGAGCAGGCCTTCTGGCAGGGCAATGAGCTTATCCTGTCCGGCCTGCCGCCGCTTGCCCAGGCCGATGTGGCGGCGAGGGCCCATCAGCGCGGCGATGTCACCGGGGCGATGGCGCATGCCTTCTCGCGCTGGGCCTGGGCCCAGGCGGCATTCCCGCTTGGCGGGATGAACTGGGCGGCGGATATCGACGCGCTGGCGGTCCGCCGCGCGAATGGTGCTTTCACCGTGCTGGACCGCAGCTTCGTTTTCTTCCCGCCGACGGATTACAACCGCATCGGCACCGCGTTCACGTCGTCCTGCGGCACGGTGGTGCGCATCGAGATTACCCCGGCGAGCGGGGCCGTCCGCGTCACCGATGCCTACAGCGTGTTCGAATGCGGTGAGGTGCTGGTGCCCGAGCTGGTGCAGGGGCAGGCGCAGGGCGGATTTGCCATGGGCGTCGGCTACACGCTGCTCGAAACCCTGCCGCCCTTCGAGGACGGTCCCGGTAACGGACGCTGGAATCTTGGCGATTATGTCGTCGCGCGCGCTTCCGATGTGCCGCTGCACAACCTGGAGATCGAGGTGCTGCCTCCGGTCTCGCCCAAAGAGCAGCCCAAGGGCATGGCTGAGGTCATCATGATCCCCGTCGTGCCGGCCTTGCTCAATGCCATCCATGACGCGACCGGCCACCGCTTCCAGTCGCTGCCCGTCACGCCGGCTATGCTGAAGAGGGCTCTGACGTGACTGCCCTGTCCCTGACCATCAATGGCCGCGCGCACGGTCCGATCGAGGTTCGCGACGATTTGTCGATGAACGACTTCCTGCGCGAGGTGCTTGGCATGACGGGCACCAAGTTCGGCTGTGGCGCCGCCCAGTGCCTGAGCTGCGTCGTCATCATCGATGAGCCGGACGGCACGAGCTACACCAATCCGACCTGCGTCGTGCCGGCGGTTAACTTCAATGGCAGGCGTATCCGCACGGTGGAGGGCCATGCGGCAGGAGGCACGCTCACGCCGCTGCAGACCGCCTTCATAGAGCATTTCTCCTTCCAGTGCGGCTACTGCACCGCCGGTTTTCTCAATGAGGGGCAGGTGCTGCTGGAGCGCCTCGCGGCGACCCCCATTCCGCGCGCTGAGCTCGAAAAAACGATCCTCGAGGCGCTCGACGGGCATTTGTGCCGCTGCACCGGCTATGTGCGCTATCACCAGGCGGTCCGTGACGTGATCCTCGCCGAGCCGGCCCGCTACCTCCTGGCCGAGGCGGGCGCCGGCGCGGAGACCGCGCCTCCTCTCACGGGGGAACGGCGATGATCTCCATCTCGCGCTTCTCGGCCCATGTTCTGGCCACCGTGGCGGTGAGCCTCGTCGCCGGCTTCGTCGCGTCCCATTCGGTGCGTGGCGCGCCCGCGAACACGCTCGCAGCGCCGGAGAGTTTCGCGACCATCACGGATGAGCGCGCGCGCTCCGTGGCTCTCTTCGGCGAGATCGGCAAGGTGATTATGAGCCCGCGCTGCATGAATTGCCATTCCGCCGGTGACCGTCCGCGACAGGGGGACAACCAGCGTCCGCATCAGCCGCCGGTGTTCCGTGGCGCCGATGGCATGGGCCTGCCGGCGATGCGCTGCGCGACCTGCCATCAGAAGGGCAATTTCGACCCGGCCCGCATGCCCGGCCACGATCCCTGGGCGATGGCTCCGGTCGAGATGGTCTGGGAGGGCAAGACGCTCGGGGAAATCTGCGTGCAGATGAAGGATCCCGCGCGCAATGGCGGCATGTCGCTCCCCGATATCGTGCATCACATCGGCGACGACGGCCTTGTCGGCTGGGCGTGGTCGCCGGGCGTCGGGCGCACGCCCGCTCCCGGCACACAGAAGGAAGCAAAGGCCCTCGTCGAGGCCTGGGTCAAAAGCGGGGCAGCCTGTCCATAGCCGGGCGCGGCCGGGCCGCGTCAGGTGCACTAAGGCATTGTTCTAACGCATAAAAACTACGCGGAAACGAAACAGATTCTCGCGATCAAGCGCTGGGGAAACGTCGATGACCTACGTGAAAACTTTACGCTGTGCCGCGCTTTCGGCGCTGCTGTGCGGTGTCGGGGCCGGATCCGCCTGGGCGCAGGACCAGTCGGGCATTCCCAGCTATATGGACGTGATCGTGGGCGCCAAGATTCCCGACGCGGCCGAGACCGCCAAGCAGAACGTGCTCGCCCTCAACACCGGCATGTTCCAGCTCTATGGCGATGCCAGCAAGCTCGTGCAGGGCAGCATCCTGTCGCAACACCCGGTCATCCTCGGGTTGTTCTCCGGCGCCGGCGGCCGCTTCATTCTCTATCGGCCGGGCAAGCCGCCGCTGGAGGCGCCGCAGGTTCCGGATGTCTACCAGCTTCTGAAGTCGGTCGGTCACAGCGTGATGGCGCTCGGCGTCGTCGCGGGCCCCCATATCGGCAAGCAGAACGACGGTTCCTTCCAGCCCTCGCTGCTCGCCTATCGGGTGCGGCTGCAGGCGGCTCTGGACAGTCTCGACAAGACCAGCATGCCCGAGGAATGGCGTGCCAATAATCGCGAACTGATCCAGGAGAACATCGCCTTCATCGACAAGGTGGCGGACGGCACGGTCGTCAGCTTCGCGGAGGTGCAGGCTTTCGCGGCGAACCAGAAAAACCGCCTGAAGCTCAACATTCGCTGGGCTGCCGACACGCAGGTCAAGCACTGGATAGGCGTGCTGGCGGACTGGAAGAAGGAGCTCGGTGACGACTGGAGCAAGGTCTACGCCGCCAGCAACACGATCTATGTCGCGCGGCAGAACAACGTGCTGTACAGCGTGCTCGCCCAGTTCTTCTCGCCGGAGGACATCAACTCCCGGCTGATCCTGATCGAGACCGTTTCCTTCACCTCGACGCCGCAGGACATGCTCGAGTCGTTGACGCGCATCATCGCGGACCGGACGGTGGGGGAAACCTTCTTCGGCAGCCGCTACCTGATGGACTATGAGCTCATGGGCGGTGATGCCCGTGACAGCATTGTCGCGGAAACCAAGGCGCGCGGCATCACGACCCACCTGCCGCCCAAGGTGCCTTTCGGGTCCAATCAATGGCCGACGCTGATCACGCCCGGCCCTGGTCCTGCCTCCTTGGCGGATCTGCCGTAAAGGTCATTCCGACGTCCGACGCGCCCGCTTGCGCGTTGCATCATGCCTCGCCTGTCATTCGTGAACAGGCGCGGCGCTGCGGCAAGCTGGCACGCGTGTGAGAAACTCCAGCTCGGGAGATGGGGCTGATGTCGCGTGTATGGTCTGGCCGCCGATGCCTGGCTGTATTTGCAGCCATCGCTCTCATGATGACTGCATTATCACATGCCTTCGCGCAGACGAGCCGCGATTGGCTGACCGATCTGCCGCGCGAAACGGTCCAGGTCAAAGCCTGGCCAAACGGCAAGAAGGTCGCCGTGATCTTCGTCCTCTATGTCGAAGTGTGGGGGCCGGGGAATGGCCCGAGCCTGCGCGCAGACATGACCTCTCGGAATCCGGACGTCGTGAACGGCGCCTTCCGGCAATATGCCATCGAATGGGGATTGCCCCGGGTTGGCCGGCTGTTCGCCGAACAGGGGGTGCCGCTGACCTTTGCCCTGAACGCGCTTTTCCCCTCCAGCTATCCAACGGTCTGGCGGGCGCTGCGCACCAGTGTCCCCCATGCGCCAATACTTGGCCACGGCATGAACAACACGACGCAATTGCTTCCGCTGAACGAAGGCATTGGAGCGCAGCAAGCCTACATCAAGCAGACTTTGGATCTGATCGAGCGTGACACCGGAGAGCGGCCGATCGGCTGGTCGAGCCCCAGCGTCTATCCGAATGCCGATACATTCTCGGCAAGCGCGGCGGCGGGTATCCGCTACACGCTGGACGGCATGGATTCCGATATCCTCAGCCGGTTGCAGACGCCTTCTGGTCCCCTGCTGCAAATTCCTTATCCCGCTGTCACGGTCGATATGGGCCATTATCTGACCCGAGGCATGGAGCCTGTTGACCTCGAAAAGCTCTGGATCGACTATGTCTCGGAGCTTGCGCGCGAGGCACGTGTGGACCCGGAGCGCGAAGCCACGGTCGTCGCAATCGGCATCCATCCGTTCGTGGTCGGCACGCCGACCGGCGCTGCCGCTATGCGCCGCGTCCTGGAGACTCTGAAGACGCTCGACGAGGTCTGGCTCACCGAGACCCGGGCGGTCTTTGATTCCGTGCGTTGACTCGGTTGGACCCGCGAAAGCCCCTTGTTCACGTGTGCTGTCAGGAAATACTTGCGCGGGTCAGACTGGGATGAACCTTCAACGGATTGGGGAGCAGAATGATATGGACTTAGCTTCCCGTGACGATCCAGAGGCAGCCGTCCGCCCGCACGACCTCGATGAAAATGGGTTGTCCGATAACCGGCAAGGGCGCGGCCATCCCGAATGACTCGCGCGGTCAGGCCTCAGTATTTTAGGCGGCTACCTCCGACGGCTGTGCCGAGATCCAAAGGCTTAGCGTTATGTCGTGCCGCTGGTCGACCGTAGAGTTCGCCCGGACGCAGCGCCTACGCCGTCTGGCTTGCTCTCTCTCTGAGAAGAAATCTGCCAATGTGTGTTCCGCCTTCTAACGGCGTGTTCGCTTGAAAAAGGGAAACGTCATGGGAATACACGGGGCTCTGCGTGGCTTGCCCACCGCGTTGGCGATCCTCGGCGCCGTTCAGGTCATGGCCGTTCCCGACATGGCCGATGCCCAGCAGTCGCCGGCTCGAACGCCGCTCAATCTTGCCACCGATAGTCTCACCCAGTCGCTGTCGATCCCAACGATCGCGCTGCCGGGCGTCAATCTCACTGGAGAACGGCTGAAAGCCCTCCTGAACGGCGGCGCGCGTGGACTTCGCGGAATGACAGCGATCAATGCGAAGCGCATTTCCGTTCCTGAGATAAGACTAACTTTCGCGGCTTCCGGCAATGAGAAAGGGCAGGGTGGTACACCGGGGCTCAGCCTCACGAGCATCCTGCTGGAGGACGTCCGTGGTGGGCGTGCCGGAACTGTCACGATAGGAACTGTCGGCTGGAAAACGCAGGCTGGAACAGCCAGGCTCGACAATGTTGTGATCCACGACGTCGATATCGAGGCTGCGCTGGCGCTCTACGGCGGGAGCGCGCAAGGTGGCGCGACTGGGATGAGGGCCATCGCCGCCAAAATGACGGCAACTGGCGGCAATATCATGTCGCGGGGCGTCCATTGCACCGCTGGCGCAATCGCCGTTGGCGCACTGAGGGTTCGGCAGGGTTCAACCTCATCGGCCGTGACGGCCATATCGATGGTCGAAGCCGGGGAAGCGGCAAATTCGGCCGGCGTAGGGCACCTTTGGTGGCTTCTGGCCGCCTATCAGCGCGTCCTGAATGATTTTGAAGCGGATGGTGGGGATCTTCAAGATTACCATTGCGCGGCGAGTATTGCCGGCACGCCTGATACGACAGTCGATATCGAGCGCGTAACGATGGGCCCTTTGCGAGGCGGCGTCGATCCTGCAGTCGCAATGGAGGGCCTTTCGGTCAGGTTCGCCGGTGATCCGGCTGTCTCAATCCGTCAAGCCAACTTGAAGCCAATTGATCTGACGCGTTCTATCAGCGCGTTAAGAGCCGCACCGGCGGAGATAAAGTCCGATTGGTTGATCGCGAATATCCGCGCCTTGCTTCCCTCCATCGAGGCCTTCTCGTTCGAGGACGCGGTGTTTTCCATCCCGCTCTCCAGCAATCCCGGAGGCCGGCAGAGCCTGGAGATTTTGAGCTTCGATGCCAAGTTTGCGAATTACCGCAACAACGTTCCGACGTCGATCGACGTCGATAGCATCGGCATCAAGTTCGATCTGCCGGAGGGCCCTGGTGTCCCTGGCGCCGCTGCTTTGCGGACGGCGGGTGTTTCGCGCTTCAATGGCACGGCACGCGTCACCCTCGGGTGGAACGAAAGCGAGGAGACGATCGGTGTTCATGAGCTGTCCCTCACGGGGCGAGAACTCGGGGGAGTTTTCCTGAGTGGTGAGATCGCAAACGCGGGCAGTGCCTTGTTCTCCGCGACTGCTGGTGAGACGCTGTCGGCAGTCCAGAATGTGACGGTGAAGTTCGTGACGATCTCAGCCATCGATTCAGGCCTCGGCGATCTGATCGCACGGTATTTCGCACAGCTTCAGGGAGGTGACCCTGCGGCGGTGAGGAGCGTTCTGGCGGATAAGGCCAAGGGCATCGTGAGCGCCGCGCTCGCGTCTTCACCATCGGTCGCGGCTATCGCCGACGCCGTGGGTGCGCTCGCCAGCGGTTCCAGGAAAAACCTCAACGTCACAATCCAGGCTTACGGGAACGGGCTCGACATTGCAGATCTGTCGGACATCGTGATCAACTACCCGGCTCTTCTGCAGCGGGTGAGGATCGACGCCGAGGCAAAATAGTTGGGGTATGTTTGAGGGATCCTTGAGCAGACACGTGGGGTGAAAAGCGCGCGAAACGGAACACCGGCAGAGTGCGGGCGGATCAGCCTTGAAAGGATCGCCAATGCCCACGCCCATCAACCGCCGCGTCGTCGCCGGCGCCGTCCTCGCGGGAGTAATCACGGCCACCCTCAACCCCGCGCTCTCCGCCGAGCAGGGCGCCAAGCTGTTCACCTTCGTCAGCGAGAAGGACGAGATCGTCGCCGCGCTGACAAAGGAGGACGCCTCCCTTGGTGACGACGCCACGGCGATCGGAAAGGCGCTTCGGGAGCGCGGCACGATCACGGTCTGGCGCTATGCCGTTCGCAAGGCCAAGGACGGCGAGCTCGAGCAGGCGCCGTTCGCGAAGATCAGCGTGCAGGCCCAGGGTAATCTGCGTGTCGAGCCCTATCGGACGCCGCTTCGCGTGGTTCCGGTGGAATAATGGTGCCGCATCGGCTCCATTTGGCGATGGCGGCCGTGCTGGCGCTGCCCTTCGCCGGTCTCGCCGGATTGTCGTCCGCGCAGGAGCGCACGGGTGGGTCCAGGACTTCGGCGCAGGTTCTGGCTGTGGCGGACGCAACGAATCCCGAATGGCGTGAAGCGGCCGTCCGGGCGCTTCCATCCGCTTGGGTCCTTGGCCGGCTGTACCGGATCGATGAAGCGGCTGGGAAGGCTTTCTTTGCCGCGTTTCCGAAAGGCGCCGATACGCCTTGGACGCCCGGAAACGCTTTCGATTTCGGCCAGACGGTCGAAGTCGCGCTGAAGACGACGGATCACCGTCGGGTGGTCTCGGAGGTTCGTATCTACACCGCCTCGCCTGAGGATCGCGACACAAGCGATATCGAGCAGGTGGGGCCGGGATCCGAACTCTATGCCGCGGCGCAGGCCGAGGGCAGGAGCGGTGTCATGGTTTGCCGGATCAGAGGGTGGGCGCTTGGTGAGGGCAGCGCTGGAACGGCGGTTCGAAGACGGCCCTCCGACGACGCACCCATCGTTGGGCGTCTCGCTCGTCCCTATCTGTCGGATGATAACGATGCGTCTGCCATTGATGGATGGCGGGCCGCGTTCGACATCACTGGCTACAAGGACGGCTGGTTCCGTATCAACAAGGCGACGCCGCCGGGCTCACTCTATGGTGATGACCCGCCCCGGGGCCATCCGAAAACCTACGCCGGGGCCGGGTGGGTTCGGGTGACCGAGGTCACCGGCGCCTACAGCAACACCCAGATGCCGGTGCCCCGCCTGCTTCAATATCCGAATGTGGATGCGCTGGCCTTTCAGCCCGGCGAGAATGCCGCTGATGCAAATGGCAATCTGTCGATCGACGGCACCCTGACAAGGCTCCATGCCTGCTCGGGGTATTGGGCGCTGACGACGAGCAGGGACGGTCAACGTGGCTGGTGGCGGGGAATCTGTTCCAACCAGGTCACCAACTGTAGCTAGCGGCGTTGAAATACGAGCGAAACACTCTTTCCCTATGGTTCCCAGGGAATTTTGGGCTTTGGTTGACCCATAAGTCGCAGGTTGCGGGACGTCGAACACGACCATGCAGGGACAGGTAACGGCGGGGGGCCCTGGCGCCGGATGTATCGAGTGGCCGCGCCGAAATCCCCTCGCGCTGAGGCTTTTAGGCGTGCTGGGGGCTGGCCTGCTTGGTGTGCTGGCGCCGCATGTCGCAAGCGCGACGGAATGGATGTATTGCCACGATGCTCGCTCCAGAGTCAGCGTCGGGCTGTTGTTGGGCCTTGCTGACACTGTGTCTGTCGTGGCGGCGACTCTGGAAACTCCAAAGGGCGACTATACGACGAGCGAGCATTACGGCACAGGCAAGCCGTTCGCCATCCGCTACGTCAGGGGGATGATAAACGAGGCCCGGATCGGGATCGATTTCATGGGGGAACCCGCTAACCGGCTGTTAGGCGAACTCCGTCTGCGCCGGGGCAAGCGCGGCGACATGGTCGTCTATCGGGGTACGCTCACGGTGACGGGAGAGGGCAGCTGGAAGGTGTCCTGCGACGCCGAATGAACGGGTCTGAACCACCCGCCGGTGAGCTCACCGCGTTTCCGGAATTCCGCGGCTGAGAAGGGCGCCGGCCGCGCCCGCGAGCGCGATCATCACCAGAACACCCGTTAGTTCGGCTATCGTGAAGGCAATCGCGCCGGCTGCCACGCCGATGCTGCCGCCGAGAAAGGTGCTGGCATTGACGAAGCCCGCGCCCTGTCCCGCTTGCGATGGCGGCAGGGCTGAGAGGGCGAGACGCGGAGCCAGCGCATAGGGGACCGCCAAACCGGCGCCCATGATGAAGAAGCCGACGGCGAGGAGGCGCAGGTCGCTTGTGATGATGGCTGCACCGGTGATGAGGCAAGCGAGCAGAACGAGACCCATTCCGCCCGTGATCGCATTCCGAAGCCCAAGCCGAGCCGCGATGGCGGAAGCCGAAAGTGCGAGCGCGAGCAGCGCTACTCCCAGCGGAAGCAGCAAGGCACCCGCCTCCAGCGCGGTCAGGCCGAGGCCACGGGGGCTCTGCGCGTAGAGATTGAAATAGAGCAGGAGGCCCATGATGCACAACATCGCCAGGGCGCCGATGGCTGTCCCGATCACAAAGCCCCGCTGCGCGAAGAAAGCGAGGTCCACCATCGGGGCGCTGACACGTTTTTCGACGATCAGCAGCAGCGTGAGGGCGAGGATCGCCAGGACAAGTGGAAGGATCGCCAAAAGGGGAGCCGTTCCGGCATGCGGCAGCGCATGAAGGGTGAAAACCACCGCAACCATGAACGTGGCAAGCAAGCCGAAACCGACCACGTCGATGCCCTCGGTCGATGCCTTTTTCGGAGGCGCGGGGGCTTTCCCGGCGATGACGAGGCCGGCGAGGGCGGCAGCGATCAGAGGAACATTGAACCAGAAAACCATGCGCCAGCCGGCGATATGGGTCAGGCTGCCGCCGACGAGCGGGCCGATGCTGAAGCCGAGCATCAGAAATCCCGTCCAGGCGCCGATGGCCGCGTCCTTGCCCTCCGGCGCCGCGCTGCCGTTGATCGCGGCAAGCGTACCGGGCACGGCGAATGCGGCCCCCAGGCCTTGCAGCGCGCGTCCGATCAGAAGCGCGGCTTGCGTGTCGGCCGCCGCGATGATGCAGGATGCAAAGCCGAACACCGCCAGTCCAGCCATCGAACTCATCCGGGCGGTCAATCGGTCCGCGGCCTTTCCACCGAGAACCACGCAGGCGGCGGACATGACCAGATAAGCGTTCACCGCCCATTGTACGCCCGCTGGCGTGAGGGACAGTTCGCCTTGCATGAGCGGCAACGCCGCCATGATCGCCGTGCTGTTGGCGCCCACGGCCAACATCGCCAGACAGGATGCCCAAAGGAGCAACGCGAACCCCGCTTGCTGCTTCATCTTTTTTTGCCCCCCGGCAAGATAAGAGCGGCCCTCTGACGCTCGCTGACGTGGCCCCCTTCGATATCGATCCATATGGCCCAATCTCGTCTTCCCGAACAAGCCCGTGCCGCCCTATCGCTCGCGTCTCATCGGCAGTCGAAAGCTCAAGATCGGCCAAAGAGATCTTTGCCAATCGGCGTATCTGGGGCACAAACGGTGAAAGGCGAGGCCGACAAGCCAATCAACACTCTGGCCAAGTCCGCTCGGCTCTCGAACCGGAGCATGTGAAATGCCGCCCACGGGGATCGCCGCCTTTTCCTTCCACACCACCGCCTCGATCATTGTCGAGACCGGTAGCGCATCACGGCTTGGCGAAATTACGGCCGGTCGCCTCGGCCGGCGGGTGCTGCTCCTCACGGATGCTGGCATCCGCCAGTTGGGGCTGTGCGACGGCGCCGTTGCATCCCTGGGCGGGGCCGGGATCGATGTTCAGGTTTTCGACCGTGTCGAGGCGGACCCGTCACAGGCGACCGTCATGGCGGCCTGTGAGCTCGGCAGGGCCATGGGGGCGACCGGCGTCATCGGTTTCGGTGGCGGGTCATCGCTGGATGTCGCCAAGATGGTGGCGCTGCTTTTGGGATCGGAACAGCCGCTGGATGAAGTCTGGGGCGTGGGGAAGGCCCGTGGTCCCCGCCTGCCGCTGATCCTCGTGCCGACAACGGCGGGAACAGGGTCGGAAGTCACGCCGGTCGCCATCATCACGGTGGACGCAGACGAGAAGCGGGGCGTTTCGAGCGCTGTCCTGCTGCCCGATATCGCGGTATTGGACGCCGCTTTGACGTTTGGCCTGCCACCCGCCATCACCGCCGCCACGGGCGTGGACGCGATGGTTCATGCGATCGAGGCCCATGCCTCCGCCAACCCCAACAACAATCCCCTGTCCCGGATGCTGGCGCGCGAAGCGCTGCGGCTCCTCGGTAGCCATATCGAGACGGCGGTGAAGAGCGGTGCTGACAGATCGGCGCGCGAGGGGATGCTGGTTGGTTCCATGCTGGCCGGGCAAGCTTTCGCCAATTCGCCCGTGGCGGCCGTCCATGCGCTAGCCTATCCGATCGGCGGGATCTTTCACATCCCCCACGGTCTGTCGAATGCGCTCGTTCTCACGGCCGTGTTGCGCTTCAATCTGCCTGTCGCCGCTGAAAGCTACGGGGAAATCGCGACCGATGCTTTCCCGCATCTGGCCGGAGTGCCAAAGCGCGGCCTCGCCGAGGCCTTCATCGCGGCACTCGATGATCTGACGGCTCGGCTCGACATGCCGCAGCGTCTGCGCGACATGCAGATCCCCCAAGAGGCTCTTCCCCGCCTCGCCGCGGAAGCGATGAAGCAGCAGCGGCTGCTGGTCAACAATCCGCGTCCCGTGACCGAGGCGGATGCACTGGCGATCTATAAGGAGGCCTGGTGAATGCGCGTCCCGCCCTCACGACGTGCCGACTACCCTTATTTCCAGCGCCATACGACGCGCTGGGCTGACAACGACAGCTACGGCCATCTGAACAATGTCGTTCATTACATGCTGTTCGACACCACGGTGAACCAGTGGCTGATCGCCCAGTCGCTTCTCGATCCCGCTGAAAGCCCGGCTATCGGCTTCGTGGCGGAAACCGGCTGCCGCTATCTCAGCGAGATGAGCTATCCATCGGTGATCACCGCCGGGATGCGCGTGTCGCAGATCGGCCGGTCTTCGGTGCGATACGAACTGGCGCTGTTTGCCGACGATAATGATGAAGCCGCAGCCGAAGGCTTCTTCGTGCATGTCTATGTCGACGCCGAAACCCATCGCCCCTGTCCGATACCGGAGCCGACACGCGCCGCGATGGCCAGTATTCGGAAGAATAAGCTTGAGGATTTATAAGTAACTCGCGGATGCAGCGGCTTTCGGCCGGATGGAAAGCTGAGCCGCCGTCATTCCGGGGCCTCGCATCAGCGAGGAGCCCGGAATCCATGAACACAAGGCCTGACAAGACGACGCGTCGGACGGCCCTCTCTTGATTCACCGTCGTGTTCATGGTTTCCGGGCTCGGGCCTTTCGGCCCGCCCCGGAATGACGCGGTGGTTTCGTATAAAATCAGTATGAAAAAGCGCTTTTTGCCGGACGTGGATTTTTTACAGGCACGATCCTTACCAGACCAACCGGAGGCCGCCCCGGAGCTGGTGGTTATCGTTTCCACCTCCCAGTTCGCCGTCATAACTGGCGAACAGCGAGGCGTTGTCGCCGAGTTTGGTTCCTGCTGAGAAGCCGACGAGGGCGCTGTCGCGCGGCACCGCCGCTCCCGAGACGACGAATGGCACCGCGGGCGCGGAGCTGAATGTCGCGGTCATCGGAACCACCCCGTCCGCGAACTCGTGCACCCACCCCAAGCGCAGATTGAGGTCCAGCGGCAGGCCGTGGCCTAGATCGAGGCTCGCCGCGAAATCGGCGCCAAGCGTGGTGCGAACCGATGTCATGTTCTGTGAGGCGACCGCCAGATTGAACGGGCTCAGCCCGGTCTCGACGAAGCCGTCCTGGTCGTTGGTCGCGAGCTGAACGCGAGCAAACGGGGTGATCGCGTTCTTCGGGTTTCCACTCACGTTGAAGCGATAGCCCGTCTCGACCTGGCCGAGAAACTGATTGGCGCTCGTGTCGCCGTTCGCAACACCGCCTGTGCCTGGAAAGGCGATGAAGCGCTCCAACTCGTTGCTGGCATTGGCATAGCCGGCCAACGCATCGGCGTAGAACGCCCCCTCCGTGAACGAGCCATGGAGCGCGACGCTCACCGCGCTGGTGGAACCGTCGCCGGAAAACCCGGTGACGGATTGGGATCCGCCGACATAACCGCTGGCGACGCCGATCCGAAAACGGGGATCAGGGCGATAGTTCATGCCGAAAGCCGTTCCGCCAAGGGCATAAGAGACGCTGGAAGCATTGTTGTTGCCGGCTATGCGACCGGTCGTGCCGATGGCGCTTGCCCAGGCGGCAAAGCGTGGTATCCCGTCAAGGCCCGCCTCACCAAGGGCGACGCTGCGGCCGTCACCGGCCCCCGCGCCCCGGTCCACCGCCATCTGGCGGCCCACGGCGTTCATGAAAAGCTGGCTGGCACGCAGGTTCACGATCCCGAGATCGGCATAGGGCTGGCCACTCAGAGCCTGCAGGGCCGGGGAGCCGAGGGCGGTCGGCACATTAGCCATGGCCGTGACGACGCCCCCGACATTGCCAGTGGCGGCGATGATGTCGAGCACGTTGCCGACCGCCTGCTGATTGGTCGTCTGACCCGCGACACGGAAGGCGTCAGGCTGCAGGGCCAGGGTTACATAGATGTGCTCCCGATCGATGGAGACTTGCGGGGTAAGGAAACCGACGCCACCGGTGACTGCACCGAAGGAGACGGTGCCGCCGTCCTCCGTGGTGATGATCGTATAGCGCGTGTTGGGCACATAGATGCCAGCCTCCGGAAGGATGGCGAGCGTGCCGGCGTTGATGGCGACCTTGTGGCCGGCGCCCCGGACGCTGACGCGGTCGCTGTCGCCCCGGTCGTTCACCTCGACACCGAGCGTGCCGGCGTTGAAGGTGAAGTTTCCGTTGACCGTCAGATGGCCGATCGAGTTGCCCGGCTTGACGGTGCCGCCATTGTTGGTGATGTCGCCCGTGACGTTGCCGGCGCCGCTCAGCGTCCCGCCAGGGTTCACCGTCACACTGCTGGTGAGGTGACCGTTGACGGCGAGGTCGCCGCCGCTGACGGTCGTGCCGCCACCGATACTCGCCGTACCGGAGAGATTGAGCTTGCCCGGTCCATCCTTGAGGAGCGAGCCGGAGCCGCTGATGTCGCCGCTCCAGATGAGCGGGGCGCCGCTCACGATGATGCCGGTGTTGCCGAGCAGCGTCAGCGAGCGGTCCGCTGTGATGCTGGCGGCGCCCGGCGCCGTGCGCAGGCGGGCATTGTCGAGCGTCACCGCCGTGCCGGCCGTGCCGAGACTGCCGTTGGACGTGATCTGCAGGGTGCCGCTCGAAACCTTCGTGCCGCCGGAGTACGAATTGGCGCCGCTCAGTTCCAATGTGCCCGGGCCATCGACGACCAAGGCGCCCGTTCCGCCGATCTGACCCGTCCAGCTCACGAGCGCGTTCGGGTTTGACGCATTCGTTCCAATGTAAATCGCGCCGAGGTCGGTGATGGCCATCGGCCGGTTGAAGGCCTGGCCGTCGGCTGAGGCGACGCCGATCGTGCCGTTGTTCAGGCTCACACCGGTGCCGGCCGCCCCAAGGCTCGCATCACTGCTGACCAGCAAAGTGCCGCCGTTGATCGCCGTGCCGCCGGAATACGTGCTTGCTCCGCCGAGCATGGACGTGCCGCCGCCGGTCTTCACGAGGGACCAGCTGCCGCTGCCGAAGTCGCCGCTGTACCGGTTCTTGATGCCATTCACGTCATCGATGGCGTCGTTGATGACCTGTGTCTGGCCGGCTCCGGGGGCGAGCACCAGCGCGCCGTTCCCGTAGAGAAAAATGCCGGATCCGGCCGCGGCGCCGGGCTCGGCCTCGACCTGCTCCCCGCCGCGACCAGCGCTTCCGCCATGCGTGGCATTCCCGGATAGCCGAAGGGCGCCCGCGAGGGTGAGGGTGCCGCCGTCCTGGATGAAGATCGCGCCACCAGCGCCGCCACCACCGCCGCCACCGGCGCTGGCAGAACTCAGGGAGCCGATACCGCTCGCGCCGCCGAGGAGGCCGCCCATCGCCCAGTTGAAGGTGTTACCGCCGCCGCCGCCGCCAAATCCGCCGGTTCCGCCGCCCGCAAGAAGTCCCGAGCCGCCACCGCCGCCAAACCCGCCATTGGCGCCGCCGATCTGGCTGGAGCCACCGTTCCCGCCGCCGCCCTGGCCACCGGCACCACCCGTCCAGCCGGGCGTACCGCCGTTCCCCCCATCGGCGCCGCTTGGCCAATAGCCGCCGCCGCCGCCCGAGCCGATCTGATCGCTGACGGTCAAATTGCCGCCACTGCCGCCGCGCGCCACGTTGTTCTCGAGCGTGACGTTCGTCACGGTCACCTGGGCGCCGGTGGCAACAAACAGCGCGCCGCCGAGGCCTGCGCCGCCACCGCCGCCGCCATCGCCGTTGCCGCCGTTGCCCCCTCGCGCGACCGCCTTCGTGATGGCCAGATCATTGACCGCGACTTTGCCCTGTTCGACGAACAGACCGCGATACTGGCCGGCGCCCGAGAGCGAGAAGTTCCCGCCATTGACGATCAGATCGCGCTGGATGACCGGCAGATTGCTACTGAGGGTGATGTCGTTCTTGAAGGTGATGGTGTCGTTGTTCGCCGCGCTTGAGATCGCCTGCCTGAGCTCCGCGTCGTTGCCGACATCGAAATTCGCGGCTTCCACCGAAAGCGGCAGACACGACAGGCCCGTGGCGATGGCAATGGTAAGGGCGGGGGCGACTGTTCCACGCGTGGCTCTCGACGAAAGGCACGTCTCGTCCATGAAGCGCGCTGCCAAATGAGGGCGCTTCGCCAGACGGGTGCTTCCCGCGGCGGACCGATCAGCAATCGGCATGGGGTTGGATCCTGCGTCAAAATGGAAGAAGGGATAGGCGGCGTTTATCTCCGATCGTCAGCGCAGCCTTGCGTGCACCAAAACCCGCAAGTGGCCGATCGCCGCGCCCGTACATGGATTCTTCCAAGGACTCATGAGTTCCCCCCGCCATCGCTACCGCTCGTTTTCCAAGATCGAGCGGCTCACAATCCTGATTGTGTTCTTGCCCCGTTCAGATTGAGAGTAGGCTAAGCCTTTGCGCCCGGCTATCGCGATATGTGCGACTTTTGGTATCCAGCAACCAATCAATCGGCTCGGCAATTCTGCGAGCGTGGCATGTCCAAACGGAACGGATAGGCCTAGAGAAACTCATAGGCCGCGAAGAGCGCGAGGCCGATGAGAACGGCGATCGTGACTTTTGACAGCAGGATCTTTCCGGCGATCCCCATCCATGTCCGTTCAGGATACTCGTAATCATCATTCGGTATGTGGCGCATGGGGCGTCTCCGCTTTGTCCTGAGCAACAAGCATAGAACATCCCGTGGAAAAAGCGCAGCGACGAGGATCATACCCGCCAAGGCCTTATCAGTACCAACCGGACCGTCGCGGTAGCCGCAAGATTGGGATCGATCGCCTAGAAGTGGGACGCTGCGCCCATCTCACAGGCACCTCAAAGGGATAAAAGAGCCACAGCGTGTGTCGTCCTGTGGTGGCGTGCATCTGTCGTGCGGATGCCCGCTGCGCTGACACGCGTCCACGAAGCTTCTGCCACTTGGGCCGCAGGGCGGCTCGCCAAGATCATGAACCTGACTATCCCATGATGAGAAGAAGAGTGGGCTGAGGCAAGCGTTTTCACGGAGTAAGAGGTCTCAAATGTCAGTCTCGCGTCGCACTGCGCTTGCAGTGTTTCTGTCCGGTGCCATTCTTGTTCCCGCGGCCGGCTTCGTCGGCCCGGCCATGGCGCAGGCCATCTCCGTTCGCGGTCTTGGTCCGACCACCGTCCAAACCGAACGCGTGCGCGTGGTTTCCGTCGATCGTGGTACCCGGAACGTGGTCGTGGAACGGGGTGGCCGCCAGTGGCGGATAACCGTGCCGGCCGCTTTCGGCAGCCTGGCTGCTTTGCGCCGTCGTGATCGTCTCGATATCAACCGAGTCGAAAGTGCGATCGTCGCCGTTACGCGCGCCGCGCCCGGTGCAAGGCCGGATGTCTTCCTGACCGAGACCGCCAACAACGGGACTTTCGATAATCTGCCCGCGCGCTGGGTGGTCCGCAGCGTGACCGTGACCGCCGAGTTCACGCGTCTCGATGGTGGGGTCGTGCACTATATCGGGCCGGAGGGGGCACGCACCATCCGCGTCGTCGATCCGACCGTAATCACCGCGCTGAGCACCTTGCGCCGCGGCGACATGATCAATCTGGTCTTTACGGAGGCTACGCAGATCGTGCTCACGCCCCGTCGTCTCTGACGCTCCCGCATGGAGAGCTGGGAAACTCCGGCCGCTTGTGCAGGGGCCGGAGTTTCCGCGCGATCCTGGCGAGAGCAGGCTCACGCACATCGATTCGCTCTCAGCATTCCTGATAGCGGCGGCCGCGGTAGACATAGCTGCGGCAGGTGGGGGTCGTTGCGTTGCCGACGATGGCGCCGCCAACACCGCCAATGGCCGCGCCGGCGAGAGCGCCGCCCGCCGTGCCCGACGCAAGGCCGCCAACGAGCGCGCCAGCACCGGCGCCGATGGCGGCGCCGCCGATGGTCCGGTCGGTGCGGTCATTGGGGTTGCAGGCGGCCAGTCCAACGGCGATCAGGCCGAGGGCGATGAAACGCTTCATGTCATATCTCCTAGCTGACGTGATATGAGCACGAATTATCATGATTTTTTGGTAGTGAGAATGCGGAATTTTCGTTTCATGGCAGGGTCGAAAAGTTAAATTTATGTACGTGGCCGTTTTTTATTTGCTTTTATAGCAACGGTCCTGTGATTCTCTTGGTATATGCGCGCCGGCCTGCCGGGCTTGTTCGGATCGATCCTAGAAGAGGTGACGGCCTGGGCCGTCCAAGCGAGTCCGACTTGCGCGGTGAAGCGCGCGATAACTGGCCTTGCCACTGGCGCGTCCATGACATAGGCCGTCCTTGAGGCAGGGCTCACATTCCCCGCCGACGTTTACTTGCAGATCGATCCCTGAAGGTCTTCCGCATGCTCGGTTTTATCGGCAAGACGCTGAAGCGCGGAGCCATTGTGCTCGTGATCGTCGCGGCGTCGCTCTTCGGCCTGCGCGTCTACGACATCCAGCGAGGACCGCCGCTCGAGCCCTGGCATACCTTCGTGCCCCACGAGTTGTCGATCAAGGAGCTCGATCGCGCTGACTGGACGGGATATCTGAAGGCGGAAAATGATATCTTTTCCGCAGTGCGGACCGAGGTGACGCAGAAGCTGCCGGCCCGGGATCGGGTTCCGGTAAATCGCTATTTCGACGGCAGCGCCATCCATCCCGCGCATTTCAAGCAGGACTGGAACCGCTCCTTCATCCTGGAGCCGGATGGCGAGCCGGTCGGCGTCGCCGTTTTTCTCCACGGCCTGACGGATTCGCCCTATAGCCTGCTCCATCTCGCGCGCCACTACCGCGACCGTGGCTTCCTGGCGATCGCCATACGCCTGCCGGGCCATGGCACGGTCCCCGCCGGGCTGACCGAGATCGATTGGGAGGACTGGCTCGCCGCGACGCGTCTCGCGGTCCGGGAGGCGAGGGCGCGGGTCGGTGCGCCCGCGCCGCTTCATCTCGTCGGCTATTCGAATGGCGGCGCGCTGGCCGTGATGTATGCGCTCGAAGCCCTGGAGAACAAGGAACTGGCGCGGCCAGACCGGGTCGTCCTGCTGTCGCCGATGATCGGTGTGACGGCTTTCGCGCGTTTCGCCGGACTGGCGGGCCTGCCGGCTATCCTGCCGGCCTTCGCCAAGGCGGCTTGGCTTAGCGTGCTGCCCGAGTTCAACCCCTTCAAGTACAACTCGTTTCCGGTGAACGGCGCGCGTCAGTCGCATCTGCTGAGCACCGCCGTGCAGCGCAGCGTGCAGCGGCTCGCGCGTGAGAACCGGCTGGCGGATCTAGCCCCCATCCTGACGTTCCAGTCAGTGGTGGATTTCACGGTGAGCACGCGCGCGATCGTCGCTTCGCTCTATGCCCATCTGCCCGCGAACGGCAGCGAGTTCGTGCTGTTCGATCTCAATCGGGCGACCAAGCTCGGGCCGCTTCTGAGCCCCGCCTCGGAAACGGTGGTGACCCGCCTTCTGCCGCCGTCAACCCGCAATTACCGCGTCTCGATCATCACCAATGCGAATGAGGATCAGCGCGAGGTTGTCGAGCGGGTGACGGAAGCGGGCTCAGTCGATGAGAAGGTTCGGGAGCTCGGCCTGTCCTATCCCCCTGACGTGTTCTCGCTGTCCCATATCGCGCTGCCCTTCCCGCTCACCGACTCGCTCTATGGATTGCAGCCCGATCCGGCCGAGGATTTCGGCATACGGCTCGGTGCGATCGCGGCCCATGGCGAGCGCGGGACGCTCATCATGGATCTCGACACGCTCCTGCGGATGTCGTCGAACCCCTTCTTTCCCTATGTGATCGACCGGGTCGACCAGGTGATCCGGGAACCGTCGAAAAGGGCGGCGTCCACGACGCGATAGGGCCAGAGCTGCGGGCGCTTGCTCGCCAGCGGCCTCAGGGATCTATCCGTTCCGAAGCATGAGCACACCGCCGATCAGGACGACAAGGCCGATCAGCGAAAGCCCGGCTGTCGACCAGCGGCGCAGGACCGCGTCGGCCTCAGTAATGCCGTTGATTAATCGACGAAGCATCGGCTCGCCGCTCCCAGCGAGGACGACGATGTCCCCCTCCGGTATAGCGCCCGGAAGGCGCTTCAGGCGGCTCACGATCAGCATGGCGAATGCCCCGATCAGCATCGGCCAGATGAGTTTCCACAGGGCGTCGGGCAGCAGCAGGCTCGTCACGGGCTCACCTGTAATAGCCGGATAGAGTGACCAGGGGACGACGAGCGATGCCAGCGCCACGATGAGCCAGGGCACGATCTGCCCGGCGGGCGCGAGGGACGCGGGATTGTCTTTCGTATCGCGCCTGATGGTTGCAATAAAATGAAGCATCAGCATCGTGCTGCCGGCGCCGGCCAAGGCCATGGCGCTGCCGATGAACCCGTATCCGAGCATGGGTTTCGCCGCGAGTTTTGCAAGCGCGCCGCTGGTCAAGGGCATGCCACCGAGGCTGAGCGCCAGGATCGCGGTGAGCAGGAGGACGGGCCGCAGCATCGCCCCGCCGCTGGCGGCCAGAATGCCGACCGCCAGGAAGAGCCCGCCTTTCACCAGCGTGTGGTGGACCGCGTAGTAGGCGGCGAGGCTGGTCGCGCTCCTGTCCGCATCCAGGAGCCCGACACCGAGAATGACGGCGATCAGCCCCATCTGGCTGACGGTGGAATAGGCGAGGATGGTCTTGGCGCGCGTCTGGGTTATGCCGACGGCCACGCCATAATAGGCGGTGACGAGGCCGAGGACGATCAGCAGGATTCCCCAGGAGGGCAGGCCGGCCTCGAAGGGCAGGAAGCGGATGAATCCGATCACGCCTGCCTTGACCACGATCCCGCTGAGTGCCGCCGACGCCGGCATCGGGGCGGCCGGGTGGGCGAGCGGCAGCCAGATATGCAGGGGGAACAGGCCCATCTTGAGGGCGAAGCCGAGCACGAACAGCGCGACGATCGCGTTCCGCATCGGCGATGATGGCAGTGTCGCGACCACATCCCTGATCAGGGGATTGGCATCCGCATGGCCAGCCGCGAGCATCACGAGCGCCGGTAGAAGGAAGGCTTCGCCGAACAGCGCCAGCACGACATAGATGCGGCTCGCCCTCTCGGCGCGTTCGGTCTGCTCATGGACGATGAGGCCATAGGCGGCAAGGCTCGCCAATGTGAAAAGTAGGTAGAAATTCGCGACATCGCCGACGATGAAGAGGCCGAGGCTCCCGGCGAGCGTCAGAAGCCACCAGACGGCGAAACGCGGCGCCGCCGGCTCGCGTCCGAGGTAGGATGCGGCGTAGGCACCGGCCGCCCCCCAGAGCAGCGCCGCCCCGCCGAGCAGTATGGCGCCTGGACGGTCGAGCACGAGTGATATCCGGAACGGCGATGGAAAGAAGACGATGGTTCCGTCCGGCGCGAACAGCGCCGCGAGCAGTGCCGGCAGAGGCGCGACGACGAGCAGACAGGGGACCCCTGCGCGAAAGCGCGCGGAAAGGCAGCAGAGCGCCATCGCCAGCGGCAGGAGGATCGATGCGACCAGAAGCGGGCCCTGAATTGTCATGGCGCCACCATCGCCGCAGCGTCGGCACGCCCGATCTGCAAGAAGGCAAAGGGTTGCAACGGAACGAAGCCCAGTAGAACCGCCGCGATGGCGAGAGCGAGCGCCGTCATCTCCATGCGTCGCGGGATTGCCGTTCGGATCTGGATGGGCGTCGCCGGCGTTGCCAGGGCCCGGTCGATCACGCGGAAGACGTAGCTGGCAGCGAGCAGGCCGCCGGCGAGAATGGTCGCCGCGAGCCAGGGATGACCGTTCACGACGGCGGCGGTCAGCAACAGGCATTTCGCGATGAAGCCGCCGCTCGGCGGGATGCCCATCAGGGACAACCCCGCCAGTCCAAAAGCCGCGGCGCTCATTGGCAGGGCGCGGGCGAAGCCGCCGAGCTCGGCAATGCGGTCGTGGCCGAAGGCTTCGGCGATGGCTCCCGCGGCGAGAAACATCGCGGCCTTGGCGAGCGCGTGCGAAACGAGCTGGAGCGCGCCACCCGTCCATGCAATCGTTCCCCACGCAGGCAGTTCGCCATCACCGGCTGCCAGCGGAAAGACGATGAAGAGATAGCCGATCTGGGCAACGGTGGAATAGGCGATCATCAGCTTCAGCCGCGCCTGCTTCAAGGCCATGACGCTGCAGAACAGGATCGAACTCGCCCCCATGATGGCCAGGATCTGTCCCGCGAATTGAGCGGCTTCCGGAGGGGCGACATCAAGGACGAGGCGCAGGATCAGAAACACGGGCGCCTTGATGACGAGCGCGGACAGAACGGCGCTGGCGGCCGCCGGAGCCCCGGCATGCGCGGGCGGCAGCCAGAGATGCAGCGGAAACAGGGCCGCCTTGGCGAGGAGGCCCGCGATCATCAATGCGAGCGCAGCGGAGACCGCTGGACCACCGTCGCTGATGCCCGACAGGGTCTGGAGGTCGAGCGTGCCGAAGCGGCCATAAATCAGCGCGGTCCCGAGCAGATAAAGCAGCGACCCCAGCAGCGCGAACATCAGATAGCGCAGAGCGGCCGACACGGTTGCCGCGCGGCCGTCGAGACAGACCAGCGGGACGGCCGCGAAGGTCAGAAGCTCGAGAGCGACGTAGAGATTGAACAGGTCCTCGCCGAGGAAGACGACGTTCAGCGCGCTCCACGTCGCCATGAGCAGGATCCAGAACGTGGTCGGCGCCCTGCCGTGCCGCTTGTCCAGCACGAGCCCGTACTGGGCCTGCGCGAAGAGGCCGGCTGCCGTTATCACCACGGCTGTCATCGCGAGCATGGTCGCCGAGAGACCGTCGGCCCGCAGCGTCAATCCAAGCGGCGGTTCCCAGCCGCCGACGACATAGACGAGTGCTGTTCCGTTCCGGAAGAGTTTGACGACGATGGCGATTGAAACGACCAGCCCCGCCGCCAGCGTGACAGCAGCGACAGGGGCACTGTAGCGCGGGTTCAGGGCCAGCATCGCCAGCACGGCGCAGACGGGCATGATGACGGCCAGCACCAGCAGGAAGCCACCCGCTGAGGTGATAGGGACGAGGGCGGCTGCAAGCTGCGTCAAGGCTTGCTCCGCGGCTCAGGGTCCGGCGGCTCCCCGTTGTCGAGCGTGCTTCGGCCCGTCAGCTCGAGCAGGCGTCTCAGCAACGCGACGGCTAGCGCCGTGGCGGAGAAGGCGACGACGATGCCGGTGATGACCATGGCGTGGGGGACGGGATCGCCCGCAAATCCCGCTGCCGCGCCGCGGCGGGCGACGACACCGAAAACGAGGAATATGCCGGCTCCGAGCAGGTTGAATCCGACAATCCGCCGCAGCAGGCTCGGGTGGGTCAGAACAACGAAAAGACCTATGCCGACGAGGGCTGCTCCACACAGGCCGAAGAGCGTGGTTGGGGCGAGCACGGCGGTCATGGCTCACGCGCCTTCTGCGCCGGACCTGCCACCAGCATCGCCAAGGTCACGCCGATCGACAGGGTCAAGGCGGCCTCGATGACGAGGATCAGGGGTTTGGCAATCGCCTCCGGATAGGCCAGGAAGCCGTCGGCGATGATGAAGCCGATGAGGCCGACAGCGAGGAACAGGGCGGGGCCGCCGACCAGGAGCAGCCGCAGCGTCTTGAGCGCGGTATCGGGCGGCTGGCGCAAACCCGCGATCATCACGATCAGCCACATCGCGGCCAGCACCGTACCGGCCTGGAAGGTGCCGCCCGGCGCATCGGCGCCGACCCAGAACATATAGACGGCGATGAGCACGCCGAAAGGTGGGAGCACGCGTGCGAGATAGGCGAGGGGCTCAGGCACCTCGGCCGGCCGCAGAGCCGGCGCCCCGTCCCAGAGGCGATCCGGCGCCAACGACCAGACGCCGACCAGGGCGAGCAGCAGGACAACTTTCTCCAGCAGCGTGTCCAGCGCCCGATAGGCGAGCAGCACGGCGGTGACGGGATTGCCGAGGCCTGTTGCGTCGAGCGCCGCCGCTGCCGCGGGCGCGAGTGTCGGGGCGGGATTTGGAAGGAGGAGAACGGCGAAACCGAGCCCCACCGTGACGGCGGCACAGGCGATGGCCGTTGTGATGACCCCGACGGCTCCTATACGTCGTCCTTCGTCTATAGTCGTGGCCTTGCTGACGGTCCCGGTCGTGGAGGCCTCGGCTTTGGCGATCTTGGTGCCGGTGGCCTTGGTGCTTGTTCTGGCCTTGCGCATATGCGCCTCGGCGCTCAGCAGCAGGATGCCGGTCACACCAGCCCCGATCGCTATTTCGGTCAAAGCGACATCAAAGGCTGACAGCTGCACCCAACCGAGCCCGAGCAGCAAGCCGAAGGCAATGAAGGCGATGATCGCGTTCTGATCCGTGCGGGCCATCGTAATATGCACGGCCAGCGCGATGAGCCAGATGACAAGGGCAAGATCGAAAAGCTGTGCCATGGCTGCTTCATGACCCTGACTTCATGAGCCGGATTTGCGGCGATGGATCCGGCCCGCGATGAGCTGACTCGCCGTCGCGGCCGAGAGCTGGGCGAGGAGCCAAACGCAAACCAGCTTGAGACCGCCGGAGAGGCTGCCAGCCTGAGGCAGAAGCCCCAGCACGATCAACCCGAGGCCAAGATTATCTGCCTTGCTGAGGGCGTGCAGCCGGCTCAGGGTGTCGGGAAAGCGGAGCAGGCCGATTGTGCCGGCGAGAAACAGGAGGGCACCGGCGGAAACGGCAATAACCGTGAAGGCATCTGCGAGAAGGGTCACCGGCTTTCCTCCTCCGACCCAAGGTTTTCCGTTGGCGTGGTCTCCAGGCCGAGGGTGAACGCCGCACAGGAAAATGTCGCGAACAGCATTAGCAGCAAGGCCGCGTCGTTTGCAGCCGAAACCCCTGATGCGACGCCCAACAGCAAGAGCGCGGCGCCGCCGCCGGTTCCCAGCAACTGGACGGCCATCATGCGCTCGACTGCGATCCGCGCGCGCAGCACGCGGTAAAGGCCCAGCGCGGTCACAGCCGAAATGAACAGCGCCGTTCCGATGAGAAAATCAGCCATGGTCGCCGCCATGGAGCAGAACACGACGGAAAGCGGCCTCGTCGGCCGCGAGCTGCTGTTGCACCGGTTCTCGCAGATCAAGGCAATGGATGAGAAGCGCGCCATCGCCGTCTGAGGCGATCGGCAATTTACCCGGCTGAAGACTCATCACGGTCCTGGAGGCATCGCGGGCCATGCCGGCAGGCAGCGATGTCCGATAGGTCACGAGGCCCGGCGACAGTTCCGGCGGCGTCGTTACGGCACGCCAAGCCACATCGATGCCCGCTGATGCTGACTGGGGCAGGAAGCGCAGGAGAAAGCTCATGATGCCGCGCGATGACAGGGCTCCACCCGGCGGCCAGAGCGCCGTGCTGGCCCAGGTTGCGGCGGCTGCCGCGACGAGGCCGACGGGCAGGTCTTTGAGCGCCGGTCCGATCAGGACCATCCAAAGGGCGAGAAAGCCGATGCCGCGCCTGAAAAGCCTCGGCAAAGTGAGGCGCGCGCCGGGGCGCGTGACCCGCGTCATGCGCCGCCGTTTCTGGCGGCCTGTAATCGGCTCGCGTTTTTCGCGGCTTGCCGCTGGTCCGCGGCAGTCAAGCAGTTTTTAGTTGATGGTATAAGATTATCTATTTTTAGAAGATGCGTAGCTGAAAAGGCGGAAATCGTCGAATTCATAAGCTTTCTCTCGACAGATTCGTTCATTTCGGCCTTCATAAAGGTGAGTCGGACAGATCGATGATGTCTTTTCTGATCAACTATACTGCAATAGAGGAAGCATGCTGGAGAAAATTTCATATTAATGCTTGGTTTCATTGCAGACGGATGGCGGTCAATTCTCGGCTAACTAGCTGAGGTTAAAGTAGCATTCGCTCCGTTTATGGTCATCGGCTTCTTGTCCCACGGCTGTGCCTGGCGTCCCATTCTCGCGCTTCCCCACGACCGGATAAGCGAAAGCCTGTGCAAGATGCGTGGATGTCAGTATGCCAAATCTGGAGAACGGCGAGCGGACGCCGTCGAAGCGGATGAGTACATCTAATGGCCGTTGACCAATGAATCCGATCATCGATCCGCGCGGCGGCGATGCCGAAGATGACGCCTGCAGTTCCAAAAAGCGGTCGCTGTTCGCGATCGCGGGAAGCCTGCTCGGTGAGATCAACCTCCCCAAGCTGGCGCTGGCGTGGGTCATCCTGGCGCTGATACCCGGCGTCCTGCTGGGGCTTGTGCCGCTCATCGCCACCGCGTGGTTCTCATCGGTGTCGGACCGTGTCCACGCGATCGCGGGCATCGGATCGCTGATGCTTCTGGCTCTGGTCGCGGCGATCGGGTGGTATGCCTTTCGCCCACTCTTTCGCGTCGCCGAGCGAAACTTCTGGTCGTTGAACTCTCTGGTGGTGCAACCGGGCTATGCCTTATGTCGCGAGGGGTTGCGCCATCTCGCCGAGCGCTTCCTTTCGCATGACGCCAACGAAGCCCGTCGCGCGTATCTGAGGGCGGCAACCGCGATCGGGGCGGGCGTTCTTGCCTGCGGCGTTGCCTCCGCAATCGCGTTGACCGCGTGGCCGCACACCCGCTGGTCCGGTGGCATGGCCGACCTTGCAGATCCCCTGCGTTTGGTCGTTCCCGCGTTGGCAAATACGGTTTCCGTGATGGCGGCGTATCTGGCAGCCGCATCCCTCACCTGGGGCATTGCCGATGGTTCGATGGACCAGCCGCGCGATCTGGTGAACTTCGACAAGGTTCCCGCCAATGTCCGCAGGTGGCGCGTGGCCCATCTCTCGGACATTCACGTCGTGGGGGAGCGCTATGGCTTCCGGATCGAAAGCGGCCGCGCCGGTCCCCGGGGTAACGAGCGGCTTCACGAGGTCCTGGCGCGGCTCGATGCCGTCCATGCGCGTGACCCTCTGGATCTTCTCCTGATCACGGGGGACATGACCGACGCGGGGCGCTCCGCCGAATGGGCGGAGTTTCTGGATGCCATGGCGCGTCATCCCGCATTGGCCGCGCGCAGCTTCATCCTGCCGGGAAATCACGACGTGAATATCGTCGATCGCGCCAATCCCGCCCGGCTTGAACTCCCCGGCAGCGCCGGCAAGACATTGCGGCAGATGCGAGCGCTGTCGGCCATGGACACGGTGCAGGGAAGCCGCGTGCATGTCGTCGACCCGGCGGAATCGGGACTGGGGGCGGGGTCAGGACTGGGTGTCAGTCTGGCTGAGGCTCTGGAGCCTCACAGAATCCGGATCGCGGCCTTTGCGGATACTGGCGGTTTCCGCCTGTCGATGGGGCTCGGCGACGTCTGGGCGAGGGCCTTCCCGATGGTGTTGCCGCCGGCGGAGGCGGACGGTCTTGGGGTCGTTCTTCTAAACTCGAACGCCGAGACGCACTTTTCCTTCACCAACGCGCTTGGGATGGTCGGTGAAGAGGATATGCGGGCGATGCTCTCGGTACTGGCGCAATTTCCGAAGGCACGGTGGATTATCGCGCTGCATCATCACCCGGTCGAATATCCTATGCCGGCGGCGTTCTCCGAGCGTGTCGGCACCGCGCTGATCAACGGCAGCTTCTTCGTGCGCCAGCTCAAGCCCCATGGCCATCGGATCGTCGCGATGCATGGCCACCGCCATGTCGACTGGGTCGGACGCTGTGGTCCGTTGAAGATCATCTCCGCGCCGTCGCCGGTGATGGAGGCAACGGATAGCGAGCCCACCCATTTCTACATTCATACGCTCGCCGCGGCCCCGGATGGCGGCCTTGCCCTCCTTGAGCCGGAACGGATCGATATGACATCTGGACCGGTTTCGGCCCTGAGCCCCGAGCTGGCGGTTTCATGACTCTGCGACAGGGTTTTCGACCGGGGGCTGTTCCTGCTTTTCGGGAGAGCCGAACAGTTCGGCGATCCATAGGCTCGAGGGGTGCTGGGCGCAGAATGTGAGCAGGGCGATGGTGATCGGCACTCCGATGAAAGCACCGAAGATGCCCCACAGATAGCTCCAGAAGAACACGGAGAACAACACGACCGCCGGTGACACCGAGAGCGCGTTGCCCGCGACGCGTGGCTCGATATAGCTGCCGACGATGAACTGGATCAGGTTCAGGCAGGCGAATACCGCGAAGACAGCCTGCCACGACTCGAAATGCGCCATGGCGAAGAGCGTCGGGAAGACGGTGGCGACGAGCGGGCCGAGGAAGGGGATGTAATTCAGCGAGAAGGCGATGAAGCCCCATTCCTCCGCGAGCTGCAGGCCGACGAGTTTGGCGAAGGCGAAAACCAACAGGCCGGTGATGACGCTCATCCATGTTCTCACCAGCATGTAGCGGCCGATCTTGCGCGCCGTCGCCGTGCTGCCGAGAAGAAGGACCCGGCTGATCTCCCGGTTGCGCATGCCGCGCAGCTTCCGCCCGAAGTCGTCGACCTCCAGCAGGCCAAGAACCACATAGACGAGCACGACCAGCCAGAAGCTCATCGTGCTGTTGAGGCGACCGGTGATCGTCTGTGCCGTGCGCAGGATCCAGCCGACGTTGAAATTCTCGGACCATGCGCCGGCGACGGCCACGCCGTGCCCTTCCAGCCATATTGTGACCTGGTCGTAGAAGGCCTGAAAGCGCGCGGCGTCGCTGACGATCCAGCGGCCGACACGGCCGAAGGCCCAGACAATCAATGAGCCGAATGCGAAAAACGCGACGACCATGACGATGACGCTGATGGCCAGCGCCAGCAGTTTCGGCAGAAAGGCCTGGAGGCTCTTCTGCAACGGCCAGACGAGCGCGATGATGAAGAGCGCGAAGGCGACCGGCGCGAAGACCGAGCTGGCAATGGACAGCGCCGCGACGGTCAGAATAACTGCGATCAGGACCTGCGCGCTCTGGTAGATTTTGCCGGTGGTCATCTGCATTCCTGTCAGGCCTTGGTGGGTCGGGCGGCGGCGCCCGCTTACTGCTAGAGCATCGGACCAAAAGGTGTGTGCGGTTTTTGGACGAATCCGATGCTCAAACAAAGAGATAGAGCGGCAGCGCTGATTCCGTCAGAGCGTCCGCCGCTCTAGTATCAGACCCCTTCGGTCAGTTCATCGAGGTTCAAGGTCGATGTCTTGCCAATGGAATCCCGATGCGCGCGGTAAAAGTTTTCAGCGGAGCGACGCCCCTCGTCGTGCAGCATGGTCAGAAATTCCCATTCCGCGTTGAGCTTCGAGGAATATCCAAGATCGGCCATCGCGTCGCTCGTGATGCGATGCAGGCGCATGCCCGCCCAGCGCGCGCCTTCACCGCTTTCCGGATTGGCGTCCCGGCGCAGCAGCGCCATCATCCGCAGTTCCTTGAGCAGCACCGCATTGAACGAGACCTCATTCAGGCGATTGAGGATGTCGCGCGCCGTGCGCGGCGTGCCGGGACGCTCGACCGGGTTGATCTGCACCAGGATGGTGTCCAGCGCCTCGCTCTCCCTGATCAAGGGCGTCATGGTCGGATTGCCGGAATACCCACCGTCCCAGTAGCTCTCGCCGTCGATCTCCACGGCCTGAAACAGGGTCGGCAGACAGGCGGAAGCCAGCAGCACCTGGGGCGTGATCTCGGCGTTGCGGAAGACACGGCCACGTCCGGTGCGCACATTGGTCGCGGTGATGAAGAGCTTGATCGGACAGTGCGCGAGGCTGTCGAAATCGATGACCTCGGACAGGATGTCGGTCAGCGGATTGGTGCCAGCGGGGTTGAGATTGTAGGGCGAAACCACGCGGGACATCATGTCCATCGCAACGAAGAGCGGGGAATTGTCGAGTGTCCAGCGGCCGAGCAGAACGTCGAGAGGACTGCGCTGGAAGGGGCTGAAGCGGGCGGCCTCCGACACCCTGCGCCAGAACAGATCGAGCGCCTCGCGCGCTCCTTTCCGTCCGCCGGCGACATAGCCCGAGGCGAGCACGGCGGCGTTCATGGCGCCAGCCGAGGTTCCGGAGATGGCGTTGACGTCCAGCCACTCCTCCTCGAGAATCCTGCCAAGGACACCCCAGGTGAACGCACCATGGGCGCCGCCACCCTGCAGGGCGAGATCAATGGTCAACGACGCGCGCACGCCGCCGTCATGCTGGGCTGTCTGGGCCGGTGAAGAAGCTTGGGTCACGTTGTTCTCATCCTGGTTCAACGTGAAGCAGTCCCGTCAGGACGACTTCACCAATCCTGAAAAGCCGGCGACCGCCAGCAGGCTCAGCGCCCAACCGATGACCGATTGAAAGTAGAAGTAGTTTATAGCGATCAGGCCTCCCGGCTTGAGCGGATTAGGGCGCCAGAATGACTTCTGCCCCATGTCGAGCACAGGCAACAAGGTGTCGAGCGAATACATCGACGGATTGAAATGCGGATAGCTCGATGCCTCCCAGCGTTTGCGGAAACAGTCCAGCTGGGTCTGTCCCTTTTCGGCCAATCCCTGCGTCGCCTGGCTCGCTATCAATGAGCGGTGTTCGGTGATCTCGATCCCGCACAGGGTCCATTCCGGCGATCGCAGCACCACAGGGCTGTTGGGCATGATCGCGCCGCGATATTCGGCATAGATGAATACGCCAGTACCCAGCGCCCAGAATACGAAAAGCCAGACAAAGGCCAGCAGGGGTTGGCGGCCATAGGCGAGCGTAACCCCGAGAACGCCATCAGTCGCGCCCAGCAAGGCGCGCCAAACCGGGCTTCGCGCCCTATCGCGCCTCGCACGTCGCTGGAGACGTTCCTTGACGATCAGCACCGCGCGGGCGTCCTCGCCGTGGCCCATGTCGCGAAAGACCGCGGCCAGCTGCTCATAGGGTTGCGGCCAGAAATCCTCCCCGCCTCGTCCGGGCGCCTGGCGGGCGAGCCAGTCAAGGCGGCTTTCGTCGTCGACCGGCCCGTCGATGAAAGCGCCATAGCGGCAGCGATTAAGGAGAAGGTTGCCCTTTTTCGGCCAGCACTGCGCTTCGTCGTGGATCGTTCCTATCGAAGCGCCGGTGAGGTTGAGCATGCCGTCAACCTCGGCGTCCCGCCGCAGGAAGAAGGCGCCCTTGATTACCGCGCGGCTCAATTCCAGGGCACTGTCGCCCGGATTGCGCAGGGTCGCGCCGGAGCAATCAATGTCGCCCTCGATCTGCGAGGCCGTCAGCCGAACCTCGCCTGCGATACGGGCGCTGCGCATGACCACGTTGCCACGGGTCTCGACCGCCGTCGCGTCGATCGCGATGCCTGCCGTGGAGGTGAGGATGGCCCCCGCACAATCGAGATCGGCGGTCAGCACGGCGCCGGAAAGATTGATGCCACCACGGATGTCCGCGCCGCGCGCCAGCATGTTGCGGACTTCAAGGCTGGAAGCCTGCAACGCGTAGCCGCCGTGCGAACGGATGATCGCGCCATCGCATTCGAGGTTTCCGCCAAGGCGGCACTGGATGAGATTGACCTCGCCGTTGATTTCCGAGCCGCGCAGATAGATGCCCCCTCGCGCCTCCAACCGCTCCGCCTGAAGGCCAGGCAGCCGAGAGCCATCGAGAAAGAGGCGGTTGATGATGGCTGCGCGCAGGATTGGCGTGGCCTCGAAGTGGCAATCGTTCAGGCCGATATCGCGGAAGATGCGGCATGCCTCGAGGTCCAGAACGCCGTCGATCCAGGCGCCGGTGATCCGGACGCCTTTCTCATGCGGCCGGCATCCCGGCTCTCCGCCGAGCACGAGGAAGCGCAGAAACGGCGCCCGAACCACCCGCGCGGGATCGGGCTGATCAGGACGTGAACCGTCTCCCAACCGGTCGAAGTCGCCACTGAGCAGCTTGGCGACGACCTCCGCCTCCGCCGGCAGAAGCGGCATGAAGTCATCGAGCCGCGCTGTCGCATTGGCGCGTTGCATGTCTTCGGCGCTCCCGCCGCTGCCCCATTCCATCGTCATGGGATGATCAGCGGCGACGCAACTTCCGCGGCCCGTTCAAGGATGGTGGTCATAGGTGGACAGCCGTCCTTTCGAATAAGCGCAAGCCCATCGGGAGCTCATCAACTGCGGCTGCCGGGCGCGGTCGATGATGGATCGCCGCACCGCCGAGGTCCGCGGCCCGGCGCGGAAGCGGCAACTTCCGGCCTAGGTGGGAGGAACTCCGCGCTTGCCGGATTGTGGATCAGTTGTGGCCGTGCGGCCGCCTGCGGGCATCGGCGTCAGTTGACGCACGCGCTGGCCGGGGTGGAGGGCCTGGATCCCGCCCGAAACGATGATGTCTCCCGGTTCGAGCCCCTGCGAGACGATGACCTGTCCGGGATCGAAGCGCAGGACATCAATGGTGCGCATGGAGACCGTCGACGTCGCCGGATCAACGATCCAGACCGCCGGCGACTGACCTTGCTGGGTCAAGGCACTGGCGGGTATCGCGATGATCGCGGCGGTGGAGAGTTCCAGCCGTCCGACAACCGTCGCGCCCAGCTGCATGGCTTCCGGGGGATTGTCCAGGCCGACCTTGACCGTGAAGGTGCGTGTCACCGGGTCAGCCTGCGGTGAGACTTCGCGCACGCGCCCAGTCGTCGTGACGGTCGGCGCGTCAGCCAATGTCACGAAGACGGTGCCGTCATCGGCCTGTGTCTCCAGAAGCCGGGCGGGAACGTTGAAGACCGCGTCGCGGCCGTCCTCCCGCGCCACCTGGAGAACGACCTGCCCGGGCTGCACGACCTCGCCAGGCTCGATCGTCCGTGCGGTCACGATACCTTCGATGCCGGACCGCAGTTCGGTGAAGCCAAGCCTGTCCTGGGCGAGGTCGAGCTGCGCCTCGGCGTTTTCGAGTTGCGCCTGAGCAGCCTCCTGCGCCTTCAGCGCCTGGTCGAAGCGCGGCCGCGTCGTGAAACCCTGTGCCATCAGCCGGTCCTGGCGCTCGAAGGTGTTGCGTGTGGTATTGACCTCGCCTCGGGCCGCCTGGAGGGCTGCTTTCGCGGCCACGAGCTGATTGCGCTCAAGCGTTGGATCGAGGCGCGCCACCACCTGCCCGGCGGAGACGCGGTCCCCGACATTGACCAGACGCTCCGCGACCCGTCCTCCTATCCGGAACGCAAGCCCGACATTCTTTTCCGCCTGGATCTCGCCGCTGAGCGTGATGTCGCTGGAGAGCTTCCCCGCCTCCACCTTCACTACACTGACGGGACGTCCCTCGGCGGGCGCGGCGGCTTCCTGCTGGCAGGCGCCAAGTGACAAGAGCATCAACGCGGAGGCCATTCCGATGGACAAGCCACGGAAGCGGTGGCCCCTGACCTGATGATTGGATGTCGGGATCATGGCGCCGATACTCCAGCGGTGGACGTTCTTCCCGCGCTCATCCCGCCTTCCGAGGACGTGCCCCTGTTGAACACGGCGACATAGAGCACCGGGAGCAGGATCAGCGTGAGCACGGTCGCAACCAGCAGTCCACCCATGATGGCGAAGGCCATCGGGCCCCAGAATACCGTCGGGGCGATCGGGATCATGCCGAGGACGGTCGAGATCGCCGTCAGCATGATCGGCCGGAAGCGGGTGCTGCTGGCGTCCAGCGCGGCCTCCACGATCGTCTTGCCGCTTTCGCGCTCCGCCTCGATCTGGCCGATCAGGATCACCGCGTTTTTTGTAATGATGCCGATCAGGGCGAGGATACCGAGAAGCGCGACGAAACCGAGCGGTTTACCTGACAGAAGAAGCGCGCCAACCACACCGATGAGACCGAGCGGCGCGATGCTGAGCACGATGGCGAGCAGCCGGAAGCTCCGGAGCTGCGCCATCAGCACCGTGAACATGATCAACAGCATGACGGGCACGACGGCGATGACGGAGGCCTGTGACTTTGCGCTCTCCTCGACGGTTCCCCCGACGGTGATCGCGTAGTCGGGCGGCAGTGTCTTGTTCAACGCCTCGATGGACGGTTCAAGGGCGGATACGACGGTCTCGGGCAGGACGCCCTGCTTGACATCAGCCGCGACCGTCAGATTGGGAATGCGATCGCGGCGCCAGATCAGCGGCGCGTCCAATCCGTATTCGAAGGTGAGAAACTGCGACAGGGGTGCCGAGCGCCCTCCGGGCAGGGCGACCTGCATCGTCCGCAGCGTCTCCAGGGAAACGCGGTCGGCGTCCTGCGCGCGCACCACCACGTCGACAAGATAGATGTCGTCACGCACCTGCGTCACGACCGTTCCCGACACCACCGCATTCAGCGCTGAGGCCAGCGCCTGGGAGCTCAGCCCAAGACGGCGCGCCTCATCCTGATCGACCCGCAGGCGCAGTTCCCGCGACGGCTCGATCCAGTCGAAATTGACCTGCTCGGCCTGCGGATTGGCGGCGATGACCTGCGCCACCTTCATGGCGATCGAGCGAACCTCCGCGATATCCGGTCCGCTGACGCGATATTGAACCGGCCAACCGACCGGGGGGCCGAGTTCGAGCGGATAGACGCGGGCGACGACGTTCGGAAAGTCATTCGCCAGCATCTCCTCCAGCTTGGCCTGCAGCCGTTCGCGGGCCGCGACGTCCTTGGCGACGATGACGGCCTGGCTGAAGAAGTCATTGGGGAGCTGCGCGTTCAGCGGCAGATAGAAACGGATCGCGCCGCGCCCGATGTAGCTGCTCCAGCGCTCGATATCCGGATTGTTCTTCAAGGCCGCGTCGAAGCGGGAGACGAGATCCTCACTGGCGTAGATCGACGCGTTCTGCGGGAGCGTCAGGTCGACGAGCAGCTCGGGTCGATCGGAGGCCGGGAAGAACTGCCGTGGGACGAGCGGCATCGCCAGTACGGACAGGGCAAACAGCACCAGCGTGACCGCGATCGTGACCCAGCGGAGCTTGATGGCGCCGGACAACAACTGTCGGAAGGTCCGCTCCACACGTCCTGGCTCGGCTTTCGTCGCCTTGCTGTCGGGGGCCTTCAGCATGGCGACACCGAGCACCGGCGCGAAGATGATCGCGACGAACCAGGAGACCACCAAGGCTATGCTGACGACGGCGAAGAGGGTGAATGTGTACTCGCCGGCGGAGCTTGCCGCGAAGCCGATGGGTACGAAGCCCGCGATCGTGACCAAAGTCCCCGCCAGCATCGCCATGGCGTATTTTTTGAACGCGTAGGTCGCGGCCTTGGTCTTTGCCTCGCCGGCCGCGAGGCGTGTCACCATCGCGTCCGTCGTCGTCATGGCGTCGTCGACGAGCAGCGCCAGCGCGATGATGAGCGCGCCCAGCGAGATACGTTGCATGTCGATGCCGCTGACGAGCATCACGGCGAAGACGACGGCGAGCGTCAGGGGAATGGACAGCGCGACGACAAGACCCGGGCGCACGCCGAGGCTGATGAAGCTCACGGCCATGATGATCGCGATGGACTGCCAGAGCGATGTCATGAAATCAGCGATCGCATGATCGACGGTCACGGCCTGGTCGGCAACCAGCCGCGGCTCGATGCCGAGCGGCAGATTGCTTGTTATCTCGGTCATCGCGTTCTTGATGTTCTGGCCGAGGGCCAGAATGTCGCCGCCGTCTCGCATTGCGATGCCGAGGCCGATCGCTTCCTGACCATTGACGCGGAACATGGGCTGCGGCGGGTCGGCATGGCCACGTCGCACCGTGGCGATGTCGGCGAGGCGTACCATGCGATCGCCAACGGGGAAGTTGACGTTCATGAGGTCCGCTTCGGACTGGAATGCTCCCGAGACACGCAGAGAGAGCTTCTCGTCCTCGGTCTGGATGACACCGGCGGGACGCACCACGTTCTGGCTTTGCAGGGCGGCGAGCAAGGTATTGCGGTCAATGCCGAGATTGGCCAGTTCCCTCACCGAGAATTCCACGAATATGCGCTCATCCTGGGCGCCGATGATCTCGATCTTGGAGACATCGGGGACCAGCAGGAGACGCGAACGTGCCGCCTCGACATAGTCTCGCAGTTCGCGGCCGGAAAATCCGTCCGCGGTGAACCCGTAGATGATGCCGAAGGTATCTCCGAACCGGTCGTTGAAGAACGGGCCAACCGTGCCGGCCGGCAGCGTGTGGCGGATGTCCGCGACAAGGTTACGGACACGATACCAGGTGTCCTGCACATCGCGCGCCGGGACTGCCTGGTCCAACTGGACAAAAATCGTCGTGACGCCCGGCGTCGTGAAACTGCGCACGGTATCGAGACCGGGCGTCTCCTCAAGCTGGCGCTCGAGACGCTCGGTGACCTGGGTCAGCGTATCCTCGATCGTCGCTCCCGGCCAGGCGGCAGAGACGACCATCGACTTGATGACGAAGGAGGGATCCTCGTTGCGGCCAAGGCGCTGGAAGGCGAACAAGCCCGCGGCCACGGCGACGATCATGAGATAGATGACGACGGAACGGTTCTTGAGCGCCCATTCGGAAAGATTGAAGGTCATCGTGTTTCCGTTCCCGTCAGCCGCACCTGCTGGCCATGGCGCAACTGATTGACGCCGGCCGTGACGACGATATCGCCCAATGAGAGCCCTTTCCCGACCAGGGCGGTCGCTGGATCAGCGCTGACGATGTCGAGCTTGCGCATGGAGACGGTGAGTTTCTGGGGATCGACGATCCACACGCCGAATTCCTGTCCCTGTTGCTTCAGGGCGGTCGCCGGTATCGCGATGACCGATGCGTCGCTGCCAGCGATCGTGCCTGAAACCGTCGATCCGAGACGGAAGGCTGGCGGCGGGTCGGACAGTCCAACCCTTATCCTGAAGGTTCTTGTCACCGGATCCGCCTGGGGTGCGATCTCACGGACACGGCCGGAGACGGTGACGCCGGGATCGCTGGCGAGGGCCACGCGGACGGGTGCGTTGGGGGTGAGCGAGCGGATGACGTCGGCAGGCACCTCGAAAACCGCGTCGCGCCCGTCCCGCCGGGCAAGTTCCACGATCATGCGTCCAGGCGTGACGACCTCGCCCGGTTCGGCCCCGACCCTCGTGACGACGCCCGGCGCGTCAGCCTTCAGGGTGGTGAAGCCGACGACATCCTCCGCCGAGGTGACACGCGCCTGGGCCGCATCAACCTGCGCGCGTGCGGCCGTGCGGCCCTGTTCGGCGAGCTCGAAATCGGCGCGAGTCGTCACGTTGCGTTCGAGGAGGTGACTCTGGCGTTGAAACTGGTTCTCCGCCTTGCGCAGGAGACCTTGGGCCGCCGTCAGGGCGGCGCGCGCCGAGCGCAGATCGTTGAGCTCATTCTCCGGATCGAGGCGAGCGACGACCTCACCCTCGCTGACTGTCGCGCCGATACCAACGGTCCGTTCCGCCATTCGTCCGCCGATACGGAATGACAAGGCTGCTCTGTCCTGAGCCTCCACATGCCCGGTGAAAATCGTATGTGCAGCCTCTGGCTGCTTTTCGACGGTAATGGTGCGGACGATCCGGACAGGCGAAGGAGGCTTGGCTTCCTCGCGCTGGCAGGCAGCCAATCCAGGCAGGATGACCACAAGGGCAGCGGCCAAGAGGTGCTGGTCTTTCCTGCGCGCTGTCATGCCGAGGGCTTTTCCTGTGTGTCGACGGTCACGTTTCGAAGCACCGCTTCCGTCCATCCGCTTGTCGGGAAGCATTGTCCCGGCGAACCGTTCGGATACATCACATTACTTCCCCTGACAGCTGTCGGGCATGGCCCACAAAAGCCCAGGCGCCGGGCGAGCGCCATCGCGCCGCTTTTTTTGAAAGCAGCGAGGGAAGCTAGCAATAGTCGGCAACGGGGGGATGAGCTCAGAATCCCAACTCTTCGCTACTCATCCCAATCTTTGTTGAAAACCCGGCCTGGTCGATGCGGCAGCGGGAACTGTTTTTTGCCTCTGAAAGGAGCAGCATGGCAATGACGCCAAGGGCGGGAATCCGATCGAGCAATCATATGGTGAGCGGGGCGGGCAGCGGCTCAGAACATGGAATGATGTCCCGACACTCCGTTTGTCAAAGAGCCGCGCATCAGTCCCCCGCCCGGAAGCCAGCGGGCTACGCCGCGGGCCGGGTAAGGGTGCGGGATGTCGCGTCCTTGGGGCTTGCACCCGGGGAAGACATGGCATCGTCAGGGCATAGGTCGTCCTGACTTGCATCCTGCGGCGAGAGGTCAAACGACTTCAGGGCTTGCTCCGCCAGGCTGCGCTCACGCACCTCGCTCGGGCTGTAGCCGAACTCGCGTCGAAAGGCCCGGCTGAAGGTGGAGTGGTCGATGAAACCAACTTCGTTGCCAACCACATGGATTGGCAGGGAATCACCCGATGAAGTCAGATGGCGGTGCGCTTCCCTCAGCCGCTCGCGATTGATGAAATGAGCGACACCGCCCGCATGCTCAAAAAGCCGATAGAGCTTCGAGCGGGACATCGCCATAAGCCGGGCGAGCTGCTCTGGATCGAAATCCGGGGAAGCCATGTTCTGGCGGACAATCAGGCGGATACGGTCGATGAGGAGGGCGCTGAGCGACACCTCCGTTGCCTTGGCATGCGCCTTGCGCGGCGCTATGCAGGCCGCTACCAGCGAACGTGTTGCTTCAGCCAGGCCTTGCGCCTGTTCGGGAGGAATATGCGGCAGATGCCGGGCGAGGTTTTCCATATGGCCGGCAAGCAGGGCGCCAAGTTCTTGATTTATCTCCAGATCCTCGCCGCGATCGACATCCCCGTCCTCATTCCGGCAGAAGTCCCTCGGTAGAAACAGCGTTAATACTTCCGTATTTTCTGCTCGTTCCTCAAACGGTCTGGCGAGCGGGCTGAAATTCGAGGAGCCAGGTCGCAGGACCTCCGGGGCCGATGTCCTGCCATCGCCGTGATAAGCCAGCGCCACGCACCAGTAATCCCGGAAGGGCTTGGGCCTGTGTCGCCAATGGCGCGCGCGCGCATTCGCGTAGAGCGTTCTTGTCAGGACAAGATCGCCGAAAACCCAGAATGAGCTATCGGCTTCGAATGCCTCAGACGTTCTCGTTGTCGGTAAAAGATCAGTCGTTTCTGACAGCATCAATCGCCATGCACTCAACTGATCCCGGTTTGGCACGTTCCCGCTTGAGAAGTGGCCGCCAAAAATGGCTCCGTTGGAACCGCGCGAACTGGAGTAAGACGTGGTCGGCACGACAGCTTCCTTCCAGCTATTTGTGTCAACCTAAAGCACTGGACATGACCTTGGAACCGAACATATCGGCAGCAAAAAATGTGCCGCCGCCCGGTACTATTGGCAAGTGCCGGAGTGGAAACAAATTGTAACGCCGCTCCATATGCGGGGAGGGGCCTGATACTTTTGTGACGAGCTATTCCAGCCCGAAGGCGGCTTGAAGTCTCGGGGGGGGGGCGACCATTTGCAGTGGCCCACAAGCCCGTCTGCCGTCGCAGCCGGCTATCCATTGAATTGCGCTGCCAACGGCGTCTGCCGCCGCCTCGGCATCCTGTTATCCCGAACGACATTCAAAGCCGCCCTTGTCGGACAATGATCGTTGTCAATGCAAGGCTAGCGCGATGTGGCGGTATCGAACACGCGGATAGGGGCAGTTATGAGAAGGCTTGCGGCAGAGCCAAGTGCATCCGCGGCGACTAGCGGGGACGAGAGATCGGAGTCGGTGATCACCTGGCCCTGCAATAGTCTGTCGCCGATCAGGCGGACCGCCTCCGGGCTCGCGGCATAGAGGTCATGATTAATGCGATCGCCCGCATTGAGTGCGCTCAGGTCGAGAACAGTAACTCCCGACAGACCCGCCAGCTGCTGTTGGTACTCGTCACGCGTGACGTCTATTCCACCCAGGCGTGTAGCGCCCCGCGAGATGAAGCGCGAAAGCTGCAAGGCCCGGTCATGCTGCGCGACAAACAGGGTCACGCGCGGCCGCCGCGACCCCATGTCCTCGATCTGGCGCCGGAAGACGCCTATGTCGAGATCTGGAGAGGCAAGGATGAGATTGTCGATCTTCTTTGGCACGCCTCCCTTTTCCAGAGCGAGCTGGCGTATCGCCTCCACGGCGGGCCAGCTGCCCATGGAATGGGCGAGGATGGTGATCTCGCCCACGAAGGGGCTGCTCGCCGCCACCCGCAGGAGATAGGCGAGATCCGAGCGCGAGTAGGACGCGTTGTCGAAATCCCGGCTGTAGTCGAGAAGGCGCCCGCGTGAGGGCCAGGAAAAAAGAACCGGTGCCGCGTTGGCATCCGCGTCATGGGCCAACTGGGCAAAACGGAAGACGGCGCGGTCAAATGGCGTGTTGAAGCCGTGTACGAATACGAAGACGCGGCGCTTCCGGCCGTTTCTGGACCTGAACCAGTCCGCAAGATGGGCCTTGGAGACCGGTGTCGCGGAGGTCACCGTGAAGTCCGTCTCGGAATTGCCGGGCGAGGACCGTGGAAACTGGATGGTTCCCACCTCGCGATCGCGCGGGATAGAGACGACGATATTCGCGAAGGATACGGTTTCCCCGCGATCACCGGTGAAAAGAACTCCGGGATCGCTCGATGGCGCCCTGGTCGTCGCGGCCAGCATGTCGACCCGCGCCGCGCCCGGAGCCGGCGCTACCGGCTGCAGCATCCCGCGAGGCACAGAGGAGCATGCGTTGAGGCCAAGCGCGAGAGCCAGCAGGGGCAATCCATTGCGCCACCAGGAGAAGCCAGCCGGCATTATTCAAAGGCTCCGGAACAAGAACATCGCATGGAGGGCAGGTAGGATCGACAGGGGCGGGGACCGGTACAGCGCCGGGCGTGATTCTGGCATCAGCACCCCTGGAGCATTGAGAGCGGATCCACAAAATTGCCGAGGCCAAGTCAACATAAAGAACACATGTGACGGCAGCAAGCGGGGTAAAGGCGGATCCGTTGCAGCCATCCCGGCAAAATTTGGGACAAGGGGTCCAAGGATTGGGATTCTGTGCAGATGTTCAATCGGCAGGGCGGACTAAGTTCCCTCAAGAATGACAATCCGGGCAGGTTTCGGATTGCCGAGCCGGCTACATTCCCCCCTGAGAGGCGGAACGTTCAGCGCGGGAGAGGGCGAGATGACTGTCGAAATTACCGCGCCAAAGACGACGATGCAGAGATTTCTCGATGCCGTCGAGAAGGTGGGGAACATGGTTCCTCATCCCGTCGTGATCTTCCTGATCCTCATTGGCATCGTCATGGTGCTGTCAGCGGTGCTCAGCCTGTTTGGAGCGTCGATCACATTCGAGCGCATCAATCCGGATACGCATCAGGTCGAAATGGCGACGACCGCGATACGCAGTCTGCTCAACACTGACGGTATTCGCTTTATATATTCATCGCTCATTCCGAATTTCATGAGCTTCACCGCCGTCGGGCTCATGATCGTCGCCATGATCGGCGCCGGCGTTGCCGAAGAGTCCGGCCTTGTTACGGCTTTGATCCGTAAGCTGGTCATCGTCTCGCCCGGTTGGGCGCTGACCTATATCCTGTCCTTCGTCGGCATCCTCGCGAGCATCGCCGCGGACGCGGGCTATCTGGTGCTGATCCCGCTCGCGGGGATCGCGTATCTGGCCGTCGGCCGCCATCCGCTCGCTGGCCTTGCCCTCGGTTTCGCGGCGGTGGCCGGGGCATTCACGGTCAATATGCTGATCAAGCCTCTCGATGCCGTGCTTGTCGAATTCACCAACGATGCGGCCCATCTCGTTGATCCCAACCGCTCCATCGGTCTTGCCTCGAACCTCTGGTTCTCCATCGCGTCCGTGCTCTTTCTGACGGTTGTGGTCGCCTTTATTACAGACCGCATCATCGCCCCACGGCTCGGCACCTACGATCCGAATCTTGCGTCTGAAGGAACAACCACGGAGCAGGGCAGCGCGCTCTCCGAGCAGGAGTCTCGCGGTCTTCGTTTCGCTGGTTTTGGACTGCTGGCGCTGATCGCAGTCTTCTGTGTGTTGACGCTGCCTTCAGGGGCGCCTTTGCGCAATCCCGCAAGTGGCGAATTGATCGGCAACTCGCCCTTCATGAACGGCCTGATCGCCCTGATCATGCTCATGTTCCTGGTGACCGGCTGGGCCTTTGGCATCGGTGCGGGCACCTTGAAAACGCTCCCGGAAGTGATCGCGGCGATCGAGAAGTCGATCAAAAGCCTAGGCGGGACAATTTTCCTTTTTTTCGTGCTGAGCCAGTTCGTCGCCTATTTCACCTATACGAATATCGGCACGGTCATGGCGCTCAGCCTCTCAGGGGCACTCCAGGCCGCCAATATCGGTGCCTTGCCGCTGCTGCTAGGCTTCATCGTGGTGGTGGCGATCATCGACCTGCTTCTGACCGGGGCGATCGCGAAATGGGCGATTTTTGCTCCCGTTTTCGTCCCGTTGCTCATGAAGCTGGGCGTCGAGCCGGAAGCCGTGCTGGCGGCTTATCGTGTCGGTGACTCTCCGATGAACGCCATCACCCCACTCAACGCCTATTTCGCTCTGGTCGTCGGTTTCGCCCAGAAATACGACCGATCGGCGGGCGTCGGTACGATCGTGTCCCTGATGCTCCCCTATGTCGTCTGGATGTTCATCTTGTGGACCGCGCTTTTCGCATTCTGGAAAGTTCTTGGCCTGCCCTGGGGGCTGTGATGCCCGCGCGTGTCGCGTGAAACACCCCAACTTTCACCTGATTGGATGACACCATGAGTAGCTCCGCCGTACCTCTCGATGTTGAGTCCGCCGTCGATCATCTGATGCGCTTTCTCTCGGTTGAAGGCGTGACCGGGCAGGAGGCGAATATCGCCGCCGCCGTCAGCGATGCCTTGAAGAAGGCCGGCGTGCCGGCCTCCGCGATCCGCTTTGACGATGTCAATAAACGTATCCCCCTGCCAACGGAGACGGGCAATCTCATCGTCGATCTGCCTGGTACGCGGCCGGGCCCGCGCCTGTTGTTCTCGACGCATCTCGACACGGTGCCGCTTTGTGCTGGGGTGAAGCCTCGGCGTGAAGGCGACCGCATCGTCTCGGACGGTACCACCGCGCTTGGTGGCGATGCCCGCACGGGCGTCGCGCTCCTCGTCGTGCTCGCCGAAACGCTGATCAAAAACAAGCTCCCCCATCCGCCGATCACGCTGCTTTTCACCGTTCGCGAAGAGAGCGGCCTGCATGGCGCGCGTGAACTCAACCCCGCCGATCTCGGCGGCGCGGTCATGTGCATCAATGTCGATGGCCAGCTTGCCTCGGAGCTGATCGTCGGGGCTGTCGGTCAGGAGAATTGGGAGGTCGAGATCACGGGCAAGGCATCCCACGCCGGCGTCGCGCCCGACAAGGGCATCTCCGCCACGCTTGTCGGTGCCATCGCCCTCGCGGAGGCACAACAGGCCGGCTGGTTCGGCAAGGTCGTCAAGCCTGACGGCCGGGGGACCAGCAACGTCGGAATCTTCGGTGGCCGGGATGGCAAGCCGGCGGGTGACGCGACCAATGTCGTCACGGATTACGCCTATATTCGTGGCGAGGCGCGCAGTCCCGATGCCTCCTTCGCAACGAGCATCGCCGAGGGCTACAAGCAAGCTTTCGCGAAGGCGCAGGGCATGGTGAAGGACCACGACGGACAGGTCGCCGAGGTCAAATTCAGCCACAAGCCGGCCTATCCGCCCTTTGAGCTCGGCAAGGACGCTCCTGTCGTCAAACGCGCGGCCAGGGCGCTCGGGCTCCTTGGCATCGAGCCAACCTATCTGTTTTCGAACGGAGGGCTCGACGCGAACTGGCTCGACAAGCATGGTGTTCCAACGGTCACCATTGGAGCGGGGCAGGCGGAGATCCATACCATCAGGGAATATGTGAACCTTGATGAATATGAGAAAGGTTGCCGCCTCGGCATCCTGATGGCGACCCTGGAGGACTGAGCGTTGGCCGGAGTGTCCTTCTGCCACCCTCATGTCGCGCTGGCAGCCGGACGGTCCGGCGAAGTCCAATAGGGAGCTGAGTTTGAGCCCGATAGCCTACACCGGCACGATCATTGCCGTTGCGGTCGTCCTGTTCGTCTGGAACAAGATCCCCGTCGTCCTCGTCGCAATGATGGTCGCGCTGGCGCTGTGGGCGACGGGTGTCTTGACCTTGCCGCAGGCCCTCGCCGGGCTTGGCGATCCCGCTGTGATCTTCATCGCCTCGCTGTTCATCGTCAGTTCCGGTCTGGAAATGACGGGCGTCACGGCCTGGGCGGGGCAACTCCTGATCAAGGGGGCGGGGGAGGAGAGCAGGACCCGTCTTCTGCTGTTCACGATGGGCCTTGTCGCTGTGCTGACGGCTCTGATCAGCGTCAATGGCGCCGTCGCGGCGCTGCTGCCGGTCGTCGTCGTCATAGCCGTCCGGCTGAAGCGTAACGCATCGCAACTGCTGATGCCGCTCGTCTTCGCCGCCCATGCAGGCTCGATGCTGGCGCTGACGGGGACCCCCGTGAACGTCCTGGTCTCGGAAGCGGGAAGCGATGCGGGTGTCGGGGCGTTTGGCTTCTTCGAATTCGCGCTCGTCGGCATTCCGTTGTTGGCGGGGACGATGGCGATCATCGTTCTGTTCGGGGAGCGCCTTTTGCCGGAGCGCAATGGCGCGAGCATGCCTTCCGATTTCAGCAGGCACGCCAAGACCCTGGTCGAGCAGTACGGATTAGCCAGCGGGATTTACCAGATGCGTGTCCGGGCCACGTCTCCCTATATCGGGCAGACGTCGTCCGCCGTCGATTTTGCCGCCTATCCAGGCTTGCAGCTCGTGGCCGTTCAAGAAGGGGAGACGGCAAGCCCGTTGCGCCGCTCGCTCATCGCGGAGGGCGACCATCTTCTGGTGCGCGGTGAGGCGGAGGCTGCCGCGACACTGGCGGCGGACATGCATCTTGCTTTCCGCGAGGCGGTCAAGTCGGGCGAGGGGGAGGGAACGCTTTTCAATCAGCGGTCGGGCCTCGCCGAGGTCGTGATCCCCCCGCGCTCCGGACTGATTGGCCAGAACGTGTTTCCCGGAATGGTCACCGAGAGCGGCGATCTGATTGTCCTGGCTGTGCAGCGTGCCGGGGCCGAGCTCGCGGCCGCCAAAGCGGTGGAGGATGGTGGGGGCATCATGCTGCAGGCCGGCGACACGATGTTGCTGCAGGGAACCTGGAAGGCCCTCGATATTCACCTCGACGACCCGGATGTCCTGGTGGTGAGTTCACCCGAATTGGTCCGGCGTCAGGCCGTCCCGATGGGCCCGGGCGCGAAGCAGGCCGTCGCTATCCTGTTCGCCATGGTGCTGCTGCTCGCCACAGGCGTCGTTCCTCCGGCGGTCGCCGGGTTGCTGGCGGCCGGCGCTATCATTCTGTCCGGGATCATGAGCGTCGAGCAATCCTATCGCGCGATCAGCTGGACCACGGTGATCCTCGTCGGTGCGATGATGCCGCTCTCGACCGCCATGGTCGAAACCGGCGCGGCCAAGATGCTGGCTGAACGTCTCGTCTACCTGGTCGGCGACGCCGGGCCGATCGCCCTGCTCGCCGGCTTGTTCGTCCTCACCGCCATCATGGGGCAGCTCATCAGCAACACGGCGACAGCCCTGATCGTCATTCCGATCGGGGTCGCGGCGGCGGTGAGCATGGGGATCTCGCCGAAGCCGGTGCTGATGAGCACGACGGTGGCCGCGGCGGGCGCGTTCCTGACCCCGATCGCGACGCCGACGAACCTGATGGTCATGGGCCCGGGGGGATATGCTTTCGGCGACTACTGGAAACTTGGCTTACCGTTGCTGATTTGGTTCTTTGTCGTCGCGGTCTTTATCGTGCCACTTATCTGGCGCTTCTAAGCACGGGCATGCTTCACGGGGCTCCGCCTGTGCGGAACCCGTAAGCTCCATCCGGGCTGGCAGCCCATGCGCAGTCACGAGAGGGGAGCGGGAGGGCAAGCAGACGGTGCCCGTCGCCTGCTTCTCGCGGCAAAACAGGACGCGGTAACGATCATCCGTTGTTCACTCCAAGGAGGAAGAATTGGTTTATAAGTTTGGGGCGATGGTTATCGCCGGCTGTTTCATCTCAGCCGTCTATTCAGGCGGCGCTCTCGCTGGGCCCTTGCAACCAGCACAATTGAACGTGCCGCAGACGGGGGTGGAACTCGCGCAATGGGGACGCCCGCCGCCGCCAAGGCATGTCAGGCCGGCGCCAAGACGGTGCTGGTGGGAAAATCGCCGGATGAGGGATCATAGAGGGCGGTGGGTCGTGCGCCGTGTGCAGGTCTGCACACGCTGAGCAAGCCGTTCTCACTCCGCCTCGCGTGCGTCGAAGCTGATCCTGGAACAGGCGGTGCGCGTGGGGACGGTATGGCATGTGATGTCCGGGCCCATCCATATTGACGCCCGGAGTGCTCCGCGTTCTCAACCTGGCGGAAAAGCCCAATCTCGGATGGCGCGCCGCCGCGATCGGACGGCAGCGACGCGTCTTCTGCGCCGCTGATCTTCGTTGCCAAGCATTATCTTCACGTGAAGCATTATCTTCAGGTGAAGCGGGTTCACTTCGCTCGAAAATGCTTTAGGCGAGGGTCTTCCGGATCTGCACCAGGCTTGGGTCGTCGGGATGGCTCGTTGCAACGAAACCCTGCTCCTGTTCGACCTCTAGAGCTTCGTGGTTCTCGCGGCTCTCGATTGCTTCCAGTATCTTGACGCCCCTTGCCTGCGCGTGATCCGCGGCGTAGCGAAGCAACTCCCAGGCAACACCCTTGTGCTTGTCGTTCGCGCGAACGGAAATCGCGATTTCGGCCCGTTCGAAATTCGCGTCACAGGCGACCATGGCCGTTGCGACAACCGATTTCCCGTCTTCGGCAAAGGCTAGGAAGTGCTCTGTCTGATGGTGATCCACGTGAGTCATTGCGATCAGCCGCTCGTGACCGACCTCCTTCATGCTTGCCAGAAACCGGAAGCGCAGGTCTTCCGGCGCGACGCGGGAAAAAAATTCCGCCAGAGCCTTCTCATCGCCGGGCCGCACGGGCCGCACATGAAGCACAAGACCGGTGCGGGTGACTAGATCGTGGCTACCATTCTCATTCGTCATAGCATTGCTCCATGTCAGTATCGGTGGAATGACAATGTCCGCGGACTGCTGAGATGCGATTGCCCGAAGGTCCCTCAATTTTCTATAGAATAGTATGCGGCACTTTACATCAATTTTACCAGTAACGTGAACATGTGACTGATGCGGGACAAAGACTATCCTTATCGGTATAAGTTGTCATTGATACTCATCAAAATTGACGCGTTCTGCTAGAGTATGCCGCGTAACACGCGAGCGCCGCGTCCAGTTGACAAGCCTTGTCGCGGCAAGAGCGGCGCCCGGAAAGTCCGTAACCCGCACGTCGAGATGGACAGCGAGGCGGCAGGACGCCATCCATCCCATTCGTATCGCCAGATGTGTCCGGGACCTCCCCAGCGAATATGCTGGTTGAAGTCCGGAAACGGGGATGCCGCTTGTGATGCTTTATTCCGGCCAGAGCTCGCCCATTTGCGGATCATCCCGTGGCTGTATTGCCGTGCCCGGCTACCGTTGCGGGCCCATCAGAGTGAACGCGTGTTCGGCACAGAAGACATGGCTATGCAGATTGGCTATCCATTGCCGGCCGGCCGCGGTGACATTCAGATATGAAATGGCCTCTTTCAGGTGTGGCGAGACGCTGGACCAGTAGAAGTCCGGATATCGCTCGACCATATCCGCCGGCGTCGCATAACCAAGCTGGGTGTCGAGCCCGCATTCCTGAAACTCGTGGAACAGTGCGTTGGCCTTTTTCAGATAAAGCGGATCCCCGAGTTGCCCTATCAGGTCGGCAGCCTGTACGAGACGTCCCTCGCGTGAGTTGTACCCGTCGTGGTCGATCGGTCCGCTTGGAAAGCGGGTGTATTCGATCGCATGGGCAACGCGTTCAGCGTCAAGGTTGTACCACGGCCCGATACGCTCCAGCGCATAGAGCTTCGAACGGTCCACATGGTAGGGGGCAAGCGCCGCGTCCGAAGCGCCGCGTGGGAGTGTGACCGTCTTGCCATCCGCATTGATGACGAAGCGATCATGACTGTCGCCCTTCAGGATGCCGCGGACATATCCGATGTCGTGAAGGAGGCAAGCCACGATGATGTGCGCGTAGTCCTGGGCATCGACGCGCTCACTCAACATGCGACCGTGAAGGATGTCCCGCCCCACCAAAGTGACGAAAAACGTGTGCTCGACATTGTGATACAGGGCGTCACTGCGGCCGATGCACTCCAGCGCGATCTGTGCCGCGTAGCCCAACCGTTCGGCCTCGTCGTTGGCGGACGATCCATACAGGCGCCGGAAATCGTCGGCGATCTGCCTGCCAAGTTCCAAAGCCATCATCGCCGGCATCGTCATCATGGGAACGCCTCATGCATCCTTTTCAGGCAGCTTCACTATAGCCTCCTTCCTACGACAGGTCTTCTGCGCGATAGCACGAGGACCACTGGCTCCCGAGAGAATTGTCCCACAGTGGGCTCCGACGCCTTTTTAGACGCATCGGCGTTGGACGAGGGCCGTGGATGGATATCTGGCTCGCGTCTTCAGGCGACTGACGGGCGAGATCTTCGCCGCCATGTTTCAGCTGAGCCGCCTTCATGCCCTCAAATCTTAAGGAGAAGCCATCGAGGTCGTTCGCACCATCGGTTCCACTCGGATTTTCCGGGCCATATGTTCTATTGCCAACTCTGGAATGTTGTTTATAAATTAAGCGGAAAAGCAGGGCTTTCTTGCACGTTGGGGGATGTGCCACCTGCAGCTTTGGGGGGATAAATGACGCAAGATATTGTTAGCCTCTATCAGAGCCTGCTGCTGCGCACGCCGGCCGCCGACGAGGTCGCCTATTGGGAAAGCGTTCTTGCCGATGGCTATTCCTTGGCGGACCTTGAGCAGGCCTTCCGCGGGTCCGCCGAATACGTTGACCTGCATGAAGTGATCCTGCCCGTCATCGCTCTCTATCAAGGAGCGCTGGGCCGTGCGCCAGACGCCGCGGGATTGGCGTTCTGGACGGAGCAATTTCGTAGCGGTGCTGCGTCTTTTTCCGATCTTCTCGGCGCGTTTGCGCATTCCGAGGAGTTTCAGGGACTCCATCCAGACATCGGTCAAGACGTCTCTGCGGAAGATCTCGTCGGTATCTTCTACAAGAATATTCTTGGGCGTGAACCCGATCAGGCGGGCTTTGAATTCTGGGTCGGGCTTATCGAAACCGGGCGGATTACAGGCAATCAGCTGTCGTCGGCCTTCCTCGGCAGCGCGGAGTTTCAGGACCTCGCCGGAGACAATCTCCGGGATTTTCTCGATGATGTCGCCGATGGCGTGATCGATGAGGATCATGGTTCGCTCATCGAAGATGACGAGCCGGAACCTGAACCGGAACCAGAGCCGGAACCTGAGCCCGAGCCGGAACCGGAACCTGAGCCTGAGCCGGAACCCGAGCCAAGCCCCACTTACGCGGTGACGGCATCCGCCTCGACGGCCAGCGAAGGTGGATCGGTCACCTTCACCCTCGCGACAACCCATGTTGCTGCGGGTAGCATCGTCGCCATCAATTGGGGCGGAACGGTCGACGCGGACGATATCGATGGCACGCTTCCGACACGCTTCATCGTCGGCGAGGATGGCTTCGCTGCTATCACGGTCCATTTCCGCGCTGACGCCTTGACCGAAGGGCAGGAAACGCTGTCGCTCGGCGTGCCTGGGGTCGCGCCTGTCACGGTGATGGTCGCCGACACGAGCCTGACGCCTGCCGCCGTCTTCAATGCCGCGACAGGCAGGCTGGAGATCACAGCCGTCGATGCGACAGTCGCGTTGAGCACAGATGGAACGTCAGCCATCGTGACCGCGGCCGGTCGGGCCGCGCTGGAGGTGCCGCTCGCGGGCCTCCTGAGCCTGGCGATCACCAACGGGGCCAAGGTTACGGTCGCCGGCAGCGACGCCATCTTCACCGGCGCGCGGCAGATCGACGTGGATGCGAACGCACGACTGATTATTGATGTCGACTATCCCGCGTTGTCGGAGAACCATCAGTCGCATCAGGCGCTGAACCTCTCGGGGGTTCGCGTCGATGGCAACAACAGCCCCTCAGCCGTATGGGACGTTGTCGGCACGGCGAGTGGCGATATCAGCGACAAGTTTATCCTGTTCTGGGCTAATGGTGATGCCCAGTATTACGCTGGCGCCCCTGGAGGGGACTATTACAACGTCGGGGTCAATCTCGCGAATGTCCAGCTCTCCAACATCTACGCGGCGTATCTCGCGGATGGCGGGGCGGCCATAACCGACGTCGTGCAGACGAAGGTGGGTGGCGTGCCGGATTTCGCCGCGCGCCAGCAGTCGCTGCACGACAATCTCCTGGCCAATGTGACGGACGCCGCGATCGGGGATCGTTTCAACGGGCAGCCGGATCCCCGTACGGATGAGGCGAAGGCCTTCGGCGCGCGGCCTTACGAGGACGGCTATCCGCCGCTCGATTTCTCTCCCGCCGACAAGTGGGACGCAGAAAATGATGTCTACCGGCCGGATCTGGTGCGGACAGTCGTCAATCTTGACGATGGCATCAATGACGGCGCCTCCCTCGGCAGTCCCGACAGCCCCACGGGGAACAGCCTCGCTGATCACTGGATCAAGGATCGCGGTGTGCTCCAGCAGATCCATACGGTCGATACCGATGGCGATCAGGGACAGGCGATCGAGTTCGTCATCAACCCCGGCGGTGATCAGACCGGGATGAACCGCTATCAGGGCACGCTGATCCGCGATCTCGCGACCGGACCGATCGATCTCACCCACGGCAGCACCGCCGAATACAAGTTCTACATCGATCCGGACTGGCAAGGCGATGGTCAGGCGCAGCTCAGCGGCGCGTGGATCCAGTTGCAGAACCTGGCTGGGACTCTCTCGAATGGCGGACGATACGCCATCGCGGAATATGTCGACGCCGAGGCCTCGCTGAGGCTGACAGCCGAGGAGCGCGCCGCGGCGGGCCTCGCCGAGGGCGAGACCTTCACCGGCTTCCGCTTCTGGAATTCCGATGATGGTTGGGACTATTACCTGCCCTTCGACGATAACGGCTGGGTGACGCTGCAATTCAACTTCGGGAAGGACGCGCATAGCTGGACCGTGAACGGCGCGCTCGCCTACGTGCAGGAGGCCGGCGAGGTCGAGGGGGACGACAACGCCGTCCTCGAAACCCAGGTCCTGAAGAGCGTCATCTTCCACAGCCAGAATTTCGGTTTGGAAGAGCAATATGTCTATGACGACATCGCTCTGACCGGTGTGTCGCGCAACGCGAACTTCTACGACTGATCCGTGCGCATATGTCATTCCGGGGCGGGCCTAAGGCCTGAGCCCGGAAACCAGGACTGGCGCGCTTTGAGGGCAAGCGTGGCGTGGCCGTGCTCCCCACGGACACGCCACCGGTTCTGGGTTCCGGGTGCTTCGCTGAGCGAAGCCCCGGAATAACGACACCGCTCTCACACGGCGCAGGCGATCTGATACCCATGCGCCCGCGGCTGGCCGGTCTGCAGCGCGCGCCCTTGGAGAGAGGCCATCGCGCGGTCGCTACCCGGATGCCGCTGTCGGCTACTGCAACGCGACAGCGATGTCGTCTACGGCTGGCGCTGCTTTGATCAGGCCGGCGTCGAGCATGAATTGGCCGAAGCGTTCGTAGCGGCGCCTGTCGAGCGCTGACGGGCGCTTGGCGAAGCGGGGCAATGTGTCGATCCAGGCCTGCCGGTTCAGCGCGTCGTCGAGATCCGGATAGGCCTTGATGAACAGCTTCCAACCTTCTTCCGGATGGTTCGTGAGATAGATCGCCCCTTGTTCCACCGCGTCAAGGAAGCGGGTGAGGCGGCTGTCCTTTAGGAGATCGGGGCGCGTCACGAAAATCAGTTCGTCGTAAGCCGGAACGCCGCTGTCTTCCGGCAGGAAGGCGCGCCCCTCATGCCCCTTGAGGCGCATCTGCGTCAGCTCGAAATTGCGAAAGCCGCCGATGGTGGCATCGACCTGGCCACTGATCAGCGAGGGGGACAACGCGAAATTGACATTGACGAGTTCGACATCGCCCTTGTCGACGCCGACCGAGGCCAGCATGCGCTGGAGGAGAGCATCCTCGAAGCCGGACACGGAGAAGCCAATCTTCTTGCCCTTCAGGTCCGCCAATGACTTGATGGGGCCATTCGCCAGCACGGTCACGGTGTTGAGCGGCGTTTCCACAAGGGTGCCGAAGCGGACGAGGGGGATGCCCGCCGCGTGGTCGAGATAGAGGCTTGGCTGGTAGTGCACGCCAATGTCGGCCTGGCCGGATGCGATGGCACGCGGCACGATCGACGGATCCGACGGCGGCAGCAGCTCGACGTCGAGGCCCGCCTTGGCGAAGAGGCCAAGCTCCTTGGCCACCACCATGGGGGCGTGGTCCGGATTGACGAACCATTCGAGCAAGACCTTGATCTTTTCGACCTTATCCGGAGGGGCGGCCGAAGGCGTCGTCTGCGCGAAGGCGCCCGTGGCCGTTGCGAGACCGAGGGCGATTGTGAGAAGGGCTCTGTGGATCATGGCGTGTTCCTGTGCGCGGGGCGGTTCAGGTGTTCTGGGCCCAGGGGGTGAGACAGGGGGTGAGGCGATCGACGATGCCTCGCAGCGCGAGCGTCATCGCGGCCAGAATCAGCATCGCGGCAAACATCGTCTCGGTCTGCATGCGGGCATTGGCCTGTACCATGACAAATCCTAGACCGGCCGACGCGCCGACCCATTCGCCGACAACCGCGCCAAGCGGCGCGAGCGGCGCCGCGACCTTGAGGCCAGAGGCAAGGCCGGGCAGGGCGAGCGGCAGGCGCACATGAACGAGCGTCTGCCAGTGGGTGGCGGTCGTCAGGGCCGTCGCATCGAGCAGGTCGGGATCCGTGCGCCGGAGCCCGTCGGCAAAGGCCGAGGCCACCGGAAAGAAGATGATGATCGTCGTCATCACCACCTTGGAGGCGAGGCCGAAGCCGAACCACAGCACCAGGACCGGCGCGAGGACGAAGACGGGAAAGGACTGCAGCACCAGCACAAGCGGCCATACGAGCCTGCCGAGACGGGGCAGGGCCGCGATGGTGATCGCGGTGCCGATGCCCAGGGAGGCCCCCAGCGCAAAGCCCGCCAAAATCTCCCACAGGGTGGTGAGGCTGTTCGTCAGGAGAAATGACGGCTGGCGCAAGAAAACCGCGGCGACCTCCAGCGGCGGCGGCAGGATATAAGCCGGCGGCCGGGCCATCCAGATCAGGGCTTGCCACGCTACGACAAGCGTTGCTGCGATGCGAAGGGCGGCCAGGGTGACGCGCATGCCGTCCAGCCTCAGGACGCTTCGCGGCGCGGAGGGGCGAGGGGGGCAGGACGCGGTCTTGCAAGGCACATGGCGTGAACCCCAGCGAACGAGCCAGGATCAGGGCGATGCGAAGACGAGAGCGGGGTGTCGGGAAAGCCCATGTTCCGTTCCTACGCCGGCATCACCCGGATCAGGTTCAAGGGTCCAGCTCACCGCTATCTCAGTGCCGTACGGCACCCCCCTCGGAATGTGACAACTCTATGGGAAAAGCCCGGACGGCTGTCAAGCGGAGCCTTGGAACGAGTCCACCCGCGGGATGGTGCCGCCCGCCGCTCATTATTCTGCTGCATCGCGCGCCCTTATGCTGGCAGTTGCGGATAATCCCGCAACCTTCACCGATGCAGGGAGTTGATCCTCGATCAGAGCCTTAATCCGGGTTTTTTAATCAGATCTGCTTACGCAACTGCGGGCGGCGGTAACATTTTGAAAGGATTAACCATGATAGCCTGCGCGAAATCATGGTGAACCCTCGATAGCATCGGTAGGAACTCTATATGCGGCACATGGTCTTGATCGCGACGGCCTGGATGATGGGAACGGGCGCTGCGGCGGCGAATTTCACGCAGTGCATCAGCCAGATCAGGGCAGATGCAGCGCGCGCCGGCATCAGCCAGAACGTCATTGCCCAGGCATTGGCCATCAACCAGCCGGACGACAAGGTCCTGCGGCTGTCCAAGGTCCAGCCGGAATTCAAGACGCCGATCTGGGACTACATGGGCTTCCTCGTCGATGAGGAGCGCGTGCGGGATGGGCAGGCGATGATGCGCAAATACGATCGCGTCCTGCGCGCAGCCGAGCAGCGTTTCGGGGTCGATCGCCATGTCATCGCCGCGGTGTGGGGGGTCGAGACCAATTTCGGGTCGGAGGCGGGGGACAACTTTCTCCCGCATGCCCTCGCGACGCTCGTCTGCGAAGGGGGGCGGCGCCAGGCCTTCTGGCGCGGCGAGCTGATGGCCGCGCTCAAGCTCGTCGACCAGGGCGATCTTACGCTTGACGAGCTCTACGGGTCATGGGCGGGCGCCTTCGGCCAGACCCAGTTCATTCCCACCACCTACCAGCGGCTGGCGGTCGATTTTGACGGCGACGGACGCCGCGATCTCGTCAAGTCGGTTCCTGATGCCCTGGGGTCGACGGCGAATTACCTCAAGCGGGCGGGCTGGCGCACCGGCCAGCCATGGATGATCGAGGTCGCTGTACCATCGGGTTACAAAGGCCCCACGGGCCGCAACAACCGGGCCTCGCTCGCGACCTGGGCCGGCCGGGGCGTGACGCGCGCCGATGGCCGCCCGCTCTCGGGCGACGGAGAGGCGGGGCTTCTGTTGCCAGCGGGGCCCAACGGGCCGGGCTTCCTCGTCTATCCCAATTTCAATGCCATCTATGCCTATAATCAAGCGGAATCCTACGCGCTCGCGATCTCGCATCTCGCCGATCGGATGGCTGGACACCCCGCGTTACGGACGCCGTGGCCCACGGATGACCCCGGCCTGTCGCGCGCCCAACGCCTCCAGTTGCAGAAGCTACTGGCCGCCCGTGGCTACGATGTGGGGGTGCCGGACGGCAAGATCGGCGCCCAGTCCCGCGCGGCGATTGCCGCCGCCGAGCAGGCCATGGGCATGCCGGCAACAGGACGTGCCGGCAGCAAGATCTATCGCGCGCTTGGCGGCCGGTAGCGCGAGAGTTATCGCTGACAGCAGCGCAAGTGAAACGATTATCGTGCGTGGCTGTCCATCGGGACAGTCACGCATATGTATTTATTAGCCGGCTTTTTATCGCGGGTTTGGTTGGCAAAATGGAGAGCAGGGTCTTTTCGATCGCCGGATGCTGCCGGTTTATTCGCGTTAATTTGCAATAATATATTGAATTATATTGATTTTCTTAAAAATGCGACAGCTGCCGGCGTGGCCCGGTTCGCCAGTTTCCACGGCAGCGACTGTAAGAGCGGCGGGTTGTTATTTAGCTGGCAACTTATTTTTCGCCTTGAGATCAAGCGAAGCTCGAGGATATCCCGGCAGATTTAGCTCAGCGGCCGAAGGTACGGCAGCGCGGGTCCCCGGCGTCGCGCGGCGACGGGAAGGGGATCTATGAACGGTGGGGGCCTTGGTCCTTCCCTGCTGGCCGCAACATGGCTATTGCCTGTCGCTCTTGGAAAGCCAAGCCGGGGAAACCCGGCCTGACAACGGCCGCCGGGATAACGCGAACCGAGAGTGCGTTCTCGCAGCTGAATGTCGATTGGCTTAACCCGCGTCGCGCCCTCACGTTTCGCTGCGTCAGCGGGCGGGAGGAGATGTTCGTCCGTGTGGTGAATGAGAGACCCCAATTCCCGGGATCAGGCCTGGTTTGATGAGGCGATAGGCAGTTCCTGACAAATTTATTCCCCGTTATCCATAAGCGTCCCTTTGGATTGCCATGGAACAAACAGTGAATTAATGAGAACAAATAGAAAACATAGAGGAGCAGGACGATGGTTCAGTGGTTCTTCGGTCGGGTGATCGAACTCGCCTCTCTCGGTCTCTTCGTCGGCATGATCGGCGTTTGGGCAAGCGCTCTGGGTCTGCCCGCCTGATGTCTCTGCGGATCGCCGCGCGGTTTCGCGCGACGGCTTCGCAGAAGTTGCCTCGCTGCCGGCAGAGAGCTTTCGGAACAGGAGTTGCGGTTGCGCTGCCACGCCAGAGACCGCATCTCACCAGATATCGTAATGGACAGATAAGCTTGTTGGCGCGATGTTAGGCGCGGCCCAACAGGCAGGGGGCGTGATCGGCGCCTTCCGGATCGATCCGGCTTTCGCCATGGGATGACTGGCGAGAGTTCAGGTGAGTTTGCCGTCGCCCTTCTGCGCTCGGGTCTCAAAGCCGTTTGCTAAAAAGCACGGGGGCAAGACAATGAGCCGGTTTTCATCTTGGCGCGCATCTTTTGTCCGGACATGCGGTGCGGCCGTGATTGGCGCGTCGCTGGTAGCGACCGTCGCATCATCTGATGTCGAGGCTCAGGCTCTCGCGCCCGCGCCAGAAGGCGCGACCAAACGCACGGGTCGTGTTCTCGGCGAGGCGCGCGAATTCATGGTCGCCGCCGCCAATCCGCTGGCAGCGGAGGCCGGACGCGAGATACTGCGCGCCGGGGGCAGCGCGGTGGACGCTGCGATCGCGGTGCAGCTTGTCCTCAATCTGGCCGAGCCGCAGAGCTCCGGCCTCGGTGGCGGCGCCTTCATGCTGCACTGGGATGCGGCAAAGCGTGCGCTCGTGACCCTTGATGGTCGCGAAACGGCGCCCGCATCCGTGACGCCGGAGCTCTTCCTGACGGCGGACGGCAACGCGATGCCTTTCATGGAGGCTGTTGTCGGCGGCCGTTCGGTCGGTGTGCCCGGCACGCCGCGCCTGCTGGAGGCGGCCCACAAGCGCTGGGGACGATTGCCCTGGGCGCGCCTGTTCGAGCCGGCGATCCGGCTGGCGGAGGATGGCTTCGCGATTTCTCCACGGCTCAACGGGTTGCTGGGCCAGGAGCAGGCGTTACGTGCCGACGCGCGGGCGCGGGTGTATTTCTACGCGGAGGACGGAAATCCGAAAGCGGTGGGCGCCCTGCTGAAAAGCCCCGCGTTGGCCGCAACCCTGCGGGTGTTGGCGCGGGACGGCATGGATGCCTTCTATTCCGGGCCCATCGCGGAGGACATCGTCGCCAGCGTGGGCGGCCACGCGAAAAACCCCGGCGGCATGACATTGGCCGACCTCAAGGCCTATGCGATCGCGGAGCGCCCGGCGATCTGCCAACCCTATCGTGTCTATACGGTCTGCGGCATGGGGCCGCCCAGTTCCGGCGGCATCGCGATCGCGCAGATGCTCGCGACGCTTGAGAAGCAGAATCTCGCACGGATAGGGCAGGGCGCCGAGGCCGTGCACTGGATCGCGGAGGCCGGCCGGCTCGCCTATGCCGATCGGGCCCAGTATCTCGGCGATCCGGATTTTCTGGCCGTCCCGGTGCGCGGGCTCCTCGATGCGGACTATCTGCGTGACCGGGGAGCGCTGATGCGGCCTGATCGGTCCATGGGCCGGGCAACGGCGGGGGAGCCGCCCTTCGCTCGCCGGTCGCACTTGTTCGCACCGTCCGAGGGCATCGAGAACGGCACCAGCCATATTTCCGTCGTCGACGCGGATGGGAACGCGGTGTCGATGACGACCACCATCGAGAGCGGCTTTGGCGCGCGCATCATGACGGCGAGCGGGTTCCTCCTGAATAACGAGCTCACCGACTTCAACTTCGCGCCGAGCGAGGGGGGGAAGCCGGTCGCCAACCGGGTCGAGCCCGGCAAGCGGCCGCGCAGCTCGATGGCGCCGACCATCGTCTTTGACGCATTCGACAGGCTTTACGTGGTCACCGGGTCGCCTGGCGGCAGCCAGATCATCAATTTCGTCGCGAAGACGCTCGTCGCCATTCTCGACTGGAAGCTTGACCCGCAGGTTGCGGTGGATTGGCCGAATATCGGCAGCCGCAACGGACCGACGGAGCTGGAGGCGGGCACAGAGGCCGAGGCCTGGAAGGCGCCGTTGGAGGCGCTTGGCCATCAGGTCGCCGTCATGCCGATGACATCGGGAACCCAGGCGATTGTCCTGACGCCGTCCGGCTTTCTGGGCGGGGCCGACAGCCGGCGCGAGGGCGTTGCGATCGGTGATTGAGCTGCCCGATCGTGGTTCCGGCGACCCGCGAAAACGATATGTCTCTACCGCCTGGGTTCTGATGAGCTTCCATTGGCGGATTGGTGAAGGGAACCGTTGCGGCCGCGACTCGGGAAGATCGCGATATTGCTGCCACTGAGGGGCGGAGGAGGCAGTGGGTCGCCGTCCTGCGTCACCCGGTTCCGCCCCTCGTTCTTGGAGCGATAGAGCGCCTTGTCGGCGGCGGACAGAAGCTCTTCCGCGTCATAGCCGTGGGTTCCGGATGAAGCGACGCCGGCACTGACGGTCACTCCGCGACCGTCACAGGATTGCCGGACGGCTTCGAAGAAGGAGCTCCTGATTCTGTCCGCGACGAGGTGCGCGTCATTGACGCTCGCGCCGGGTAGCAAGGCGGTGAATTCCTCGCCGCCCATGCGGAACAGCATGTCACTCGACCTGAGATAGCGGCTGGCGATCTGGCTGAACTGCACGAGGATCGCATCGCCCATCGCATGGCCGAATGTGTCGTTGACGGACTTGAAGTGATCGAGGTCAAAAGCGATGACCGCGATCGGCTCATGCGCCGCCGCATGCCGGCGCAAGACCTGCAGACCACGCAGCTCGAAGCCGCGCCGGTTGAGAGCTTCCGTTAACGGATCGACCAGTGCCTCGCGCCGATGTTCGAAGCTGAGCTTCTCCTTCATGATGGCGGTGGCGATGAAAGCCATGCCGAGCATGAAGATGAGGGTCTCGAAGGCAAGAACCATGTTCCAATTCCAGGCGGTCAGGAAACCGCTGTCGGGAAGAGGCAGGTTCGGCGCGTCGATGGCTCGGATGATGAAAATCGCTGCATGGACGCAGAGCAAAACGACACCCGGCACGCGAGACGCCAGTTCACCGCGCCCCCGCCACAGCTCCATGGCGGTGGCGAAGGAATAGGCGGCGATGACGCCCGAAACGAGCATGACCCTGAGTGCCAGGGTTTCCAGGAATGTCGGTATCAGGCAGACGCCAAGCCAGATGACGGTGCCAAGGGAAAAGCCGGCCCATTGCATCGGGCGCCCATCGAAGGCGCGCGCGCCCTGCCAGGCCGCGCCATAACCTAAGAGGATAAGGCTGTTTCCGGTGATGATTCGCGCGGCATCGGGCATGAGCTCATGGGTCGCGAGGACAGCGACGCCGAAGCCGACCAGAAAGTAGCAGCCTCCCCACAGGGCGAGCGGGCGCCGGTCACGGTGTTGCAGCGCCGAGAAGCTGAGCCACGCGCCAGCAACGATGGTGATGAAAACCACCACGACGAACAGGGTCCGTACATCGAGCATCATGAGGCGGCCAACCTTCACTCCCTCGGCCTACCGGCGAGGCTGTCTCATCGAGGCTGCCCTCAGCACCCGCGATAGCAACCTTCAATCCTGTTGCTTGTAGCGCGCGCGGTATGCCGCGCAAGGGGGAGGCGATGCAACGGCTGGCGGCGTCGCATCCCGCTCCATGAAAATGGCCGGGACAAGCCCGGCCATGAGTGTCAGAAATGGACGATGAGGATAGGACTCAGCTGCAGCCGGTCGTCGAGCCGCAGGTGTCGCACTTCATGCAGGTGCCGTTGCGGACCAGGGTGAAGTTCGCGCATTCCGGGCAGGCCTCGCCCTCGTAGCCCTTCATCCGCGCCTCGGCCCTGCGATCGGACACTGTGCGCTGTTGATTGGCTGGGGCGGCGAAGCCGAGCGATGCGAAAGCTTCCTCGCCGATGGGCTCCCTGTCCTCTTCCGGTTCACTCTTCAAAGCCACGGCGCCGGTACCGGCGAAGGCGACCACCGTCGCGCTGGCCGGCTGCGCGGAGGCCATGGCGCCCGGGGTCTTCGGCGCATCGCGCTTGTCACCGGGAATGGTGAGGAAGTTGGTCGGTTTGCCGCGCACGAACCCCTTCGAGATCACCTGCTGCGTGGGCGCCGGCGTGCTGCCCTCCGGGGCCTTTGCCTGATTCTCGCCCTTGCCGATCACGTCGAAGCCGATCTCGCTCGGGTCGACATGGGCGAGGTCGTAGCGGGAGAGATAGGAGATCGCCAGCTCGCGGAACACGTAGTCGAGGATCGAGGTGGCGTTCTTGATCGACTGGTTGCCAGCCACGAAGCCGGCAGGCTCGAAGCGGGTGAAGGTGAAGGCCTCCACATATTCCTCGAGCGGCACGCCATATTGAAGGCCGAGCGATACGGCGATGGCGAAGTTGTTCATCATCGCCCGGAAGGCCGCGCCCTCCTTGTGCATGTCGATGAAGATCTCGCCGAGCCGGCCGTCGGCGTATTCGCCGGTGCGCAGGTAGACCTTGTGGCCGCCTACGACCGCCTTCTGGGTGTAGCCCTTGCGGCGATCCGGCATCTTCTCGCGCTCGCGCACCCGCTCGACCCGCTCGATGATCTTCTCGACGATGCGCTCGGCGACCTGCGCGGTCCGTGCGGCGGTGGGCTGGGCGAGAAGGGCATCGACGGCATCCTCGACCTCGTCCTCTTCCTCGTTGATGAGAGCCGAGTTCAGCGGCTGCGACAGCTTGGAGCCGTCGCGGTAGAGAGCATTCGCCTTCAACGCCAGGCGCCAGGACAGGAGATAGGCCTCCTTGCAATCCTCGACGGTGGCGTCATTGGGCATGTTGATCGTCTTGGAGATGGCACCCGTGATGAACGGCTGCGCCGCCGCCATCATGCGGATGTGGCTCTCGACCGAAAGGTAGCGCTTGCCGGTGCGGCCGCATGGATTGGCGCAGTCGAAGACGGCATAATGCTCGGTCTTGAGATGCGGGGCGCCCTCCAGCGTCATAGCTCCGCAGATGTGGATGTTCGCGGCCTCGACATCGGCCTTCGAGAAGCCGAGATGGGCGAGGAGATCGAAGGTCGGGTCGTTGAGGCGCTCGGCGGGAATGCCGAGGGTCCCGATGAGGAAGTCCTCGCCGAGGGTCCATTTGTTGAACACGAACTTGATGTCGAAGGCCGACTTCATGCCCGCCTCGAGGGTCGCGATCTTCTCCTCGGGCAATCCCTTGGCCGCGAGCGTCGTCTTGTTGATGGCCGGCGCCTGGGCGAGCGATCCGTGGCCGACCGCGTAGGCCTCGATCTCGGCGATCTCGGATTCGCGATAACCGAGGGAGCGCAACGCATCCGGGACAGCACGGTTGATGATCTTGAAATAGCCGCCGCCGGCCAGCTTCTTGAACTTCACCAGCGCGAAGTCGGGCTCGATGCCCGTGGTGTCGCAGTCCATGACGAGGCCGATCGTGCCGGTCGGCGCGAGCACGGTCGTCTGGGCGTTGCGGTAGCCATGGGCCTTGCCGAGCGTCAGCGCTTCGTCCCAGGCGGCGACCGCATGGGCGACCAGATTGCTCCCGAGCTCACCAAGCTTCGCGGCGGAGGCGTGATCAAGCGGCACGGGATCGGTCGCCAGCTTCTCGTAGCCCGTCGCCTCGCCGTGCGCCGCGCGGCGGTGGTTGCGGATGACGCGCAACATGTGGGGCGAGTTCTTGGCATAGCCGGGGAAGGGGCCGAGCTCCCGCGCCATCGCGGCTGACGTGGCGTAGGAAATGCCGGTCATGACGGCTGTGATGGCGCCCGCAAGGGCTCTCGCCTCAGCGGAATCGTAGGGCAGGCCCATCGTCATCAGGAGGCCGCCGATATTCGCATAGCCAAGACCGAGCGTGCGGTACTTGTAGGAAAGCTCCGCGATTTCCTTTGACGGGAACTGCGCCATCGTCACCGAAATTTCGAGGACGAGGGTCCACAGCCGGCAAGCATGCTCGAAGGCCTCGACGTCGAAGCGGCGTGTCGCGCGGTCATAGAACTGCAGCAGATTCGCGGAAGCGAGGTTGCAGGCCGTGTCGTCGAGGAACATGTACTCCGAGCACGGGTTCGACGCGACGATCGGGCCCGAGGCCGGGCAGGTGTGCCAGTCGTTGATGGTGGTGTGGAACTGAATGCCGGGATCGGCCGAGGCCCAGGCCGCATAGCCGATCTTCTCCCACAGCTCACGCGCCTTCAGCGTCTTCACCGGCTTGCCGGTGAGGCGCGCCTTCAGGGTGAAATCGCGATCTTCTTCCACCGCGTTCAGGAAGTCGTCGTCAACGCGCACGGAGTTGTTGGAGTTCTGGCCGGCGACGGTCGCATAGGCCTCCGAATCCCAATCGGTGTCATAGACGTCGAAGGAGATGTCCGTGTAGCCCTGTCGCGCGAACTGGATGACGCGCTTGATGTAGTTATCGGGCACGAAGGCGCGGCGGGCGAGCTTGATCTCGCGCTTCAGCGCCGGGTTCTTCTCCGGATCGTAGCAGGAGTCAGGCTTCTCGCCGCCCTGCGATTCACAGTTGATGCAGGCCTTGAGCACGGCCTTCAGATGCTTCTGGCAGGCCTTGGAGCCCGCGACGAGCGCCGCGACCTTCTGCTCTTCCTTCACCTTCCAGTCGATGTAGGTCTCGATGTCGGGATGGTCGACGTCGACCACGACCATCTTGGCGGCGCGGCGCGTGGTGCCGCCCGACTTGATGGCGCCGGCCGCGCGGTCGCCGATCTTGAGGAAGGACATGAGGCCGGAGGAGCGGCCACCGCCCGACAGCTTCTCGCCCTCACCGCGCAGCTTCGAGAAGTTGGAGCCGGTACCGGAGCCGTATTTGAAAAGCCGCGCCTCACGGACCCACAGGTCCATGATGCCGCCCTCATTGACGAGGTCGTCGCTTACCGACTGGATGAAGCAGGCATGCGGCTGGGGGTGTTCGTAGGACGACTTTGATTTCGTCAGCTTGCCGGTCTTGAAGTCCACATAATAGTGGCCCTGGCTCGGCCCATCGATGCCGTAGGCCCAGTGCAGGCCGGTGTTGAACCACTGCGGGGAATTCGGCGCGACCATCTGGTTCGCCAGCATGAAGCGCAGTTCGTCGAAGAAGGCGCTGGCGTCGGCTTCGTCGGAGAAATAGCCGCCCTTCCAGCCCCAGTAGGTCCAGCAGCCCGCGAGGCGGTCGAACACCTGCCGCGCTGATGTTTCCGACGTATAGCGCTCGGCCTCGGGAAGGAGCGCGAGGGCTTCGGTGTCGGCGACGGACGTCCAGAGGAAGGAAGGGACATCGTTCTCCTCCACACGCTTCAAGCGTGCGGGGACGCCGGCCTTGCGGAAGTATTTCTGGGCGATGACGTCGCTGGCGACCTGGCTCCAGCTCGCGGGCACATCGAAGGCGTCGAGCTTGAACACCGTCGATCCATCGGGATTCCTGATCTCGCTCGTCGCGGCTCTGAACTCGATGGAGGCGTAGGGAGACTGTCCCTCTTCGGTGTACCGGCGCTCGATCCGCATGGATGTGATCCCTTTGGCGGTCGCCCGCCATCGCTAAATATGGGGGGTGGCCCGCCATGTACCAAGCTTGAACGCTACGGAGAGGGGCACCGGGGGATGCTTCATCCGCACCCTTACCTTGCGTAAGAAACCGCAAGGGAAGGCCGCGTCCAAACCGCGGCACCGACTGGGCCCGGGGGACATTCAGACACGCAGCAGCCCACGCTGTTTCGCAACACCGCTTGCCGCTGAACACATTTGTGAAACTTATTCTGAGGTGCGTCAGCAGAAACGCAGCTGACGAAGCATGGCTGGAAGTTAGTGCGATCCTGCCCTGTGCGTCAATATCTAGGGGGTTCAAGTTTTTTGACGCGCAATCTCTAGAGCCGTTGTTGCGCCTTACCGTCGTTTCAGCACCACTAGAATAAACGTGCCTGATGGTAATGGGAAACAAGGCTTTTCCCCATTCCTGGGGATACCGGCCACAGTGTCACCATTTGTTCACCACAATCGAATTTTCCACCTCCATCCCCATGGGGTGAAGGCGGCGCTCTACATTTAGTGGTGTTTTGGCGATTCTGGCTCGACGCTGTGGAGATCCTATGGCAGCGCACTTCCGCGAATCGCTGCCGGGCGTCGCGAGGGACTTGACGGGCGTCGGCTTGGCGGATGCGTCGGTGGGGAGCGCAGACGGGTGTTCCGCCATAACCCGGGAATGCGCCTCTTAACGCACTTGTTTGGTCTCGCATGTGGGGGAGACAGTCTGTCAGACTGGACAAGCATCACCACGGGGGCCATAACCTCGGCGACGATCGTCGGCTCGGACCCGGCCTTTGGGATATGTGGTGATGAAAGACTTTCTCCTGCGCGTCTTTACCTGGTGGAACAAGCAGACGTTCGGAACGCAGTTCTGGACGTGGCGGTTTGGCGAACGGGTCGGTCAGGACGAGTTCGGCAACACCTACTATCGCACGAAGGGTGGCGCCAAGGATCCGGCGCTTGGTTTTGAGCGCCGCTGGGTTGTGTATGCCGGCTACGCCGAGGCCTCGGCCATTCCATCGGGCTGGCATGGGTGGATGCACCACACGACCGACGTCCCACCCACCCAGGACGGTTACCAGCCCAAGGAGTGGCAGCGGCCTCACCGCGAGAACATGACGGGCACACCTGACGCGTATCGCCCGGCCGGTTCCACACTCGCGGAAGGTCGCCGCCCGCAGGCGACCGGCGACTACAGCGCCTGGACCCCTTGATCTCGGACCCCTCGATCTTGGACCCCTCGATCTCTTGGTTGCCTTTGCCTCGGGAACTGCTGCCCTAGCCACGATCGCGCGGTGGGCCGCTGCGAGCCCCGCGCCATGCCGGTAATCTGGGGCAGTCAGGCGCCAGTCCGGCGCGTCGACGTGAGGGAGTTCGCGCGCCTGGAGGAGGCGCTCGCAGCGGACGCCTCCGCATGGCTGTTGCCGCGATCGCAAGACGCAGATGCGCGCGCCTGGAACCATCGCATCCGAACAATCAGAGGCATGACCGGGCTTTTTAACGGTTCGGCCTATTTCGCCTGCACATTAGGCCCGCATGTCGCGGGGGTTGCTATCATCAACAGCCGGCATGCGGAGTACCTTTACCTGGAGCTCTTGCTCACGCATCCCGGCCAGCAGGGCGCGGGATCGCTTCTGATCGAGCATATCGTGAACGATTGGGCGCGGCCGGTCACCGAAGTCAGGTTGGCGACGCTGGTCCGGGCAAGAGATTTCTATCTGCGTCTGGGCTTTTTGCCGCTGCAGGAGAATCAGATGCGTCTCGATCTGCGCGGAAGCCCCCAGTGGGAACAAGCCGGCGGCCGATGGCGCCTCAAGGCCTATGCCCATCTAGCGAACTTCGCGACATGGAGCGACGAGACATCGCCGCTTCCGCCGAAGGCACCGCCTCCCTAGCGGGCAGCGATGGCAATCCGTTTTCCATGGATTGCCTGTTATATCTACGATCCATCAGGCTAGTTTCCATGGCGCGCGGCTGCCGCGGATGGAATGGTGATCCCCAATGACGCAGAGATGGCTCGCGCGACCGCCGATCCGGCCGATCGGCCAAAGTGAATTTCATCGGCTGCGCGCGGCATTTCGCCATGAGATCGGGCTTTGGCGCTGTCAGGGCGATGAAAACGATCCCCACATCAAAGTGTGGAATTACCGCATCGGCTCGACACGGTTCCTGACCCATATTGGATTGGGCGACGTTCACTTCGGTTATTTCTTCGGCGAGAGCATGGTGGGCCTTATCTCCATCACCCTGTCGGCCGATATCGGCACTGTCGAGACTTTGATGAGCCATCCTGGACAACAGGGTGCCGGCTCGATGCTGATCGAGCACGCCGTGAACGCTTTGCCCAGCATCCGGATGCTGAAATTGGTGAGCCTGGACGAAAGCCGAGGATTCTATGAGCGCCTCGGCTTCGTGCGCGCCGGTCGCGCCATGGAGCTCGACGTGACGAGGAGTGATGCCTGGCAAAGGGTGGACGGCCGGTGGCGCATCGCGGCCTATGTCAACCTTCGTGGCTATCTGGCACCTGGACGATTGTGACATGGCCCGAATTCGCGTCGCGGGGGTGTCGCAAGGGACGCCGGAGGGTGTATGCAGTCACGTCGGCTTCCCTCCTGATTGAGCTGCGATAAGATAGAACAATGAATTCCAAGCTTCTGCCCGCTCTTGCCTTGGCGATGACCTGTCTTGTTGGGGCCAGCCATGGTGCCAAGGCGGATCGAATCAAAAATCCCGTCGCGGTTTTCTCGGGCCTGGACAAGATCACGGGTCGCATCGTCTCTTTCGAAGCGGCCGTTGACGAGACCGTTCAATTCGGTGCCCTGCAGCTCACGCCGCGCGCCTGCTATACCCGGCCGGCCACCGAGACGCCCAACACCACGGCGTTCGTGATCGTGGATGAGGTGACGACGGCCAGCAATGAGCGCCGCCGTCTGTTTTCAGGCTGGATGTATGCGGCAAGCCCGGGCCTGCACGGCATCGAACATGCCGTCTACGATATCTGGCTGACCGATTGCAAAGGCGGGACGGAGGTCATCGTCGAGCCCAAGGACGGAAGCGGTGACACCGCGCCGCCCGAGGTTCCTCCTTCGCAACGTCCCGCACCCACCCGTCGCTGATACTCACGCCGGTAAAGCCAGTTCCGCCAGCGCTTCAGCTCCACTGACGTCAAGTCCGGGCGGCCAGCTCCACCATTCGCCCTGCAGTTCGAGCGCGGCTTCGAGCTCCGTCATATAGGCCTTGCGTGGAACGGCGAGCGCGCCGAAGCGAGCGAGATGAGCCGTCACAAACTGGGTGTCGAGCAATGTGTAGCCGCCGCGTCTGAGGCGCGCGACGAGATGCACCAGGGCGACCTTCGAGCTGTCGCGCTCGCGGTGAAACATGCTCTCGCCGAAAAAGGCGGCGCCCAGCGAGACGCCGTAGAGACCACCGACGAGGCGGCCAGCGTCGCGAACCTCGACGGTATGGCAATAGCCCAGGTCGAATAGCTCGCCATAAAGCGCGCGGATGCGGCCGTTTATCCAGGTTTCCTCGCGACCATCATCCGGCGCCGCGCAGCCGGCGATCACCGCGTCGAAATCCTGGTCGACGGTGATCTCGAAACGGTCCGAAGCGACCGTGCGCGCCAAGCGCTGGGGGACGTGGAAGCCGTCGAGGGGAATGATGCCTCGTTCCTTCGGCTCGACCCAGAACAGGCCTGGGTCGTCGGCGTTTTCGGCCATTGGAAACAGCCCGCTCGCATAGGCCCTGAGCAGGATCTCCGGCGTGATTTCGACCGATGACCGATTCATCACCGCCCTATACCGAGACGGGAGGGGATGGAACATCATCGCCCCATCTCCCGATATTGATAATAAAATCAATCAGATATAGCGATATGCTGATCTGATGATATCGCATTTCGCGTTAAATGGAGGACATTATTTCGTCGACGCCGCCGTCATCGAGGAAATGCTCCAGCCAGTGGATATCATAGATGCCGTTCTGGATATCCTGGTTGCGCACGAGGGTCCGGAAAAGTGGCAGGGTGGTCTCGATGCCATCCACCACGAATTCGTCGAGCGCGCGCCGCAGCCGCATCAGGCATTCCGTTCGTGTGCGGCCATGAACGATCAGCTTGCCGACGAGTGAATCGTAGTGCGGCGGGATGCGGTAGCCCTGGTAGACGGCCGAATCGACACGCACGCCAAGGCCACCCGGCGGGTGGAAATAGGTGATGGTGCCCGGCGACGGCCGGAAGGTGGCCGGATGCTCGGCATTGATCCGGCACTCGACCGCATGGCCCTCGATCTGAACGTCCTTCTGCGAGATCGAAAGCGGATTGCCGGCCGCGATGCGGATCTGCTCGTTGACCAGATCGATCCCGGTGATCATTTCAGTGACCGGGTGCTCGACCTGGATGCGCGTGTTCATTTCGATGAAATAAAACTCGCCGTTCTCATAGAGGAATTCGACCGTACCCGCGCCGAGATAGCCGAGTTTCTGCATAGCCTTGGCGACCGTGTCGCCGATGCGCTCGCGCTCAGAATGGTTGAGCGCGGGTGAGGGCCCTTCCTCCCACACCTTCTGATGGCGGCGCTGCAACGAGCAGTCGCGCTCGCCGAGATGGATGGCGTTGCCCTTGCCGTCGCCGAGCACCTGTATCTCGATGTGGCGGGGCTTCTCGAGATATTTCTCGATATAAACAGCGTCGTCACCGAAGGCGGCACGGGCTTCCGCGCGCGCGGTGGCGAGCGCGTGATGCAACTCGTCGGCCGAGCGCGCCACCTTCATGCCGCGTCCACCGCCGCCGGCCGCCGCCTTGATGAGCACGGGATAGCCGATATCGGCCGCCACCCGCGTCGCTTCCTCGGCGTCGGTGATGCCACCGTCCGAACCCGGAACGCAAGGGATGCCGAGGCTGCGCGCCGTGCGCTTGGCTTCGATCTTGTCGCCCATCAGGCGGATGTGCTCTGCCTTGGGGCCGATGAAGGTGATGCCGTGATCGCTGAGCACCTCGGCGAAATGGGCGTTCTCCGAGAGAAAGCCATATCCGGGGTGGATGGCATCCGCGCCCGTGATCTCGCAGGCCGCGATCAACGAGGGAATATTCAGATAGCTCTCGCGCGCAGCCGGCGGGCCGATGCAGACGCTCTCGTCGGCAAGCCGCACGTGCATGGCATCCGCATCCGCCGTGGAGTGCACGGCAACCGTCGCAATGCCGAGTTCCTTGCACGCCCTCAAGATGCGAAGCGCGATTTCCCCGCGATTGGCGATGAGGATCTTGTCAAACATCGGCATCGTCATTCGATCACGAGAAGAGGCTCGCCGTATTCCACCGGCTGCCCGTCCTCGACCAGAATGGCCGTCACGACGCCCGCGCGCGGCGCGACGATATCGTTGAAGGTCTTCATGGCCTCGACGAGCAGGAGCTTGTCGCCCTTCTCGACGCGTGTGCCGATATCGATGAACGGCTTGGCGTCCGGTGACGGGCGGAGATAGGCGGTGCCGACCATCGGCGAGGTGACGCTGCCGGGGTGGTGCGCATCCGGCTTGGCCGGTGCAGAGATCGCGGCGGGGACGGGCGCGGCCGGGGCAACGGGCGCTGCAACAGGCACATGCACCGCCGTCGTCACGTTGCGCGCCACACGAATGCGCAGATCTCCCTTCTCGACTTCGATCTCGGTGAGATCCGTCTCGGAAATCAGGCGTGCCAGCTCGTGTACGAGTTCAGGATCGATCGGGCTTTGCTTGGCCGTTGGCAGTTTCGTCATTGAGAGGTTCCGGTAGCCTTGGCGGCAGTCTTGGGGGCCTTCATGCTGTCGCGCTTCTCAAGGATCGGCACGAGCGCGTCAAAGGCCAGATCGTAGCTCGCTGCGCCGAAGCCGCAGATGACCCCGATCGCGACTGCTGCGATGGTGGAGTGATGGCGAAATTCCTCACGCGCATGCACATTCGAGAGATGCACTTCGATGGCGAGGGCGTCGACGCTTTTGATCGCGTCGCGCAAGGCGATGGAGGTATGGGTATAGGCGGCCGCGTTGAGAATGATACCTGCGCCGGCGAGCCCTGCTTCCTGAATGAAGGTGACGAGGTCGCCTTCGCTATTGCTCTGGCGGAAGGTCAGTGCGACGTCACCACGAGCGGCCGCGCGATCACGCAGGCGCTGCTCGATATCGGCCAGGGTCAAGCTGCCATAGGTTTCCGGCTCGCGCCGTCCCAGCAGGTTGAGGTTGGGGCCGTTGATGACATGAATTGCGACCATATCCGCCCGAAGGTTGCGCCAAAACGAAAACGGGATCTTGGCTGATTGAGTTCAGTGGCAAGAGTGGCCCGATGGCAAGAGAACTTGATGGCTGCAATCAAACTGCCAACAGAATTCCCGAGCCATGACCGTGCTCTGCCGTTCCATCGCAAGGGCGCGTCTTAGCGCGAACCGCGTTCGAGGGGAAGAGCACGCGCTTCATCGACGATCGTCCCGGCGGGCCGGGCTCGCCGATGAAGCGCCGTCGCATGGCTTGATGCCGGGGGTCAGGAACAGGTGGTACGCCCGCACTGACGGACAGAGGCGATGGCCTGTTTCAGCGGATCATGACCAACCGCGCCGAAGACCACATCCTTGCCGAGCACGAAAGCCGGCGTCCCCGTCAGCGAGAGCCTGTCCCCGAGGGCGAGCGTCTCTCTGACTTCCGCCTTGAGCGCGTCGGACGTCGCATCCTTTTCGAGGCGTGAGAGGTCGAGCCCCATTTCCTTCGCGACCGCGACAGCCCGCTCCTTGCCGACCAGGCCCTTCGAACTCATCAGTCGGGTGTGATAGTCGAAGAACTTCTCGCCGGGGAGTTGATGTTGGGCGGCGCGCGCGTAGAGCGCCGCATCCAGCGATTCAGGGCGAAGGATCGGGAAATCCTTGAGGATCACGCGCAGCTTCGGGTCCTGTTTCACAAGCGCGGTGACGTCGTCGAGCGCTCGCTTGCAGTAGCCGCAGTTGTAGTCGAAAAACTCGACGAGGGTGACGTCGCCCTTCGGGTTGCCGACGACGATATTGCCCTCGGCGTCATAGAGCGCGGCCATCTCCGCGGCCACGGCATCTTCCTGTGCCTTGCGCTGGCTTTCCTGCTGGCGTTTCTCTAGCTCGACCATGGCCTCCTGAAGCACCTCGGGATTGCGCAGGAGATAGTCGCGCACGACCTGCTCGATGGCCGTCTTCTCCGTGACCGACAGTTCCGCGGCCGCGGCTGGCGCCTGGACAAGCGACGGGGTAGCGATGAGCGCCAAAACGGCGAGAATTGCGGCGCGCGAAAGGAACGAAAAGCGCATGCACGATATCCAATCTGTCAAAAGCGTTCACACCCTGTGCGCCCGGATTGTGTCACTTACCCGGCGGCCGCTCCGGTTGATAGGCTAAAATGTCGTCGGCGCGCAGCCAAGCCGGCGAATTGGGCTTGAGCTTCGCCTTCGCGCGAGTTGCCTGCGTGGCGGCCTGATCCCACTCGCCTCTGGCGAAATAGTATTGGCTCGCCGAAAGCTCGGCCATGCCGATGTCACCCTTGCGGGCATAGGCTGTCGACAGATCGCGGAATGCATCGGCAAGCTCGGGCTCGCGCTGGGTTGCATTCGAGAGCTCACGGATGGCCTGGTCGATGGTGCCCGGGTCGCCGGAGGCAACCATCGCTCGACCGAGCATGGCGCGAATCAGCGATGAGGACGGGGCGAGAGCAACGGCCTGCCGCAACGGCGCAATCGCCTCCCGCGCCCTACCGCTCTCCAGCAGGGCTTGGCCCTTCATCTCCCAGAAATAGGGATTTTTCGGCTGCTCGCGCAGAAGCTCGTCCATCAGGGTCACCGCCTGGCTGGAGCGGGCGGTCTTGTAAGCCAGGATCGCGCGAGCATAGCGGGCCGCCACCGACCGGTCGCTGGGAGGATAGCGGCGCATCACCGTTTCCGGCCGTTCGGTGAAGCCCGACAGCTTGGCGCGCATCAGTTCGTGCCTGGCGACGAGTGATGCTGAATCCTTCGTGTTGTAGGCGGGGCTTTTGGTAGCCAACTGCTCAAGCGCTGACATCCGCTCTTGGGGCAGGGGGTGGCTGAGCACATAAGGGTCCAGACCGGATGTGCGGAACAGGGCATTGTCCCCCATCCGCTTCATCGTATCGAGCAGGCCCTTGGCCGACTGCCCGGTGGCGGTGAGATAGCGGACGGCAGCCTGATCCGCGGCCTGTTCCTCTGAGCGCTGGTAGGAGAGCAGATTGCGCCGGACAAGTTCCTGCGAACCCGCCAGCACGCCGCCTGCGCCGATGCCACCCTGGCCGACGCGCCCGCCGCCGGAGCCGACCATCGCGCCCGCGCCTGCCAACATGCCGACGACTGAGAGGATCTTGGCATTGGCGATCTGCTGGTGCAGGCGCGCCAGATGCCCGCCGGCGATATGTCCGCTTTCGTGGGCGAGCACGCCGATGATCTCATTCGGCGTGCGCGAATCGATCAGTGCCCCGGTATTGACGAAGATCTTTTGCCCATTGGCGACGAAGGCGTTGAAAGTGGGATTCTGGATCAGAATGACCTTCACCGCGCTGACACGAATGCCCGCCGCTTTCAGGACCGGCGTGGCGTAATCCATCAGGAGCTTCTCGATCTCCGCATCGCGCACGATCATCGGGCTACGCTCGCCGCTCTGGGCCTTGGCGGCGGTGGGGACCAGAACCATGGCAGCGCAACTGACGCCCGCCACCATGCCACGGGTGATGGCAGCAGCCGCACTAAGCGGAGCCAGAAGACGCTTGGGAAAACGGAAAGATCGGGAGAAACGCATGCTGATGGAACGCACTCTTTCTTTCATCAGGTCCATGATTGCACGTCAGGATCACGCGACGTCATGCTATCGGGACAAATTGTAGAAATTCAGTCAAATCAGAAAGGCGTCATCGCGATTGACGCTCGTTTCGTCCGAGGTTCCTTTTATCATGACCAAGCCCGTGTCATCCGCTTCCTCCGATCAGTTCGGTCCTCGTCTCGCCGCGCGGATGGCCAACGTAGCGCCGTTCCTGGCGATGGACGTCCTGTCCGCAGCCAAAACCAAGGAACGCGCGGGAGACAGCGTGATCCACATGGAGATCGGCGAGCCCACAGCAGCGGCTCCCCGCCTCGCGCGGGAGGCTGCCCAGGCCGCGCTTGCTCTCGGTCGTATCGGCTATACCGAGGCTTTGGGCCTGCCGAGCCTGCGCGCGGCGATCGCCGGCCATTACCGTCGTCTCTATGGGCGCAGCCTGGCGCCTGAGCGCATCGCGGTGACGACAGGGTCCTCGGGAGGATTCGTACTGGCGTTCCTCGCGCTCTTTGAACCAGGCGCGAGGGTCGCGATCGCCTCGCCGGGCTACCCCGCCTATCGCAACATCCTGCTCGCGCTGGGCCTTGAGCCCGTGCCGGTTGCCGCCGATGCCTCATCCGGCTGGGTCATGCAGGCCGAGACGCTGCGCAGCATCCATGCGCAGGCGCCGCTCGCGGGCGTCCTGACCATGAGCCCGGGAAACCCGACCGGCACCCTGATGGGCCGCGACGCCCTTGAAGCGGTCGGGCGAACCTGCCGGGAGCTGGGGCTCTGGTTCATCTCCGATGAGATCTATCACGGCCTCACCTACGAGACGCCGGCTGAAACGGCGCTTGCCTTCGACGACGACGCCATCATCGTCAATTCCTTCTCCAAGTATTTTTGCATGACGGGCTGGCGCGTCGGCTGGCTGGTGGTGCCGGAACGGATCGTTCGTCCCATCGAGCGGCTCGCGCAGAATCTCTTCATTTCCCCGCCTTATCTCAGCCAGGTCGCTGCTGAAGCGTCCTTTGGCGCGGACGAGGAGCTTGAGGCGACCAAGGCAGGCTATGCCGCCAACCGCGCGTTGCTGCTCGGCGAACTGCCGCGAATCGGCCTCGACCGGCTCGCGCCGGCGGACGGGGCCTTCTACATCTATGCCGACATCTCGCGGTTCACGAACGATTCCATGGACTTCTGCCGACGCCTCCTTGTTGAGACGGGCGTGGCGGCGACACCAGGGCTCGATTTCGATCAAGACCAGGGCCATCGCTATCTCAGGCTGTCCTTCGCGGGATCTGAAGCTGATTGCCGGGGCACTGTCGAGCGGCTTCGCAATTGGTTGCCGCATATTTGAAAACGTATCGACACTCACATGCGAGCTCGTATTTGGCGTGTTAGTTCTATTCCGCTGAAATACCTGGAATAATAATCTAATTATTTTTTGTTATATTTTTACCCGCGCGCATTGCATGAAGTCAGGCGTAAATAACATTATTTTCAACAAATATTTATGCAATTGGAAGGCATTGTTTTATTTCATTAAGAGTTTTTCATGGCGGATTTTCTATCGGCGGTTGGCGGAGCGCTTCTTGCTGCCTGGTCTCAAACGCCTGTCGGAGCGGGTGTCACTGCCCTGTTTCAACCACAGAATGTTACGATTAACCAGACTATTGAGCGAACAACGCGCGGTGTTGAAACTCAAAATGTAACCCCCCTCCCAGCGGGGCCGATCGATTGCGAGAGCAATCTTAAGCCCGGTTGGACAAGCGACGGCTCACACAAGGGCCTTCCTCTGCCCTCGTCATGCCTGACCACATCTTCCGGTGAAACGCCAAAGGCCCCGTTGGTCGAGGCCAATGCCGGCGCAGGCGAGGAGAGCAAGAGCACCGAGCCGCAGCAACCGGAGGGAGGGAACAACGCGGAACACCAAGGCGACGGGAAACACAAGGGCGATGGGGAGCACAAGGGCGAAGTGCCCAAGCCCCAGGGCGAAACGCAGAAGCGTGAGAACAGCGCCGAAAAGCCTTCGGCTTCTGCCAGCGATACGACCAAGGGCGATGCGGGCTACAATCGCATCTCACCGTCGCGGAGCGACGTGGCGCGGATGGCACTCGCGGCGCAACGCTTCAGCCGGGGGCTCATTGCGCAGCATCAATTGAACGCCGACGGCGGAACTGTGGCTGATGACAAGGCATCGGCGGGTGGTCCTGACGGGACGCTGTGGATGTCCCCGGTCGTTGGTCTGGGGCGTATCACCGCGACACGTGGTGGAAGGCTGCGCTACGACAGCAGGGGCGTCTTCGTGGGAGTTGACCGGACGTATGGCAATCTTCTTGTCGGCGGTATGGTTGGTCATCTTTCGACAAGCGGCCGGAGCGCGAACGGGAGGATCGATCATGACGGCTTCCAGGCGGCGCTCTATGGCCGTGTGGACCTCGGGTCATTCGTGTTGCGCGGCGATATCGGAGGATCCTTCAACTCCTATGCTTTGAGCGAGCGATCCCTCGCGGCTATGTCACGGCGCGACATGCAACGGTTCAGCGCCGCTGGCTACGGCTTCTCGGGGGGGGCCTTCGCCGGCTATGTGACGCAGATGGCCGGGATACGTGTGATCCCGGAGATCGGTCTGGAATTCGATCGGACGACGTTGTCTGGAATGCGCGGCGCGGCAGCCAGCGCTCGTCCCGATCTGGCCGGCGCCGTGACAGTCAACAACCTCCGTGGTCTAGTCGGTGGGCGCATGGAAATGCCCTTGCCGTTCAAGAAAGCCGATGGCGTGAACGTCAAGCTGAAGGCTTACTGGGCAAGGGATCTGGTCGCCGACAGTCCCGCATCCGCCATCGTGTTCCCGGCGGTCTTCAACCAGATGGCCGCGGACCAGAAAGCCACGGGCGCGCGCAGACGCTCGCCTGACGCGGCGATCCTGGGGGCCGAAATCGAGGGCCGGATCGGGAAAAACACCACACTCAGCGCAAGTTACGTCACCGAACGACGTGGCGCGGAGACTAGTCACGCTGTGCTGGCGGGCTTGCGCGTCAACTGGTGATCCTTTTCCGGGCATTCTGGATGCCTGGCAAGGTTCCCACGGGAGGCGGCCTGTCACATGGCAGCCTCCCGTTCATCGCAGATCGCATCCCTGTTCAATCTGTTATAGACAACTGGCCTCGTGGCTTGCTCCCGTCTCGTTTCCAGGACGCTGAATGCCGGCCCTGACGGCAGAGGGAACAAGCCAGGGATCACCATGAACATCGCTCCGCCTCAGCCCCAACACGGCAGGCTCACCCATGCTGAGGTCGTGTCGATCATTCTGGGCGTGATCCTGGCGATGTTCCTGGCCGCTCTCGATCAGACAATCGTCGCGACAGCCTTGCCGACCATCGGCCACGCCCTCGGCGACGTCGTCCATCTGCCTTGGGTGGTGACGGCCTATCTGCTCGCCGCAACGGCCGTGACGCCGCTTTACGGCAAATTCAGCGATGTTTACGGCCGACGCATTACACTGCTTGTGGGCATCGGTATTTTCATCGTCGGTTCCGTGCTCTGCGCGCTCGCCCCGACAATGCTCACGCTGATCGTCGGCCGGTTCATTCAAGGGCTTGGCGGCGGCGGGCTTATCGCGCTCGCCCAGACGATCATAGGCGATATTACCTCGCCAAAGGAGCGCGCCCGCTATCAGTCCTTCATCGCTTCGGTGTTCCTGTCCGCGAGCGTGCTGGGCCCGCTGCTCGGCGGCTTCTTCGCCGACAAGCTGCACTGGTCCCTGATTTTCTGGATCAATCTCCCGCTCGGGCTTCTCGCCTTCCTGATGACCTATCGCCTGCTGCGCAAGCTGCCTCGGCATGAGCGCAAGCATCGCATCGATGTGCTGGGCGGGATCATTCTGCTTGCCGCCACGGTTTCGTTGATGTTGCTGCTGAATTGGGGCGGTATCAACTATCCCTGGCTTTCCATCGAGATCATCGGGCTCGCGGTCGTTTCCGTCCTCGCCTGGATCGGCTTCGTCGCCCGTCTGCATGCCGCGCCGGAGCCCTTCCTGCCGCTATCGCTGCTCAAGAACCAGGTCGTTCGCACCGGCAATATCTCGACCGGATTTTCGATGGGTGCCTTCATCGGACTATCCATCTACCTGCCGATCTACCTGCAGACCGTCTATCGCTTCAGCGCGGGCGCGAGCGGTGTGGCCCTGATACCGCTCATGGCGGGAACAGTGTGCGGAGCATTCATCTCCGGCATTCTGATGCCGCGGGTCCGGCACTACAAGCGCCTTCCGGTGGTGGGCTTGTCGATCTCGACGATCGGCCTGATCATCCTGGCGATCCATCCGGAGCCCCTCCCACTCCTGGCTCTGGAAGCCATTTTCATCGTCATCAGCATGTCGCTGGGCACATCGCTGCCGGTGACGACCATATCTATTCAGAACGCCGTGCCCTTGCACCAACTCGGGATGACGATGGCGTTGATGAATTTCGCGCGGCAGTTGGGCGGCGCGGTTGCCGTCGCCATCTTCGGGGCCATTGTGCTCGGGCTGCTGTCGCACAGCGGTGAAGGCCTGAGCCACGAAAACCTCTCGGCTGCCTTCTCGGCCAGCACGGTGGATTTCGCGCCGACATTCCGGTGGGTTTTCATTGCGGCCGCTATTTGGTTCGGCATTGCCCTGTGCGCCCTGATCCGCATGGAGGAGCGCCCCCTGCGCAGCACGATCGGCGAGGCACCACCCGCAGCGATGGAGTAGGGGGCCAAAGTTCCACGCGGCAACAAAAAAGGGCGGTCGAACCGCCCTTTTTTTGTTGTCCTACACCCGGCACGGCTCCCCGAACTGTTTCGGAGAGCCCGCAACGGTCGGAGCGTACTAACCGCCGGTAATGGTGGCTTTAGCCCTTGACCACCAGCCCGTGCGCTTGGGACGATCTTTAGCTGGCGCGGATGCCTGCGCAGGCTCCACCTCGGGTGCTTGGGCGGCCTGTTCATCCGACGCGGCGGCAGGCTCGGCTTCTTGCGCGTCCGAAGCATCGGCGCTTGCCCCAGCCTTTGCCTTCGACGTCTTTGCCCGAGCCGTCGTCGCGGTCTTGCGCGGCGCACGGGTCGATTTTTTCTTTGCAGGCGTTGCGTCCTTCTCGGTGGACGCCGCTTCAAGAGCCGTCTCTTCGCCAGAAGCGGTTTCCGTTTCCGGGGCAGCCGCGACAGCATCTTGCGCCACAGAGGGTTCCTTCGTCGCCGCTGCCTTGCGACGGCGAGGCTTTGGCTTCGCCGTGGGCGCGGACTCAACTGTCGGCTCGGCCTCGTCAGCCGGGGCGACCGCCGGCGCAGCCGTCGCCTCGGCCTTCGCGGCCTTGGTGGAACGGCGGCGCTTCGGCTTGGTCGAGGGCTCGGCGGAAGGGGCCTCCGCGACGGTCGCCGGTTCCTCGTCCACTAGGGCCTCCACCGCCTCAGGAGCAGCGTCGGCTACCGCTTCAACCGGGGCGAGGATGTCGTCTGCGATCGGCGTGGCATCGTTGGCGGCCGCAATCGCCGGCACCTCGCCCTGAACTTCCTCGGCCGCGATAGCGTCGGAAGTGTCCTCGGCGTCGGCCTCATCTCCGGACGAATCCTGGTCGGCTGTTTCAGCGTGGAAGCCGTTCGCGGATTCGCCACGATTATCTCCGCCGCGACCGCCGCGCCGCCGCCGCCTGCGCCGTCTGCGCCGGCCACCTTCATCGCCATTGCCGCCTTCAGCTTCGCGGCGCTGGCCATCCGGATGCCGTCCGGCGGCTGAACCGCTCTGGGCCGCTTCAGCTTCAACTGGCTTGTCCTCGTCCCCGGAGGTCTCCTCGTCGCCTTCATCCTCGGCGGCAGGCTCGTCCTCCTCCTCTTCAGGAATGATGGTGTCGACCTGCACGCGGGCCGGGAACATCGAGGGTTCGGGCTTGACCGCGAGCTCGCCGCGCTCCAGCGCAAAATGCGTCGCGCCAACGAAGCTTTCATCGGCGACGACGGTAATCGTCACGCCGAAGCGCATCTCCAGATCACGCAGATGGCCGCGCTTCTGATTGAGGATATAGAGCGCGACCGTCGCGGGCGTCTTGATGGTGACGTTATGCGTGGCGCTCTTCAGCAGCGTCTCCTCGACGGAGCGCAGGATATGGAGAGCGATGGAGGGCGTTGCACGCACGAAGCCGGAGCCGGCGCAATGCGGGCAGGGGACGGAAGAGCTCTCCAGGACGCCTGTGCGGATGCGCTGGCGTGACATCTCCATGAGGCCAAAGGCCGAAATGCGCCCGACCTGAATGCGCGCGCGGTCGTCCTTGAGGCAATCCTTCAGCTTCTTCTCGACAGCGCGATTGTTGCGCTTTTCTTCCATGTCGATGAAGTCGATGACGATGAGCCCAGCCAGATCACGCAGGCGCAGCTGCCGGGAAATTTCCTCGGCCGCCTCGAGATTGGTCTTGAGCGCGGTGTCCTCGATATTGTGCTCGCGCGTCGAACGCCCCGAGTTCACATCGATGGAAACGAGCGCCTCGGTCGGGTTGATGACGATGTAGCCGCCGGACTTGAGCGTCACCTGGTTCGAGAACATCGCGTCGAGCTGGGACTCGACACCGTTGCGCACGAAGATCGGGAGGGTCTCACGATAAGGCTGGACCGCCTTCGCATGGCTCGGCATGAGCATGCGCATGAAATCCTTGGCCTCGCGGTAGCCGTCCTCGCCGGACACGTGAACTTCATCGATGTCCTTGTTGTAAAGGTCGCGGATGGCACGCTTGATCAGCGAGCCTTCCTCATAGACGAGGGCGGGGGCGGTCGACTTCAGGGTCAGCTCGCGCACGCTCTCCCAGAGGCGCAGGAGATATTCGAAGTCGCGCTTGATCTCGGCCTTGGTACGCAGGGCGCCGGCGGTCCGCAGGATGATCCCCATCCCATCAGGAACCTCGAGCTCCTGGGCCATTTCCTTCAGGCGCTTGCGATCGGCCGTATTGGTGATCTTGCGCGAAATGCCGCCGCCACGAGCGGTATTGGGCATCAGCACGGAATAGCGACCGGCGAGCGAGAGATAGGTGGTCAACGCGGCGCCCTTGTTGCCGCGCTCTTCCTTGACGACCTGAACCAGCAGCACCTGGCGACGCTTGATCACTTCCTGGATCTTGTACTGGCGGCGCAGGGGGCGCTGGCGGCGGTCCGGCAGTTCCTCGGAGGCATCGGCCGATCCGCCGACCTGCTCGACGACGTCGTCCTCATGGGCGGCGTCGTCGCCATCGCTGTCGCCGTCCTCGTCGGACGTGGCGTCGGAGGTTTCGCCCTTGGCTTCGGCGACCGAGTGATCACCGTCCTGCCGGCTCTCGTCCGCTGCGGCCTCGGCGGTTGATGGGGCGGATGTCGCGGCCGCGTCCTCGGCGGCCGTTTCGTCACCACTGTCCGCGGGGACGGCGGCGGCGCTGCTCACCGTCTCGTCGTCATTGCGGCGTCGTTCGCGTCCCCGCGAGCTGCGACGGCTGGCGGCGCGCTCCTCGTCACGCTCGGCATCGCGCTCGGCCTGGGCCTCTTCCTCGATCAGGGCCTGCCGATCGGCGACCGGTATCTGGTAGTAGTCCGGGTGGATTTCGCTGAAGGCCAGGAAGCCGTGCCGGTTGCCGCCATATTCGATGAAGGCGGCCTGGAGCGAGGGCTCCACGCGCGTGACCTTGGCGAGATAGATGTTACCACGCAGCTGCCTGCGGTTGGCCGACTCGAAATCGAACTCTTCAACCTTGTTTCCGCGAACCACGACCACCCGGGTCTCTTCCGGGTGGGCCGCATCGATAAGCATTTTGTTGGCCATTGTTAACTCTCGTATGGGCGGCCGTCGCGCGGAGAGTCATGGGCCTGGACGTCTTGATGCTGAAGGCCATGGCGCCGCTGTCGAGCGACGGCCTGCCAATCCGGAACAATCTGCCAGTCCAACCCGCCGGGGAGGCGGGGACACGCGAAAGCACGCTGACGCGCCGGGGGAGGCCGGCGCCAGATGGATGTGAAAGGTGGGATGCACAACGGGCTAGGTGACGACGGCAGGCGGAAAACGCGGACGGGTGCGCAAACCCCGCCGCCGTGTCTGTGACGGCCAGCGTTGCTGCGAGGCGTGCCCGGTCCGGTGAGCTGCCCATATCCTCCAAGCCTTTAACTCATCAGGCCCGCGAACGCCGTGACCGGCGTCCGCGAGAGGCTACGGGTGCGCCGCAGCCATTATTTCAATTCCATGCCGAGGTACCCGACGCTCAGGCGCGGGCCATGACGGGCCCAGTCGCTTTGCTTGTCTGGCAGCCGCCGCGCGGGTGCGTGAAGCCGCCGCGCGTACACCGGAATGGAGACATGATTTCATTACAGATGCATAGCCGCCTTTGGCAAGCGTCATCCACAAGGTGATATGCGTGCAACGCTGTTTCCAAACCGTCAACGAGCCTGAATGATTGATTAACCATCAGTGACGTATGCCTTACATAGTGGGGCGGATCAGAAGCTTCGCGTGTGCCGGCCAACTGAAGCGATCACGGGGGATCGATCGAGGCCAGTACGGGTGATGGAGCGTGAATGATACGGATGCCTTGTGTACACGACGACTGAAATCCAGAGACGCCTCGTGCGTTTTGCCGTGGCCGGGGTGCTGCTGCTGCCCCTATGGGGCTTTCCCGTTGGCGCGGGCGCAACCGACGGGCGGACCGGCGACGCGGCTTCCCGTCAGGCCAGCATGGTCAGGGCCACCGCGGTCGCCATCGATGCGCGCAAGGATACCGCGCGGCTGACGTTCACGCTGACCGCGGGCGTGGAGGCGAAAGCGTTCCTTCTGGAGCGGCCGGACCGGGTCATCGTCGACTTGCCGGAAGTCAATTTCCAGTTACCCAAGAATGCCGGGCGCCCACCCGCCGGAAAGGGACATTTCATTGGCTCGTTTCGATTCGGCCTGTTCGCGCCGGAGCGCTCGCGCGTGGTCATTGACCTGCGTGAGCCCGCCCTCGTCGGCCGGGTCGAGACCGTCCGGACCGCGACTGGCGCGGAACTCGTCATCGAGCTGAACAAGGCAACCCGCGGCGCCTATCGCAAGGCCGCGCTTCGGCCGATGGTCGATTCAGGCGACGGCTTGCCGGGGCAGCAACCGGATACGCCAAAAGCGGTGACCCACGGCCCCAAGAACGAAGCGCTGCCGCTGGTGGTGATCGATCCCGGCCATGGCGGCATCGACCCTGGCGCCCAGACAGGCGACGGTGTCCTGGAAAAGGATGTGGTCTTCGCCTTCGCCCAGCGCCTGCGGGACATGCTCGAGGCGAGCGGCCGCTATCGCGTGATGATGACGCGCACGACCGATACCTTCATCGCGCTTGGCGCTCGCACGCGCGTGGCGCGGCAGGCCGGTGCCGATCTCTTCATCTCGATCCACGCCGACACGTTGGGCTCGGGTGGCGGGGTGCGTGGCGCCACCATTTATACGGGGTCCGATCTCGCCACCGATCTTGAATCCGCCCGCCTCGCCGACAAGGAAAACTTGGCCGACCAGATCGCTGGCGTCGAGGCGGCGGAAGACCCCGATGAGATCGTGGGGATTCTCGCCGATCTCACGAAGCGGGAAACACGGACCTTCTCGAACTCATTTGCCGGAAATGTGATCGACAGCTTCAAGGGCACGGTTCTTCTGAACAAGAACCCGCACCGGTCGGCAGGATTTCGTGTCCTCAAGGCCCCGGATGTGCCTTCAGTCCTTGTGGAACTTGGTTATCTCTCAAGTGCTAAGGATGCCGCGCTCCTCGTTTCGGACGAGTGGCAGAAGAATGCCGCCAATGCGTTGAATGAGGCCATCAGTCGCTATTTTTCTCAGCGCTCGCCCACGGAAAAAGCGGGCGGTGTCGCCTTTTCTCCATAGTTGTCGGTGATGTACCCGGGTACACACGGGCTGCGCTGGCACTGTTGCCTCACCTTATGGTAGAAGTAACCGTTTGAGGGCTGGCGGGATGACCGATCGACAGGGTGTTGGGAGGGGCTCGTTTTCTTGCCCTCCCGGCGTCGGCTTTGGACCAATTGTATGCGACTGATTCTGCGCTTTATCGGCTTTGCGTTCACGGCGGGCGCTATCCTGTTCCTGATTGGTGCCGGCGTGGTTGGCTACGTCTTCCACCATTATTCCCAGGACCTGCCCGACTACACGCAGCTTGCGGACTATGAGCCCATGGTGACGACCCGCGTCCACGCGGGCGACGGCGCCATTCTGGCCGAGTACTCGCGCGAGCGGCGGCTGTTCCTGCCGATGCAAGCCATTCCTCCGCTCGTGGTCGCGGCTTTTCTCTCCGCCGAGGACAAAAACTTTTACAAGCACGGCGGCGTCGATCCGGAGGGCGTGGCCCGCGCCGCGATCAACAACCTGCGCAGCGGTGGTCGCCGCCAGCAGGGCGCCTCGACGATCACCCAGCAGGTGGCGAAGAACTTCCTGCTCACCAACGAGCAGACCTACGAGCGCAAGATCAAGGAATTGATCCTTTCACTGCGTATGGAGTCGGTCTATTCGAAGGATCGCATTCTCGAGCTTTATCTCAACGAGATCTATCTCGGCACGGCGGGCGGGGGCCCTGGCAACTACGGCGTGGCCGCTGCCGCTCTCAACTATTTCGGCAAGTCCGTCAACGAGTTGACCCTGCCCGAGGTGGCTTATCTCGCGGCGCTTCCCAAGGCACCCACGAATTACCACCCCTTCCGGCAACGTGAGGCGGCGATCGAGCGTCGCAACTGGGTGATCGACCGCATGGTCGAGAATGGCTACGTATCACGGGCTGACGGCGACAAGGCCAAGGCGTCGCCGCTCGGCGTGTCGCCTCGTTCGCTTCCGGAAAGCTCGGCGGTCGCAGGCTTCTTCACCGAGGAGGTCCGTCGCGAGCTTGCCGAGCGCTACGGCGAGAAGGAGCTCTACGAGGGCGGCCTTTCCGTTCGTACGACGCTTGACCCCACCATGCAGGTGATGGCGCGCAAAGCCCTTGTCGATGGTCTCGTCCGCTATGACGAGTCCCATGGCTGGCGGGGGGCGCAACAGAAGATCGACCTGTCGCAGGGGGAATGGGGCGCGGCACTTGCCCAGATCAAGGCTTACGGTGACGTGAAGCCGTGGCAGCTCGCGGTCGTCCTGTCCTCCGACGCGCAGAAGGCGACGATCGGTCTGCAGCCGGTCCGTGAGCCGTCCGGCGCGATTCACGCCGAACGGCAGACCGGGACCATTGGGGTCGACGGTATCCGCTGGACACGCAAGGGCCGCGTCAACGCCGCCCTGCAGCCGGGCGATGTGATCTATGCCGAGCCTATCGATGGCAAGAGCGGCCAGTTCCGTTTAAGGCAGATTCCGGAGATCGGGGGCTCGCTGGTCGCGATGGACCCCAACACCGGTCGTGTCTTCGCGATGGTGGGTGGCTTCTCCTTCGACCAGAGTGAGTTCAACCGCGCCACACAGGCCTGGCGCCAGCCCGGCTCTTCCTTCAAGCCCTTCGTTTATGCGACGGCCCTCGACAACGGCTATACGCCGTCGAGCATCGTCGTGGATGGAGCGTTTGAACTCGACCAGGGCCCAGGCCTCGGCATGTGGCGCCCGGAAAACTACAACAGGAAATTCGCGGGTCCGCGCACGCTGCGCTACGGCATCGAGCAGTCGAAGAACCTGATGACCGTAAGGCTGGCGCACGATGTCGGCATGCCTCTCGTGTCTGAATATGCCAAGCGTTTCGGCGTTTACGACGACATGCCGCAGCTCCTCTCCATGTCGCTCGGCGCCGGCGAGACCACCGTGCTGCGCATGACGACAGCCTATTCGATGTTCGTGAACGGTGGCCGGCGCATCAAGCCGACCCTGATCGACCGGATCCAGGATCGCTGGGGCAAGACCGTTTATCGGCACGACGAGCGTCAATGCGTGAATTGCAACGCCGACTCCTGGTCCGACCAGCGCGAGCCGACTTTGGTCGACAAGCGTGAACAGGTCCTCGATCCGCTGACGGCCTACCAGATCGTGTCGATCCTCGAAGGCGTCGTCCAGCGTGGCACGGCAACCGTCGTGAAGAGCGTCGGTAAGCCACTCGCCGGCAAGACCGGAACGAGCAATGACGCCAAGGATGTGTGGTTCGTCGGCTTTTCGCCCGATCTTGCTGTCGGTGTGTTCCTTGGCTACGACAAGCCCCGCTCGCTCGGCGGGCGGGTCTCCGCCGGCGCGCTGGCCGCTCCGATTTTCCGTGACTTCATGAGCATGGCCCTGAAGGACAAGCCGGCGACCCCCTTCCGTGTCCCGCCGGGAATCAAGCTCATTCAGGTCGACGCTCATTCGGGACTGCGGAGTTCCGGCAGTGGCAAGGGAACGATCCTCGAAGCCTTCAAGCCGGGTACCGCGCCGCCGGATGGCGTTGCCATGGCCGCCGGTGGTGGGGCCACGGGCGCTGTGAATGCCGATAGCGCAGGGCGGGGCGGTGTCGGTGCCGGCACTGGCGGATTGTACTGACGTAGCCGACCCTTCCGCCTTCAATGATGCCCCATTGGCCCTTCGTGGGGTCGAGGGGCGGTCGGACGGGCACGGCCGCGGTTTAAAGAAGACCTTCGCAGCATTGGCATGTCGGCGCGGTTTACAGTCGGCGGCCCGATGCTCTATGAGCACAGGGTCGCGCATGCGACTAATCATACACGTTGGGTCGCGCATGCGGCTGATCATTCACAGAGACATTTGGTAGCCATGCGAGCCGAGATCGAAGCTCTCGTCGAAACCACCAAGCAGTCCGTGGGACTGCTGAGGAGGCATCTTTGACTGGGATGCTGCCACAAAACGCCTGGAAGAGCTGAACGCTCTATCTGAGGATCCGAATTTCTGGAACGACGGCGAAGCCGCGCAGAAGATGATGCGCGAGCGCACGGAGCTTGAGGACCGCTTGTCGGCGATCGCCCGCATCGAGCGCGAACTCGATGACGCCATCACCCTCATTGAACTGGGGGAGATGGAGGATGACGCGACCGTCATCGCGGAAGGTGAGGCCACTATTAAGGCGTTGCAGGCTGAAACCGCCCGGCGCCAGGTCGAGACCTTGCTGTCGGGCGAGGCCGACCAGAACGACACCTATGTGGAAATCCACTCCGGTGCCGGCGGCACCGAGAGCCAGGACTGGGCGCGCATGCTCATGCGCATGTATGCCCGCTGGGGTGAGCGCAAGGGTTACAAGGTCGAGCTCATCGAAGAGACCGATGGCGAAGAGGCGGGGATCAAGTCCGCGACCCTGCTCGTCAAGGGGCATAACGCCTATGGCTGGCTGAAGACGGAATCGGGCGTCCATCGGCTCGTCCGCATCTCGCCCTTCGACTCGAATGCCCGGCGCCATACGAGCTTCGCCTCGGCCTGGGTCTATCCGATGATCGACGACCGTATCGAGATCGATATCAAGGAATCGGATTGCCGGATCGACACCTATCGTTCGTCGGGTGCCGGTGGTCAGCACGTCAACACGACTGATTCAGCGGTCCGCATCACCCATATCCCCACGGGGATCGTCGCGGCCTGCCAGAACGAACGGTCGCAGCACAAAAACCGCGCTACCGCGTGGAACATGCTTCGCGCGCGTCTCTACGAGCTCGAGCTGAAGAAGCGGGAGGAGGCGGCTTCCGCCGAAGCCGCTTCAAAAAGCGAGATCGGTTGGGGTCACCAAATTCGTTCCTACGTGCTGCAGCCCTATCAGCTCGTCAAGGATCTGCGCACGGGGGTAACGTCCGGCACGCCTCATGATGTGCTTGATGGAGAGCTTGACCCCTTTATAGAAGCCTCGCTCGCCGCGCGCATCTACGGCGCCGCGGACAAGGTCGAGGACATCGACTGATCAGGCCCTTCGCCCATCCCTGTCCGGCGATCCGTCGGGCAGGGGGCTGATATCTGCCTATTGAATCTCCGCCAGCAGATCCGCGGCACGCAGGAAGCGTGACGGGTTGATCGCCTCGCCCGCAATCCGCGTTTCATAATGCAGGTGGGGGCCCGTTGAGCGGCCGGTGCTGCCAACCCTGCCGATCTGCGTGTCCATCGTGACGGGGGTTCCCGGACGCACGTCGATTTCCGAAAGATGGGCGTAGCGCGTGACCACGCCGTTGCCGTGGTCGATCTCCACCATCTTGCCGTAGCCACCCGAGTAGTCCGCGACGGTTACCCGCCCTATCCCTGTCGGAAATACGGGCGTTCCTTCCGCTTGCGCGAAATCGATGCCGGAATGGAGGGCGAGCCCGCGCGTGAATGGGTCCGCGCGCACGCCGAAGCCACTTGTGATCGTGGAATCGAAGCCTGGTCGCCGCAAGGGCAGGCTGTCGACGGTGCGGCGCAGCCTATACAGCGTGGTCAGGTCGATCTGAGCGGTGACAGCGGACCGTGTGAAGGGATCCGTCCTCGCTTGGTCCAGGCCCAGGAGCGGTCCGCCTTGCGCCGATCGCTGACCGCCGCCGAGGAGGGTGTCTGCGTCAAGACCGATCTCGGATATCACGCCCTTCAATAGCGAGGAACTGCGTCGCGCATGCTCGCTAAGGCCTGTGAGCGTCGATAGATGGCGCCGGTCCATGGCGTCGGCGAAGCGCTTGGCGCGCAGGATGCGTTCGCCGAGCGAATATTTGTCGGATGAGAAATGCGCGGGCAGGCGTGGCGACCCAAGGTTGCCTGGAAGAACCTGAGGGGCAGACGGCTTTGATATGCTCACGCCGTTCGTGGGGGGAGTGCTGGGAGGCGTGAAGACGCTGACGCCTGCCGCATCGCCGGCGACGATGGGACCACCAATAGGCATATTGGCCTGCCGGATCAGCGAATCGATCATGGCCTGACGATCCTCAAGCTGAACCTGGCGCTTGAGGAGCTCCATGATGCGCTCGTCGTAGATGTCCTGGTCGATCACCTGCTTGTCAGTGACTTCATCGAGACGCCCGCGAAAGTCGCGCAGACGGTCCTCATACTCGTAGCGCAGCTCTGCCTGGCGGGAGACCATCTTGCTGAGGAGCCCGTCGCGGAAGGCGAACGCCCAGGTTGCCGCCGCCGCCCAGGCCACTGCCAGCACGAAAGCCACAGCGAAGGCGAGGGCGACGGGACGGCCGATGAAGATGTAGTCGCGCTTCGTTTGCCCAGCGAAGACAAGCTCCCTGAACGGTTCGTCCCTTTCGAATAGGTCTTGCCTATCCGCCATGCCGATTCGTCCCATCTGTCACGGATATGGGGAAATTAATGGCATCGCGCGGTTAAATCACCGTAAAAGGTTGTTATAAATATTCTATGCAACCAGTGGTATTTTTGGGTTTGGCTTCAGGCGACGTCTGGCGCCGAGATCATCGGATCAGCAGCGTCGTGACGGCCCGCTGGACCGGCTTTCCGATTTCGCGGGAGCACAGGCCGCCTAGAGGGCGCGAGCGGCGGCGAGCACATCTTCGGCGTGGCCCGGTACACGCACCTTGCGCCAGATCTGCGCAATTCGGCCAGCCGCGTCGATGAGAAACGTCGCACGCTCAATACCCATGTAGGTGCGGCCATACATGCTCTTCTCGCCCCACACACCATAGGCTTCGATTGCCGATTTCTCGGGGTCGGCGGCAAGGGTGAGCGAGAGATCATGCTTGGCCTTGAACTTGTCATGGCTGGCGAGATCATCGGCTGAGACGCCGATGATCTCTGTTCCAGCCGCCTCGAACTCGGCGCGTAATGCGTTGAAATCCATCGCTTCGCGGGTGCAGCCGCTGGTATCGTCCTTCGGGTAGAAATAAAGAACCACCTTTCGACCACGCAACGAGGCCAGAGAAACCCTTTTCCCCGCGCCGACAGAAAGATCGAATGCCGGCGCGACGGATCCGCTCGTAAGGGTCATGATGCCTTCCTTTCGTCAGATTGAGGCGATTTAGAGTGCCGAGGGGCGATGGTGTCCCGCGAATCCGGTAAACTTCCAGCGCGTTGACACGATCTGCCATCGGCATGTGCACAGGATCGGCTATAGTATCTGCGGGTGTCTGGCGCAGCTGAATTTATTGCCGCCGATCAGGGATCGCGGCGACTGAACTGGCGGTCGTGCCGAGAGATTCTCATACAGCAAGGAGCGGGAATGCCTTTTGGTCCGTCATCTCTTCGATCCCCGACCGTGGCGCAGGAGATGGATGGCCTGAGGTTTTGTCCCTGTCGTGGCCGCTTGGCCGCTGATTGAAAGCCGTTGCTGATTCGATATGGCAGCTCTTCGTAGATTGCGGCCCAGGCGGCGCATCAAAAAGGTAACCAGGAAGCGACCGTCGCGCGTCCTGCGTGGCACGTTGTTTTGCTTGGTGAGCGGTGTCGCCATTCTCCTGTGCGTCGCGGCTCTTCGTATTCTGATCAGCCCCATCCTCATTGGCGACATCGCCAATCCGATTGCCGCGCATCTGGCGGAGCGGTTGGGACCTGGCTGGAAAGTCGATCTGGCGGACACCGCCATCACCTATACGCGCCATGGTCCGACCCTGAGGGTGGACAGGATCGATGTGCGCGATCCGCGCGGCCTCAGCCTGCTGAAGGCACAGGAGGCCGAAATTGCTGTTTCTCCGTGGGCATTGCTGCGCGGTGAGATTATCCCGCGCTCGGTGGAACTAAGTGGTCTCGATCTTCGCCTCTTCGTAGCCCGAGACGGTGGCCTCGCCCTGACGGCCGGAGAAGCGGATCCGCCGGAGGTATCTCAACCGGAGCCGTCGGTGCAGGCCCGGCCAGACACGCCTGCCACCACCGGCTCGGTTCCCGACAGGACGACCCTGCCACTGGCCGTTGGAGCCGTTTCCTTCATCGACCTGGTGTCGGGGGGCGATTCGGCGATCGCCGGTGTCGAGCGGGTGCGTCTCTCCGGGGCCAGGCTGACACTGATCGATGATACGCGACGCCAGCGGATCAACTTCGATGACGTTTCGTTCAATGTCGCGCGTCCAGCGCCGGGCGAGCTGCATTTCGGCTTTGGCCTGACAGGCAGGAACGGCCCATGGCAGGTCACGGGCACGGTCATGGGCGCGGCTGCGGGAACGGAGCGGCGCGTGTCGATGACCGTCGAAGACATGCCGGTCTCGGATCTGCTGTTGCTCAACGGCATTCGGACGCCGTTGGTCACGACTGACATGCCGCTCTCCGGCAAGCTCGATCTGACAGTCGCCGCGAACGACACGCTCGCAGCCTTCGACGCGACCTTGAGCGGCGGACGCGGCGTGGTCGTGATGGATGACCCTGACCAGCCCCCAGTAACCGTGGACAGTTTTGCGGTCGCGTCGACGTGGGATGCCGCTGCCGGCGAGCTCGTCATTACCTCGGCCGACCTTCGCGCCGGGCCGTCGCGGTTCACGCTCGCGGGACGGCTGACCCCCGCCGAGGGCGATCAGCTCTGGCGCATGAATCTCTCGGGATCGGGCGCCGCGATCGAGAATCTGACGGACGGCCAGCCTCCCGTACTGATCAACGACATCGCGCTCGCGATGACCGGAGCTGTCGGCGGGGGCGTGAATTTCGAACAAGTCCGCGTATCGGGGAAAGACTACGCCATCTCGCTCTCTGGCTCACTCGGTACGGTTGCCGATCAAGGGGGGCTTAATCTCGACATTTCGGTGCCGAAGGCCCCGGTGCGCTCGGTTCTGCGCTTCTGGCCAGCATTTGTCGCGGCTGACGTCAGGCGCTATCTCGTCGACAACCTGACCGAAGGCACTGTCGAGGGTATGGCTCTCCAGACGAAGCTGACGGGCGAGGAACTGGTCGCGTCGCGCAACAAGAAGCCAATTCCCGACGCCTCGGTTCACCTCGTGTTCGCGATCAATGACGGCACCTTGCTGCCTGCACAGGGATTGCCGCTTCTGACTGGCATGTCGGTCACCGGCCTCGTCACCGGCCTGACGACGCGGATCGAGGTTGCCCAGGCGCAGGTCCAGCTTCCCGCCAACCGTTCGCTCAGCCTCGCCGATGGTGTCTTCGCCGTCGCCGATCATACGCCGCCAGTATTCTCGACGGTCGACTTCAGACTGCGCGGACCGGCCGACGGCCTCATTGCGCTCCTTGGCAGCGATGCGTTGAAGGGGACGGTGCAGATCGACATCGATCCCGCGAAGGTCCGCGGCCAGGCGGACATCAAGGTCTCCCTCGGGATTCCACTCGTCAAGGACATGACAGCCGCCGATGTCAAGGCGACAGCCTCGGGCAACCTCACCAATCTTTCGGTGGATGGCATCAGCGGCAAGGAAAAGCTGGAAAACGCCTCCCTTGCGTTGAATGTCGATACGACCGCGCTCACGCTGAAGGGCACGGGGCAGATCTCCGGCCTTCCCGCGACAATCGACATGCGCCAACTCCTGCGCTCGAGTGCTGGTGAAGTGGCGATTTCGCTCGTCCTCGACGATGCGGCGCGCGCGCGCAAAGGCTTCGATCTGAAGAACAAGCTGCGTGGCCCGATCGGGGTTAAGCTCGTCAAGAGCTTCGATACGAAGGTGCCAACCTCCGTCGATGTCGATCTGGCGCGCGCTTCAATCGACGATCTGCTGCCCGGATGGCGCAAGGCCGCGGGCAAGCCGGGGCGCCTTTCCTTCGCACTCGTGGATGCCGATGGCTACGACTTGCGTGACATCGCGCTCGATGCGGGCGCTCTCGCCAGGGGCACGGCGAAGTTCACGGCGGATGGCGCGCTACGAGAGGCGAGCTTCTCGCAGGTGAAGCTGTCACCGGGTGATGATCTGCGTCTCGACGTGAGCCGCAATCGCAACGCCTACCGTTTGGCGGTCCGGGGCAATGTGCTGGATGCGCGCCCCTTCCTCGCCACGTTGAGTGACGGCTCGAGCGGCGCCGGCGGAGCAGCCGCGGACATCGACCTTGATCTCAGCGTCAACATACTCGCCGGCTACAACGACGAGGTCATTTCCAACGCGAACCTGAAGCTGGCTCGTCGCGGCAAGACGGTCTCCGACCTGGCTCTCAAGGGGCGGCTTGGCAGCGCGCCGATCAGCGGCCAGCTTGGCAACAAGGGCGCGATTTTCGTGGAGACCGGCAATGCTGGATCGGCACTGCGCTTTGCTGATCTCTACAAGCGAATGGCCGGTGGCGCCGCTCATCTCACGCTGTCAGGGGATGACCCGCAAAATGGCGACCTGACAATCTGGGATTTCAGCATCCGTAACGATCAAGGCCTGCAGCGCATCATCGCGGAGACCCCCCAACAGGGGCGTCCCGGGGGTGTTGATCCCTCGGATATCAGCTTCACGAAGCTGAAGGTGAATTTCACGCGCGCGACCGGGCGCATCAATATCCGCGAGGGTGTGGTCTGGGGGCCGACCGTGGGCGTCAGTCTGGAGGGGCATCTCGACACGTCGCGTGACCGGCTCGATCTGTCTGGTACCTACGTGCCTGCCTATGCCTTGAATAATATCTTCAGCCAGCTGCCCATCGTCGGGCTGATCCTTGGTGGCGGGCAGTATGAGGGTCTGTTCGCGGTCAACTTCCGTGTCAGCGGCACGACCGCCAATCCTGTCATGTCGATCAACCCGTTATCGGCGATCGCACCGGGCATCTTCAGGAAGTTCTTCGACCTTGGCCGCGCTGACAGCGGTCGCGCCGAGATTGTTCCGCCCGGCTCGGTTCCTGAGCGCTGAGGGCGCTCGTGGAAATTTCGGCGCCGGGCACGGGCAGTCATCGCCGACGTCCGCTCCCACCTGGACCGCACTCAAGCCATCGGAACCGATCACGCGGCGTCTGGGTCAGTCCACCCAGACTCCGTGTGGCCGCATGGCGGTTCAGGACTGCCGGAGCAGGACGTGCTTTTTGCGTCCAAGGGAGATCTTGATCACTCCGTCGCCGGTCAGATCCGCCGCCGTTAGAACCGCGCGTTCGTCGGTCACGGTTGTATCATTGATACGCAGGCCGCCGCCCTTGATCTGGCGGCGTGCCTCGCCGGTCGAGGCGACAAGCCCGGCGGTGACGGCGGCGTTCAGCACGCCGAGGCCCGCTGCAAGGCTTCCCGGCGGCAGATCGACGCTCGGCAGGGTATCAGCGAGCGCGCCCTCCTCGAAGGTCTTGCGCGCGGTCTCCGCCGCCGCCTCGGCGGCGGCGCGACCGTGGACGATGGCCGTGACCTCGGTCGCCAGGACCTTCTTCGCTTCATTGATCTCGTTGCCGCCGAGCGCCGCCAGCTTGGCGATCTCGTCCAGCGGGAGACGTGTGAAGATCTTCAGGAACTTGCCGACGTCGGCGTCTTCCGTGTTGCGGAAGTACTGCCAGAAATCATAGGCGCTGAAGAGATCGCCATTGAGCCACACGGCGCCCGAAGCCGACTTGCCCATTTTTTCGCCTGAGGCCTTGGTCAACAGGGGCGTTGTCAGGGCATAGAGCTGCGGGCCACCCATTCGATGGCTGAGATCGACACCGTTGATGATATTGCCCCACTGGTCCGACCCACCCATCTGCAAAACCGTGCCGTAGCGCCGGTTGAGCTCGGTAAAGTCGTAGCCCTGCATGATCATGTAGTTGAATTCAAGGAAGCTCAGCGATTGTTCGCGATCGAGACGGAGTTTGACCGAATCGAAGCTCAGCATGCGGTTGACCGAGAAATGCCGGCCGACGTCCCGCAGGAACTCCACATAGTTGAGCTTGAGCAGCCAGTCGGCGTTATTGACCATGGTCGCCGGGTTGGAGCCACCGTAGTTCAGGATGTTCCCGTAGACCCGCTTGATGCTCTCGATATTGGTTTCGATCTGCTCCACGGTCAGAAGCTTGCGCTGATCGTCGCGGAACGAGGGGTCGCCCACCATGGAGGTGCCGCCGCCCATCAGGCTGATCGCCTGGTGGCCCGTTTCCTGCAGCCAATAGAGCATGGTGACCGAGATAAGGTTGCCGATATGGATCGACGTCGCGGTTGCGTCATAGCCGACATAGCCGGAGATGCGGCCCTTGAGAGCAAGGGCGTCGAGCCCTTCCGGGTCCGAGATCTGGTGGATGAAGCCGCGTTCGTCGAGCGTGCGGAGAAAGTCGGAGCGGAAGCGGGTCATGAATTCTCGGGCTTTTATCAAGTGCGGCATCGTCGGCCATCCGTAAGGATGACAGCGTGCCCTGTAGCAGGTTTTTTTTCGAATTTCATGGGGCGCGCGCCAATTGAGGGACGCGGATGCGCCCGGGAATGAAAACGCCCGGCTCGATAGGGCCGGGCGCTGAATTCAGTTCAGGATGATGGCCGGCCTCAGGCCGCGTTCTCCTGGACAGCGCCGAGACGCTTGTCGAGATAGCCGTCGACCGTGGTCATCAATTCCTCGAGCTTGCCCTCGAAGAAATGGTTGGCGCCGTCGACGACCGCGTGCTCGATCTGAATGCCCTTCTGGGTCTTCACCTTCTCGATGACGCTGACGACCTCGCGCAGCGGCGCGACGCGATCCTGCGAGCCGTGGACGAAGAGGCCCGACGACGGGCAGGGCGCCAGAAAGCTGAAGTCATAGCGGTTCGCCATGGCCGCGATCGACAGGAAGCCCTCGATCTCGGGGCGACGCATCAGAAGCTGCATGCCAATCCAGGCGCCGAAGGAAACGCCTGCGATCCAGCAGGTACGGGCTTCGGGATTGACTGACTGCGCCCAGTCAAGCGCTGCCGCCGCATCCGACAACTCGCCTTGGCCGTGATCAAACGCGCCCTGGCTGCGCCCCACGCCACGAAAATTGAAACGAAGAACGGAGAAGCCGCGATTCACATAAGTGTAATAGAGGCTGTACACGATCTGGTTATTCATCGTGCCGCCAAACTGGGGATGCGGGTGCAGCACGATGGCGATTGGCGCACCTTTCTCCTTGGCCGGATGATAGCGGCCTTCTATACGTCCGGCGGGTCCGGTGAAAATAACTTCAGGCATTGGCTCCGACACCATGGCCGTGAGAAGGCATGAGCTCAGCGAGGGACATAAAAGCTGACGTCCCTTGACTTCGTTTGCTGCAGCGCCATAAATCACGGTTAGAATTATTCTAAGGCCTACCGATGCGTGTATCTTGTTATGATACAACCGGACATCGGTAAGGCCGCCCACGCTTTCACGAGCGTATGTAGCACAACGAGGGGGGTTAAAGGCAAGACTTCCATGAAGTGGGCCCTTTTTCCCTGGAAACAAGCATGACGGCGGGTCGAGTTTATCTGGATTACAATGCGTCGGCGCCACTCCGTCCGGAGGTGGTGGAGGCGATGCTGCGTGTCCTCACCACGTCCGGCAATGGCTCCTCGGTCCACCGGGAAGGTCGCGCCGCGCGCGCCGCCATCGAGGAGGCGCGCGGCAAGGCCGCGGCTCTGGTAGGGGCCGAGGCCGCCAAGCTTGTTTTCACGAGCGGCGGCACCGAGGCGAATGTGCTGGCCTTGTCTCCTCATGTGCGGGTCCGCGGTTTCGATGGGCGGAACAAGGATCTCCCGCTGGCCCGTTGCTTCGTCGGCGCAACGGAGCATCCGAGCATTCTCGCCGGCGGGCGATTTCCAGCGGAGGCCGTGGCTGTCGTACCGGTGGATGGCAACGGCGTCGTCGACATCGCCTGGCTGGAGGAACATCTCGACGACAGCGCAGGCCGGCCTTTTGTGTCGCTGCAGATGGCCAATAACGAAACGGGCGTTCTGCAGCCGATCGGTGAGGTGGCGCAGCTCGTGCATGCCGCCGGCGGCATTCTGCATGTCGATGCGGTGCAGGCCGCAGGCAAGATGCCCATCGATTTCTCGACCCTCGGCGCCGACATGCTGAGTTTCTCGGCGCACAAGTTCGGCGGCCCGCAGGGCGCGGGCGCGCTGGTCTACAATCCGGGTATCGATCTCGGGCCCGCGCTCCTGCGTGGTGGCGGACAGGAAGAAGGCCATCGCGCCGGAACGGAGAATCTCGCGGCTATTGTCGGCTTCGGCGCCGCCGCGGCGATCGCATTTGGCGCGATTGATCACTATATGAACGCCATGGCCTTGATGCGCGACCGCGTCGAGCAGGATATGCGGAGTGTGTTGCCGGAGGTCGTCGTCTTCGGAGACGGGGTGGAGCGCCTTGCCAATACCTCGGCCTTCGCCATTCCTGGCGTCAAGGCGGAAACGCTGGTGATGGCCTTTGATCTCGCTGGCGTCGCGGTTTCGTCGGGGTCGGCCTGTTCGTCGGGGAAGGTGCGCCCCTCGCATGTTCTCGCCGCGATGGGCGTTGAACCTGATGTCGCGGAGGGGGCGGTGCGCATCAGTCTTGGCTGGGCGACCCGGGATGAAGACGTCGAACGGTTCGCGGCGGCTTTTGCCAGGGTCACGCGAAGCGTGTTGGCGCGTCGCCAAGGAGAGAGGGCGGCGTAGCGAGGTTGCCCGAGGGCGGGAAGACCCCGGGCTTACGATGACGGGAAACCACGGCCCTTGAAGCCGTGAGAGGAGTTGAGCAATGCCTGCAGTGCAGGAGACCGTCGAACGCGTTAAGGCGATCGACGTTGATCAATACAAATACGGTTTCGAGACCGAGGTCGAGATGGACCTGGCCCCCGTCGGCCTGTCCGAGGACATCGTCCGCCTGATCTCCGCCAAGAAAGGTGATCCTGAGTGGATGACCGAATGGCGGCTCGATGCCTATCGGCGTTGGCTCACCATGCGCGAACCGACCTGGTCGCGCGTGCAATATCCGCCCATCCCCTTCCAGGAACTCCACTACTACGCCGCGCCCAAGAAAAACGCGGCCCCGAAGTCGTTGGACGAGGTCGATCCCGAGATCCTCAAGACCTACGAGAAGCTCGGCATTCCGCTGCGGGAGCAGGAGATCCTCGCCGGTGTCGAGGGTGCCGGCTCGCGCGTCGCCGTCGATGCCGTCTTCGACTCGGTGTCGGTGGTCACAACCTTCAAAGAGGAGCTGAGGAAGGCAGGCGTCATCTTCTGCTCGATCTCGGAGGCCATCCGCGAGCATCCCGAACTGGTGCGCAAGTACCTGGGCTCGGTCGTGCCAGTGACGGATAATTTCTACGCCACGCTCAATTCAGCCGTCTTCACGGACGGCTCGTTCGTCTATGTGCCGGAGGGCGTGCGTTGCCCGATGGAGCTGTCCACCTATTTCCGCATCAATGAGCGCAACACGGGCCAGTTCGAGCGCACGCTGATCATCGCCGACAAGGGTTCCTATGTGAGCTATCTCGAGGGCTGCACGGCGCCGGCGCGCGACGAGAACCAGCTCCACGCGGCCGTGGTCGAGCTGATCGCCCTCGACGATGCCGAGATCAAGTACTCGACGGTGCAGAACTGGTTCCCCGGTGATGCCGAGGGCAAGGGCGGCGTCTACAACTTCGTGACAAAGCGCGGCGATTGCCGGGGCGCGAATTCGAAGATTTCCTGGACGCAGGTGGAGACAGGCTCGGCCATCACCTGGAAATATCCGTCCTGCATCCTGCGCGGCGACAATTCGCGCGGAGAGTTCTACTCGATCGCCATTTCCAACGGCTATCAGCAGGTCGATTCCGGCACCAAGATGATCCATCTCGGCCGCAACACGACGAGCAAGGTGATCTCGAAGGGCATCGCCGCCGGCAAATCGGACAACACCTACCGTGGTCTCGTCTCGGCGCATCGCCGGGCGTCCGGTGCGCGGAACTTCACGAACTGCGACTCGCTGCTCATCGGCGATCAGTGCGGCGCACATACGGTGCCCTACATCGAATCGAAGAACGCTAGCGCGGTCTTCGAGCATGAGGCAACCACCTCCAAGATCTCCGACGATCAGATGTTCTACTGCATGCAGCGCGGGCTCTCCGAGGAGGAGGCCATTGCCCTCATCGTCAATGGCTTCGTCAAGGACGTGCTGCAGCAACTGCCGATGGAATTCGCGGTCGAGGCGCAGAAGCTTATCTCGATCAGTCTGGAGGGGTCGGTCGGCTGACGGATTTTGCCGCGTGGCGGGCGTCGACTGATAGCCCGCTCAGGCAAACAAAAGGCCCTTCACCTCTGTTTATCGTGAACACTCCCTTCCGGTTCGGAGCGGCGCAAAGCGCCTTGAGACAGCCGGAAGCCAATGCGGGATTGGAAGAATGCTTGAGATCAACAACCTGGTCGTCGACATCGAGGACAAGCGTATCCTCAACGGCCTGAGCCTGAAGGTGCACGACGGCGAGGTCGCCGCCATCATGGGTCCCAACGGGTCCGGCAAGTCCACGCTGTCCTACGTCATCGCGGGCAAGGAGGACTACACGGTCCTCGATGGCGAGATCCTGCTCAACGGTGAGAATATCCTCGAGCTCGAACCGTCCGAACGAGCCGCCAAGGGCATCTTCCTGGCCTTCCAGTATCCGCTGGAAATTCCCGGCGTCGCCACCATGACCTTCCTGAAATCGGTGCTGAATGCGCAGCGCAAGGCCCGCGATGAAGAAGAGCTGACCACTCCTGATTTTATGCGACGCGTGAAAAAAGCTGCGGAAACTCTTGAGATCGATCAGGAAATGTTAAAGCGCGCACTCAATGTCGGCTTCTCCGGCGGTGAGAAGAAGCGCATGGAAATTCTCCAGATGGCGCTGCTTGAGCCGAGCTTCTGCATCCTGGACGAGACCGACTCAGGCCTCGACATCGACGCGCTGCGGATCGTCGCCGAAGGCGTCAATGCCCTGCGCGCTGAGGACCGCTCCTTCCTCGTCATCACCCACTATCAGCGCCTCCTGAACTACATCGTGCCCGATACGGTGCATGTCATGTCCAAGGGCAAGGTGGTGCGTTCGGGCGGCAAGGAGCTTGCCCTCGAACTCGAGGCCAACGGCTATGCCGACTACCGCGAACTGGCGGCGTGAGGGAAGGTCATGTCAGTCATCACCCCCATCCGCACGCCGGCTGAGGCAGGCCTGATAGACCTCTACAAGGTCGTCAGGAACACTTTGCCGGGTACACACACCACACTGGAACACCGCGACGAGGCCTTCGCGCTGATTGAAGCGGCGGGTCTCCCGCATCGGCGTGTCGAAGAGTGGAAATACACGGATCTGCGCAGCCTGGTGCAGGAAGCGCCACCACTGGCCGCGCGCCCGCAACTCGCGGAAACGGATCCCGCGATCGCCGGCAGCAAGGCCTTTGCCGCCGTCTCCGGCGCCCGCATCACCTTTGTCAACGGCCATCTCGTCACCACCGAATCGATTCCGGAGGGTGTAGAGATCACATCGCTGGCCGAGGCCCTGTCGAGCGGCCATCCGCTGCTCGCCACGATGGGCGGACCGGATGTCGCCCGGGACAACGCGGCCGTCGCGCTCAATTCGGCCTTCGTCGCCGACGGCGCGATCATCAGCGTTTCTGATGGTGTGAAGCTCGACGCTCCGCTGGTGCTGCGTTTTATCAACGCGGGCTCGAAGGCTTTCGCGACTTCGCCACGCGTCGTTATCTCCGCCGGCGACGACACGGCCTTCACGCTCGTCGAAAGCCACGAGGGGCCGGCAGGCGTCGGCTATCATAGCAATAGCGTGGTCGAGATGGTCGCCGGTTCCTCGGTCGACATCACGCATATCCGGTTAAATGCCGAAGGTGATTGCGCGCTCGCGCTGTCGACCCTGATGGTGACCCTCGGCGCCGAGGCGAAGTTCACGTCGACCGGGGTCGTGGCCGGTGCGCATGTCTCGCGGCACCAGGTGTTTCTGGCCTTCGCCGGCAGGGACAGCGTGGCCACGATCGGTGGTGCGACAATGCTTGCGGGCAAGAGCCTTGCCGATACGACGCTGGTAGTGGATCATATAGTGCCCGGCTGCCAGAGCCGGGAGCTCTTCAAGACGGTAGTCGATGGCGAGGCCACCGGTGTCTTCCAGGGCAAGATCATCGTTCGGCAACATGCGCAGAAGACGGATGGCCAGATGATGTCCGCGGCGCTCCTTCTCTCCGAAGGCGCTGCAATGAATAACAAGCCAGAGTTGGAAATTTTCGCTGACGACGTGGTTTGCGCCCACGGCGCGACATGCGGGCAGCTCGACGACGAGCTGCTTTTCTATCTCATGGCACGTGGCTTGCCACGGCCAGAAGCGGAAGCCCTTCTCGTGCAGGCTTTCCTGGGTGAGGCGCTGGAGCCCATCGCCCTGGACGACGTACGGGAAGAGCTGACGGACCTGGCGGCAAGCTGGCTTGCCGGACGCGCCGGATAGTTCCGGCTGGTACGCGGCCGCCCTTCCGGTGACCCGGAATGGGCTGCGGAGTGGGACAGTGTTGTGCCACTCCGCACGGCGAGCCGCCTGAGCAAGGAAGATGAGGCGAAGGCCATGAATATCGCCGTTGCCAACAATACCTACGATGTCGCGGCGATCCGTCGCGATTTTCCCATCCTCGCGACCGAGGTCCATGGCAGGCCGCTGATCTATCTCGACAGCGCCGCGTCGGCACAGAAGCCGCGTGCGGTGATCGATACGATGGTCAGCTGCATGGAAGGCGGCTACGCGAATGTGCACCGTGGCCTGCACTATCTCGCCAACGCTGCGACGGAGGCTTTCGAGGATGCGCGTGAGGCCGTCCGCGCCTTCGTTAACGCGGAAAGCACCGACGAGATCATCTTCACGCGCTCGGCGACGGAATCGATCAATCTCGTCGCCGCGAGCTTCGGGCGCCTTGCCAATATCGGCGCTGGCGACGAGATCGTCCTGTCGATCGCCGAGCACCATTCGAACATCGTGCCGTGGCATTTCTGGCGGGAACGTAACGGCGCCGTGCTCAAATGGGCTCCGGTCGACGACGATGGCAATTTCCTGATCGATGAATTCGAAAAGCTGCTGACTCCGCGCACCAAAATCGTCGCCATAACCCATATGTCGAACGTGCTGGGCACGGTGATGCCGATCAAGGAGATCGTGCGGCTAGCCCATGCGCGTGGCATTCCGGTGATGGTGGATGGAAGCCAGGGTGCGGTTCACCTGCCGGTCGACGTGCGCGAGCTCGACGCGGATTTCTACGTCTTTACCGGTCACAAGGTTTATGGCCCGACCGGGATCGGCGTGCTTTACGGTAAGCGTGAATGGCTGGAGAAGCTGCCACCTTTCAACGGTGGCGGTGAAATGATCGAGGAAGTGACCCTCGATCGCGTCACCTATAACTCTCCGCCGCATCGGTTCGAGGCCGGCACACCGCCTATCGTTGAGGCGATCGGCCTCGGCGCCGCCGTGCGCTATATCGAGTCGATCGGACGCGGCGCCATTCTCAATCACGAAGACCAGCTGCGAGACTACGCCCATAAAAAGCTCGCCGGCCTGAACTCGATCCGAATCATCGGCAAGGCGCAGTCCAAGGGCGCGATCGTATCCTTCGAGATGAAGGGCGCCCATGCCCATGACGTCGCCACGATCATCGACCGGTCGGGGATAGCGGTCCGCGCGGGCACCCATTGCGCCCAGCCGCTTCTCGCCCGTTTCGGCACCACATCGACCTGCAGGGCCTCGTTCGGCCTCTACAATACCATCGCGGAGATCGACGCCTTCGTTGAGGCGCTCAACAAGGCCGAGCATCTGTTCCTCGACTAGCGGGGAGATGCGCGGGGCACTCCGCGCATTCGTTATCCGATTGAACAGGCGCGCCTAAGCGCCTACATCGGGATTGTGAAACGATAATCTTCGTCGATTCACAATGACCGTTGCCTGTAGAGGATGGACCGTTGACCCAGTCGCCCGCGTCGCCGATTGAGGAAGAAAAGCCCAATGCGCCGGCGGTCGCCGCGCCGTCGGCCTTGCCGGAGGAAGAGGTCGAGCGCCTGGGTGACGAGATCGTCGCCGCGCTCAAGACCGTCTATGATCCGGAAATTCCCGCCGATATCTATGAGCTTGGCCTGATCTACAGGGTTGATATCGCCGACGACAGGCACATCACGATTGACATGACCCTGACAGCGCCTGGCTGCCCGGTGGCCGGCGAAATGCCCGGCTGGGTCGAGAATGCCGTTCTGGCCGTCGGTGGTATCCAGGGTGTCACCGTCAACATGGTCTTTGATCCGCCATGGGATCAGAGCCGAATGTCGGATGAGGCACGCGTCGCGCTCGACATGTGGTAGCGATGCCAGACAAGCCGAAGTCATACAAGCCGAGGCTCGGTCGCATTCTGGAGACCGCGCTTTATGTCGATGACCTCGACCGCGCGGCGTGCTTTTACGGGGACGTGCTCGGTCTCGAGGCCTTGACCAGCGATACGCGTTTCTGCGCCTTCGATGTGGGAGGCGCGAATGTGCTGCTGCTGTTCAAGCGCGGATCGACGCTCGATACCGTGACCTTGCCCGGCGGGACCATTCCTCCCCACGATGGCCATGGGCCGCTCCACATCGCCTTCGCCGTCACCACGGCCGATATGCAGATATGGGAGGAGCGCCTGGCCGCCGCCGGTATCCCGATCGAGGGGCGGACCGAATGGCCCAAGGGCGGCCATAGCATTTACCTGCGCGATCCTGACGGCCATCTCCTGGAACTCGCGACACCCGGCATCTGGGCGAGCTATTGATACGCGCCCCCTCGACCTCGCCGGACAGAATGCCTATCTTTATCCCTGACAGAGAGAATCCCAGGGCCTTGAACCCTGCGTGAGGAGTAATGATGCGATGGGTGCACCTCGCCCGAAGCTGACCGTCATGAGCTTGACAGACGCTGCTGCCACGCGCGTGAAGCATTTGATGGCCAAGGCCAATCCACCAGCTGTCGCCCTTCGTATCGGCGTCAAGAAGGGTGGCTGTGCCGGCATGGAATATACGATGGACTACGCCGATACGCTGAAGCCGGGCGAGGATGTCGTCGAGGACAAGGGTGTCACCATCGCCATCGATCCAAGCGCGGTGCTTTTCCTGCTCGGTACGACGATGGACTTCAAGACCGACAAGATGAGTTCCGGCTTTGTGTTCAACAATCCGAACGAGACGTCAGCCTGTGGCTGTGGCGAGTCCGTCGCCATAACGCCCGCGCGTCCCGAGGCCCTGGCCGGCGCCTTGAGCTAGGGCCTCTGGCGGGCAGGGGACGCAAGCCATGGATGCGGCCGATCTCGGCGACATCTTTCAGGCTTTTGGCCCGGTGCGGGTCAAGCGGATGTTCGGCGGTCAGGGGATCTATCGCGGCGATCTCATGTTCGCGCTTGAAGTCGACAGCACGCTTTTCCTGAAGGTGGACGACGGCAGCAAGCCCTTGTTTGAGGAGGCTGGCGCGTTGCCCTTTTCTTACAAGCGGCAGGACGGGCGCATCGTGGTGATGTCGTTCTGGAGCCTGCCCGATTCAGCGCTCGATGATCCAGCGGAGGCGGCTCGCTGGGCCGAGCTTGCCCTCGCAGCGGCGAAACGCTCTCAAGCCGCATCCCGCGGGCGTGGACGGGCGGGCAGGGGCTCCTGATCTCTTCGGCTGCGGCCTCGTGATGAGATCAAAGCGGCAGTGAGCATCCCATCGGACAAATAAGCCCCTGGATCAAACCGGGGGGCTTTGTTCTGATGGTTTTTCAGTCGTCGGCTACTGTCGCTTTTTTCGGCAAGCGAACTTCCTGTAGGACGAAGGCCGGGACGTGGTCACCGAAGCCTACGAAGCTCGGTCCGTCATCATCATGGCGGCCCCGGCGTCCATCCCCACGCTCATACCGGCCCGAGGCGGGCTTCTCCGTGGTGGGCTTTGAATGGTGAGGGCGGGGCGGCGGGCTGTCAGCGGCTTTCGGGCTTTCGCCCTCGTGCCGACGTCCGCGTTCCTTGCCTCCGGTGGCACCGCTGTCGCGACCACGGCCGTCGCGGGACCGGCGATCCCTGCCGCGTCCCCCACGCCGGGGCTCTTCGTCCTCGGCGTTAGGATCGAGCGGATCGCCTTCCCAGGCGATAGGCTGGCCGGTCATGCTCTCGATCGCGGCCAAGGCCTTCGCATCAGCCGAGGTCACGATCATCGCGGTGTGCCCGGCACGACCGGCGCGGCCCGTGCGGCCGATGCGGTGGACATAATCCTCCGGATGATGGGGCACATCGAAGTTGAAGACGTGGCTGACATCGGGGATATCAAGGCCCCGCGCGGCCACGTCGCTCGCCACGAGCAACTGAACGTCGTTGCTGCGGAAGCGCTCAAGCGCCTGCGTCCGCGAGCGCTGGTCCATGTCACCATGAAGCGCCACGACGCTGAAGCCATGGCGTTCGAGCGAGCGATGCACCACCGCGACGTCGCGCTTGCGGTTGCAAAAGATGATGGCATTCTTCAGGTCCACCGCACCGCGGATGAGGTTGCGCAGAACTTCGCGCTTGTCATGCTGTTCGCGGCCCGACGCCACGAGACGCTGCGTGATGGTACTCGCCGTCGAGGAGGCGCGGGCGACCTCCAACTTCACCGGATTGTGCAGGAAGGTATCGACGAGCCGCTGGATTTCCGGCGGCATGGTGGCCGAAAAGAACAGCGTCTGGCGCGTGAACGGCACCATCCGGCAGATACGCTCGATATCCGGGATGAAGCCCATGTCGAGCATGCGGTCGGCTTCGTCGATGACGAGCACCTCGATGCCCGTGAGGAGAAGCTTACCACGCTCGAAATGATCGAGCAGGCGACCAGGGGTCGCGATCAGCACATCGACGCCACGCGTCAGCTTGGCATCCTGATCGCCGAAGGACACGCCACCGATGATCAGGGCCACATTGAGCTTATGATTCGCGCCGTATTTGATGAAGCTATCCTCCACCTGCGCGGCGAGTTCGCGCGTCGGTTCGAGGATGAGCGTGCGTGGCATTCGCGCACGGGCTCGGCCGCTCTCCAGGAGCGTGAGCATGGGCAGCGTGAAGGCTGCCGTCTTGCCGGTGCCTGTCTGCGCGATACCGAGTACGTCCCGACGCTGCAGGGCATGCGGGATCGCTTGTTCTTGGATAGGGGTAGGCTTCGTGTAACCAGCAGCAGCGACGGCTTGCTGCACCTTGTCACTGAGGCCAAGATCAGAAAATGACATCGTGGTCCGTATGTCGGGGCGCCCGCTCGCGCCAGGATGACACGTGGCTGAGGACGCGGCTGACGCCATCGTCCGCAAAGCTCAGTCCGACGATGGCATTCTGCGCGAACATAGGGAGATCGTGACCAAAGTCAACGGATGGCCTTGACAAATGAAAAGACAAATAGCGGGAAGCCCCTTCCGGACGCCGCCGCCACAGCTCGCACAGGGCAAAAAGCTGTTTTTCCCCCAGATTGTTGGCGACCGGCGAAGCCCGGCAATGATGCCTCAGATATCGAGTTCCGTCGCGAAGGCAGCACGCTCCTGGATGAAGGCGAAGCGCGCCTCGGGCTTGTTGCCCATCAGCCGCTCGACCACGTCGGAGGTCTCGGGCCGGTCCTCATGGGTGACCGAGACGCGCAGCAACATGCGCTTCTTCGGATCCATGGTGGTCTCCTTCAGCTGCGCCGGCATCATCTCACCGAGGCCCTTGAAGCGGCCGATCTCGACCTTGCCCTTCCCCTTGAAGACTGTGCCCATCAGCTCCTGACGATGGGTGTCATCGCGGGCATAGACGGTCTTTCCGCCTTGCGACAGACGGTAGAGCGGCGGCACCGCGAGATAGAGATGCCCCTCATCGATCAGCCGCGGCGTCTGCCGCCAGAAGAAGGTGATGAGGAGCGAGGCGATATGGGCGCCGTCGACATCGGCATCCGTCATCACGATGATCTTCTCGTAGCGGAGGTCATCGTGCCGATAGTGCGAGCCGGATCCACAGCCGAGCGCGAGCAGGAGATCGGCGAGCTGCTGATTCTGGGCGAGCTTCTCGCGCCCCGCCGAAGCGACGTTCAGGATCTTGCCGCGCAGGGGAAGGATGGCCTGCGTCGCGCGGTTGCGCGCCTGCTTGGCGCTGCCGCCGGCCGAATCACCCTCGACAATGAACAGCTCGGAACCGGCCGCGCCCGCATTGCTGCAATCGGCGAGCTTGCCCGGCAGGCGCAGCTTGCGAGTGGCCGTCTTGCGGGCAACTTCCTTTTCCGCACGGCGGCGCAGTCGCTCCTCAGCCCGTTCGATCGCCCAGTCGAGCAGCTTCGTGGCCTGCTGTGGTGCTGCCGCGAGCCAATGATCGAAGGCATCCCGCACAGCGGTCTCGACAATGCGCGCGGCTTCCACGGTCGCGAGCTTGTCTTTCGTCTGCCCCTGAAATTCAGGCTCGCGAATGAACACCGACAGCATCGCAGCGCAACTCACCACCACATCATCAGCCGTCATCTGGGCGGCGCGCTTGGCCTGCCCGACGCGCTCGGCGTGGTCACGTAGGCCACGCAGCAGGGCCGCGCGCAGGCCGTTCTCGTGCGTGCCGCCGTCGCCTGTGGGGATCGTGTTGCAGTAGGATGAGATGAAGCCGTCATCCTGGCTCAGCCAGGCGACGGCCCATTCGAGGGAGCCATGTCCGCCTGGCTTGGTGATCTTGCCGGCGAAAATTTGGTCCGCGACGGTCTCCAGACCGTCGATCTCGCGCGCGAGATAGTCCTTGAGGCCGCCGGGGAACCGGAAAACCGCTTCGGCGGGCACGTTCGTGAGATTGGCCACGAGGGACGGCGCGCAGGACCAGCGGATCTCGACGCCACCGAACAGGTAGGCCTTCGACCGCGCCATCTTGAAGAGGCGGCGGGGGTCAAAATGCGCCTGGGCGCCGAAGATCTGCGGGTCCGGCTTGAAGCGGATCGTGGTCCCACGCCGGTTGGCGACGGGCCCGACGGTTTCAAGGCCAGTCAGGGGCAGGCCCCGCGAGAAAACCTGGCGGTAGAGCGTCTTGCTGCGCGCGACCTCGACCTCGAGCCGTTCCGACAAGGCATTGACGACCGATATACCCACGCCGTGCAGGCCGCCTGAGGTCTCGTAGACCTTGGAGTCGAATTTGCCGCCCGCGTGCAGCGTGGTCATGATCACTTCAAGGGCGGATTTCTCCGGAAATTTCGGATGCGGGTCGATCGGGATACCGCGGCCGTTGTCGGTGACGCGCAGCTCGCCGCTTTCCGTAAGCTCCACCTCGATAAAGGTGGCATGGCCCGCGACAGCCTCATCCATCGCGTTGTCGATCACCTCGGCGAAAAGGTGATGCAGCGCTTTGTCATCCGTGCCGCCGATATACATGCCAGGCCGGCGCCGCACCGGCTCCAGGCCCTCGAGAACCTCAATGGACGCCGCCGTATAACCGCCTTCGCCGGGGGTGAGGGCAGGGGACACGGCTGCTCCCTGGGGCAGGCCCGTCGCTTTCGGTTGCCTCGCGACGGTCTTGCGCTGCGCATTGCCGTCCCGACCGCCGAAAAGATCTGTTGGCTCTGCCATTGTCGCTCTTTGCACTCCAGTTCGTCGAAAGGCCCAGGCTCGGGAATTGTCGCACAAGCCCGCGAGGGCCAGGGTGCGTCTAATCCGCTGCCTGAGACTTATCCACGGGACTTATCTGCCAGTTCTCATAGTCTTCAATGAGAACATACGGGAAACAAACCAATTGGGGACCATCTGTCAAGCCGTCCCCGCGAATCTGGGGCTGCCTGTGATTCGCCTTTCTGCCACCTGCGGGCAAGCCGCTGCCTTCCAACGCATCAAAAACGAGCGTCGCGCCATCGATGTGACGGAACGCACAGCAACAGCGGCGACTTGGCCGCATATTTCGAGGAGCGGACCTGAACAAATCGGGGGCAAAACCGCGATCGGGAAGGATTTGCGATGCCGCTGGCAGCTTCTGCGAGGATCTAGTCGGGTTTTGTAACAAAATCGTCAGAGTAGCATTGCGTTAACCGTGAACGCGCAGATTGGCACGATCAAGGAGGTCAAGACCGTGCTCTCGTTCGTCATGATGAATTCGACGCGCCATATCAGTAAGAGAACAGATCGGAATGGATCGGCCGTGCGGGCGATCACGTGGTCCGATGATACCACTGGCGACATAAACTATCGGCCGGCTGTTCGCGAGTTCAGCACAGAGATCTTCGCGCTTCTGGCATGGCTTTCCGCCAGTGCCTGCGCTGCAACCGCGCTTTTGCTGTTCTTCTAGGGGCGTCATCAGAAAGCTGTGTCGGCGTCGTCGCTGCTGGATCACCAGTTGCTGGATGATGGGAATAGCGTTCCGGTGTCTTCAGCCGAGGCGCCAATCATTCCTCTTTCCTGTCGGCGTTTCCGTTGTTTCCAGCGGCCGGCGGTCCCACGAAGTCATGCCGCCCGGCACGGCGCGGGGAGATCCGGCCCAAGACGCGCTCGACGGCGGCCTCGATCGGGCGCCCGGAGAGCAACAGCACCATCGCGACCGTGACAGCCGTGACGACCAGATGCCAATTGCCCAGCCCGCACACGATACCCGCGGCTGCGGTCACCCAGACGGACGCCGCGGTCGTCAATCCCTGGACGGAGCCGGTTGCCCGATCATGAAGGATGGCACCGGCGCCGATGAAACCGATGCCTGTCAGCACGCCTTGTATGAGCCCTTGGACGACACGGCTGAGAGCGTCGGGCTGATCGCTGAGCGGCTCGAATTCGAGCGTACCGATCGTGACAAGGGCTGTCGCAAGTCCCACAAGGCCAAGCGTGCGCATGCCGGTCGGCTTGTTTTCAAGATCCCGGTTGAGACCGATGATCATGCCGATCAGGGTTGCCGCGCCAAGACGTAGGAACTGGTCGATGATGTCGGGGTGCATGGACGGCTCCGGGGGCTTCCACCACCTAAAGCGCGACCCTGCGGATTGTTCCTTGGTGGCGATGATTCCCACCGCCTCCAAGAAAATCCCCTATTCCTTGGCGCGAGCGAAGCGACCTGCCGCACGGGGATGCCCACGCGATCCAGCGAGGGCGTAGCGTGGCGGCTGATAGTGGTCCACGGCGGCGTGAGACCCTGGAAAATGGGTTTCGGCCAGATCCTGGCGCACAAAGAAGGCGTTGATCCCCATGAGATCGCAGCCCACGAGCGCCATCCCCTTCTCCCTCCCTATCTTGTCCAGAGAGAGCAATGACGCACCAAAATAGCTTGAGCCTTCCCATGCGGAGTTAGGATCATACGCGACCTCGAACGCGACTTCCGGGGGGAAGCTCGCGTTGTATTCCAGGCAAGCAACACGGGACCGGAGCGCCATCGCGCGCCAGACGTGGGAGGTGTTCATATCGATATCGAGCGAAAGAAAATCGATCTCGCCTGACAGGCCGCAGCGGCTGACAACCTCGTCGACGGTTTCAGCCGTGATCGCTTCCTCGATCAGGATAAGTCGGCCGTCCGCCAGATAGTCGGCAAGCCTGTGCTTAATCGCTGCCACGGCCGCTGGATCACACTCCACCCAAGCGCCGCGCCAGCCGAGTTCAAGCAGAAGGCGGGTATTGTTTTCAGTACCATCGCCGACGCCAATCTCGAGGAAGCGCTTCTGACCGGAGCCAATCCGCTCAAAAATCGCTGAAAGGACAGCGTCCTCATAATTCTGTGAAAATGTGTTCGTCTTCGCGCCAAGGACAGGCCGCCCGGCACTGGCATTCACGATGTCTGTGGAGACCACGCGCATGAGACCGTTGAGATAAGCGAGCTCCGCGCAGGTCTTCTCCTGCAGAAAACGCTGCGCCTGCGCTTGCTCCACCTGTGCGGCGCTGTTCTGCGCGAGGGCTTCGAGAAGCCTCTCCAAACGCTCGACGCGCGCGCCGAGGTCCTTGAACTCGCTGCGTGTGGCGACATGATCGGCCGCACCCGCTCCCACGAGCCAACCGATTGAACGAAGAAGACGCTTCAGCATGGTTCCTCCCGCTGGGAAGCGGCATAGACGCGGGCGATGCCGAGGGTCAACCGCAAAGGCCGCGCTCAACGGAAAAAGGCCGGAGCGAACCCCGGCCTTCTGGCATCTGCGATGATGACGGGCTTTTCATCCCGCCATCAACAGCGATCAGACGCTGTAGTACATGTCGAACTCAACGGGATGCGGCGTGTGCTCGAAGCGGATCACGTCCTGCATCTTGAGCTCGATGTAAGAGTCGATGAAGTCGTCGCTGAAGACGCCGCCGGCCTTCAGGAACGCCCGATCCTTATCGAGATGGCCGAGCGCTTCACGCAGGCTTGCCGACACGGTCGGGATCTTCTTCAGCTCACGCGGCGGCAGGTCGTAGAGATCCTTGTCCATGGCCGCGCCCGGATCGATCTTGTTGATGATGCCGTCAAGTCCGGCCATCAGCAGGGCCGCGAAGCCGAGATAAGGATTCGCCGTCGGATCGGGGAAGCGGATCTCGACGCGCTTGGCCTTCGGCGAAGCCGTCCACGGAATACGGCAGGACGCGGAGCGGTTGCGCGAGGAGTAGGCGAGCAGCACCGGCGCCTCGAAGCCCGGGACGAGACGCTTGTAGGAGTTCGTCGACGGGTTTGTGAAGGCGTTGATGGCCTTGGCGTGCTTGATGATGCCGCCGATGTACCACAGGCATTCCTGGCTGAGGTCGGCATATTTGTTGCCGGCGAAGACCGGCTTGCCATCCTTCCAGATCGACTGATGGACGTGCATGCCCGAGCCATTGTCGCCATAGACCGGCTTCGGCATGAAGGTCGCCGACTTGCCGTAGCTGTTGGCGACATTGTGGATGCAGTATTTGTAGATCTGCATCTGGTCGCCCATGTGCGTCAGCGTGTCGAACTTCATGCCGAGTTCGTGCTGGGCGGAGGCCACCTCATGGTGGTGCTTCTCCACCTTCACGCCCATGGAGGCCATGGCCGCGAGCATCTCGCCGCGCATGTCCTGGGCGCTGTCCAGAGGGGGAACCGGGAAGTAACCGCCCTTCACGGGAATGCGATGGCCCATGTTGCCACCTTCATATTCCGTGTCGCCGTTCGAGGGCAGCTCGGTGGCGTCCAGCTTGAAGCCGGTGTTGTAGGGCGTCGAAGAGAAGCGAACGTCGTCGAAGACAAAGAACTCGGCTTCCGGACCGACGAAGATCGTGTCGCCGATCTTCGTCGACTGCAGGAAGGCCTCGGCCTTCTTGGCGATGCCGCGCGGATCGCGGCCGTAGGATTCGCCAGTGGTCGGCTCGAGGATGTCGCAGACGATCGACAGCGTGGGGGCCGCGAAGAACGGGTCGAGCTGAGCCGTGGTCGGATCAGGCATCAGGAGCATGTCCGACTCGTTGATGGCCTTCCACCCGGCGATCGACGAGCCGTCGAACATCGTGCCTTCGGCGAAGATATCTTCGTCGATCATCGACACATCGAAAGTAACGTGCTGCCACTTGCCGCGCGGGTCGGTGAAGCGGAAATCGACGTACTTGATGTCCTGCTCTTTGATCGCCTTCAGCACATCCTGGGCGCTCTTCATCATTTGTTCCTCGTGTTGCACAAACGTCATTAACCCGCGCTCGCGGCGCTCGCAGGTTGTTTCAGATCAAATCGCGTCGAGACCGGTTTCCCCCGTTCGGATGCGAATTGCCTCCTCGACGCTGGATACAAAAATCTTGCCATCTCCGATCCGGCCTGTCTGGGCGGCCTTGCGGATCGCCTCGACAGCCTGATCGACCATATCGTCGGCAAGGACGATCTCGATCTTCACTTTGGGCAGGAAATCAACGACGTATTCGGCGCCGCGGTACAGCTCCGTATGGCCCTTCTGCCGGCCGAAGCCCTTGGCCTCGATGACAGTTATGCCCTGCAAGCCAAGATCCTGCAGCGCTTCCTTTACCTCGTCGAGCTTGAAGGGCTTGATGATCGCATCAATTCTCTTCATCCGTCGTGGCTCCCCTGTGCTGCCTAGCTTCCGATGCCGAACGTACCTAGACGGCTCTTACCATCAATGGGCCGGTGGCGGCCATGTCGAAGTTTCTGGAACGGGCCTTTGGCTGCCGCAATATTCATCATCAATCAGCATAAAAAATATGCACATGACTTCTTTTTGATCTTCAGTTGTCGTGGAGCTGAAAAACTTGACAGATACTGCCTTGGGAAATGCCATGAATTGCCTTGAGAATTGCCCGTGGCTGTCGGGTGAGCCTGTTATCCTTGCCATGGAGCCAAGGACTCCACGGCCTCATGAGTGACCGGCGAGGGGAATGATGTACGAGATTCTCACCAATGCCGCTGTGCGCGAGGCCGATCAGCGCACGATTGCCGCAGGGGTTCCCGGCTGGGAGTTGATGGAGCGGGCAGGGCGCGCCGTCGCGCACCAGGCAGCCGAGCACCTGCCGGCTGGGCGACGGGTGGTCGTCGTCTGTGGCCCAGGCAACAACGGTGGTGACGGCTTCGTCGCCGCGCGGATTCTAGCCGAGGAGGGATATCGGGTCTCGCTTCATCTGCTCGGCTCACGGAGTGCGCTCAGCGGTGATGCGGCCTGGGCGGCGGGTACCTGGAGCGGGGAGGTCAGCCCCCTTGCAGCGATGGATCTCGCGGGGGCAGCCCTCGTCATCGATGCGCTGTTCGGGACCGGGCTTTCGCGTGATCTAGACGGGGAGTCCGCCATCGCCATCAGGGCGATCAACGCGTCGAAGGTCCGCGTGGTCTCGGCTGATATCCCATCCGGGATCGACGGCGATACCGGCGCGGTGCGCGGGGTCGCCGTCATGGCGCATGAGACGGTGACCTTCGCGCGGCGCAAGCCCGGCCATCTCCTTCTGCCCGGCCGGCTGCACTGCGGATCGGTTACTGTCGCCGACATCGGCATCAGCGACGGGACCATCGCCGCGCTTGCCTCGCCCTATGCCGCGAACGCGCCGGGGCTGTGGTTGCCTGCCTATCACCGGCCGGAGGCTGCCGGCCACAAATACGGGCGAGGCCATGCGATTGTCGTCTCCGGTGGCATTGCCACAACCGGCGCGGCCCGGCTTGCCGCGCGGGCCGCGCTGCGTGTCGGGGCAGGGCTCGTCACCGTCGCCTCCCCCCCAGCGGCCCTCGCGGTCAACGCGGCCCATCTCACAGCGATCATGGTCAGGCCAGTCGAGGGTCCCAGCGGGCTCGAAACACTGCTGTCCGATGAGCGCCTCAATGCGCTGGCTATCGGGCCGGGGGCTGGCGTGGGTGAGGATACACGCGGGCTGGTAAGGGTCGCTGCGGAGGCGGGGCGGGCACTTGTCATCGATGCCGATGGGCTGACGAGCTTTGCTGTCGACGGTTCGGCTGGCCTCGCCGCCTTGGCATCGCTCATCCATGCTAAAGCGAAGCCCACCGTGCTGACGCCACATGATGGCGAGTTTTCGCGTCTTTTCAAAGATGTACGAGAGATTTCCGAAGCTCCTTCAAAGCTTCAGCGCGCGGTCGCGGCAGCGCGCCATACCGGCGCCGTCATTGTCCTGAAGGGGGCCGATACGGTGATCGCGAGCCCTGACGGGCGGGCGGTCATCAACGACAACGGCACGCCCTGGCTGGCGACCGCGGGAACCGGTGACGTGCTCACCGGCTTCATCACCGGGCTTCTGGCGCAGGGCATGCCCGGCCGCGAGGCGGCCGCCGCCGGCGTCTGGTTGCACGGGGCCGCGGCTCGCGCCTTCGGTCCTGGCCTTATCGCGGAGGATCTGCCAGAGATTTTGCCCACTGTGCTCAAGCGGCTTCTCGATCCCAGCGGGCGAGCATAGAGGCGTCAGGTCACTTCGAACCACGTTGCCATGCCGCCGCCAAGACGATCGAGGATCGCGGAACTGATCATCCATTTACCGGCGCCTTCGGTGATGAAGGCGATACGCACGGTTCGCCCGGCCGGGACGGCGATGGTGTCCTGCCAATAGGGCTCCCAGCCGTCATCGAGGGCGTGCAGAAGGCGCGCCGCGTGGCCATGGAGGTGGAGTGCCTGGAGGAACTCGGTCTTGTTGACGAAGCTCAGCACGACGGGTTTGCCCTCTCCCGTCGAGAAGAGGGGCTTGCGGGCGTCGGTGAACGCGACGCCGTTGATCCGCCAGATCCGCGACACCTCGCTTGGGGTGGGCTGGCCGGCTGCGACGCCCCCCTCAAGCACAAGATCAGCGCGCAAAGCTGATGCGAGATCAATAGCTTCCGGAAGGCTGTTGCCGGGGAGCTTTATGTCGCCGGCCTTGACGTTAGGTGAGGGGGCTCCCTCGGTCTTGATGGTGAGAAGTGGCAAGCCCGGACCCAGCACGGCCACGATATTGCCCGAGACTCCCGCTTCCGTGGCGCAACGCAGGATCAGGTCCGCGCGATTGCCGGGCAGTAGCGCGAGAGTATCGCGGGCTGGCGGGAAGGGCTCGGCGGGCTGGCCATCAAGGGCGATGACCTCGACCGCGAATTTCTCGAAGCGCAGGCTGATCGGGCGGGCATTGGAGGCATTGAGGAGGCGCAGGCGTATCCGCCCGCCGGGAGCGATCGCAAAAGTTTCCGGGGCGGCCTGGCTGTTTACGGTCAGCCAGTTGCCGAGCCGGCCGACCGACCCGACGTCTTCGACCCTGCCGAACCCAGGACGGATCTGGTTGTCATCGCCCAGCGCCCAGTCGTCGAGCACGATCGCGAGATCGGCATCCACAGCCGGGGGCTCTTCCTCGTCAACCACGAGAACGCCGTAGAGGCCGCGCTCGGTCTGTTCGGCGGCGGTGGCCGGGACCATGGAGCGATACCAGTAGGTGCCGGCGTCGCGCGGCGTGAAGCGGATCTCGCGGTCCGCGCCGGGCGCGAGAGGCTCCTCCGTCAAGCCCCCGACGCCATCGAACCGGTTGGCCACGCGCAAGCCATGCCAGTGCAGGGTGATGGGTTGCGAAATCCCGTTCTCGAGCTTTATCGCGAGTTCCTGGCCCTTCCTGATCCGCAGGAGAGGACCGGGCGAAGTCTCCTCGAAGCACCACAACTTAGTCGCATCCCCCGACGGTTTCAGTTGCCAGGGCACCTCCTGTGCACGCAAGCGCCGCGCGTTGACCGCTTGGGCGACACCTGCGGGTTGCGTTGCTGGCGGTGGCGACACGGAACGGGAGGTTTCACCGGCATCCTCCGCGCGTGCCTCTGCCGTCCGCGCTAATATGGTCGCCGCCAGGCCTCCCTGGAGAATCCGCCGTCTGGTCAATCCCGCGGAGATGGACCGGAATCTGGTTGCGCGCGTCGATTCTGAAGAGTCTGCCGGCATCGGAGGGTTCCAAGGTTCACCCAGAGGGAATGCGCAACCATCTGGCACAAAGATTGACGAACCGCTTGAGAATTTCAGTGTTTTTGCCGCTATGCCAGCCGTCTGACGGTCAGCGCGGGGCCTCGCAGGCGCGGCCGGCGTCCCTGACCGACAAAGTGATGACATTTTTTTGCTGCAACGGGGCTTTGTCATGATATAGAGCCGCGTCCTGATGGGCAGGCATGCTGCGGGGCCCGCGCGGGCGTGGCGGAACTGGTAGACGCGCTGGATTTAGGTTCCAGTGACGAAAGTCGTGGGGGTTCGAGTCCCTTCGCCCGCACCAAAGCCACATCGCTCCCCGTATCATCGCCTATCCTGAGGGGCCATCAGAAGCACACGAATTTTCGAGAAGCTGTGACAATGCAGGCGACGCAAACCCGGGCCGATGGTCTGAAACGCGAGTTCAAGGTGGTGGTTCCGGCCGCCGAGCTGGAGACCAAGCTGGCAGGCGAGCTGTCTGGCCTGAAGGACAGGGTCCGCATCAACGGCTTCCGTCCCGGCAAGGTCCCCATGGCCCATCTGCGCAAGCTGTATGGCCGCGCGGTCATGGCTGACGTTGTTCAGAACACCGTCAATGAAGCCAACCGCAAGATCATTGAGGACAACTCCCTCAAGCTTGCCAACGAGCCGAAGGTAACCCTCTCCGAGGACAAGGACGAGGTCGAGGCCATCATGGAGGCCAAGGGCGACCTGGCCTATACCGTGGCGCTCGAGATCCTGCCGGCCTTCCAGCTCAAGGACCTGTCCGACATCGCGATCACGCGCGAGACGGCCGAGGTGACGGACGCGGAAGTGGACGAGGCGCTGACCCGCATGGCGCGCCAGAACCGTGCTTTCGTCGCCAAGCCCGAGGGCGAGGCCGCCGCGACGGGCGACCGCGTGACGATCGATTTCGTGGGCACCATCGATGGCGAAGCCTTCGAGGGCGGCTCCAGCGAGGGCGTCCAGGTCGAGATCGGCTCGGGTGGTTTCATCCCGGGCTTCGAGGAGCAGCTGGTCGGCGCCAAGGCTGGCGATGACGTGACTGTGAGCGCGACCTTCCCCGAGGAGTATCCCGCCAAGCAGTTGGCCGGCAAGTCGGCGAGCTTCGCTGTGAAGGTGAAGGACGTGTCCTCCGCGGCCGAAGTGACGGTGGACGAGGACTTCGCGAAGGGTTTCGGCCTCGAGAGCCTCGACAAGCTCAAGGAAGCCGTTCGTTCCAGCATCGAGCGCGACTACACGGCCCAATCCCGCCGCAAGGTGAAGAAGGTGCTGCTCGACGCGCTTGACGCGAAGTATGATTTCGAGCTGCCGCCGAGCCTCGTCGAGCAGGAGTTCGACGGCGTGTGGCGTCAGGTCGAGAACGACATGAAGCAGACCGGCCGCACCTTCGCCGATGACGAGACGACCGAGGAAGAGGCGAAGGCGGAATATCAGCGCATCGCCGAGCGCCGCGTGCGCCTTGGCCTCGTGCTCGCCGAGATCGGCGAGCAGGCGGCGGTGAAGGTCGCCGACGACGAGGTCACGCAGGCTGTCGTCGAGCGCGCCCGTCAGTTCCCCGGCCAGGAAAAGCTGGTGTGGGACTACTACCGCAAGAACCCGCAGGCCCTCGCGGAAGTGCGCGCGCCGATCTTCGAGGAGAAGGTCGTCGACCACATCCTGTCGCAGGTGTCCGTGACGGATAACGTCGTGTCTCGTGAGGCTCTTTTCGCCGATGAGGAGAGCGAATCCGACGGCGATGAAGGCAAGGACGCGAAGGAGGAGGGCAAGGCCGCTCCGAAGAAGGCCTCGCGTGCCAAGAAGAAGGACGGCGCCTGAGCCGTCTGGCGCTTGCGGATCCCGTCCGGAAGCATATCTGGTGTTGGCCGGGGGCGAGCCGGCCAACCTGCGGTCGCCATTCGACAGGATGCGACCGCCCAAGGCGTGTGCCGCTCCCAACGACCATCTGTTAATGATCGCCATGGAATAATTCCGGTGATCAAGGAGACTGATCTGCCATGCGGGATCCGTTTGAGGTCTACAACAACACGCTCGTGCCGATGGTTGTCGAGCAATCGAACCGTGGTGAGCGCGCGTTCGATATCTACTCGCGGCTGCTGCGCGAGCGGATTATTTTCCTGACAGGCCCCGTCGAAGATTATTCAGCGTCGCTGATCGTCGCGCAGCTCCTGTTCCTTGAAGGCGACAATCCGAAGAAGGAAATCTCCTTCTACATCAATTCGCCGGGCGGTGTGGTGACGTCGGGACTGTCCATCTATGACACGATGCAGTTCATCCGCTGTCCCATTTCAACGCTCTGCGTCGGCCAAGCCGCGTCGATGGGGTCGCTGCTTCTAGCGGCGGGAGAGCCCGGACAGCGCTTCGCGCTGCCGAATGCTCGCATCATGGTGCATCAGCCGTCTGGTGGATTTCAGGGGCAAGCGACCGATATCCTGATCCATGCCCGCGAGATTGAAGCCCTGCGTCGGCGCCTCAATGAAATTTATGTGAAGCACACAGGCCGTGACATCGCCGCGATCGAGCAGGCGCTTGAGCGTGACAATTTCATGACCGCCGATGCCGCGCGGGAGTTCGGCTTGATCGATCAGGTCCAGGTGAAGCGCGCGGATTCGGATGCCTGATTTCGGCCATGTGGCAGCCGTATGCGCTTTCGAAAGCTGTCATGTGGATATGCGGCAAGGTGTCCGTCTCCTATTGATCGCGCGGCGGCCTCATGTTTGCATGGGCTTTGGACCAGGTGCGGCCTGATCGATTTTGGTAGTGCAGCGATAGGGCATTACCTTTTTTTAGATCCGGGCCTATATGAATGCTTGATGACGCCGGTGTCCTGTGCCCCGGCGGTACAGAGTGGAGACGGACCATGAGCAAGACAGGCGGTAGCGACTCCAAGAGCACGCTCTACTGCTCGTTCTGCGGCAAGAGCCAGCACGAGGTCCGCAAACTGATCGCCGGACCGACGGTATTCATCTGCGATGAATGCGTCGAATTGTGCATGGACATCATCCGCGAGGAGTCAAAATCGTCGCTCGTGAAGTCCCGCGACGGCGTGCCGACCCCGAAGGAAATTCGCAAGGTCCTTGATGACTATGTCATCGATCAGGATCACGCCAAGAAGGTGCTCTCTGTCGCGGTGCACAACCACTACAAGCGGTTGGCGCATGCGACCAAGCACAACGACGTGGAGCTTGCCAAGTCGAACATCCTGCTCGTCGGCCCCACCGGTTCGGGAAAGACGCTGCTGGCGCAGACGCTGGCCAGGATCCTCGACGTGCCCTTCACCATGGCGGATGCGACGACGCTGACCGAGGCCGGCTATGTCGGTGAGGATGTCGAGAACATCATCCTGAAGCTTCTGCAGGCATCGGACTACAATGTCGAACGCGCCCAGCGCGGCATTGTCTATATCGACGAGATCGACAAGATCTCCCGCAAGTCCGACAATCCCTCCATTACTCGCGACGTTTCGGGTGAGGGCGTCCAGCAGGCGCTTTTGAAGATCATGGAAGGCACGGTCGCGAGCGTGCCCCCGCAGGGCGGACGCAAGCATCCTCAGCAGGAGTTCCTGCAGGTTGATACGACGAATATCCTCTTCATCTGCGGCGGTGCGTTCGCAGGTCTCGAGCGTATCATCATGGGGCGCGGGAAGGGGACCTCGATCGGCTTCGGCGCGCATGTGCAGGCACCGGACGACCGGCGCACGGGCGAGGTATTCCGTGAGGTCGAGCCTGAGGATCTCTTGAAGTTCGGCCTTATCCCCGAGTTTGTCGGCCGCCTGCCGGTGATCGCCACCTTGGAGGATCTCGACGAGAACGCGCTCAAGCGCATTCTCCAGGAGCCGAAGAACGCCTTGGTGAAGCAGTACCAGCGCCTCTTCGACATGGAGGAGACAGAGCTCACCTTCCACGAGGATGCCCTGACGCTGATCGCGCGCAAGGCCATCGAGCGCAGGACGGGTGCGCGCGGTCTGCGCTCGATCATGGAAGGCATCCTGCTCGAAACCATGTACGAGCTTCCTGGCCTTGAAGGCGTAGAGCAGATCGTCATCGGTCCTGAAGTGATCGAGGGTAAGGCAAAGCCGCTGTTTATCTATGCCGACCGCGCCGCTGAGACGAGCGCCAGTGCGTAACGGCCTGAACAGGATCGCCCGGTGATCATCCGGGCGATCCGGCCCATAAGCATGCGGATTTTGCCTCGCCCGTGATTTTCCCCAGCCAAGACATAGCTTGTCGCGTGCCGGTGACGCGTTTGGCGCGATCTGCCGGGAAGCGTGTGCCTTGCGGTCAGATCGGATATCCATTTCTGATGGACATTCGACCGGCTCTTGACGTTTATGATGGCAGGTAGGCGCGAGCAGCCGCCGACGGCGTTTTTGCGCGCAGACCTATCGGTACAAGACAAACGTAGCAATGGCTCGCCATTTGCTGCGCGGTAGGGTCTGCGTTTTGCGTGAATGCAATGAGTGTTCGACGTTACAAGCACTTAACTTGAAACGTCGCAGTCGGATAGCCACCTACTGAAGTGCGCGACAATTCCGGCATGCTCATTGCGAGGTGATCGGATAGCGGGCTGGAAGCAGCCATTCTTATGGTGAGCGCTTCCAGCGGATCGTCCGGCGGTCAGCCCTTGAGGGGGATCGGCGGACGCAAAACGAAGGACAAGTGGGCGATGACCACAGCGAAGCCCCGCCAGGCTGCAGTTCCAGGCACGGTCGGTACCTATCCCGTCCTGCCACTACGCGATATTGTCGTTTTCCCGCACATGATCGTGCCTTTGTTCGTTGGGCGTGAGAAATCCATTCGCGCGCTTGAGGAGGTCGTGAAGAGCGACCGGCACATCCTGCTCGCCACCCAGATGAACGCGGCTGACGACGATCCGGCCACGGACGCGATCTACACGATCGGCACCGTTGCGAGCGTGCTGCAGCTTCTTAAGCTGCCCGACGGCACTGTGAAGGTGCTCGTCGAGGGCACTGGTCGCGCCAAGATCAGCACCTACGGCCGCACGGACGATTATTACGAGGCCGAGGCCGAGGTGTTGGCCGAGACTGTCGGCAGCAAGGTCGAGACTGAGGCTCTGGCCCGTTCGGTGCTGGCCGAGTTCGAGAACTACGTGAAGCTCAACAAGAAGGTTTCTCCGGAGGTTGTCTCCGCGGTCACGCAGATCGAGGACCCTTCCAAGCTTGCCGACACGGTTGCCTCGCATCTGGCCGTGAAGATAGCGGACAAGCAGGGCATCCTCGAGACGACGGTCGTTGCCGAGCGGCTCGAGAAGGCGCTCGGGCTGATGGAAAGCGAGATCTCCGTTCTCCAGGTCGAGAAGCGGATCCGCACCCGCGTGAAGCGGCAAATGGAGAAGACCCAGCGCGAGTACTATCTGAATGAGCAAATGAAGGCCATTCAGAAGGAACTCGGCGACGAGGACGGCCGCGACGAGCTGGCTGAACTCGAGGAGAAGATCGAGAAGACCAAGTTCACGAAGGAAGCCCGCGAGAAGGCGCTGGGCGAGCTCAAGAAGCTTCGCCAGATGTCGCCGATGTCCGCCGAGGCGACCGTCGTGCGCAACTACCTCGACTGGATGCTGGGTATCCCGTGGGGCAAGCGGTCCAAGATCAAGAAGGACCTCAATCTGGCCCAGGGCGTCCTGGATTCCGACCACCACGGCCTTGAGAAGGTCAAGGAGCGCATCCTGGAGTATCTGGCGGTCCAGCAGCGGGCCAACAAACTCACGGGGCCGATCTTGTGCCTCGTCGGCCCTCCTGGCGTCGGCAAGACGTCGCTCGGCAAGTCGCTCGCCAAGGCGACGGGTCGCGAATTCGTCCGCATGTCCCTCGGTGGCGTGCGCGATGAGGCCGAGATTCGCGGACATCGCCGGACCTATATCGGCTCCATGCCTGGCAAGATCATTCAGTCCATGCGCAAGGCAAAGACGTCCAACCCGCTGATCCTGCTCGACGAGATCGACAAGATGGGCATGGACTTCCGTGGCGATCCGTCAGCTGCCCTGCTCGAGGTTCTGGATCCGGAGCAAAACTCTACGTTCAACGATCACTATCTGGAGGTGGACTACGACCTCTCGAACGTGATGTTCGTGACCACGGCCAACACGCTGAACATTCCGCCGGCCCTGCTCGATCGTATGGAGGTGATTCGCATCGCCGGCTATACGGAAGAGGAGAAGGTGGAGATCGCCCGCAAGCACCTCATCCCGGAGGCCGTGCGCAAGCATGGCCTGGCCGAGAAGGAGTGGTCGATTGATGAGGGTGGGTTGCTTACGCTCATTCGCCGCTATACGCGCGAAGCCGGCGTCCGCAACCTTGAGCGCGAGATCGCGAACCTTATCCGCAAGGCTGTGAAGGAGATCATTCTCACCAAGCGCAAGAGCGTCGAGGTGACCGCGGAGAATGTGTCGGACTATCTCGGCGTGACCAAGTATCGGTATGGCGAGGCGGAAACGGAAGATCAGGTCGGTGTCGTCACCGGGCTGGCCTGGACCGAAGTCGGCGGTGAGTTGCTCACCATCGAAGGCATCATGATGCCCGGCAAGGGCAAGATGACGGTGACGGGCAACCTGCGTGAGGTGATGAAGGAATCGATCTCTGCGGCGGCATCCTATGTCCGTTCGCGGGCCCTCGATTTCGGCATCGAGCCGCCGCTCTTCGAGCGCCGCGACATCCACGTGCACGTGCCGGAAGGGGCGACGCCGAAGGATGGTCCGTCTGCCGGTATCGCCATGGCGACGGCTATTGTCTCGACGCTCACAGGCATTCCTGTGCGCCGTGACGTGGCGATGACGGGCGAGGTCACCCTACGTGGCCGGGTCCTGCCTATCGGCGGTCTCAAGGAGAAGCTGCTCGCGGCACTGCGTGGCGGTGTCACCAAGGTGCTCATTCCCGAGGAGAACGCCAAAGATCTGGCGGACCTCCCCGAGAGCGTGCGCAGCGGCCTGGAGATCGTTCCCGTCTCCCGCATGGAGCAGGTCCTCAAGGAGGCTCTGGTGCGGCAGCCGGAGCCGATCACGTGGGATGAGCCGACGGAAGACAAGGCCCGCAAGGCTGCTTCCGACGGTGAGTCGAACGCCCTCGTGGCCCACTGAAGTGCTGCAAACAAGTAACGGATGCTGTTGAAAAGTGCCCCCTGGCCACCCGGTCAGGGGGCTTTTTTTGCTTTTGCGCGTCAGACACGTTGATTTCCTTGGAATTCTAGGCCATCGGGGAGACACGCGCGCTGCTTTTCGGCATGAACGCGTGTCTCGCGCAGCGCGCAGGACAAACGAAGCGCCTGCCTAGGGCAGGCCAGGAGGTTTGAGATGAACAAAGGTGATCTTGTTTCGGCCGTGGCCGAGAAGGCCAACCTTACGAAAGTTCAGGCCACGGAGGCTCTGGACGCTGCCATCGACGCCATCACCGCCGCTCTCAAGGCCGGCGATGAGGTGAAGCTGGTCGGCTTCGGCACCTTCGCTGTCGCTGATCGCGCGGCAGGCACCGCTCGCAACCCACGCACCGGTGAGACCATCAAGGTTCCGGCGTCGAAGACGCCCAAGTTCAAGGCCGGCGCTGGCCTCAAGGAAGCCGTCAACGGCAAGTGAGATTTGTCGCGGCCAAGAATGGCCGGACAAGCTCGCGGGGGAGGGGGACGGCCATGTTTGAGGCTAGTCCCGGCCGGGAATCGTCTCGGCGCCCTTCCTGCGTCCGTAGGCCGACAATCAGCCATCCACCTCGCTGATCCACCTGCTTCCGGGCGGGCTCTGGAGGTGTGGTGTGACTTTTAAGGGGCTGGGGGCCTGTGTGCTCCCTTTGGGACATCGACGGACGAGCCGTGCGGTCGGGCAGCTCAAAAAGACTTGCCTCGCCGGATGGCTCTCCGTTAAATCACTTCAGTTTCGTCCCATTGAGGTACGAGACTGAACCTTCTCCGTGATATCCGACACCTGTCCACGGATTGAGGGCGGTTAGCTCAGTTGGTAGAGCATCTCGCTTACACCGAGAATGTCAGCGGTTCGAGCCCGTTACCGCCCACCATCATCTTTGCCCTTTTCGGGTCAGATCCCAGCGTGCGCTGAGTCCGCGCTGCTTCCGCTTGCGGTGCAAGCTCCCTTGGTGCTTCGGGATTCCATGCGCATTTGGGGCAGGACGCCCTCAATCACTGCCTTGTGAGCACCCGAACTACGCCTTCATTCAAGACGGTGAAATTTGGCAGCTTGGCCGTTCCTGGCGGCAGCGCCGCCGTCGCCCTCGATGAGGACGGCGGATATAAGGCGTTTGCGCCCATCTTGCAGCCCTGCGCCCCGTATAATGAATTTTCAATGGAATGACGTGCTATATGAGGTCAGCGGTTCTACGCGCATACCGGCCTGTTCGCTTGCGTATAGCATCTCCCAAACTTGACAGCCCGCCCTGCCTTCATTCAACATTTGGGCATAGTTCGCTCGATTATGTGGCTGCATCCGGAACACAGATGCTGCAAATGCGTTATCCCTATAGATATTGGAGTATCTTGGCTCTCCGCTGAGATACGGCGAGAGGAGACGCTTACATGCATCACGGCATCAGGTCGACCTCTGACACCGATTATGCTCTCGCAGCGCTGAGAGTGGATCTCCGTGAGATCATGTCTGAGTTTCGCCCGCCCGTGGATAAGATAATCAATATTTTACATCGCTTAGAGCCTTTCGCCGCGACTGCAGAGCGTATCCGGTCTCGCAATGATCTCCTTTCTTTTTTCCAGGAGAAAAGCGATGAGGTCGATTTCGCTCCCGCGCTAGATTGCCGGTTCCCTTTCTTCTGGGGCCGCTTTTCGCGAGCTTGGCTTGAGGACGACGGCGCCACAGTGTCGCCGGATCCCACGGTTGTCAGTCTTTTCAGCGATCCACGAATCGGCCGCAGCAGACAGTCGCATCCTTAAAGATGCCTTGTCAGAGGGGCAGGGCACCTCCTCGCAATATGCTGTCGCCCTCATGGGACAATCGTTGCCAGCAAAAAAGGCCCTCGAAGCGGATGAGGCTTTGAAGGCCTTTAATTTTGGAATTTGCGATCGGCGGCGGTGTTGCCTTCATGCACTCGACTGACATAAAAAGGCCGCCGCTCCAGAATGAGCGGCGGCCACGTCTGTTATGGACAATTATGGGCACGGACAGTTATGGGCGATTATATTCCCCAATATGGGTTCACGCCGTAGTAGTCGTGAAGGCGACGTTCGTAGGAACGATCTCCCCAATCCGGGGTGTCGCGCGCCTCATAATGTGGTGCGCCTTCAAGCTGTTCGCGGCTTAAATTCACCACGTAGCCGCCCTTGGCGGTATCATACGTCAATGTTGACCATGGTAGCGGATGGTATTGCTCACCAATGCCAAGAAAACCACCAAAGGACATAACAGCGTAGGCCACCTTGCCGCTCACCTTGTCGATCATCACACTTGATATCTCGCCAAGATGTTCTCCCGAACCATTATATACCTCGGTTCCCGAGACTTTATCGGAGCCGATCAGGTTCGTTGTTTCAGCTGTGTGATCCACTTTCGTCTCCCATATGTTTTGCTGTTATTATACAAACGTCGTTCGGCCGCGCTGGTTCCACAGCCTGCGGGAGGTGTTCGACGGTTGAGATGACACAGGCATGGGAGAGAACAAAGCCGAAGCCCTTGAGTTCCATAATGCGCCTTATGCGAAATTGGGGCTTGAGCTTTGCGCAACGCATTGACCGACGATCATGTCTTGAAACGTCTGCCTTCCCGTGATCCAACTCCCACAGTCTGGCCTGATTGTGAGCCATGGCTTGGAGAGCCAATGTCCGGTGTCACATGGCTTGCCTAGCCCGCAGAACTGTTGTGGAGATCGGATGAAGGCCTCTCGGGATATCGACCAGCTCCTTGCGATCATGGCCGCGCTGCGAACGCCCGGCAGCGGATGCCCGTGGGATCTTGATCAGAACTTTGCGACGATTGCGCCTTACACGATTGAAGAGGCTTATGAGGTAGCCGATGCCATCGAGCGCGGCGATATGGACGATCTCCAGGAAGAGTTGGGCGATGTCCTCCTGCAGGTCGTGTTTCACGCGCGCATGGCCGAGGAGGCTGGCGAGTTTGCGTTCGGGGACGTGGTCGAGGCCATCACCGGCAAGCTTATCAGGCGGCATCCGCATGTCTTCGGTTCGGCACGAGATTTATCACCGGATGAGGTCAAGACGCTTTGGGATCGCATCAAGGCTGAGGAAAAGATCGAGCGCCGCCGCCGGCGTGAGGAACGCGGACTAGCCGACGAAGGTCGGGCGGGGCTCCTGGATGGCATAGCGAGGACACTCCCTGCCCTTACCCGCGCCGATAAGCTCCAGCGTAAAGCCGCCGGTGTGGGGTTCGATTGGTTGGAAGCGCGCGAGGTGGTGGCGAAGCTCCGCGAGGAACTAGACGAGATCGACGCAGCCTTAGGCATGGCCGACCCATCAGCGGTGGTCGAGGAAATCGGCGATTTGATATTCGCGGCCGTCAATTTGGCGCGCCATGCCGGCGGAGATGCCGAAGTCGCGCTTGCTCTGACAAATGCCAAGTTCGAGCGTCGATTCGCTTACATTGAACGGCAGCTCGCTTCCACGGGGCGGACCACCAAGGAAGCTAGCCTCGACGAGATGGAAGATCTCTGGCAGGAGGCCAAGCGCGACGAGAAATCTGCGAGCTCCGACTAAGAGGGCCTTACCGGATCCGCTTTGCTCCCGGACAACGCCTCAGCAAACGGGGCTCTTTTGCCTCCGCGATGCGGACAGCCAACAGGACACGGCCATCTTCGTCCGAACGCCGGTCCAGAATTTCAGCCTCCTCATAGAGCCAGTTCAGAACATCTCCGGCCTCTGGCTCCAAGACGACATGATAGATCGCGCGGCCATGCGCCAGCCTGGCTTCGATGGCGGACAACAGGGTATCCATCCCCTCCCCGCTGACGGCCGAGACCAGGACCGGCCGAAGTTCGGTCGGCCTGCGTGACGCGAGATTGTCCAGCTTGGCGCGTTCATCCGGCGCGAGGAGATCGGCCTTATTCCACACTTCGATCAGCCGTTGACCATTGCTTGGGTCAATGCCGAGTTCGCGAAGGATGGTCTCCACATCGCTCGCCTGGGCCTCGGTGTCGCCATGGGACACATCCCGGACATGCAGCAGCACGTCCGCCTCGATCACGTCTTCCAGCGTAGCCCGGAAGGCCGCGACCAGCATGGTCGGAAGATCGGAAATGAAGCCGACCGTATCCGAAAGGATGGCTTTCGAGCCGTGGGGCAGCTCAATCGCGCGGGCTGTCGGGTCGAGGGTCGCGAAAAGCAGGTCCTCGGCCATGACCTTGGCCGCAGACAAGCGATTGAACAGGGTCGACTTGCCGGCATTGGTGTAACCGACCAGAGCGATGATGGGATAAGGCACGCGGCGCCGGCTCTCTCGGTGCAGAGCGCGCGTCCGCTTGACATGTTCGAGGTCACGCTCGATGCGGCTCATCCGCTCCTGGATGAGCCGGCGATCCGTCTCAATCTGCGTCTCTCCAGGGCCTCCGAGAAAGCCGAATCCGCCGCGCTGCCGTTCAAGATGGGTCCATGAGCGGACAAGGCGGCTCTTCTGGTAGGTGAGATGAGCGAGTTCCACCTGGAGCGAGCCCTCGCGCGTGCGTGCCCGCTTGCCGAAGATGTCGAGGATGAGCCCCGTCCGGTCGATGACCTTGGCGCCAAGCGCCCGCTCGAGATTGCGCTGCTGCACCGGGGAGAGAGCGCAATCCATGATGACGAGATCGATCTCATCGGCTTTTACGGTGCCGGCCAGCTCCTCCACCTTGCCCGAGCCGAGATAGGTCGCGGGGCGGACATTGGCGAGGCTTAGCTGGATCGCACGGACGATCGTCACATCGATCGCCCGCGCCAGACCTACGGCTTCATCGAGCCGCGCAGCCGCATCCCGCGCCGTGTTCTCGCCACTGCGCTCGGATGTGCTGCGTGTCAGGTAGGGCCCGATCACGAGAACGCGGGTATTCTTGCCTTCTTGATCAACAGGGGAAGGCGGCGACGGTTGAAACGCGTCCTTACGCTTATCGGGTTGAGTCATTCAGACCTTTTCTGACCCCATATCGTCTGTCGGCTCGAACAGCTGGATCGGATGTCCAGGCATGATCGTCGATATAGCGTGCTTATAGACCAGCTGCGAGTGCCCATCGCGGCGCAGCAATACACAAAAGTTGTCGAACCAAGTCACAACACCCTGAAGCTTGACGCCGTTGACCAGGAAAATCGTCAGCGGGACCTTATTCTTGCGAAGGTGGTTGAGAAAAGTGTCCTGCAGGTTTTGCGCGCGTTCGCCCGCCATCTTGTTAAACCTTCTTCTTGCGCCGTGCTCGTCGGTCCTTGTTCGCTTACACGGCTTCTGTTGTTGCCTTTGCCTTTGCTGCCGGAAGGCTGCGCTGGCGCGGGACGCTCATAGACCGAGAATCGCATTACAAAGGGAGAAACGCTTCAAACGCAAGTATCTCTTGCCGCGCCGATGCGATTCTGGCTGTCGCGCCAGCATCGGTCCGGGCTTGTGCACGGGTGCGCGGCGCGGACGTGAGCTCTCAGGAGCCGATGCCGAGCGACTTCAACTTCCTGTGTAGGGCAGAGCGCTCCATACCGATAAATTCCGCAGTCCGCGAGATATTGCCCGAGAAGCGGTTGATCTGCGCCACGAGATATTCACGCTCAAAGATCTCGCGCGCGTCCCGCAACGACAAACTCATCAGCTTCTCTCCACCGCTGCCAGCAGGCGTGGTCGGCACAAGCGTCCCGATTTCGGCGGGCAAGAGATCGGCGGAAATCGCCGCATCGGGATCGCCGCCGGTCAATATCATCAACCGTTCCACATTGTTACGCAGTTGGCGCACATTGCCCGGCCAATCGTGCGATTGAAGCACCGCCATGGCGTCGTCGGCGATGACACGCTTGGCGAGTCCGGTGGCAACCGAAATCTGCTCCATGAAGAAGCTGATAAGTTCGGGTACGTCCTCCCGCCTCTCGGCCACAGACGGAATCCGGATCGGCACGACACCCAGCCGGTGGAAGAGATCCTCCCGGAAATGGCCCTCGGCTATTTCCTGGGTGAGATCGCGGCTCGTGGATGAGATGATGCGCACGTCGACGTGAACGCGCGTGGTGCCCCCTACCCGCTGGAAGTTCTGGTCCACCAGCACGCGCAGGATGCGGTTCTGCGTTTCCCGGGGCATGTCACCGACTTCGTCGATGTAAAGCGTACCGCCGTGGGCCTCCTCCAGCGCGCCGATGCGCCGGCCACGACCGTCGGTCGCCTCGACACCAAAAAGTTCGCTCTCCATCGTGTCGGGCGTGATCGCCGCCGCATTGATGACGATGAACGGGCCATTGGCTCGTTGCGAGTTCATATGCAGCGTGCGAGCCGCGAGCTCCTTGCCGGAGCCGGACGGGCCGCTGATCAGCACGCGTGCATTGGTCGGACCGACGCGCTCAATGGTCTGCCGCAGCTGGTTGATGATCGGGGATCGGCCTACCATTCGGCTGGTCTGCCCGGATCGCGTCCTGAGTTCGCGCACCTCCCGCTTCAGGCGAGAGGCCTCCAGCGCGCGCTCAGCCACCAGAACCAGGCGATCAGCCTTGAACGGCTTCTCAATGAAATCATACGCGCCGCGCTTGATGGCCGAGACCGCGGTTTCGATATTGCCATGCCCGGAGATCATGACGACCGGCACTTCCGGATTCTGCTCCTTGATGACGTCCAGCACCTGGAGACCGTCGAGACGGCTGCCTTGCAGCCAGATATCGAGGAAGACCAGCTGCGGCCGGCGGGATTCTATCGCGGCCAAGGCTTCATCCGAACCACCAGCCGTCCGCGTCCTATGGCCCTCGTCATCGAGTATGCCGCCTACGAGTTCACGAATATCCGCTTCGTCGTCGACGATGAGGATGTCGGCGCTCATCCAATTGCCCTTTGTTTGATGTCGTCCTTGCTGTCCGTTGACGCAACGCCACCACTGCCAGACCCGGAAATACCGGACTTGGGGAACCACATGCGGACACGCGCGCCCGGCCCCCCGGCGCTAACGCCGGGATGGTCGAGCAACTCGATGCCGCCGCCGTGGTCCTCGAGAATTTTGCCCACGATGGCGAGGCCGAGGCCCGTGCCGCCCTCGCGGGTCGTCATGTAAGGCTCAAGCAATCGCTGCCTGTGCTCCTTTGGAAAACCCTTGCCGTTGTCACTGACATCGATCGTGATGATGCCGTCCTGTTCGCGCACATTGATGTCGATCTGCCCGACGCCGCGCGTATTGCCATCGACCGCCATCACCGCCTCGGTCGCGTTCTTCACGATGTTGGTGACGGCCTGGGAAATCAGCCGGCGGTCGAAATAGGCGGTGATCCCCTCCTCCGGCAGTTTTTCGTTGAAGGTGATATCGGGCGTACCCACGCGCATCAGGAAGACGACCTGGCGCACCGTATCGACAACATCGTCCATCGCGTGGTTCGGCTTCGGCATCCGCGCGAAGGAGGAGAACTCATCGACCATGCGCTTGATGTCGTCGACCTGGCGGACGATCGTGGCGACGCATTGGTCGAAGATCGCGCGATCCTCGACGATAACCTTGCCGTATTTGCGACGGATGCGCTCGGCCGACAGCTGGATCGGCGTGAGCGGGTTCTTGATCTCATGGGCGATGCGCCGGGCAACGTCGGCCCAGGCTGATGTCCGCTGGGCGGAGACGAGGTCCGTTATGTCGTCGAGCGTGACGACAAAGCCCTTGTCCTGTCCCACCGCCTGTTCGCTGGTCACGCGTACGTTGAGCATGCGCTCGCGACCGTCACGATTCAGGGCCATCTGCCCCTGGATCAACTGTCTCTGCCGGCCAGCGAGCACCTCGTCGAGGAGGGGGGCCACTTCGGGCAGGGCCTCGACGATGGGCTTTCCGATGACCGAGCTGCCATCCGCCTGCAGGATCGCTTCCGCCGACGGGTTGACGATCGTGATCATGCCCGCCGCATCCGTGCCGATGACGCCGGCGGATACACCGGCGAGCACCGCTTCGTTGAAGCGCCGTCGCTTGTCGATCACATCGCTCGCCGCGACCAGACCATCGTGCTGCTGCCTGAGTTCGCTCGTCATCTTGTTGAACGTCGCGCCAAGATGCGCGAGATCGCCCTCCGCGCGCCGGATCGGCACCTGCACGTAGAAATTGCCGCTTGCGACCTGGTCCGTCGCGTGTATCAGCCGGCGGACGGGCATGACGAGCCGGTTGGCGAAGCTCAAGCCGAACCACACCGCCGACAAAAGCACGATGAGCGCGACCAGCGCGAACATCGATGCGAAGGCGATCTGGATGCCGAGCTTCTTTTCCTCGAGAGCTTGATAATAGGCGACACCTGTCTGCGCGGCGGCCGGGAACTCGACGGCACGCGGATCGACAGTTCGCGCTACATAAAGAAGTGTGGGCTCCGGCCAATCCAGCTTGATGAGCGAACGGAACAGGTTGCCAGACTGCGGAATGAGGCAGACCGGATCGGTGGTATTGGCGTCCTTGATATCCTCGTCCGACGGCGGCGAAAGATTTTCGAGCGACTTCTGCTCGATGCGCTCCAGCACCTTGCCGTCCTCGCTGACGAGCATGGCCGAGGGGAACCCGAGGAAGACCGAGCGCGACAACATGAAGTCGTGGAAAAGCTTGCGGTCTGCGTTGAACAGCACCTTGGCGCGATTGAGGTCGGCGGCCATCAATTCCGTTTCGCGCACCATGTTGCGGCATTGGCTATCACGATAAGCATGCGCGATCTCGACCGTATTGGTGATGAGCCCCTTGAGTGAACTGGTGAACCAGGGGTCGAGACCGCGTTCAAGCGTGATCGAAGCCACGATCGCGACAAGAATGGCCGGAAGCGCGGCCACCAGGCTGAACAGCGAGACGATGCGGACATGAAGGCCTGCCGCCGCCGCCCCCTCCCGCCTCGCCCTGAACAGGCTGTATGTCTCCCACAGGATGACCGAGACGAGGAGCAGGACGAGGATGCCGTTGATGAACAGCGCCCAGACGACAACGATATGCGTCGGCAGGATCGGCGTCATGCCGGCGAGCACGACGAAGGTCACAAGCGCCGAGATCAACGCCAGCGTGACCGCGACCGTTCCTAATATGCCGGATACGCGGGATTTGCGTTCCTTGGGAAGATCCGCCGATAAGCTCACGAAATAATGGCCCGCCGTTTCGCTATGATCGAATCGGTTGAATAGCACCGGACAATGATGCGGAGCTACAACACTGTTGTCGAATTGCGACATTCCCAAGGCAGCGCTGGGTCGGCGCCACAGGCAAAAGGGAGCCGATTGACAATCGGATTGCGCCTATGAGTTTGATATTTTCTTATTAAATCCAGTACGTTGTAGACATTTGTTACATAAATCTATCAGATGCGAGATTGCGCTGGTCAAAGGGCTCGTCGTGCAATTGTGGCGAGGCCATGTGCAGATAAATCACATGGCTTCGATGCAACAGGGGCAGCTTAACCTGCTGTCTGGCGAACGCGACGATCATGATGCGCGGCCCCCTGCCCCATCGGCGGTGGTTCTGATCGCCGCGTCGGCTGCTTTGAAGCTGCCTTTAGCGTGCCGGGGTACGCACCACCGATAGATCGAGATCCCGGATCTTCTTGCGCAGGGTATTACGATTGAGCCCCAGGAGTTCGGCGGCTCTGATCTGGTTTCCGCGCGTCGCCGCCAATGCCATGCCGATCAACGGCCCCTCGATCTCGCGCAGGATGCGGTGGTAGAGACCGGGGGGCGGCAGCGCATCCTTGAATCCGCCAAAATAGCGATTGAGGTGCCGTTCGACTGACGTGGCGAGTTGCTCGTCCTCCCGGGCCTCGCTCCCTTCCGGCGAACTGCTGGTGGAGGGCTCTAGTTCGGCGTCGATAATCGGGCCGGTGATGGTGTCCTGAGGGTAGAGCGCGGCCAGCCGCCGGACAAGATTTTCGAGCTCGCGCACATTGCCGGGCCAGCGATAGCGCTTCAGGCGGTCCATCGCATCGAGGTCGATCTGCTTGTGAGGCAAACCCTCGCGCGCCACCAGCGTGAAGAAATGGCGGATGAGATCCGGCACATCTTCCGCCCTCTCGCGGAGCGGGGGAAGGCGCAGCGGCACCACATTGAGCCGAAAGAACAGGTCCTCGCGGAAAATGCCCTGCTGGATGGAAATCCGCAGGTCCTTGTTGGTGGCCGCGATGATGCGAACATTGGTCTTGATCGGCGTGCGGCCGCCGACGGTCGTATATTCACCCTGCTGCAGGACGCGCAGAAGACGCGTCTGCGCTTCCATCGGCATATCGCCGATCTCGTCGAGGAACAGCGTGCCGCCCTCGGCCTGCTCGAAGCGGCCGGCGCTGCGCTGGGTCGCGCCGGTGAAGGCGCCCTTCTCATGGCCGAACAGCTCGGACTCGATGAGGTCGCGCGGGATGGCCGCCATATTGATGGCGACGAAAGGGCCTGTGCGGCGCTTGCCATAGTCATGCAGCGCGCGGGCAACGAGCTCCTTGCCGGTGCCGGATTCGCCGGTGATCATGACCGTAAGATCCGTCGGCATCAACCGCGCCAGCGCCCGGTAGATCTCCTGCATGGCCGGGGAACGGCCGACCAGCGGAATATCCTCGCCATCGGCATCGCCGAGGCTCTTCGCCTGCCCGCGCGGCCGCGACAGTGCGCGCGCGACGATGGAGACCAGTTCCTTCAGGTCGAAGGGTTTCGGCAAATATTCATAGGCACCCCGCTCGGACGCTCGGATCGCCGTCATGAAGGTATTCTGCGCACTCATGACGATGACGGGAAGGTCCGGACGCAGCTTCTTTATCCGCGGCAGCACGTCGAAGGCGTTCTCGTCCGGCATCACCACGTCGGTGATCACCAGATCGCCTTCGCCCTGGCTTACCCAGCGCCAGAGCGTCGCTGCATGTCCTGTGGACCTGACGTCATAGCCCGCCCGCGCCAATGCCTGGTTCAGCACCGTGCGGATGGCGGTATCGTCATCGGCGACAAGAATGCTGCCTCTCGCCATATTACTCATTCCTCCGAGCCACGCCCATCGCGGGCCAGATACATGGGCATCAACACCCGAAACGTCGTACGGTGCACACCAGCGTCGCATTCCACGACGCCGCCATGGTCACCGATGATCTTCGCAACCAAAGCAAGACCAAGGCCACTGCCGGAAGCCTTCGTGGTCACAAACGGGTCGAACAGGTTTGGCACGAGGTCCGGCGGGACGCCGGGCCCGTTGTCGCGAACGCAGATCTCGAGCGGCAGGCTGACGCGTTCGCCGGAGCCCGGCAATTGCAGCCGCATACCCGGCCGGAACGCTGTCGAGAGAATGATTTCACCGTCGAGCGCATCGCGCCCGATGGCTTCCGCCGCATTCTTGATGAGATTGAGGAATACCTGCACAAGCTGGTCGCGGTTGCCGAGCAGCGGCGGCAGCGAGGGGTCGTAGTCCTCAACGAAGCGGATATGCCGCGCAAAGCCCGACTGGGCCAGACGCTTCACGTGGTCGAATACGCCGTGAATGTTCACGGCCCCCCTCTCCACGGGCCGCTCATCCCCGAAAAGCTCCATTCTCTCGACGATTTTGACGATCCGATCGGTCTCGTCGCAGATCAGCTGCGTCAACAGACGATCCTCGTCGGAGGCCGCGCCTTCCAGCAATTGTGCCGCTCCGCGGATGCCGGACAGGGGGTTTTTGATCTCGTGGGCGAGCATCGCGCCCAGCGCCGTGATGGACCGAGCTGCACCCCGATGGGTCAGTTGTCTGTCCATTTTTTCGGCAATTGTTCGTTCTTGCAGCATCAAGGCGACTGATCGCGCCTCGTCTCCGAGCGGGACGGCGAAAATATCAACAATCCGCTCATGTCCTGTGCGCGGCGTTCCAATCTCGATGCGGTATTCGCTGACGCTCGCGTTGCGGCGTCGCGCCTCTTCCGCCAGCGCCAGAACCGGCGAGCCGAAAGGCAGCACATCCACGAGTCTCTGCCGCTTAAGGACGGGAAGGCTTGCCTCGAAGAACGCCTCGGCGGCGCTATTGGCATGGAGGATGGTGTCGCCCTGCCCGACCACCAGGATCGGGACGGGGAGCGCGTTGAGGATGAGCCCCGGATCGAAGCCGGGCTGACTGTTTGCGGAAGCGTTTGGCATCGTGATCCTTGGCATCGTGATCTTGCGCACGCCGATCCGGTAGGGCTTGAAGTCGCGTTCGAATTTGTCTTCCAACGTGTCCCCGGGGAGACCCGTCGATCGTCAGGCCGCTTCTCGCTGGACGGGGTTCTCGGAGGGGCTTTCATAAAGCCCCTGAATCAGTGCCAGCACGCGCTCGGGCTGCTCGCTGGTCACCAGCTCCGCGCGGCACCGACTGGCCGCCCCGCTACCGTGCCGTTCCGCGTCCGCGCAATAGGCCGCGAGATGCTTGCGGGCGTGGCGCAGTCCGACCTTCTTCCCATAGAGCGTGAGAAGTGTCGTATAATGCTCTGTGATCGCTTCAATTTTTTCGGATGGCGATGGTGGCCGGAGGGCAGCGCCGGAGCGCAGTTCGGAGGCCACCTGCCCAACCAGCCAGGGCTGCCCGACCGCGGCGCGGCCGATCATCACCGCATCTGCGCCGGATTGAACGAGGGCCGCGCGGGCATCCGACGTATCAGCCATGTCGCCGTTGACGACGAGAGGAAGCGAGGTCGCCTCGCGCACGCGCCGCACGGCCGACCAGTTGGCTGTGCCCTTGTAGAATTGTTGCCGCGTGCGGCCATGGACGGTGATGAGAACGGCGCCAGCTGTCTCTGCCCGACGGGCGAGTTCATCAGCGTTTTGGCTCGCATCGTCCCAGCCGAGACGCATCTTTACGGATACCGGTATATTCACCGCGGCCACCACGGCCTCGATCAGCGATGTGGCATGGTCGAGATCACGCATCAGCGCCGATCCCGCCCATCCGCCAATCACACGCTTGGCGGGACAGCCCATATTGATGTCGATCATCGCCGCGCCTGAAGCCTCGGCCACGCGCGCTGCCTCGCCCATCCAATGGGCATCGCAGCCGGCGAGCTGTATCACATGGGGCGTGATCCCGGCGCCTTCCGCGCGCAGGACAGCTTCCTGTGACCCATCAACGAGTTCCTGGCTCGAGACCATCTCCGAGACGACCAGAGACGCGCCGAAGCGATGAGCGATCCGCCGGAATGCGACGTCCGTGATGCCTGACATGGGCGCGAGCACTGCGCCCAGGGCGAGATCCGGGCGCCAGGGGGAGACGTCGGCGTTAGTGCCCATTTCCGCATCACTCATGGCCATGCTTATAAATTAAACAAAACTCTTTGTCCCGCCCTTATTGCAGGTCATGAAGAGATCGTGTTCGGCTGGTTCGGATCCCCCTGGATTGGCCTTGGGGGCCATGATCCGTCACAAGAGCATTGTAAGTCATCAGCCCGCAGCCTATAGGCGCCTGTCACTAGAGCGGACAAGGTAAAAATGCCGAAAATTGCAGCGATCATCGTGGCAGCCGGACGTGGAACACGTCTGGGAGGTGAGGTCGCGAAGCAGTATCGCAAGATCGCCGGCCGCGCGGTTCTCGGCCATACGCTGACGGCGATCGCTGATCAGAGCGATATCGCGCGTATCGTCGTCGTTATCCATCCTGATGATGATCCGTATTATCGCGATGTCATAGCCGCGCTGCCGATGGCGGTGATGGAACGTCTAGCGCCGCCTGTGCCTGGTGGAGCGACCCGCCAGCTTTCGGTCATGGCGGGACTCGAATCGCTCGCCAGTGAGGAGCAGGCGCCGGCTTTCGTGCTGGTGCATGATGCGGCCCGGCCGTTCGTCTCGCGGGACCTCGTCGGGCGCGCCGTCGCGGCGGGCATCGCCCATGCCGCTGCGGTGCCGGGCGTGAAGATCGCCGATACCATCAAGCGCGTCGACGAGAACGGCACGATCTGCGAAACGCCGGACCGCGACCTCCTGCGGCGTGTTCAGACCCCACAGGCCTTCGCCTTCGCGCCCTTGCTCGTCGCGCACCGCCGCGCGGTCGACGCGGGTTTGACGGGCTTCACCGATGACGGCACGCTCGCCGAATGGGCGGGCCACAGCGTCCATATCTTCGACGGCGAGGCTGGCAATATGAAGATCACCAGCGGCGAGGACATCGTGGAAGCGGAGCGCCGCCTGACCCCATCCACAACGCTGATCAGCCGCGCGGGCATCGGCTATGACGTCCATGCCTTTGGACCGGGCGATCACATTTGGATCGGTGGGCTGCGGCTGCCCCATGACCAGGGTGTCATCGCCCACTCCGACGGCGACGTGGCCTTGCACGCGCTGACCGATGCTGTTTTCGGAGCTATGGCCGACGGCGATATCGGAAGTCACTTTCCTCCGAGCGATCCGCGATGGCGAGGTGCTGCCTCCGATCAGTTCCTTGCCCATGCGGTCAAGCGCCTGCGCGCGCGGGGCGGCCAGCTCGACCATCTCGACCTGACGATCATTTGCGAGGCACCCAAGATCGGTCCGCATCGCGACGCCATGCGCGCCCGCATCGCCGCCATCGTCGATGTTCCGATTTCTTCAGTCTCGGTGAAGGCCACGACGTCGGAACAGCTGGGGTTCACGGGGCGCCGCGAGGGGATCGCGGCGCAGGCGGTGGCCAGCGTCAGGCTGCCGGAAGGCACGTAGAGCAAATTCGACCTGGATGAACCCAGGTGGATCTGCTCAAGCGTCTGACTTTCCTATTTTTTACACGGGCGAGTCCGGGTTCTACGGATTTGCTCAAGCCGAGCCAATGGAGCAATCAGGGATGGCCGATATCGAGTTCACGCGTATCGACCGGGATCTTGTCGTGCACGCGAAGGCCGTGCTCGATCTGTGCCGGGGGCTTGGCCTGCGCGTTGTCACCGCCGAATCCTGCACGGGCGGCCTCGTCGCCGCTGTTCTGACCGAGGCGCCGGGTTCATCGGAGACCATCGAGGGCGGGTTCGTCACCTATTCCAACGATGCAAAGCAGAGCGCGATCGGTGTTCCCGAGGCGCTCATTTTGGCCCATGGCGCGGTCAGTGAGCCCGTGGCCCGCGCGATGGCCGAGGGAGCGCTCGCCCATTCCCTGGCCGATGTTGCCGTGGCGATCACCGGCATCGCCGGTCCCGGCGGCGGCAGCGAGGCCAAGCCCGTCGGGCTCGTTCATTTCGCCGCCGCCCGGCGGGGCGTCGTGACGCGCCATGTCGAACGACTTTTCGGGGATCTTGGACGGGGTGTCATCCGGCGCCGGTCGGTCGAGCAGGCACTGGACCTTCTCGCGGAGATCGCCCGGCAGCCGCTTGTGGCGTAGGAGCTGATATCACCCTTAGACCGAGGCCGGCAGCGGTCCGCCCTTGCCGTAGAGGCTTGCCGCCCGCGCGACGAACGCGTCAGCGAAACGCGCGAACGCCTTGTCGAACAGCGCGCCCATCAGAAGCTTCAAGGCGAAGCTCTTGAATTCGTAGGTGATGTAGAACTCGACCGTGCAACCGCCACCCTCAATGGGACGAAAGCTCCAGCGATTTTCGAGATAGCGGAACGGGCCGTCGACATATTCCACGAGTATCTTCAGCCGCGGGCGATCAAGCGTCACCCGACTCGTAAAATTCTCCCGGATTGACTTGTAACCAACGCCCATGTCGGCCACGAGGGTCTCGACTCCCTCCCCGCTCTGGGAGCGTCGGCGAATTTTCAGACTCTCGCAAAGAGGCAGGAACTCGGGATAGCGCTCCACGTCCGCCACCAGGGCGAACATGGCCTCCGGCGGCTGCGGGACGGTACGGGTGTCACGAAACGAAGGCATGGCGCGAACTTATGAATACGCGGTGCCGACGGCGCAAGTCCGAAGAACGGGCCGACCTCGATCCACGGGAATTTGCGTCACAGGCCAAGCTTGAGGGTCCGCGCCGCCTTCAATTGCTCGAAATCCTCGCCGGCGTGATGGGAGGAGCGCGTCAGTGGGCTCGACGACACCATCAGGAAGCCCTTGGCATAGGCCGTCGTCTCAAATGCCTTGAATTCGTCCGGCGTCACGAAGCGCAGCACGGGATGATGCTTCTTCGTAGGCTGCAGATACTGGCCGATGGTCATGAAATCCACCTCGGCCGAGCGGAGGTCGTCCATGAGCTGCAGAACCTCGTTCCGCTCCTCGCCAAGGCCGACCATGATTCCGGACTTGGTGAAGATGGAGGGATCGAGCTCCTTGACCTGCTGCAGCAGCCGGATGGAATGGAAATAACGCGCGCCGGGACGCACCTTCAGATATTTGGAGGGAACGGTTTCCAGGTTGTGGTTGAACACATCCGGGCGGGCCGCGACCACGACCTCCAGGGCCCCCTTCTTGCGCAGGAAATCCGGCGTCAAGATCTCGATGGTCGTCTTGGGCGAGCGCGCCCGGATCGCCCTGATGACCGCTGCGAAATGCGCGGCGCCACCGTCCGCCAGGTCGTCGCGGTCGACTGATGTGATGACCACGTGGGTCAGGCCGAGCTTCTCGACGGCGGTCGCGACGCTTTCGGGCTCGTTGGGATCGAGCGACTGCGGCAAGCCGGTCTTCACGTTGCAGAAGGCGCAGGCCCGCGTGCAGGTGTCGCCCATGATCATGAAGGTGGCGTGCTTCTTTTCCCAGCACTCGCCGATGTTCGGGCAACCCGCTTCCTCGCAGACCGTCACGAGCTTGTTGTCACGGACGATGCGGTGGGTTTCCGCCCATTTCGGGGAGCCCGGCGCCTTGACACGGATCCATTCCGGCTTACGCAGCACCGGCTGGTCGGGGCGGTGCGCTTTTTCCGGATGGCGTTTCGCCTCGACATCGCCCGACGCACCGAGCTTGGCGCGACGATCCTTGCCGTTGATGAGATCCAGTACTACCGCCATGGGAGGCTCCGCTCTGCGTCACGCACGCACCGACCGTCCCTACATATAGAGCTTGGCCGTCCGTCACAAGGAAGGTCGGTTCACAGTTGGCATGTATCCTGCGCGGGCCCTGTCGAATTGGCTCATGATGTCCCAAGGGCAGGAACGAATGTCCCCTATTGCGACGGTATCGAACGGCCTGGCCCGTGGCCGGGACAATTTCCTGTCGTTACGGCACATTCTTGCGGGTTGCGTGCTCGTGAGCCATGCCTTTTTCGTGTTCCGCGGCGCCGACGTGCGCGAACCGCTCCTTGATGAAACGGGCCTCGATCTCGGCCAGCATGCGGTGAACCTGTTTTTCGCGCTCTCCGGCTTTCTCGTGGTGCAGAGCCTGGAACGGCGAGGCGTCAAGGCCTATGCGCGCGCTCGTGCGCTGCGCCTGCTGCCGGGCCTGGTCATGGCGACGCTCTTCACCGCGTTCGTCATCGGGCCGATTGTCACCTCCCTGCCGCTCGGCGCCTATCTCCGCGACAGCGCAACCTGGCGCTTCCTTGTCGATATCGTTCCGCGTTTCAATGGTCATGCGACTCTGCCCGGCGTGTTTGAGGACCAGCCGGCGAACGAGGCGATGATCACCATCTGGACGATTAAGTATGAGATCGCGTGCTACGCCCTTCTGGCCATCGGCGGGTTTGCCCTGCTGAGGCGCCGTCCGGCGATTGTGCTCGCGGCTTGCGCGCTCGGTTTCGCGCTGATGAGCCTGCCCTCGCGGATCGTCCTGCCGGATGCGGTCCACTCTTTCGCCCGGCTCGGCATGTGCTTCGCGTTCGGTGTCGGCGCATGGCTTTATCGTCGCCAGATGCCGCTCGACGGCCGCTTCGTTATCGGCGGCGTCCTGTTGTCGTTGGCGCTTGCCCGTACGACGTTCGGCCTCCCTGTCATGATCCTCGCGGAATGCTATGGGGCGCTTTGGCTTGCCTTTCTTCCGACAGCCTGGCCGGGCGGGGCGCTTTCCATCGTTGGGTCGGAGATGGCTGGCGGGCCCGGTCTGGTCAAGGCGCCGCTGGCGCTTCTGGCCGGTGCCGATTTCTCCTACGGCATCTACCTTTACGGCTTTCCCCTCGAACAGGCGATCTTCCAGTTTCTCCAACCCTCGAGCCCCTGGCTTCTTATCGTCCAAGTTCTGCCAGTCGTTCTGATCGTGGCCCTGGGATCGTGGCTGCTGGTTGAGAAGCCGGCTCTCGCGTTGAAATCCAGACGCGCCGTCGGCGAGCTGCCGCAGAGCGCGCCCGTTGCTGAAGGCCAGACGTCATGAGCCGGGAGGCGCCGCAGATCGTCGTTCTCGACAGCTGGCGCGGCGTATTCGCGCTCGCCGTCGCGCTGCTTCACGCGCCGGTGCCTTTCCTTGGCGACGAGACAGTGTTCGTGCAGTCGCTTTATCTGGCGGTCGACTTCTTCCTCGTACTGTCTGGCTTCGTAATCGCCATGAACTACGAGCGGCGGCTGTCGACGCCGCGCGCGGTGACGCGCTTCGCGTGGCGACGCTTCTGGCGCCTTTACCCTCTGCACATCACCACGCTTGCGATATTCGGCGTCATGGTACTCGTGATGCAGCGGGCCGGCGCGAGTGGAAGCGGCAACCAGGCGACTGCCTCATTGGGCGATTTCCTGCGCATGGCCGCATTGCTCCATGCGCTTGGCACCACCGCTGTCGATGTCTTCAACTGGCCGAGCTGGAGCATTTCGGCCGAGATCTGGAGCTATCTGGTTTTCGCGGTGGTCGTGCTCGCGGCCGGACGCCGCGATCGCCTGCGCATCGGCCTCTATATCGTGCTCAGCGGCATTGGCCTCGCGCTTGTTTTGGCGATGCCCGCCGATCCCGGTCGCTACACCTTCCTGTCGGTCACGGGACTTGGCATTGGTCGGGGGCTGTTCGGATTTTTCGTCGGAGCGCTGGCGTGGCGCCTGTTTGAGGCCACGCGCCGTGCCCCCCTCTGGGAAGCTCCCGGGGCGATGAGCTTCGCTGAAATCGCGCTGGTCGCTCTTCTCCTGACGGGGCTTGCCCTGATCGACAACACGACCCCGGCCGTGTTCGCGATCGTCGGCCTGTTTCCCTTGATGGTGATCGTGTTCGCCCATCAAGGCGGGATCATTTCGCGGATCCTGAAGGCCCCGGCGCTGGTCGGTCTTGGCACTCTGTCCTACGGAATCTACCTCTGGCATCTCATCGTCGCCAAGGGCATGGGCTGGGTGGTCTACCGGCCCCTGAGCGCGATGCTCGAGGCCGGCGGCCAGTCCGCTTTCGTGAGAGCTTTGGCCGCGCATGGTCTGCTGGCGGCTTATCTCGGTGGCACGGTGGTCGCCGCCGCCCTCTCCTATCGGTTGATCGAGCGGCCTCTGCGCGAGTGGTCGCGCCGGGCGGAGCCGGCCGCCCTCGCGGCCCCGGGCGGCGCAGGCGATTTGCGATCCACCGATCTACCTGCCACCGACCTGCCCGCCACCCAATAACGATCTCAGCTCATCGCTTCTGGAAGAGCCCAAGGATAAAGAGCAGGACTACGGCGCCGACGGTCGAAACGACAAGGCTCGGCCAGAACCCCGCGCTGGTCGGCATGAGATTGAGGGCGCTGAGAACGAAAGGACCGATAAGCGCCCCGATGAGGCCGACGATGAGATTGGTGAAAAGCCCGTGGCTCCGGCTCATGACCTTTTCGGCGATATAACCGGCCAGAATCCCGACGATAATCGCCCCGATGATGCCAACACCCTGCATGTTTCCAGCCTCTTGATACGCGCCCGTCCTGTCGACGGCGAGAAACAAACGCTAGCAGAGCTGAACAGTTCCGCTCAAGCCTGGAAAGAGGATGGAAAAGGGCAATTCCGACAGCCACTGTCACGGCCGTGCAGCACGGCAGCCTAGCCCGCTCCTCGCCTTTTCAGATAGAGCGACAGTGTCACGATGAGCGCCGCCACGACGACAGCGACGAGCGGGCTCACGTAAGGCCCGAGCGGAGCCTCAATGGCGAGCCACGTCACGCCGACGCCGACAACGGCACCGACGAGCGGCAGCACCAGCCGCCATGGCCAGGGCGTCGCACGGCCATAGATCACACCGGTTCCGGCGACGGCAACCAGCACAGTCAGCAGTGGCAGCCAGTCAGCCATCACCAATCAGCTATCCTGGACCGCTCTCCACGACTGCTCATCACGTGTGGATCACACGGCCATAGGCGTCCATGACGCTTTCGTGCATCATCTCAGAGAGGGTCGGATGCGGGAAGACGGAATTGATGAGCTCTTCCTCGGTCGTCTCCAGGTTCATGGCGATCACGAAGCCCTGGATGAGTTCAGTCACTTCAGCGCCGATCATGTGAGCGCCGAGGAGTTTGCCTGTCTTCTTGTCGAAGATCGTCTTCACGAGGCCGTCTGGCTCGCCGAGCGCGATCGCCTTGCCGTTGCCGACGAATGGGAAGCGGCCGACGCGGATGTCGTGGCCAGCTTCCTTCGCCTTGGTTTCCGTCAGGCCGACGGAGGCGATCTGCGGGTGGCAGTAGGTGCAGCCCGGGATCATCAGCTTGTCCATGGCGTGCGGATCGAGGCCCTTGATGGCCTCGACGCAGGTGACGCCCTCATGTTCGGCCTTGTGCGCCAGCATGGGCGGGCCGGCGACGTCACCGATCGCATAGATGCCGGCGACGGAGGTCTTGCCGAGGCCGTCGGTCTTGATCGTGCCGCGGTCGATGGTGACGCCGAGCGCCTCAAGCCCCAGGTTCTCGATATTGCCGACGACGCCCACCGCCGAGATGACCCGGTCGACGGTGAGGCTCTGCGTGCCGCCCTTGCCGTCGTCGATCGTGGCGGTGACACTATCAGCCTTCTTGTCGAGCTTGGTGACCTTGGCGCCGGTCATCACCTTGATGCCCTGCTTCTCGAAGCGCTTGCGCGCCAGCGCGGCGATCTCAGCATCTTCCACCGGCAGGATCTGCGGCAGCACCTCGACGACCGTCACCTCCGCGCCGAGCGTCCGGTAGAAGGAGGCGAATTCGATGCCGATGGCGCCGGAGCCGACGACCAGCAACGACTTCGGCATGGCTTCGGGAACCATCGCCTCGAAGTAGGTCCAGACCAGCTTGCCGTCAGGCTCGAGGCCCGGCAGCACGCGCGGACGTGCGCCCGTCGCCACGATGATATGCTTGGCCGCGTAAGTGCCGGCGCCCTTGGTGCCTTTTGGCGCGGCGGCCGTGCCCTCGCGCGGCTTGGCCGCGTCCTTCACGGTGACCTCGCCGGGCTTGGCGATGGTCGCCTGCCCCCAGATAACGTCGATCTTGTTCTTCTTCATGAGGAACGCGACGCCATTGTTGAGCTGGGTGGATACCCCGCGAGACCGCTTGACGACGGCCGCCGGGTCGGGGCGGATCGTGCCTTCGAGCACCAGCCCGTAATCCTTGGCGTGGGTCGCGTAGTGATAGATTTCAGCCGAGCGCAGCAGCGCCTTGGTCGGAATGCAGCCCCAGTTGAGGCAGATGCCGCCGAGATGTTCGCGCTCTACCACGGCCGTCTTGAAGCCAAGCTGCGCGGCACGGATCGCGGCCACATAGCCGCCGGGACCGCCACCGATGACGATGATGTCGTATTGATCGGCCATTGACGCTCACTCTCTCTGTGATGACCGGGCTTATCGCCGCCGGTCATCGCGATCGAAAAGGCTGTGCCACAAAGTCTCGCGATGGCCGGGCCCACGCCCGGCCATGACGGCGTAACGCGGCGTTACACCAGCATTCCCATAGGGTTCTCGATTAGCTGCTTAAAGGCGGAGATGAGTTCGGCCCCGAGCGCGCCATCGACGGCGCGGTGGTCGGTCGACAAGGTCACGGTCATCACCGTGGCGATGGCCGGCGCATTGTTCTTCACCACCACACGCTTCTCGCCGGCGCCGACCGCGAGGATCGTCGCATGGGGCGGGTTGATGACGGCGGAGAAGTCCTTGATACCGAACATGCCGAGGTTGGACACGGCGGTCGAACCGCCCTGGTATTCCTCGGGCTTCAGCTTGCGGGTGCGGGCCCGCGCCGCATAGTCCTTCATCTCGTTGGAGATGGTGGACAGGGTCTTGGTTTCCGCCTTGCGCACGACCGGCGTGATCAGCCCACCCGGGATCGCGACGGCCACGCCGACATCCGCATGCTTGTGACGCAGCATGGCGCTGTCGGTCCACGAGACATTGGCATCCGGCACGCGCATCAATGACACGGCAAGCGCCTTGATGACGAAGTCGTTGACCGAAACCTTGTAGGCCGGCTTGCCATCGCCGTCCTTCGGCGCTGCGGCGTTGATCTGCTCCCGCAAGGCGAGCAGCGCATCGAGCTCGCAATCGACCGACAGGTAGAAATGCGGGATCGTCTGCTTGGACTCCGTCAGGCGGCGCGCGATGGTCTTGCGCATCGAGTCATGCGGAATTTCCTCGAAGCTGCCGGGCTCGAACAGCCTCTTGACCTGCTCATCGGCCATGCCGGTCGCGAGCGGCGCGACAGCCGCCTTCGGCGTGGGCGTCGCGCTGGTGGCGGCCGCAGCGGCAGCCGGCGCGGCCTTGGCCGTGCCGCCGGCAAGGGCCGCCTTCACATCGCGTTCGACAACACGACCATGCGGCCCGGATCCCTGGACCGCGGCGATGTCGATGCCGCCTTCCCGGGCAAGGCGCTTGGCGAGTGGCGAGGCGAACACTCGGCCCCCCTCACCCGCCGCCGGCTTTTGTGCCGGCTGGGCGCTTGCTATGGCCTGAGGCTCAGGCGCGGCCGTGGTTTGGGCCGGCTTGGCTTCGGTCGGCTTGGCCTGAGCGGGAGCTTCGGCCTTTGAAGCATCGCTCTTCGCTGGAGCAGCGGCGGTCTCGCCCTTGCCCGCGCCGGCGGCGACCGCCTTGGGGTCCTCGCCGTCGCTGGCGATGACCGCGATGAGCTCGTTCACCGGCACGTCGGCTGTACCTTCCGGCACGACGATCTTGGCGAGGATGCCCTCGTCGACAGCCTCGACCTCCATGGTCGCTTTATCGGTCTCGATCTCAGCGAGGACATCGCCGGACGAAACCTTGTCGCCTTCCTTCTTAAGCCACTTGGTGAGGTTGCCCTTCTCCATCGTGGGCGACAATGCTGGCATCAGGATATTGGCGGGCATGGTCGTTTCCTCAAAAACCAGTAGGCCGGCATGTCTCAGCGGTCATGTCTGCTGTCATGCACCCCAGCGCGGCCTCAAGAGGGTGGAGTAGCGCGAGCATTGTCAGGCGCCCTGCGGGCTCCCCACCCCGACCGAGGCCGGGATGGACGAAAGCGGGACGGGCGCGCCTGTCATGCGGCTCACCGATAGGTGACGGCCTTGACCGCCTCGATCACCTCGGCGACCGACGGCAGGGCAAGCTTTTCGAGGTTGGCCGCATAGGGCATCGGCACGTCCTTCGCCGACACGCGCGCGACCGGGGCGTCGAGATAGTCGAAGGCCTCCGTCATGACGCGCGCCGCGATCTCCGCGCCGACGCCGGACTGCTGCCAGCCTTCCTCGACGGTGACGAGGCGGCCCGTCTTCTTCACGGAAGCGACGATCGTCTCCGTATCCATCGGCCGGATCGTCCTGAGGTCGATCACCTCGGCGTTGATGCCTTCAGCCGCCAGTTCCTCGGCGGCCTTCAAGGCGTAGGTCATGCCGATCGACCAGGACACGATGGTGACGTCAGCGCCTTCCCGGACGATACGCGCCTTGCCGATCGGCAGCACGTAATCGTCGAGCTTCGGCACAGGGAACGAGTGGCCGTAGAGGATCTCGTTCTCCAGGAAGATGACCGGATTGGGGTTCCGGATGGCCGCCTTCAGAAGGCCCTTGGCATCGGCCGCGCTATAGGGCGCGATCACCGTCAGGCCGGGGATATGGCTGTACCAGGAGGCGTAATCCTGGCTGTGCTGCGCGGCGACGCGCGCCGCCGCGCCGTTCGGGCCGCGGAAGACGATCGGGCAGCCGAGCTGGCCACCGGACATGTAAAGGGTCTTCGCGGCCGAGTTGATGATCTGGTCGATCGCCTGCATGGCGAAGTTGAAGGTCATGAACTCGACGATCGGCTTGAGGCCCGTAAAAGCCGCGCCAACGCCGAGACCGGCGAAACCGTGTTCGGTGATTGGCGTATCGACGACACGCCGGGCGCTGAATTCCTGCAGGAGGCCCTGGGTCACCTTATAGGCGCCCTGGTATTCCGCGACCTCCTCGCCCATCACGAAGACGGCCTCGTCGCGACGCATCTCCTCGGCCATGGCGTCACGCAGTGCCTCGCGCACGGTCATCTGCACGAACTCGGTGCCTTCGGGCACTTCCGGATCGGGCTGCGCCTTCGGCTGCGGGGGCACGGACACGGCTGACGGAGCCGGCGATGCAGGCTTCGGCGCTTCCGGTGCCTTCATCTCACGCGCAGCGGCCTCGCTGGTCGTTTCGTCAGGCGACGGCTTTGGCGCATCGACCGGCTTTGCCTTGGACGCGGCCGAGACATCCTCGCCCTCACCGGCGATCACGGCGATCGGCGTGTTGACGGCCACATCCTCGCTGCCCTCGGGAATGAGGATCTTGGCGAGCGTACCTTCGTCGACGGCTTCCACCTCCATGGTGGCCTTGTCCGTCTCGATCTCGGCGAGTACGTCGCCGGAGCGGACGCTATCGCCTTCCTTCTTGAGCCATTTTGACAGTTTGCCACTTTCCATGGTCGGGGAAAGGGCGGGCATCAATACGTCGATGGGCATGGGCTGGACTTTCGCGAACGGTCTGAGGGCGCTTCGAGACGGCCGGCCGACGCGCATGCGCCGGGGCCAGACGGGATCCTCGACGGACTACTTCAGGACATCTGTCCAGAGCTCGGACGGATCGGGCTCCGGGTCGTGGGTCGCGAAGTCTGCTGCCTCGTTGACGATTTCGCGCACCTGCGCGTCGATGGCCTTCAATTCGTCTTCCGGCACTTTCCAGTCGGTCAGGAGCCTGCGGCGTACCTGCTCGATCGGATCATGCTCCTCGCGCATCCGCTGCACTTCGTCCTTGGACCGGTATTTCGCCGGGTCGGACATGGAGTGGCCGCGATAGCGGTAGGTCTGCATTTCGAGGATGTAGGGGCCCTTGCCGGACCGAGCCCATTCCATGGCGCGCTCGCCGGCCGCCTTGACCGCGCGGACGTCCATGCCGTCCACCTGCTCGCCGGGAATATTGAAGGAGGAGCCGCGCTTCGAGAAATCCGTCTGGGCGGAGGAGCGCACCACCGAGGTGCCCATCGCATAGCGGTTGTTCTCGATAATGTAGATGACGGGCAACTTCCAGAGCTCCGCCATGTTGAAGCTCTCGTAGACTTGGCCCTGATTGGCCGCGCCGTCGCCGAAATAGGTCAGGCTGACGCGCTTTTCGTCACGATAGCGATTGGCGAAGGCAAGCCCGGTGCCGAGCGACACCTGCGCGCCGACGATGCCATGGCCGCCGTAGAAGTTCTTCTCCTTGGAGAACATGTGCATCGAGCCACCCTTGCCCTTGGAGTAACCTCCACGGCGACCGGTGAGCTCGGCCATGACACCCTTGGCATCCATGCCGGCGGCCAGCATGTGGCCATGGTCACGATAGCCGGTGATGACCTGGTCGCCTTCCTTGGAGGCGGCCTGCATGCCGACGACGACGGCCTCCTGGCCGATGTAGAGATGGCAGAAGCCGCCGATGAGGCCCATGCCATACATCTGGCCGGCCTTTTCCTCGAAGCGGCGGATAAGGAGCATCTCGCGGAAGGCGGCGAGGTCCTGATCCTTGGTGAAATCTGCTGGAGACGTGGAGCCCGCCCTGGCGGAATTGCGCGCTGTGGCGGCTGTTTTCTTCGCCGGCGCCTTCGTGGCGCGGCTGCCGCGGCGGGAGCCGGCGGCGTCTGAGGTCACGGAGTCAATCTTGGCGTCCGAGCGCGAAGATTTTCGAGCAGCTAGGGACATCAGCATCCTCCCGAAGCGAGTTCTTGAGAGAATATGTAACGTACCCCCGCGCTATTGGCGAGCCCCAAACCGCATAAATATTAGATACAACTGCAACTAACAGCCTGAAAACGCGCGGCTTTTTCAACTTAACCGATTTCGGGTTAAGGAGGAGACGACCCGCGCGTGACGGGTGAAGCGAAGGACTTCGCCCCTCCGTCTGTCTCAGCATTAAGTAGTATAACGACTTCGTTTTTATGCACAAATCCAAGTGTCTGGCGGACCTGGCCATCGAGCACGTCATAGTCGATCGTGTCGGCGCGCAGCATCGAAGCTCGCTTCTCCCATGAGGCCCGCTCGGCCTTTAGCGTTGTTAGTTCTTCCGTGAGCTGGAACATCTCACGCTTCAGCTCACGCTTGGCTTCGAGACCACGCGCGCCGTGGTGCGCATGGAAGACGAAATAGCCCACGATCGCGCTCGATATTGCATAGAGCGCGAGGGGGATGAGGACAGCACGGCGACGTTTGCGAACTACCATGCGAGCATCGTGCCCGGTCGTGGTTAAAAAGCTGTTAGGAGACCGGGCTGCGGCAGGCCCTACAACAAAAAATGGCCGGGACTTGCCCGGCCATTGTCGTCATTGCGAAGCTGTTGCGGCGAGATCAGAGCATTGTCAAGCGAAGGCGATATCAGTTCGCGGGAAGACGATGCGTCGCAACAAATGCTCTAGCCGCGTGCCAGCGCGGCGAGCGCCGCGCGGCCGGCATAGCGCGCCTCGGTGTCGAGTTCCTGCTCGATGCGCAGGAGCTGGTTGTACTTCGCGGTCCGGTCCGAGCGGGCGAGCGACCCGGTCTTGATCTGCCCGCAGTTCGTGGCGACCGCGAGGTCGGCGATCGTCGAATCCTCGGTCTCGCCCGAGCGATGGGACATCACGGCGCGATAGGCGCTGCGCTGGGCGAGATCAACGGCCGCGAGCGTCTCGGTCAGCGAGCCGATCTGGTTCACCTTCACGAGGATCGCGTTGCCGACGCCCCGGTTGATGCCTTCCTGGAGACGCGTGACATTGGTGACGAAGAGGTCGTCGCCGACGAGCTGCGTCTTCGTGCCGACAGCGTCTGTCAGGCCTTTCCAGCCGTCCCAGTCGTCCTCGGACATGCCGTCCTCGATCGAGGCGATGGGGTAGTCCGCGACGAGCTTGGCGAGATAGGCCACCTGCTCCTCCGGCGAGCGCGTCTTGCCCTCGCCGGCATACACGTATGAGCCGTCCTTGAAGAATTCCGTCGCCGCGCAGTCGAGCGCCAGGACCACATCGCGGCCGGGCTCGAAGCCGGCGGTGCGGATGGCCTGCATCACGAAGTCGAGCGCCGCTTCCGCTGACGGCAGGTTCGGCGCGAAGCCGCCTTCGTCGCCGACATTGGTGTTGTGGCCGGCGTCCTTCAGGGCCTTCTTCAACGTATGGAAGATCTCGGCGCCGGTGCGCAGCGCCTCGGAGAAGTTCGGCGCGCCGACCGGCATCACCATGAATTCCTGGAAGTCGATGGGATTGTCCGCGTGGGCGCCGCCATTGACGATATTCATCATCGGCACGGGCAGGACGCGCGCCTGGGTGCCGCCGACATAGCGGTAAAGCGGCAGGCCACTCGCCTGCGCGGCGGCCTTGGCGACCGCCAGAGATACGCCGAGGATGGCATTGGCGCCGATTCGCGACTTGTTCGGCGTACCGTCGAGTTCTATCAGGGCCTCGTCGATCCGCACCTGGTCCTGGGCGTCCAGACCGCCAATGGCCTCGAAGACCTCCGTGTTGACGGCATCGACGGCCTTCAGCACACCCTTGCCGAGATAGCGCGACTTGTCCCCATCACGCAGCTCCACCGCCTCATGGGCGCCCGTGGAGGCGCCGGACGGGACGGCGGCACGGCCGAAGGAGCCATCTTCCAGCGCGACATCGACCTCGACGGTGGGATTGCCGCGACTGTCGAGTATTTCACGGGCGACGATATCGACGATCGATGTCATGAAGCATCCTCCCAGCCACCAGCGGGCTGTACAATTGACGACGGGCCGCCCACGGCGCGGACGGCAGCCTTGGAAACACCGTCCGGCTTTTACGCCAACTGCTCCGGGCGGCAAAGGGCCGATACGCGGATCGTTTCCGGGCTTGCGCCCGGAGGCCGCGTCGGCCACAGAACTCGGCGTAAAAGGATGACACCGAGATGACAAGCGAACTCAAGCCTGCAAACTTGCAGCTGGGCAAGCCCAGCGCCCTGCCCGCCTCGCCCGAGGAGGCCGAGCTCGACCGGGTGCCGAATCCGCAGGCCGGCACGCGCTATGTCGCGCGTTTCACCTGCCCGGAGTTCACCTCCCTCTGCCCGGTCACCGGCCAGCCCGACTTCGGCATTCTCGTGATCGATTATGTGCCGGATCAATGGCTCGTCGAGTCAAAATCCCTGAAGCTCTATCTCCACGCCTTCCGCAATCACGGCGCCTTCCATGAAGACTGCACGGTCTCGATCGGGCTGCGCCTCGCGGCCCTTCTCGAACCCGTGTGGCTTCGCATTGGCGGCTACTGGTATCCGCGCGGCGGGATTCCGATCGACGTGTTCTGGCAGACCGGCGCCCCACCCGACGGCCTGTTCCTGCCCGATCAGGGCGTGCCGCCCTATCGCGCGCGGGGATAGGCGCGAGGCAGGGTCTTCCTCCAAGCGTCGTGGCATGTCGACCTTCGGAATGGATCCCCTTGCCGTCGCGCAGCGACGGCAAGGGGATCCATGAACACGACGCAGCGGGAGGGCAACACCGGTCCGCAAGGCTTCCGCTACGGCGCGGTGCCGTTCCAGGCCTTGACGAGGTCGCTGACCAGCGCCGCCGGGTCGTCTGCCCGCATGGCGCCGCCCATGACGGCGATGCCGGCGATGCCGGCGCGGCGGCAGGCGCGAATCGCGGCGGCATCGATCCCGCCGATGGCGATCGCAGGGAGGGAGGTCGCGGCCACGATCCCGGCAAGCCCGCCCGGGCCGAGCGCCGGCCCGTAGCCCGGCTTACTCGTCGTCGGAAAGGCCGGGCCCGCGACCACATAGTTCAATGCAGCGGACGATGCCGCGGCGGCTTCCGCCGCGCTGTGCACCGACTGGCCGATCAGCACCTCCGGGCCAAGCCGCGCGCGGACGGCCTCGGCATCGGCGGCCGCGCCGAGATGGAGCCCGACGCCGGCCGCTTCGGCCACCGCCACGGACCCGTGGACGGAAACGAATGCCCCGAACGGCTCGGCCTGATCCTTGATCGCGCGCAAAAGCGCTACCTGGGTATCCTCGGGTAAGTCCTTCTCGCGCAGGCTGAACCATCGGCAGCCGCCGGCGAAGGCCGCCGCCGCGATGTCGGGAAGCGGCCGCGAGGCCTGCGCGCGATCGCTCACCATCAGCAAGGGTGGCTGCGGCAGCATCAGCTCTCCACGAGCCCGAGTTGCGGGCTTGAGGGTTCGGCAAAGCGACGACGGGGGATCCGGCCGGCGAGATGCGCCAGCCGTCCCGCCTCCACCGCCAAACGCATGGCGCGTGCCATCCTGATCGGGTCGTCCGCCCGGGAAACGGCGGTGTTGAGCAGAACGGCCGAACAGCCGAGCTCCATGGCGAAGGCAGCATCCGAGGCCGTGCCGATGCCGGCGTCGAGCACAACCGGCACGGGGCTGCGGCCGCAGACGATTTCGATGAGATGCGGATTGGAAATGCCGAGCCCGGAGCCGATCGGTGAACCGAGCGGCATGACGGCGGCAGCACCCGCGTCCGCGAGCTTCCGGCAGGCTACAGGATCCTCTGTGCAATAGGGCAGCACGACGAAGCCCTTGGCCGTGAGATCGGCCGTCGCGACCAGAAGCTCCTCGACATCGGGATATTGCAGCTCGCGGTCGCCGATGATCTCCAACTTCACCCAATTGGTCTCAAGGGCCTCACGCCCGAGCTCCGCGGTCAGGATGGCATCGCGCGCCGTCTGGCAGCCGGCAGTATTGGGGAGGAATCCGACGTTGTCCCCCAACACGTCGATGAGGCTTTCCTCATAGCCGTCGAGGCTGATTCGCCGCACCGAGGCGGTGACGAATTGCGAGCCGCTCGCCGCGACGGCGTCGAGCATGACCTGCTGGTTGGGATAACCGGCCGTGCCGAGAAAGAGGCGCGAATCGAAGCGCCGGCCGGCGATGATGAGCGGATCGCCCGCAGTCGCGATAGAAGACAAGCTGTTCATCGATCAACCTCCCTGCCGGGCGCGGACGATTTCCACCCGATCGCCAGCGGTCAGACGCGTCTCGGGCCACTTCGCCCTGGGCAGGACGGCGCCATTAAGGGCCACCGCGATGCCGCGCGCCTCGACCGCGACGTGGCTTGCCACGAGTTCCGCGACAGTCGCCACCTCCAGGGCAGCCTCCTCGCCGTTCACGCGGATGAGTTCAGGCATCTTTTCAACTCCAGGCGGTCAACGATTTGAAGTGCCGTAGTATTTCGTCGTTTCGCCGCGTGTCATAAATAGGCCCTTAGCCCGGAAAAAGGATCCGCTCATGCCGCCGCCGCGCGCATAAAGCGGCCGAAGCCGAATGGTTCGGCCATGGAGTCCATCTTGCCGCTCAGGATGAAATCACTGATCAACTTGGCCGTGATTGGTGTGAGCAGGATACCGTTGCGATGGTGCCCTGTCGCATAGACGAGCCCCTCAACCGGCCCGGCGCCGAAGATCGGTGCGTCATCACGGCTCCCGGGGCGATGGCCGACCCAGGTCTCCAGCACTGGCAGTTCCTCGATGCCGGGGAGCGCGCGCCATGCGGCGTGGAGCAGCGACAGGAGCCCGCCGGCGGTGATCGCCGTGTCAAAGCCCTTTTCCTCGACGGTCGCGCCGACGATGAGGCGGCCATCCAGGCGCGGTACGAGATAGACGCCCGGAGCCCAGACAACATGTCTCAGAAGAGGCGCCGCCGGGTCCATCGCGAGCGCCAGCATCTGCCCTTTCACAGGACGCACCGCCGGTCGCGCCTCGGCCGGGAGGCCAGGAATGCCACGTGACCAGGGGCCCGCTGCCAGCACCACCCTGCCCGCTTCCCGCAGGCCGGCTGCGGTGATGACGCCGGCAACGCGGCCGTCCTTGAGGGACAGGCCTTCGATCGGCGTGTTCTCGACGAGCGTGACGCCCGCGCGCAGGGCCGCCACGCGTAACGCTTGCGCGAGCTTGCGATTGTCGACCTGATGGTCCTCGGGCGAGGACACCCCTCCGGCGACGCCAGGGGCAAGCGCCGGCTCCAGCCGCCGGAGATCGCGGCCACTCAGCCACGAAACAGGCAGGCCAAGCCGCCCCTGCAACTCCGCGTGATTGCGCAGCTTGGCCGCATCGTCGGCCGTCAGGGCCACCATGAGGGTGCCCTCCGTCCTCAGCTCGACGGGCAGGCCGCTCGCGGCTTCGAGCTCCGCGGCGAAAGCGGGCCAGAGCGCCTGGCTTGCCCGGTTGAGGGTCAGCAGCCGCTCTTCGGAGGGCTCGATCTCGGCGCATGCGGCCAGCATGCCGGCGGCCGCGTGGCTCGCCCCCTGGCCGGCCTCTCCCTTGTCGAAGACAGTGACGGGAAGGCCGCGCTGCGCGAGCCGCCAGGCGATCGACAAGCCGATCACGCCGGCACCGATGATGGCAACCTCGTTCTGACGCGCGGAATTATCCTGAACCATTCGCGGCTCCCTACGCTGGCATGACCCAGACAGGTTCGATGGGTATGTTCTCAGCCCCGCGAAGCGAGGCACCCCAAGCCATGTCTTCCTAAAATGAGGTGTTCAGGCGTGAACCGCAAGCCTCATGTCGCCCGTCAGAACGTCATGCAGGCGGAATTGATGATGCCGGCTGACAGCGAGGCCGCGCCAAGGAGACATGCGGCCGCGATCTCGCCCTTTGCAATGCGCTCCGTCAAATTCGGCACCAGGATGCGCACGAGCCAGTAGACGATGATCTGCACGACCAGCGCGATGATGCCCCAGAGCACCAGCGCGAGCACAGTCGTCGTGTTGACGATGGCGCTCGACAGCGGCAGGGCGAAACCGACGAGGCTGAGGCCGAGGGACAGCGCCGCAGAGACGACATTGCGGCGAATGAGCTCGAACTCGTTATGGGTCGTTGCGAAGGTGTAGACCGCGAGATAGAGGGCAACGAGAAGGATCGAAATGACAAAATCGACGAGAAAGTCGATGAAATTGACCAGAAGGATACCGTCCATCGTTGCCCCCGCGTTTGCGCCATTTTGGTCCGCGCCATGCCCGGTTAGCGCCAAGACTGGTTAGCGCCATGCCTCTCTTGCGCTAGCCTGGCCGGCGCTATGCTTTTCCGCCACCGCGCGTCGCGGTTTCGAAGGCGATCGCGACGCCGTGAGCGTCCTGCGCGGCGATCGTCAGACGCGGCCCGACCCTGCGCGCCGCGATACCAGCCCTGGCAAGCCGCTCGGCCACGGCGTCGAGATCGTCGACCTCGATCGCAAAGGCAACGAAGACTTCCTCCTTGATCACGCCGGCCGCGCCGTAGAGGCTGCGAAATGCGTCGGTGGAGAGGATGTCGAGCCGGCCCCGGGGCAATTCCGCGGAAACGCCCAGCGATGTGGCGCGCAGATCGCGCTGCCCCGTGAAGGCTGACAGAAAGATGTGATGGTCGGTCGGGTTTTCCGCGGTCATGACGGCAGCCGAGACACCCCGTGCCCCGTTGGCGTGGCTTTGGAATGCCGGATTCCAGAAATTCTCCGGGAAATGCTGCTGGCAGACGAAAAACCCACATCGTGGGGCGCGGTCGTCCCGGGCGAAGGCCAGCGTGAAGGCGACCGTCGTCTCGCCGCCATCCGGGCGGCGCGCATGCCGCTCGAAAAAGAAGGTCTCGAAATCGCCGATGCCGGCGGCAGCGAAATCGAGCGCATCGCTCGGCGCGTCGCGGCTCTCGAGCACGAGCATGGCGAGCCTCTCGCCGCGCGCGAGGCTGTCACGGACGAAGGCGCCGAAGCTGAATGTCCGTTCGCCATGGGGGGCGATGGCAGCCCCTTCGCCCACCGTGATGAGCTCGATGAACGAGCCATCGAACTGTACGATACGGTTCTCGGTGCCCCACGGATGCCGGTTGCGCGCTCCGACCGTAAAGCCGAGCGTCTCGTAAAAAGCGCCAGCCGCGTCGAGATCGCGGACGGCGACGACGAGATGGTCCAGTCCGCGGGGATGGCCGACCATCAGACGAGCCGGCTCTGCTCGACGGCCGCCGCCACGAAGCTCTGGAACAGGGGATGAGGCTCGAACGGCCGCGATTTCAGCTCCGGATGGAACTGCACGCCGATGAACCACGGATGATCGACGAGCTCGACGATCTCCGGCAGGAGCCCGTCCGGCGAGACGCCGCTGAAGCGCAGGCCGCGCTCCTCCAGCCGCTGCCGATAGCTCATATTGACCTCGTAACGGTGGCGATGGCGCTCCGAGATCTTGGTCATGCCGTAGATGTCGGCCACCTTGCTGCCCGCCGAGAGGGAGGCAGGGAAGGCCCCGAGGCGCATGGTGCCGCCGAGATCACCATCGGCGCGACGCTTCTCCAGCTCGTTGCCGTTCAGCCATTCGGTCAGAAGGCCGACGACCGGCTCGTCGGTCGCTCCGAATTCCGTGGAATTGGCAGCCGCGACGCCAGCCAGCGACCGCGTGGCCTCGATGACGGCCATCTGCATACCGAAGCAGATGCCGAAGTAGGGAACTTTGCGCTCGCGCGCGAAGCCCGCCGCCTTGATTTTTCCCTCGGCGCCACGCTGGCCGAAGCCGCCGGGCACCAGGATGCCGTGCACATGCTCCAGGAAGGGCGCGGGATCCTCCCGCTCGAAGATCTCGCTTTCGATCCAGTCGAGATTGACCTTGACGCGATTGGCGATACCGCCATGGGTCAAGGCCTCGATCAGCGACTTATAAGCGTCCTTCAACCCCGTATATTTGCCGACGATGGCGATGGTCACCTCGCCCTCGGGATTCTTGATGCGCTGGGAAATGCCCTGCCAGCGGTCGATGTTCGGCGCGGGAGCGTCATTGATCCGAAACGCCGCCAGAACCTCGTCGTCGAGCCCCTCGGCGTGATAGGCGACGGGCACGTCATAGATTGTCCCGACGTCACGCGCTTCAATCACCGCCGTCTCACGGACATTGCAGAACAGCGACAGCTTGCGTCGCTCATCCTCGGGAATCGGGCGGTCGGTACGGCAGAGCAGGATGTCCGGCTGAATGCCGATGGAACGGAGCTCGGCGACCGAATGCTGGGTTGGCTTGGTCTTCAGTTCGCCGGCCGACGGGATGTAGGGCAGAAGCGTCAGGTGGATGAAGACCGCCTGTCCGCGGTCGAGTTCCTGCCCGAGCTGGCGGATCGCCTCGAGGAAGGGAAGGCTCTCGATATCGCCCACCGTGCCGCCGATCTCGACCAGCACGAAATCGCAGTCCTCGTTACCTTCAAGGACAAACTCCTTGATGGCGTTGGTGACATGCGGAATGACCTGGACGGTCGCGCCGAGATAGTCGCCACGGCGTTCCTTATTGAGGATGTCGAGATAGATGCGACCCGTGGTGACATTGTCATTGCGGGTGCAGGGGCGCCCCGTGAAGCGCTCGTAATGACCGAGATCGAGATCCGTCTCGGCGCCGTCATCGGTAACGAACACCTCACCATGCTGGTAAGGGCTCATCGTGCCCGGGTCGACGTTCAGGTAAGGGTCAAGCTTCCGAAGGCGGACGCTGTAACCGCGTGCCTGCAGAAGGGCTCCGAGAGCGGCTGATGCGAGGCCCTTGCCCAGGGAGGAGACCACGCCGCCGGTGATGAAAACGTACCGCGCCATGGGAGTCCTCATTTACTCTATCGCGATCGATTCGGGGAGTGGTCATAGGACCAATCCAGGCGAAAATATGTACGATACTCACAAACCAGCGCTGATCCTGCGCATCTAGCGCATATCAAGGGCCCTTTTGGCGCCTCCGGTCGCGAAAAATCGGAAAAGGCGTCGTGGCGCGGTCGGCCTCCGGCTCACTGCGAGCCGGGCACCTGAGGCGTCGTCGGCGCGGGCGGCGCCGCCGGCTGGGGGGCCGGAGCCGGCGCGGAAGGCGCTGCCGGCTGGTCGCCCTGCATCTGGCGAAGCTGATCGAGCACGCCACCGCCTGCACCCGGGGCGCCTGGCGCACCCGGAACAGCCGTGGGCGCTCCACCCGGAACGGAATCGAAGATCGAACGCTGGCCGCGCTGCATGCTCGCCATCACTGACAGGCCAAGGCTCGTCAGGAAGAAGATGGTCGCGAGAATGGCGGTCGTGCGGGTCAGGGCGTTGGTCTGCCCGCGCCCTGTCATGAAGCCTGAAACACCACCGCCGCCCATGCCAAGGCCGCCCCCTTCGGAGCGCTGCAGAAGCACCACACCGACGAGCGCGATGACAACAAAGAGGTGGATGACGATGATAACGGTTTGCATGTCAACATCCAACGCCCGGCGCGGGCATGACCGGCCAGGCTCGATTCATTTGTGCCGCTCTAACACAGTCCCCGTCCGCGAGGAAAGACCATTGCGAGGGAGAATTGCCCGCGCCCCATGCAGATCTTCCCTGCCCAGACGGCAGATCGTGATGGGTTGGCAAGAGATCAAGTGCTGTTCTCAGACGCCGCAGGCTCTTGCGATCGCCAGAAAATCATCCGCCACGAGGCTTGCCCCGCCCACCAGCGCGCCATTCACATGCGCGACCGCCATGAGTTCGGCGGCATTGGCGGGCTTGACCGAACCACCATAGAGAAGCCGGATGGAGCCTCCGGCCTCGCCATAGCGCTCGATGAGCTGCCGGCGAATGGCGCCATGCATCTCGGCAACGTCGGCCACCGTCGGGGTCAGGCCCGTGCCGATCGCCCAGACCGGCTCATAGGCGACGACGACATCGCCGGGCAGTGCGTCCGGCAGCGAGCCGGCGATCTGCCGCACGACGACCGCCAACGCGCGACCGCCGTCGCGCTCCTCACGCGTCTCACCGACGCAGACGATGGGCAGAAGCCCTGCACGCCAAGCGGCTTCCGCCTTCGCGCGGACGTCGGCGTCGCTCTCGCCATGAAGCGTGCGGCGCTCGGAATGGCCGACGATGACAGCCGACCCACCCGCATCGGCGATCATTTCAGCCGCGATATCGCCCGTGAAGGAACCCGACGGTTCCGCACGGCAATCCTGCCCGCCGATGGCGATGGTCGATCCATCGGCTTTGGCCGCGAAAGCGCCAATGAGAGTGGCCGGCGGGCAGACCATCAGGTCGACCCGGGCCGCGAGTTCGGCGTCATGGCCTTCGATCACCGTTTCCAGCACACCCGTGGAGGCCCTGAGGCCGTTCATTTTCCAGTTTCCAGCCACGAGATGACGCAGATGACCATGAGCCATGAAGCATTTCCCTTGTCGTCGGTGTTGCGATCGAATCGATCCTTAACGCGTGCGGGCGGTATCGCCTAGTCCGGTTCATCGGGGGTTCGTTCATAAGGGCGTTCCGACTGGCCCGCGTCCTGATTAGCTCATGTCCCGGCAGGTCGATGACGCCGAACTTCGGTCGCGCTTTTCGTGCTGCCGATTTTCACGCAGACCTGACGTTGCCAACTGCCTTTGTCCATTGCGGCTCAGGAGCGTGCTCTCTATGATCCGCCACCTTGCTCGTTCGGGCTCTGCCTGGCCGGGTCGAGTTCGGCTGTGCCCAGTCGCCACAAACGCCTCACGCTGATTAAGACCGGACCCCGCTTCTCATGTTGAACAGTTTTCGCAACGCCGGAAAATCGATCATAGGCCGCCTCATCATCGCGGTCTTGTTCGGCCTCCTCATTCTGTCCTTCGGTCTTTGGGGCGTCGGCGACATCTTCCAGGGCTACGCGGCCAATACCGCGGCGAATGTGGGCAAGACGGAAATCACTGTCCAGACGCTGCGCAACACCTATCAGAACGATCTGCAGCGCCTGCAGCAGCAGCTGCGCCAGCCGATCAGCAACGAGATGGCGCGGCGGATCGGGCTGGAGCAGCAGGTTCTGAACAAGCTGATCAACGAAGCGGCGCTGGATGTGCGGGCCACCCAGCTCGGGCTTTCCATTTCGGATGCGGATCTCGCGCGCGCCGTCATGGACGACCCGGTCTTCCGCAATGCCGCAGGTCAGTTCGATCGCCGCCGCTTCGATGAGCTGCTGCGTTACAACGGGCTGACCGAGGCGTCCTATCTCCGAGACCAACGGGCGGTCATCATTCGCCGGCAGTTGCTGGAGGGGGTGATGGGCGCGCTCGAGACGCCGATCGCCCTGCAGGAAGCCGTGTATCGCTACGGCGCCGAGCGTCGTGCCGCGTCTTATGTCGTATTGCCGGCAACGAGCGTAGGCACGATCGCCGACCCGGACGAGGCCGCCCTGCAGACATGGTTCGACGCGCGCAAGGCGGCGTTCCGGGCTCCCGAATATCGCAATGTCGTCACGCTCATCCTGACCCCCGAGGCGCTCGCCAAACCCGACGCGGTGTCGGAGGCGGATGTCAGCCGTGTCTATGAAGCGGACAAGGCAACCCGTTTCGGAACGCCGGAGCGCCGCACCGTCGAGCGTATCACCTTCCCCAATCTGGCCGATGCCCAGGCCGCCGCGGCAAAGCTTGCGGCTGGCGCCACCTTCGAGGCTATCGCCGCAGAACGCGGGCTTGCCGAAAAGGATATGGCCTTCGGGACATTTGCGAAGACCGAATTGATCGACACCGCCGTCGCTGACGCCGTGTTCGCGCTCGCGCAGGGTGCAGCCAGCGGCGCGGTCGAGGGCCGCTTCGGCCCGGTGATCGTGCGCGTCACCGCCATCGAGCCCGCTTCGGTGAAGCCGCTTGAGGCGGTTTCGGCGGAGATTCGTCAGGGGCTCGCCCTCTCGGCCGCGCAGAACCGGATGAACGACATTCACGACCGCATCGAGGACCAGCGTCTGGCAGCCAGGCCTCTCACGGATATCGCGACGGAGTTTGGCCTCACCGCACAGACGATCGCCGCGGTGGATCAGTCCGGAAACGACAAGAACGGCCAGCCCGTTCCGGGCGTCGCCGGGAATACGGCACTCCTCACCGCGATCTTCGCCTCGGACGTCGGTGCCGACAACGAGGCGATCCGTCTGAGCAATGGCGGATATGAGTGGTTCGACGTGCGCGGCGTCGATCCGGCCCACGAGCGCCCACTCGCGGAGGTGCGTGAGCAGGTGCTGACACGTTGGCGTGAGGACGCCATTGCCCAGGCGCTGTCTGAAAAGGCGCGCGCGCTGGTCGAGCGCCTCAACAAGGGCGAGGCCATCCAGGCGATCGCGACCGAACTGTCCCTGCCGGTCCAGACCGCGACCGGGCTCGCCCGCGGCACGGCAAGCGGTAACCTGCCCGTGCCCGCCGTGACGCAAATCTTCGCAGTGCCGGCCGGAAAGGCCGGATCCGTAGCAGCCGGGACCAACGGGGACACACGCATTGTCTTTGTCGTGACCGAGGCGACCGTGCCGCCTTACATCACATCGACCGGCGACGCGATCCGCATTCGCGATCAGATGCGGACCGCTGTCGGGGAAGATCTGATCAGCGAATACACCTCCAAGCTGCGCAGCGAGCTCGGCGTCACCATCAACCAGCAGGCGATCAACAACGCCTTCGGCAATAGCGATCTCTGATCGCGAGCCGGCACCCGGACCGCACGAGCGGAGGCCGATCTCGTCAAGCCTCTGGCGTTGCGGCGGCGGGTCAGGTATAGCCCGCGAACCATGAGAGCGTGAGTGGTCCTCCTGCCGGGCAATGCACTTGGCGTGGGATCGTCGCTCTCAGGTATGCCCGCTTCCAAGGAGACGGGCGCGACGACCCTCTGGGCAGGTCTGTCCGGAGGCACGGTGATCTGGACGTATCACGCGACTTCACCCCTCGCGCTGGTCACGCTCCCTAATTGAAAAGGTGAGGTTTCCCGCCCGGTTCCAAACGGTCGGTTCGGACCTCAGTACAAGCCATGCTGTTTTCACCGTCTTTCGAAGACTTCGCCGTTACCTATGAAAAAGGCGAAGCCAGCGTTCTCAGCACAAGTCTCGTCGCTGATCTCGAAACCCCAGTCGCCGCCTATCTGAAGCTCAGCGCCGGCGGCACCCTTCCCAACTTCCTTCTCGAATCGGTCGAGGGCGGCGCCACCCGCGGCCGCTATTCGATGATCGGGCTCAAGCCCGACCTGATCTGGCGATGCCGGGACGGCAAGGTCGAGATCAATCGCGCCGCGTTGCGTCGTTCCACCTTCGTCCCCGATGATCGCTTGCCTCTGGACAGCCTGCGCGCGCTGATCGCCGAAAGTGCGATCACCCTGCCCGCGGGCCTGCCTCCCATGGCGGCCGGTGTGTTCGGTTATCTCGGCTACGACATGGTGCGCCAGATGGAGCGCCTGCCCGGTGGCCCGCAGGATGCGCTCGATCTGGACGACGCCATCCTCGTGCGCCCCACCGTGATGGTGGTGTTCGATTCCGTCAGGGACGAGCTGTCGCTCATCACCCCGGTGCGTCCGCAGGGTAGCGTGTCAGCCAAGGTCGCCTATGAGGCGGCCGTGGAGCGCATCGAGGAGGCGCTGACGGCGCTTGACGCGCCCCTGCCGCGGGAAAGCGGACCGGACGTGGCGAACCTGCCCGCCCCCACCCCGGTGTCCAACACCACACCGGAGCGCTTCAAGGCCATGGTGGACAAGGCGAAGGATTACATCCGCGCCGGCGACATCTTCCAGGTGGTGCTCTCCCAACGCTTCGACGCGCCTTTCACCTTGCCGGCGCTCTCGCTCTATCGAGCGCTGCGGCGGCTCAATCCCTCGCCCTACCTGTGTTTCCTCGATTTCCTGGATTTCCAGATCGTCTGTTCGAGCCCGGAAATCCTGGTGCGGGTCCGCGATGGCAAGGTCACTGTGCGCCCCATCGCCGGCACGCGCCGAAGGGGCGCGACGGCGGCGGAGGACCGGGCGCTCGCCGAGGAACTCCTGGCGGACCCCAAGGAGCGCGCCGAGCATCTGATGCTGCTCGACCTCGGCCGCAACGACGCTGGCCGGGTTTCGGCGATCGGCAGCGTCAACGTCACCGACAGCTACTTCCTGGAGTACTACAGCCAGGTGATGCACATCGTATCCAATGTCGAGGGCCGGCTTGATCCGAAGCGCGATGCCCTCGATGCCCTGGTGGCGGCCTTCCCGGCTGGGACGGTCTCCGGCGCGCCGAAGGTGCGCGCCATGGAGATCATCGACGAAATGGAGAAGGACAAGCGCGGCCCCTATGCCGGCTGCATCGGCTATTTCGGCGCCGACGGCGAGATGGACACGTGCATCGTGCTGCGGACCGCGCTGGTCAAGAACGGGCGCATGTCCGTTCAGGCAGGCGCCGGCATCGTCTACGATTCCGATCCTGAGTCGGAACAGGTCGAATGCGTCAACAAGGCGAAAGCCGCCTTCCGGGCCGCGGAGGAAGCCGTGCGCTTCGCCGCGAATGCCCGGCGCGGGCAGTAGGAGGTTCCGCCATGACGCGTATCGTTCTGATCGACAACTACGATTCATTCACCTGGAACCTCATGCATCTCGTCGCAGGCACGGGCGCCGACGTCGAGGTTCATCGCAATGACGCGCTGAGCGTCGCGGATGTCGTGGCCAGTCGCCCGGATGCCATTGTGCTGTCGCCTGGGCCCTGTACGCCGAACGAGGCGGGCATCTGCCTCGGCCTCATCACCGAGGCCGGTCCGTCGATTCCGATTTTCGGCGTCTGTCTTGGCATGCAGGCGATGGGGCAGGCCTATGGTGGTGCGGTGGTGCGGGCGCCGGCTCCGATGCATGGCAAGATCTCCGAGGTTCGCCACAACGGAGACGGCGTGTTCCGCGGCATCAACGAGCCGTTCAAGGCGACCCGCTACCACTCGCTGGTCGTCGATCGCGCGACCTGCCCGGATGTTTTCGATGTCACCGCCGAGAGCGATGACGGCCTGATCATGGCCCTGTCACACAAAAATCATCCAGTGCATGGCGTCCAGTTCCATCCGGAGAGTATTCTTTCCGAGCATGGCGCGACGATCATGCGTAACTTCCTCGATCTGGCGACCGTCTGGAACCGGACGCAACGCCACAACCATAACTGACGGGAACGCCATGGATGCCTTCAAGCCTTTCATCGCCAAAGTCGCCACCGGCGCCCCGCTGAGCCGCGACGAGGCGCGGGCCGCCTTTGACACCCTTCTTTCCGGTGAGGTGACGCCCGCCCAGAGTGGAGCGTTCCTCATGGCACTGCGCGTCCGTGGCGAGAACGTCGACGAGATCGTCGGCGCCGTGTCGGCCATGCGGGCGCGCATGTTGCGCGTTTCCGCCCCGCCCGACGCCATCGACATCGTCGGCACCGGCGGCGACAACTCCGGCAGCTACAACGTCTCGACGCTCGCCTCCATCATCGCAGCGGCGGCGGGCGTCGTCGTGGCCAAGCACGGCAACCGCGCCGCCTCCTCGAAGTCAGGCGCCGCCGACGTGTTGATGGCGCTGGGCGTCAAGGTCGGCCAGGATGCGCCGGGCATCTCACGCACCATCCGCGAGGCGGGCGTCGGCTTCATGTTTGCGCCGACCCATCACGGCTCGATGCGCCATGTCGCGGCCGTTCGCGCGGAACTTGGCACACGCACGCTGTTCAATCTGGTCGGCCCGCTCGCCAATCCAGCCGGCGTGAAACGCCAGGTGCTCGGCGTCTTTGCCGAGAGTTGGCTCGCGCCCCTTGTCGAGGTGCTGAAGACGCTGGGCTCGGAGAAAGTCTGGGCCGTCTACGGCACCGACGGCCTTGATGAACTGACGGTTGCCGCGCGCACCGACGTGGTGGCACTGGAGAATGGCCAGATCCGGCGCTTCTCCGTGCATCCGGAGGAACTCGGCCTTTCGCTCGCGCGACCGGAAGATCTGAAGGGGGGCGATCCCGAGCATAATGCGCAGGCGCTGCGCGATGTGCTCGACGGCAAGCCGGGCGCGTATCGTGACATCGCCTTGCTCAATGCGGCGGCGGGCCTTGTGGTTGCGGACAAGGCGAACGATCTCAAGGAAGGACTGGTGCTGGCGACGAAGGCCGTTGACAGTGGCGCGGCGCGCAAGGTCCTTCAGGATCTCGTGCGCGTTTCAAACGCGGCGCCGGAGGAGCATCAGTGATGAGCGTGGCCCAAACGGCCCCTGCGGGAGACATTCTCGCCCATATCGAAGCCTACAAGCGTCGCGAGATCGAGGTCGCCAAGGCGCTTGTACCGCTGGCGGAAGTCGAGCGCCGCGCCGGGGCGGCTCCCCCGGTCCGTCCCTTCGCTGACGCCATCGCCAGCCACATGGCCCAGGGACGCCCGGCACTGATTGCCGAGGTCAAGAAGGCAAGCCCCTCGAAAGGCCTGATCCGCGCCGATTTCGATCCGCCGCAACTCGCCCGGGCTTATGCCGAGGGCGGCGCGACATGCCTCTCCGTCTTGACGGATACCCCCTCCTTCCAGGGGCAACCGGAATATCTGGAGGCTGCGCGCTCGGCCTCCGGCCTGCCGGCTTTGCGCAAGGATTTCATGTTCGAGCCTTACCAGGTCTTCGAGGCGCGGGCCTGGGGGGCCGATTGCATTCTCGTCATCATGGCGAGCGTCAGTGACGACGAGGCACGGGTACTCGTCGATACGGCGCACGACCTCGGCATGGACGTTCTTGTCGAGGTGCATGACGGGGCCGAACTCGACCGCGCTCTGCCGCTTGGGACGCGGCTCATCGGCATCAACAACCGTAACCTGCGGACCTTTGAAACGTCGTTGGCGGTTTGCGAGAGCCTGGCGCCCCGCATCCCGCAAGATCGCATCATCGTCGGCGAGAGCGGCATCTTCACCCATGCGGATGTCGAGCGCCTCGCGCGTTCCAACATCCGCGCCCTCCTCGTCGGCGAAAGCCTGATGCGGCAGGCCGACGTCGCGGCGGCGACCCGCGCTTTGCTGTTCGGCGAGGCGGCGCGGCCGTGAAGGGCCTGACGCATCTCGACGCCACCGGCCAGGCCCATATGGTCGACGTATCGGCAAAGCCGGCGACCAGCCGCACGGCGACCGCCGAGGGTGTGGTGCGGATGAGGCCGGAGACGCTGGCGCTGATCCGCGCGGGTGATGCGAAGAAAGGTGACGTGCTCGGCACCGCGCGTCTTGCCGGCATCATGGCCGCCAAGAAGACCCATGACCTCATCCCGCTTTGCCATCCTCTCGCTTTGTCGAAGATCACGGTGGATCTCGCGCTGGACGACGCGCTGCCAGGCGTCCGGGTGACGACGACGGCAAAGGTCAGCGGACCGACCGGCGTCGAAATGGAGGCGCTGACGGCGGCGAGCATCGCCTGCCTCACCATTTATGACATGGTGAAGGCCGTGGATCGCGGCATGGTAATCGGCGATATCCGCCTCATCGCCAAAAGCGGCGGGCTATCCGGTGATTTCCGGGCCGCGGAGCCCGGCAAGGAGGACGAGGCTTGAGCGGAGAAGGCAAGAAAGCGGGGGGCGTCGGCCTCACATCGGTGGCGGACGCCCTTTCGACGATCGTCGGCATGGCGGGTTCAGCGCTACCGGCCGAGCGACTGCCGCTTGCCGTCTGTCGTGGTCGTTATCTCGCTCGGGATCTCGAGGCGTTGCGGACCCAGCCGCCCTTCGACGCCTCGGCGATGGACGGCTACGCGGTTCGCGACATCGACGTCAGCTCCCTGCCCGCGACGCTTCGCGTCATCGGAACCAGCGCCGCAGGGCATCGCTATGAGGGCACGCTCGGTCCGGGCGAGGCCGTGCGGATATTCACCGGCGCGCCGGTGCCGGCAGGTGCCGACCGTGTCGTGATCCAGGAAGACACGACGCGCGATGGCGATGATGTGGTTGTGACCGCCCAGTCATCATCATCAACCAATATTCGTGCCGCCGGGCTCGATTTCACAACCGGCCAGGTGCTCATCCGTGCTGGCGCGCGGCTGGATGCGCGGCTCCTCGCCCTTGCGGCGGCCATGGGTCATGGTGCCCTGCCCGTCCGCCGGCGTCCACGTGTGGCGATCCTCGCAACAGGCGATGAGCTGGTTCGGCCGGGTGAACCCATGGGCCCCGACCAGATCGTGGCGTCCAACAGCTACGCCGTGGCGGCGATGGCCGAGGACGAGGGCGCGGAGGTGATCGATCTTGGCATCGCCGGCGACAGCTTCGTCGCTCTTGAAGCCGCCATCAACGCGGCCCGAGAGGCCAAAGCCGATGTGCTGGTGACGCTGGGCGGGGCCTCCGTCGGCGACCACGACCTCGTGCAATCGGCCCTGACGGCCCAGGGCATGGAGCTTGGCTTCTGGCGGATCGCCATGCGCCCGGGCAAGCCCCTCATGCACGGCCGGCTTGGTGACATGGCCATCCTCGGATTGCCGGGAAACCCGGTCTCCGCAATCGTCTGCGCCCAGCTTTTCCTGATACCTCTTCTGCGCCGGCTGGGCGGTGATCCCGACGCGCTCGCCGACATGAGCGAGGAGGCGGAACTCGCGGCAGACTTATCAGCTAACGACTTCCGCCAGGATTATCTGCGCGCCGAACTCATCGATCGCCCGGATGGCGTGCCGCTGGTGCGCCCCTTCGGGCGGCAGGACAGCTCGATGCTGAGCACGCTTGCCGCCTCAGGCGCCCTTGTCCTGCGCGCGCCCCATGCGCCGGCCGCGAAGGCCGGCGCGCGCTGCAGGATCATGCGGCTGCGTTAGCGTTCACGGCCGGAATGGACTGGCTGCTCGCAAACCAGTTGTCCGGGTTCCACGCCTGCTTTATCCTGAAAATACTTGGATGCGAAAAAGACCCAACGTAATTGTTGCCGAAATACGCGGTCATGGCCCTATCAATAGGATATTGAGCGCCATTCATTGAATAATCGCTGTTATTCACACCAATATCGATATCGCAGTAGTTGAAATAGCACCCATCAACAAGCGGATCTGAGAACCCCCGCGGTAATGGAATGCCGTCCCAGTTCGCGTAAACGTCCTTGTACATATCCTGAAGCCACTTGACGTTGGCTTCCGCGACAGCGGTATTGGCGCTGGCATTCTGCGAATCCTCATACCAGTATGTCTCGTACTGAATTTTCACAATGGAGGAGCGCTGCGCGATCGCTGTGTCCTTTGATTGAACCTTGTTTATTTTCCCCCCATAGGAATCAAGCTGGAAGAGCGTGGAGCTAAGATCTGCGCCGTCTGGCTGCTCCGTCATGTAATAAAAATACTTGTCACTCTGATCTCGCGGGATCGCCTGCTTGAGATAAGCGGACTTGTATTTCCCATATCGGTTCGGCCCAGAACCATTCACGTTCTGCGTCCCCTCAAGATATGTATATTTTCGATAGGGCAGAGCGTCTTCTCCCGTCAGGAAGAGGCCATTGTCAGCCAGCCAGGCGGGGTGGCCGATATGCGGCGCGGGTGTATTGGAAATTGCGCCGATGCTGGCATAGCGCTGCTTGCGCGCATTGGTCGCGGTGAGCAAATACTGTTCAAAATTGTTGATGTCACCGTGCAGATATTTATCATAATAAGTAAACGATGACAGCGAGAGCGAACCTGTCTTTTTATGGTTGATATGAAATATGTTGAAATTGTTCCACGTCTGCTGGCCCTGATAGCACTCATTCTCGGCATAAGTTTGAAAATACTGAAACAGTACATCTCTAGTTATGTTGGCCCAAGGGAGCGTGATCGTGCTGATATACATATAATCAGGGGAACGTGGCAGCTCCTTGAAGTAATAGTGCGTGATGATCCCGAAATTCCCACCCCCGCCGCCGCGCAGCGCCCAAAACAGGTCCGCGTTCTTGTCCTTGTCGCAATAGATAAGCTCAGCCCTTTTGTTGCGGATGACAACGATACTGACGCCCGTCAACCAATCCACGGTCAGTCCGTAGAGACGAGACAGGAGGCCGTAGCCGCCACCCGTCACATGGCCGCCAAGACCAACGGAATAGCACGATCCGGCAGGTAACGTCTTCCCGAAGACGTTATTGAGGATCTGATACATATCCCAATTAGCATTACCTGTTCCGATGTAATACCCCTTGTCCTTGTCGAGGCCGAAATCCCTCAATCCGGTCACGTCGACAATACATTTCGTCTTGTCGCTGTATACGAAATTCTCGTAGCAATGACGGCCGCTGACGATCTGAACTTCATCATGATTATAAGTCCTGATGAAATTCTCCGCTGCGTTGAGCGCATCCTCGGCGGTGAGCGGCGTATAGACGCGCTCCAGATTGGGCGCGCTCCAGCGCCTGTCGAAGCCCTGCCGATCGGAGGGCGTAATGGCATCACCTTCTCTGAAAAGACATGTGGACATGGCTCACCTTCCCCAAGGTCACCAACGTCAAGCGCTTCCCCGCGCACATGGAAATTGCTCCATGATAAGCAAATCTATTCAGCATCCAATTGTTGCGTCAACCATAAAAATACTATGTTTTGCAATTTGTTACGTTAACTATATTTATTCATGTTCTACATGAAACCACACTTCCTCTGAGCAGTAATAGCCATCGTTCCCTGTAAAGAAGGAGCCGTCGATCTTCATCTCCGGGAACGGAGCCTCCAGCGTGGCGCGCGTGCCCCTTTTATAGCCCGGCGCAGCGCAACACGGCGCGCTCCCCCTCCTTGCCATCCCAATCACGCGGGCTCGCGATTCCGGGATGGCGGGGCTCCTCCTTATCCCGCCCTGTCCCGGGTCTTCATCCGGGAGCGGGCGATCGCGCCCTTCCTCTCCCGCCTAGTCCGGCCAGCGCAGGAGTGCTTCAACGCGCCGTTTACGCCTCTCGGCAAGTGGCGTTGCAATGACACTGTTCGACTGTTGCGCCTTGTCGAGCTCTTCGTTGAGGCGTGCCATCACCTGGTGTTCCTGCTCAGGATGCAGGTTACAGGGGTCCATGAAGAAATAGCCGTGCTCGACTTCGTGGTCCCGCACGATGACCGGCGGCTTCCCCGCCGCCAGCGCATCAGCGAGGTCCCAGGCTGTTATATGAGCCGCTTCCGGGTTGATATTGACCTGCAGACGATCGAGAGGGTTGTTCGTCGGATCCGCGACAATGGTGGCCGTGACACCTGGGCGAGCGGCGAGCCCGATCTTCCAGAGCTCGAGCGCCCTGAACTCTCGCGCCCGAATGCCCGCGTGCTCGCGCCGCTCCCAGGCTTTCAGGGCGGCGATTGTTCCGGCAATCCCTTCCTTGCCAATCTTCATGCCGCGGCCGATGCCGAGGTTCTGCAGAAAGGCAGCACGCACAAGACCCTTACGCCCGGCGACGATGCCGCCCGTCGGGCCCCCCAGGAACTTGTGGGAGGAATAGAGGGCCATGTCCGCCCCGGCGGCCAGAAAGCCCCGAAGGTCATATTCGGAGGCTGCATCGACTATCACCGGCACGCCCTTCTCATGGGCAATCGCGGCGAACTCATCCAAAGGGATCTGCCCGAATTGAACCGTGTGGTGGGAGACCACATAGAGCGCCGCCGCCGTGCGTTCGGTGATGGCCCCCGCGAGCTGGTAGCCATAGGCGCTTGTCACCTGCCCCACCGGAACAACCTTGGCCCCCGCGAGCCGGATGCTCTGTTCGACCGGTGCGCCGAAGCTGACGAGATGCCCGCTGAGGACCACCACTTCATCCTTCAGGCCACGCGCATCCGGCAACCGCTCGACGGCCGCGAGATCCTGACCCGTCATGGCTCCGGCCACAGCCAAGGTGATACCCGCCGCGCACGAGGCGGTCACGAAGCCGCTTTCGCCGCCTGTGAGCCGCGCGATCACCTCGCTGGCGCGGCGTTGCAGGTCATTGATCTCGACAAATTGCGGCAGCACCCGAGCGATCGTGTCGACCGCGTCCGGCACGACGATCGAAGCTCCGAGGCCGGTCATGGTGCCTGACACGTTGATGATCGGGCGAACGCCAAGCTCCATTCGGATATCCGTGCTCATGTATCACTCCTGCGAACGCGTTTCGACTGATGGTCGGCGGGAGCGGCCAAAGCGCATGTTTGGACGCGCTGTCTCTGCCCGACGTTTGGAATGTGACGCCCGATGCGGAGCAACGCGCGACGCGGATCCATGGAACCCCGAAAAGAGAGACTGCCGTGCTGCCGCCGCCATGCGAATGATGTCTCTGGCCACGGCGGCGGCACTTCCTCTCTTGTTCGAGGCCCCATGGATCGCCTCCGCCCCCCGGCAGCCCTCAATCCTGTCGTGTTAGGCGGTCCTCGAATCCACAGCACGGCGCGCGTTCGCGTTGCCGCGGCCTGTAGCGAGCGGCCTCCGCCACATGGCCGCCCCGAATGGCAAAGCGTGGCTCGAACATCCGGGTGAGATGCGCTGGCTGCCCGAGCGAATCCATCACCGTCACGTCGTCATCAACAAGATCGAAAATGGTGAACTCAGCAGCGCTCCCGACAGCGAGCAGACCCGCGACAGGCAAGCCCACGGCCGTCATGGGCGCCGTCGTTGATGCTGTCACCACGTCCTCAAATGGCATGCCCACGGACAGGAGCTTGGACATGGTCGTGGCCATGTCCCAAACCGCTGAATCCATCGAACGCAGATGCAGGTCCGTGGAGATCGAGAAGGGCTTCAGTCCGCGCTGAAGAGCGACTTCGGCGACCTTGAAGGAAAATGAAGCGCCCCCGTGACCGATATCAAGGCGAACGCCGCGGTCGGCGCAACGCAGCACGAGATCCCAGAGGTATTGGTCCTCGATGATCGACGAACCGGCCTTGCCATTGAAGCAATGGGTGACGATGTCGCCCGGATCGAGAAGGGCGAGCACCTCGTCATAGGTCGGCGGTGCTTCGCCCACATGGACCATCATCGGCAGGCCGGCGACCCGCGCCATCTTCTTCGCGATTTTCAGCGGCGTGATGCCCCAGCTGCCGACGATGACGCCGCTGGCGCGACATTTGATGCCGACGATGACGTCGCGATTGGCTTCGATGACAGCCAACGAGCGGTCCATGTCGATGGAGCGCGTATCGATGAGTTCGCTCACACGGTTACAGGCAACGAGGCCGATCGATCCGACATTCAGGAAGGCGCGGATACGCTCCGGCGCCCGATCGATCACATATTCCCGGAAACCGTGGAAATTCGCCTCACCGGCGGAGCCGGCATCGACGATCGTCGTGACGCCCCGCTGCAGGCCGGCTTGCTCCGGCCGTATCGAGATGTCGGTGCCGCCGTGCCAGACATGTGCGTGCAGATCCACCCAGCCGGGCGATACATAGGCGTTGTTGCCTTCGATGATGCGCATCTCGCCGTCAGCCGCGAGGCCCCGGCCGACGGCGGCGATCCGGCCGGTCTCGTCGATCAAGATATCCACCTGCGGCTCGGGCGCGTCACCGCCGAAGGCGACCGGCCGCACGTTGCGCACGAGGATGCGCGTGCGTCCTCCGGCTTCCTGGGCCCATTGTTCCAGCATCAGAATTGTCCTTGCGTGATCATAAGTCTTTGGAAAAACGTGGATCCAGCAGGTCGCGCAGGCCATCCCCGACGAGCTGCAGCGAGAGCACCGCTATGACGACCGCCAACCCCGGAAACAAGAGGATCCACCAAGCCTGGTCCATGTACTGGCGGCCGAGGCTGATCATCGTTCCCCAGGTGGGCACGTCGGGCGACACGCCGACACCGAGGAAGGATAAGCCCGCCTCAGCGAGGATGGCGCTGGCAAAAATGAACGTCCCCTGGACCAAAATCGGCGACGTGATGTTGCGCAGCACGTGCATGACCATGATGTGCGGCGTCGAAGCGCCGATGGCGCGCGCGGCTTCGACATAGGGCAATTCGCGGATGACCAGCGTGGAGGCGCGCACGATGCGTGCCAGACGTGGCGCATAGACGATGCCGAGCGCGACGATGACATTCACCAGGGTCGGCCCGAGCGCCGCGACCAGCGAAATGGCCAGCAGGATATCGGGGAACGACATCATGGCATCGAGAAGCCGTGAGATCGGCGGGTCGAGCCTGCGGAAAAAGCCCGCCAGCAGCCCGAGCGTGACGCCGATGACGGACGAGAAGACCACGACGGCGAAGCCAACGAACAACGAGGTTCGCGCGGAATAGACGACACGCGTGAAGACATCCCGGCCGAAATCATCCGTGCCGAAAAAGTGTAGGTCCGAGGGCGGCAGCAGCCTGTTGGCCACGGACAGACGCGAGGGCGAATAGGGGGTGACCCAAGGCGCCAGAGCCCCCGCGAGCGCAAAGATCGCGAGCACGGCGATGCCGACGATCATTGTCTTGCGCTGCATCGAGCGCCTGAGCAGCGATGGCCGTGTCGGGAAGGTGTGGGTGTCGATCGTAGCCATCAGAAGCGCACCCGCGGATCGACGACGAGATAGAGCATGTCGATGATGAAATTCAGCAGGACGTAGAGGCCCGCGACGATCAGCAATGCGCCCTGAATGACCGGATAGTCGCGGCGCAGCACGGCCGAGACCACAAGATTGCCGACCCCCGGCAGACCGAACACCGTCTCGGTGACAACCGCGCCCGAGATCAGCACGGCGGCCGTCAGGCCGATGACGGTGAGGATCGGAATGAGCGCGTTCTTCAGCGCATGCTGCAACAGCACCTTCATGTGGCTGACGCCCTTGGCGCGCGCCGTGCGGATATAGTCGCTCGACAACACCTCGATCATGCTGGTGCGTGTAAAGCGGGTAATGAGGGCGGAGCTGATGATACCGAGGGTCACCGCCGGCAGCACGAGATGCTGCATGCGCCCCGCGAAGCTCTCCCCCGGCCCGCCATATCCGGACGTCGGAAACCAGCCCATGCGCACGGAGAAGAACTGGATGAAGATGAGGCCGAGCCAAAAGCTCGGAATACTGGCCGACAGCATCGCCACGGCTGTCACCAGTTGGTCCGTCCATGTGCCACGCTTCCACGCCGCCATGATACCGACGGGCAATGCGATCGCGCAGGCGATGACGATGGCGAAAAGGGTCAGGAAGAAGGTGGGCTCGGCGCGTTGAGCGAGCGCGCTCAGAACCGGCTGGTCCAGAAAGATCGAGCGGCCGAGATCACCGCGCGCAACCTGCTCGAGAAAAGCGAGATATTGGATCAGCAGAGGCCGGTCGAGCCCGAGTTGGATGCGCAGCGCGGCAATATCGGCGGCAGTCGCGTCAGGACCGAGCATGACGGCAGCCGGGTCACCGGGCGTCACACGGACGATGACGAACACCACCGTCGCCACGATGAACATGACGATGATCATGCCGACAAAGCGATTGAGAATGTAACCAACCATAACCCTGCACCATCCTGAGAGAGGGGGGCCGCGTCTCCCCCACGCGGCCCCGGCCGGGCCAATCGCGCACGATCAGCCCGGGCTTCGTCAGTCCAGCGATGCGTTCCAGAAGAACGGCCAAGGGGCGGGTTCGACGCCCTTCAGGTTCGGGGCCTGTGCGTAAAGCGCGTTGAAATTGCCAACCTTGTAGAGTGGAGCCTCAGCGAAGACGGCTTCCTGCACCTTGGCGAACAATTTGACACGCTCATCGGTATTGACCGCCGTATTGAACGGGCCAATCGCCGCCTGTTTCGCGGGGGTAGACCACCAGCCTGGCGAGGCATCCGACATATAGCTCGACAGCGCCGGTTCAGGCAGGAACGGGCTGTGCGTGATATAGATGCTCCACAGCTTCGGATCAGCCCGGCGCTGCGTCAGCGTCGCCCAGTCCACCACCTGCATGTCGACCTTGAAGCCGGCCTGCTCGAGGTAGGCCTTGGCCACCTGCGCCATCTTGTAGTGGAATTCGTATTGCCGGCTCGTCAGGATGACGAGCGGCTCGCCCTTGTAGCCGGCCTTGTCGAGCAAGGACTTCGCCTTCTCGGGGTTGGCCTGGTTGTAGAGCTTCGTGCCCTCCTCGGTATGCCAGATGAAGCCCTTTGGGTAGAGCGCGCCATCGACCTCGTAGAAGTCCTTGGAACCGAACGCGGCCAGGAGCATGTCATTCGGATCGAGCGCGGCCTGGACAGCCTGGCGCGTCTCGAGCTTCGACGTGATGCCTTCCTTCGTGTTCATCACGAACACGGGCCAGCCGAAGGACTTCAGGACGACCGGGGTCGACTTGCCTGTCTTCAGACGATCGAAGGACTCGACCGGCAAGGAATCGGCATAGGCAAATTGTCCGGCGACGGCCCCTTCAACGCGCGTGTTGGGATCCGGGACCGGAACAAACCGGATCTCATCAAGATATTGCTTGCGCGCCCCACCATAAAAATCGGCCTCGCCGGTGCGGGACGTGTATCCATCGAAGCGCGTGAGCTGGATATACTGGTCCGCCTTACGCTCTTTCAGGGCATAGGGCCCGGTGCCCGCGACCTTGGCCAGCGGAACCGCCTGATTGTCAGCCTTGAGGACAATGGCCGCTGAATTGTTGAAGGCCAGCAGGGCAAGCAGTGGCGCGTAGGCCTCCTTCAACGTGATCTTCACGGTCAAGTCGTCGACAGGCTCGATCGACGCGATATTGGCGGCGGTTTGCTTGCCGCGAGAGGCATTTTCCATCCAGCGCTTGAGCGACGCGGCAACATCGCGGGAGGTCATGGTACCTCCGTCGTGGAAGGCGATCCCGTCACGCAGTTTGATCGTGTAGACTTTGCCGTCCGGCGATATGTCGGGCAGCGCCTCGGCAAGGAGAGGCGTGATCTTCCAGTCCTTGCCGAAGGTGTAGAGCGTCTCGAAGATATGCTGGCTAACGATGCCGACGAGATCGGCCGTCGAGACCATAGGATCGAGTGTCGGTGGCTCGCCGACGGTCGCCACGTTGATAATACCGCCACGTTTCGGTTCAGCGGTAGCACTTCCTGAATAGAATGGAAGCGCGATCAAGGCCGCCGCCAGAAGGGAATGATATTTCCGATTCATCACGTCTCCCCTTTTTGCGTATTTCTATTAAAAATATGCGTTTATGTATTTTTTTTATTCTTATTTACTTCATAAAGCGAATGCAGCTTGGCGTTCCTATTTTGATCTGGAAGCCTGTGAAGCGGCCACGCCCTTCTTGCCAGTCGATATCCCACACCATGACACTGTCATCGTTCTGGTTCGCTGTGATGACCCAGCGTCCGCACGGTGAGAAAGCGAAGTCACGCGGCTTGTCGCCGCCGCTTGGACTATCGAACCAAGGCGATATCGCGCCGCTCGCATCGTCGAATTCGAAGAACGTGATGGCGTGGGCGCCGCGGTTCGAGACGGCAAAGGTACTCCGAGTGGGATGCCAATGCAGCCCCGCCGCGGTGTTTTCGCCAGTAAAAGCCGTGCGCAAGGTCGAAACACGCGCAATTTCCTCAAGCCGGCCACCGCGGAAACTCAAGGAAGAGACCTCGCTGGTCAGTTCATGAACAAGCAGGACATAGCGCCCGTCCCTGCTGAAATGAACGAGCCGCGGTCCAGCTCCCGCTGGCGCGCGCCAGATGAATGACGGCGTCGACGCGAGTTCGCCATTCGTGAAGGCGTAACTGGCAACCTCGTCGGTGCCGAGGTCGGGCACGACGATCCAGCTGCCATCCGGTGAGAAGCGCACCGCATGGGGATGCGGAATGGTCTGGCGTATCGGGTGGACGCTGTGGCCATGGCGCTTCGCCATGCCTCCCGCTTCACTGACCCGGCCGTCGGCATCGACAGCGCGCGTCAGGACATGCCCGCTGCCGTAGAACGCTCCTGCGAGCCATTGGCCCGTCGGGTCGACATCGAGGTGACACAAAACCTGCCCCGGGGTCGTCTGGCGATGAAGGAGATGGAGCCTCCCGGCCTCGTGATCGGCCGCGATCGTTGCGATACCGCTCCGGGCGTCGTCGACCTCCAGCGTGGCGAGACAACGATTGGGCCCGATGGGCTTGAGGTATGACGGGTTCGGCAGATCGTCGACGCGATCGACGAGCGCGAGATGTCCGTCCTCGCCAAGCCGGACGAGAGAAATCCCCTCCCCCGCCGCACGAAAATCCGCATAGCTCTCCGTGAAGCTGCCCACCAGGAAATGGCAATCAGTCATGGGCGCCTCCCCGGTCCGCGTGGCGGGCGCGCGTTACCTGTGGCGCGGCGGGATGCGATGCCGCTCCGCCGCCTCTGATCCCCGTTGCGAGCGCTGGACGGGTCATCGGCGTCCCCGCGGCGGTGGCCCGCTCGACTCGCGCACATTGAGCGTCGGATCCAGCGTGATGCGAATAGGGGGACCGGCGTATTGTCCCGAGACCCTTTCGTGCAGGAGCTTGAGCGCGAGGCGGCCCAGCGTCGACGGAAAGGGATCGACCGTGGTTACGGGTGGATCGAGTGAACGGGCGAGAAGGCTGTTGTTGATGGCGGCGACGGAGACATCGCGCGGAATGCTGAGCCCTCGCTCGCGCAAGGCCCGCATCACGCCGACAGCGGTCACGTCATTGCGCGCGAAGACGGCGGTGAACTCCACGCCACGGCGGACGAGATCAGTCACCGCCGCATGCCCGGCCTCTTGCGAGGGAAGATCCGGCAGGCACACCAATTCGGTATGCTGGGCAATTCGCGCGTCCTTCAGCGCTTCGCTGTAGCCGCTGTAAGGCGAGAAATTGTCGAAATGCGGCGCCCCCTCGACATAGGCGATGCGCCGATGGCCGAGCGCGATGAGGTGCTCCACGGCGAGCTTGGCGGCTGTCAGATAATCGGTCGATATGGCGTCGATCTTGAGTCCCTTCGGCCAGCGACCAACATAGACAAGCGGTTTGCCCGCCTCGATGACCCTGAGCGCTCCGTTGGTCGGCCGGTCGATGGCGCCGGGCGCGACGACCGCCCCACCGATCGTTGGATCATTCGCGACTTCGGTGAGCTGCTCGCTTTCGGTTTCGAAGCGATATTCGGACTGGCTGGCCATGACCTTGAGTTCACGGCTGCGCGCCTCCTGCTCCATGCCGTCGATCATCTCGCCGTAGAACGGACTGGAAAAGGTCGGGATGATCAGCGCGAGTCGCGTGGGAGGTATCTGGCCAGGGCGTATGCTCGCCAAACGGTCTACCACGAAGGTACCACTTCCGGGCCTGCGCTCCAGCCTGCCGGCATCGACGAGCGCATCGATCGCCCGCCGGATGGTGGTGCGCGACAGGGAATACTCCTCCATAAGCTGCCGCTCGGACGGAATCGAGTGGCCGGGCCCATATCGCCCTTCCTCGATTGCCTCGCGCAGCGCGCGCTCCATCAGTCCGGTCTTATCTGAAGTCATGGATTGTGTCTCTCCATAGAACATGTATTCTATACGAAGGCCAATCAGACAACAACAGCTGATTTGATAATACCGGTCACAAGGGGGATTTTATGAAATCGATCATCGCTGGCGTATGCTGCCTTGCGGCGCTCTCGGGGGCTGCCCTCGCACAGGACAAGGCATTCAAATACCCGAGCTGGATGTGGGAAGAGGGCCAGGTCGGAGCCTGGCACAAGGAGCGCAAGGCCGAGTTCGAGGCCAAGAATCCCGGGCTGAAGGTCGAAGCCACAGTTCTGTCTCCGGCCAATTTCGAGAATGTCATTACCACGCAGATCGCGGCGGGCGACGTACCGGACCTGATGCCTGCCTACACCAATATGCTCGCGCCGCTCATCGATGCGGGGGTGCTGGCGCCACTCGACGACTGCATCGCGGCATCGTCCTACAAGGACAGGATTCTATCCTCGATCAAGTTCGCGCAGAAGGATGGCAAAACCTACGGCGTGCCGCTCACCATGAGCCCCCAGTCTATGATCGTGAACAAGGATCTCCTAGAGAAAGCCGGGGTGACGAGCGTCCCGACGACGCCGGAGGAGTTCCATGCCGCGGCCAAGGCGGTCAAGGAAAAGACCGGGCAGTGGGGATACGGCTTTCCCAACAACATGTCGAACGCGCTTTTCCCTTATCTGCAAAGCATGCAGTGGGTGATCGGGCTGGGCGGCGACTGGTCGAAGCCGGATGGAACCATTACCGCGAACGATCCCCTGACCATCAAGGGCGTTTCATGGACCAAGCGCTTTCTTGACGAGGGCTTGAGCCCCAAGGGCCTCGACGCCAACGCGATCCGCACCATGTTCGCGGAAGGCAAGGTCGCCTTCATTTTCGATGGGCCCTGGGTCATTGGGCAGGTCAGCACCACTAATCCGGATCTCGTCAAGAAAGTGGACTTCACGGTCATGCCGACGCCGACCCATGCGGCGATCACAGGCGGCGCCTACTACACGATTCCGGCCGGTTCGAAGCGCAAGGCGGAAGCTTGTCAGTATCTTGAAATCATCAATGCGGAACCCGCCCAGCGCGCCTATGTCGAGAAGCTGCTGCAAATTCCCGGCACGGACGTGAAGCTCAGCCCGGAGTTTCTCGCCAAGAACCCATGGGTTGGCCAGATGGTTGAAATCGCGGCGAAATATCCCGGCGGGTTGGGCTACGCGCCGCCCGGCTACGCAGTCGACGCGGCCGAGTTCCGGCAGATCGTGTCCGACCATCTCGCGAAGATCTATGCAGGCACGGCGACCGTCGAGGAAGGCCTGAACCAGGCCCAGAAGGCCCTTGAAACCTGGGCGAAGACCCGCTGACAGGCGGGGAGTCGGCTGAGTTTCCCTTTCGGGCGGTCGGCCCCCCTAGATGACTATGCCGCGCTAGACGGCAATCGCAGATCGATGGCTGCGGTCCAGCGATTGTCGGCCTTCACGCGCGGTCGCACGCCCTCTGGGCGCGCCGAACAGCGATCGGGGGACAGCGAATCACTGCCCCCCGCGCCGCTTCCATTCGGAAGATGAGTGTCCGGCCTCATCGCGCTCCGGATTATCGAATGATACCAATTTAATACCAATTTGCGAGCAATTCATGAAACGGGACCCATCGGCGGTGGCCATTCAGCCGTCGCGCGCGGCGCCTTTCGACTGGATGCCTGTCTGGCTCATTTTGCCAGCGGGGATCATCATGGCGGGGCTCCTCTTTTATCCCATCGTGCGCGGCATTGCGCTCAGCTTTTTCAACACGCGGCTGTTGCGGTACAGCGAGGGCCAGTTCATCGGCCTCGCCAATTATGTGGCCCTGGGGAGCGACCCGGCCTTCTGGAATTCCGTCACGGTGACCTTCACCTACGGCATCGCGACGATGGTCTGCACCTATTGTCTCGGCCTAGGCTTCGCGCTGCTCCTCAATCGCAAAATTCCGGGCCGCGGCTTCATTCGCACGCTGTTCATCATGCCCTGGGCCATTCCCGAGGTCGTGGCGGTCATGATCTTCGTCTGGATGCTCGATGCCCAGTATGGCGTGATCAACTATGTTCTGGTCGAAGCTGGTATTCTCAGCGCACCGGCCGCGTGGTTGACCAGCGCCGGGCTCGCCATGCCGGCGCTCGTTCTCGTTACGAGTTGGCAGCAGTTTCCTTTCGCGATGCTCATTCTGCTGGCCGGTCTGCAAACCATTCCCGACGAACAGTATGAAGCCGCGATGATGGACGGCGCCGGGGTTTTCCGGCGCTTCATCCATGTCACTCTGCCGGGCCTGCGAGCCGTCAATGTCATTCTGATCCTGATCCTGATCCTCAATTCGTTCCGCCGCGTGACGATGATCTATGCCATGACAGGGGGCGGGCCGGCCCGCGCGACAGAAACCCTGTCGATCCTCACCTATAATGTGGCCTTCCAATACCAGCGCATCGGCTACGCCGCCGCAGTCGGCGCGGTGCTGCTCGTTATCCTGCTCTGCTTCAGCCTGGTCTATTTCTTCCTGATCGCCCGCCGGAGTGAGACCCCATGAGATCCTTCGTCAGTTCCGCCAGGACCATGGACGTGACATCCGTCGCAGGTTCTTCGCGGCTCGCGCTTCTCAGGAGCGCGGCCGCCTTCGCCTTCACCCTGCTCTGCGCCGGGATCGTGATCTTTCCCTACTATTGGATGCTGGTATCATCCCTCGACACGGGCTCTCTCTTCGAATGGCCGCCGCGGATCATTCCCGGGAGCATCTCCCTGAAGGCCTATGAAAAGATCTTTACAGAACGTCCAGTCCTGACCTGGCTGACGAACACGGCTGTCGTCGCATCCGCGACGTCAATCTTCTGTACCATCGTCGCGATCAACGCCGGCTATGCCCTATCGCGCTTTCGCGGCAAGATGACCGGGGCGTTCGGGATCTTCATCCTGTTCTCGCAGATGCTGCCCGCAACGCTGATCGTCGTGCCGCTCTATGTCATCTTTCGCCAACTCGGCCTCTACAACACCCTGATTGGCCTGGCGATCGCCGATGCAGCTTTCATTCTGCCGCTGGCGACCTGGCTGATGAAGGGCTTCTTCGACCGCATTCCCACGGACCTCGAGGAGCAGGCGCAGATCGACGGCTGCAGCCGCATGGGCGCCTTCTACCGGGTGACCCTGCCGTTGGCGGTCCCTGGTCTCGTCGTGGTGACGGCCTTCTCATTCATAACCGGTTGGGATGAGTTCTTTCTCGCGCGAACATTGATCGCGACGCAAAGCAACTGGGTGCTGTCGGTCGGCCTCACCTCCTTCGAGAGCCAGTATTCGGTGGCATGGGATGAGATGATGGCTGCTTCCGTCGTTTTCGCCCTGCCGGCGGCCGCCTTCTTCCTTGTTATCCAACGTTATCTCGTCTCCGGTCTGACCTCGGGTGCCGTGAAGGGCTGAGAGATAACAAGGCATAGGAGTTCGCGGGGCGCGGCTGACAAAGGTCATCCGCGCCTGTTTCTTTTAACGAACAAAGATCGCCAAAAAGAATAACGCTTGAAATACAGGCGTGGCCCCGCTGCTGGCTCGGCGTGCCCATTTCCGTCCATGAAATATTCCTTTCCGACTTCAATTTTTGCGAATACCATCTTCAAAATTTCATGGTCGCCGGCATTAAGCCCATTCATTTAAGTAACGAGAAGGCCGGGCCCGCGCGACGTCAGAAGGGGAGCTCGCTTCATGCTGCATGCTGTGCGCCGTGCCTTCATTCTGCTCGCCCTCGTCGCATCATCGACGGTGGCCGTGGCGCAGACGAAAACCGTAACCGTGGCCCAGGGCTTCGATCCCCAGACGCTGTGGCCCAACGGCACGACCGCCTCGGACAATCTCAACGCCGGCGGTGTGATCGTCGAGCCTTTGCTCTGGAACAACCCCGCGACCGGCAAGACCGAACCGCTCCTGGCCGAAAGCTGGGAGCTCACCGCGCCAACCACCATGAAGCTGGCGATCCGCAAAGGTGTCAGCTTCAGCAATGGTGAGCCGCTGAACGCCGATGCTGTGGTCCACAGCTTCAAGGTTTTCCTCGATCCGAAGCAGGCTCCGGCTTATGCCAACTATGCCGCGGCGGTCGATCGCGTCGAGAAGCTCGACGATATGACCGTCGCCGTGCATACCAAATTCCCCTACCCGCCCTTCGAGCTGATGCTGACCCAGGTCTACGTCACGCCGCCAGCCTATTGGTCGAGCGTCGGGCTGGACGCCTTCGGCCAGAAGCCGATTGGTACCGGGCCCTTCGTTCTCAAGGAATGGGTCAAGGACAACCAGCTCGTGATGGAGCGCAATGCCCAATACTGGGGCAAGGGCCCGCAAGGCATCGATCGTCTTGTCTGGCGCCCTGTGCCGGATGATGCGGCCCGCGTCGCCGGTTTCACGATCGGCGAGTTCGACATCGCCACGAACATTCCCATCACCGCCATCGGCGACATCGAGCGCCTGCCCGACCGCGAGGTGATGCAGGTTCCAAGCTACAGGATATTCCAGCTCATCCTGTCGTCGCTCGATGAGCATCCAAGTCCCCTGAAGGACAAGCGCGTCCGCCAGGCCATGAACTATGCCGTGGACAAGAAGCTCATCATCGACAGCCTGTTCGCCGGCCGTGCCTTCCCGCTCAACGGCCAGGTGCTGCGCAAGGAACAGCTCGGCTTCGACCCATCGCTCAAAGACTATCCCTACGATCCGGAGAAGGCGAAAGCGCTTCTGCGCGAAGCCGGTTACCCCGATGGCTTCGAGATCGTCTTCAAGTTCCCCTCCGGCCGCTATGCGCAGGACCGCGAGGTCTCGGAGGCCATTGCCGGCATGCTGGCCAAGGTCGGCGTCCGCGCGAAGATGGTCTCGCTCGAGGCGGGAGAGTTCCTGCGCCAGCTCCGGGCCCGTGAACTCCAGCCGATGGCCTTTCTGGGGCTTGCACCGCTTGACGACCCGGACTTCCAGGTCGCGCAATATCGCTCGTCCTGGCGCTATTCCTACATGCGCAACGCGGAACTCGACAGTTTGATCGACGCGGGCGCGCGCGAGACGGATCATGACAAGCGCGTCGCCATCTATCGCAAAGCCATGCAGCTCATGCACGAAGAGGCACCCATCGTCTTCCTCTACGGTGGTTACGACTTCTATGGCGTGTCGAAGAAGCTCGAAGGCTTTCAGCCCCGCGGCGACCAGCGTTTCTTCTTCTACGGCGTAGCGCTGAAGCCCTGATATTGCGGTGCCAAGAATGCGCTCGTGAAGAATGCGCTTTTGAAGAATTCGGTTTCGAGAGTTTGCCTGTCCGGATTGTTCCGAACGACTATGGGAGTGCAAGGAACATCATGCCATCATCGTCATCTGATGCCATCGTCGTCGATGGTTTGAATTGCGCGCGCGTGAGCCGTGAGCAGATGCTGCGCACGCTGGAAGGCGGAGTAACGGCTATCAATCTGACGGCGATCCGCCCGCCGCACGATTTCGCCACCGCCATGCCGGCGCTCGCGCGAAGCCTCGCGGTCATTTCCGAGAACAACGACATCGCCGTCATTCCCCGCAGCGTTGCCGACATCAAGGCGGCAAAAGCCGCCGGCAAGCTCGCCATCATTCTCGGCGCGCAGAATTCGGTCGTGGTCGAGGAGGATCTGGAGCTTCTCCGCATCCTGCAGCGCGTCGGCTTCCGCATTCTCCAGCCGACCTATATGGAGCGCAATACCCTTGGCTGCGGCGTGCTGGCCAAGGGTGGAGACGATGGCTTGACCGAGAAGGGCGAGCGTTGGGTCGAGCTCATGAACGAGCTCAGGATCCTGATCGACCTATCGCATGTGGGCTATCGCACCGCCGCCGATGTTCTCGCCCGCTCGAAGCGCCCGGTGATCTTCAGCCACTCCAACGCGCGCGCGGTATGTGACAGCCTCCGCAACATTCCCGACGCGTTGATCCTCGCGGCGGCGCGCACGGGCGGCACCGTCGGCCTGACGCCCTGGCCGCCCATGACCCGGCACGCCACGCGACCGACCCTCGATGACTGGGCGGAACAGGTCGCCTATGTCGTCAATCTCATCGGCGTCGATCATGTGGCCTTTGGCAGCGACCTGTCCGAGGGAACCTACGCGTCGGAAGAGCAGTGGCAAAAATCCTTCGGGCCGCGTGGCATGTATCCGGAAGTGACGGGGGTGATGGGCCCCTGGTTCACATTCACCTGTCGCATGACCGAGGGTTTCGAAAGCCTTGCCGACACGCCCCATCTGAGCGAAGCGCTCAAGCGCAAGGGATTCAGCGCATCGGATGTCGACAAGATCATGGGCGGCAATCTCCTGCGCGTTTACGCTGAAGTCTGGGGCGGCTGATCCGACGGCCACCGGCAAGAGGGTGGAGGCGGCCACGCCTCCACTTTGCGTTTGAGGTGAAGGTAGCCGGCTCGAGCCCGCGCCTGTTCCAAAAGAAATCCAGCCGGGCTTTTGGCCCGGCTGGATCCTGCGTCGGTCGGCTCCGCCTTCTTGGGGGAGAAGGGAACCTCACGCGCCCCAGATGTCCCGCATCACGCGCAGCCAGTTGCCCGAGGCGATCTTCTCGATGTCGGATGCACTGAAGCCACGCCGCCGCATAGCTTCCCAGATGCCGGGCGTATCCCTCATCGACTGAAAGCCGGTATTGAGGCGGGTCTCGTAGCGATACCAGTCACCGAGAATGCCGGTGATGTTCGGGTATTCGCCGTTCGGCCCGACCGCCTTGTCCCATTTCACGGGATCGGGATGCGGCTCGACAAGGTCGGTCGCGAAAGACACATGCTCGATACCGGCGACCTTCACCAGATGCGCGACATGGTCGATGTAGTCGTCGAGCGTCGGCCGGGTCTCGATCTTGACGAGCGGCGACCACAGCACCGCGCCGATGAGACCGCCGGTCTTGGCGACCGCGCGCGCCTGATCGTCAGACTTGTTGCGCGGGTTGGGGCAAAGCGCAAAGGCGTTGGAATGGCTGATGACAACAGGCTCCTTGGCAGCCGCCAGGTAGTCGTCGGTTGTCTTCGGGCCGCAATGCGACAGGTCAACGATGAGGTGCTGCTTATGCATCTCGGCGAGCCACGCGTGCCCAGCATCGGTGATGCCGAGATCGGTGCTCGCGTCGAAAGAAGAACCAAAACCGAAAGCATTCTGTTCGTTGTAGGTGGGCTGCAGGATGCGCAGTCCGAGCGTTCGGAAGGCACCGAGCAGCGCGACATCGGCCTCCACCATCGTGGAGTTCTGCGTGCCAAGGATGACACCAACCCGGCCTGTCTCGTGGGCCGCGCGAATGTCTGCGGTCGAGGACACGATCAAGGCGATCTCAGGCATCGCCTCGATGGTGTCTCGCACGGCCTGCAGACGCGTCAGGGAGGTCACCAGGTCGCCGAGCACCGGCAGACACGTGTAGTTGAGCGCCGTGATACCCCCCTCACGGGTGCGCACCATCTGGTCGCGGTTCATTGATGCGCAGTTCAGGCCGTCTATGACGATGTGGGACACTTCGGACACCTCTGGATTCCCTCTGTTCTTGATAGGCCGCTGCGCCTGTGTCAGTCGGGCCTCAATTTTCGGCTGGAAACGCAGACGACTGTCAGCCGTCCCGGCGCTATTTTTCGTCGCTGCGAAACAGAACCCACATCACTTTCGTGGGAATCGGGCCCGCGTTGTAGTATTTGTGGGGACGTTGGCTGGCGAACCTGAAGCAATCGCCCTGCCCCAGTACGTAACGCCGCCCATCAACGAAGAAATCAAGGCTTCCCTCCAGGATGACGCCGGCCTCCTCGCCCTCATGGACAAAGCTCTCGTCGCCAGATTTGCCGTTGGGCTCGATGGTCATCATGTAGATGTCCAACCGCGGCGTGCGGCGAAAAGGCGTAAGCAATTCCTTCGTGATGCCTGTCTGCGCCAGTTCGATGCGCTTGCGGTCCTTGACGCGCGCGATCGGGCGTTCGCTGTCCCCCTCATCGAAGGGCGGCTCGAACAGATCAGCGATATCGACGTCGAGACCATAGGCAAGCCGCGCGAGAACGCGCACGGACGCGGAGGAAAGACCTCGCTCGATCTGGCTGATGAGGGCGATCGACAGCCCGGCACGCTCCGCGACCTCCTTCAGTGAACGACCACGCGCCAGACGGAGCTGACGGATGCGGTCGCCGACGGAGATGTCGGTTTCGCGGTCCAGGGCGGCTGAATTGCTGGCGAGAGCTGGAATGGGGGTTACCTTCGATGCTTCATAACGAATTGGATGACACCACGATATTTGTGAAATTTTCTTTTGTAAATTCAAAAAATAACGATACGCTCGTCATAATTTAACTTCCGAGGAGAACATGATGCGCCCCAACCTGCGTGCACTCGCGCTTGCGGTGACGCTTCCCTTCCTGACGCCTGCATTGCCCCTGTCGGGCAGCGCCGCGGCAGCGACCCTGACCATCGCCCAGCCCTACGATCCGGCGGACTTGTTCGGGACCCTGTCGACCAACAATCCGTCTTTCGCGATCCTGGAGCCGCTGTTCTTCAACAATCCGATCAGCGGCAAGATCGAACCGCTCCTGGCTGAGGGGTTCGAGAAAGTATCGGAGACGGAAATTCTCATAAAGCTGCGCAAAGGCGTCAGCTTCACCAACGGCGAGCCGATGAACGCGGACGCCGTAGTCCATAGTCTCCGCATCTTCATGGATCCCAAGATCGCCTCCGCCTACACGGTCTATTCGACCGGACTCGCGGGGGCTGAGAAGGTTGACGATCATACGGTTCGCCTTCGTCTTAAATATCCCTATCCCGCCCTTGAGCTGATGTTGGCTCAGGTGCTCGTGACGCCGCCGGCCTATTGGGCGGAGGTCGGGCCCAAGGGCTTCGGCCAGAAGCCGATCGGCACCGGACTGTTCAAATTGACCGAGTGGGTCAAGGACGACCGGCTCGTGATGGACAAGAACACGGGATACTGGGGCAAGCTGCCGGAAGGCATTGACCGGCTCGTCTGGAAGGCGGTGCCGGATGATACAGCGCGGGCGGCAGGTCTTACGACGGGTGAATATGGGCTTGCCGTCAACCTGCCGGTGACCACGGCGATCGAACTGGAAGCCCGCCCGGACCTCAAGCTGATCGGTGTCGACAGCTACCGGGTGTTCCAGGTGGTGCAGTCCTCGCTTGAAACCCACCCGGGTCCGATCCAGGACAAGCGTGTACGCCAGGCGCTCAACTACGCCATCGACAAGAAGCTCATCATCGACAACCTCTTTTTCGGCAAGGGCGGGATGCTGCATGGCCAGATCCTGCGGAAGAACCAGCTCGGCTTCGACCCGGCGATCGACGACTACCCCTATGATCCGGCCAAGGCGAAAGCGCTGCTGGCGGAAGCCGGTTTTCCCAACGGTTTCGAGGTCGGCTTCAAATGTCCGTCGAACCGCTACCCGAATGATCGCGAACTCTGCGAGGCCATCGCCGGCATGCTGGACAAGGTCGGCGTGAAGACGAAGATCACGTCGCTTGAGTCCGGCGAGTTTCTGCGCCAGTTCATCGCCCGCGAGCTCGCCCCTCTCGGCCTGATCGGCCTTGGCGTCCCCGATGATCCGGGCTTCGCGATCGCGGCCTATCGTTCGGACTATCGCTATTCCTACATCAAGAATGCCGAACTCGATGCCTTGATCGATGCCGGAGCGCGTGAGACCGACCGTGCCAAGCGCGATGAGATCTACAAGAAGGCGATGCGCATCATGCATGATGAGGCGCCGATCATCTTTCTCTTCGCCGGCGTCGAATTCTACGGAACGACAAATAAGCTCGAGAATTTCAAGCCAAGCGGCGACCAGCGCTTCTACTTCTACAATACGTCTCTGAAGTAAATCACACCTCGATTCAATGACGAGAAGGCCCGGACATGAAAATCCGGGCCCTTTTCTTTTATTCCTTGTTACCGAGCGTGACGAGCCCGGGACCGTGGCGGTCGAGCTGCAGATTGCCGCCAATCGCCCAGTCGGTGCGCTCGTAGTCCTCGAAAAGCACCGTCACCCACTCCGCCTTCGCGCCGAGGGTGGCAATGGCGGCCTCGGTGAAGGCCTTCGCCGCGCGCCGCTTCGTATCCACGTTACGGCCTTTTTCCATCTGGATGGTGATGATCACTGTCGTGACGCCTTTTGCTCGTGATGAGAGAAGATTGGGTTATCAGTCGTGATGGCCGGGCTTCAGCGGCCCGTGACGGTCGAGCTGCAGATTGCCGCCGATCGCCCAGTCCGTGCGCTCATAGTCGCGGAACAGGATGGTGACCCAATCGCGCTGGCCGCCGAGCGTCGCCACGATGGCGTCGGTCACCGCGTTCGCGACCTCCCGCTTCTTCTCCACGGAGCGGCCCTTGTCGAACTGAATTGTGATGATGGGCATGGATTATATCCCTGTCTGGCTGGTGATGGTTGCGGATTATTGATAATGACGCCTTGCCTTGCTTTTCCAGTTGTCGATATGGATGTTCTTTAGCTCGGCCGTCCACCGTGAATAAATACAGATATTTCGGTGATTTGAATCGTTACTGATCTGATATTCGCCGCGATTCCACGCCCGCTCTAGGGGCAATCGACATTCAAGTATTGCTCAAGAGATACCACCGTCATCACCGGGCTTGTCCCGGTGATCCCGACCGGAAAAGGCGCCTCGATCCATCGGGATGGCCGGGACGAACCCGGCGATGACAGCTGAGAATGCCGAATGTCGATTGAACCTAGGGTTCCTGCGCTTTGGCGGCCTTCTCGCGCGCCGCATGTCGGTCGAGCAGCAATTCCCCTCCGATGGCCCAGTTCTCCTTGTCATAGTTTTCGTAGAGAACGGTGACCCATTCCGGCTTGACGCCGAGGGTCTCGACGGCCGCCTCTGTCAGGGCCTTGGCGCCGGCTCTCTTGGTGTCGTCGCTGCGGCTGTTCTCGAATTGAATGGAAATGATCATGGTCGAGCCCTCCCGGGCCGGATCGATCGCGACGTCAGTTGTCGGAAATCTGCGGGTCGAGCGCGTCGCGAAGCTCGTCGCCGAGAATGTTGAAGGCCAGGATCAGGAGCGCGATGGCGATGCCGGGACTGAGCGAAACCGACCAGGACAGGCTCATGTATTTGGCGCCGTCGCTGATCATGCCGCCCCATGTTGGCGATGGCGGCTGCACGCCAAGACCGAGAAAGCTGAGCGTCGCTTCCAGGAGGATCATGCGGGCGAGATCGAAGCTCGCGTAAACAATGACCGCCGAGAGGACGTTCGGCAGGACGTGTTGCACCATGATGCGCGGCGTCTTCACGCCAATCGCGCGCGCGGCCTCCACGAATTCCTTGTTACGGACAGACAGCACTGAGCCGCGGACCACACGCGCGAAACGCGGCCACCCTGACAGCCCCATGATGATGATAAGATTGGTGAGCGACGGGCCGACGACGGCGACAACCGCGATGACGAGCAGAACCAGCGGGAAGGCGAGCTGGATGTCGATCAGCCGCAGGATGACCGCATCCGCCTTGCCGCCGTAATAGCCGGCGATGAGTCCCATCGCCACGCCGGCGATGCCCGACACGAGAACCGCGAAGATGCTGACAAAGAGCGTGATGCGCGCGCCGTAGATGATGCGCGATAGAATATCTCGGCCGAGCTGGTCTGTACCGAGCCAGTACCCCGGCACGCCGCGCTCCATGAGCGCAGGCGGACGCAGCCGCAGGGTGAGCTCCTGGGCATAAGGGTCATGCGGCGCCAGGAGCGAGGGCACCAGCGCGAACAGGAAGCCGATCAGGATGATGAAAAGGCTGAGTTTCGCGGCTTTCTTGGCGAAGAGCCGCTTCAGGACGCCGCGCCAGCGGCTTTCGATGGGGGCGGGTTCCGCTGCAGCGACGGGCGGTGACAAGGACATGGCGCCGCCTCAGTTGTAGCTGATGCGCGGATCGAGAACCGCGTAGAGGAGATCGACAACGAGGTTCACGAAGACGAATATGATGGCGAAGGTGAAAACGACCGCCTGCACCACGGGAAAGTCACGCGCGTAGATCGCCTGGATGGCGAGGCGCCCCACCCCGGGCCACGAAAACACCGTCTCGGTCACGACCACACCTCCCATCAGCAGGCCGACCTGGAGACCGATCACCGTCAGCACGGGAATGAAGCCGTTTCTGAGGGCGTGGATCCATAGCACCGTGCGCTCCCGGGCACCCTTGGCGCGCGCTGTGCGGATGTAATCCTGGCGCAGCACATCGAGCATGCAGGACCGTGTGACACGGGCGATCAGCGCGACGAGATTGAAGGCAAGGGTCGCTGCCGGCAGAATGAGATTGAGCCAGGATCCGCGGCCGCCGGACGGCAGCCACCGGAGCCACACGGCAAAGACGATGATCGAGATGATGCCGAGGTAGAAGCCCGGCAGCGCCTGCCCCATCAAGGTGATGCCGCGAATGGTGATGTCGGCCGGGGTATTGCGGCGATAGGCAGCGGCGACTCCCGCCGGCACGCCGATGAGGAGCGCCATGGCCATTGTCGCCGCCGCCAGCTCGGTGGTCGCGCCAAGACGTTCCCAGACAAGGCTCATCGCGGGCTGGTTGAAGCGCAACGAGGAGCCGAAATCGCCCATGAGGCCGTTGGCGAAGAATGTGACAAACTGTTCCCACAACGGCCTGTCGAGACCGTGGACAGACCGGAAGGCGGCCCGGGCCTCCTCAGTCGCATTGGTCGGCAACATGAGATCGGTCGGATCGCCACTCAGACGCGTGAGGAAAAAGCACACCAGCATGATGCCGATGAGCACCGGAATCGTGAGGATGAGTCGCTGCACGATGTAACGGCCCATACAATAGTTCCCCTGCCACCGCCGCACCCAATGGGAGATCGACGGATCGCATTCTGCGACCGCTTTGATTTGAAGTTGAGCTGATCTTATCGGCCGCGCTTAAATTCACAAGCTTCAATTTCATTATAAACGATATTTTGGCAGAAAAATTCACAAACTTAAAAGCCCGCGCCCGTCTGAGAGAGGCCCGTCCGATTGGCGCTTCGTCGCGAGCAAGCGGTCAGGCTCCAAACAGGCCTCCGGAGAGTTCGCGGAAAAAGAGCCGATCAGGACGGATATTCGGCACGGATATTCGAGCTTGAAACCGGGCATGGAAACCGGCCTTGAAACTCTGCATTCGCTTTGAGGCTTGCGGAACACATAGAGAACAGCTATCGTCGTTCATGATTTGTTTCCTAGTTCAGGCGCACAGTATCGAATCGGTGCAATTGCTCCTCAAAACTGATCGATCCGGATGGCGTTGGAAGCTGGCAAAACGGAAGGCGGGGTGGTCACGACATGCTGACACGCAAGCAAAACGAGCTTCTTCGCTTTATCCATGAGCGGCTTCGGGAAACGAGCGTGCCCCCATCTTTCGATGAGATGAAGGAGGCGCTCGATCTGAAATCGAAATCGGGCATTCACCGCCTCATCATTGCTCTTGAGGAACGCGGTTTTATTCGCCGGCTTCCTAACCGGGCGCGCGCTCTCGAAGTCATCAAGCTACCAGATAATGCCATGGCAGCCGCCCCGCGGGGAAAATTCAGCCCCAGCGTGGTGGAGGGCGGCCTCGGTCGCGTGCGCAATCTTCCGCCTGCCACGGAGACCGATGCACCAAAGACGATTTCGGTGCCCGTTATGGGACGCATCGCGGCGGGCACGCCCATCTCAGCGATCCAGTCCCGTAGCAATACTTTGGCCATTCCAGTCGAAATGCTCAGCGCGGGTGAACATTTCGCCCTTGAGGTGCGTGGCGATTCCATGATCGAGGCGGGCATTCTCGATGGTGATACCGTCGTTATCCGGCGCCAGGACATGGCCGATACGGGGGATATTATCGTTGCCCTGATCGATGACGAGGAGGCCACCCTGAAGCGGCTGCGCCGGCGTGGCTCGTCGATTGCGCTCGAGGCTGCCAATCCCGCCTATGAAACACGTGTCCTCGGGCCTGACAGGGTGCGCATCCAGGGCAAGCTCGTCAGTCTTCTACGTCGCTATTGAGCGGCTCCCTCTCCTCTCCCTCGGGGAGGCCGTCCGGCATGGCGTCGATGGGATCGAGGCTTTGACGTCTTGAGGCGGGTGCCTTGACGGTTGACGTCTTCTCGTCTGAGGGCCTGGCCGATGGTTGCGGCGGTTTCACGCCGGTGATCCATGGTCGCGATGCCGTCGATAGCGCCTGGGTCCGGTTGAAAGCTGCATCACGGGGATCCAGCGTCAGCATGATGGCGCCACTTCTGTCGAGAACGCGCCGATCGATGATTGTGCCGGCTTCGCAGGTTCGCGTTGCCGGCAATGGGCTGACGATGACAGCGGCACGTTTACAGTCTTCGGGAAAAGCGCGCTTGTCACGAACAAAGGCGATCACCTGACCGCTCTTCAAGCGTGCTGTACAGCCGAGCGGGTCGCAGAGCGTTCCGTGGCGCAAGGAGGGATCCTCGATCGCGCGTCCATCGCCATCGGCCCGCAACCATTGTTCCAGCACAAAGCCCGACGGTTTGCCGAGGATGACGAGCCGGCCGTCGGAGACGCGCAGGGCGAGGCCGCTCGCACCGCGATCGATGTAAATGTCAGGACGCGACGTGCCATGGGCCATCACGAGCCCAATCACCGCGGGAAGAAGGGCGAGCCAGCGCAAGGCCGTCGTCCATAGCGTGACCCAGAGGATGGCGATGACCATCACGCCGAGCGCTCCGACATCGAAGGCAGGCACAATGACACGCGAGCGTTCGAGCTCGGCGACCGCGCGGGCGGAGGCCAGCACCGGCACCGTGGCCTGGCCGATCAGCCACCAGACCGGCCGATCGAGCTCAAAGAACGACGCAAAGACGCCCAGCACCGAGAGCGGCATCACCGCGAGCTCGATCAGCGGCAAGGCCATGGCATTGCCGAGCAGGCCGAACGGGTTGAGGGTCTGGAAATGATAGGCGCTGAACGGGGCCGTGGCGATGGTCGCAACCGTCGTGGTCGTCGTCAGAAGAAACGCCCATCGCCCCGCGGCCCGCATCCAGCCGTAGGCGTCTGATGAGGGCGCGCCACCGGCGAGAAGCCCCGAGGGCCTCACAGTGAAGGCGATCATCCCGGCGACCGCTGCGAAGGACATCTGGAAACTCGGGCCCAACAGGGCTTCCGGGCGCAGGGCGAGGCAGATGAGCGCCGACAGGGCGAGATTGCGCATGGAGAGGGCTGGCCGGTCGATCAGGATCGCGCCCATCATGACGATGGTCATCACAAGGGAGCGCTGGGTGGCCACCTCGGCGCCGGAGAACAGACAGTAGGCCGTGGCACCGAGCATCCCGATGACGGCGGCCATCTTCTTCACCGGCCAGGCAAGCGCGATCGCCGGCCAAAGCGACAGAAGCGCTCGCGCCGCCCAGAACAGACTGCCGGCCGCGAGTGCCATATGGAGGCCGGAGATCGACACGATATGATAGATGCCGGCCGCGCGCAGGGCATCGTTGACCTCCTCCGTGATCAATCCGCGCTTGCCCGTGACAAGCGCTGCCGCCAGCGCCCCCTCCTGCCCTCCGGAGGCTTTGGCGATACGCTCCGTCAGGGTATTGCGGGCGACGTCATTCGCAATGGTCAACGCGGTCCAGATGTCCGGCGCCTCGGGCGGCGCCCGGACCGTCACCTTTCCGACGAGCGAGCCCACCGCCCCAAGTTCGGCGAAGAAGGCATCCCTGGCGAAGTCATAGCCGCCAGGGCGCGCGGCTGTCGGTGGCGGCAGAAGGCGGGCTGTCGCCTCGATGAAGTCACCCGCCTTTACGCTCGCACCCGGACGAAGGGAGACGCGCACCTGCGCGGGGCGATCATTCGCCGTGAGCGATCCAAGGCTTGCGACCCTGACGACGATGCGGGGGCCCGCCGGGCGCTCCTCTACGCTGAGAACAAGCCCGCCAAGCTTGGCGATCATCGGCCGGACGAGCACCGGCGCGGCCACGCTGCGCGTTCGCCATGTCGCCGCCGCAAACCCCGCCATGACGGCCGCAACGGCGATGGCCACACCGGCGAGGCGGCGATGGCGGCCCGTGACCGCAGCAACGAGAGCCGCGACACCCGTTCCAATCGCCGACGGCCACAGGGAAGGCTCCGCGTCGGCGAGAAAGTAGAGAATGATGCCGCAACCAAACGCGACGGGCAGCCACAGGAAGGCGCGCCGCCGCTCGGCCTCCAGAACAAGGAGATCCCGAGCGCCACCACGCGCCCCGCCGGTGACGAGACTATGCCATCCCGGCAGCAGGCCCCAGGCGGCAAGGCGTGATGGTCTGCCGTCATCGACGACGGTAATCGCGCGGCTCTTCTGGCGGGCCATGCGGGCGGAATACCCTGAATGACGGACCGGGTCGCGGCCAGGTTGCAATGGAGTGGTTCTGAAACGCGAAACGCAAAGAACGAACAATCACGTGATCGGCAGGCGAAAGCGCGCCGGGCTTGAAAGCGCCGGACCATGAAACATATTCCCGGAGACGCCGCACCAAATCGACCGCGACCAGCTGAGCCAAAAAGCAAACCGGTGAACGACGGCCTTTCGTGGCGGAAAGAGCTTCTTACCCCGGGCTGAGCATCATGCTAAACGACGCCCGACCGTGGACGGAAGCGACCTTGAACCGTCACGGCCATCGCTTTGGCACAAGAGAGCACATATCTGAGATGACCGGAACCGTCGTTACGCGTTTCGCGCCTTCGCCAACGGGCTTCCTTCATATTGGGGGCGCCCGCACGGCCCTGTTCAACTGGCTCTATGCCCGCCGGAATGGCGGCAAGATGCTGCTGAGAATCGAGGATACCGATCGCGAACGCTCCACGGAAGCGGCCATCGCCGCCATCCTCGACGGCCTGAGTTGGCTTGGGCTCGACTGGGATGGTGATGCCATTCACCAGTTCTCCCGCGCGGCGCGGCATCGCGAGGTCGCCGAGGAGCTGCTCGCGCGCGGACGCGCCTATTATTGCTATGCGACGCCTCAAGAGCTCGAAGCCATGCGCGAGGAGGCACGGCGTGAAGGGCGGCCGTTGCGTTATGACGGGCGTTGGCGTGATCGCCCGTCCTCGGAGGCGCCGGCCGGCGTGAAGCCGGTCATCCGTCTGCGCGCACCGACCGAAGGCGAGACGGTGATCGAGGATCAGGTGCAGGGTCGCGTCACGTGGCAGAACAAGGATCTGGACGATCTCGTTCTGCTGCGCTCCGACGGCACGCCGACCTACATGCTCGCGGTCATCGTGGATGATCATGACATGGGCGTCACCCACATTATCCGCGGTGACGACCATCTCACCAACGCCGCGCGGCAGAAGCAGATTTATGAGGCGCTCGGCTGGGACGTGCCCATCATGGCGCATATCCCCCTGATTCATGGTCCGGACGGCGCCAAGCTCTCGAAGCGTCACGGTGCTCTCGGCATCGACGCCTATCGCTCGATGGGCTATCTCCCGACGGCGTTGCGCAACTATCTTGTGCGCCTCGGCTGGAGCCATGGCGATCAGGAGATCTTTTCGACCGAGGAGATGATCGCGGCCTTTGATCTCGGCTCCATCGGGCGCTCTCCGGCCCGCTTCGACTTTGCGAAGCTGGAGAATCTCAACGGCCATTACATGCGCAGTGCCGACGACGAGATGCTGGTCCGGGCGCTGGAAGATATTCTGCCTGAACTCGGTCCGGCGCGTGGCCTCGGGCCAACCTTGCCGCCCAGTCTGCGTGAAAAGCTGCTCGCCGCGATGCCCGGCCTCAAGGAGCGTGCCAAGACTCTGGTCGAACTTCTTGACAGCGCTTCATTCCTCTACGCATCACGCCCCCTGGCCTGCGATGACAAGGCGACAGCCCTTCTCAACGCGGACGGCCGGGATCGGCTTGCTCTGGTGCTCCCTGCCCTTGAAGGGATCAATGACTGGAGCAACGAGACGACCGAGGCCGCAGTGAGAGCTACCGCGACCGAAGCCGGGTTGAAACTTGGCCAGCTAGCGCAACCGTTGCGTGCAGCCCTCACCGGCCGCGGCACCTCTCCCGGCCTGTTCGATGTCATGACAGTACTCGGACGTGATGAAAGTTTAGGCCGTATCCGCGATCAGCTGCCCTGAGCCATTCCGGCCGCTTGAACGATGGTCGTGGATGGGCTAGAGCATGTTCGGGGCGGGCTGGGATCTCGATGGATACTGGCATCAAGCCATTGATTCCGCGCGATTTCTTATCGCGCAGAGTCAATTGCAGATCCAAAATGGGCCGGCGACTCACCAAGGTGAGGCATGAACGGCTCGACTTTCATTGCCGTTGAGCTTTTTTGATTTTCATGGGCAAGGGCATGAGATTGAACGTGATCGTCGCATGACACGACCTTTCCTGCGCTAACTTTTTGGAATCAAACCCATTCCTGAGTTTGGGCAATTTCCTCAAGCTCATGCATGCGGTCTGGCTGTGACGGCTTCGCTGCGTTTGAGCAGAAGGATATATCCATGAGCGACAAGGCAATCACCTTGACTGTTGACGGAAAGGGCATCGACCTTCCGGTGAAGGATGGTACGATAGGCCCGAGCGTCGCCGATATCGGTGCCTTGTACAAGCATAGCGGGATGTTCACCTACGATCCGGGCTTCTCGTCTACGGCGAGTTGCGAATCCGCCATCACCTATATCGATGGCGACGAGGGGATTCTCCTCTACCGTGGCTTCCCGATCGAGCAGCTCGCCGAGCACGGCGACTTCCTGGAGACCTGTTATCTCCTGCTCTATGGGGAACTGCCGACGGCGAGCCAAAAGGCGGAATTCGACTATGTGGTGACCCGCCACACCATGGTTCACGATCAGATGAACCGCTTCTTCCAGGGCTTTCGCCGCGATGCGCATCCGATGGCCGTGATGGTGGCGTCTGTCGGTGCTCTTTCGGCCTTCTACCACGACTCGACCGATATCTCCGATCCGCAGCAGCGCATGATCGCGTCCATGCGGATGATCGCCAAGATGCCGACACTGGCCGCCATGGCCTATAAATACTCGGTCGGTCAGCCGTTCGTGTACCCGAAGAACGATCTCGATTACACGTCCAACTTCCTGCGCATGTGCTTCGGCGTGCCTTGCGAGGAATATGTGGTCAATCCGGTCCTGGCGCGCGCGCTTGACCGCATCTTCATCCTGCATGCCGACCATGAGCAGAACGCCTCGACTTCGACCGTTCGCCTCGCCGGCTCGTCGGGGGCCAATCCCTTCGCCTGCATCGCCGCCGGCATCGCTTGCCTGTGGGGGCCCGCCCATGGCGGCGCGAACGAAGCCGCCCTCAAGATGCTGGCCGAGATCGGCACGCCCGATCGCATCCCGCAGTTCATCGCCAAGGCCAAGGACAAGAACGATCCGTTCCGTCTCATGGGCTTCGGCCACCGCGTCTACAAGAACTACGATCCGCGCGCCAAGATCATGCAGCGCACGACGCACGAGGTGCTCAACGAGCTCGGGATCAAGGACGATCCGCTGCTCGACGTCGCGCTCGAACTGGAGCGCATCGCGCTGCATGACGAATACTTCATCGAGAAGAAGCTCTATCCCAACATCGATTTCTACTCGGGCATCACGCTGAAGGCGCTCGGCTTCCCGGTGTCGATGTTCACGGTGCTCTTCGCGCTGGCCCGCACCGTTGGCTGGATCGCCCAGTGGAAGGAAATGATCGAGGATCCGTCCCAGAAGATCGGCCGTCCGCGCCAGCTCTATATCGGCGCGCCCCAGCGCGACTACATGCCGATGGCGCAGCGTTCCTGAGTTTGGAACGCATTGACGACATGAAAAAGGGGCATTCAGGCCCCTTTTTTGTTGCTCGGCTCAGACACCGATCAAACTGGCAGTCGGCGCACGCGCAACTCATCGGTGATGACTTCGGCAGCCCTGTCGCTCGGTCGAGACGCGCCGATGCTCATGGCTGCTTCCACGCGATCGAACGCAGCGAGCTGGGCCGCGCGTTCCGGAGACGCCGACATCAGAGGCAGAAGCGCCCCCGCGAGGTTATCGACAGTGCAGTTCCATTGCAGGAATTCGGGCACGGCGGGCTCATCGAGAATGATATTGGGCAGGCTTGCGTGCTCGACGATGATGAAATGGCGCACTTGCACCTCAAGCCGCGAGACCTTGTAGGCTACAACTGTCGGGATACGTGCCAGGGCGAGTTCGAGCGTGACTGTTCCGGATGCGGCAAGTGCGGCAGTCGCGGAGCGGAACGCCGCATATTTGGCTTCCTCGCCACTGACGACCGTGGGTCTGATAGGCCAGGACGCGAGCCCCTGCTCGATCAGCGGCGCGACATGAGGCACCGCCGGCAGCACCCACTGCACATGGCCGCTGAGCCTCGCCGAAACGGCAGCCACCGTTTCGCCCAGGACGGGCATCAGGCGCGTAACCTCGGAGCGTCGGCTGCCCGGCAGAACGAGCACGGTCGGCGGCCGATCATTATAGGGCGGCTCGCTCCGCTCACCAGGCCCCGGACGCAGCGCGTCGAGACGCTCGATCAAGGGATGGCCGACGTAGGTGCAGGGCGGACCGCCGAGGCGGGCATGCGCGGCCGGCTCGAAAGGCAGCAGCGCCAGTACATGATCGACATAGGAGCGCATCTTGCGCGCCCTCCCGGGCCGCCACGCCCAGACGGTGGGACTGACATAATCCACCACCGGCAGATCGGGCAGGGCCGCCTTGACTCGCCGCGCGACACGGTGCGTGAAATCCGGGCTGTCAATGATGACGACCATATCAGGCCGTTGAGCGATAATGGCGTCCGCGGTCGTCTTGATGCGGTTGATCAAGGTCGGCAGCCGGGCAATGACCGCGGCGAAGCCCATGACCGCTATATCCGACATGGGGAAGAGGCTCTTCAGTCCCTCAGCCTCCATGGCCCGCCCACCGACACCTGTGAACGTGACGCCATCGGGCGCAAGACGCCGGCTGAGCGCCTGCATCAGCCTGGCCCCCAGCTGATCTCCGGATTCCTCTCCAGCGACCACGAATATCCGCGCGGGCATGCCTTCTCCTCGATCGTCGCACGCGTGCTTTTGCCGCCGACCACCGCCCTTGCGCGGCGGATGCTCACTTGGAATCGAGCGCGCCGGTCTATCTATTTGAACGGGCGCCGGATTTGTCCGAAATCCGCATCCGCTTATCGGCTCGATACTCTAGGCGGCTCCGTGCGGGAATCGACCCCGAGCAGGAACAGTCCGCGCCGATCCGCTTCCTGGACCGTGCGTTCAATCTCGACGATCAACGTCGTTTTCGCCCCAACCGCAATGCCTTGAAGGCCGGCTGCAGCCGCTCTTACCACGGTACGCGGACCGATGGTGGGAAGATCGACGCGAAGATCCTGGTCGCGCTTCGCTGTCTTCACCAATACCCCGCCATGGGTGGCGCGCAAGCGGGCTCCTCTGCGCAGCTTTTGCACACGCCGCAGCATGGCATCGGTGCCCTCAGGGCCTTCGATGGCGGCGACCCAATGCGCACAGATGACCGAGGCTTGGCCGACGTCGAAGGGAGAGAGGGAATCGAGCACGGCGAGGCCACGCGCAATGCTGGACCAGCTGTCGGAATCCGGCGCGACAGCGCCGAGTTGGCCTTGCGGAGCGAGCAGCTCCGGCGCGAGCTGATCAATGCCCGCAACTGCAAAGCCCTCTTCCTCGATGAGGCGCACGACGCCGCCCAAGAGACCATCGTCGCCAGACCCGAGGATGGCAGCAATTTCCTCACGATTGCGATAGGCGGACAGCGCACCCATGAAAGCAATCGGCTTCGGCCGCGTGACGGTGCCGATCAGGACAACTTCCGCCGGCTTCCAGGCCTTGAGTGCCGCAAGCGTCCGCTTGTAGTCGATGAGGTCAACAATCAGGTCGGCGCGCCGGGCAAGTGCCCGCTCCGCGAAGCCACGAAAAGCCAAGATCCTGACCGCCCTGCCCCGGCGTTCGAGGGCAGCCGCTAGCAAATCCGGTAACGCACCACCCCCGGCGAGAAGAACCACCGGTGCTCCGGCATCGTCGGCCTTGAGATCGGTCGGCGCCGGAGTTTCGCTCACGCCTCTCGCGGCGTGCATATAGCCCGCTTCCCGCCGACGCGGATGAAGTCCAGCACCTCCTGGACGACCGCGAGCTTGTCGAACTCCGCGGCGACATCCTCGACACGCTCCATCAGCGTGCCCTCCGCCGCGAAGAGAAGACGATAGGCGCGCCGGAGGCTATGAATATCCTCCCGCGAGAAGCCGCGACGCTGCAGTCCTACAATATTGAGGCCTGCGAGGTGAGCACGGTTGCCGAGCGCCATCCCATAAGGGATCACGTCATTCTCCACGCCGGACAGGCCGCCGACGAAGGCATGGGAGCCAACACGGGCAAACTGGATGATCGCCGCGCCACCGCCGACGATCACATAATCCCCGAGCGTCACATGCCCGGCGAGCATCACGTTGTTGGAGAGAACGACATGATCACCGACATGGCAGTCATGGCCGATATGAGAATTGGCGAGCAGCGCACAGTGGTTGCCGACGACGGTCTCGAGCCCGCCGCCCTCCGTGCCCGGATTGATGGTGACGCCCTCGCGGATCAGGCAGTCGCTGCCGATGGTCAGGCTCGACGCCTCGCCGCGAAATTTCAGATCCTGCGGCTGGTGGCCGATGGACGCGAACGGGAAGATGCGGGTTCTGGGACCAATCGTCGTGCGTCCGGCAACAACCGCATGGCTGACAAGCTCGCAGCCATCGCCAAGCACGGCCTCTGGACCCACCATGCAGAACGGACCAATCCGCACGCCCTCGCCAAGAGACGCGCCGCTCTCCACAATGGCGGTTGGATGAATATCGCCCATCACGTCACTCAACGACCAGCATGGCGCTGACTTCCGCCTCGCAGACGAGGACGCCGTCGACCTTCGCCTCGCCGCGGAACCACCACATGTTGCGGCGATTGTTGATTTTCTTCATGTGATACTCAACCGTGTCGCCCGGGCCGACAGGCCTACGGAACTTGGCCTTGTCGATGGTCATGAAGTAGACTTCCTTCGGCCGCGACTTCTGGGCAAGCTTGGACGCCACGCACAGGGCGCCGGCGGTCTGAGCCATTCCTTCGATCATGAAGACGCCGGGAAACATTGGCCGCGTGGGAAAATGCCCCGCGAACTGCGGCTCGTTATACGTGACGTTCTTGATGCCGATGCATGACTCATCACCCTTCATCTCGATGATCTTATCAACGAGAAGAAAGGGATAGCGATGCGGCAGATAGCTCAGAATCTGCAGGATATCCGCGGTTTCGAGCTTGTCCGGCCCATCGTTCATGAAAATCTTCTCCTCATCGGCGCCGGCAATTCAGACGCCATCGCCACCCCTGTCGCGCGGATCGCGATTGGACGCAAGCTTTTCGACGGACTTGATCTCCCGGAACCAGTCCCTCAACGGCTTGGCAGGAGTACCGCCCCAGCGAGATCCCGGCGGGACATCGCTTGCCACGTTGCTGGAGGCCGCGATCTGGGCGCCTGTGCCGATCGTGACATGGCCTATGACGCCAACTTGCCCCCCGAGCGCCACGAAGTCCTCGATCGTCGTGCTGCCGGAAATGCCGACCTGCGAGACGATGACGCAATGACGTCCGATAACCACGTTGTGGCCTATCTGGACGAGGTTGTCGATCTTGGTCCCCTCACCGATCACCGTGTCACGGCTGGCGCCACGGTCGATGGTGGTATTGGCGCCGATCTCGACATCATCCTGGATGATGACGCGCCCGATCTGGGGCACCTTCAGATGTCCCCTCGCCCCCATGGCGAAGCCGAACCCATCCTGCCCGATACGCACACCGCCGTGCAGGATCACCCGGTTGCCAATGAGCGCGTTGAGCACAGAGACGTTGGCGCCAATGCTCACATCGCGCCCGATCCGGCATTGCGGGCCGATCACGGCGTTGGCGCCGATGACACTGCCACTGCCGATCTCGACGTCCGGCCCGATAACCGCGCCCGGATCGACGATCACTCCCGGCTCCAGATGCGCGCCGGGATGCACGAAAGCCCCCGGTGAGATCCCCACCGCTGCGAAGGTCGACTGGGGACGCACGGCCGAGGGATAGAGGTTGGCCATCACCTGCGCGAAAACACGATAGGGATCCGGCGTCACGAGGGCGACGGTCGTCGCGGGAACCTTCGCGGCAAAACGCTTCGAGACGAAGCACGCAGCCGCATGGGTGGCCGTCAGCGCGTCGACATAGCGTGGATTGTCCATATAGGCGACGTCAGTCGGACCGGCCCATTCAAGCGACGCAGCGCCTGATATCCGCAAATCCGTTTCTATGCCTTCCGGCAGCGTGACGCCGACAGATGCAGCGAGTTCAGCCAAGGTCGGCTGCGCGATACGCGGAAAGAACACCGGATCTGTCATGAAACAGCGATATCTCGAATCGCGAAGGCGGCCTCATTTCTGAAGCCGCCTGTCGCCCTGTCCACAGGTTTAGAAGCTCGTGCCGCCGGAGAAGCGGAACTGCTGGGTCTGGTCGCCAGTCGCCTTCGACAGCACCCAGGCATAGTCGAAGCGCAGCGGGCCGAGTGGCGACTGCCACAGCAAGCTGGCGCCGACCGACGAGCGGATCGTCTTCTTGTCGAGCACGTTCACGCAAGTCGGCTGCGCTGTGTAGCTCGTGTAGGGCGTGCCTGGCGCGGGGCAATATTCCGGAACGCCATAGGGAGCGAAGTTGGTCGCGCCATCATAGCCGAACAGGGTACCCGCATCCGCGAAGACGGCGCCGCGCAGGCCGAGATCACGCGGCAAGCCCCAGATCGGGAACTGCACTTCGAGCGACCCACCGAAATAGGTCGTGCCGCCCAGCGCGTTGGCCGACGAGTCACCATTCATGTCACGCGGGCCGATACCGGAGGGCGCAAAACCACGAACCAGCGACGGGCCGAGGAAGAAGTTGTCGACGATGCGCAGGTCCTTGTCGCCAAACGCACGGACGTGACCACCCTGCACGCGGACCAAGCCGACGACGTCGTCGAACAGCTCGCGATAGTAACGCGCTTCCGCGGTGGCACGGATGAACTTGGAGTCGCCACCGAGACCCGCGACGTCAGGTTTGAACTCGACGTAGAGACCCGAGTGCGGGTTCCGGATATTGTCGAGCGTGTTGTAGGTGAAAGTCGCGCCAACCAGCGAGGTGATCGTCTTGCCGGCAGCTTCCTTGATCGCGACCGACGCCTCACCGTTGTAGATACAATCCGGATAAGGGCCGGTGAAGCCGTAGATCGGATACCAGCAGTCGTTGAACGGATCATCGTAGCTGTTCGGAACCTTGAGGTTCGACTGATACAGCGAGTAACGGAGCGTAACGGTCGTATCCTCGGTGATCGGCAGACCCAAACGAAGCTGACCGCCCGTCACGCGATTGGTGTAGCGCGAGTAGTTGGTGTTGTCCGTATATTTCGAGAACAGGTCGAAGCCGGCGGCCATACGCTGGCCGAGGAAGTAAGGCTCGGTGAACGAGAAGTCGACACCTTGCGCGCGTTGGCCCCAGGAGCCCGCGAGACGGACATACTGGCCGCGACCCAGGAAGTTCGATTCCGATACCGCGACTTCACCGATCAGACCGTCCGAGGTCGAGTAGCCACCCGACACGGAGAACTGGCCGGTCGCCTGATCCTCGACATCCACATTCACGATGACACGGTCAGGGCTTGAGCCCGGCTCGTTGGTGATGCGGACCGACTTGAAGTAGCCGAGATTGTTGAGACGGCGCAGAGCGCGATCAATCAACACCTTGTTGAAGGCGTCACCCTCGCCGATATCGAACTCGCGGCGCACAACGTAGTCGCGGGTACGCGAGTTGCCGCGGATATTGATCCGCTCGATATAAACGCGCGGGCCTTCCTCGACGACATAGTCGATGCCGATGGTATGCGAGTCGGGATCACGCACGCCCGCAGGACGGACCTGCGTAAAGGCATAGCCGCGACGGCCGAGCTCGGTCGTCAGCCGGTCGAGGGACTTTTCAACCGCCTCGGCGTTGTAGGTATCGCCCGCCGAAGTGGTGACGATGCCCTGCAGCTGCTCGGAGGACACGTCCGGAATCTGGGATTCGACACGAACGCCGCTGACCTTGTAGGGCTGGCCCTCTTCCACGGTGATGGTGACGATATAGCCACCCTTCGCCTCATCGAACTGGACGTCGGTCGAGACAATGCGGAAGTCGGCATAGCCGTTTTTGAGGTAGTAACGGCGGATCAGCTCCTCGTCCGAGGCGATCCTGTCGGGATCATAAACGTCGGAGGTCTTGAGAAACGACAGGAAGTTCATCTCCGTCGTCGTCATCAGGTTCCGCAGTCGCGATCCCGAATAGGCGTTATTGCCGACGAAGTTGATTTCCTTGACGCCCGTCTTGTCACCCTCGTCGATCGTGAAGACGACGTCAATGCGGCCATTGGGAAGATCGACCGTCCGCGCGGTGACCGAGGCAAGGCCGCGGCCGGACTGCTTGTAGATCTCGCGGATCCGGGCGATGTCAGCATCGACGGTCGCCTGGCTATAGGGCTGGCGCGCCTTCGTCTGCACCTCGGAGCCGAGGATATCCTTGTTGAGCTTCCTGTTGCCCTCGAACGCGACCCGATTGATGAGGTCGTTTTCGGAAACGGTCACGACGACGTCACTACCGCGACGCGAGACGCTCACGTTGGTGAACATCCCGGTCGCCATCAACTCGCGACGGATTTCAGCCGGCGAATTGGACGGGCTCGTGATGTAAGACCGAACTGTGTCAGCCTCGACCCTGCGATTGCCCTGAACGACAATCGCTTGAGCCAAAGCGCCTCCGGCAAAGACTGCCGTCAACGGAAGTGCCACCAGTCCAGAACGAAGCCCTTTTACCAAGTGCCGGCCTCTTTTGGTCGTCAGCGTCATCAGATGCCGCCTCATTGTTCTTTTCTCTGCCGGAAAACCGGCCATATCAATCCCATAGGCGAATAACGCTTCTACAGAGTTTACTCGTCCATGCAAACGTACAAACACCGTTAACAAACTTTTCCCCGGGGACCGTGACCTCAGGGTCACGTGCCCCTTTGACTGAGCGCGAGCCCAAGATGCGTAAGGTCATTCCACGTTACAAACAACATTAGCATGACAACGATGGCGAGACCGATCCTGAAACCTATCTCCTGCGCCGCCTCGCTCAAGGGCCGGCCGCGCAAGGCCTCGATGGCGTAGAAAAGTAAATGGCCACCATCCAGCATCGGGATGGGGACAAGATTGATGAGGCCGATCGAGACGGAAAGAATCGCGGCGAGATTGATGAGCGAGAAGATCCCGCCCATCGACGCGACCTTGCCGGAGACTTCCGCGATGCGGATAGGTCCCGACAGCTGATCAGTCGACTCGCGACCCGTGACGAGCTTGGCGACATAGTCATAGGTACGCGTGACGATGAACCAGGTCTCGCTGACACCGACGCCGACAGCCTCAATCAGGCCAAAGCGCTGGACGTGCCAGTTGGCAGGATCGTTCGACGCGGCCTGCAGCCCCAGCATGCCAAGACGCTGCTTGCCAAACGGCGTGGTGATCTCCCGGAGATCCGGGGTCGCCGTCAACCGTGTCTGACTGCCCGCCCGATCAACGAGGAAAGTGAGCTCCTCCTCCGCGCGGCCGCTGACAATCCGTTGCATGTCGTTGAACGACGTGATGGGCCGCCCATCAATGGAGAGAACGATGTCGCCGGCCTGAAAACCTGCGCGGGCGGCCGCGCTGTTCTCCTGAACAGCGGCCACCTTCGGCACAAGGACCTGACGACCGTTGAAATAGGCCGCGCCGCCGAAAATGGCGATCGCCAACAGGAAATTGGCGATCGGGCCAGCCGCGACGATGGCCGCCCTGCGGCCCACGGACTTATGGAAAAAACTGACCCGCCGCTCTTCCGGCGTCAGATTGTCGAGAACGTCCCTATCCGGCATGCTGGCCGCATTGGCGTCGCCCGCGAATTTCACATAGCCGCCCAAGGGAATGGCGGACAATTTCCAGCGCGTTCCGCGCCTGTCGGTCCAGCCGATCAGTTCCTTGCCAAAACCGATCGAGAAAGCCTGCACGCCGACACCGCACCAGCGCCCGACCAGGAAATGTCCCAGCTCATGGATGAACACCACGATAGTGAGAACGAACAGGAACGGCACGACATAGCCCACCAAAGATGTGGCCGTCGCGCCCATGGCGCCTAGAAATTCCATGAAGCAAGGTCTCTGATCATCAGGATGTCCACCAATGCGACATAGCCGCCATCCATAGTCTTGTCGGGCTCGCAGTCAAGCGCTAACGCCATCTACATCATAAAAACATCTGTAATATCAGTCTGTTCATGAATATTACTTATATTTGAACTTAGCGCGTTTGGACAGCGCCAAGCGTTTTGAACCGGCATCCCCGCACAGACATGCGGGGGCAAACATGGCAAGATCGAGACAGACTTCGTATTCAGCCGGCCGCACCTGAACGATCACGGCGTCCAATGAGATAGCACATAGCCGCTGGTCCTGTCCCGCCAACATAACCGCGCAATAATTGCATGCACGAGATTTACACACGCTTTACGCGCGCGGCCTCAGCTCCAGAATGAGCGGACCACCAGGCTGCAGCCCAAAAAAACAGATACCGCCCAGAACGAGTCAAGGCGATCCATGAGACCGCCGTGGCCTGGAATGATGTGGCCGGAATCCTTGACGCCCAGATAGCGCTTCAAGATTGATTCACCGAGATCTCCCGCCTGGGAAAGAATGGCGGCGACGGCCGAGAGGGCTATCATGATCGCGGCGGGCATAGGCGCGGGTCCGCCGGTTAGGGGCGTCGTGAGCACCATCCAACCGATGATCGTGCCCGCGGCAACACCTCCGATAAAGCCGGACCAGGTTTTCTTGGGGCTCACTCTGGGCCAGAGCTTGGGACCGCCGATCAGCCTGCCGCAGGCATAGGCAAGGATATCGGTGCCCCAGACCACACCGAACATCCAAAACAGCGTCAACAAGCCGAAGGACGTATCCCTTGCGGCGACGGGCACAAGAGCGATAACGGCGGCATAGGCGAGCCCGCTTGCCCGCAGACCTCGCTTCGCATCATGTCGATCCATGGCAATGAGAGCGGCGATCGCGCCGGCGACAATCAGGAGCGCGGGTCCAATTCCGTACCAATGCAGCACGGGCGCCGATGCGGCTATCAATATGCCGAATACCGTACGCGATGTCCGTCTGGTCTCCGCGCTTTCCTCGGTGAGGGCGAGCCATTCGTAGGCCACCCCTCCGCCGGCGATTGCCCAGATGAGCACAAAGGGTAACCCGCCCCAGAGGGTCGCCGCGAGCACCACTGAAGCAAGAACGAATCCGGATGCGATCCTGAGCGTCAGCTCGGATGTGGCTCTCGCCGGATGTCCTCGTTCGAAGGGCGCGGTTCCGTTGCTTTTTGTCATCCCGCGGCGCTGCTCAGTCCGCCGAAGCGGCGCTCGCGCCGTTGGTATTCCGACAGGGCTTCCTCGAAGGCGCCCCGGTCGAAGTCCGGCCATAACACCGGCGTGAAGACGAGCTCCGCATAGGCGGCCTGCCAGAGCAGAAAATTCGACAGGCGTTGCTCGCCGGAGGTGCGGATGACGAGATCGGGATCAGGAATATCCGCGGTATTCAGCGTCTCCGCGAAACGCTCCACGGAGATGTCGTCGGTCGCCAGGCGGCCAGCCGCGACATCCGCCGCAAGCCGGCGCGCGGCTTGGGTTATTTCCTGGCGCGCGCCGTAGTTGAACGCGACAACCAGCGTCAACGCGGTGTTGTTCCGCGTGAGATTCTCCGCCTCGGTCAGAAGTCCAACGAGATCGGGGGCGAGTCCCTCGTCTGTCCCGATAATGCGGACACGGACATTGTTGCGATGGAGATCGGCGAGGTCGCGTCTCACGAAATGACGCAACAACCCCATCAGGTCCGCGATCTCAGCCGCAGGACGGCTCCAGTTCTCAGAGGAAAAGCCATAGACCGTCAGATACGAAATGCCGAGATCGCCGGCGATGCGCACGGCGTTGCGGAGCGCCTCCATGCCTCGGCGATGCCCCTCGAAGCGCGGCAATCCCCTGCGCGCGGCCCAGCGGCCATTGCCGTCCATGATGATGGCCACATGACGCGGTATGGCAGTTAGGGGAGTCTTGGGAGCCCCTGCTCCTCCAGGCTCATGGGCTGGCTTCTCAGACGATGCGCTCATGCCATCCTCCGACGCTGCGCGGAGGGCGCACCGCATGGATTCGCCTGAAATCCCTTGTACATGCTCACGCCCACCGTCCGGCACTCCCCCTGTCGCCGCCGCACGCCACGCGTGCATCCGAAATTCGTATCATTCCGGAGTGAGCTTCAAAACCCATTTTGGCGCGCCTCCTGGCGCGAGCCGATGGCTGATCCGAACACAGCTCGATCATGAGGCCGATGATAAAAACTTCATAGACCTCATACCAGTCGGTGGAGAAACTAGACCCGAGTTCCCACTATATGGAAGCGGGCCTTCTCCAGGCACGGCTAGAATGGCGGCAAGGCACGGTTCGACAAGCGCGCCCAGAGAATCGCTGCTTAGATGACCGATCAGACCTGTTAGATGACCGATCAGACCTGGAGGATTTCCTTTTCCTTGGCGACGAGAAGCTGGTCGATCTCGGAGATCGTCTGGTCGGTCGCCTTCTGGACCTGATCAGCCTGCCGCGTCTGGTCGTCCTCGCTCATGTTGCCGTCCTTGACGAGCTTCTTCAACACGTCGAGCCCGTCACGCCGAACGTGGCGCGCCGCAACACGCGCTTCCTCGGCATATTTATGGGCGACCTTGACCATCTCCTTGCGGCGCTGCTCATTCATCTCGGGAATGCGCAGACGGATCACCTGGCCCTCTGTCTGCGGATTGAGGCCGAGGTCAGATTCACGAATGGCCTTCTCGACGGCGGAGACCATGCTGCGGTCCCAGACCTGCACGCTGATCAGACGCGGCTCAGGCACACTGACCGTCGCGACCTGAGAGATCGGCATGACGGCGCCATAAGCGTCGATCTGCAGGGGATCAAGAAGCGTCGGGGAGGCACGGCCGGTCCTGAGGCTTCCCAGGTCGTGACGAAAGGCCTGTACGGCACCCTGCATGCGCCGCTTGACGTCTGAAAGGTCGAAAGACGTGGCAGTCATCTCAGATTTGCCCTCTTGTTCGATGTTTGCGCGACCTTGAGCGCCTGTGGCCCCCGTGGTCAAGCACAACGCGAGCCTCCGCCGAACAGCGACGGATTGTGACCCAGACCCTCGGGAAGGAACCTCCCCAAGGCAACAAGTTGCGGACTTAGAGCATGATGGACGGGAGTGGAAGACCGTTTTGCGGCCAAACGCCATCTATTCCATGGGAATGAGCCGCCTTGGCATCCCAGGAGAGGGCGCGGCCCGCGCCGCCCACAGCCGCGCGGCACTCTCGGATGGCAGCCGCGATCGGAGAAAACATAGCGCGGCCCGAATCCTGTCGCCGTTTGCTCAAGGACATTCTGGACAGCTTGGTGTTCAGGGCGCCACGATTGTCGCGCGGCCGCTGCCTTCGAGCACCTGCCCGATGGCGCCTGCGTCGAGAATGGAAAAGACGACAATCGGCAGGCCGGCCTCGCGCGCCAGCGCGAAAGCAGCCGTATCCATGACCTTGAGGTTGCGGGCGATCGCCTCGTCATGGGTCAGGCTCTCGAAGCGCGATGCCGTCGGATCCTTTTTCGGATCAGCGGTATAGACGCCGTCCACATTGGTCGCCTTGAGCAGGGCCTGACAGTCAAGTTCCGCCGCCCGCAGCACAGCCGGCGTATCGGTGGTGAAATAGGGATTGCCCAGCCCGCCGCCGAGCACCACGACCTTGCCATGGGCGAGATGATCGAGCGCGCGACGTCGCGCATAGCTTTCACAGAGAGATGGCATCGGCACGGCCGACATGGCGCGGGCGGGAACGCCGGCTGCCTCGATCGCGTGTTCCAGCGCCAACGCGTTCATCACCGTGCCGAGCATGCCGATGGAATCGGCGGTTGGCCGGTCGAGCCCCTTGTTGAGCCCTTGCACGCCGCGGAAGAAATTGCCTCCGCCGACCACGATCGCGATCTCGTGGCCCTTCTTGGCCGCAGTCGCGATGTCGGCGGCGATCTGCGTCAACGTCTCGCCGTGCAGGCCGGCACCGGCAGTTCCGGCCAAAACTTCGCCCGACAGTTTGATGAGCGCCCGTTTGATCCGCATGCTAGTGCCTCCGCCTTTGTCTGAGCCAATCCCTTCCCATAGCGGGGCCAGGGGATCGATGTCACCGTGCGGGCGCGTGCCTTGCACAGGTCTTCACATGAAAACGGCGCCTTGCGGCGCCGTTGTCGTCGTCAGCCCTGGCTTCCCGCCGCCGCCGCCACTTCGGCGGCGAAATCGGCTTCCTCTTTCTCGATGCCTTCGCCCAGGCCGTAGCGGACGAAGCCCTCGAGCTTCACGGGCGCCCCAAGGCGTCCCTCGGCTTCCTTGAGGACCTGGGAAATCGTCTTGGACTGATCGTGGATGAAGGGCTGCTCCATCAACGTCACTTCCTTGAAGTAGGTCTTCATGCCGCTGTCGACGATCTTCTCGATGACATTGGCCGGCTTCCCGGCGTGCTTGTCGGCGAGGATAGCCTTCTCGCGCTCGACCGTCTCGGCCGGGACGCCGCTGGCGTCGAGCGCCACCGGGTTGGTCGCGGCGACATGCATGGCGATCTGGCGGGCGAGAGCCGCAAGCTCGTCCTTGTTGGCGGTCGAGGCAAGCGCCACGATCACGCCGATACGGCCGAGGCCCTCGCCGGACGTGTTGTGCAGATAGGCGGAGACCACGCCGTCGGCAACCGAAAGGTTCGCCGCGCGCCTGGGCGTCATGTTCTCGCCGATGGTGGCGATGGCGCTCGACAGGGCATCCTGCACCGTACCGCCGCCGGGATAGGCCGCGGCCTTCAGGGCCTCGATGTCGGTGCCGGTGTCGAGTGCGACCCGCGCGATGGTGCGGGCGAGCTGCTGGAACTGCTCGTTGCGGGCCACGAAGTCGGTTTCCGAGTTGATCTCGACGACGACGCCCTTGTTGCCGGCGAGCGCCACCGCGACGAGGCCTTCAGCCGCGACGCGACCGGACTTCTTCGCGGCTTTCGACAGGCCCTTCTTGCGCAGCCAATCCACCGCCGCCTCAACGTCGCCGCCCGTCTCGGTCAGCGCCGTCTTGCAATCCATCATGCCCGCGCCGGTCTTGTCGCGGAGCTCTTTCACCATCGCCGCGCTAATGCTGGCCATCGTCATCCTCTCGATCGTAAAGAACCGCGTCCTCACAAAATCAATGCAAGGCGCGGCCAGACGTCAATCGTCAATCAACACGTCAAACGAGCCGGTATATCGACCGGCTCCGATCTGGCCGCTGAAACGCGACCTTCATATGACACAGCCCTCAGGCTTTCATATGAAGGTCCGCCATCTCAGGCAGAGCCGGCCCTCTTAGGCAGGGCCGGGCCTCTCAGGCAGAGCCGACCCTGGGACCGGCGGGGGTTCGCTATCAGTTCGCCGTATCCGTCAGCGAACGGGCCTGCGCCACCCAGCCGTCACGCTCGATGCGGCCGTGCAGCTTCAGCTCGGTGTCGAGCGCGGCAATGTCGGCCGGCGCGAGAGCCGCGATCTGCCAGTAATGGAAGACACCGGCCTCATTGAGGTTCTTCTCAAGTTCGGGGCCAACGCCGTTGAGGTTGGTCAGGTCATCAGGAGCACCGCGCGGCGCGCCAAGACGCTCGAATACCTCACCCGAAGCGGCGCCGTCGGCGGCCGGCAGGTCCTCAACGATCGGAGCTTCCGATTCGCCGATGTCGATACCGAGATCGCCATGTCCGCGCGAGATGCCGTCGATGGCGGCGCGAGCGACGAGGTCGCAATAGAGAGCGATGGCGCGACCCGCGTCATCATTGGCCGGAACCGGGAAGGTGATGCCGTCGGGATCGCAGTTGGTATCGACGATCGCCGCCACGGGAATGCCCAGGCGCTGGGCTTCCTTGATGGCGAGCTGCTCCTTGTTCGTGTCGATCACGAACAGGAGGTCCGGCACGCCGCCCATGTCCTTGATGCCGCCGAGGGCGCGCTCAAGCTTCTCGCGCTCGCGCGAGAGCATCAGGCGTTCCTTCTTGGTGAGGCCGGAGGCGCCACCGTTCAGGGTTTCGTCGACCTTGCGCAGGCGCTGGATCGAACCGGAAATGGTCTTCCAGTTGGTCAGCATGCCGCCGAGCCAGCGGGAATTCACGTAATATTGGGCCGAACGCTTCGCCGCGTCCGCGACCGCGTCAGCAGCCTGGCGCTTCGTGCCGACGAAGAGCACGCGGCCACCGGCGGCCACCGTGTCCGAAATCGCCTGCAGCGCGCGGTAGAACGCGGGCACGGTCTGGGCGAGATCGATGATGTGGATGTTGTTGCGGGTGCCGAAGATGTACTGGTCCATCTTCGGGTTCCAGCGGTGAGACTGGTGGCCGAAATGCGCACCGGCTTCGAGCAGCTGCCGCATGGAGAAATCAGGAAGCGCCATAGTCTTTATAACTCCGGTTATGATGCCGCCGCGAGGCCTTGGGCCGGATGATCCGGCCACCGGATGGCTCGTGAGAGATCTCAAGAAGGCCCTTATGGTAGGACCTTCGCGAGCTTAACCCCGCGTGTGGAATGGGCGCGCTTATAAGGGCGCCAGCGTTGAGATGCAAGAGATGCCGTGCGGAAAGACGTCATCCCTCCATTTGATATCGGCTTCTTAGGCCTGATAACTCAGCCAGGGATCCCATCCAGCTCCACTCTTCGCTCCAGAGCGAGGCCATCGAGAAACCGCTCATCGTGGCTGACGACGAGAAGCGCACCGTCAAAGGCGCATAGCGCCGTTTCCAGGGCCTCGATCCCATCCAGGTCAAGGTGATTGGTCGGCTCGTCGAGAACGAGCAGCGCAGGCGGAACGGGCCGCCCCAAGGTGCAGGCGAGGCCGGCTCGCAATCGCTCACCACCGCTGAGACTGCCCACTCTCTGCTGCGCATCCTCGGCGCGGAAACGAAACCGTGCCAGGGCCGCGCGACACTGATTTTCATCCGCCTCGGGATTGAGGTGCAGAAAGTTCTCGCGCAGCGAAAGGTCGTGAGCGAGCAAACTGACATCCTGGTCGAGAAACGCCAAGGGTACAGGTCGATCGATCGCTCCGCTCCACGGCTCGAGCTGGCCCGCGACCAGCGCGAGCAACGTGGACTTGCCGCTGCCGTTAGGGCCTGTGATCGCGACGCGTTCGGGTCCGGTCAGCGTCAAGGAGAGGTCTCGAATGACGGGCCGGGCGATCGCGTATCCCCCGGTCACGGAATCGAGCCTCAGAGCGGTCCTGCCAAGTGGTATTCCCGTCGAGAGCATATCCATGCGCAAGGGCTGAAGTACTTCGATCCGCGCGCGTGCGTCGGCGAGAGCCCCCTCCGCCATCCCGGCCCGGGCCTCCCGAAGGCGGGCGTTTGAGCCGCCGGAAGCTTCCGCCCGCCCCCTGGCCGCATCCATCAGGATTTTGGGCTGGTCGCCTCTGGCGCGCCCCTTTTGTCCGTTGCTGTCCCTGCGCGCTTTGCGCTCCACCGCCTGCTGCGCGCGACGCCTGACTTCGGCGCGCGCCCTCTCGGCGGCGGCAAGATCGTTGTGAGCGCCCTCAAGCTCCGTGGTCTTCCGCGCGCGATAGGCACGATAATTCCCGCCATATCGTGTGGCGCCGAGCGTCGTCAGCTCCACGATCGCATCCATCGCATCGAGAAGCTCCCGATCATGACTGACAATGACGGCACCACCTCGCCATCCGGAGATGAAATCCAGGACAGCCCGGCGTCCGTCGCGGTCCAGGTTGTTGGTCGGCTCATCGAGCAGAAGGATGTCCGGCTCGGCAAAAATCAACGCGGCCAAGGCCGCGCGGGTGCGTTGCCCGCCAGACAACGCGGCGAGCCGCGCATGCGGCTCCAATAAAAGGCCACAACGCAAAAGAGCCGCGTCGATCCTCGCGGGCAAATCCCAATCCGCGCCGGCCAGTTCATCGGGCTCGGCCAGCCCTCTTTCCGCGCGGTCGAGTATTGCTAAGGCCGCTTTCGCATCAAAAAGGTCCGCGAGCGTGTCGGCGCTCGCTTGCACATCCTGACGCATGACGCCCAGGGCGCCCGAGGCTTGGATACTGCCCGACGAGGGGCGAAGCTCGCCCGCGATCAGCCGCAGCAGCGTGGTCTTGCCGGTGCCGTTACGCCCGACAATGCCGGTACGCTCGGGGCCGAAGCTTAAATTGAGATCGGAAAAAAGCGGCGCTCCATCAGGAGCATGGCACGACAGATTGAGCAGAGTAATGGAAGCGGGCATGGGACAGGACTTCTCGCAGCATGATCGACTGAACGACGGCGGCAAGAGACATGTCCATATCGTAGCGGCTCCAAAACCTTGTTGAATCCGGCGTTAGGTAAGTGCAATGCGTCGCGCGCGCAAGCTCGCGCAGCAAATTTCGGCAAAACTTTCATCCGCGCGACCACGTGGCCTTGGCCGGCTACACGACAGCGGGCGGCGACTGCACTGAAGGCTACAGCATCTCCACATGGACGACGCCGGGGATCGCCCGGATGGCGCTCGCCATCTGCGGTGTCGTGGAAAAACGCCCCTTGAGCTTCACCTCGACCTCCTGCTTCTCCTCCAGCATCAGCACCAGCGAAATGTCGCCATCCCCACGGTCGCGCAGCCGTTCGGCGACAATGGGGAGCGGTGCCTCATCACGCAGGAAGATCCGCAGGCTCTTGTGATGTTTGGAGACCGCCGAATCGAGCGGCTCGACCGACTGGATGCGCGCCCTCACCTCCTCGCCCTCGGCGGAGGCCTGGACCAAGAGAATGACGGCCTTGCCCGGCTCAAGCAGGTCGCGGAAATGCGACAGCCCTTCCGCAAAGATGATCGCCTCGAAATGCCCGCTCTGGTCCGACAGATTGACGATGCCCATCTTCGAGCCGCTCTTCGTGCGGCGCTCGGTCCGGTCCAGCACAGTGGCGGCGAGCCGCCCCATATTGACCCCGCCGCGGACCGCCTTGGCGAAATCCGACCAGCGTTGGACACGCAGCTTTTCAAGCAGAGCGCCATATTCATCGAGCGGATGGCCCGTGAGAAAGAAACCGGCCGCGTCGTATTCCCGCTGCAAGCGCTCGGCCGGCAGCCATGGCACGTAGGTGGGAATGCGCAGGGGCTCCGGCGCGGAGGTCGGCCCGCCGAAGAAATCGTTCTGCCCGTCAGCCTCCGCCGCCACGGTGCGCGCCGCGATCGCGGTGATCGCGTCGATGGCGGCGAAGCTGCGCGCACGATCCGGCTCGAGCTCGTCAAAGGCGCCGGCCGAAATCAGGGCTTCCAGCGTGCGCTTGTTGACGAGCTTGGGGTTGAAGCGGCGGGCAAAATCACCGAGGTCACGGAACGGCGTATCGCCGCGGGCCGCAACAAGCGCCTCGACAGCCTGCCGACCGACACCCTTGAGCGCGGCCAGGGCATAGCGGATCGAGCCGCGCTTGTCGGCGTCATAGTGCACCTCGAACACCACGCCCGAGCGATTGATCGAAGGGGGCTCCACCTTGATGCCAAGGCGCTCGGCCTCACGCCGAAACTCCGACAGCTTGTCGGTGTTGTCGAGTTCGAGCGTCATGGACGCGGCCATGAACTCGACCGGATGGTTCGCCTTCAGATAGCCCGTGTGGTAGGACACGAGCGCATACGCAGCCGCATGGCTCTTGTTGAAGCCGTAGTCGGCGAATTTGGCGAGCAGGTCGAAGATCTCGTCGGCCAGCGCCTTGGTGAGGCCGCGCTCGATGGCGCCATCCACGAATCGCTCGCGCTGCGCGTCCATCTCGGCCTTGATCTTCTTGCCCATGGCGCGGCGCAACAGGTCGGCCTCGCCGAGCGAATAGCCCGACAGCGACTGCGCCACCTGCATCACCTGTTCCTGGTAGATGATGATGCCGAAGGTCTCGTTCAGGATCGGCTGGAGCTTCTCGTGGAGGTACCACTCCTCCTCCGGTTCACCATCCCCGTGCTTGCGGGCGCAATAGACAGGAATATTGGCCATCGGACCGGGACGGTAGAGCGCCACGAGGGCGATCAGGTCCTCCAGCCGGTCGGCGCGCATCTCGACGAGCGCCTTGCGCATGCCGGCGCTTTCCACCTGGAACACGCCCACCGTCTCGCCGCGCCCGAGATATTCATAAGTTTTCTTGTCATCGAGAGGGATGGTCGACAGATCGATGTCGAGCCCCTTCTTCTTGATGAGATCGACCGCCGTGCGCAGCACGGTGAGCGTCTTCAGCCCGAGGAAGTCGAATTTGACGAGCCCCGCCTGCTCCACCCATTTCATGTTGAGCTGGCTGACGCGCATGCCTGAACGCGGATCGCGATAGAGCGGCACGAGTTCTTCCAGCGGCCTGTCGCCGATGACGATGCCGGCGGCATGGGTGGAGGCATGGCGGTGCAGCCCCTCCAGCTTCTGGGCGATGTCGAGCATGCGCCCAACCACCGGCTCCTCCTTCGCCGCGCTCTGGAGCTTGGGCTCGTCCTCGATCGCCTTCTTGAGCGTGACGGGATTGGCCGGATTCTGCGGGACGAGCTTGGTCAGCTTGTCGACCTGGCCGTAGGGCATCTCGAGCACGCGGCCGACGTCGCGCATCACCCCGCGCGCCTGCAGCGTACCGAAGGTAATGATCTGCGCGACGCGATCCTCGCCGTAGCGCTGCTGCACATAAGATATGACTTCTTCGCGCCGGTCCTGGCAGAAGTCGATATCGAAGTCCGGCATCGACACGCGATCCGGATTGAGGAACCGTTCGAACAGGAGGCCGAACCGCAGCGGATCAAGGTCGGTGATGGTGAGCGAATAGGCGACGAGCGAGCCCGCGCCCGAGCCACGGCCCGGGCCCACCGGGATGTCATGGGCCTTGGCCCATTTGATGAAGTCGGCGACGATCAGGAAGTAGCCGGGAAAGCGCATGCGCTCGATGATCGACAGCTCGAATTCGAGACGCTGGCGGTAATCGGCCTCGGTCAGTCCGGGCGCCGGCGGATGGGAGGCAAGACGCGCGTCGAGGCCGGCCACCGCCTGCCGGCGCAGCTCGCTCGCCTCCTCTGCCTCGTCGCCGCTGAAGCGGGGCAGCATGGGCTTGCGCGTGCGTGGCCGGTAGGCGCAACGCATGGCGATCTCGACCGTGGACTGCAGCGCCTCTGGCAGGTCCTCGAACAGCTTGACCATCGCCGCGCGCGACTTGAAGTCGTGCTCATTGGTCAGCCGGCGGCGGTTGTCATCGGTGACAAGACGTCCATCGGCGATGGCGAGCAGCGCATCATGCGCTTCATAGTCCCCAACCTTCGCGAAATAGGGCTCGTTGGTGGCAACGAGCGGAACGCCATCGCGATAGGCGAGGCGCAGCAGTTCCGTCTCAACCGAGCGCTCCTCGTTAGTACCGTGGCGCTGCAGCTCAACATAGAGACGATCGCCGAAGACCTCTCGAAGTCGCCCGAAACGCTCCGACGCGAGATCCACCTGACCATCGCGCAGCGCCCTGTCGAGGGGACCGCCCGGTCCGCCCGTCAGCGCGATCAACCCCTCGCTATGCGCCGCCAACCGCACGAAAGGCACATGCGTCACTTCCCCCGCCGTGGAATCGAGGAAGGCGCGGCTGGTGAGTTGCATCAGATTGCCGTAACCGGCCTCGCTGGTGGCAAGCAGCACGATATGCGGCAGGCTGCGAACCACCGTCTGGCGCACGGTGGGGTCCGGCGGTTCGAATTCGACGGTGAGCTGCAGGCCCGCGATGGGCTGGATTCCAGCTCCCGAGAGCTTCTCGGAGAACTCCAGGGCGCCGAAGAGATTGTTGGAATCTGTCAGGGCGAGAGCCGGCATGCCGTCGGCGATGGCCATCTTCGATAAGGCGGCGATGGTCAGCGCGCCCTCGAGAAGCGAGAACGAGGAATGGACGTGCAGATGCACAAAGCCGACGTCCTGATAGATCTCGTTCGCTGAAACGCTCATCGGAAACCCACTACCAATTACATGCTGGCCGGACTCATGCCGACCAGACTTATGCCAGCCCCGTCCCAAGCATAAGGCGAGGACCGCCGGGGTCGAGCCCCCGAGGCAGGATTACCGGTGGATGTCCTGTCACCAGGGGCGAAGCAGACGGCGGAGCCGAGGGTGCGCGCAGCCAGGGCGATGCCCTGCCCTCATGTCCGCCCTCACGTCTCCTTGCAGGCGACGGGCGACGCATTCTCACCCTTGGTCAGATCATAGAGATCGGCCGTATTGCCCTTCGTCCACCAGATGAAGCGCCCACCGGCATATTTCGCCCCGGAGCCCGAAAGCACATTGGCCGCGATCACGAACTCGCCCTGCATCGACAGCGACACCAGCGAGACGGCGCCGGCGTTGAAATAGGTGGCGTCCACGGTCCGGCCACCGCAGGCATAACTGGCCCTGATGGTCTGGACCTCGGTGACTGAGGGAACCTCGATGGTGATCGCCGCCCCCTGACGAACCCGTGTCAGCAGCGCCAGTTGCTTGCCCCCGGCGTCACGCAGGGAGAGCTTGCCGTTGCCGTCGACTGTCCAGCTTTTCACGCCTTGCAGGGCGTTGAAGAACTTCTGCTCCTGCCCCATGACGGCTGGCGGGCAAGCCATGCGGGTGGACGCCAATGGACCGATACTTAGGGTGTCAGCCCCGATCTCGGCCTTGCCGGTGAAGTGGTTGCAGCCGCCGGACCCGGTGACCTTGCCATCCCCACCGAAAGCGAGAGTCGTCTGGATGCGGTCGACCACGCCGCCGCCGCCGATGTCCTCAGCCAGCCATTGACCGGTCAAGGCGTCCGCGCTGGCCGCCACGGCTCTCTGAATGGCCGCGGAAACAGGGAACACGAGGAGCGATCCGGCGAGGATCACGCTCGTCGGCATGCGCGAAAAGACATGGCGCAAGAGGTGGCTCCTCACGGGCGCGCTTTTCAACAGACCCATCCTCATCACATCCCTTGTCACCGGGGCCTCCATCATCGGTCGATCCCCTTATCCCATAATCCCGGACATAAGGCCGGCTCAATGAAGGACCGGCGATCGCTGGCGGCTGATCCTTTTTGAGGACGCGCGAAAGAGCGGCCAGGCCTTCATCCGCCGCTCGTCGAGACTAGGGAAACACTGACCGGGTCGCCGCATCCAGACAATACATGCGAATTCGGAAGCCCCAGTCATGCGGTAACCTAACTCACTCAAAAGCCCATGTTCAGAGCGGGCCTGCCGCCACGGAAGCTTGGGCGAATGCTGGTGCCCCCTTCGTCCGTTCCCTGTCGCGCCAGGTCTTCGTAGCTTGGCTGGCGAAACTCCTGCACCGGTTGGCGTTCGGCACGCGCGGGTGATTGGGGCTTCCGCTTGACGGCGCGCTGCTGATTGGCCTTGCCCGGCTTACTGAGGGATTGGCCCTGCTTGGGCAGTTCAAGAGGCGCATTCTGCGCGGCAGCCGGTGTTGCGGCGGAGGCGCCGATGAGCAACGCCGCGGCAGCGGCGCTCACGGCGAAGCGCGATGCGATGGGCTGGCCGAATGTCCACAGCCCGGATCGGCGCATGACGGGTGTGTGCTTCGTGCGGCTCATGGCTGTCCTCATTTCCAGCGGTTCGATCGGATGCATGGGAGTGCTCATACATCCAGTTTCACGGGAATGGGGCCGCGTCGTGACATTTGAGCCGGCCCTCACAGCTGACTGTGAAACTCCATATCGATGCGCGCGCCGGATATCTCCGAAGTGGAACCGTATCCTGCGCCCGTGACTTCCCTCCATGCGAACGGACAAGGATCAGCAGCATGGATATGGGTGGGTTACGGATAGAACGAACCCCTTCTGAAGATCAGTCGGTGACCGGCTTGGTGCCCCGCATGAGCTTGGCGAGCTGGGGGGCGACTTTTCCCCGCGCGTCGGAACCGCCGATGCCCGGCTCCCCCATCCCGGATCCCTTTCCCCGCCCTCCGGCGATTGACCCCTCCGATCCGCTGAAGCCTCTCATTCCTCCGATTGAGGAACCGGAGCCCGACGATCCCGACAATGACCAGCCCAAGCCGAACCCGGACGAAACAGGACCAGGGCAACAGGTCTGCGCCCGTTGAGCTGACGCATCCCTGTCCATGACCTGAATTATCCGTCATCCGACATTGTCATCACCCCATCGTCTGGCGATTGGAAACTTCGTCGATCTCGGCCTGTTCCTTTTCGGCGGCCGCCACGAGCGCGGCGTGCATCCGGCCACGCACATAGCCGCGCGAAATCAGCCGCTCCGCCTTCGCCAGGCGTTGCTCCTTCTCGGTGAGGTCGGCCAGCGCATCCCGAATGGCCGCGTTGAGAGCAGCCATCGCGTTCCCTTCCGCCTTGAGATAGGCCGCAACGATTTCGTCCACCATCATGCTCATCGCCGGACTCACGCGATCTGATTGACACTTGCTGTTCCATCAGACTAAGCGACGCGGAACAAAAATAGAACAAAAAAGAGGGGCGGAGCAGATCACAAATCCACAAAGCGCCGAAAAGTTCATATTTTATAATTGGATACGGCGCCTTTGGCGCTGAGAGAATTCCCATGGGCTACGCCCGCGAAGGTCTGACAGCGCCGACCTGCCCCTGCCTGACAGCGACGGACATGTCAGGCGGCAACTCACAGAAACGCCTTCGTCCGCAACGCCGGACTATAGCGCCAGCCTATCGCATCCTCTTCAACGCACCTGAGGGCGATTCTCATCGAAGCATGGACTCTAGACCCTGCATCAGGGATCGAGTAGGCAGACGCCAAGATCGATGGCAGGGAGCGATCGCATGAACAGCAATAAGGTGTCAGAGGACCATCAACCTGTTCTCGTCGCGCTCGATTGGGGCACGTCAAGCCTGCGTGGCTTCCTGATGGACAGGCAAGCTGGCGTCATCGACCAGCGTGCCAGCAGTCACGGGATCCAGAACCTGCCGGAGCCGGGTATTCCGGGATTCGAGAAGGCCTTCACCGCGCTTTGCGGGGAATGGCTGGCGCGATGGCCTAATCTGCCGGTCGTCGCCGGCGGCATGGTCGGCAGTGCGCAGGGCTGGGTCGAAGCGCCTTATGTCGCCTGCCCCGCCGATGTCGCGGAACTCGCCCGACACGCCGGCCGCGCAACGACGGCGGATGGCCGCACGATCCTCATCGCCCCTGGTGTCATCGACAATCCGGCCGATGCACCGCCGGACGTGATGCGCGGCGAGGAAATCCAGATCGCCGGCGCGCTCGCCGCTCATCCCGCACTGGCCGAACGCGCCTCGATCATCATGCCTGGCACCCATTCCAAATGGGTCGCCATCGCCGCGAGCCGCATCACCCGCTTCGACACCTACATGACCGGCGAGGTCTTCGCCGTCATGACAAAGCACTCGATCCTCGGCCGCCTGATGACATCCCCGGAGGAAGCGGCAGCAGCCCCAGCGGCTGCGGAAGCCGCCTTCCTGCAAGGTGTCGCGGCGGCGCGCGACAGTCATGCTGGCGATCTCCTGAACCAGCTCTTCTCGGTGCGCAGCCTCGGTCTCACGAAGCGACTGCCCGGCGATGTTCTGAAAGACTATCTCTCAGGCCTCCTCATTGGCCAGGAGTTGACCTCAGGCCTTGCCCGTCTGAGGGCTGATGCCGGAGATCTGCCGCCTATCGTGCTCATCGGCGACGACGGCCTCTGCAACAGCTATCGCCGCGCGATGGCTCTCTTCGACGTCTCCCCCGCCGCCCTCCTGGGGAATACGGCTCCAGCGGGGCTTTTCCGCTTCGCAACCGCGACGGGCACGCTCGATCGGGCATGACCGGATCTTGTTCGACCGTCTGAAAGAAGGAATTGGTACCATGACCCGGCCGAGCCGCGCGACGCGTTTGGAAGAGGCTTTCGCCACGCTGCCATTGATCGCCATCCTGCGCGGCCTGAAGCCGGAGGAGGCGGCCGATGTCGCCACGGCACTGCATGAAGCGGGCTTCCGCTTCATCGAGGTGCCGCTGAATTCACCCGAGCCCTTCGAGAGCATCCGTATCATCCGTGAGTTGCTGCCGGATGACACGCTCGTGGGCGCGGGCACGGTAACAAGATCTGCCGAAGTCGAGCGGCTCGTCGCGCTTGGGGCCGACCTTGTCGTGATGCCGCATGCCGATACGATGGTTATCCGCGCGGCCACCGATGCCGGGCTCATCTGCACCCCCGGGGTCGCAACCCCGACCGAAGCCTTTGCCGCGCTCGCTGCCGGCGCCGCCGCCCTCAAGATCTTTCCCGCCGAGATGGTCGGGCCGCCGGTCATCAAGGCGATCCGGGCGGTGCTTCCGCCTGGAACGCGGCTGTTGCCGGTCGGCGGCATCACGCCCACCAACATGGACCCCTTCCTTGCGGCGGGCGTCGCAGGCTTTGGCCTGGGATCGTCCGTCTACAAGCCCGGCATGGATGTGCAGGAGATCGCCGCCAACGCACGCGCCTTCGTCGAGGCGTGGTCATCGCGCAAGCGGCCATGAGATCATGGCCGATACATCAGCATTACTGACGTTGTTGCAGATCGCCGTGGACAACTTCTGATAGCTATCTACCCAGACGCCTAGGGTTAATTACCATTTACCCATTGAGTCGGGGGTGGGTGACGGGCCATGGGCGATAGATTGCTGGAGGAGCTTGTCTCGGCGATGTCCGCCGAACGGCAGGAAGCCATCGCGCGCCGTACGGCGGAACTCCTGGATGCGTGGAGCGCCTTCGAGCCAGCACCGCTGCCGCCATTCGATACATCGACGGTGGCGCTGTCCTGGCTTGCTCTCGCCCGCGACGCCGTGGCCGAGATCCGGCTGGAAGATATCCGGCTGGAAAATATCCGCTCGGAAAATATCCGCTTGGACGAGATCCGTTCGGCTGACGTCGCCCCGCCAGAAGAGCCCATCTCGGATGAAGTGATCGCTGCGCCGTCCCCGGATGCTGTCGCTCCGATCGAGGGGGCTCGCACCGCGGAAGCACTAGAAAGCTTGACCGACGCGGCGCCGGAGATCGAGGCAGCCCCTGTTATCATCGTAGGAGAGGCCGAGATCATCGCCCTGGACGGCGAGATCCCTATCGCGGCCGCGATTTCAGGTGGAAGCGTCGAGAATGAGCCGGTGCTGGCTCTCGTCCCGTTCACAGCCTCGACAGATGGGGTTGCAGCCGCAGCTGAGACAGAGAGCGAGGACGCCGCTATCGAGGAGGCCATCGCTCTTGGGGAAGCGATCGCTGTTGGGAATGACGACCTCGCCTTCCCGATGCTGTCACCTTTTGAAGGAGACGATGCCTCGGCGGCGCTGGCGCGCGCCGTCAGCGAGGGCCTCGCCTTGCGTACGGGCAGCAAGCCGAAGACCCGAAGCAGCAACCGGGGGGCACCGATGACGGTTCATCCCGGCGCGCTGCCAGCCTACATGGGGCCGCCGACCTCGGGAACGAGGCTGTCGTCGCCGTAACGGTCGTCTTCCGGGAAAGGCGAGACGGCGTTGTCCAGCTGGTCTTCAACATAATCCGGAGGGCCGGATCGGCTGAAACCGCCCCCGCCCTGGTTGGTTGATTGGCATGCCGTGGCGGCCATGCTGATCGCTACGATAAGGGCCAGTCGGTTCAGATGCATAAAGGCCTCTAGCAAAAATTATGAGGCGCATTCGATATGAGAGCGGCGCTGCATGCAAGCGTCATTCATCAGTTGCCCCACGCAATCTGCAATCGTGCTTAAGAGCGTCGGTTCACGCACGCGCGGATGCCCGACCTCGTGGAGACGGCAATGTGCGCTGACAAACCCCGGTGACTAACCCAGAGCTGTACAGTAAAAACTGTTACTCCTCGCAGAGAGTTGTCCTATGGCTCCCTCAATCATCAACGCAATCCTGTCCAGCCGAATCACCGAGACCGTGGCGCGTGTCATCCTGACATTTCCCTTCTGGGGAAGCGGCCTCGCCAAACTGATCGATTTTCGCGGTGGCGTCGCCGAGATGGAGATGTTCGGCCTGACGCCGGGTTGGCTGTTCAACATCGCCACGATTATCGTTCAGCTCGGTGGATCCGCGCTGATCATCGCCCGCCGGCACACGTGGCTTGGCGCAGGCGCACTCGGGGTCTTCACCGCGCTCACCATCCCGATCGTGCACCATTTCTGGTCGCTCGAAGGCGAGCGCGCGATCGTCGCCTTTCATACGGCTGGAGAGCATGTCGGCATGATCGGCGCGCTCATCATCGTATCGATCCTCGCCTTGCGGCCAGCATCTCCGCGCTGAGCACGCGTCCCAATTCAATGCGCGGCTTTTTCGGCCGGGCTACCGTTGCCCGGCCGAAAAAGCCTCACGCCATCGGCGTCGCCAGGCTGAGCGAGTTGATGGGGGTATGCATTTCCGCCGGCAAAACGGACAGCTGCAAGCTTCCCGCTCCCTGCCCCATGCTGGCCATCTGCTGGGTCAGCTGGTTCATCGCCCGATCCATTGCATAGGCCTGGTCGGCGACACAGATGGATGTATTGGCAAGGTTTGATCCTTGGACAGAGACTTTCAGTCGCGCGTCGGCTGTCTCGATGCCGTAGTTGAAGACACCCGTCTCATCCCGCATCGCTGTCAAAATGATGCTGTCGGCGTTGTCCCCCGCGAAATCAAAGGAAAGGCCATGGTTGCCGAACGCACGTGCCGCGCTGTCGGTCACATCGACAGTGCCATGACTACCGGAATCGAGGCGGAAGATCGCGTCGGCAGTGCCCAGCTCCACTTGCTTGGCGCCGCCTCCGGTTATGTCGGCGATCTCGATCCATCCCGAGCTTTGGGAAGCCGCCGATATGCGATCGCTTCCCTCGCCGAGCTCAACCCTGACCTGCGCGTCACCGGCAATATTCACGATATCGTCGCCGGCTCCGGCAATGACGCGCACATCGCGCAGGGGTGGCGCTCCGATATCGCCTGAACCAATGACGATGATGTCATTGCCATCGCCGCCCAAGATCCGCATAGAGCTCGCGAGAGAGACGATCGTGTCGTTACCCTTGCCGGCATCGAGCTCGGCAAGCTCGAGCGAGACAATCTCCGCCGTCGTTCCCTCGCCGGGGGTCGCAACGGCATCGGCGGACAGGCTCACATAGTCATCCTGGTCACTCAATCTGACAATTTCCACGCCTTTCAGCGTGGCTTCCGACACATGCGCGCCCGACACGGGATCCAGGTGCGCGACCTGCGTTCCGGCGGCTGAAGTCGTCAGAGCAATGGATCCCCAACGAACATCGACAAGGTTGAGCGCATCTTCGCCAGCGCCGAGATCAATCGCGCCACTGACGGCCGAAATGTTCAGCACGTCATCGGAGCTGGAGCCTTGAATGCTTTCGATACCGCGGGCTCTGACGTTGAAATTGTTCACGCTACCCGTGGAAACCAAGTATAGGCGATCACTATCGCCAGCTTGATCATCAATATCGCAATCGACACCCGCGATAACACAGTACGTGTCATTGCTATCGCCGACCGATGTGACGCGGCTGTTGGCGGCCCTTACGAGAATTTCGTTGTCGCCGTCCAGATTGAGAGTTACCGAAGGTCCCTGCTCAACCTTTTCACGGCGGACATCTTCATATCGTTCGTCGACCCACTTTTCGCTGCCCCACCACAGAAAGTCGTTGGTCCATTTCCAGACCTGCTTCGTCTTCCATTCGCCCTGAATGGCTTGCTGTTCCGGGAGGGTATCCCCGGCGGGCAGGTTACTGTCGATGACGAGGACGCGATCAACCTGACCGTCCCTGACAGCGCCGGCACGTGTCACATTGATCGCGTTGCCGCGCTCGACTGCGAAGTCGTCTCTATGCCCATCCTTTTTATAGACGCCCATCGCCGTCCCAAATAGCTGACGGTCGTCGCCGAACCAGTTGAACTGCTCCCGATCATAGAAAATACTTATAAGTTCATTCACTTGCGACGCAGACACAATCGACTGCAAGCTCTTCGCATAATCCGAACTGTCTTGCATGAGATTGTTCGTACGCTCGCCATAAGCCCCCCAATACCATTCGGTATCCATCTTGGCGCGCATTTCATTATTCAATGCGGGTGTATAGATGGCGCTGGTCCAGTTGACCAAGGGCGTCGCGTCGAGCGCTGCGATGGTGTGAAGCTTTTTCAGCACTTCCCATTCATGCATCAGCCCGCGCGCCTCGAAGTCAGCCATATGCTCAACGAGTTCGAGCGCCCGGCCGATTCCGCCGAAATCGGGAATAAGCAGCGTCAGGAGCGCGGCAGGCGGACACAGCACCGCCGCCACGCCGGCAAAGGCGCTGGCCGCGATCTGGACGCCGGAATTGGCGACCGCCCATTTAGCGGCCGTCGAATTGGGATTTTGTTCGAGGTTCTTGATAGCCCCGACAAGGCCGACTGTGCCGGCGGCCACACCGAAGACGCTGGCCCCGACACCCAACGCGCTGCCCGCGCCCGCCAATTTGCTGGCGGTTGTACCGGACTTGGCAGCCGCCGCGATACTGGTCAGTTCGCTCGCGGTCTGCGTCGCGGTCGACACCATGCCGAGGCTGCTTTGGACAATCACGCGGACGTCGCCGTCGCTTGTTGCGACACGCGCCACATCGTTGGCGATCCCCGTAAGGCCCGCGATCATCGAGAGAGCGGACTTGCCGGCCGTCACGGCGCGGGGGCTGCTCGTGCGGGTCTGCGCAGCGCGAATGTCAGCATCGAGCGCCGTCAGATTGGCGATCGTGTCGCCGAGGGGCATTGCGCCCTGCGCGGCGGTGGGACGCGATCCGCGAATGACGTCCAGGTTCATCCCGGCCTTGGCCGTTTTGGCCATGTCCTGCAGATTTGACTTGAGCGGGGTGAGCAAGCCCTCCCCTTGGGCAAATGACCGCAATGCATCGACAGTGACGCCACCGACGACCTGGAGGAGAGCGCCACTTTGTCTGCTGATCTCGAAGCCTGCGCGCAGCTTGGCATCGGCACTCGCATTCGGGTCATTGAGCACGGCGACGTTACGCTGGATGCCGAGCCCATCGCGCACCCCCAGAACGATGCGCAATGTGCTCAAGGCGCTGGCGGATTGCTGATTCAGCAATGACTTCTTCTGGCTCAAGCCGGACTTGTCGAGCAGGGCCGCGCCCAGCCGCCCCTTAAGGGCCTCGGGCGAAAACTGGTCACGCACGGCACCCGAACTGCTGCCGCTCTTGTAGCGCGTCGCGAGGGTCGCCTCGCTCGTCTCCTGCCAGAGCTCCCGGCGAAGACCTCGCCATGCCGATGCCTTCGCGTCGTCGCTCGTTGCGAAATCCTGGCCGAACGCCTGGCTGAGCGTCGCCTCCATCTTCCCGATGTAAGCACGATAGATCATCGCATCATGCGCCGGATCGCCGATCAGGCGTGGCTGTACAGGCTCAGCGCCATCCACGACGAATTGGCGAGCGGGCAGGTCTTGGCCAAACGCCGCGGGGCGATAGTCGCGATTGGAGAGATCGACCTTGTCGAGTGCGGAACCGACGCTGGCAATCTGCCTGTCGATATCGGTCTTCAGCCAGTTCAGTAGATTGTTGGCGAGGCCCTCGGCGGCGGCAGTCGAGGCAAGGCCTGTGCGGGTCAATCCAGCACCGGATCCCGAAGCTGAAAGGCCGTCAGCATTGCCCGACGGACCCGCGTGCGTCTCTAGCCAAACCGCCAGGGATTCATCTTGGAGTTCCTCGGAGCCTGAGACGGCCGCGATCTCCTGAGATGCGTCTGCGGTGATGTCAGCCACATTTGTAGCGTCAGACAGCTTTTCCCTAATCGTTTCATCCATCGGGCAACAACTCCCGTTATTGTTGAGCAATAGGTCGCAATCACGAACACGCTCAGGGCGCGTCCGCTGCGGAGCGAACTTCTTCGTTTCGCAATTGGCACCCGGACGTCATATCCGGCAGAAATATTGCCAGCTAATGGTGGACGTCAGGAGCCTTCATGTACCCTGATGATAAAGCCATGGTCATGGAAACTGGCGCGGAAAAGCTCGAATTTTCGGCATTATCTCTCGCGACCGGCTTCCGACACAGCTTTCATGATAGGGGACAACAGAAAGTCGATCACCCGGCGCTCGCCCGTCTTGATCTCGACGGTCGTCCGCATGCCGGCCGTCAGCGCGACGTCGCGGCCGTCGACAAGGATGCTGTTCCGGTTGACGCGGACACGCGCGGAGAAGACGAGCCCTAGCCGCTCATCGCTGATCGCATCGCGCGAGACAGAGGCGACGCTTCCGGGGATCGTGCCGTAGCGGGTGAAGGAGAAAGCCTCCAGCTTCACCGTTGCCACCTGCCCCTCCCTGACGAATCCGATGTCACGGTTCAGCACCTGCGCCTCGATCTCGACGTGATCGTCCCTTGGTACGATCACCATCAGCGCCTGCGCCGGCTGGACGACACCGCCAAGCGTATGCACGGCAAGCTGCTGAACGACCCCGTCGACGGGCGTCGTGATGGATTGAAGCTCCTTGCGCTGCTCAGCCTTCGTCAGCTCTTGCGTCAGGTCGGCGACCGTCGCCTGGGCTGCTGTCAGATCCGACAAGAGCTTGCGCTGGATCTCCGCGACGGTCTGCTCGCGCCGACGCGCGATGGCCGCGAGGGCGGCGCCGGCCGCCGCGCGCTGAGCCGCCAGGCCATCGCGGTCGCGTTTCATGGCGACGACCTGCTGACGCAGCTCCAGGACCTGATAGCGGGGCGTCAGCCCCTTTTCCAGCAACGTTTCCCGTGCCTTCAGGCGCTCCTGCAGCAGAGGCAGGCTCTGGTCGAGCTTGGCGATGCCCGCGTCCACCGCCTCCGCCTCCGCGCGCTGGCGATCGAGCTCGCGGTCCAAACCCGCGAGGCGCTCCTGCTGCTCCCGCGCCTCACTGCGGGCAAGCTCCCGCGCGCGCGACACCTCCTCCGGCGTCGCCCCCAATACATCGCCATCCACTGTTGGGAGCTCGACTTTCAGCGCGGCCTGCGGCCGGCCCAGCAAGGCCCTGAGCCGCAGCACGTCGAGCCGCGCGGTGGCCAGCCGGCCCGCGATGCGGCTGCGTTCGGCGCCGCTCGCCGTCGTGTCGAGCTCGATCAGAAGGTCACCAGCGCGCACGATGGATCCATCCTCGACCAGGATGCGGCGCACGACACCGGTCTCGAACGGCTGGATGGTCTTTGAGCGGTCCGAGGGGATCGTCCGTCCTTCCGCCACGGCGACCATATCGATGGAGCTGAGGCAGGCCCAAAGAATGCTCAGGCCAAGAAAGGCGGAGATGGAGACCGCGATCACACGCGCCATCGGCGAGGGGGGCGTCTCCAGGATCTCGAGGGCTTCAGGCAGGAACTCCACCTCGTCGCGCCGGTCGATGGGGCGCTTCTCGCCCCCGCGCAGCCCGAGCCGCCTCATATCAGACGTCCCTGCGCTTGCTGGTAACGCAGCAGGGTCGCGAAACGCCCGCCGCCGGCCGCAAGGTCCACAGGCGTCCCGTCTTCCGTCAGCCTGCCATCCTCGATGGTCAGGATCCTGTCCGCCATCTGCACCGCCGACAGGCGATGGGCGATGATGATCACGGTACGCCCCGCCGCCATCGCCTTCATATTGTCCTGGATGACGCGCTCCGACTCATAGTCGAGGGCGCTGGTGGCCTCATCGAAAATCAGGATCGCCGGCTTCATGACGAGGGCCCGCGCGATCGCCACCCGCTGCCGCTGGCCGCCCGACAGCGACGCGCCACGTTCGGCGAGGATCGTGTCATAGCCATTGGGCAGCTTGACGATGAAGTCATGGGCGCCGGCGAGCCGCGCCGCTTCCACGACGCTCTCGATGGGAAGGCCCGGATCGGCTATGGCGATATTTTCACGCACCGTGCCGGTGAAGAGCATGTTCTCCTGCAGCACGACGCCGAGCTGACGCCTGAGCCACGAGGGATCCATCAGGCTGAGGTCCATGCCATCGATCAGCACCCGCCCGCGTTCAGGCACGTAAAGACGCTGGATAAGCTTCGCGAGCGTGCTCTTGCCCGAGCCGGACGGCCCCACGACACCGACGACCTGGCCTGCGGGGATGTCGATGCTGATGTTGGCGAGGGTTTCCGGCCCGCTCGGATCATAACGGAAGGACACGTACTGAAAGCTGATTTGCCCGGTGATGGCGGGCGTCGCGCTGCCCATGGCGTAGGTCGGCTCGGCGCGTGTATTGAGGATGTCGCCCAGTCGCGCGACGGAGATGCGCACCTGCTGGAAATCCTGCCACATCTGCGCAAGACGCAGCACCGGCCCGTGCACCTGCCCCGCCAGCATATTGAAGGCGACGAGTTCACCGACCGTCATCTCCCGCGCCAGGACCACGCGCGCGCCCGCGTAGAGAATGAGGATCACGGTCAATTTGTTGATCGCGCGGGCGATCTGCCCTGACCAGTTGGCGAGCCTGGCGACCCGAAAGGAGGAGGCCGCATAACCGGCGATCTGGTCCTCCCAGCGGCGTTGCATCAGCTTCTCGATGGCCGTTGCCTTGACGGTCTCGATGCCGCTGACGGTCTCGACGAGGAAGGATTGATTCTCGGCGCCGCGATTGAATTTTTCCTCAAGGCGGCTGCGGAACAGTGGCGTGACGACGAGGGACAGCACGACGTAGAGCGGGACGGAGCCGGCGACGATCAGCGTCAGGAGCGGGCTGTAGACATACATCACCGCGAAAAAGATGCTGGTGAACACGCCATCGATCGCGAGCGTCAGCGCTGATCCCGTCAGGAAGGCGCGGATGTTCTCCAGTTCGCGGACGCGGGCGACTGAGTCCCCCACATGCCGCGCTTGAAAATAAGCGAGCGGCAAAGCTGTCAGATGCCCGAACAGACGCGCTCCGAGCTCGACATCGATACGGTTCGACGTATGGCTGAAGAGATAGGTCCGCAGTCCCCCGAGCAGGATCTCGAACACCGCCATGCCGGTGAGCCCGATCACCAGGACATCGAGCGTCGACAGGCTGTTGTGAACGAGCACCTTGTCGATCACGACCTGGAAGAACAGCGGCGTCAGCAACGCAAAAATCTGGAGGAAGAGGGAGCAGACAAGGACCTCGGTCAGCACGCGCCTGTATTTGCTGACCGCCTGCAGAAACCAGCCCAGCCCGAACTTGCGGTCCGCGATGCCGGCCCGCCCGCGTTTGGCCAGCAGGAGGATATGACCGCTCCAGTGCTCCGCGAAGGCCTCCGCGTCCATCAGCACGTTGCCTTGCCGTTCGGGCTCGTAGACAAGAGCGCGGCCTTCGACATATTTGGCGATGATGAAGTAGCCGCCCTCCCTGGTTTGCGCCACCGCCGGCAAGGGAAGGCGATCGAGCCGCGCAGGGGTCGCCTGGACCCAGCGCGCCTTCAGCCCCAACCGTCGGCTGAGCCTCAGAAGATCCGCTGACTTCAGCTGGTCGCTTGGCAGGCCGAGGCTATGGCGAAGCTGCTCAATGCTGACCGAGATCCCGAGAAAGCGAAGGACCAGCGCGAAGCACATGAGGCCGCTGGTGGCTGGGGAGTTCTGTTCCTCAGGGTGCACATCGGAAAGATGATCAGCCACGCTCTCAATCCCAGCGGATATTCGCGCGGTTATTCCGTGCCGGTCAGAGCGCAGGCTTGGTTAATGACGACCTGAACAAACACAAAACAATCGAACGAATTGAAATCAATGGGATTATTGTAAAGTTCGCGCGCCGGAATTTCTTCGCAGATCGCGCAGCCCGCAGTGTCATGGCGATACGGCGGTGGCCCGCGCGGGCATGGGGGCGGCCAAAGAAGCGCGCGCGGATCCACGTCTCCTCGCCGCTGTGACAAGGGATCGGGGCACATCATGGTTTCAAGGAAGAGGGCGCTCGTCTCGGCGACGCGCCCATCAGTTGCCAAGACCCGCCAGGAGGCGCCAAGCCGGCAACACAACGCCGTCGGGGCCGAGCGTATGCGCCCGACCGTGCAGATCTTGTGAGTTGAACGGCTTGGTCAGCCCTGTTCATGTCGGACGGGATGCACCCCCGTCCGCATGATCGTCAGGCGGCGACGCGTCGGAAAATCAGCGACGCATTGGTGCCGCCGAAGCCGAAGGAGTTCGACAGCGCGACATCGACCGGCATCGTCTTGGCCTTGTGCGGGACGAGATCGATCGGCGTCTCGACGGATGGATTGTCGAGATTGAGCGTCGGCGGAACGACGCCGTCACGGATGGCGAGCATCGAGAAAATCGCCTCGATTGCACCAGCCGCGCCGAGGAGATGACCGACCGCCGATTTTGTCGACGACATGGTCAACCGGCTGGCGGCGTCACCGGCCAGGCGCTCCACGGCCCTGAGTTCGATTTCGTCGCCGAGCGGCGTGGATGTGCCATGGGCGTTGACGTAGTCGACATCCGCCAGCGTCAGGCCGGCTCGTTTCAGTGCCATCTGCATGCAACGGAAGGCGCCGTCGCCATCCTCGGACGGCGAGGTGATGTGATAAGCGTCACCGGACAGCCCGTAGCCGATGACCTCGGCATAGATCTTCGCGCCGCGCGCCTTGGCATGCTCGAACTCTTCAAGCACCACCACGCCCGCGCCTTCTCCCATGACGAAGCCGTCACGGTCCTTGTCATAGGGACGCGATGCCCGTGTAGGTTCGTCGTTGAAGCTGGTCGAGAGGGCGCGGCATGCGGCAAAGCCGGCGAGCGACAAGCGGTTGAGGGGCGATTCCGTGCCACCGGCCACCATCACCTCGGCGTCGCCGAGGGCGATGAGACGCGCGGCGTCCCCGATGGCGTGGGCGCCAGTGGAGCAGGCCGTCACCACCGCGTGGTTCGGGCCCTTGAGGCCGTGCGCGATGGACACATAGCCTGAGGCCAGGTTGATCAGGCGGCCGGGAATGAAGAACGGCGACAAACGTCGCGGGCCCTTCTCGGCGAGGATTATGGAGGCGTCATATATGCCCCCGATGCCGCCGATGCCCGAACCGATCAGCACGCCGGAGGCGTATTGATCGTCCGGGGCCTCGGGATGCCAGTCCGCGTCGTCAAGCGCCTGCTTGGCAGCCGCCATGGCGAAGACGATGAAAGGATCAACCTTGCGCTGATCGCGCGGATCCATCCACTGATCGGGATTGAAGGTACCATCCGCACCGTCGCCGCGCTTGATAGAGCAAGCGATGCGACAGGCAATATCGGATACGTCGAAGGCCTCGATGCGCGATGCACCGTTTTCGCCTGCAACAATCCGCTTCCAGGTCGTCTCGACGCCGCAGCCAAGCGGCGACACCAAGCCAAGACCCGTTACGACCACACGTCTCATGCAATACTCACCGCGATGCCGTTGACGGACCCGACGGCAAGCGCGGATCGGCCGAAAAGCGCCGAAGGACCAGAGCCATCAGGCGGAGGCATTCTTCTCGAGAAACTTGATGGCGTCGCCAACGGTAACGATCGTCTCGGCGGCGTCGTCGGGGATCTCCACGTTGAACTCTTCCTCGAAGGCCATCACGAGTTCGACCGTATCAAGGCTGTCGGCGCCGAGGTCGTCGATGAAATGGGCGCCTTCGACCACTTTCTCCGCGTCCACGCCCAGGTGCTCGACGACAATCTTCTTCACGCGCTCGGCGATATCACTCATCGTTTCGTCCTCGTTCCGCTCGCAAAAGGCTTGTGATCGTCAAGCCTGCGATTTCCAAGACCTGATATTCAAGGCATGCATGAGGCAGGCTTGCGCCAACCCGTACGGCCTTTTGGGTGAGTTCCACGACAGTCGGTCCTGGCCTGGGCAACTTCCCATCCAGCCATCGTCTGGCCAAATGGCAAGAGCGCCCCGCCCCCACCGAACCCCGAACCTCTCAAAGGCTTGTTAACACACTCGCTTTCGTAAGGCGAGAGCTTGAAACAGCCATGCGCGCAGCTGCGCACAACTCGCGCAACCTACTCAAATCATTGCCATTCCGCCGTTAACGTGGAGGGTTTGCCCGGTCACGTAGCCTGCCTCGCGTGATGCCAGATAGACTGCCGCGGCCGCGCAGTCGTCTCCGCTGCCGAGACGGCCCGCCGGAACATTGGCGAGAATTGATTCTCTCTGCTTGTCATTCAGCGCGTCGGTCATCGGCGAGGTGATGAAGCCCGGCGCGATGCAGTTGACGGTAATGCCACGGCTGGCGACTTCCGCGGCCAGCGCCTTGGACATGCCGATGAGGCCCGCCTTCGAGGCGGCATAGTTGCCCTGCCCCGGATTTCCGGTGACACCGACGATCGACGTGATATTGACGATGCGGCCGAACCGGCGGCGCATCATGCCTTTGACGGCAGCGCGGGACAGGCGGAAGGCCGCCGTCAGATTGACGGCGAGCACCGTGTCCCATTCATCGTCCTTCATGCGCATGAAGAGATTGTCGCGGGTGATGCCGGCGTTGTTCACCAGGACATCGAGCCCCCCGAGCTTCTCCTCCGCCGCCGGGATGAGCGCTTCAACCGCGTCCTTGTCGCCGAGATTGACCGGCAGGACATGGACACGCGATCCAAGCTCGCCTGCGAGGGCCTCGAGCGCGTCAAGACGCGTCCCGGATAGGCACACTTCGCCGCCTTGCGTGTGGAGGGCGCGCGCGATTGCGCCGCCGATTCCGCCGGTCGCGCCGGTGACCACAATCTTCATGCCGCTGAGATCGAACATCAGACCTGTTCCTTCCGCTTGCATTCCTGCTGGGCGTGTTGCTATCGGCGCATTCTTGCCTGACGCGTTCTTGCCTGACGCGTTCTTGACCTGGTGTGTTCTGGCCGTTTCAGCCAGCGCGCGCCGCAGCGATCGCCGCGATATCGGCGGGCGTGCCGATCGCTGTCGCCGTGGCGCCCGAAGCGATCCGTTTGGCCAAGCCGGTCAGGACCTTACCGGCGCCAAGCTCATAAAATGAATCAACGCCCGCGCCGGCCATCCAGGCGACGCTTTCACGCCAGCGGACCGTGCCGGTCACCTGTTCGACGAGGCTCGCACGGATGACCTCGGGATCGGAGATCGCAGACGCCGTCACATTGGCGACAAGCGGCACCCGCGGCGCCGAGACAGTCACGGCGGCCAGGGCCTCGCGCATCGCGTCGGCCGCGGGCTGCATCAGCGCGCAATGGAAGGGCGCGGATACGGGGAGGATGATGGCGCGCTTGGCGCCGCGCGCCTGGGCGAGCGCCACCGCACGCTCGACGGCCGCCTTGTGGCCGGAGACGACGACCTGGCCGGGGCCGTTGTCATTGGCCGCAGCGCAGACGTCGCCCTCGGCGGCCTCCGCCGCGATCGCCGCCGCTTCCGGATAGTCAAGGCCAAGGAGCGCCGCCATGGCGCCGACGCCGACGGGAACGGCCTTCTGCATCGCGTCGCCGCGAATACGCAGGAGGCGCGCCGTGTCGGAGATCGACAGGCTGCCGGCGGCCGCGAGCGCCGCATATTCACCGAGCGAATGGCCGGCCACGAAGGCGGCTTCCTTGGAGAGATCGAACCCGGCCTCGGCTTCGAGCACCCTGAGCACCGCCATGCTGACCGCCATGAGCGCGGGCTGGGCATTGGCCGTCAGGGTGAGTTCCTCCGCCGGTCCCTCGAAAGCGAGTTGCGACAGATTCTGCGACAGCGCGTCATCGACTTCCGCGAAGACGGCGCGGGCGGGCGCGAAGGCTTCGGCGAGCGCTTTGCCCATGCCGACGGCCTGGCTGCCCTGCCCCGGGAAGGTAAGTGCGAGCGACATCCTGGCTCCGTGGGCTCTTTTTTCCATAACAGGCCGGCCGTCTCGCATCGCCTCACCAGCCTGTCAAGCGACAGTTTCCCGATGCCGAGGATTTCGCCGGGAATGCGAATGATCTGTCGAGCCTTACAATCATCTGGCCGACGGCCCCCAAGCCACCCGGCCAGCCTCATGCATCAACGGCTATTCCGATGCTCCCACGGCCGGCCTCAGACCGCAAAACGGCAAAACTTGATTTCCAGCGGCCGTCATGGTCCGCCTTGAGCGGGTGAAGAATCCCGGATCGGACGATCTCACGTCGCACGATCTCATGCCACAGCGAGGGAGACCTGCCTTGACCAGCAAGACGAGAATCAACGAGGTCTTCAACCAGGTGCCTCCTCTCGTCGGGGTCAATCTGGTCGCGCTGGACCAGGCCCTGCTTGATGCCATGGCGCATAACGGCGCCGATGCCATCAGCGGGGGATTCCTGTCCTACGGGGAGACCTGGGGCGGCGCCGAGCGGTTCGACATGGCTCGCCTCGCCAACAGGAATCCTCCCCTCCTCCACACCCATGATTCCTGTGGGCGGCGCTCCGACACGGTCGAGTTTCACCCGGCCTATCATTGGCTGATGGAGGCGAGCGTCGAGAACGGCCTGCAGGCTTCGACCTGGGATACGCCGAGCGCATCGAACGGCCTTGCCGACGCCGCGCCTCGCATGCCGCATGTGGAACGCGCCGCTCGTCTGTTCGTGGCGGCCCAGGTCGAAAGCGGCCATGTCTGCCCCATGACGATGACGCACGCCTCCGTCGCGACCCTGCAGGCCGCGCCCGATCGCCTGCGTGACTGGCTGCCGCTGATCCGCTCCCGAACCTATGACGCACGGTTCCTGCCCTTCTGGGAAAAGCGCGGCGTCACGCTCGGCATGGGGATGACCGAGAAGCAGGGAGGCACTGACGTTCGGGCCAATACGACCGTCGCGGTGCAGACAGCCGGCGAAGAATACGCGTTGACCGGCCACAAATGGTTCTTCTCAGCCCCTATGAGCGATGGCTTTCTGGTGCTCGCCAAGGTCGGCAAGGAGCCGACGGCCTTCCTCGTGCCGCGCTTTCGCCCCGACGGCAACGTCAATGCACTTCATTTCCAGCGCCTCAAGGACAAGCTCGGCAATCGCTCGAATGCCTCGGCGGAAGTCGAGTTCAAGGACGCCTTCGCCTGGCGCATCGGCGAGGAGGACAAGGGTATCGGCACGATCCTCAAGATGGTGCAGCTGACGCGCCTCGACTGCGCGGTGGCATCGGCGGGGCTCCTGCGCATGGGAACCGCGCTCGCCCTCCACCACGCCCAGCATCGCTCGGTCTTCCAGCGCAAGCTCGTGGACCAGCCGGCGATGCGGGCGGTGCTGGCGGATCTTGCCCTCGAACAGGAGGCGGCGACCGCGCTCGCCTTGCGGCTGGCGGCCAGCTTCGACCGGGCAGAGAAAGCCCCGCACGAGGCCGCGCGGGCCCGCGTGCTCACTCCGGTTGTGAAATTCGCCTTATGTAAGGCGACGCCAGGTTTTGTGTTCGAGGCCATGGAATGTCTCGGCGGTAACGGCTATATCGAGGACAGTCCGATGCCGCGCCTCTACCGCGAGGCGCCCGTGAATGCGATATGGGAAGGCGCCGGAAATGTGATGGCGCTTGATCTCATGCGCGCAGCCAGCAAGCAGGCCGAGGTCGTCGCCGCCACGCTCGTCACCCTGGGCGAAGAAACGCGGGGACTACCTGGCGCCGCCGAAGCCGCCCGGGATATCGAGGACGCGCTCAAGGATCCGCAAGCGGAGGCGCGGGCGCGCTTTGCGGTGACCCGCCTGGCAGCGCTCGCGGCCACGGCGGCTCTTGCCGGATCGGCCCCCGCGGAGATCGCGGAGGCCTATGCGCGCACCCGGCTCGCCAAGGCGCCCTGGCCCTTGGGTGCCAATGATCTCGGCAGCGTGACCGACCTCTTGATCGGCCGGACGTTGCCGCTGATCTAGTCTGCTTTCAACCGCAGGACCGTGATGGCCCTGCCCATGTGGTATTCGCGATTTCAGTCTGGACAATATCGTGCCGAAAAATCGTAAGACGACTGGAATTCGCAAGCCGCAGGCGGCACCGGGCAGCACGGACAGCAATCTTCCGAGCAAGGAAGCCGTCATGGCCTTCCTCGCGGGCGCCCCGGGCAAGGTCGGCAAGCGCGAGATCGCTCGGGCCTTCGGCATTGGCGGGGGCCAGCGCATCTGGTTAAAGCGAATGCTGCGCGAGCTCGAGGACGAGGGCCACGTCAGCCGGCGCGGCAAGCGTCTGGCGCGCGCCGAGAAGCTGCCGCCGGTCGTGCTGGCCGACATCATCGGCCGGGATCGCGACGGCGAGCTGCTGGCCGAACCCGTGGAGTGGAACACGGAGGAGCATGGCGCGGCCCCGCAGATCCTCCTGCAGATGCCGCGACGTCCCCGCCCCGGCCAGAAGCCTCCGGGCGTCGGCGACCGTGCCGTCATCCGCGTCGAGGAGAGCGGCGAGGAAGAGGGACCGCCCTATCTGGGACGCGTCATCAAGGTCATCGAGAAGGCCAAGTCCCAGGTCCTCGGTGTCTTCAGATCTGTCGCTGGTGGCGGCGGGCGGCTCGTTGCCGTCGACAAGCGCAGTCTTGGACGTGAGCTGCCTATCGCTCCCGAAGACACCGCGGAGGCGGAAGACGGCGATCTTGTCGCGGTGTCGGTCGCCCGGCACGGGCGCTTCGGCGCGCCCTCGGCCAAGGTGCGCGAGCGGCTGGGATCCATCCGCTCCGAGCGCGCGATCAGCCTCATCGCGATCCATACCCACGGCATTCCGGACAGCTTCTCGCCCGGCGCTCTCAGGGAGGCCGAACTCGCAGAACCGGTGACCCTGCGTGGTCGCGAGGATTGGCGCGAGCTGCCGCTCGTCACCATCGACCCGGTGGACGCGAAGGACCATGACGACGCCGTCCATGCGGCCCCCGATACAGATCCCGGTAACAGCGACGGCTTCGTGCTGACCGTCGCCATCGCCGATGTCGCCCACTACGTGACTCCAGGATCGGCGCTCGACAAGGACGCCCTGCAGCGCGGCAACTCGGTCTATTTCCCGGATCGCGTGGTGCCGATGCTGCCGGAGCGGATCTCGAACGACCTGTGTTCGCTGAAGCCGCACGAGGATCGGCCCGCGCTCGCGCTCCGCATCATCATCGACGCGCAAGGCCGCAAGAAGCGCCACACCTTCCACCGCGTCATGATGCGCTCAGTCGCCAAGCTCGCCTACCAGCAGGTGCAGGGGGCGATCGACGGCCATGCTGCCCCCGATGATCCGGCCGCAGCTTTGCTGGAGCCCGTGCTCAGGCCGCTCTGGGCAGCCTATGCCGCGCTCGCCAAGGCGCGTGACCATCGCGGGCCGCTTGCGCTGGAATTGCCTGAGCGCAAGCTCGTCCTCAAGGAGGACGGCACCATCGACCGCATCGTGACACCGCCCCGCCTCGATGCGCACAGGCTGATCGAGGAATTCATGATCCTCGCCAATGTCTGCGCGGCGGAAGCGCTGGAAGCGACCCATTCGCCGCTGATCTACCGGGTGCATGACGAGCCGTCGCTCGAGAAGATGCGGGCGCTCGGCGAGGTCCTGGCCTCCATCGGTCTCAAGCTGCCGAAGGCCGGGGCGCTGCAGCCCGCCCTCTTCAACCGCATTCTCGCCGCCGTGGAGGGAACGGAGCACAACGCCTTCGTGAACGAGGTGGTACTGCGCACCCAGGCCCAGGCCGAATATGCCTCGGAGAACTACGGCCATTTCGGATTGAACTTGCGCCGCTACGCGCATTTCACGTCGCCGATCCGCCGTTACGCCGACCTCGTGGTGCACCGCGCGCTGATCCGGGCGGGACATCTCGGGGCGGACGGCCTGCCCGCCGGCACGACCACCGAGCAGCTCGCCGAGGTCTCCGCGGTGATCTCGGCGGCCGAGCGGCGGGCAATGGCGGCCGAGCGCGAAACGATCGAGCGGCTCGTCGCCCATCACATGGCCGATCGCATCGGCGCCGAGTTCAGCGGCCAGATATCCGGCGTCACCAAGGCCGGGCTCTTCGTGAAACTGGACGAGACGGGCGCCGACGGATTTATACCGGCCGCGACGCTCGGGGCCGATTATTTCCGCTACGAGGAAGGTCGGCACGCGCTCGTCGGCAGCCGCAGCGGCGAGACGCACCGTCTCGGCGACCGCGTGCAGGTTCGGCTCCTGGAAGCCGCGCCCGTCGCGGGAGCGCTGCGTTTCGAGCTTCTGTCCGAGGGGCGACGCGGGGCCGCGTTGCGCGGCAAGCACCGCGGGTTCAAAGAGAAGGGCGGCAGGACGGGGACAATGTCTTCGCGAGGCCGGTCGGAACGGACGGCGAAAACCGCCAGGAAAACCGTCAAGGCGGTGAAGGTGAAGTCGACATGGCATCCCACGGAGGATTGACGCTGGACGAGGACACTCCCCGCCCGTGGTGGCCGGCGATCAGCAATGGCCTGCGCTGTCGTTGTCCGGCCTGCGGCGAGGGACGGATTTTTTCCGGTTTCCTCAAGGTGGTGCCAGCTTGCCCGCATTGCGACGAGGACCTGAGCGCCCAACGCTCGGATGACCTGCCGCCCTATATCGTGATTACCATCGTCGGTCATATCATCGGCGCCGGGATCCTGGCGGCCGAGGCGATCTCGGAGCTTCCCCTGTGGATGCACGCGGTGGCTTGGCCGCTTTTGACCATCGCGCTCTGTCTGGCGATGATGCAGCCGGTCAAAGGTGCCGTCGTCGCGCATCAATGGGCCTTGCGCATGCATGGCTTCGGCAGCCATGACCACTCCGATACAATCGATGGGACGGGCGGGACTAAACTGTGACTGAACCTTTCGGAGTTGAAGCACCGCCCACAATGCAAGTCCCGCCAAAGGCACAGGTGTTGCGGCCGCGCGATTCGGCGACCCTGATCATCCTCGACGGCAACCGCCGCAAGCCGCGTTTCCTCATGGGCCGCCGCCATAGCCGGCAGGCGTTCATGGCGGACCTGTTCGTCTTCCCGGGCGGGGCCTGCGAGGCGGCAGACCGCCATATGAGCGCTGTTGGCGCGCTCGACCGGATGATCGAGGCGCGGCTCATGGAACGCAGCCGGAGCCGCGCGACCGACCATCCACGGACGCTCGCGCTGACGGCTATCCGCGAGACCTTCGAGGAAACGGGTCTCCTCCTCGGCACCAAGGACTACGGCGCGCCGGACAACGCCCCCGCCTCCTGGAATGGCTTTGCAGATAATGGCGTCATCCCAGAGCTGGAGGGGCTCTATTTCGTGGCGCGCGCGATAACCCCGCCCGGCCGCTCCCGGCGTTTCGACACGCGCTTCTTCGTGGTGCACGACACGGCGATCGCCCATGAAGTTCCGGGCGTTGTCGGGCCCGACGCGGAATTCGTCGAGACGACCTGGGTCTCCTTTGAGGAAACCGAAAAGCTCGCCCTGCCCGACATCACCCGCATCATACTTGGCGAGCTCGCGCTGCGCTTGAAGGCGGGCCTGCCGCACGCGGCCCCGGTTCCGATGTTCTATCAATCGCGCGGGAAGCATCGGCGCGACGAGCTCGTCGCCAGCCCCTCCTTCCTTTGAAGGCCGGGCCGAACAGCTGTTGGTCATTTCCAGGCCGTCATCACGCGAAGGTGCGCAGCTGAGACGGCGGTGCAGGGGCTGAATCATCGCACGCGTTCGCGAGCGGGCCTTGCATCCGGCCATTGACCGGTGTAGTCAGCGCGATCAAACTGATTTGTCAGACTTGCCATAGAAGGAGGCGCTCATGGCTCGCGTCACCGTCGAAGATTGCATCGACAAGGTCGAGAACCGTTTCGAGCTCGTTCTCCTCGCCAGCCACCGTGCGCGGCTGATTTCCGCCGGCGCGCCGCTGACCATCGATCGCGACAGGGATAAAAATCCGGTTGTTGCGCTGCGTGAGATCGCCGATTCCAAGCTTACGCCGGAAGATCTGAAGGAAGACCTGATCCATTCCATGCAGAAATACGTGGAAGTGGATGAGCCGGAGGCCAATGAAGTGCCCCTTCTGGCGCCGTCAGCTGCTTCAGGCGGTAGCGATGATCCGGATATCTCCTTCGATCGCATGAGCGAGGAAGACCTGCTGCGCGGCCTCGAAGGCCTTGTGCCGCCGGCCGGCAGTGACGACGACGAGTAGTCTATCGGCATCATTCTCGTTAACCTTATTGTGAAAAGCCCGGGCCCACCCGGGCTTTTTTTATTCCCCCGGCGCCGCAAGTGTCGCCTCTGTCGCTTGTCCTTGGCGCGATTAGAGCCGATATTTCAATGAAATGGCTTGTCATATTCAGACAGCCCGGAATGTTCAGTCGATGATGCGGCAATATGAATTGGTCGAGCGCGTCAAGCGTTACGATCCCAATGCGGACGAGGCCCTGCTCGATCGCGCCTATGTTTATGCCATGCGCGCCCATGGCTCGCAGAAGCGCGCCTCTGGCGATCTGTTCTTCTCGCATCCACTCGAAGTCGCGGCGATTCTCACCGATCTCAAGCTGGACGACGCGACCATCGTCGCCGCGGTCCTCCATGACACCATCGAGGATACGGACGCCACGCGCGAGGAGATCGATCGTCTTTTCGGGCCGGAGATCGGCGCGCTCGTCGACGGCCTCACCAAGATCAAGAAGCTCGACTTCGTCTCGAAGAAGGCGACCCAGGGCGAGAATTTTCGCAAGCTCCTCCTCGCCATCGCCGCCGACGTCAGGGTGCTGCTCGTCAAGCTCGCCGATCGCCTGCACAACATGCGGACCCTGCATTTCATGCAGCCCGCCAAGCGCGTGCGCATCGCCGAGGAGACATTGGAGATCTATGCGCCGCTCGCTGGCCGCATGGGCATCCAATGGATGCGAGACGAGCTGGAGGACCTCGCCTTCCGCACGCTTAAGCCGGAAGCCTTCGACACGATCAACAAGCGTCTCGAAGAGGTCACGCAAAACAACGGCCAGTTGATCGAAGCGATTGAGAATGACCTCACGGCGCGGCTCGCCGACCGCACCATCCCGGCGGTCGTCACGGGCCGGCGCAAGCGCCCCTATTCGATTTGGCGGAAGATGGAACGGAAATCCGTCGCCTTCGAGCAATTGTCGGACATCTTCGCGTTCCGCATTATCGTCAAGACGATCGATGACTGCTACCGCGCTCTCGGCGTTGTCCATACGACCTGGCCCATGGTGCCGGGCCGTTACAAGGACTATGTCTCGACGCCGAAGCAAAACGACTATCGCTCCATCCACACCACGGTGATCGGCCCCGGCCATCAGCGCGTCGAACTTCAGCTGCGGACCGAGGAGATGGACGCCATCGCCGAATACGGTATCGCGGCCCACTCGGCCTACAAGGAAGGAAACACCAGCGCGGCTCACGGCGCTGGTGAAAGCCGGGCCTACCAATGGCTGCGGCGCACGGTCGACCTGCTCGCGGAAGGGGACAACCCGGAAGAGTTTCTCGAACATACCAAGCTCGAGCTGTTCCACGACCAGGTGTTCTGTTTCACGCCTAAGGGCCGCCTGATCGCCCTGCCCCGGCGGGCGACGCCGATCGATTTCGCCTACGCCGTGCACACCGACGTCGGCAATACGGCCGTCGGCTGCAAGATCAATGGACGCATTGCGCCCCTGCTCTCCGAACTGCAGAACGGCGACGAGGTCGAGATCATCCGTGCGCAGGAGCAGGTGCCGCCGGCCGCCTGGGAATCGCTGGTCACGACCGGAAAGGCGCGCGCCGCCATCCGGCGGGCCACACGCACCGCCGTGCGGCGCCAATATGCCGGCCTCGGCCGGCAGATCATCGAACGCGCCTTCGAGCGCGCCGGCAAGGCCTTCGGCGAGGATAAGCTGAAAGCGGCCCTGCCCCGCCTCGCCCGCGCATCCGTGGAGGACGTGCTGGCGTCTGTGGGCCGTGGCGAGATGTTTTCCGGCGACGTGGTGAAAGCCGTCTATCCCGAATACAAGGACGAACGTCGCCCGACCGTGGACGGCGCCGTCGGCCACGGATGGTTCGGCCTGAAGAGCGATACGTCCTTCAAGTTCAAGGTTCCCGGCAGCCCCGAAAACGCCGGCAACGGTTATGCCATTCCCATCCGTGGCATCGCGAGCGACCTTCCCGTGCGCTTCGCACCGGCTGGCGGCGCCGTGCCCGGCGACCGCATCGTCGGCATTCTCACACCGGGCGAGGGCGTGACGATCTACCCGATCCAGTCCCCCGCGCTGGCCGACGTCGAGAACGAGCCGGATCGCTGGCTCGACGTGCGCTGGGACATCGACGAGCACAACGCGCAGCGTTTTCCGGCTCGCATCAAGCTCAATTCCATCAACGAGCCCGGGACCCTCGCCCAGATCGCGCAAGTGATCGCGGAGCACGACGGCAATATCGAAAACATAGCGATGAGCCGCCGAACACCCGATTTCACCGATCTCGTCATCGACCTGTCAGTCTGGGATTTGAAACATCTCAACGCCATCATCAGCGAACTCCGGGCTAAGCCTGTCGTCAGCAAAATTGAACGTAGCGTCGGCTAACTTATCCCCTGACAAAGCCGCCTGAAGCGGTGCACATCTGATGAAACCGGCCTATAGTGCCGGCGTTGCTGCATTTGACGCAGACCTGTTGCCCGCTTAATGATTCCCTCTCGGGATTGCGCGTTACGTGCATGCCCACTGATTTTGTCAAGGCGACGCATTGTCCGCCACGGCCGCCGGTTTGGCCTGTCAGGGCGTAACGGTATTATTATGCGTATGATGACCGCAAGGATGCGGATCTGTTCAGAGTAGAGTCGTCGGCTTTAAAAGTTAACGGAGCCGGCAGTTCGGAGCGGTAGCGTAAGGGAGGCTCCCGTCGCTGTTGCCGCCGCTGGACTTTTCTGGACGGTGGAGCAATATGCGCTTGTCATTTCTATCGCAACTGTGCGACAGCAACTGTTGAATGCCCGTAGGACATTTGGTGATACTGATACATTTTTCACAACGCCGTCTTCGGACGACAGGTTCGACTCTGTAAAACGCCTAATCGAGATACAAGCAATGACAAGCCCACAACGTCTCGCGTTATTTATCGATGGGGCGAACCTCTATGCCACGACGAAGACATTAGGCTTCGACATCGACTACAAGCGTCTTTTGAAAGAATTCAAGGGGCGTGGAAATCTCGTGCGCGCCTTCTATTACACGGCGCTGATCGAAGATCAGGAATATTCCTCCATTCGACCTCTGATAGATTGGCTGGACTACAACGGCTATCGGGTCGTCACCAAGCCCACCAAGGAGTTCGTCGACTCCGCCGGCCGGCGCAAGGTCAAGGGCAATATGGATATCGAGCTCGCGATTGATGCGCTGGAGCTCGCGCCCTACATCGATGAAATGATCCTGTTCTCCGGCGACGGCGATTTCCGCTCGCTGGTGGAGGCCATGCAGCGCCGTGGCGTGCGCGTGTCGGTGATCTCGACCATCTCGACCCAGCCGCCGATGATCGCCGACGAATTGCGGCGGCAGGCCGATGAATTCATCGAGATCATGCAACTCGCCTCACGCATCGGTCGCGATCCCACCGAGCGCACGGACCGTCCGAGGCCGCTCGGCTTCGAGGACAAGGCCGACAGCGCCCGTTCCCGCTATACCGTTGAAAAGCGTTATGGCATCCGTCAGCCAAGCGACGAAGACGGCCTCGAATCCCCTTGAGCGCGCTTCTGCGGCGCAAGGTGCGGCACGACGCGGTGGAGCCGGGCCACGATTGCCCGCTCTGCCCGCGGCTTGTTGCATTCCGGGAGGAATGGCGGGCACGCGAGCCGGGCTGGCATAATGCGCCCGTTCCCGCCTTCGGGCCATCGAACGCCCGTCTGATGATCGTTGGGCTGGCGCCGGGCCTCAGGGGCGCCAACCGGACTGGCCGGCCGTTCACTGGCGACTACGCCGGCGACCTTCTGTACGCGACCCTGGCCGAGTTCGGCTTCGCGCATGGCCACTATCGCGCCACGCCGGACGATGGTCTTGCGCTCGACGACGGCATCATCGTCAACGCGGTGCGCTGCGTGCCGCCGCAGAACAAGCCGACCGGCGTTGAAATCGCGGCCTGCCGCCCGTTTCTCACCGGGCAGATCGACGCGTTGCCGCAGCTATCAGCGGTTGTCGCGCTCGGCCGCATCGCCCATGAAAGTGTCGTTCGTGCCCTGGGAGGCAAGCCCGGCCGCGTCCCCTTTGGCCATGGCGCCGAACACGACATCGATCGCATCCGGCTGTTCGACAGCTATCACTGCTCGCGGTACAACACCAACACACGTGTCCTTACACCCGAAATGTTCCGGGCCGTATTCCAGCGTGTGCGTGCTTTCCTGGACAGCAAGGCTTGATTCGCCCCCGCGACCTCAGCCCTTCTCGCGCATGAGGCGGGAGCGCTCGCGATCCCAATCCCGCTTCTTCTCGGTCTCGCGCTTGTCGCCGAGGGTCTTGCCGCGCGCCAGCGCGATCTCCACCTTCGCGCGTCCCTTGGGATTGAAATAGATCCTGAGCGGCACGACCGTGAACCCCTGGCGCTGCGTGGCGCCGATCAGCTTGTTGATCTGGCGCTTATGCAGGAGCAGTTTCCGCGGCCGCCGCGTCTCGTGGTTGAAGCGGTTGGCCTGCAGATATTCCGGGATGTAGGCGTTGAACAGCAGGAACTCCTCGCCCGAGGGGCCGGCATAGGCTTCCGTGATGGTCGCCTTGCCTTCCCTGAGCGATTTGACCTCTGTGCCGGTCAAGGCAATTCCGGCCTCGATTTTCTCGACGATCTCATAGTGGAATCGCGCCTTACGGTTCTCGGCAACGTTCCGCGTCGTCTCCTTACCGGCGGACATCACACCTCACCCGTTGATCAGCCCGGCATGCACCAGGGCCTCACGGAGCGTATGGCGCGTGGCGTCGGAGACGGGAACCATCGGCAGCCGCGTCTCTGGGGACATGCGCCCGAGCAGCGCAAGCGCGGCCTTCGCGGGCGAGGGATTGGTCTCGATGAACAGCGCCGTATGAAGCGGCAGCAACCGATCCTGGATCGCCAGAGCGCTCGCGTAATCCCCCCGGAGGCAGGCCTCCTGGAACTCCGAGCACAGTTTTGGCGCGACATTGGCACTGACGGAGATGCAGCCATCGCCGCCGTGGGCCATGAAGCCGAGCGCCGTCGCATCTTCGCCAGAAAGTTGGTTAAAGTGCGGGCCCATCGCCGCGCGCTGGAGGCTCACGCGCGCCACATTGGCGGTCGCGTCCTTGACGCCCGCGATGTTTGGCAGCTCGAACAGCCGCTTCATGGTGTCGACGGACATGTCGATCACCGAACGCGAGGGAATATTGTAGATCAGAATAGGGATGCCGATGGCGTCATTGATGGCCTTGAAATGCTGATAGAGCCCTTCCTGGCCGGGCTTGTTGTAGTAGGGCGTCACGACCAGCACGCCCTGAGCGCCGGCCTTTTCGGCATGGCGCGCCAGATCGACGGCTTCGGCCGTATTGTTGGAGCCGGCGCCGGCTATGACCGGCACGCGCTCGCCCGCGGCGGCAATGCACCATTCGACCACCTGTTTGTGTTCGGCATGGGACAATGTGGGGCTTTCGCCCGTCGTGCCGACGGGAACGAGCCCATGGGTGCCGTTCTCGATCTGCCAGTCGACATGGGCGCGAAACGCGGCCTCATCGAGGGCACCATCGCGAAAAGGCGTAACGAGCGCAGTGATCGATCCCTTGAAGGGAGAGCGTGAAGTCATCGGTGTGGTTTTCCCCGCGAGGGGAATCTCCCATGCAGCGTTTTTCGGTGCGGCGGTTCGGCCGCCAGCACACGGAGGAGGTCATAGCCTTCTCAAGGTGATGGCGCAAAAGGCCAGCATAGTAAAGGTGTGATGCGGGTGATTTGGAATTCGTTAAGATCCAAGAGCGACAACTTTCCTAACGCAGGTGTAGTGTGTCCGTGCTCGAGTTCGGGAGAGGCCGGATGAAGCCGAGAGCGCGCCTTCTGGCGGGAATCGCGGTTGCCGTTCTGTCAATCGCTGTTGTGTGGCCGGAGAGAGCTCCGGTTCAAATGCCGGCTCCTCAACGCGATAAGGAGGCCGAAGCGCCTGCGGCCGCGCCATCCGCGGCGACTGGGACCGCAAGCCCCGAGAGTTCTCCATCCGCCGCTGAGGCCATCGCGGAAGCCGATCCGACCGAGATGCCGCCGACGCCGGTGAACACGGATCCGGCGGCGCTCGCCTATGCCGGCCCCGACCAGATGCAGAGCCGCGACGCCAAGCCGCCCCACGCGCTTTCGATGGCACGCCCCGATCTGGACGCCATCACCGTCGAAGCCGACACAGTTACCCAGATCATCGACCACTATCGCAAGGGAAATATCAGCGAGGGTGATGGGCTTGCGGCAGGCCTGTCGGGCGCCGCCGCGCGCACGCTCGTCGAATGGATCGCCATCCGCCACAACGGCTCGCATCTCGGCTTCAACCGCCTTTCGGCCTTCCTCGCCGACCGTGCCGACTGGCCCCAGAGGGACATCACACAACGCTACGCGGAGCGCGCGATGTGGCGGCAGAAGCTCTCGCCCGCCGCCACGCTGTCGTTTTTCTCCGGACGCGAGCCTGAAAGCGCCGATGGCAAGTACGCCCTGGCGCTCGCTTACCAGCAGGCAGGCGACGACAAGACGTCTCAGCCGAACGGGAAGGCGGACGGCAAGGTCGCGGATCGAAAGACCCTGGACGACAAGGCCCTGGCTCTGGTCCAGGATGCCTGGCGTAACGATCCGGTCGACCGCGACCTCGAGCGTGCCCTCCGCGAGAGCTTTCCCGCCATCTTCACAGCCGACAACAATCGCGCGCGGCTGGAGCGCCTCGCGTTTCGCAAGGATTGGACATCGGCCCAGCGCCTGGCCGCCGATATCGGCCTCACCGAGGTCAAGCTCCTGAAAGCCCGGATGACCATCGACCGGGGCGGCACCATGAAGGCAGCGCTCAATGGCCTCAGCGCCGCCGAGCGGGCGGAGCCGCTGATCCAGTTCGTCGAGGCGCAGGACCTGCGCCGCCAGGGAAAGCGCGAGGAAGCCGCCGCGATCATGCTCAAAGCGCCGACCAAGCGGGACACCGTGGTGGAGGGCGATCAATGGGCGAAGGAGCGCCAACGCCTCGCGCGCGGCCTGCTCGAGGCCGGCAAGCCGCAGCTGGCCTACGACATCATCAAGCCGAATGTCGCGGTGAGCGAGACGGACACGATCGAGACGGAAATGCTCGCCGGCTGGATCGCCTTGCGGTTCCTCGACAAGCCGGATCTTGCCGCCGCGCATTTCACGGCGGCGGAGCCGCATGCCGACCTGCCGACTTCGGTCGCGCGCGTGGCCTACTGGCGTGGACGGGCGGCCGAGGCCGCCAAGAACGCCGGCAAGAAAACCGCCGAAAATGCCGCCGACGCGGATGCGTTTTATGAGGCCGCGGCACAGCACGTCACGACCTATTACGGACAGCTTGCACGCGCCAAACTCGGCAAGACCGATCTGCCGGTCAATCCGCCCGCGAAAGGGGACGTACTGGCGCGGGCGTCACTGGAAAAAGGCGAGATCGTCCAGGCGATCCGGCTTCTCTACCACCTCGACGAGCGGCGGATCGCCACCCTTCTGCTCGATGAACTGGCGCGCAACGTCCAAGGCGCCGACACCATGACCGCTGTCGCGCATATCGCGGCCTCGCTGGGGGATACCCGGGCGGAGCTCGTCGTTGGCAAACGCGCCCTATACCGCGGCTTTCCCCTCGACCGGACAGCTTTTCCGACAAGCGGCATCCCAACGTTCGAAACGGCCGGCGATAGCGTCGAGCGGTCGATGACCTATGCGATCGCACGACAGGAAAGCGCGTTCGCCGCGGATGCCGTTTCCTCGGCCGGCGCGCGCGGGCTTATGCAGCTCATGCCCGCCACAGCGAAAGCGACCGCCCAGAAGGCGGGACTGCCGTTCGACGTCGATCGCCTCACCAGCGATCCGGCCTATAACGCGACGCTCGGCACCGCCCATCTCGGCGAGCTCGTCGGCTATTGGCGCGGGTCCTACATTCTGACCTTCGCCGCCTACAACGCCGGTCCCGGCAACGTGCGGAAATGGATCACGGCCTATGGCGACCCGCGCGACAACGACGTCGATACCGTGGACTGGGTGGAGCGCATACCCTTTCCGGAAACGCGCAATTATGTGCAACGCGTTATGGAGAATCTTCAGGTCTACCGGCATATTCTGAGCGACCGGACCGCCTTGTTCATCGAGCGCGATCTCCGGCGGGGGGCGTTCCAGTAGGCCATCCGTGCCATGGTTCGTCATGCGTCGCCCCGGCAGTCTTGCCGGGGCTCATGTTGTCTTGTGCTGTGCCGGTGACCGATGACTGTGACTGACGGCTTCCGCGATGAATTTGTGAGCGCCAGCGACGGCCTTCGCCTCCATGTCCGCGTCTACGGTAGCCGCCCCAGCGAAAACCTGCCCGTGGTATGCCTGCCCGGCCTCGCCCGCACCGCTGCGGATTTCCATGAGCTCGCAATCGCCCTTGCCTCGGATACGCGCCGGCCGCGCCGCGTCCTGGCCGTTGACTATCGCGGTCGCGGCCTCTCCGAATGGGACAAGGACTGGACGCACTACGATCCGCAGGTTGAAGTCGATGATCTGATTCAGGTCCTGACGGCGCTCGGCGTGCCCCAGGCCATTTTTGTCGGAACCTCGCGCGGCGGCCTCCTGATCATGGCGCTTGCGGTGGCACGCGCTGGTATCGTGCAAGGGGCAGTCCTCAATGACGTCGGGCCCGTGCTCGATCCGCGCGGGTTGATCCGTATCCGCGGCTATATCGGCAAGCTGCCGACACCGGCGGACTTCCGCGAGGCTGTCGGAATTCTCAAGCTGCTATCGAGCGCGCAGTTCCCGGCGCTGGGCGATGCGGACTGGGACCTTCTCGCGCGCCGCACCTGGGTCGAGGAAAAGGGCAAGCTCGTCCCAGCCTATGATCCGGCTCTGGTGAAGACGCTCGAGAGCGTCGACCTGGAGGAGCCGCTACCGGAGCTTTGGAACTACTGCGACCTTCTCCGCAACGTTCCGATGCTGACCATTCGTGGCGCCAATTCCGACATCCTGTCCGAGGCGACATTGGCCGCCATGCAGGCGCGCTACCCGAAGATGGAGGCCTTGACCATACCGGACCAGGGCCACACGCCGCTGACATGGGAGCCCGCGGTGATGAAGGCAATCCTGCGGTTCGTTCAGGGTGTGGATTCACAGGCGGCGTGATGGGGCAGCCCGTCCTGAGCCTCGTCCCGTCCGATGGGAGGCTCGGATCCTGAATCAAGGATTTTATGTAACTATCTGATGATATTTTATTTTACCAGATGTCGCTCGATAGTCGCTGATCGTCGCCTCTTTTTATCATTGTCTCCCGGTCAAGGCTGTCAATTCTCCGGTTTGCGCGTTCACCGATCATGCGCGAGATCGGGTCCTAGAATCCCTTATTGAAGCGCAGGCGCGCGTCGATCGTGCCGTCCAGGGCCAGATCCTTGAAGCCGACGCGACGGCTCACAAGTTCACCGGAGCGCGTGTAGAGCACCTCCAGACCGAGATCCATGTCCGCGACGGGCGACCAGGTCAGCCGGGTGCCTGTGCCAAGGGTTAGCCTTGCCTGATCATCACCCTGTGCGCGCAAAGCGATCCTTGGCGGCTCTTGCCAGACGAGGCTCGTGAAAATGGCATGCCTGAGATTGGGCAGCCAGTGATGGATAAAACCGCCGGATATGCTCCAGCTCTCTGCCTGCGGGCCGGCCTGCGGCAGCTCTGGCTGAGCGGCTCGCACCTGCTCCGGGGCCGTGATCGGGCCAGCCTTGCGGTCTCCCTCAACGAATGCGGCCTGGAACCACAAGAGATCCGCTGGTGAAACGGTTTGCGCGCCCAAGCGCGTGATGATTTCGACCCCGAACTGCGATTCACCAGTCGGGGTTGCCCGGACATCCGCAAGGGCCAGATCGCGTAGCCTGCTTGCGGGATCAGATTGCGCGACATCGGCCAGCCGGGCCTCCTGACCGCAGGCCGCGCCGGCTTCAGCGACATCGCTCAGGCGGCCAACGCAGGCCGCCGCTTCAACGGGGGAGGCGGTAGCGACGAGGGTGAATGCCGGCATTGCCAGCAACAGCAGACGCATCAAACCGGCGGGCCGGATGATGAACGGGTTGCCCTCGCTCTCACCGTGCCTCGACGTCCGGCAGGGTCTGTCGCGCCGCATGTCCATCCATGCCTCGACTCATCACACGCGAGAGACGCATTTATCGCGTGATGCAATCAAGGATGGGTGAATGCGTCGGACTGGCAATGCAGTTCGCGCCAACGACCTCGCGGGAACGGCATCTCACAAGGATTTTTAGCAAATTGCCTACCGCGATTTCGCCCCCGGCAAACGGTGACGTTCAACCGGTCCGGTTGGCGTCAGTGGGCGATCTCTATCGACAGTCCGTCATAGGCGGGCTCTATGCCCGCCGGGAGCTCACCGGAGAGTTTTCCATAGTCGAGATCGTTGTGGAGGTTGGTCAGGAAAGCCTGCCTCGGCGTCACGCGATCGATGAGCGCAAGCGCCTCGGCTACGCTGAAATGCGTGGCATGGGGCGTGTAGCGCAGGGCGTCGAGGATCAGAACATCGAGCCCCATGACATAAGGGACGCTCGCCTCGGGCATGTGGTTGATATCGGTGGCATAGGCAAAATTGCCGATGCGGAAACCGTAGGCCTCGAGGCGGCCGTGCTGCATGGAGAACGGCATGGCTGTGATGGCGCCGCCCGGTCCCTCGATGACAGTCGCGCGTCCGACCTCAAGGGAGTGCTCGATCAGAAAGGGCGGGTATTCGCTGTCGAGCGGCGTGGCGAAGCAATAGCCGAAGGTTTCCCTCAGGAACTCGCCCGTCGCCCGGTTAGCGTAGACATTGATGGGTTTGCGCATACGCAGCGACAGCGGCCGCAAATCGTCGATGCCATGAGTATGGTCCGCATGCTGGTGGGTATAGAGCACGCCATCGAGATGATCGACATCCGCCGACAGGAGCTGCTCCCTGAGATCCGGTGACGTATCGATCAGCACGCGGGTCGTCCCTGCGCTGCCGCGTCGCTCGATGAGAACGGAACAGCGCCTGCGCCGGTTACGGGGCTCGCCAGGATCGCAAGCGCCCCAGCCTCCACCGACCCGCGGTACACCGCCGGATGACCCACAGCCGAGCACGGTCACAGTCGTCGTCACGAGGCATGTCCTTCCGGACTGGCGACCAGTTCGTCCCGACCGACTTTCGAGAAGAGTCGTTCGAAATTAGCGGTGGTCGCGGCGATCAGGGCAGCTTCATCCATGCCCTTCACCTCCGCAAGCACCCGTGCGGTATAGCCGACATGCGCCGGCTCGTTGCGCTTGCCCCGGAAGGGTTCTGGCGCGAGATAAGGCGCATCGGTCTCCACCAGGAGACGCTCGATGGGGGCCATCGCGGCGATCTCCCGCAGTTCCTCGGATCGGCGGAAGGTCAGGATCCCGGAGAACGACAGATAGAGCCCAAGCTCGAGCCCCACCTCAGCCAGTTCCCGCCCTGACGAGAAGCAATGCAGAACCGCCGTGAAGGCGCCTGCCCGCATCTCGTCCTTCAGGATGGTGATCATGTCCTCGTCGGCCGAGCGCGCGTGAATGACGAGCGGCAGCCCGCTGTCCCGCGCCGCGGCGATATGGGTGCGGAACACAGCCTGCTGCAGATCGCGCGGGTTGCGATCGTAGAAATAGTCGAGGCCGGCTTCTCCAATCGCGATGCAGCGCGGATGAGCGGAGAGCGCGACCAGCCGCGCGGCCGGCACGTCGGGCTCCTCGCCAACCTGGTGCGGGTGCGTTCCCACCGAGAAGAACACGCCCGGATTGCGCTCCGCCAGCTCGCGATAGGTATCGAAGTGGCTGACGAGGGTCGAGATCGTGACAAGGCGTCCGACGCCCGCCGCTTGCGCCCGCGCAAGGATCTCATCGATGTCAGTCTGGTAGTAGTCGAGGTGGCAATGACTATCGACCAGCATGCTCGTCACGCGCCCTGCCCTTCGCTCGCGGCCTCCGGCTCGACATACCGTGGGAAGATCGGCGCGGGAGCCGGCAAGGCGCCGCCTGGCGCCAGGCGGCCGGTGGCGCCAAGCGCCGCGAAATCGCGCGCCTCCGGGGGCACGGCAAGCAGGTTGAGCAGTTTTCCGGCGGCGTTCGGCGTCACCGGCTGCACGAGGATGGCCACCTGCCGCAACACCTCGGCCGTGACATAGAGCACCGTCGCCATACGGGCGGGATCCGTCTTGCGCAGCGTCCACGGCTCCTGAGACGCGAAATAGCGGTTGGCGTCCGCCACAACGGCCCAGGTCTCGGCGAGCAGGCTATGCAGGGCGAAATCGGCGATCGCCGCCCGCGCCTTCGGCATCAGCGCGTCCAGAGCTGCCAGAAGCGCCTCGTCGGCCGGCGTGAAGGCGGCCGGCGCGGGCACCTTGCCCTCGCAGTTCTTGGCGATCATCGACAGCGAACGCTGCGCCAGATTGCCGAGATCGTTAGCAAGATCGGCATTGGTGCGATTGACGATGGCATCGTGGCTGTAGCTGCCGTCCTGACCGAAGGGCACCTCCCGCAGGAAGAAGTAGCGCACCTGGTCAAGGCCGTAACGCTCCACGAGCTCGAAGGGATCGATCACATTGCCGACCGACTTCGACATTTTCTCGCCGCGGTTGAACAGGAAGCCGTGCGCGAAGACCCGCTTCGGCGGCTCCAGTCCCGCCGCCATCAGGAAGGCCGGCCAATACACCGCGTGAAAGCGCACGATGTCCTTGCCGATGATATGCGCGCTGGCGGGCCAGTAGCGCCATTTCGGCGCATCGGCGTCGGGATAGCCGGCCGCCGTGACGTAGTTGGTGAGGGCATCCACCCACACATACATCACGTGCTTCGGGTCCCCCGGCACCGGGACGCCCCAGTCGAAGGTGGTGCGCGACACCGAAAGGTCGCGCAGGCCCGACTTCACGAAGCTGATCACCTCATTGCGGCGCTCCGTGGGGCCGATGAAATCCGGATTGGCCTCGTAAAAGGCGAGCAGGCGATCCTGATAGGCGGAGAGACGGAAGAAATAGCTTTCCTCCTCGTTCCACTCCACAGGCGAGCCGAGCGGCTCACGGCGCACGCCATCGTCGCCGAGCGTGGTTTCGCTCTCCTCGAAATAGGCCTCCTGCCGCACGGAATACCAGCCGGCATAGCGATCGAGATAGATGTCGCCATTGGCGGCCATCGCCTTCCAGATCGCCTGGCAGGCTTCATAGTGGCGCGGCTCCGTCGTGCGAATGAAATCGTCGTTGGAGCAGTCGAGGTGCTTGAGCAGCGACTGGAACACGGCGGAGTTGCGGTCGGCGAGTTGCTTTGCCGTCACGCCTTCCTTCTCAGCGGTCTGCTGCATCTTCAGCCCGTGCTCGTCCGTCCCGGACAGGAACAGCACGTCCTTGCCGTCGAGGCGCTGAAAACGCGCCAAGGCGTCGGTCGCGATCACCGTATAGGCGTGACCGATGTGCGGCGCACCGTTGGGATAGAAGATGGGGGTCGTGATATAGAACGTCTCGGCCATGCGCCAACCATCAGAGGCGACGACATCATGGCTCACGCGGCACTGGAGCGCCGAACGGCCTCCGCGAGGTCGCCGATAAGGGAAAATACGAACGGGCGACGATCGAGATTGAGAACCTGGACGTCGCGCGCCGCGCGGAGGCCTTTGTCCCATACCTCCACGAGTGGCGCAAGGCGTGAGGCGCCCGCCGCCGCCTCGGTGTGCACGCGCTCGCCGATCCAGTCTCCGACCGTCGTCAGAAAAGTCGCGAAACGCTCATCATCCGCACGCCCGGACAACTGGTCCGCAAGGCCGTAAAGGTCGCTCACGTCCTCGTCCGGCAAGCGCGCGAGCATCCGCCGGACCCGTTCGACAAGCGCGCTGACATCCGGGTCGATCAGCCGGAGCGCCGTGCGCACGGAGCCGTCGGCCATCGCGGCCGCCTGCCGCACGGCCGTGGAATCGGAATGCGCGTCGAGCTTCGCGAGGACGGCGGCGACATCGTCGGGGCCGAGCGGCCGCATGATCATCTTGCGGCAGCGCGAGCGCAAGGTCGCCATCGTGCGCCCGGGTGCATGCGCGACAATGAGAAACACCGAACGCGGCGGCGGCTCCTCCACCACCTTGAGCAAGGCATTGGCGCTCGCTGCGTTGAGATCCTCGACACTGTCGACGATCGCCACACGGTAGCCGCCGGCGCCAGCGGTGGTGCCGAAGACCGCGAGGGCGCGGCGGACCGCATCGATCGGAATGGACGCTGACGGCCCCTTCTTGTCCGTTCCGGGCGTCCGTCGCAGGACCACCAGATCCGGATGGGACAGGGCCGCCACCTTGCGCGCCACCGGGTTATCGGGATCGACGCGAAGATCCACCGCACGCACGACGGCGGGCGCTGAAGGATCGGGATTCGCCAGGAGAAAACGCGCGGCGCGGTAGGCGAAGGTCGCCTTGCCGATGCCCTGCGGTCCACCGATCAGCCACGCGTGATGCAGGCGCCCGCTCCGGAAGGCGTCCAGAAAAGCGGTTTCCGCCGCGGCATGGCCAAAGAGATCCGCCTGCTCGCGCGGATGGGGGCAATCCAGGAAGCGATCAGCTTCGATGCCGTCAGGTAGCGACACACGGTCCCCGCTTCGTCGGTTTTGGCAGATCCATCTTTGCGCGCGCGGCTTCGGGGATCGGCAGCCGCTCGAGGACTGCCGCCCAGATCGCCTCCTCCACCGCATCCTTGTCCTGCGTCGCGTCGATAACGACGCAACGTTCCGGCTCGGCAGCGGCGATGGACAGAAACGCGGCGCGCAGCTTCTCGTGGAACGCGAGGCCCTCGGCCTCAAAACGATCACTGGCCGCATCGGCGCCAGCGCGTGCCGCCGCCCGCGCCAGACCCGCCTCTGCCGGCAAATCGAGGATGAAAGTCACGTCCGGCATCACATCGCCCGCCACGACCCGTTCCAGGACCGCGAGCTGCCCGGGATCTATGTCACCCGACGTACCTTGATAGACGCGGGTCGAATCGACGAAGCGATCACACAGAACCCACGTGCCGCGCGTCAGCGCCGGCGCGATCAGGGTGTCGATATGGTCGATACGGGCGGCTGAAAAAAGGACCGCCTCAGCCAGAGTCCCGAAGCGCTTCGCGGCACCGGCGAGAAGCAGAGCCCGTATCCGCTCGGCCTTCGACGATCCACCTGGCTCGCGTGTCATGATCGCGTCGATGCCCACGCCTTGAAGGCGCGCTGCCAACCGCTTGATCTGCGTGGATTTTCCGGCGCCCTCCCCGCCCTCGAAGGTGATGAAGGGTGCCTTTTCCACGCGCTCCGCTGCCTGTTTCACCAAAACGGCTTGCACCTAAAGCTTGTTGAACGCATCCCGGATAAAGCCGGTCGACAACTCGAACATCGCACCGAAGGCACGCTGGGAGATGCTTCCCCTCTCCACCGCCCGCGCCGTCACGAGTGGCAGGTCGAGCACCTCGACATCGCCGCGCGTTACCTTGAAGCGTGCGACCTCCTTACCCGCAGCGACCGGCGGCATCAATGGCCCGGTATAGACGATCTTCGCCACGAGCTTGTCAGCCGACCCGCGCGGGATGAGAACCTCGATCGGATTGGGCGACACGAGACCGACGCTTCCCTCGACCCCGCCATAGACGCTTGCTTCGCCGACCTCCACATTGGCGCCGAACAGGCGCCTCGTCTCGAAGGAGCGGAAGCCCCAGTCCAGGAGCCGGCGCGCGTCGTCCGCCCGATCCTTCGCCGTCTTCAGACCATTGACGACGACGATGAGCCGGCGCCCACCGCCAACGGCCGAGCCGATAACGCCGTAACCCGCCTCCTTGAGATAGCCGGTCTTGACGCCATCGGCGCCGATGTTCATCGCGATGAGCGGATTACGATTGAGCTGCCGGATCTTGTTCCAGGTGAACTCAGGCTTGCCGAAATAGGCATAAAGATCCGGGTAGGTGCGAATGATGTGGGCGGTCAATATGGCGAGATCACGGGTGGTCGTACGCTGGTCCGGATCATCCAGGCCCGTCGAATTCATGAAAGTGGAGCGCGAAAGGCCGAGCTCGCGGGCGCGATCCGTCATCATCCGTGCGAAATTGGCCTCATTGCCGGCAATCCCCTCGGCGATGACGATCGACGCGTCGTTACCGGACTGGATGGCGAGGCCCTGCAGGAGGTCGACGACCTTCACCGAGCTACCCAGCGCCGCATACATCGCCGAACCGCCTGAAGGCGCGCCACCGCGCCGCCACGCGTTTTCCGAAACCACGAACTCGGTGTCGAAGTTGATGCGCCCTTCCTTGATCTCGCGGAACAGGAGTTCCGCCGTCATGACCTTGGCCATGCTGGCCGGAATCATGAGCGTGTCCGCCGCCTTCTCATACAGGATGGTTCCGGACCCGTAGTCCATGAGGATCGCATGCGGAGCGGCCGATCGAAAATCCTGGGCCGCGGCGATGCCTGCCATGGCCAGGAACAGGCTTGCGATGCGCGCCGCATGGCCGACGGAGGAACTGACCGCCCGCGTCTTTCGGCGTCCATGGCTGGCCCCTCCGAATGACGGACATGAAACAGCGGCGCCAATCCCCCGAAACGCGTGCCGTCTCAGCTTCGAGCGCAAGCTGTTCGATACGCAAGACATAGCCGCACTCCCACCCCATCAATACGAAACGCCCGGAATCTTGCTCCGGGCGTTTCCTGAAATCAACAGTGGGAGCGATGCTTAGTCGACTGAACTTGATTTGAAGGAAACAAACCTTTGCGAGGTTGTTTCAGCAAATCCGCTGGTTGCGCGAAAGGCGTTCGGCACCGGCAGCGCTTCAGCATAGAAAAGCGCGGCGGCCTTTGTCGGGCGGGCAGGCTGGTTCACAGCCTGACGCTGAGGCGCTCCGGGTGTGCTGCGGGTTGTCCCGCCAAGATCAAAGGGACGTTCGGGCGGCAGCGGGATGTTGCTCACGACACGGCCCTGGCTCGGCACCGGCGCTGTGGCGAAAGACTGTACAGCCGTCGCGGCGGGGGCTGGCGCGGCCACCGGCTCCGCATAAGCCACCCGCTCGATGCGCGGCGCAGCCGGCGGCGGCTCCTGCCGCGGGTTGAAGGCGAGCGCCTGAGGTCTCGCCGGCTCAGCGCGGGCGACCATGACAGGCGCGGTCGAGCCGCCCGGCAGGCGGGCGGGGCCGGTGTCGGTCAGCGTGGCGATCAATTTGCGATCGTCGCTGCCGGCAAGACCGGCGCGCCCGATATAATCGACCTGCACGCGCGCCGTGCCGGCGCGCTTGAAGCCCAGCGCCTCAGCGGTCCGCGACGAGACGTCTATGAGTCGGTTGCCGTGGAACGGACCACGATCGTTCACGCGCACGACCATCGACTTGCTGTTGGTCAGATTGGTCACCCGCACGTAGCTCGGCAGCGGCAGCGTGGGATGCGCGGCGGCAATCGACAGCTTGTCGAAAACCTCACCGTTGGCGGTCTTGCGGCCATGGAAGGCATCGCCATACCACGAGGCAAGGCCGACGCGGGAATAGCCTGCATCCTCGCGCGGGTGATAGACCTTGCCGGCGATGGTGTAGGGTTTTCCGACATGGTCGCGACCGCCGCCCTTGGGGATTGGGCCGCTCGCTACGACGCGCGGGCTCGGCGACACACCATATTTGGGATCGATCTTGGAGCCCTGCTGCTGCGGTGCGCTGCAGTTGGCGAGAATGAGGGCCGTCGCCGAGGCAGCCGCCCCCTTGAGCAAGGGCCGTGAAAGGACCTTTAACCGGAGAAAACGCTCGGGAACATCGGAATACGCATCGGCGACATTGTCACTGCTGCTCGTTCTCTGCGTCTTCTCGAAGACCGGCATTGGCCCATCCTGTGTCGTTGCGGTATGGCGGATTTACAAGCCTCAGGGCGATGGCGCAACCCATCTTCCCCGGAAAGCCCAAAACACCGGCCAATCCGACAGTCCTACCTTGCCAGGCGGATAACAAATCCTTGAGGCGCCCCCAGCATTCGATGAGGAATCGAATGCATCTACGCAAGACGCGCCTATCAGGAGCACGTCCAAATACGGCAAAAGGATGACACGATCGCTCTTCGCCCGCTAGCCAAATTGGGCTGACGTTCGCGCTGGACGGCATCAGTTCTACTGTCGCACCGATCTTTTTGACGCGAGCTTCCCGTCCTTCGCGCGCCGCCGCATCACCCAGAGGATGCCTGCCGCGATCGCGAGGACCAAGAGCGCGAGCGCGCTTGCGCCCCAGGGACCGATACTATGGAGGATCGCGCCGACATGGGCGAGATGGCGGCCAAACAGGAGAGCCCCACCACCCCATGCAACCACCCACAAACCCGCGCCGATGACATTGAACGTGAGAAAGCGCCCCCACGACATTCCCGCAACTCCTGCGACAACGCCGTTCAACTGCCTTAGAATATTGAAGAATCTCGCGAACATGACCGCGACCGGGCCATAGTGGGCGAATACATTCTCGATGCGCGCGAAACGCTCCTCAGTAAGGCCAACGCGCCCGCCATAACGCAGGAGGACCCGGCGGCCGAGCAAGCGGCCAATGAGATACCCAACATTGTCGCCGAGGACCGAACCGCCCCAGGCGTAGATGAACAGCCCGACCGGCGATAGATCTCCCCGCGCCGCCAGCACCCCGGCGGCGACCAGAAGGGATTCCCCCGGAAGGGGCAGCCCAAGGGATTCAAAAAACAGGACGAGACCGACGACCGGCGTGCCGTGGGCGCGTAAAAATGGTTCAAACGAGGCAAAAAAATGATCCACGCGTCAGCTCTCGCGGCAATATCGATAAGGGGCAGCCACAATGGGGCTTGGCCGCATTGTCCAGACTCCACATGCCACAGGCTATCCTGACGTCAACTGGCTCGTGTGGCGAGAGGCGAGAGCAGATCGGTCTCCTCCGGCTGCACCTCAGCCGCCAGCGGCGCTTCAACGGCTTGCATCAGCGCGGCATCATCATTGGCGGGCGTATTGACACGGTTTGATACAGGCCAGTGCGTCATCACGTCGGCCGGATAAGGCCGCAGCATGTCGCGCGGATCAGTTTCCTGGACGGACAGCCATCGATCGTAGCCCTCGGGGCCGATGATCACGGGCATACGATGATGGATTCCATCCACACAGGTATTGGCTTCCGTCGTCAGCACGCAGAAGGTCCGCACCCAGCCGTTCGCTGGATGCCGCCAGTTCTCCCAGATTCCCGCAAGGGCAAAGGGCCTCGAATCGCGCATGGTGATAGCATGAGGCTGCTTCGTACGCATTCCGGGGATAGTCTGCCATTCGAAAAAGCCGTCCACCGGCACGAGACAACGTCTCCGGGCGAAAGCCGCCCGAAAGCTCGACAGACTATGAACGGTCTCGGCCTTGGCGTTGATCGGACGACGGCCGCCCGCCGGATCCTGCAACCACGAGGGGATCAGCCCCCAACGGAGCAGATCCAGTTGGCGCGCGCCTGTCTGCGGATGCTCGCGCATGACCCACAATGGCTGGCCCGGCGCCCCGTTATAGCGCGGCTTCACGCGCGTCGACATGCCGTCGACAACCGCGTTCAGAATGCCAAGGGCAAGAAGTTCCGGCTCACTGGCCTGGATGATGCGACCGCACATGGGCGGCAACTAGAGCATGTCCGGAAGCGGCAATCCAGTACCAACACGCGTCACCGAGCGCCCGTTAACGGTCTGGAATACATAGGGCGGAGGGCGCAACGATCGCGGGGCGAATTCGCTATCCAGCAATCCCTGGGGCCGTCTGGCGGCGTAGCAATGTGGCGAGAGAAGCCTGACCGCGGACCGGCGCCGCACAGCGCGTGAACGCGCGCAGCATCCCCTCAATATGCCACAAGTGAATGATTTATCTATAATTTTCCAACGGCGATGGTCACACATCGCGTGCCATCTTGCCAAAAGACGCATTTCCGCTTACATATGGTGCACGATGTTGACCGGACGATGGGCCGGACGGATGCACTTATTCGCTTTCGCCGAGCGGCGTGCTCCTTCAGACTACCTCTCCAAATCGACAGAGTTCGACGGTCAGCGGATGTGGCTGCCGGCGTTTACCCATGGCCGAAAGGACTTTCTATGGCGACAGGTACTGTAAAGTGGTTCAACGATCAGAAGGGCTATGGCTTCATCCAGCCTGACAACGGTGGCAAGGACGTTTTCGTTCATATCTCCGCCGTGCAGCGTTCTGGACTGGTCGGACTCGTGGAAGGCCAGAAGGTCTCCTACGACGTCGAGGCTGACCGGCGCACCGGCAAGGAAGCTGCTGTCAACCTTCAGGCCTCCTGAGCCTACTTACGGATCTCGGACGGCCCGGTTCCGGGCCGTCCAGCCTGACAGATATTTCCATTCAGGTGGCAACACCGGAATATGGGAATTCGTCCCAGGTTTTGATTGTGGAGCAAGGCTGTTCGCAGCCATGGCCGGTGCGCCGGATTGCTCATTTCAAAGACCGGTCGGCAAGACCCAATAACAAAGGATAAAATCATGAACTTCATCTTCGCGCCACGGCGCGTTAAGAGCCGTCGCGTCGGCGACAGCTTTACCGTCGAGAAGCTCTGGGCCGACAAGGCCGGACTTCGGCAGGACCTTAGCCATCTCATCGATCGCAGCTACCGCTATTGCTCGCATCGCGAGCTGCGCTGGCATCTGGCTGATCGCTTCGGATTGGCGCCCGATCAATGCGCCCTCCGCCCGGCATGAGACGGTGCATAGCCAAATTTAAAAAATCAGCCCAAGCTCCTGATTGATAAGCGATCAATCAGATATCAAGCGCGGCCACATCGCGCTTCCATCGTGATGGCCCTGTCAGCGACGGGGCCATTTGCATGAGTGCGGCCGTTACAGGTCGACGCTGTTAACGACGATGGTCACGACGATAAATACCACAATCGATACCGCCGTATTGACCAGGATCTTGCGAAGGAGCAGGGGATGTTGCGGCGCGCCAGGCTCGGTCCCGGCCGGTATCCCATCTTTCTCCTCACCTTCAGCCTGACTGCGGACCCAGAACGGCAGGATCGCGAAGAGCGTGGTCCACCAGATGATGAAGAACAGCGCCAGCGTTCCGGTGATCGTCGACATCGGCATATAGTCTTCCAACATTCTGGCGCGGATCTCCTTGATCACCCGTTTGGCCGGCTAGCGCCTCAGCGCAGCATGCCCTCCTCCGCAACCGCCATAGATTGGGCGGCGCATGGTCCCGTTCCTCCCCTATACGGCAAGAATATGCACGTGACAGGTGGGCTTCTTGCCCCAGGCATGCTGGATTTCCGAACGGACGGCACGTTCAATGGCTTTTCCGACGCTGTCCGGGTCGCGGCGCTTGGCGCGCGGCAGACCGTCGAGCACGTCATTGATCGCGTCGGCTATCAGCTCAATCGTGCTGTCGGCGCCAAAGGCTTCCGGCAATCCGCTGAACGAGACCTGCGGGTCCGCAGCGATGTCGCCCTTGGAATCCAGCGCCAGGGATACGGTGACCACGCCACTGAAAGACAGGCGGCGGCGCTCCGGCACGACGGTCTCGCCGCTGTCGACGAGCACCGTTCCATCTTTATACACCCGTCCCACCGGCAGCTGATCGACCATAGAGGGCTTGCCTGGCGCGAGCTGTACCACGTCGCCATTCATCGGCCGCAGCACGTCCGGTACGCCCATCGAGCGGGCGAAATCCCTGTGCTCCGTCAAATGCAGCGCCTCCCCATGGGCCGGAATGGCGATTCCCGGCTTCAGCCAGCTATAGAGAGCCTCAAGCTCCCCACGCCGCGGATGTCCGGAGACATGGACGAGATGATTCCGGTCCGTGATGATCTCGATGCCGCGCTGGGCGAGACCGTTGATGATCCGGTTGACCGAACGCTCGTTGCCCGGGATCGTCCGCGACGAAAAGATCACCCGGTCGCCTGGTGCCAGCGTCATGTCGGGATGGCTGTCGGTCGCCACCCGCGCAAGCGCGGCGCGGGGCTCGCCTTGGCTTCCCGTGAGAAGAGCGACGACCTTGTCCCGTGGCAGATAGCCGTAGACATCCGGTGAGCGGAACGGAGGCAGGCCCTCGAGGTAGCCGCAATCGCCCGCCACATCGAGCGCGCGTTCCATCGCTCGGCCGAAGACCACCACCTCCCGTTCGGCAAGCGCCGCCGCGCGCGCCACGGCATGGAGGCGCGCGACATTCGAGGCGAAGGTGGTAACAGCGACGCGCGCCGGCGAGGCCTTGATGATCTCGGCGAGCGTCGACGCGACATCGGCCTCGCTCGGGCTGGTGCCCTCGCGGAGCACGTTGGTGGAATCGCAAACGAGTGCGAGAACGCCTTCCTCTCCCAATTCCCGCAGGCGGGCCTCATCGGTCGGCAGGCCGAGTGGCGGTGTCGGATCGATCTTCCAGTCACCGGAATGGACGACGAGGCCGAGCGGCGTGCGGATGGCGAGCGCGCAGGCCTCCGGTATCGAATGGGCGACGGGGATGAACTCGCAATCAAACGGCGGCAGCGATACGCGCCCGCCCTGCGGCACGACAATGATCTCCACCTTCGGCGCGCCAGGCTCGGAGAGGCGGCGCGCTTCCAGAAGGCCCGCCGCGAACGGCGTGGCGTAGACCGGGACGCGGAGCCGTGGCCACAGATCGGCGATGGCGCCGATATGATCCTCGTGGGCATGGGTGATGACGATACCAACGAGATTCTTGCGCTCTTCCTCGATGAAACGGATATCAGGCAGCACGAGATCGACGCCGGGCACATCCTCACCCGCGAAGCTTACTCCGCAATCGACCATCAGCCACTGGCGCCGATTCTCGGGACCGAAGCCATAGAGGCTCAGGTTCATACCGATTTCACCGAGCCCGCCAAGGGCTGCGAAGACCAAGCTGTCGTTGCGGGGCGCCATACCCTCCTATCCTTCCCTAGAAATCATCTGTATCACGCATAACTGCGCGCGCAGGATCCGATGCCCCGCCGTATGCGGCAGAAGCCTGATACCGAATTGGCTTGAATTTATGTCCCGGCAGACGATGCGCGCAGTCGACAAGATGCCGCGTGACACGTGCGAGGCACGGCCAGCCCACCTTTCGGAAGAAGCTTGGGATTCGGGGGCTGATCGAGATGCTGAGACCGAAAGCAGCGCTATGTTCCTATTAGACCTTGGC